>NZ_JAUFQE010000002.1:2466077-3699116 GCF_030409755.1 Vibrio lentus
TACCTAGGTACTGAAAAGTTTTGTACCGTGATTTCGCACAATGCAGGCGGTTACTCGTTCTACAATTCTCCGGAATACAACCGTGTTACTAAGTTCCGTCCAAACGGCACATTCGACCGTCCAGGACATTATGTTTACCTGCGTGACGATGAGACGGGTGATTACTGGTCTATCTCTTGGCAGCCAGTGGCAAAAAGCCTAGATGAAGCGAACTACGAAGTTCGTCATGGTCTGTCATACTCAAAGTTCAAATGTGAATACAGCGGTATTACGGCAACTAAAACGCTATTCGTTCCTAAAGGTGAAGATGCGGAAGTTTGGGATGTCGTGCTGAAGAACAACACTGACAAGCCAAGAACCATCAGCACTTTCTCATTTGTTGAGTTCTCTTTCAGTCATATTCAATCAGATAACCAGAACCATCAGATGTCTCTATACTCTGCGGGTACATCTTACCAAGAAGGTGTTCTGGAATACGACTTGTACTACAACACCAACGACTTTGAAGGCTTCTACTACCTAGCATCTACCTTCTCGCCAGACAGCTACGATGGTCAGCGTGACAACTTCCTTGGCATGTACCGTGACGAAGCAAACCCAATCGCGGTTGAAAATGGCAAGTGTTCTAACAGCGCTCAAACCTGTTACAACCACTGTGGTTCTCTGCATAAGCAATTTACAATTCAACCGGGTGAAGAGGTTCGCTTTGCGTACGTACTAGGTATCGGCAAAGGCAACGGTGAGCGCCTACGTGAGAAATACCAAGACACAGCCAACGTAGATTCGGCTTTCCAAGGCATCAAAGATCACTGGGACGAGCGTTGCAACAAATTCCAAGTTAAGTCGCCAAACGAAGGCTTAGACACCATGATCAACACGTGGACACTATACCAAGCGGAAACCTGTGTAGTTTGGTCGCGCTTTGCATCCTTCATTGAAGTTGGCGGTCGTACAGGTCTTGGTTACCGTGATACTGCGCAAGATGCGATTTCAGTGCCTCATGCCAACCCACAAATGACCAAGAAACGTATTATCGATCTGCTTCGTGGCCAAGTGAAAGCGGGCTACGGCCTACACTTGTTCGATCCTGACTGGTTCGATCCAGAGAAAGCAGACGTTGAGCCTTCAAAATCACCAACGGTTGTTCCAACGCCTTCAGACGACGACAAGATCCACGGCATTGACGATACCTGTTCTGATGATCACTTGTGGATCGTCCCAACCATCATCAAGTACGTGATGGAAACGGGTGAACACGATTTCTTTGACGAAGTGATTCCATACGCAGACGGCGGCGAAGCGACCGTTTACGAACACATGAAAGCCGCACTGAACTTCTCTGCTGAGTACGTAGGTCAAACCGGTATCTGTAAAGGTCTACGTGCTGACTGGAATGACTGTTTGAACCTAGGTGGCGGTGAATCTTCAATGGTTTCATTCCTACACTTCTGGGCGCTACAAGAATTCCTAGATCTTGCTAAGTTCCGTAATAACGATGCTGATATCGCTAAATACACAGAAATGGCAGCTAACGTTCGCGAAGCGTGTGAAACACACCTATGGGATGACGAGGGTGGTTGGTACATCCGTGGTCTGACTAAAAATGGCGATAAGATCGGTACCGCTCAACAAACTGAAGGTCGTGTACACCTTGAGTCAAACACGCTAGCGGTTCTATCTGGCGCGGTATCTCAAGAGCGTGGCGAGAAAGCGATGGACGCAGTTGATGAGAACCTGTTCTCTGAATACGGCTTACACCTAAACTCTCCATCATTTGCTACACCAAATGACGATATCGGCTTTGTGACTCGCGTTTACCAAGGCGTTAAAGAGAACGGTGCTATCTTCTCTCACCCGAACCCATGGGCTTGGGTAGCAGAAGCGAAGTTAGGCCGTGGTGACCGTGCGATGAAATTCTACGACGCACTAAACCCATACAACCAAAACGACATGATTGAAACGCGCTACGCAGAACCATACTCGTACGTGCAATTCATCATGGGTAAAGACCACCAAGACCACGGCCGTGCAAACCACCCTTGGTTAACAGGTACGTCGGGTTGGGCTTACTTTGCGGTAACCAACTTCATTCTTGGTGTTCGCACAGGCTTCGAAGGCTTAACCGTAGATCCTTGTATCCCAACTGATTGGCCAGAATTCGAGGTAACTCGTCAATGGCGCGGTGCGACTTACAACATCACAGTTCAAAACCCGAATTCAGTAAGTAAGGGCGTTGCCTCTATCACGATTAACGGTGAACAGATTGAAGGCGCAATCCCAGTACAAGCAGAAGGCAGCGTGAACGAAGTTATCGTTGTACTCGGCTAATCACTTAATTTGATGAACAGCTCCTATCTCAAGCCTTTACTGGCTTGAGATAGTGAGACTAAAAGGATTTTCTAATGATTAAATTTGGTACTGGCGGCTGGCGCGCGTTTATTGGTGAAGAGTTCACCAGAGAAAACGTCCGCTTAGTGGCACAAGCACTCTCTAACATCATCAATAATGAAGATGCAGCGAAAAATGGCTTCGTTATCGGCTATGACCGCCGCTTCCTTTCAGATAAAGCCGCGTGCTGGTTTGCTGAAGTATTGGCCGCCAACAACATCAAAGTGAGCTTTATCGACAAGTTCGTTCCGACTCCTATCGTGATGTTCCAAGCGAAGGAAATGGGATGTGTTTACTCTGCGTGTATTACCGCTTCTCACAACCCAGCAGACTATAACGGTATTAAGATCTTCATTGAAGGTGGCCGTGATGCTGACGAGATCATCACAGAAAAGATCGAACAACAAATTTCGACCCTAACCAGTGAAGATGTCGTCAGAGTCGATTTTGAACAAGCATTGAACGACAAAGAAATTGAAATCATCAATCCGATGAACGCCTTTGTTGACTCGATCATCAACGCGATTGATATTGAATCGATTAAACAAGCCAACTTACGTGTCCTGATCGACCCAATGTTTGGTGTAGCGAAAAACGCACTGCAAACCGTGTTAATCAGCGCTCGCTGTGATGTTGATGTAATCAATGATGGTAAAAACCCAGACTTCGGCGGCTTGATGCCTTCTCCAAGTGCAGCAACGCTGTATCGCTTGAAGCACTTAGTTGCGGCTGAAGGTTACGACATTGGTATTGGTACTGATGGCGATGCCGACCGCTTAGGCATCATCGATGAAAAAGGTCACTTCATTCATCCTAACGAAGTGCTACTGCTGCTTTACTACTACCTACTGGAATACAAAGGTTGGAAAGGCTCTGTCGTTCGTAATATCGCAACCACACACCTGCTTGATAAAGTCGCTGCGGATCATGGTGAAAAGAGCTTTGAGGTTCCTGTAGGCTTTAAGCATATCAGTTCTCAAATGGAAGCCGACGACTCACTGATTGGTGGCGAAAGTTCGGGTGGTTTAACCATTCGTGGTCACATCAAAGGTAAGGATGGCGTATTCGCATCAAGCTTATTGGTTGAGATGATCAGTGTGACAGGTAAGAAACTCTCTGAGTTGCTTGATGAAATCTACTCTAAGTATGGTTATGCGTATACGGCGGAAGGGGATTGCAAATTCAAACCTTCAGAGAAAGAAGCGCTCTACACCAAAATCTACGTGGAGAAACAACTGCCTGAATTTGAATACGAAATTGAAAAAGTCAGCTATGAAGATGGCGCTAAGGTGTACTTCAAGAATGGCGGCTGGGTCATTGCTCGCTTCTCAGGAACAGAGCCGTTACTACGAATCTTCGCAGAAATGGAAGATAAAGACACTGCAGAACATGTTCTTCAAAAAGTGAAAGACTTCCTCTCTCTATAGGCTTATAGAGTGCAGCAGTTTTGTATAGGATTTAACAAATCACTGCCTTGTTAACGCCTATAAGTGAAGAACTCTTGCCCAGTACTTGATTAAAGTGCTGGGCTTTTTTGTCGCTGTAACTTCTCGCTAGACTTTGTTAGAAAGCCAATACGCCTTTGGTGTCGACTTTCACCGTTACCGGCATACCGAACTCAAGTGCTTCTGAAGACGTTGCTAATAATTTCTGGCCATTAGCTTCAATCACGTAACGACAGTGGTCACCCATAAACTGCTGTTCTAACACCGAAAGATTACTGTCGACATCGTGGCTCGCCACAATGTGCTGAGGCCTTAACAACAACGCACATTCAGCACCAATTTCGATCTGAGTCTGCGCTTTCGCTTCAATCAAACCTAAGCTTGTCTCAAACTCATGTTCAGAAATACGTTGTGCACCTAAATAACTACCGCCGCCTAAGAAGTCTGCAACAAACTTGCTTGATGGGTGGAAGTACAATTCTGACGCCGAGCCGTATTGTTCGATGACACCATGATTCATTACTGCCATCTTGTCAGCAAAGGCAAACGCCTCTTCACGACTGTGAGTCACAAAAATAGCCGTCACACCCTGCTTCTTAAAGATTTTACGAATCTGAGAAATCAACTCATGACGCACTTGGGTATCAATGTTAGAAAACGGTTCATCCAATAGCAGCAGGTCTGGCTTATATGCCAACGAGCGCGCAATCGCGACACGTTGTTGTTGTCCACCAGATAGCTGATGAGGATAACGATCGCCAAACTGGTCAAGATGAACAAGCTCAAGCATCTCTTTAACTTTCGCAGCCTTATCTTGCTCAGACATATCACGCAGACCAAATGCCACGTTCTGATTCACAGTAAGGTGTGGAAACAGAGCATAGTCTTGGAAGATCATACCAATGTTGCGCTGCTCTGGTGGTAACCAATTCGCAGCGTCATCAATCACTTGGCAGTTCAGGCTCATGACACCACTGCTTAATGGAAGCAGGCCAGCAATCGCTTTAAGCAGCGTCGTCTTACCACAACCACTGGCACCAAGCAGACAAACAATTTCACCATGCTCAACTTCTAAAGAAAGAGATTCCAAAATAGTTTGGGACTCGTACTTACAAGTCAGATCTTTAATTGATAATGCACAACTCATTAGTGTTTCTGCTCCAAGGAACGGTTTACGATGATCAGCGGAATTAAACCCACCAAGACTAACAACACAGCAGGCATGGCTGCTAATTCAAGGTGCTCATCTGACGCATAGTTATAAACATAAGTCGCGAGCGTTTCGAAATTGAAAGGACGCAGCAGCAATGCCGCATTCAACTCTTTCATTGATTCGATAAACACCAATAAGCCTGCAATCAGTGCACCACGCTTAATCAGAGGGAGATGCACACGACGTAACATCTGATTGGTATTACAACCCATTGTTTTAGATGCCATATCCAATGAAGGTGACACCTTACTTAAGCTACTTTCGATACTACCAATAGCAACAGCAGAAAAACGCACCACCATGGCAAATATCAACGCAAACATAGAACCAGAGAAGATCAAACCAGGTCGGCCCCACTCCATCGCTTTCGCTATGTCATTAACTAAGTGGTCCATGAACAGTACTGGCACCATGACACCTATCGCCAACACGGTTCCAGGAACCGCATAGCCCATGGATGCGAATCTCATGTAAGCTAAGTTTTTCTTACTAGGGCTAACACGTTGATTAAAATTAACAATCAACGCAACGAGCACACCAATAATCGCCGCAACAACAGAGACATAAAGGCTATTAAGCGCATACTCTCTGAACTCTGGGGTCCAGCTTTGGGCAAAATACTTGTAGGCATATATGATCAACTGCGCGAGAGGGAATAAGAACGCAATACACACCAATCCCCAACACCAAAATAGTGCCAACCACTTCTTCCAACCAATTAGCTCGTAACGAAAGTCTTCACGGCTACTGAACTGATTCTGAAATAACTTCTGCTTACGACGGCTGTATCGCTCGGTGCTCAACAATAGAATGACGATAACCAGCATGATTGCCGATATTTTTGCTGCGGCTGTTAAGCTCGAATAGCCTAACCAAGTGTCGTAAACCGCGGTCGTTAATGTGTTTACAGCAAAGTAACTCACGGTACCGAAGTCACCGATGGTTTCCATCGCAACAAGAGACAAACCTACCGCCATCGAAGGGCGCACAAGCGGTAATGAAATACGACGAAAACTTTCCCAAGGAGAGCACTTTAACAAGCGAGCGGATTGTAATAGGGATACGTTTTGCTCCATGAATGCCGCACGGCAGAGCAAATAAATATAAGGGTAAAGAACGAGAGACAGAACAATAATGGCACCGGACAAGGTTCTAATATCGGGGAACCAATACTCACCAGGCCCCCAGCCCGTTAGATCTCGCAAGAGAATTTGAACAGGGCCAGCAAAGTCAAACCAGTCGGTAAAGATATAACCCACGATATAGCCAGGCATTGCTAATGGCAGCACGAGCGCCCATTGCAAAACACGCTCTCCAGGGACACGGCACATTGCCATGATCCATGCAGATGGAATACCAAAAATTAAAGACAGGAACATGGTTCCTATGACTAAAACCACCGTATTGTAGGCATAGGTGGGCATTACTGTGGACATCAGATGAGAAAATAGCTCATCGGTTTCTCCAACAGCAGTCGTGAATATCGCTAAGATTGGTAAAACGAGTAGTACAGCGATTATGCCGCTACTGGTGTTCCATAAATAATTCTTTTCTTTCATCGCCTAACTACAACGAGGCTTAATGAAATACATATGCATTTGCAAATACATCTCATGTCCTTTTAATGGTGGGGTTATTTATACCCATATACTCTAATGACTTCAAGGTGAGATGCACATAACTCAAGGGATCAACAGAGAGCTTTGTATCAAAAAGTGATTTCCCAAAAACAAACAACCCCAAGTGGCCAAAAAGTAGCAACTTGAGGTTGTAATTTTATGCTGGCCGAAGCCTACAATAATAAATTATAGATCGAACTTAACTTCATCTAATAGCTTGATTGCAGCCGCGTGGTGGTTTGCAATTTCATCTAAAGAAATAGTATCTGCTTTGAACTCACCCCATGAAGCAACAAGCTCAGAAGGCTTAACATCTGCTTTCACTGGGTATTCGTAGTTCACTTCTGCGTACATGCTTTGAGCAGTGTTACCAGATAGGAATTCCATCAGCTTAACGGCATTCTCTTCGTTTGGAGAGTATTTAGCCATCGCCATACCAGAGATGTTTACGTGAGTACCGGTTGTCTCTTGGTTAGGGAAGTTAATGTAAACAGAGTCAGCCCAAGCTTTTTGCTCTTTATCATTAATCATTTTGCCTAGGTAGTAGCTGTTACCAAGAGCAACATCACATAGACCTTCTTTAATTGCTTTAACTTGTGCGCGATCGTTACCTTGAGGCTTACGTGCTAGGTTTGCTTTTACGCCTTCTAGCCACTCTTTCGTTTCAGCTTCACCTTTGTGAGCAATCATCGAAGAAACAAGAGAAACATTGTATGGGTGCTTACCGCTACGAGTACAGATTTTGCCTTTAAATTCAGGCTTAGTTAGATCTTCGTAAGTGAACTCTTCACCTAGACGACCAACACGGTCACGTGAAGAATAAACGCTACGTGTACGAGTTGTTAGAGCAAACCACTCGTTAGCAGTATCTTGGTACTGAGCAGGGATGTTCTTTTCAAGTACATCGCTTTCAACTGATTGAACTAGACCTTGTTTAGTTAGCTCAGATAAACGGCTGATATCGACAGTTAAGACAACATCAGCAGGGCTGTATTCACCCTCTTGAGCTAACTTCTCTGCTAAACCTTTTTTAGCAAACTTAACGTTTACTTTAATACCAGTCTCTTTCGTGAACTCTTTGAACATTGGCTCAACAAGGAAAGGTTGGCGGTAAGAGTATACATTTACTTCTTCCGCAGCCATTGCTGTTGGGGCAATTACGCCACACGCTAGAGCTGAAAGTGTTAGCAGTTTCTTCATTTTAAAATCCTTTATATCGAAATGATAATGTCTATCAGTTGCGTTATTATATTCATCATTAACATAATTACAATGACGACCGACAAAAAATCCGTCTACTCAGACCATTTAAACTCTCACTTTTGTAACAAAGCATTTCAGTAATTATGCACATCATCAGGCTTTCACATAGCTCCTGTAACCACGACAAGCTCGCTTACAATGTTCAGCCCCAAAGACAACAAAACCCCACAACGGTTCGTTGCAGGGTTTTCTTTGTACTGCCTAACCCATTCAGGTTAGGCGGTTACTGTTGATTATTTTACTGATACAAACTCAGGGTAAGCACCTACACCACAATCGTGCATGTCCATACCTTCAAGTTCTTCATCTTCACTGACACGAATACCGATTGTTGCTTTAAGCACTGCCCATACCGCCAAGCTAGCACCGAATACCCATGCAAAGATAACGGCTGCACCCAGTAGTTGAGCACCAAATGTTGCATCAGCATTGCTTAGTGGAACAGCCATTAGACCGAAGAAACCACATACACCGTGTACCGAGATAGCACCCACTGGATCATCAATCTTAGCTTTATCTAGGGCAATGATACTGAATACAACCAACGCACCAGATACCGAACCAATCGCTACTGAAAATAGTGGTGATGGAGATAGAGGGTCTGCAGTGATTGCTACTAGGCCAGCTAACGCACCGTTCAGAATCATTGTTAAATCAGCTTTACCCCAAGTTGTTTTACATACTAGTAGTGCTGCAATCGCGCCGGCTGCTGCTGCTGCGTTGGTGTTAAGGAAGATTTGGCCAACCGCTGTCGCATTCTCAAAGTCAGAAACCATAAGTTGAGAACCACCGTTGAAGCCGAACCAACCAAACCAAAGGATAAATGTACCTAGCGTTGCCAGTGGCATGTTTGAACCTGGAATTGGGTAGATTTCACCGTTCTTACCATATTTACCTTTACGAGCCCCCAGTAGAAGTACACCCGCTAAGGCTGCTGAAGCACCAGCCATATGTACGATACCTGAACCAGCAAAGTCACTAAAACCGGCTTCTGATAGGAAACCACCGCCCCAAGTCCAGTAACCTTCCATTGGGTAGATGAATGCTGTTAGCACGACAGAGAAGATAAGGAATGACCAAAGTTTCATTCGCTCAGCAACTGCACCTGATACCACAGACATTGCTGTTGCAACGAAAACTACTTGAAAGAAGAAGTCTGATTCTAATGAGTGGTCTGCACCTTCACCTTGAGTACCAATCAGAGTACCAAATGACGGTAACCAGCCACCTTCGCCGTTATCGACATACATAATGTTGTAACCAACGACTAAGAAAGTCGTACAAGCAATTGCGTACAAACAAATGTTCTTAGTTAAAATTTCTGTGGTGTTCTTCGAACGAACAAGGCCAGCTTCTAACATCGCGAAGCCTGCAGCCATCCACATTACCAACGCACCTGAAATGAGAAAGAAAAAAGTGTCTAGTGCGTAACGTAGTTCCGTTACTGTTGTTGTAAGTTCCATATTAAAGTCTCCAGTCCTTGTAATTCTTTAAAGTGCTTCAGCATCCATTTCACCGGTACGAATTCGTACGGCTTGGCTTAGGTCATACACAAAAATTTTGCCATCGCCGATTTTTCCGGTGTGTGCCGCTTGGCTAATCGCTTCAACAACTCGGTCAACATTTTCAGCTTGGGTTGCAATCTCTAGCTTTACCTTTGGTAGGAAATCAACTTGGTACTCTGCACCACGATACAACTCAGTGTGTCCTTTTTGACGACCAAATCCTTTCACTTCAGAAACGGTCATCCCTTCAATACCAACATCAGAGAGCGCTTCTCGAACATCATCCAATTTAAATGGTTTAACTATGGCGTTTATTAATTTCATATTCTTTCCTTAAATTCTTCACTTAATCCGTTAATACTCTTATTACAATCCAAGTAGCGTGCCATAAATTTAAGTTATTGATTTTAAATAAAATAGAAACAATACCGTTTTAGAAACGAAAAAGGCCGCACCAATATGGTGCGGCCTTTTCACTATCTTAATGCGTTGCACTGTCGTTGCTCTAGTTTTGGGCAACGAAACTTTCACGATGAAAAATCATTAGCAACTAGTAACCTAAAAAATCAATCCAACGTTCGATTAGCAACTCGAAATCATCGATTCCGCAGCTTGCTTCGCTTTCACAATTATAGAAATCGAACTCACTGCTCTCTTCCATCTCTTGCTCGTGCCCGAGCACATTTTCTTGAATGGTTACATCGTCTTCATTGATCGCTAGGCTGATCTCTTTGCCTAGTAGCGTCACTTCATTGTTCAGATCTTGTCGAGATTGCTCAATCAACGCCATCACATGATCCAGTTTCTGCTTATCTTTCCCGATCTCTTCTTGAAGCCAGCGGCCAACAATTTCATGACCCATGCTGCACTTTACATAGTACTCGCCCATTAAAGTGTTTCGTGTAAATTCAAATTCCATAAAGGCTCCGCGCACTAATGACAGATAGGGTAAAAATGAGGCGAGAGTATATAGCGAAGTCATCAAGAGATCGAGTCGCTCGTCGTCCAACATTCAGACATAAAAAACGCCTTCTACGAATAGAAGGCGTTCTGTCTGTATCTTACTCAGTCAACGATTACGCTGGCTCTTGGAAGATAACCGTGTCTGCTTTATCCGTGTACTGACCCATTTTATGGAAGTTCAAGTAACGGTAAGTATCGGCAGCGGTTGCATTAATCTTCTCTGCGTACGCTAAGTACTCTTCTTTAGTTGGGATACGACCAAGAATCGCACCAACTGCAGAAAGCTCGGCAGAAGCTAGATAAACGTTCGCACCATTACCCAAACGGTTCGGGAAGTTACGAGTAGACGTCGACATTACTGTCGAAGCGTCAGCAACACGAGCTTGGTTACCCATACATAATGAACAACCCGGAGTTTCAATACGAACCCCAGCACGACCGAAGATGCCGTAGTAGCCTTCTTCTGTCAGTTGGTCTTTATCCATCTTAGTTGGCGGAGCAACCCATAGGCGAGTATTCAAAGAGCCATTAAACTCTTCAAGCATCTTACCTGCTGCACGGAAGTGACCAATGTTGGTCATACAAGAACCGATGAACACTTCTTGAATCTCAGTGCCTTGAACGTCAGAAAGAAGACGAGCATCATCTGGATCGTTTGGTGCACACAGTATTGGCTGATCGATGTCAGCAAGGTCAATCTCGATAACATGAGCGTATTCAGCATCTGAATCAGCAGCAAGTAACTCAGGGTTCGCTAGCCACTCTTCCATTGCCGTAATACGACGCTCGATAGTACGAACATCACCGTAGCCTTCAGCGATCATCCACTTAAGCATAACGACGTTCGAGTTCAAGTACTCTTCGATAGACTCTTGAGAAAGCTTAACAGTACAACCAGCAGCTGAACGCTCTGCCGATGCATCTGAAAGTTCAAATGCTTGCTCAACAGACAGGTGGTCAACACCTTCAATCTCTAGTACACGACCAGAGAATTCATTGATTTTACCAGCTTTTTCTACAGTCAGTAGGCCTTGCTTGATACCGTAAAGAGGAATTGCATGTACTAGGTCACGTAGCGTGATACCCGGCTGCATTTCACCTTTAAAGCGAACCAAGATTGATTCAGGCATATCAAGAGGCATAACACCTGTTGCTGCAGCAAATGCTACTAAGCCAGAACCTGCTGGGAATGAAATGCCTAGAGGGAAACGAGTATGCGAGTCACCACCTGTACCAACAGTATCAGGCAGAAGCATACGGTTTAGCCATGAGTGAATAACACCATCGCCCGGACGAAGTGAAACACCCGCACGGTTCATGATGAAATCAGGCAGTGTATGGTGAGTGTTTACATCAACTGGTTTCGGGTATGCAGATGTGTGACAGAAAGACTGCATCACAAGATCCGCAGAGAAACCAAGACAAGCCAGATCTTTCAGCTCATCACGTGTCATAGGACCCGTAGTATCTTGAGAGCCTACCGTTGTCATTTTAGGTTCGCAGTACTGACCTGCACGCACACCTTCAACGCCACACGCTTTACCTACCATCTTCTGAGCTAACGTGTAGCCTTTATCAGAAGCAGAAGGGTCGATTGGCTTAGCAAACAGATCCGTTTCAGCTAGACCTAAAGCATCACGAGCACGGCCCGTTAAGCCACGACCGATGATCAATGGAATACGACCACCAGCACGAACTTCATCTAGAAGTACTTTGCCTAGTTCAAAGCTTGAGATATCTGCACCGTCTTTACGAACAACACCTTCATAAGGATAGATATCAATCACATCACCCATGTTCATGTCTTGTACGTTCAGCTCAATTGGTAGTGCACCTGAGTCTTCCATTGTGTTGTAGAAGATCGGAGCAATTTTACCACCAAGACAAACACCGCCAGTACGCTTGTTTGGTACGAATGGGATATCTTCGCCCATGAACCAAAGCACTGAGTTTGTCGCTGATTTACGCGAAGAACCGGTACCAACAACATCACCAACGTAAGCCAGTGGAATGCCGTCTTTTTGCATTTCTTCAATTTGAGTAATTGGACCAACGTTGCCCTGCTCATCAGGAGTAATGCCATCACGCTCCATCTTCAGCATCGCTTTTGCGTGTACTGGGATATCAGGACGTGACCATGCATCTGGCGCTGGAGATAGGTCATCGGTGTTTGTTTCACCAGTGACTTTGAATACTTTAACGGTAATTTTTTCCGCTACTTTCTCTTTAGCTGTAAACCACTCAGCATCAGCCCAAGACTGAAGAACTTGCTGAGCAGAAGCATTGCCAGCTTTTGCTTTTTCTTCTACGTCGTAGAATGCATCGAACATCAATAGAGTATGAGAAAGCGCTTTAACAGCGATAGGAGCAAGCTCAGCATCATCCAGTAAAGAAACTAGAGATTCGATGTTGTAACCACCTTGCATTGTGCCAAGTAGTTCCGCAGCTTTAGCTTTGCTTACTAGTGGAGATTCAACTTCACCTTTAGTGATAGCCGTTAGGAAGCCCGCTTTAACGTAAGCAGCTTCATCGACACCTGGTGGAATACGGTTTTCTAGTAGGTCAAGAATAACAGCTTCTTCACCTTGGGGCGGGTTCTTTAAAAGTTCAACTAGGCCTGCTACTTGTTCAGCATCTAATGGTCTAGGAACAACTCCTTCGGCAGCACGCTCTGCGACGTGTTTACGGTAGGCTTCAAGCACGACTTTTTCCTCTCATTGCGGTTCCTTCTTTACATTGGTAATTATTAGTAAAATAAAGAAGCGAACATCCTTGGAAACTTGGCTCTCCATTGCCATTTTTGTCATTCAATTTGTATTGATGAGCGGCGTCATAGAGGCCAAACTGTGGGCGACAGAATAGCAAATTTAACGATAAATTAAAATCTTATCATTTTGACCAACATAGCAAGTTAAGACGAAAGTCCTACGATTTTTGCCTATTTTAGTCAGAAAAAGAGCTATCCCGCGCATTATTATTAGTAAGATGTACCGATGATTAAATAAACAGAATCGTAGTTACCTTCTGTTTTACCATAAGCCAAAATGATTGGCCCGATTGGTGAATCTACGCCAGCAAAGAGTGACCCAGCAGTAAACATCGGCGCTTCATCCAATGACAAGTCGTTGTTCGACCAAACGCCGCCATGTTCTAGAGATGCGCCTATGTAAAATGGCGACTCAAACAAGCCGAAGTCATTTTCAAACCATTTATAGCGATAGATTAAACTGCCGTATGCTAAGTTTTGTCCAATAAGACTGTTTCTTGGTATTCCCGATAAGTTTAAGAAGCCTCCAAGCTCCTTTGGGTCAATAGGGAACACGGAGTTTTTACTCTCTACCATGCCAAAATCGAACTTTGCGACTAAAGTATGCTTTTCAATACTCTGTGCCGCCATGAAATTAGCCGAAATCTCATAAACTGTGTCGCTTTCAGAGTTAAACTCGGAATCAGCCAGAGAAGAGTCGTTATCAAAATCATCGTGGGAAATGAGATATTCCAGATCAACAAAGTAACCTTTAGTCGGCAAACTGAAGTTATCTAAGGTATCCAATCGATAACTCATAAACCCACCAATACGTGTATATCCACCGCTACCTAAAGACGGTAACGAGGCTACCTCAATGTCACCATCGGTGTATCGAGCACCCACTTTAAATTCTTGCCACAATGTTGGCTGGTAACCTAATGCCAGTTCACCAATATACTCTTGATAAGTCATTGGTAAGTAGTCTTTCGTTACGTCGAGAGTAGGCTCTTCGATATCGTCAATATTGGCAGGTAAGTTTCTTTTCTGATTGCTGTAAACAAGTGATGCCGATGTAAATAACTTCTGGCTTGAGAAAAAAGGAGAATATAACTCAGCCTCGATGAGCTTATCAGTGCCCATTTCTACATTCGTTCTTAACTCTGCGCCATGCGAGTTAATATCCGTAAAATTAGCCGACATACCGATTGAATATTGGCTCTCGGTTGCAAAGTCATCTTCAAGATAAAATCGAAAGTTGAGGTAATTAGGGCCCCATGATTTTTCATTTACATCGACCTGTAGTTGATCTTCACCATCTACATTGTCAAATTCATAGGTGACCAGTTCAAAACGATCGAGTGCATACAGGTCTTTAACCTGAGATTCAATTTCACTGGTTTTAAGGACTTTTCCAGAATCGAGGTTCAAACGATTGGCAATCAACTTATCTGAATAGTGGGTGTTATTATTGATAACGACCTTATCCACCACCGTTTTATCACCATGCTTGAGCTGCTTTCGAGCTTTCTGCTTGTCATCAATATAATGTTGGTAGTCCGCATTCGAGAGCGCCAACTTAGAAAGCTGATCCCGATACTGCCTTGTTGCTTCGTATCCAGCATGGTAAGCCGTCGGCATTTTATCGAAGTCTGTGGTTTCCATTCGCCCAACATCAGGACGTAGGAAAAAATCATCGTCTGTTAACGTCGCGGCTTGCTCTTGCGTGCTGCGTTGAACAAGGTAATTAGAGAGTTGATCTGCTGCGGCTAAAAAGTTAGTGAAGTCTTCTTTGCTTTTGTAGTTAGTACTGATGTCAACGGCAATAACGATGTCGGCTCCCATTGCTCGAGCAACATCCACTGGCATGTTATTGGTGACACCACCATCGACCAGCATGCGCCCTTCTACTTCATAAGGAGGAAGCGCACCGGGTACTGACATACTCGCCATCATCGCATCAACAAGATGACCATGATCGATGACCACTTCTTCAAGATCGATGATGTCGGTTGCAACAGAACGATATGGAATAGCAAGGTTGTCGAAAGAATCGAGTGGAGATAAGTTACCGGTCGTTTCACGCAGAATACGCAACATATTCTGACCTTGAACCACACCTTTTCTTGCTTTGATCTCGCCCCAACCTAGACCGAGGTCGGTATTCAGTTGGTAACGGTCTTCATACTCTTTGTCTCGCACACGGCGATCACTACGGTTAACGCGATCGCGATAGCCGCGATTCCAATCCACCGTATAAATAAAACTTTCGATCTCATCTGCGCTCATCCCTGTCGCATAAAGACCACCAACGTATGCACCCATACTGGTACCGGTAATGTAATCAACCGGAATCTGCATCTCTTCCAAAGCTTTAAGCACGCCAATGTGGGCTGCACCTTTAGCGCCTCCACCAGCGAGCACGACAGCAACGGTTGGCCTTTTATGAGCTTGTTTAAGTTCAGCATGTTCTGATGAATCAACTTGTGCTGCAGTGGCTGCAAACAGTTGAAAACTGATCACTGTACCGACAACACCTAAGCTACTCACTAACCAACGAGAAATCATTATCTAAACTATCCTTGTCATTCTTTTCTGTTATGACTTTACCACTGAAAAAGCTTCTTTAGCCACTGTTTTGGTTGACTTTCACAGCCCTTTTTAATGCTGCCACTCTCATCCCAAACCGGTAATTTCACCGTACCATCACAATCAAACTCTAACGCCCCTTCAGAAGTTCGAGTAAAGCTAGCAGTCGCAATTCCTGTTGGCCAAGGTAACAATAGCTGTTCTGGTGTTCTTTGTTTCAGGTAATCAGCATAGACACGCAACGCACCACTAGAACCTGTTAGTTTAGTCGGTTTATTATCATCTCGACCTAACCAAATCGTCGTCACTTCACGGCCATCAACACCAACAAACCAACTGTCTCGACTGTCGTTACTGGTACCAGTTTTACCGGCTAATCCTGCCCATGTAAACTGGCCTTGTAGAAAACGGCCTGTACCTTCTGATACGCCACGCTTCATCGCATAAGTTGTTAACCAAGCCGCTTGCTGATCAACGCTTTGAGATACACGTGGAATCGATTGATACAACACCTCACCTTCACTATCAATCACAGAGCGAAGCGCAGACAATGGCGCGATACGGCCAGAGTTGGTAATCGTTTGGTACATCTGTGCTACCTGAAACGGTGTTAGCGAGAATGAACCCAAGAACATGGATGGCACTGGGCGAATTTCGTTTTTATCAACACCCAGTTTACCAATCGTATCCGAGACACTATCAATACCTAACTGCATCCCTAAACGAACGGTCGGCACGTTATAAGACTTAGAGAGCGCCACATACAACGGCACGTCTCCGCGAAACTTACGGTCGAAGTTTCTTGGGCTCCATACGCTTCCTTTACTGCCTTTCAAACTCAGTGGGGTGTCCATCAAAGTCGTCGCTAACGTGTACTTTTCGGGTTGTTCTAATGCGGTTAAGTAGATTGCAGGCTTAACCAAAGAACCAATAGGACGACTCGCATTCAGTGCACGGTTAAAACCATCGTAACCGGTACGTTTACCGCCGACCATCGCTCGGATTTCTCCGGTATTTCTATCAACAGCAATCGCAGCCGCTTCCAATTTGTTACCTGCCGTTTTCGACAGATCAGGCACCTTACGAGCAATCGATTTCTCTAGCTTATCTTGAGAAACCGGATCTAGAGAGGTAAAGACTCGAATGCCTTTCTGAGCTTCAAATCGGTCACCCACATACTTCTTCAGCTCAATGTTTACTTGTTGGAAGTAAGCTGGCTGACGGCTGGCAATACGAGGGTTGTCTTGAATATCTAAATCACGACTTGCTGCTTCTTCGTATTGTCGCGGAGTCAAGATGTCTTGCTGCATCAACAAGCGAAGAACCAGATCTCGTCGAGTCTTAGCACGTTCTGGGTAGCGAACAGGGTTGTAATACGAAGGCCCTTTCACCATACCAACAAGCAGTGCCAACTGATCAATTCTTAACTCTTGAATAGGCTGGCCGAAATACAAACGAGATGCCAAGCCGAAACCATGAATCGCTTCACCACCATTCTGGCCAAGATAAACCTCGTTCAGATACGCTTCTAAGATACGGTCTTTGCTGTAACGATGATCCAAGATAAGTGCGATATACGCTTCACGCACCTTACGCCACAAGGTACGTTCACTCGATAAGAACAGGTTTTTCGCCAACTGTTGCGTCAACGTACTGCCACCTTGAACCGTTCGTCCTGCCTTGATGTTGACTACCATTGCACGAGCGATCGCCAATGGTGAAACTCCATCGTGCTGATAGAAGTTTCGGTCTTCGGTTGCCAGCAATGCGTCAACCATCACTTCAGGGAACTGATTACGTTTTAAGAACAAACGCTGCTCATCGTTACTTTTCTCAAGCATACCGAGCATTTTAGGTTCGACACGTAAGTAACCCATGTCGCCTTTCTTCTCTAATGACTGAATACGAGTAAGCTCGTTGCCATTAAAGTGCAGCATCACATGACGATCGGCTTCTGGCCCATCGACAAACTCGAACGGACGACGAATCATTTCAATCTTGGTTGAAGAAGAAGAGTACTCACCAGGGTGACGAGGGGAATTCACTTTACGGTAATTCAGCACATCCAATTCATTTTTGACTTGTACCAAACTAACGGCTGTACCCGGAGATAGATCCAATACACGAGCATAAACAACGGTTGGCAGATCAAAAAGCTGACCTTCAAAACGCTGCTTAACCACCGAATCCAAATAGATCCCAACGAACAACAACAGAGCTGCCGTTGCTAAACCCACCTTCCAAGCGATACCCCATAGGATCTTCAGCCAACCTCTGTTGCCCGTTTTCTTGGTCTTTGCCTTACCTTTCTTCGCGGCTGCTCTAGGCTTTCTTGGCTTGGCTTTGGTCGCTGGTGACTTCTTTGCTGGCGCTTTTTTAGGTGGTGCCTTTTTCGGCGTTAACATTTTGGTCATCATCGGTTCAACTGTCGTTTGGTTTTAGTGGTTGCTACATGATTAGCAGGGTCATCCGGCCAAGGATGTTTGGGGTAACGGCCTTTCATTTCTTTTTGAACTTCTTTATACGCGCCAGCCCAAAAGCCAGCTAAATCCTGAGTAATTTGCAGTGGTCGTTGCGCAGGAGACAATAACTCAAGCACCACCTTTTTACGCCCTTGGGCAATCAAGGGTGAATCTTGCTCACCAAAGACTTCCTGCATTCGAACAGAGATCATTGGCTCAGATAGATATTGGTATCGAATCGACTTCTTACTGCCCGTTGGCATCAGGTAATTCGTAGGTAACCATTGATCAATTTCTTGATTAAGAGGCCAGCCAAGATAAGCCGACAATGCTTGCTCGACCGAGATACTCGTCAGTCCTTTTGCCGACTTGATACCATTCAAATAAGGTAAAAGCCACTCATCAAGATGGCGCAATAAGCTCGCTTCATCCATTTGAGGCCATTGCTGTTCAGGCAGCCACAACTCAGCACAGCGCACGCGTTCAACCAGCTGTTTAGCAGAAGCCGTCCAATTTAAACTTTCAAGTCCGCGTCGAGAGATGTAATTCAGTAACGCTTGGCTTATCTGAGCGGAATCAGGCTCTGGCAAAGGTTTAGTACTGATAATCAGCTTACCCAGTAATACTCTTTCTTCAGCAACCAAGCGACCGCGTTTTTCATCCCAATCCGCATAATCTTCGCGTGTAAAAAGACCGGAGAATGAAGCCTCAAGCTGCACTATATCAATCGGTGTCGCTAAAAAGATCTGACTTGCTCGCCCTGCCGTACGCATCAAATCAATCACCACGATGTATTCGTTGCTTGCTAGCGGATCATCATCACGAACCTCGGCTCCATGGCCATTGGCAAGACGAAATGCACAGCCAGTCGCACTTCTCGATTGGGCAATTCGGTCTGGAAAGGCCAAGCAAAGCACTAATGGTAGCAATGATTCATCGACTTGTGACAAATCCAGGTGATGATTGAGTTTGCTTGCGAGACTTTTCGCTCGCTGCATCACAACACTGTTTTTCGAGTGCTTTCTTTGCTTAAGTCGATGTAGCGAATGCTGAATATCCGTCACGTTACGTTCAGGCTCTTCGAGTAAAGCGGCAGCGACAATCGCGACATTCAACAAGGCTTGGCTGTTTTGCTGCGCTTTGATCAGCATACTGGCGATACGCGGCTCAATGCCTAAACGCTGAGCTTGCTTTCCGACTGGAGTAAATTGCCCATTACTATCTAATAAATCAAGCCCTTGTAACAGCTCTGTCGCTTGCTCAATCGATGCCTGTGGCGGAACATCTAACCAATGAAGCTCATCGGCACTACTTGCTCCCCATTGCGTCAATTCAGCCACCAGCGAAGAGAGATCAGAATGGAGTATTTCAGGTTCTGGAACGGATGGTTGTTGCATCAACTGTGTTTCACTGTACAAGCGAACACATAAGCCCTCTTCGATTCGCCCAGCACGACCCGCTCTTTGTTCCGCTGAGGATTGTGAGATTTTTACTTGCTCAAGTTTGGTGATTCCAGTTTTAAGATCGAACTTTGCGACCCTTTCCAATCCCGAATCAACAACTAAGCGAGTCCCTTCAATCGTCAAAGAAGTTTCCGCGATATTGGTGGCTAACACCACTTTTCGGCGACCTTGCTTTGACGGCGCAATGGCTCTCTGTTGCTGTTCAAAACTCAACTGGCCATACAACGGACACACATCAATATCACTAGCAAGTTGTCCAAGCTGTGATTCCACTTGTTTTATCGCCGAGACACCCGGTAAGAAAGCCAAAAGTGAGCCCGATTCTTTCTCCATCAGAGATTGGATCACCTTGGCCATTTTAGGCGCTAAATATTCATTCGAGCCTAGCGGCTGATAACGGAAATCGACAGGGAAAGTTCGGCCTTGTGATTCAACATACTTGGCATCAGGCAGCAAAGATTGCAGCGAGTGTTGATCCAATGTCGCCGACATCACGATCACCTTGAGATCATCTCGCAGCGCTTCTTGGATCTCTAAGCTAAACGCTAATGCGGTATCGGCATGAATGCTGCGTTCATGAAATTCATCAAAGATCACCATGTCCACACCTGTCAATTCAGGGTCGCTTTGGATCATTCTGGTCATGATCCCTTCAGTGACGATTTCCAAACGCGTTGCACTACTGGTTTTAGATTCACCACGAACTCTAAAACCAATGCTCTCTCCCACCTTCTCTCCCAGTTGACTCGCTAAGTAAGTCGCAATATTCCTAGCCGCTAAACGCCTTGGTTCGAGCATGATAATTTTCCCTTTAACAGCATTAGTCTTAACCAACTGCAAAGGGAAAAACGTTGACTTACCCGCACCGGGAGCGGCCTTTAGAATAAGTTGAGTATGTGTTTCTACGCCAGTGAGCAGATCTGGCATCACAGCTTCTATGGGCAGTTGTGGCAATGGGAGAACCTTGTGGTGTAATGTTGGCAACATTGTACATAAAAACCCACCTGTCTAAATAAGTAATATGCACTTCAACCCCCCTTTAGAGCCAGCGACTCTTATTAAACGCTATAAACGTTTTCTTGCTGATATCACATTGCCTGACGACAGTGAACGTACCATTCACTGTGCGAACACCGGAGCCATGACTGGCTGCGCCACACCCGGTAATACGGTTTGGTATTCAACCTCAGATAATGCAAAGCGAAAATACCCAAACAGTTGGGAGATCTCAGAAACAGATAAAGGTCATCGAATTTGTGTAAATACTGCGCGAGCGAACCAACTGGCAGTGGAAGCAATTGAAAATAAGACTATAGTTGAACTCTTAGGCTATGACGCTTTACGAACTGAAGTGAAATATGGCAGCGAGAATAGTCGAATTGATATTCTGCTGGAAGACAGTGAAAAGCCACCTTGTTATATCGAAGTAAAAAGTGTCACTTTGCTTGATGAGCAACAAACATCAACTAAGCAAGGGACCTCAACCAAAGGACAAGGCTTTTTCCCTGATGCGGTCACCACCAGAGGCCAAAAACACCTGCGTGAACTCACAGAAATGGCAGAATCTGGAAATAGAGCCGTACTTTTATTCACTGTTTTACATTCAGGTATTGAAAAAGTATCTGCAGCACACCATATAGACGCCAAATATTCGTTATTACTAAAACAAGCACAAGACGCTGGGGTTGAAGTGCTTTGCTATAAAGCAGAGCTCAGCAGTACTCAAATACAACTAAAACAGGCTGTTGAATTTATCAATAGCTAGATAAAGATGATGAAGTAATCACTTTGACTACAAGTTTGGATAAGAGTATTTGCCAGAACCAGATCTTTCTGCTATAGATACCCGCCTTAAAATTAGCTGCTTTGCAGTTGACTAGGTGTAAATAGGAGATGCTGTATGCCAGAATCTAAGAAAAAAGCGCTAGGCATCCTAGCCATCGCAGGTGTTGAACCGTACCAAGAAAAGCCAGGTGAAGAGTACATGTCACCTGAGCAAACGGAACATTTTACAAAAATTTTAGCAGCTTGGCGCAACCAGCTCAGGGAAGAAGTTGATCGTACTGTGCACCACATGCAGGACGAAGCAGCGAATTTCCCAGACCCAGTTGACCGTGCTTCTCAAGAAGAAGAGTTCAGCCTAGAGTTACGTAACCGTGACCGTGAGCGTCGTCTTATCAAGAAGATTGAAAAGACACTAGATAAGATTGAAGAAGATGATTTTGGCTTCTGCGATTCTTGTGGTGTTGAGATCGGCATTCGTCGCCTTGAAGCTCGTCCAACAGCTGACCTTTGTATTGACTGTAAAACACTTGCAGAGATCAAAGAGAAACAAATGCAAGGTTAATTCTTGCTGATGTAAAAAAGGGAGCTTTCGCTCCCTTTTTTGTTTGTATTGAAAGCTATTTTCAACATGCGCTATCTCATTGTCATCAAATAGCTACCACTACCAACAAACGGTTACTGTTGTTCTATCTAGACTAGGTTTTCACTCATGAGTTATATCGGGCGCTTTGCACCATCACCGTCAGGTCCTCTTCATTTTGGCTCACTGGTTGCCGCACTTGGCAGCTACTTTCAAGCGAAATCAAACCAAGGACAATGGTTAGTTCGTATGGAAGATCTTGATCCACCAAGAGAAATGGCTGGCGCCGCAGATCTCATCCTCAAAACTCTTGAGGCTTATCATCTATTTTGGGATGGTGAAGTGGTGTATCAAAGCCAGCGTCATGATTTGTACCAAGCTCAAATAGATGCATGGGTAGCCTATAACCAAGCCTACTATTGCCAATGCACTCGTAAACAGATCAAAGCCCTTGGCGGCTTTTATACTGGGACTTGCCGCAACGCTGCGTTAATGGATTCAGGTGACCAAGCCGTTCGCTTACGTATGGCGCACCCTATTGAATCGTTTACCGATATTCGCCATGGTGACATTCATATACCGAAAGCACTGGCTGAAGAAGATTTCATCATTAAGCGTAGAGATGGCTTGTTTGCTTACAACTTGGCTGTTGTGCTTGATGACATCGACCAAGGCATTACAGAGGTTGTGCGAGGAGCGGATTTGATTGAGCCAACAGGCCGTCAAATTAGTTTGTATAAAACACTCAAACAAAAAACCGTCAGTTACTTGCACTTACCATTGGCAACCGATGGCTTGGGTAATAAACTGTCAAAACAAAATCATGCAACTGCGATAGATCTCGACAATCCGAAACCGACGCTAATTAACGCGATGCGATTCTTAGGTTTTGATATCACCGAAGCCCTTTTGAGTGCTTCTATTGACGAGATTTTATTTTGGGGCTGCCAGCAATGGAGCATTGCTCAATTGCCTGATAGTTTACAAAAAGAACACCGTGATTAACCCGAGTTCAGAGCTAAATAGCAAAAACGACACATAAAAATGCCATAACCAACAACTGTGGTTAAGCAGACGATGTTCTCAAATGGCTCGCGCTAAGCTATTATTAGCCGCAATTAAACTCTGCACTACCACTTTGGACTAAGAGAAAAACAAAGTTGGCGATACCTACTTTGTTCTAAACTAATGAATACAAACGACAATACCCCAAGCGAACAACGCGGATTCCACGAATTAGCACTGAATATTTATACTCGTCAAGAGCACAATATTTCACGCAAGCAGATCAGCGACAACGCACTAAAAGTATTATATCGCCTAAATGGGGCGGGTTTTGATGCATTTTTAGTCGGTGGTGGTGTGCGCGACATCTTATTGGGTTCTCAACCAAAAGATTTTGATATCGCAACCAACGCTACGCCAGAACAGATCAAAAACCTGTTTAGAAACTGCCGCCTAATTGGCCGTCGTTTCCGCTTGGCACATATCATGTTTGGTCGCGACATCATCGAAGTTGCAACTTTCCGTGGCCACCATCAAGAGCCATCGAAGAACGTGTCTGCACAATCGAAAGAAGGCATGCTATTACGTGATAACGTTTATGGCAGCGTCGACGAAGATGCAGAGCGTCGTGATTTCACCATTAACGCGATGTACTACAACATTGCCGATTACAGCATCCACGACTACGCGGGTGGTATCGAAGATTTAGAAGATAAGCTGATCCGTTTGATTGGCGATCCTGAAACTCGTTACCGTGAAGACCCGGTACGCATGCTACGTGCTATGCGTTTCGCCGCTAAACTGGATTTCGATATTGAAGAAGATACTGCCGACCCAATCGAAGAGTTAGCACACCTTCTAAAAGATATTCCAGCTGCGCGTCTTTACGAAGAATCACTTAAGTTACTGCAATCAGGACACGGTTTAGAAACTTACCACTTAATGCGTGAGTACAATCTATTCCAACAGATGTTCCCAGCCGTGGCTGAGCACTTCACTGAAGGTTACGATTCTCATACCGAGCAGATGCTTGATTTAGTACTCGATTCAACTGACCTTCGTATCGACGATGGCAAGCGAGTAAACCCAGCCTTCATGTTTGCTGCAATTCTTTGGTACCCGATGAATAAGCTAGCGGACAAGCTAGTCGCTGAACAAGGCATGGCGCACTACGATGCAATCATGGAAGCAAGTAACATCATCCTTGATCAGCAAGTAAAGTCGATTGCTATTCCTCGTCGTCATACCGCGACTATTCGTGAAATTTGGCAGCTGCAAGTTCGACTTCCACGTCGCAACGGTAAACGTGCTGTACGCCTAATGGAACTGAACAAATTCCGTGCAGGCTACGATTTCCTAGAAATGCGTGGCGAAACCAAAGAGTTGGCAAAATGGTGGGAGCGTTATCAAACAGCCGGTCGCAATATGCGCCAAGCTATGGCTAATGACGTAGCTGCACCATCAAAATCAGGTCATCGTCGTCGTAAGACTTACCGTAATAAAAAAAGTAAGCAATCCGAATGATAACGGCTTATATTGCGGTCGGCAGCAACCTTGCCGACCCAGTTAGCCAAGCAAATTTGGCTATCGAAACACTAAAAAGCCTACCGCGATCAACGTTTATTGCGACCTCCAAGCTATATAGTAGCACTCCGATGGGGCCGCAAAATCAACCCGACTACATCAACGCGGTAGTGGCAATCCAAACCGAATTAACGCCAATTGAACTGCTTGATTGCACTCAAAAAATCGAGTTAGAGCAAGGGCGTGTCCGTAAAGATGAGCGTTGGGGACCAAGAACCTTGGATCTCGACATTGTGCTTTACGGCAATGAGGTGATCGATTCAGAGCGCTTAACCGTTCCTCATTATGGAATGAAAGAACGAGAGTTTGTACTCTACCCGCTTGCTGAAATCGCACCAAGTTTACAACTCCCTGATGGGACTGAGCTGAACGAACTACTCAAAGTAGTCGATCAAAATGGGCTCAATGTTTGGCAACAATAGCCAGGCGCATTAAGGAAACCCAATGAAAAAAGTAACCATTAACGACCTTATCAAGTGCAAACAAGAAGGCCGTAAATTCGCGACGTCGACAGCTTATGATGCGAGCTTTGCTCAATTATTCGAAAGCCAAGAGGTCCCTGTATTACTTGTCGGTGATTCACTAGGCATGGTTTTACAAGGCCAAACTGACACATTGCCAGTGACAGTCGACGAAATTGCTTACCACACTCGCTCAGTGCGTGCTGGTAGCCCAAACTGTCTTCTTATGGCTGATATGCCGTTCATGAGCTATGCCACACCTGAGCAAGCTTGTGAGAGCGCTGCAACCATAATGCGTGCTGGTGCAAACATGGTTAAAATCGAAGGCGGAAGCTGGTTGGTTGATACCGTGAAGATGCTAACAGAGCGCGCGGTTCCCGTGTGTGCTCACTTGGGATTAACACCTCAATCAGTGAACATCTTTGGTGGTTACAAAGTTCAAGGCCGTGACGACGAACAAGCGGACAAAATGGTTGCTGATGCTCTAGCTCTGCAAAATGCTGGCGCTCAAATTGTATTACTTGAATGTGTTCCGGCATCATTAGCCAAACGCATTACTGAAGCTTGTGATGTACCAGTGATTGGTATTGGCGCAGGCAACGTTACCGATGGTCAGATCTTAGTGATGCATGACATGTTCGGTATCTCTGCGACTTATATGCCAAAGTTCTCTAAGAATTTCTTAGCGGAAACAGGCGATATGCGTAAAGCCGTCGCTCTATACAAAGAAGAAGTAGAGAGCGCGCGTTTCCCTGATGAAGCTCATACAATAGCTTAGGAGTTACTATGCAAACTTTTGCTGAAATAGCGGCTCTTCGCGAGCAGATTAAACAGTTTAAGCGTGATGGACGTACCGTTGCTTTTGTACCAACAATGGGAAACCTTCATGAAGGCCACCTGACGCTGGTAAAGAAAGCGCGTGAATTAGCAGACATTGTTGTGGTGAGCATTTTTGTTAACCCAATGCAGTTTGACCGTGCCGACGACCTGAACAATTACCCTCGAACGTTAGAAGCTGATTTAAGCAAACTAACAGGCGAAGGTGTTGAGCTTGTGTTTACTCCAACGCCAGAAGTGATGTACCCAGATGGACTAGACAAACAGACGTTTGTTGAAGTACCTGGTATTTCGCACATGCTTGAAGGGGCATCTCGCCCAGGCCACTTCCGTGGTGTGGCGACGATTGTTGCTAAGCTATTTAATATCGTTCAGCCAGACTTTGCATGCTTCGGCGAGAAAGACTTCCAACAGCTTGCGGTCATTAGTCATATGACGACGGATCTTGCTTTAGATATCCAAATTATCGGCGTACCAACCGTTCGTGAGATGGATGGACTTGCGATGAGCTCTCGCAATAGCAACCTGACTATCGACGAACGCCAGCGCGCACCTGTACTTGCTCGTACTATGCGTTGGATCAGTAGTGCTATTCGTGGCGGCCGTGACGATTACGCATCTGTCATTGAAGACGCAACCGACCAACTTCGAGCTGCAGACCTGCAACCTGATGAGATTTTCATTTGCGATGCTAAAACGCTGCAAGCCATCACTTCAGAATCGACTCAAGCGGTTATCTTAATGTCAGCTTTCTTAGGTAAGACTCGTCTTATCGACAACCAAGTTCTCGATTTGGTCACGGAAACGAAAGAAGAAGTGAAAGAAGAAACGGCGGAATAATCGCTCTCTTCTCGAAATGCGAAACAAAAACACAAAACGCAAAACGCAAAACGCAAAACGCAAAACATAAAAAAGGTCGATGTAATATCGACCTTTTTCTTTGCCTGTCATTCCAAGACTTACAAGGAAGACATTAGCTACGCAAGCCGATGCCCTTAGTCACTAGATAGTGTGCAACACCATACAGCGCTACGATAAACACACCCAATACAGTAAACGACGTTACAATACCAACATCAGACACTCCCAAGAAGCCATATCTGAATGCGTTAACCATGTACACAATTGGGTTCAGTTTCGACACACCTTGCCAAAATTCAGGCAATAGACTGATCGAGTAAAACACCCCCCCAAGGTATGTTAACGGTGTCAGAATAAACGTTGGGATAATAGAAATATCGTCGAACGTGCGTGCAAATACAGCGTTGATTAAGCCACCCAGAGCGAACACAATCGACGTTAGAAATACAGTCGCAATAATCACGCCCCAATGATCAACTTGCAAGTCGACAAAGAAAAGCGATACGAATGTGACTATGGTACCCACTAACAAGCCACGCACTACACCGCCCATCACGAAACCAGCAATAATCACATAGTTAGGAACTGGCGCTACAAGCAGCTCTTCAATGTTCTTCTGGAATTTAGCACTAAAAAACGACGAAGCGACGTTAGAGTATGAGTTCGTGATCACCGACATCATGATCAAACCCGGCACAATATATTCCATGTAACTAAAGCCGTTCATTTCACCGATACGAGCACCAATTAGGTTACCGAAAATGATGAAGTAAAGCGTCATAGTGATCGCAGGTGGAACCAGAGTTTGCACCCAAATTCGAGTGAATCTGTTCACCTCTTTGGTCAACAAGCTACAAAAGGCTGTCCAATATAATTTATGCATATTACTTGCTCCCCTCACGCACAATGCTCACAAATAGCTCTTCTAGACGGTTCGCTTTATTACGCATAGAAAGGACTTTTACCTGTTGCTCTGTCAGTTGAGCAAAGATAGCGTTCAAACCTAGGTTCTTGTCGATTTCGATCTCTAGCGAACCATTGACCATTACTTGGCTATTGACGCCATCAAGCTTAGGCTCTGCAGTGCCCTCTTCAAGATCTAGAATAAACGTCTCAGCACTTAACTTACCCAGCAGTGCTTTCATGGTCGTATTCTCAATCAACTCGCCACGGTTAATAATACCGATATTGCGACACAGCATTTCCGCTTCTTCTAGGTAGTGCGTGGTCAAGATAATGGTAATACCCTGCTTCTCGTTGATCTCTTTCAGGAATTCCCACATAGAACGACGCAGCTCAATATCAACACCCGCTGTTGGTTCATCAAGGATCAGCAAATGAGGTTCATGCATCAGTGCGCGAGCAATCATCAAACGACGCTTCATACCACCAGACAAGTTACGCGCACGTTCGCCACGTTTTTCCCACAAATCGAGTTGAGATAGGTACTTTTTCGCGCGTTCTTTAGCAAGAGTTTTAGTCACGCCGTAATAACCCGCTTGTTGCAGCACAATCTGCTCAACGGTTTCGAACGGGTTAAAGTTAAACTCTTGCGGTACTAAGCCTAAGTTCTGTTTCGCTAACTCCAGATCGGTATCAATGTCGTAACCGAACACGTTAACCTTGCCGGATGTTTTGTTAACCAGAGAAGAAATAACGCCAATGGTCGTAGATTTACCCGCACCATTTGGACCAAGAAGCGCGTAAAAGTCGCCCTTTTTCACTTGTAAACTGATGCCTTTGAGAGCCTCAAAGCCCCCAGCATAAGTTTTTCTTAATTGCTCAATTTCTAATGCATACATAGAGATAGACTGCCATTTGCGATAGATAGATGTTGATGACCGAGTATGAGGAAGAGAGTGAAACTTAAAACGAGCTAGTTGAACCTAACTCAAAACTTGTTTACTCGGCCATTTTGCAAGCAAGTTTATCGTTGATTAACGATTAATACAAATGCCGAGTGAGAGTTTCTTTCGAAAGCGAACAAGGATATTAGCTATGTGAAAACCAATTCAGTGTTCAGTAAACATAAAAATGCCGTTAAGTTATTCACTTAACGGCATTAATCACAAATACTAGATTTGGCGTCTATAACTGATTCATGTCAGATTATTGCTGAAAATTAAACTGACTCAAATTGATGTTCATCTCTATCAACATAGCTTGTTGCAGCTGTCAGGGCTTCATATCTGAATCGATAGGTGTTGGATTCCGGCACAAGATCAAGCACATGGAATTTCTCTAATTGCTGACGGGTATTCTCGTTTGGACACAACAGATAAACCTCACATTCAGCATCGAGGGCATCTTTGATTGCGTTTTCTAGTGCGAGGCCGACCGTCACGTCAATCATTGGCACATCCGTCAGATCTAAGATCATCGCTTCGTAATCAGAGATGCTTGAGTGCTGACGCGATATCGCCTTAGAAACACTAAAAATCATCGGTCCAGAAAGATAGAAGAACAAAACTTTACCATTAGCGGTATCTAACAACTGACGTTCGCTGTCCGTCAGCGGGATATCGTCTTCGTCATCACCATCACTGATAGATTTAACTTGTCTGGCTTGTTCACGACTCAAACGTTCAATAATCAGGATGTTCGATATAAAGACACCAAGTCCAACGGCAATAATCAAATCAACAAATACGGTCAGGAGCATCACGCCATACATCACCCCCATACCCGCATAACTCACCTTGTGTGCGCGCTGAATAAAACTCCAATCAAGAATATTGAAGCCGACATACATGGCGATACCCGCAAGCACAGCCATTGGGATCGGTTCGGTCAAACCACCCGCGACTAATACAACTAACGCTAAAACTAGCGCTCGAATAACACCTGAAAGTGGAGAACGAGCACCTACTTGGATATTCGTGACCGTACCCATCGTAGCGCCTGCGCCCGGCAAAGCGCCGAACAAGCCAGAAATCATATTAGCGATGCCTTGTCCGCGAAGTTCCTTATCAGAGTCATGCTCTTTACGGGTTAATGAGTCCCCTATCACCGCGGTAAGCAGCGTATCGATACAACCTAACGTACCTAGCACCAAGGCATCGATTACCATGGTTGTGAACAGTTCAGGGCTAATCGTTGGAATAACTAAAGAAGGTAAGCCAGCCGGGATTTCACCAATACGACGAATAGAATCCGTATCGAAGATAATGACCGATAATAGGGTCACTGCAACTAGGGCCACCAATTGTGCAGGGACATACTTACGGTATTTAGTCGGAAAACCAAAAAGGATACCGAGCGTTAATACACCTAAAAACAGCTCGCTGAACTTCAGATTTGCCAGCGTATCGGGAAGCGCAGAAAGCGTCCCCATCACGCCACCTGATGGTGCTGCGTGTCCTAACAATGGAGACAGTTGCAAGATAATCAGAATAACGCCAATACCTGACATAAAGCCGGAGATCACGCTATATGGCATCAAAGTAACGTATTTACCGAGCTTTAATGTCCCAAGTAATATCTGGAATGCACCCGCCATCATCACGACGGTAAAGGTCATTGCCATTCCAGTTTCAGGATATTTAGCGACCATGCTGGTCATCACCGCCGTCATGATCACCGTCATTGGTCCGGTAGGCTCTGAGATCAAACTGCTGGAACCGCCAAATAATGCTGCAAACAGGCCAACCATAATGGCGCCCCATAAGCCCGCTTCCGCACCCGCTCCAGAAGCAACACCAAATGCTAACGCTAAAGGCAGTGAGATGATGGCTGTAGTGACACCGCCAAACATATCTCCTTTGAGATTGATATCCGCAAAACGACTTCCAAACAAAACACACCTTCCTGATGATGAAATGACAAACCTTATTACTTTAACAAATGAGTCTGTAACACAGAAAGTGTTAATTCAATCACATTATTCATGTCTTATAACCAGATACTAGCTTCTACGCTAAGTTAATGATTTTAACAGCTAGAACACGTCAGATGAGTGCGAGTTGACACAGTTTTTACGAGATTGAATTTGTAACATTGTGTATAGTTATAACTCTTAATTAAGGGACGTAAGACGCAAAATGCCAGAGATTAAACAGCTTTTTGAAAACAACTCTAAATGGTCTGAAGAAATTCGTTCTCAAAGACCAGAGTATTTTACAACGCTTGAAGAGGGTCAAAACCCTGGTTTCCTATGGATCGGCTGCTCTGATAGCCGTGTACCGGCCGAGCGTCTCACTGGTTTGTATTCTGGCGAACTGTTTGTTCATCGAAATGTAGCAAACCAAGTGGTTCATACCGACCTAAACTGCTTGTCTGTTGTGCAGTACGCCGTTGACGTACTCAAAGTTAAACACATCATTGTATGCGGTCACTATGGCTGTGGTGGTGTTAATGCAGCGATTGATAACCCTAAACTTGGCCTTATCAACAACTGGCTACTCCACATTCGCGATAACTACCTTAAGTACCGTAAGCAAATTGAATCTCTACCTCGTGAACAATGGGGCGACAAGTTGTGCGAAATTAACGTTGCAGAGCAAGTCTACAACCTTGGTAACTCAACCATCATGCAAAGCGCATGGGAACGGGGACAAGATATTGAAATCCACGGCGTAGTTTATGGTATTGGTAACGGCAAGCTACAAGACCTTGGCGTTCGTTGTTCAAGTAATGACACGTTAGAAAATAGTCACTTAGATGCGCTTGATAAAATCCTATCGTCTCCAATTCTTGGTTAATTATTAAGATTTAAACCTTATCGTTTAATCACTAGATATAAGAAAGGCTCGCATTGTGCGAGCCTTTTTGTTTGTCAGTCTTAACAGAGTAATAATTACTCTTGAGGTACAACTTTACCGATGTACGGTAGGTGACGATACTTTTGCGCGTAGTCGATGCCCACACCAACAACGAATTCGTCAGGAATTTCAAAACCAATCCACTTAGTATCTACAATCACTTCACGGCGAGAAGGCTTGTCTAACAGCGTACAAATCTCGATAGATTTAGGACCACGTAGGCTTAGAATCTCTTTCACTTTAGTCAGAGTGTTACCTGTATCGATAATGTCTTCTACAAGTAGAACGTCTTTACCTTGGATGTCGTCATCAAGGTCTTTCAAAATACGCACGTCACGTGAGCTTTCCATACCGTTGCCGTAGCTAGATGCGGTCATGAAATCCACTTGGTGGGTTAAATCGATAGCACGAGCAAGATCGGCCATAAAGACAAAAGATCCACGTAATAAGCCAACTAGAACTAGATCTTCACTACCGTTGTAATGTTCCGTGATCTGTTTACCTAGTTCATTCACTCGATCCTGAACTTCTTGCTCGGAGATCATGACTTCAACTGTATGCTTCATACTGCTCTCATTTTATTTGGTGATTGCGACAAGTGTAGACAGTTTGCCAGTGGTGCCGCTCGATTTTGTGGGTAAGTCTAGCATTGCTCAAATACCCACACCACCTTCTGGTTCGAATTTACTCATACATTCTCAACGAAGTGTGCGCTGATGCCTTGTTCAATAGTCGCTTCCTTTCACATCAATCCTGATCACGCTTTATGGATCAAGTTTGATGTAACTGCCTATAAAATAAGCTCAAAGGATTGACCATTCGCATATGCACCATTACACTCATCTTGGCTTAAATAATAATAAAATCATTAATATAAAAATTCGTTGGCAAGGAAAATAAAATGGACTCAATATCTAAGAGACCTAGAACTAGGCTTTCACCCCTAAAAAGAAAACTGCAATTGATGGAGATCGCTCTTGAAGTTTTCTCTCGTCGTGGCATTGGCCGTGGCGGTCATGCAGACATCGCAGACATTGCTCAAGTATCAGTTGCAACTGTATTTAACTACTTCCCAACCCGAGAAGACCTGGTTGATGAAGTACTTAATCACGTAGTTCGCCAATTCTCTAACTTCCTTTCAGACAATATCGACTTAGATATTCACGCAAAAGAAAACCTACATAATATTGCGACTGAAATGGTGACGTTAGTGGCTCAAGATAGCCATTGGTTAAACGTATGGTTTGAGTGGAGTGCTTCGACTCGTGATGAAGTGTGGCCTCTGTTTGTAACCACTAACCGCACTAACCAGATGTTAGTACAAAACATGTTTAGCAAAGCGATTGAACGCGGCGAAGTTTGCGACGATCACGACCCTAAACATCTTGCGAACCTATTCCACGGCATTTGTTACTCGCTATTCATCCAAGCGAAACGTGTAGATACACAAGAAGAACTTTCGACCTTGACGGATAGCTACTTGAACATGCTGTGCATTTATAAGTAGATTCGAGATTCGAGATTCGAGATTCGAGATTCGAGATTCGAGATTCGAGATTCGAGTAAATAATTTAAGGGTTGACCTAAACGGTCAACCCTTTTTTGTAGAATGGAATAGCTCTCGCATCCCGAAGCGCAGCGTACTCACATCTCGGAGTGAAACGTTCCTGTTCCTTACTTCAGACATAAAAAAGCCGCTGACGAATCAGCGGCTTTTAAAAACATTAGCGAGTGGCTAAAGAAGAATTACTTCTTCTTTTTTACTGCTTTTTTGTTTGGAAGGTCAGTGATTGAACCTTCGAATACTTCCGCAGCAAGACCAACAGACTCGTGTAGAGTTGGGTGAGCGTGGATAGTCAGTGCGATATCTTCTGCATCACAACCCATTTCGATTGCTAGGCCGATTTCGCCAAGAAGTTCACCACCGTTAGTACCAACAACAGCACCACCGATTACGCGATGAGTCTCTTTATCGAAGATCATCTTAGTCATACCGTCAGCACAGTCAGAAGCGATTGCACGACCAGAAGCAGCCCAAGGGAAAGTAGCAACTTCGTAGTTCAAGCCTTCCGCTTTCGCTTCTTTCTCAGTCTTACCTACCCAAGCAACTTCTGGCTCAGTGTACGCAATTGATGGGATTACTTTAGGATCGAAGTAGTGCTTCTTACCAGAGATAACTTCAGCAGCTACGTGACCTTCATGCACACCTTTGTGAGCAAGCATTGGTTGACCAACAACGTCACCGATCGCGTGGATGTGAGGAACGTTAGTACGCATTTGCTTATCAACATTGATGAAACCGCGCTCATCAACTTCGATACCTGCTTTTTCAGCGTCGATAAGTGCACCGTTTGGAACACGACCGATAGCAACAAGAACAGCATCGTAACGCTCAGCTTCAGCTGGTGCTTTTTTGCCTTCCATTGAAACGTAGATACCGTCTTCTTTCGCTTCAACTGCAGTCACTTTAGTTTCAAGCATTAGCTTGAACTTGTTCTTGATGCGTTTAGTGAAAACTTTAACGATGTCTTTATCCGCAGCAGGGATAACTTGATCGAACATCTCAACAACTTCAACTTTAGAACCTAGAGAGTGGTAAACCGTACCCATCTCAAGACCGATGATACCGCCGCCCATGATAAGCAGTTTTTCTGGTACTTCGTTTAGTTCTAGTGCATCCGTAGAATCCCAAATACGTGGGTCTTCATGTGGGATGAAAGGAAGTTTGATTGGGCGAGAACCCGCTGCAATGATTGCATTATCAAAGTTAATTGTTGTCGTTTCTTCGCCAACAACTTCGATGCTGTTAGGACCAGTAAACTTACCGAAACCGTTAACAACAGTAACATTACGCATCTTAGCCATACCGCCAAGACCGCCAGTCAGTTGATCAACTACTTTGTCTTTCCAGATACGAACTTTGTTGATGTCCGTTTGTGGCTCGCCGAATACAACGCCGTGCTCTGCCATCGCTTTTGCTTCTTCAATTACTTTAGATACGTGAAGAAGTGCTTTTGATGGAATACAACCAACGTTTAGACATACACCACCAAGAGTGCTGTAACGTTCAACTAGTACTGTTTCTAGACCTAAATCCGCACAACGGAATGCCGCTGAGTAGCCAGCAGGACCTGAACCAAGTACAACAACTTGGGCTTTAATTTCTTTGCTCATTGTGACCTCTTGTAGTCATTATCCCTAACAGGCTGAGTAGATGTTCTTAAAATTATTGGGCTTTCAAACAGGAAACATTTTACAGAGATGTTAACAGTGTGAAAGTAGCTTTAAGTTAGCCTGTGAGCTAGACAACAATTCCCCCGCAGTTTATGAGAAATGCCGGAAACTGTTCTCTAAAAATAGTCTTTATATAAAGAATTAAGGTGACCCGAAAGTCACCTTAATAATTACTTTCTCAATTACAGTACTAGACGACGAATGTCAGATAGTGCGCTGTTTAGGAAAGTAATGAAGCGTGCACCTTCAGCACCATCGATCACACGGTGATCGTATGATAGAGACAGTGGAAGCTGTAGACGTGGTTGGAACTCTTTACCATTCCAAACTGGCTTAATCTCAGACTTAGATACACCTAAGATACCTACTTCTGGAGCATTTACGATTGGAGTAAATGCAGTACCGCCAATACCACCAAGGCTAGAGATTGTGAAACAACCGCCTTGCATGTCTGCTGCTGTTAGCTTACCAGAGCGTGCTTTCTTAGAAACAACCATTAGTTCTTCAGATAGCTCGTAAATACCTTTCTTGTTCACGTCTTTGAAAACAGGAACAACTAGGCCGTTTGGTGTATCAACTGCGATACCCACGTTTACGTACTTCTTAAGAATGATGCTTTCGCCATCGTCAGATAGAGACGAGTTGAATGCAGGGAATGCTTCTAGCGCTTTAGCAACAGCTTTCATGATGAACACAAGTGGAGTGATCTTCATACCAGTGTCTTTCTTCGCTTCGATTGCATTCTGTTCTTTACGGAATGCTTCTAGCTCAGTGATGTCTGCGTTGTCCCACTGTGTAACGTGCGGGATCATTACCCAGTTACGGTGCAGGTTAGCGCCAGAGATCTTCTTAATCTTAGAAAGCTTCTGAACTTCAGTTTCGCCGAACTTGCTGAAGTCAACTTTTGGCCACGGTAGTAGACCAAGAGCAGAACCGTCGCCGCCTTTGCCAGATGCTGCAGCACCAGACTCTAGACGCTTAAGTGCATCTTTAACGTAAGACTGAACATCTTCTTTAAGGATACGGCTCTTACGACCAGTACCTTTAACCTTAGAAAGGTTAACGCCAAATTCGCGAGCAAGACGACGAACAACTGGAGAAGCGTGCGCGTAGTCACCGTTCTCTTGGAAGTCGCCAGCTGCTGGAGCTACTGCTTCTGCTTTAGGTGCAGGTGCTGCTGCCGGAGCTGCTGCTTGTGCTGGAGCCGCTACTGCTACTGGAGCTGCGCCTTCAACAACGAAAGTCATGATTGAAGAGCCTGTTGACACTTTGTCGCCAGCTGCAATCTTGATTTCTTTTACTGTACCAGCGAATGGTGCAGGCACTTCCATTGAAGCTTTGTCGCCTTCAACAGTAATTAGAGATTGCTCTTCTTCTACTGTATCGCCAACCGCTACCATGATTTCAGTAACTTCTACTTCGTCGCCACCGATATCTGGAACGTTCACTTCTTTCTCAGCAGATGCTGCTGGAGCCGCTGCAACTGGTGCCACCACTGGAGCAGGAGCTGCTGCAACTGGAGCGCCAGAACCTGCCACTTCAAATACCATCACTAGAGAACCAGTAGATACTGAATCACCAGAAGCGATCTTGATTTCTTTAACGATACCAGCGAATGGTGCAGGTACTTCCATTGAAGCCTTATCACCTTCAACAGTAAGAAGAGATTGCTCTTCTTCTACTGCGTCGCCGATAGCTACCATGATTTCAGTTACTTCAACTTCATCACCGCCGATATCAGGAACGTGAACTTCTTTAAGCTCAGCTGCCGCTGCAGGAGCAGCTGCAACTGGTGCCGCTGCTTCAACTGCTGGCGCAGCCGGTGCTGCTGCAGCACCTTCCGCTTCGAAGATCATGATAAGAGAACCAGTAGAAACAGAATCACCTTCTGAAATCTTGATTTCTTTAACGATACCCGCTTGAGACGCAGGAACTTCCATTGAAGCTTTGTCGCCTTCAACAGTGATCAGTGACTGTTCTTCTTCAACCTTGTCGCCAACGTTTACAAGAATCTCAGTTACTTCAACCTCGTCAGCACCGATGTCTGGTACATTAATTTCGATTGTCATTGTATTTACCTACCTTAATGCCAGTCTTATGCGTATTGCGGGTTAGTTTTTTCAGTGTCGATATCGAACTTAGCAATTGCTTCAGCAACAACAGACTTCTCGATATCACCACGTTTAGCCAGTTCAGTTAGAGCTGCAACTACGATGTAGCCAGCATTAACTTCGAAGTGACGACGTAGGTTTGCACGGCTGTCAGAACGGCCGAAACCATCTGTACCAAGTACTTTGTAAGACTCAGTTGGCATGTACGCACGTACTTGCTCAGCGTAGTTCTTCATGTAGTCAGTCACTGCGATTGCAGGTTCTTTACCAAGAACAGTCGTGATGTACGGTACTTTCTCTTCAGCTTCTGGGTGAAGCATGTTGTCACGCTCTACCGCTTGGCCGTCACGAGTTAGTTCGTTGAACGACGTTACAGAGAATACGTCAGATGCTACGCCATACTCTTCGCTTAGAATTTCAGCGGCTTTACGCGCTTCGTTCATGATAGTACCAGAGCTCATTAGTTGAACTTTGCCCTTAGCACCAGCGTGAGATTCAAGCTTGTAGATACCCTTACGAATGCCTTCTTCAGCGCCTTCTGGCATTGCTGGCATTGCGTAGTTCTCGTTCATTACTGTTAGGTAGTAGTAAACGTTCTCTTGGTTCTCACCGTACATGCGACGGATACCGTCTTGCATGATAACCGCTAGCTCGTAAGCAAACGTTGGGTCGTAAGAGATACAGTTAGGGATCGTGTTCGCTTGAATGTGCGAGTGACCATCTTCGTGCTGTAGACCTTCACCATTCAGTGTTGTACGACCTGCAGTAGCACCTAGTAGGAAGCCACGAGCTTGTTGGTCGCCTGCTAACCAAGCCATGTCGCCAATACGTTGGAAACCGAACATTGAGTAGTAGATGTAGAACGGGATCATTGGTAGATCGTTTGTGCTGTATGAAGTTGCAGCAGCAACCCATGAAGCCATAGAACCTAGTTCGTTGATACCTTCTTGAAGAACTTGACCAGACGTTGCTTCTTTGTAGTAAGAAACGATGCCTTTATCTTCAGGTGTGTATTCTTGACCGTGTGGGTTGTAGATACCAACCTGACGGAATAGACCTTCCATACCGAATGTACGAGCTTCATCACAGATGATAGGAACGATGTTCTTACCGATGTTCTTATCTTTAAGAAGGATGTTTAGCGTACGTACATAAGCCATAGTTGTAGAGATATCACGCTTCTGCTCACCTAGTAGAGGTGCGAATGCGTCTAGCTCAGGAACCTTGAACTCTTGAGTAAACTTAGGAAGACGTGCAGGTGTGTAACCGTGTAGAGCGTTACGACGAGCGTGCATGTATTCGTATTCAGCAGAACCTTCTTCCAGTTTTAGGTATGGAAGTTCAGCGATTTTCTCATCTGATAGTAGGTCTTCTAGGCCTAGGCGATCACGTAGGTGTTGAACATGAGTCATGTCCATTTTCTTAACACCGTGTGCAATGTTCTTACCTTCAGCTGCGTCACCCATGCCGTAACCTTTAACAGTCTTAGCTAAGATTACAGTTGGCTTACCGTTTGTTTCTTTTGCATTGTTGAATGCAGCAAACAGTTTAGAAGAATCGTGACCACCACGCTTAAGAGCGAAGATTTCGTCATCAGTCATGTCTGCAACTAGTGCAGCTGTTTCTGGGTACTTACCAAAGAAGTGCTCACGTACGTATGCGCCATCTTTAGATTTGAATGTTTGGTAGTCACCATCGATAGTTTCGTTCATTAGTTGAAGAAGCTTACCAGTCGTGTCTTTAGCCAGTAGAGAATCCCAGTTGCTACCCCAGATAACTTTAACAACGTTCCAACCTGCGCCTTTGAATAGGCCTTCAAGTTCTTGAATGATGCTGCCGTTACCCATTACAGGGCCATCTAGACGCTGTAGGTTACAGTTGATTAGGAAACATAGGTTGTCTAGCTTCTCACGCGCAGCGAAAGAGATAGCACCACGTGATTCTGGCTCATCCATCTCACCGTCACCTAGGAACGCGTATACGCGTTGCGCTGAAGTTTCTTTCAGGCCACGGCCGTCAAGGTACTTAAGGAAGCGCGCTTGGTAGATCGCAGAGATTGGACCAAGACCCATAGATACAGTAGGGAACTGCCAGAACTCAGGCATCAGTTTCGGGTGCGGGTAAGAAGGGATACCTTTACCATCAACTTCTTGACGGAAGTTATCTAGCTGTTCTTCAGTTAGACGACCTTCAACGAATGCACGAGAGTAGATACCTGGAGAGATGTGACCTTGGTAATAAACTAGATCGCCACCGTCCGTCTCATTTGGAGCACGGAAGAAGTGGTTGAAACATACTTCGTAGAACGCTGCAGCTGACTGGTAAGAAGCCATGTGACCACCAAGGTCTAGGTCTTTCTTAGAAGCACGCAATACGATCATGATTGCGTTCCAGCGAATAATCGAACGAATACGACGCTCAAGAGTTACGTCACCAGGGTAAGCTGGCTCTTGTGCTGCTGGAATTGTGTTGATGTAGTTTGTGTTGATGCCTGTAGCCATATCAACACCATCTAAACGCGCTTTATCTAGAACTTGTTCTAGTAAAAACTGTGCACGTTCTACACCTTCTTCACGTACTACTGACTCAAGAGCTTCTAACCAATCTTGAGTTTCCAGAGCATCAACGTCATGCTTCATGTCAGACATGGCGATCTATCCTTTTTGTTAGTTGGATTCTACTAAACACGTAAAAAGCCGAAGTATTACGGCTATTTACCCTGTTGGATTCGACGTAAAGAACGTTCGCGGCGCGATTCTTCTTTGGTCAAATCCATCAATGTTTCTTCGATGTAAGCTAAATGAGAGTGTGACATTTCACGAGCCTGTTCTGGCTGTCCTGAAACGATCGCATCCACAATGTTAGCTCGATGTATACTCACTTTCTCCACAACGTCTTTACGACGATGCAACAGCTTTAAATTTTCTAAGACGTTTTGTTCGAGTAACGGAGCCAAGCTACGAACAATGTGCAATAACACCACATTGTGTGCTGCCTCTGTTAAAGCAATAAGAAAAGCCATCACCGCTGCAGATTCGGCTTCAATATCACCTTTATCCTGCGCACCGCGAATTTTTTCTTGGCATGCTTGAATTCGAGCAAAGTCTTCATCAGTGCCACGCAATGCCGCGAAGTAAGCCGAAATCCCTTCCATCGCATGACGCGATTCCAACAAGTCTAGTTGGGTTTCAGAATGGGAGGACAACAAATTAAGCAAAGGATCTGAAAAGCTTTTCCAGATATTTTCACTAACAAACGTACCTCCACCTTGACGGCGAGTAAGCAAGCGTTTTGCTTCTAAACGTTGTATCGCTTCTCGGATTGAAGGACGAGACACATCGAACTGTTTCGCCAGTTCGCGCTCAGGCGGCAGCTGCTGCCCTGGAGCCAGTGTTCCTTCCACTATCAACCTTTCTAACTCTTGTTCGATAACGTCCGAGAGTTTTGGCTGACGAATCCTTTGATAAGCCATAGTTTGTTGTTCTTCTTTTTCTTCGCTGACAATTGGTAATACCAATTTTAAGTTGGGCAGAAATTAACATAATTAAAACGCCACTGTCCAGTCTAAAGTTGACCTGCATCATAGAACGCAGTGTGAATTAACCACGATTTAACAAATGAGATTTAAAACAGCAACCAAATTGGTCTTACCATTTACAGGGGTAATACTTTTGGGGAGTATTCGTGCTAGAAAGTTTCAGGATAAAAATGAATTGTTTCAGAAAGATTAGCGCCACTTGATTAAAAATCGAACCAAGTGCACATTAGAGGCAGAAATTCTGTTCATAAGTCTTAACATTAGAGCGTTTGATAAGCTCGTCACACTCTCGATTTATTGATGCTCACCGCCCGACCACTTCCTTTACAAAAGCACAACAAAAATTCACAAACAATTATGCTCATCATTGATTATCTAGAGCCCTTCAATGAGCAAAGCCTTATTGTGAATTCGAATTTAGAAGCTCAGTTGACCTTGATATTTCTTCCAATCAAACACCAAACCGGGGTCAGTTTTCCGTAGCGGGGCTATGTATTGATGGCCAGTGATACGCTGACGCGTAATCTGCGGGAACGTCGACATCAATGTATTCGTCAATTGAGTCAAAGATTGATATTGCTGCTCGGTATAAGCAACAAAGTCACTGCCTTCCAATTCAATGCCAATCGAGTAGTCATTACACCTTTCACGGCCAGAAAAGCTCGATTGACCCGCATGCCAAGCTCGGTCTAAGAAAGAAACGAACTGCACCACTTCCCCATCGCGACGAATCAAGCAATGTGCCGAAACGCCCATTTGATGAACCACCTTAAAAAACGGATGCTCAGCGGGGTCGAGTTTTCCCGTAAAAAAACTGTTCGATGTAAGGCCCACCAAATTGACCCGGTGGTAAACTGATATTGTGAACCACCAGCAAAGAGATATCGTCCCCCTTTGGCCTTGCATCAAAATAAGGGGAAGGAACATGCCGAGCGTTGTCATACCATCCGTTGGAGCTGATCGTCATCTTAGTCTCACTTTCTTTTCTGCTAGCACAATAAGATGTGACCTTGCCCATAGAGCAGTCGCGCTAGCCTCTTTAATTTGAAGTTAAGCAAGAGTATCATTCCATTCCCACTCCCTTTCAAGATTAGATTTGCGATGAAAAACACACATAACAGCCACCAACGCCTTGATTACTTAAAAGAGCAACTGCCGCTAGAGATCACTCGCTCAGTGGCTGAGACCATCAAAGAAGATCTAGGCGGAACGTTAGATCCAGCGGCTGATATCACGGCAAGTCTAATTCCCGCAGACGCAATCAACAGCGCAACCATCATTACGCGTGAGCACGGTGTGTTCTGTGGTAAAGCTTGGGCTGATGAAGTGTTTAAGCAGTTGGGCGGAGAAGTGACTATCGAGTGGAACGTAGAAGATGGCGACAAAGTTGAACCAAACCAAACGCTTTGTAGCTTAACTGGCCCAGCACGTGCACTATTAACTGGCGAGCGTAATGCAATGAACTTCATTCAAACGCTATCTGGCTGTGCGACTACAACAGCAATCTACGCAGACAAAGTTAAGCACACAGAATGCCGCCTATTAGACACTCGTAAAACAATTCCAGGCCTTCGCAGCGCACTAAAATACGCTGTTGCTTGTGGTGGCGGTTTCAACCACCGTATTGGCGTTTTTGATGCTTACCTAATTAAAGAAAACCACATCATTGCATGTGGTGGCATTGAGAAAGCTATCTCTACAGCAAAAGAGCTGAACCCAGGTAAACCTGTAGAAGTAGAAACAGAGAGCCTAGCAGAGCTAGAGCAAGCCATCAGCGCTGGCGCAGACATCATCATGCTAGACAACTTCACCACAGACATGATGCGTGAAGCCGTGAAAATCAACGCCGGTCGTGCTGCATTAGAAAACTCAGGTAATGTCACTCTAGACACTATCGCAGAGTTCGCTGAAACGGGTGTTGATTACATCTCTGTTGGTGCACTCACTAAGCACTTAAAAGCGATGGATTTATCAATGAGATTCAAAGCTTAATCTATTGAAATATAAATAACTTATTCATAAAGGCATGGTTAACTACCGTGCTTTTTTATTGCCTAAACTATCAGTATTTCAATCACTTATTTAAGTTGATCGCATAAATTTGCGCGCTATATGAAACACCACACTAATAAATACAAAACCACTCGCGACCACACTTGATTACCATTCCACTTCCCCATTCCGGCTTCTATTCTTTCCATCAACCAGTGCTTGCGCTGAAACAAACTAAATAATGGAATAGAACAATGAATAACAAAAGTAAAAGAACAAATCAGAAAGGTTTCACGCTAATTGAGTTGATGATTGTAGTAGCCGTGATTGGGGTTCTTTCTGCTATTGCGGTACCTCAATATCAAGATTACGTAAAGAAAAGTGCTTTGGGTGCAGCTTTAGCTTCCGTAACTGCATATAAAACAAATATCGAAGATTCAATCGCGTTTGAAAATGAATTCCCGGCAATTTCAGCCGCATTTGGTATTGGTACTATTAACTCTACATCTGCCGCGATCACAACAACCGGACAAAACACAATAGTTGCAACAGTCACCGAAGGCGCAGGGGAAAATGCCACTGTAACGTTAACTAGACAAAATGCTACCGGCGAATGGTCATGTGCCCATAACCAAAGCCCAATTAATTTAACAGGTTGCTCATAAGTGCTAACCAACCTCCCAACCGTTCTCCGTCAGGCTGACTTACTCAGCCTGACTCAAGAACAAGCCGTTGCGGAACATGTACATGCTTCAGGCGTTTCTACGCCTGAAGCTTTACTTGTTCTAGACATCTTCACCGGCGAGAGTCTCGCAAATAACATTCACGCCATCTTCGGCTTGCCGTTGGTACAACTTGGCAATACGGACTATGAAGCTTTATGCGAACAGTTAGGGCTTCGTGAGCTGATCACCAAGTATCGCGCCATTCCAATTTCAGTTTCTAGCTCAACTCTTACACTCGCTTCAGCCGATCCAACCGACTTACAAGCTGAAGATGATTTCCGCTTTGCGACGGGATTACAAATCGAATTAGTTGTCGCTAACTACTCTGAACTAGAAGGCGCAATACGAAAGCTGTATGGACGCTCTATTTCTGGGCAAGACTCCAAGCGTAAAGAGATCACCCAAGATGAACTCGCCAACCTAGTTGAAGTCTCTGACGATGAGATGACTTCAATTGAAGACCTCAGCCAAGACGACTCCCCTGTCAGCCGTTTTATCAATCAAATACTGGTTGATGCGGTGCGTAAAGGCGCTTCCGATATCCACTTCGAACCTTATGAAGAAAACTATCGTGTGCGCTTACGTTGCGATGGCATCCTTGTTGAAATACAACAGCCCGCTTCTCATTTAAGTCGCCGTTTATCTGCTCGTTTAAAGATCCTCGCTAAACTGGATATTGCCGAACGTCGCTTGCCTCAAGATGGTCGTATCAAGTTGCGGCTAAACGATGAACTGGCGATTGATATGCGTGTATCTACGCTGCCAACCTTGTGGGGTGAGAAGATCGTTCTTCGTCTTCTAGATAGCAGCGCTGCTAATCTAGATATCGATAAGTTGGGTTACAGCGAGGATCAAAAAGCACTCTATCTCAATGCATTGAAGCGCCCACAAGGAATGATCTTAATGACCGGCCCAACCGGCAGTGGTAAAACCGTTTCTCTCTACACTGGCCTTCGGGTACTTAACACCACAGAGCGCAACATCTCAACAGCTGAAGATCCGGTCGAGATCAATCTATGTGGTATCAATCAAGTTCAAGTCGCACCCAAAATCGGTTTTGGGTTTGCTGAAGCATTGCGATCATTTTTACGACAAGATCCCGATGTGGTGATGGTGGGGGAGATCCGCGATTTAGAAACCGCAGAGATCGCGATCAAAGCATCGCAAACCGGTCACCTAGTCCTTTCGACATTGCACACCAACTCCGCCGCAGAAACCGTGACTCGATTGGCTCACATGGGAATTGAACCCTTTAATCTTGCTTCATCATTAAGCCTGATTATCGCCCAACGACTGGCAAGACGATTGTGCAATCACTGTAAAGCCGCTGACGACTCTCCGGACATATTTCTGCGTCACTCTATCCCTAACAACCAAACGATCTACAAAGCCAATCCTCAGGGGTGTAATGAGTGTAATCAGGGATACTCTGGGCGAGTGGGCATCTATGAAGTTATGCCGTTTAGCGACCAACTGAAAAGCAGCCTAATCGACAAACCGAACGCGTTAGCCATTGAAAACTTGGCGCGCCGAGAAGGCATGCGAACACTGCAAGAATCAGGGCTAGATAAATTGCTGGAAGGCACCACCAGCTATCAAGAACTACAACGTGTTCTGTACCTATAATTCACGGAGCGAAAATGAGTAGTAAAAACAAACAATCACAACTAAAAAACTACCATTGGAAGGGAATAAACAGCTCCGGAAAGAAAGTATCAGGGCAGACCTTAGCATTGACGGAATTAGAGGTACGAGAAAAGCTCAAAGACCAGCATATCCAAATAAAGAAAATCAAAAAGAAGAGCATTTCAGCACTGACTCGTTTAACGCACCGAGTTAAGGCCAAAGACATTACCGTGTTAACTCGGCAACTCGCGACCATGTTGGCAACGGGTGTTCCTATCGTGCAGGCCATCAAGTTAGTATCAGACAACCATCGTAAAGCTGAGATGAAATCTATCTTGTCGCACATCTGTAAAGGCGTGGAAGCAGGTACTCCGATTTCAAAAGCCATGCGCACCGCAAGCCGTCACTTTGATGAACTGTATACCGACTTAGTTGCGACGGGAGAACTCTCAGGTAACCTAGCGCAAGTGTTTGAACGTTTAGCGACATACCGTGAAAAGAGTGAGCAACTAAAGTCTAAGGTTATAAAGGCTCTCATCTACCCAGCAATGGTTGTTGCGGTCGCCCTTACCGTTTCCTATTTAATGCTGACCATGGTCATTCCTGAGTTTGAATCGATGTTTTCTGGTTTCGGAGCAGACTTACCTTGGTTCACTCAGCAAGTGCTTTATCTTTCCCACTGGATGCAGGCCTACAGTTTCTATACTGCTATCGGTATTGGTTTATTATTCCTATCCATTCAGCAACTGCGTCAGCGATCTTATTCAATTCGACTTTCAACCAGTCGTCTTGGTTTACGCTTTCCTATCTTGGGTGCTGTCATCACTAAGGCATCAATTGCAAAGTTCAGCCGGACGCTCTCAACCAGTTTTAGTTCTGGGATTCCCATCTTAACGAGCCTAAAAACCACAGCGAAAACGGCGGGTAATCTGCATTATGAATCGGCAATCATCGAGGTTCACCGTGAGACTGCCGCAGGCATGCCGATGTACATTGCAATGCGCAATACCAATGCCTTTCCGGAGATGGTTTTGCAGATGGTAATGATTGGAGAAGAGTCAGGAAACCTCGATGATATGCTCAATAAAGTCGCTTCCATTTACGAGTTTGAAGTAGACAACACCGTCGATAATCTAGGTAAAATTCTCGAACCACTGATTATTGTCTTTTTGGGTACCGTTGTTGGTGGCCTTGTTGTCGCGATGTACTTACCGATCTTTAATCTTATGAGTGTGTTAGGATAGCCAAAAGCAACTAAACACCCATGAGTAGCCAATCTCTACTCATATAGATCAAGTGGTAAAAGGACACTATGGAAGTATTTCACTACTATCCTTGGCTATTCCCCGTATTAGCTTTCATTTTTAGCCTTCTTATCGGCAGTTTTCTCAACGTCGTCATACACCGTTTACCGATTATGATGGAACGAGAATGGCAACAAGAGTGCTCGGAATATTTCTCTCAATACAAAATCCCGGCACCTGAAGGGAAGTTTAACCTAAGCATTCCTCGTTCGACTTGTCCGAAATGTGAAACCCAATTAAGAATCATCGACAATATCCCAGTATTGAGCTGGTTGTTCTTAAAGGGTAAATGTCACAGTTGTGCGAATCCAATCAGTGCTCGCTACCCTTTGGTTGAACTGCTTACTGCAATCCTTTGTACCGTAGTCGCTAGCCATTTTGGTTTCAGTTACTACGCTATCGCCCTGATCTTTTTCACATTTGCATTAATTACCGCAACCTTTATCGATCTCGATACCATGCTGCTGCCTGATCAAATTACCTTACCTTTAGTTTGGTCTGGTATCGCTCTCGCTCTGTTTAACGTCAGTCCGGTATCGCTTCAAGATTCTGTGATTGGCGCAATGGCAGGCTACCTAGCCTTGTGGTCGGTTTATTGGCTGTTCAAGCTTCTAACAGGCAAAGAAGGCATGGGTTACGGTGATTTCAAACTTCTGGCTGCGCTTGGTGCATGGCTTGGCTGGCAACACCTACCAATGATCATCCTTTTATCGTCGCTGGTCGGTTTGGTTTTCGGCTTGATTCAACTTCGCTTGAAACAACAAGGCATAGATAAAGCCTTCCCATTTGGCCCATACCTAGCGATTGCTGGTTGGGTAAGCCTATTGTGGGGCAATGACATCATGAGTTGGTATTTCACTTCTGTTTTAGGGATTTAATCATGGCAATCATTATCGGATTAAGTGGTGGTATCGCCAGTGGCAAAACCACGGTAGCCAACCTATTCCATGAGCATTTCAATATTGATATTGTCGATGCTGATATCGTGGCACGCGAAGTGGTGGCGTTGGGCAGTGAAGGTCTAAAACAGATTGCTACTCATTTTGGTGAAGAGGTATTGCTCAAAGATGGAGCGCTAAACCGAGCTAAACTGCGCGAAGTGATCTTCACTGATCCCACAGAAAAACAATGGCTCAATGAACTGCTTCATCCAATGATCCGCGACAAAATTGACAGTGACCTGTCTAAAGTCACATCCCCTTATGCTTTATTAGTCGCACCGCTATTGGTTGAAAACCAAATGCAAGGTATGGCCGATCGCGTTTTAATCGTTGATGTGCCGGCAGAAGTACAAATAGAACGCACAATGAGTCGTGACAATGTTTCAAAAGAACAGGTTACAGCAATTTTAAAGTCACAAGCTTCAAGAGAACAGCGCTTAGCGGTTGCAGATGACGTGATTAAAAACCATACTAAAAACCAAGAACTTTTGCCTCAAATCACAGATTTACATCAAAAGTATCTGGCAATCAGTACAGTAGATGGGTCAGAATAGAACTATGTTGAATGAAGGTTTGCTTGATGATCACCCATAAATTTGAACATCCTCTAAATGAGAAAACAAGAATCTACTTAAGAGTTGAATCACTCTTGAGGCAGCTCCACCTGTCTTCTACATTTTCTGATGCTCAACAGTATCAACTCTTTTTCCGTTCAATCTTTGATCTGATTGAAATATTCGAACAGATCCAACTTAAGAGTGAACTGGCGAAAGACATTGAGAAACAACGTGTAACCTACAAGAGTTGGTTAGATGTTGAAGGTGTCGATCAAGAGATGTTAACGTCATTACTCAATGATATTGGCAATATCTATCGCGAACTGATGCAGGCCGAACGTTTTGGGCAATCCCTAAAAGAAGACCGTTTCCTGAGCGCGATTCGTCAACGCTTTAATTTACCCGGTGGTTCGTGCTGCTTTGATTTACCCGCACTGCATTATTGGCTGCACCTACCTCTCGATAAAAAAATGAGAGATGCCAAAGCATGGATGGACAGCCTACAACCGCTCTATGAAGCGCTGACACTGTGGTTAAAGCTCACCAGAGAGACTGGTCACTTTAAAGAGCAAATAGCTCGTGCTGGCTTCTTCCAGAGCGATGCTGATGAAGCAAATATCCTTCGTCTTTCTATTCCAATGCAATACGGCGCCTACCCGATGATCTCAGGCCATAAGAACCGTTTTGCAGTTAAGTTCATGAGTTTTGAAACCGGCCAAGCCTGTACTCAAGATATCGAATTTGAATTGGCTATCTGCACCTAATTAATTTCCTTTTATAGTTTGGCTTGAGTCCTCACTCGAGCCTAAACTCAGTATTATTACACCTTCAAATTAAGAATCACTATGTCGAAAAAAATCACCATCGTAAAATGCCCTCAATGTAATACCGACGTTGAATGGGGCGAACAAAGCCCACATCGCCCGTTTTGCAGCAAGCAATGTCAGATGATTGATTTCGGTGAATGGGCAGACGAAGAGAACAGCATCGCTGGCGCACCAGACATGTCAGATAGCGATGGTTGGTCGGAAGACCCGCACTAAGCGAGTAGCGAGTAGCGAGTAGCGAGTAATTTTTGAAGGGTTGACGTTTTACGTCAATCCTTTTTTATTGCCTATAACACGGCGCTACCAGAGATTCCCTACTCCTTCCTTCGCCAGTCTAGGGAATGACGGTTATTGTCCCTACGGGATTCTATTAGCCACAGCCTTCCTACTGGGCCTCTACCCCAATAAGTCTTCATCATCCAATGCCAGATTCCGGTTACCCATTCGTCATTCTCAAGAGTGAGGAACGAACGAGTTGGGGATCTAATGACTTCGAACTAAATCATATACCTAGCTCTGGGGCAGATTTCCGACGATATGCTCACGTATGACACTCTTCTCGATATCCCAAGAGCGAGAAACGAGCGAGTTGGGGATCTCTTATCAGCGAAACTCTAAATAACAGGTACAAAAAAGCGGAACCAAATGGCTCCGCTTTTATCGATAGAATGCAAAAAGAATTACTTCTTAGTAAGCTTCTCTTTAATACGAGCTGACTTACCAGAACGCTCACGTAGGTAGTACAACTTGGCACGACGTACTGCACCACGGCGTTTAACTTCGATGCTATCAACCATTGGAGAGTGAGTTTGGAACGCACGCTCTACGCCTTCACCGTTCGAGATCTTACGAACTGTGAATGCAGAGTGTAGACCACGGTTACGAATAGCGATTACAACGCCTTCGAAAGCCTGTAGACGCTCACGGTCACCTTCTTTTACCTTAACCTTAACTACAACAGTGTCACCTGGTGCGAATTTAGGAAGGTCTGATTTTAGTTGCTCTTCTTCAAGAGCCTTGATGATGTTGCTCATTTGTATAAATTCCTAGAATAAACTGATACTAAATTTAATAGGTTACTGCTTGCTTTTCGTTAAGAGCGTTGCTCTTTAATGAATTCAGCCAGTAATTGTTCCTGTTCGTCAGTCAGAGCTAGGTTTTCCAGGAGTTCTGGTCTTCTTAGCCAAGTTCGGCCCAACGATTGTTTCAATCGCCAGCGACGAATGTCCTTATGGTTTCCAGACTTGAGTACCGAAGGTACATCTTTATCGTCTAGCACCTCAGGGCGCGTATAATGGGGACAATCTAGCAAACCATTTGCAAAAGAATCTTCTTCTGCTGATGCGAAATCTCCAAGTACACCCGGAACAAACCGAGAGACTGAATCAATCAACGTCATGGCTGGCAACTCACCACCCGTCATCACAAAATCTCCAATCGACCATTCTTCGTCGACTTCAGATTGAATGATGCGCTCATCTACCCCTTCATAGCGACCACAAATAAGAAGCAAGTTCTCGTTTGTTGCCAGCTCTTCAACACCTTGTTGGTCGAGTTTACGACCTTGAGGTGAAAGGTAGATAACCTTCGTCTTTCCCGGTGCTGCCTGTTTGGCTGTTTGGATAGCGTCGCGCAAAGGCTGAACCATCATTAACATGCCAGGACCACCACCGTAAGGTCTGTCATCAACAGTGCGATGTTTATCATGAGTGAAATCACGAGGATTCCATGTCTCAATAGATAAAAGACCTTTTTTAACCGCTTGACCTGTTACTCCAAAATCAGTAACAGAACGGAACATTTCAGGAAAAAGGCTAATAATGCCAACCCACATGTGTTCTCTCGCTCTGTAATTTGGAGTTAGAATCCAGGATCCCAGTCAACTTCGATCCGGCGAGCTTCGCGATCAACTTTCTTGATCACTTGCTCTTCAAGGTACGGGATTAACCGTTCCTTTTGGCCAAAAGCATCTTTAAGATTTGCTTTGATTACTAGAACATCGTTCGAGCCAGTTTCTAATAGGTCAGTGACCTCACCAAGGTTGTAACCTTTAGTGGTAAAAACTTGCATACCGAACAATTCGCGCCAGTAGAATTCATCTTCTGACAATTCAGGTAATGAAGCAGGGTCAATAGCAATTTCAAAGTTGGTCATCAGTTGCGCGTCTTCACGTACATCTAATCCCGCTAGCTTACATACATAGCCTTGGCCATGACGTTTCCAGCTTTCAACTTTATACTCAACCCACTCGCCCTTTAGCTTTAAATACCAAGGACTGTAATCAAATATGCTTTCAGCATTGTCTGTGTAGGAGAACACTTTAAGCCAGCCACGAATACCATAGGTAGACCCAAGTTTACCCATAACAATTCTTTCGTTTTGCTCGCTCATCGTTTCTTTACCCTTCATCGACATAAGCTATTTCTCTTTTTAAAAAAGAATTAAGCCGCTTTTTGAGCGTCTTTAACTAGCTTAGCTACGCGGTCAGATAGAGATGCGCCTTGACCAACCCAGTGGTTAACACGATCTAGGTCTAGACGTAGACCTTCTTCTTGACCTTGAGCAGTAGGGTTAAAGAAACCTACTTTCTCGATGAAACGGCCAGTTACAGAGTTACGGCTATCCGCAACTACGATTTGATAAAATGGGCGCTTCTTTGCACCGTGACGTGCCAAACGAATGGTTACCATGTCGTCCTCTTTGCTTTCTTAATAAAATAATTAACCCCAAGTATAAGTAAATAGCTTGGGGTCTCGTGCCAAATTAAAGCCCCGGAATTTTACTCTTATTCCGGTGCAATGCAAGGGCTTTAGCTATTTTTTCACCAACATAGCCACCGTACACTTTCTGTGACACGGCTAACACTATGAAAAGTAACGTAGCTAAAGCTTACATTTGTAGATTATCGGCCAAACGGGTTAAAACCACCACCCATTCCGCCCATACCTCCACCGCCGCCCATCATGCCCTGCATGTTGCGCATCATGCCTTTCATTCCACCCTTCTGCATTTTCTTCATCATCTTCTGCATTTGAGTGAATTGTTTCAGCATACGGTTTACATCTTGTACTTGAGTGCCAGAACCTGCAGCAATACGCTTCTTGCGTGAACCTTTGATTAGGTCAGGACGCTGACGCTCCTTCATTGTCATAGAGTTGATGATCGCTTCCATCTGCTTGAACATCTTGTCATCAACTTTATCTTTTACGTTGTCCGGTAGCTGAGACATGCCTGGAAGCTTATCCATCATGCCCATCATGCCGCCCATGTTCTGCATTTGTCCTAGCTGCTCACGGAAGTCTTCAAGGTCAAAGCCTTTCTTCTCTTTGAACTTCTTAGCCAGTTTCTCTGCTTTCTCGGTATCAACGTTTTTCTGTAGGTCTTCAATAAGAGACAGTACGTCGCCCATACCAAGGATACGAGAAGCAACACGATCTGGGTGGAACGGTTCTAGTGCGTCAGTTTTTTCACCAACACCCAAGAATTTAATCGGTTTACCTGTGATATGACGAACAGACAGAGCTGCACCACCACGCGCATCACCGTCCACTTTCGTTAAGATAACACCGGTAAGTGGTAGCGTATCGCCAAAGGCTTTTGCAGTGTTCGCAGCATCTTGACCTGTCATTGCATCAACAACGAACAGTGTCTCTACTGGGTTAATTGCCGTATGAAGCTCTTTGATCTCGCCCATCATCTCTTCATCGATAGCCAAACGACCGGCAGTATCGACAATTAGAACGTCGTAGAATTTCTTCTTCGCGTGGTCGATTGCAGCATTTGCAATATCAAGAGGCTTTTGATCAGCTGAAGATGGGAAGAAGTCGACACCAACATCGCTTGCTAAGGTTTCAAGCTGTTTGATCGCCGCTGGACGGTAAACGTCGGCAGACACAACCAAAACTTTCTTCTTGTCACGCTCAGTCAGGAGCTTAGATAGTTTACCTACCGATGTGGTTTTACCCGCACCTTGTAGACCCGCCATTAAGATAACTGCTGGCGGTTGTGCTGCTAGGTCAAGAGCCTCGTTAGACTCACCCATCACAGCTTCAAGTTCAGCTTGAACGATCTTAATGAATTCTTGGCCAGGTGTTAGAGATTTAGATACCTCAACACCCACAGCGCCTTCTTTTACGCGCTTAACAAAATCACGGACAACTGGCAGTGCAACGTCGGCTTCAAGTAGCGCCATACGTACTTCACGCAGCGTCTCTTTAATATTGTCTTCGGTCAGGCGACCTTTACCGCTGATATTCTTCAGCGTTTTGGATAGACGATCCGTTAAATTATCAAACATAGTTTTCTCTTCGCTCAATCCTGCGACTATTACTGTGAGTATACATTAGCGTGGATTAGAGTCATACCCGTTGTAGAGCGTTAATCATCCACGCTTGTGATGTGAGACATTGTTCCCTTGGAATTGAGTGAGGTTCACCATAGCCCCAAAGAGCGATGCAAGGTATAATTCGTCAATTAGTAATCATTTAAATGGATACCATGGACAGTCTTATTGCGATCGCAGCAGCCTTTCTTTATACAATGGCGATTTCCACGATCATTCCAGGTCTCGTGCACCAAACAGGAATCCGTGTAAAAACGGTGTTTATCAGCGCATTACTTGCTTTAGCTTTCCATGCTTGGTTGCTTGGCGATTTAATCTTTAATGCCAGTGGCCAAAACCTCAGTATCTTGAACGTTGCTTCATTGATCAGTTTAATCATCTCTTTGGTCATGAGCGGTGCTATGCTCAAAACCCGATTGTGGTTCATCTTGCCCGTCGTTTATAGCTTCGCTGCGCTTAACTTGATGGCTGCCACTTTTCTTCCGAGCACCTTCATCAAACACCTAGAGAATGACCCAAAACTGCTTGTGCACATCTCTTTGGCGCTCTTCTCATACGCGACACTAACTATCGGCGCGCTATACGCTCTGCAACTCGCGTGGCTCGATCACAAACTTAAAAAGAAAAAAGCGTTAGTAATAAACCCTAACTTACCTCCATTAATGATGGTGGAAAGACAACTTTTCAAGATCATTCTTATCGGTAATGGTTTATTAACCGGCACCTTGCTGACTGGCCTTATCTTCGTACAAGATATGTTTGCTCAAGGAAAGGCGCACAAAGCCGTGTTGTCTTTTATTGCTTGGGTTATCTACTCCATCCTTCTTTGGGGTCATTACCAAAAAGGTTGGCGTGGACAGAAAGTCACTTGGTTCGCCCTTGCGGGTGCCAGCATGCTCACATTAGCCTACTTCGGTAGCCGCTTCGTTCAGGAAATCATCCTGAATTAGTCTGTAAAATAAAGGCAAGGTCTCACACACCTTGCCTTTAAAATATTGAGTCCGTTAGATTCAATTGACATCTCGACCATGTTCGGTCATAAATTAATCAAGATACACAAATAGGAAAAGAATAGTTTTGGACGACATATCAACGGGTATCTTATTTGCGCTACTCGCGTGTCTCATCGTAATTTCTGGTTATTTCTCTGGTTCTGAAACGGGCATGATGTCCCTGAACCGCTACCGTTTAAAGCACTTAGCCAGTACGGGCCATAAAGGTGCCAAACGCGTAGAAAAACTTCTGAGTCGCCCAGACAGATTGATCGGCCTCATTCTCATCGGCAACAATCTCGTCAACATTCTTGCATCTGCGATCGCTACGATTCTTGGTATGCGCATCTATGGGGATATCGGTGTTGCAATCGCAACCGGAGCCCTGACCCTAGTGATCCTCGTATTTGCTGAGGTTACCCCAAAAACCATCGCCTCACTTTTCCCAGAACGAGTGTCTTACGCCAGCAGTATTCTATTAATGATACTGATGAAGGTGCTGTCACCACTGGTTATCTTGGTTAACTTTATTACCAACGGCTTCATTCGTATCTTAGGTGTCAAAGCCAGCCATGATGCGACCGACCATTTGAGCTCAGAAGAACTTAGAACGGTAGTAAATGAAGCGGGAACCCTAATACCTCAGCGTCACCAAGATATGTTGGTGTCGATTCTAGATTTAGAGCACGTCACCGTGAATGACATCATGGTGCCACGTAACGAGATCACTGGCATCGACATCAATGATGATTGGAAGTCTATCGTCCGTCAGCTCACTCACTCTCCTCATGGTCGTGTCGTGCTATACCGCGATCAAATAGATGAAGTGGTTGGTATGCTGAGGCTGCGTGAAGCTTATCGCTTGATGCTTGAAAAGAACGAATTCAATAAAGAGACGCTGCTGCGTGCCGCAGATGAAATCTACTTTATTCCTGAAGCGACGCCGCTCAACATTCAACTGCTTAAATTCCAACGCAACAAACAGCGTATTGGTTTGATCGTCGATGAATATGGCGATATCAATGGTTTGGTTACGCTAGAAGATATTCTTGAAGAGATCGTGGGCGAATTTACGACCTCTATCGCACCGAGCTTATCTGAAGAGATCACGCCGCAAAGCGATGGTAGCTTCTTGATTGAAGGCAGCGCTAATATCCGAGATATCAACAAAGGTTTGCAATGGACATTGCCTACTGACGGCCCAAGAACACTCAATGGCCTGATATTAGAACATCTAGAGGACATCCCAGAAAGTCACCTCAGTGTTGAGGTTGCCAGCCATCCGATGGAAATCGTTGAACTCGAAGAAAACCGCATCAAGCTAGTACGTGTATTTCCACAGGTCGCTAACGGATAATCACTACTCGACGAAAAACAAAAGGCCCGGTTCATTGAACCGGGCCTTTTAGTATCTAACTCGCCCTATCTAGGGAGCTACAATGATTAGTCGATTTTAAGCTCTTGAAGCATTGACTCTGGCAGTGCCAGTTCATCATTTTTGTTTACAGAGATACCTGCAGCGATGATCGCGTTGGCGATATCTTTAGCTTCATCCAAAGAGTGCATTGCCGCTGTACCACATTGGTATTCGTTCAGCTCAGGGATCTTATTCTGGCTCTCAACTTTCAGCACATCTTGCATTGCAGCCAACCAACCGTCTGCCACTTGCTGCTCTGAAGGCGTACCAATTAGGCTCATGTAGAAACCAGTACGACAGCCCATCGGTGAAATATCGATGATTTCCACGTCTGAACCATTCAGTTGATTACGCATAAATCCCGCGTATAGGTGCTCTAGAGTATGGATACCTTTTTCAGATAGGATATCTTTATTTGGTGCCGTAAAACGCAAGTCAAATACCGTGATGGTATCCCCTTTTGGGGTTTGCATTGTTTTAGCTACACGAACTGCAGGGGCGTTCATGCGCGTATGATCAACAGTGAAACTATCTAATAAAGGCATTGCTATTCTCCGTGACGGTTGGCTTTAGAAAAACCAACTTCTATTGTCTTCTAGTTCTTTACGGCACTGTTTCAGCTGCCATCCATAATCTTTTGCTTGCTGCTCGACTTTGCGCGCCACCTTAATCAACGATGGTTTGCTATTGTATGACTTGCGCTTATAACCACCACGACCTTCATGATAAGCCAAGTACTGGTTATATGGGTCCCAAAGTGAAACCCCTAACTGACGACGCGTTTCGCTGGTGTACCAACCGATGAACATCAGTGCATCATCAAAACTGGTTCTTGAGCCACCGTTATTCGTCGCCTTTTGGAAGTCTTCCCAAGCAGGGTCTTGAGCTTGCGCATAACCGTAGGCACTGCTCACACGGCCCCACGGAATAAAGCCAAGAATGTAATCTTTAGGCGGGCGCGCATCATGACGATAGCTACTCTCTTGTTTCACAAAAGCCATCGCTACGTTGATCGGCGTGCCCCACTCTTCTTGCATATCGAGTGCATCTTCATACCACGAAGGGTGCTCTCTAAAGATGCTGCACAAGTTATCTTGCTGTTTTGGCGGTGGCGTTGCACATCCAACCAATAGGCTAGAGACAACACCAACAGTCACTACAGGCAACCATTTTCCACTTACGCGTTTAGGCTGGCCTAATAAGGCTTGCTTCCTTTCCACCAAAGTCTCGCTATGCTTTTAAATACGAAAAATAATCCGTTAAGAAGCTGTCAAAATCTTGAGTGCTTGCTTCTTCACTTTGTTGTTGAGCGATCATTGAGCGCTGAACTTCCGCTTCCATCAACTCAGCTGAGTAAACTTTATATTGATGCGCTTTGTGTTGTTGAGCGTAGGTTTTCCCCAACGCGCAGCCCACTTTTCCTAAGCCACCTAATCTCTTGGTCTCTTCAAGTAGCTGACCAGAAATCGTTAATTCTGGGTTATCGATCCAAGCTTCAAGCGTATCACACGTTTCTTGGTATGCACGGCCGCCTTGTTCAGCGTCCATCATCTCAGCAATAGAGCGTAGGTCTTTGAAGACGCGCTTCGCCCAATCTTGCAGAGACAATCGTTCACCATGACAACCGATTTTCAGCTCTAAACCAACCTGACGACCTTCTAAGATCACCTTGTTCCAGTTATCGCGCCAGCATTCAAGTTCGCAGTTATCCATCTCAGCAGAGTCGGTTAGCACGCTCCAAGTTAGGAATAAATCCAAGAAGCGAACCTGTTGCTCATTGATACCAATTGAGCTGAATGGGTTTACGTCTAAAGAGCGAACCTCGATGTACTCGACACCAGCACGAGCCAGTGCTTCAGATGGCTTCTCACCACTTTTAGCAACACGCTTAGGACGAATTGGCGCATAAAGCTCGTTCTCGATTTGAAGAACATTGCTATTCAACTGACGGTATTCACCATCAACTTTAGTACCGATTTCGGCAAACTCTTCCGATGGAGTGCGAATCGCTTGGTTCAATCCCTCTAGGTACTGGTCTAGGCTATTAAAGCCAATTTTCAATACACTTTGAGCACTGTTGGTGTAGCCAAGATCGCTCAAACGTAGTGCCGTTGCTTTTGGTAGATACAGCGTCTCACCAATCTTTTCAAAAGGTAGCTTTGTCTCTCTTCCTTTGATGAAAGAAGGACATAGTGCAGGTGAAGCACCGAAGAAATAAGGAATTAACCAACCAAAACGGTAGTAATTACGAATCAAACCAAAGTAAGCATCGGACTTAGATTCACAACGTGCTTCTTCGGTTTGCTCTCCAAACAGGCTATCCCAAAAACTATCCGGGAAAGAGAAGTTGAAGTGAACACCTGAAATAATCTGCATCAGGCTACCGTAACGACGTTTTAGGCCTTCACGATATAGCGTCTTCATCTTGCCGTTGTTAGAGGTACCGTATTGCGCTAACTGAATGTAATCTTCACTGCCTACATAACAAGGCATAGAAAGCGGCCACATCTTTTCGCCATCTAACTTGGTTTGTGTGAAGTGATGGATATCAGACAACTGATTCAAAAGCGTCGGAACGTCGTTAGAAACAGGCGTAATAAACTCCAGTAGCGACTCAGAAAAATCGGTCGTTACCCATCCGTTCATCAACGCAGATCCCAAAGCCTTTGGGTGCGGCCCAGTCGCAAGATGCCCATCTTCCGTGTAGCGTAACGTTTCCCTTTCAACACCACGACCAAATTGAGAGAAGGTCTTAGGGTTGGTTGCAACTTGCTTTAGTCGCGCAGCAAAATCAGTCAAAATTCAGTTCACTTATCTTATATCGTTCTGATTAGAACTATCATAAATTAGGTCGGAGGAGAAAAATAGAGTCTTTTCCCTCCCCCTTTAATGTGTACTCTAACGAATGATTTCAAGCTCTTCTATTGGAATATCTAACTTTTCTAGTTGAGGACGAAGCGAAGCCGCGTCGCCAACAACAATTATTTGATAATCATTCGGGTCAAACCATTTCTTAGATAGCTCGTTTAACGTCTCTTTTGAGACCGTTTCAACTATCTGATTACGTTGTTGCAGGTAATCTTCGTCAAGGCTCAGCGCAACAATATTACTCAACAACCCAGCCTTTTGACTTGGAGTTTCGTATTTAAGCGCATCTTGTTGACCGACGGCAAGGCGCATAAATTTCACCTCTTCGTCAGTTAATCCACTTTGACTAAATTCATTTAGCTCAGAGATAAACTCTTGAATCGATGGAACCGTCGCATTGGCTCTCACTTGAGCACTAAATACTACCGCACCAGTTTCACGTGTACTCGCGAAGTAACCGCTTGCACCATAAGTGTACGCTTTGTCTTCACGTAAGTTTTGGTTAATGCGGCTATTGAAGTTACCGGCTAAATTGAAGTTAGCCAACTGGCTCAAATACAACTCACCCGTCGCATCAAAAGGTAAACCTTTACGCACCAGACGAACAATACTTTGTGGCGCACCTGGTTTATCTACTAAGTACAGATGCTGTCCTGAAAGCTCTTTGATGATCTGCGGACGCGTTAGTGGTGCCGCATCGCCTTGCCACTGTTCAAAGAATTGTAGCTGTTTCCCCACCTCTTTCTTCGAGATGTCTCCCACAACAACAATATTGGCACCTTCTGGTGTGTAATGTTGACCATAGAATTTTTTTACATCATCTAAGGTCAGTTGCGATAGAGACGCTTTAGTACCATCGCTTGCTCGAGCAAAAATACTGTCACCAAATAACACTTCACGGGTTGCTTGAGAAGCCATCCAGCTTGGTTGTTGATGCTGATAGACAACACCTTCAAGCATCTGCTTCTTCACGCGTTCGAAGTCTTGCTCATCAAACTTAGGCTCAAACAGAACCTCTTGTACGATCGCTAAGGTTTGAGGCAGGTTTTTCTCTAGCGTTGAAACCGAGATATCCGTGGTATAACTTCCGGCGCTAATGCTGACACTGCTACCTAGCTTATCTAAGGTCGCCTGTAATTCTTCAACCGTTCGTTTCGTCGAACCTTCTTCCATCATAGAAGCGGTTAAGTTCGCTAAGCCTTCTTGCCCTTTACGAACATAGCGTTCGCCTGCAGGCAGTTGAATTTGTAGCTGCACTGTCGGCGTTTCACTGGTCACGGTACCAATCAAGTCTGTGCCATTCGCAAAGTGCATGCGATACAGCTCAGGCATGGTCGCTTCAACACCAAAGTTCACTTCTGGCATCACACTGCGATCAAATGTGTTGGGTGCTTTTCTGAAATCAAGCTGATCTTCAGTGACCTTAGCGTATTCAGGTAACGTGCGATCTGGAGTGGTGAATGTAGCTTCACGAACTGCGAGATCGAGCTGCTTCTTAGGAACAACACTGAGTGTCACCTTATGCTTACCCTCGATGAAATCTTGGTATGCCTTGCTGACGCTTTCTGGTGTTACCGCTCGGATTTGATCGAGTTGCGATTCAATACGGTCAGGTTGACCATAGAACGTCTGATTCGAAGCCAGTTGTGAAACTTTCCCTTTGACACTTTGTAGAGCGAAAACCGCATCCGCTTCAGCCATACCAGTAATTTGGTCTAAGCGCTCTTGTTCAACACCCTCTTTCGAGAACTGCTCTAAGGTATCCATCAACTCTTTGTTAAGAACCGTCAAATCCCCTTTTTTACCAGAGTCGCCCATCGCATAAACATACATGGTACAAGCCAATTCAGCACAGTCATGGAAAGAACCCGCGCTCACTGCTTTTTGCGTCTTAACCAAGTTTTGGTATAGGTAACTGTTGGTACCAGAACCTAAAACGTTAGACAGTGCATTTAACGAAGCTTGTGTTTCTTCACCACGATATGTCGTTGGCCAACCGACCAGTACCATCGGCTGACGAATATTATCTTTTAAGGTGATGTACTTATCTTCAGTCAGCACCGCAGGTTGTTTCTCAGCAGCCTTAACTTCAGGGCCTTGAGGGATTGGACCAAAGTACTTGTTAACCCACTCTAGCGTGTCATCAACGTCGATATCACCACCGATAGTCAACACGGCATTATTTGGGCCATACCAGCGTAGAAAGAAGGCTTTAAGATCATTCACATCCACACGGTCTAAGTCTTCAACATAACCGATTGGTTGCCACGAGTATGGGTGGCCTTCAGGGTAAAGGGCTTCACCCATACGTTCCCACATCAAGCCATAAGGACGGTTTTCGTAGCTTTGAGCTCGCTCGTTCTTAACCGTGCCTCTTTGAACTTCAAATTTCTTCTGAGAAACCGCATCCAACAAGAAGCCCATGCGGTCTGATTCCAGCCACAGCATTTTCTCAAGTTGATTAGATGGAACGGTTTCAAAGTAGTTGGTACGGTCACGGTTAGTGGTGCCGTTTAAAGAACCACCCGCTTCGGTAATGATCTTGAAGTGCTGTTGGTCACCAACGTTTTCAGAGCCTTGGAACATCATGTGCTCAAAGAAGTGAGCAAAGCCTGACTTACCAATCTGCTCACGAGCAGAACCTACGTGATAAGTGACATCAACATGCACCAGTGGATCGGAATCATCAGGAGATAGAATAACGGTCAAGCCATTTTCAAGCTGATATTTCGCATACGGAATCACGACTTTATCTTTAGAAGGCTTAACTTCTTCTAATAAGGTGACACCTTCAGGTAGCGAAGAAAAGAAGGGTGTTGAGCTAGGTACATTGTAAGAACAGCCAGCAATGGCGATAAGAGAAAATGTACCAAGTAAAACCTTTTTCATAGGTTCTCCTTAGAAAAAACCGAAGTAAATAGCAGCAAGTAAGCTGTAGCGAGCGGCTTTGCCAATCGCTATCAAAATAACGCTAGGGATAAATTTCATTCTCAGCCAACCGGCAGCCAGACACAAAGGGTCACCAATGATCGGTAACCAACTGAATAACAGTGTCCAGTAACCATAGCGGCTCAGCCAAGCCATAGCCTTATGACCATGCTTTTCAGATTGAGTTCGATTAGGTAACCACAAACCAATCCAATAATTGGTCAGGCCGCCTAAGGTATTACCAAGTGTCGCCAGCAGAATGATCGATGATGTTGAGAACTGATCTAAGCTCAATGCCGCAACCAGACTTGCTTCAGAACCGCCGGGCAATAACGTGGCACTCAAGAAGCCACTAATGAAGAGTACCCACAGCGCTGAGTCAGAAAACCACAGCGCTATGTTTTCAAATAGAGAATTAAAAAACTCTAGCACTGCATATCAACCTTCTTGCATTTTAAGTAGTACCTTGCCTCTGGTATGTCCGGTTTCAACCTGCAGATGAGCTGATTGCGCTTCGTCTAACTGGTAGATACCTTGAATTTCTGTTTTGAGCAATCCGACACTGACCATATACAGCATAGTGTCCATTTGCTCTGGGTTTGGCTCAACCAGCATACCTGATGCAGTAAAGCCTAATAATGTTGCTTTTTCGCAGATCAATTCAGCAGATAAAGTTGGGACTGTCACGACTCTTGCGCCATCTTTTAGACACTTCAATGCATCGAGAGCGGTATCTCCACCGACCAAATCAATCAGCACATCGACATCGGATACTCTTTCTGATGCTGGTGCAAATTTATAGTTAATCGCATGAGCGCCTAGCGTTGCTAAGTAATCAAGATTCGCTTCACTACACGTTGTATAAACCTCGGCTTTCGCTGCCACGGCGATTTGAACCGCTAGATGACCAACGCCGCCTGCACCCGCCAAGATGAGTACACGATCGCCCTCTTTCACTTCCGCTTTATTGAGTGCCTGTGCTGCCGTTTGGCTGGCTAGTGGTAATGCCGCAGCCGCTTCTAGAGTGACAGAATCAGGAACCATGCTTAATGCAGCTTCTGGAACGCACACATATTGGCTGTAACCGCCGCCTTGCAATGGGAAGCCAATAAAGCCGGCTACGTTATCACCAACAGTAAAACGCTCTGCATGTTCGCCTAGCGTAACAATCTGCCCTGAAATGTCGTAACCAGGTACCCAAGGAAGATTATCTTTGTTCTGTGCTGCGGCCCAACCAAGGCCAGCACGGGTTTTGACATCAATCGGATTAATGCCCGAAAAGGAAACTTTGACCAGCACTTCTCCCGCCTTTGGCTTAGGAATAACGTTGGTTTGAATACTTAGGTTTTCGACGCCGCCGAATTGAGTAATCGCAATCTGTTTGTTTTCCATTTCCACATTTCCTTGATTGATAAAAGCCCTAGTGAGCAAACACCCTAATTGATAAAAAGAAAGGGATGCGAAAGCATCCCTTTGACTATAAACCATTTAATAAGGCGAAGTTAACCGCTCATTCGTAAATTGACGACCAATTAACGTAACGACACATGACCCAGCAGTTCATTAGCCCACGAGAGCTAATAGAATACCTGCGGCAACCGCACTACCAAGTACACCTGCCACGTTCGGGCCCATCGCATGCATCAACAAGAAGTTTTGAGGATTTGCCTCAAGACCAACCTTGTTTACAACACGAGCCGCCATAGGAACCGCTGATACTCCAGCTGCGCCAATCAATGGGTTGATGTCTTCTTTAGAGAAGCGATTAAGTAGCTTAGCCATTAATACGCCACCCGCCGTACCGATACTGAACGCCACAGCACCTAAACCTAGAATACCCAGTGTCTCTAAGTTCAAGAACGTATCCGCTTGAAGCTTAGAACCAACACCTAGGCCTAGGAAAATAGTTACGACGTTAATCAGTTCGTTTTGAGCTGTTTTTGAAAGGCGATCAACCACACCCGCTTCACGCATTAAGTTACCCAAGCAGAACATACCCACTAGAGGTGTTGCTGAAGGTAGGAACAGAATCGTCATCAATAGTACAGCAAGCGGGAAAAGGATCTTCTCGGCTTTACCAACGTGACGTAACTGCGCCATCTTAATCTTACGTTCTTCAGGCGTCGTTAACGCTTTCATGATTGGCGGCTGAATAATAGGAACCAACGCCATGTAGCTATAAGCCGCTACCGCAATGGCACCTAATAGGTCAGGAGACAACTTACTCGCCAAGAAGATCGCGGTTGGGCCATCGGCACCACCAATAATCGCAATTGACGAAGCATCGGCCATTGAGAATTCCATTCCTGGAACATAGTTCAGCAAGATCGCACCAAATAGCGTTGCGAAGATACCAAACTGAGCCGCAGCCCCTAGCCATAACGTTTTAGGGTTAGCAATCAACGCACCGAAGTCCGTCATTGCACCAACACCCATAAAGATCAGCAGTGGGAAAATACCCGTTTCAATACCAATGTAGTAAACGTAGTAAAGCAAACCACCTGGATCAGTAAACCCAGCATTTGGAATGTTTGCTAATACGGCACCAAAGCCAATTGGCAGTAGAAGTAACGGTTCAAATCCTTTGCGAATTGCTAAAAACAACAATAAGCAACCGACCAACATCATACAGATCTGGCCGAACTCAAAGTTAGCAATACCTGTTTCAGACCATAAGGTCATCAATCCTTCCATGGGACTCCCTTACGCTAAGCTTAGTAGTGGAGCGCCTACAGTAACTGCATCGCCTTCTTTAACATTCAACTCTTGAACGATACCACCACGAGCAGCACGAACTTCGGTTTCCATCTTCATCGCTTCCAAGATCAGTAGCACATCACCTTCAGCCACTTCAGCACCCGGCTGAACGATAACTTTGAAGATGTTGCCCGCTAACGGAGCTGGAACGGCTTCTGCATCAGAAGCCGCAGCAAGTGCTGCTTGAGCCGCTTGTGCAGGTTTCGCTGATGGAGATACCGATGTCAGTTCACCTTGAGGGCCAACTTCAACATCATAAACTTGACCATCAACCTTCACGCTGTAGCTTTCAATACCGCCAGTAGCAGGTTGTGGTGCTGCAACAGGAGCTGCCGTTTCCGCAGTCGGTGCAGGTTCAAATGCTTCAGGGTTACGACGGTTCTTAAGGAACTTAAGGCCGACTTGTGGGAAGAGTGCGTATGTCAGTACATCATCAACGGTATCTTCAGCGAGTGAAATGCCATCTGATTTCGCTTTTTCTAAAAGGTCAGTCGTTAACGTATCCATTTCAGACTTAAGTAAATCAGCAGGACGACACGTGATTGGCTCAGCACCATCTAACACTTTCGCTTGTAGTTCAGCATCAACCTCAGCAGGCGCTTGACCGTATTCGCCTTTCAACAGACCCGCTGTCTCTTTAGTGATGCTCTTATAGCGCTCACCGGTTAAGACGTTGATAACTGCTTGAGTGCCCACGATTTGAGAAGTAGGTGTTACCAAAGGAATGTAACCCAATTCTTTACGTACGCGCGGGATCTCTTCAAGCACTTCGTCCATACGATCGGCTGCGCCTTGCTCTTTAAGCTGACCTTCCATGTTGGTTAACATGCCGCCAGGAACTTGAGCGATCAAGATGCGAGAATCGACACCTTTTAGCTGACCTTCCCATTTCGCGTACTTTTTACGTACATCACGGAAGTAAGCCGCGATGGGTTCGATCTGATCAAGCTTAAGATTGGTGTCGCGCTCTGTGCCTTCCAACATAGCAACAACCGTTTCGGTTGGTGTATGGCCGTAAGTACAGCTCATAGAAGAGATTGCGGTGTCTAGAATATCAATGCCAGCTTCAACAGCTTTAACGGCTGTAGCGGTTGATAGACCCGTTGTCGCGTGGCTATGTAGCGCTAGAGGTACATCACAAGACGCTTTGATGCGAGTAATTAGCTCTTCCGCTTCATAAGGCTTTAATAAACCTGACATATCTTTGATACATAGTGAATGGCAGCCTAGATCTTCCAAGCGCTTAGCGAGATCAACCCACGTATCTGAGTTATGTACTGGGCTGGTTGTATAAGACAACGTACCTTGAGCGTGGCCGCCAACATCGATCGTTGCTTTCACTGCCGTTTCAAAGTTACGAACATCATTCATCGCATCAAAAATACGGAATACGTCCATGCCGTTCTTGTGGGCACGTTCAACAAACTTTTCGACTACGTCATCCGCGTAGTGGCGGTAACCTAATAAATTTTGACCACGCAGTAGCATCTGCATTGGTGTGTTTGGCATCGCTTTTTTCAGCTCACGCAAACGCTCCCACGGATCTTCTCCAAGAAAACGGATACACGAATCAAACGTCGCGCCACCCCAAGTCTCTAAAGACCAGTAACCGACTTTATCCAGTTCTGCCGCAATAGGCAGCATATCTTCGATACGCATACGTGTAGCAAATAGTGACTGGTGCGCGTCACGAAGTACCACATCAGTGATAGCTAGTGGTTTAGACATGCTCATAAACTCCTTTTTAATCCTTTAAATGCTACTTAGCAGTAGACGCACGGTATTGGTGAACCGCGGCCGAAATTGCTGCCACTACCTGTGGACTAACAGCAGAAGGGTTTGATTGTGATTTTTTAATTTTTTTAGGTGCTGCGATCGGTTCAGGTACTTCTTCTGGTACCAGTTTTGACATCAACCGAACGAGGTAAACTAGAATAGTTAGGAAAATAAAGACAACGGACATTCCCGTTATCATTAGAGTTGCTGCATCTCCTAGCAGGCTTCCAATATTAGTCATGTTGCTTCCTTTCTTCGTCATCCTGACATAGGTGCAGGATTTCAGCGAATAGTGATCCCGACCCATGGATTATCTCGATTGGTAAAAGTTTGTCAATTTTGTTTAAGGTTCTGTTACGGATAACGCACACATAAGGTTAATTATTCGCCTATCAGATCACATAAATCTGTCAAATGAGTCATTTTTAGATATTTAAACTGTGACTTAAACGGGGCTTTTCTGGGAAATGATATGAGAAAGGTGGAATAACCAAGAAGCAATCAAGAATTACTTTAAATACAACAAGTTAAAAAAACCGTAAATTTAACATTGTTGCAACAAATTTACGACAGGCATAAAAAAAGCCTCGTAAAAACGAGGCTTTCTCTAATAATGTGGTGCGCCCTGGAGGATTCGAACCTCCGACCGCCTGGTTCGTAGCCAGGTACTCTATCCAGCTGAGCTAAGGGCGCAACGGTTTCGATATTGAACTGTTAGTTAAGGCAATAAAGCAGTTAAAACTAAACATTCAACATCAGGATTAATGAAAACCCTAAATAGTGGTGCGCCCTGGAGGATTCGAACCTCCGACCGCCTGGTTCGTAGCCAGGTACTCTATCCAGCTGAGCTAAGGGCGCAACGGTTTCGATATTAAGCATAAAGTTAAAACTAAACGTTTAACATCAGGATTAATGAAAACCCTAAATAGTGGTGCGCCCTGGAGGATTCGAACCTCCGACCGCCTGGTTCGTAGCCAGGTACTCTATCCAGCTGAGCTAAGGGCGCAACGGTTTCGATATTGAGCATAAAGTTAAAACTAAACGTTCAACATCAGGATTAATGAAAACCCTAAATAGTGGTGCGCCCTGGAGGATTCGAACCTCCGACCGCCTGGTTCGTAGCCAGGTACTCTATCCAGCTGAGCTAAGGGCGCAACGGTTTCGATATTGAGCTGTTAGTTAAGGCAATAAAGCAGTTAAAGCTAAACGTTCAACATCAGGATTAATAAAAACCCTAAATAGTGGTGCGCCCTGGAGGATTCGAACCTCCGACCGCCTGGTTCGTAGCCAGGTACTCTATCCAGCTGAGCTAAGAGCGCAACGGTTTCGATATTGAGCTGTTAGTTAAGGCAATAAAGCAGTTAAAACTAAACATTCAACATCAGGATTAATCAAAACCCTAAATAGTGGTGCGCCCTGGAGGATTCGAACCTCCGACCGCCTGGTTCGTAGCCAGGTACTCTATCCAGCTGAGCTAAGGGCGCAACGGTTTCGATATTGAGCATAAAGTAAAACTAAACATTCAACATCAGGATTAATGAAAACCCTAAATAGTGGTGCGCCCTGGAGGATTCGAACCTCCGACCGCCTGGTTCGTAGCCAGGTACTCTATCCAGCTGAGCTAAGGGCGCACGGTATCTTCAAGTGAAGAAGTTGTGAAATATATCACATTCTTGTTTCTACGAAACAAAAAAAAGGCCATAGGCCTGTAATGAATGGCGGTGAGGGAGGGATTCGAACCCTCGATGCGGCTACAAACCACATACTCCCTTAGCAGGGGAGCGCCTTCGGCCACTCGGCCACCTCACCTAATTCATTATTCTTATCCATTACTTCTTAACAAAGTAATCTAAAGAATGGTGCGCCCTGGAGGATTCGAACCTCCGACCGCCTGGTTCGTAGCCAGGTACTCTATCCAGCTGAGCTAAGGGCGCACATTGTTACTTCTGTGTTTGCTTGCAAATTCAAACGTGCAAGAAATGGCGGTGAGGGAGGGATTCGAACCCTCGATGCGGCTACAAACCACATACTCCCTTAGCAGGGGAGCGCCTTCGGCCTCTCGGCCACCTCACCGTCTTGCGGAGGCACATATTACGTTTTACCGAAAATATGTCAAACACTTTATTGAAAAAAACCGGACAAAAACATTCAACCGTTTGCAATTTAATCAAAGCGCTTGCAAATTGAACTTATAACATCCAATTAGCGCTTTTTCCCTTAAAAATTAAGGTGAAAGATTGGCAATAATTAACAGCGGAAAACAATTATCTAATTTATCTCGCAGTAAGTGTCACTGCTGTTTGCACCATACTACGGGATGCTCTATTTCACCATAGGGTAAGTCAGTAAAACTTGAACTATGGCAAACAAATATCACGATGCCTCAATAAGAGTTAACTCAGGCGCGTAACTTTTCGATATCAAGCATTCAGCCCTGCATCTAGAACTAAGCCAGTTATTGAACTAACCAATCACTAACTTGTGATTTTGCTCTCCCAAGATCAAAAAAGGCTAGCAACAATGCTAGCCCCTCTTCTACGCAAAAGTATTAGTAGTTGCCAGATGCAACGTTACCATTACCTTTTTCAGCTTGAATGCGCATGTAGATCTCTTCACGGTGAACAGATACTTCTTTAGGTGCGTTAACACCAATACGTACTTGGTTACCTTTAACGCCTAGTACAGTAACTGTTACTTCATCACCAATCATCAGTGTTTCGCCAACACGGCGAGTCAAAATTAGCATTCTTTGCTCCTTGAGTAATCTCTAAATTTATCTAGCTACGAGAGCATTATCCAACAAAAGTTATATTTTCGTAAACTATCGATTGAGTTTATTTAACCAAAATGCACTTCTTTTTTAAGATAACCCTGTGTTTCACGCGCTACGATGTATGCATTGTGTAATATGTTAGCAGCCATATCGACTTGCGTTGGTGATATCACCAAAGTTAAAGACTGCTGCTGCAATAAGTGATGTTGTACATCAATTTCGCCTTCAGACAACAATCCATGTGAACTGACCACAATTTCTTGTGTTCGGCTTCCTACCACAGTTAACAAACTAACATATTCACTATTACGGATTTTTTCAGCAAAAACTAGTTTTAATTTAGCACTTATGTCCGGTTTGATAATGAGCGCTGCCCGTTCTGTTTCCTCGATCACACTACAGACTTCGATCCCTAACAACTGACAATGCGACATGAGAGACGGTAAATCTTGATTCAAACACTCGATGCGAACCATATCTCTTTCAATAGCTATCCCAGCAATATCATTCAAACAGTCATTACCTGCGATAAGAGTTCCCTCGCCTTCTTCAAAGCTCGAAAGCACTCTCAATGGTACATTGTGTCGCCACGCATGCTGAACACATGGAAGGTGCAAAACCTTAGCGCCTCTGCGAGCCATTTCTTCCATAGAAGGAAAGTCTAAGGTATCTAATTTCTTAGATTGCTTAACGACTCTAGGGTCGCAGGAATATACGCCATCAACATCGGTATAAATCTGACACTCTTTCGCTTGAAGCGCGCCCGCTAATGCAACGGCCGTGGTATCTGAACCACCTCGCCCTAAGGTTGTGATATCACCTTTCGCGTTAACGCCTTGAAAACCTGCAACAATGACAATCTGATCATCATCTAACAGCGCTTTAATAGGAGCGGTATCAATACGCTCAATCGTCGCATTATTATGATTAGAATCGGTGTGTATCTTGGCTTGGTAGCCAGTCATCGATGTCGCTTCATAACCCAACTTGTGCAACGTCATCGCTAACAAAGCCATGGAAACTTGTTCTCCAGCTGTTAACAGCACATCCAACTCTCTAGCATTTGGCACGCTATCAACTTGTGAAGCTAAGTTAACTAACCGATTTGTTTCACCTGACATAGCAGAAACGACAACCAGGATCTGGTTCCCTTCATTTTTCGCTTCAATGATTTTTTCTGCTACATGATGGATTCGTTCTATTGAACCCACCGACGTTCCACCAAATTTCTGCACGATAAGAGGCATTTTCACCCTTCCTCACCTTCCCAAGACCAATGTCTATATATGACAAAAAAACACATACTCCGCGTCATGGCGAAGCAATAAAAAATTAACCAAGGAGTCTAACGTTACCATTAGACTTCTTGGTTAATCTCAATCAAACCTTTTTCAGACGTTCTTCCATTAGGCAAAATAAAAGATGCCCAATCAGTTGATTGGGCATCTTTGTATCAATTACTTAAGCTTAAAGACGCTCTTCTAGCCAAATACGTACTGATTTAAGCGCTTCAGGTAGTGCTTCAACGTCTGTACCACCCGCTTGAGCCATATCTGGACGACCGCCGCCTTTACCGCCAACTTGCTCAGCAACCATCTTAACGAGGTCACCGGCTTTTACTTTGCCGATAAGGTCTTTGGTTACGCCAGCAATTAAGCCAACTTTACCGTCTGCTACGTTCGCAATCAGGATGATGCCGCTACCCACTTGGTTTTTAGCATTATCAACCATAGTACGTAGGTTCTTGTTGTCTGCGCCTTCAATTGCAGCAACCAGAACTTTAGTGCCTGAGATGTCTTCCACTTTACCCATGATGTTTGCGCCTTCAGCTGCAGCCATCTTTTCTTTAAGTAGTTGGATTTCTTTCTCTAGCGACTTCGCTTTCTTAGCCGATTCAGCCAATTTCTCTTCGTAAGCGTTATTCTGAGCATCAACGGCATCTAGAGCAGCTTCACCCGTTACCGCTTCAATACGACGAATACCCGCAGCAATACCACCTTCAGAAGTGATCTTGAATAGACCGATATCACCCGTGTTGCTCGCGTGGATACCACCACAAAGCTCAGTAGAGAAATCGCCCATAGACAGAACGCGAACTTCATCATCGTACTTCTCGCCAAACAGTGCCATCGCACCTTTTTCTTTCGCTGACTCGATGTCCATGATGTTCGTTTCAATCACATGATTCTTACGAACTTGTGCGTTAACTAGACGCTCTACTTCTTTAATCTGTGCTGGTGTTACCGCTTCAAGGTTAGAGAAGTCAAAACGTAGGTTGTCTGGCTTAACTAAAGAACCTTTCTGAGCAACGTGCTCACCTAGCACTTCGCGCAATGCAGAGTGAAGTAAGTGAGTTGCAGAGTGGTTTAGTGAGATAGCAGCACGACGCTCAGCATCAACGCGCGCTTCTACTTTATCGCCTTGAGCAAATACGCCTTCAACTAGCTCGCCGTGGTGTGCAAATGCATTACCTAGCTTCTGAGTGTCTTGTACTTTGAATAGACCCGACGCAGTGCTTAACGTACCAGCGTCACCACATTGACCGCCTGACTCAGCGTAGAATGGTGTCTCTTCAAGGATGATGATTGCTTTGTCGCCAGCCGATAGTGAAGATACTTCTTCGCCGTCAACGAATAACGCAGAAATTTCACCCGCACCTTCAGTACCTGTGTAACCACAGAACTCAGTGTTAGTGTCTACTTTGATCGTTGCGTTGTAATCAGTACCGAACTGACCCGCTTCACGTGCACGCTTACGCTGTGCTTCCATCGCCTTCTCAAAGCCTTCTTCATCGATAGTAAAGTCGCGTTCACGAGCTACATCGTTAGTAAGGTCAGCTGGGAAGCCGTATGTGTCGTAAAGTTTGAAGACTGTTTCACCGTCAAGCTCTTTGCCTTCAAGTGCGTCTAATGCGTCGTTAAGGATAACCATGCCACGCTCTAGCGTACGACCAAAGTTCTCTTCTTCGATGCGAAGTACTTTTTCAACAAGCTCTTGCTGTTTCTTAAGCTCTTCAGCCGCAGAGCCCATCACTTCAGCCAGTACACCCACAAGTTTGTGGAAGAACACGCCTTGTGCACCAATCTTGTTACCGTGACGAACTGCACGACGAATAATACGGCGTAGAACGTAGCCACGACCTTCGTTTGAAGGCATTACGCCATCAGCGATTAGGAATGAACAAGAACGGATGTGGTCAGCAATAACGCGCAGAGATTGGTTAGATAGGTCGTCGTGACCCACCACTTCTGCTGTCGCTTTGATTAGCTTTTGGAATACATCAATTTCGTAGTTAGAGTGAACGCCCTGCATGATTGCAGAGATACGCTCAATACCCATACCAGTATCTACAGCTGGCTTAGGTAGCGGTTCCATAGTGCCGTCAGCGTGACGGTTGAACTGCATGAATACGTTGTTCCAAATCTCGATGAAACGGTCACCATCTTCTTCAGGTGTACCAGGACGACCGCCCCAGATATGCTCACCGTGATCGTAGAAGATTTCAGTACATGGACCACAAGGACCTGTGTCACCCATTGTCCAGAAGTTATCAGATTCAAACTTCTTGCCGCCTTCTTTGTCGCCGATGCGAACAATCTTGTCAGCTGGGATGCCCACTTTCTTGTTCCAGATATCGAATGCTTCGTCATCTGTCTCGTAAACCGTTACTAACAGACGATCTTTTGGCAGACCGAGTGTTTCAGTCAGGAATTCCCAAGCAAACCCAATCGCTTCTTCTTTGAAGTAATCACCAAAGCTGAAGTTACCTAGCATTTCGAAGAATGTATGGTGACGAGCCGTGAAACCTACGTTTTCAAGGTCATTGTGTTTACCACCCGCACGTACACAACGCTGAGCCGTAGTTGCTCGAGTGTAGGCACGTTTTTCGGCGCCTAAGAAGCAATCTTTGAATTGGTTCATACCTGCGTTAGTAAATAGCAGGGTTGGATCGTTATGTGGAACTAACGATGAACTGTCTACGATTTGGTGTTCTTTGCTCTCAAAGAACTTAAGGAACGCGTTGCGAACCTCATCAGTGCTCATGTACATGCAGCTCTTCCTGAAAATAGTCGAGTTAGAATTTTGCCGTATTGTAGATCATGGTTAAGGCTTCGACTAGTTTTCTTGTAGAAAAGACACCCTTGGGCAGGATTTTAGTTGGAATTCGATAAAATGAAGAATATTCCACTAGCTCAGGCAGAGAACATACAAAGAAAATGGATGAGACAGGAAGAGAGTTGTTCTTAAAGACTAAGGTACACGGAGGGTAAATAACTGCAATTAACGCTTGGTACAAATGTGATTGAACTCTTCACTATTGCTGGATGAATACAAGTAAAGAAAATCACCGTCCAGCTCAATGTCATATTGGATAGTAAACCCTTTATACAAAGACTGATTACGATTAATCATGTCATCAGGGTGTTTATGTCTGAAGTTCACTTCATTGAAAACCATCTCTAGGTGGTTATCATTCAGCGTATATTTCCCCACAAATACAACTTCCGCAGTTTCAACTGCGCCCTGTTGATTCAGGGTTTGAATTCTATCGCTGACAAAAAAATCTTCATCAGAGCTAAATGAATACAGCATAAATTCATTCAATTCAGAGTATTGCGCATACGATGGTGTGACAAATCCCATTTGCTTGAAATTACATGCCCACTGACTCCCTCGCAAAGCGAGTGGAGGCGTGAGCAACACGATGGCGAGAATAATCGCCCCTATCGTTGAAACCGTAACAAAAATGGCTAACTTTACTTTTATCAAGGAAGAACACCGATATCTAATTCAACAATCTAGTTCAATAATCCAATTCACTCGTTGGGCATTGTTCTACAAATAACTGAATTATAAGCGTAGACCGAATTGAGCTTGGGTTCTTAAAAACGAAATCAACTTGTTATCGTTGTGCGTAAAATAATGAAACCTTGGTGCCCAAAATTCACCAAGGTTTCAAATCATCATTAAGCCTTTAAAGCTTCAATGATAGCGCTGTAGTTTGGCTCTTCAGTCACTTCAGCAACCAATTCACTGTGTACAACAACATTGTTTGTATCCAGCAAAATAATTGCGCGAGCTGACAAACCAGACAGAGCATGCTCTTCAAATTGAGTACCAAATGCTTTTAATAGCTCTGGGTTCTTGAATACTGATAGCTGCTCAACGCCTGTCACTGCTTCTTTCTCCTGGAAGCGAGCAAGTGCGAATGGCAGGTCTGTTGAAACTGTGTAGATATCTACAGAATCTGATTTCAGTTCCGACAACTCAGAGATCGCCTTAGTGCTGCTTGAGCATACTGGCGTATCAACACTTGGGAACAAGTAAATCAGTTTAAACTCAGCCGTTTTGTCTGAGATAGTTAACGGAGCTAGCGATACTGTTGTCATCGAAGGTGTTGTCAGTACTTCGCCCTTTAGTGGGAAATCACCCGCTAGTGCAATCTTGTCGCCTAAAAATGTAACTGTATTCATTATTTCTTCCTTTCAATGTAATTATAATATTGCCGACCTAGCTGACTGTGTTGCCTTTATCTAAAGACATTCAAATCAAACATGAACATCTTTAATTTATATTTCACTTAGAGATTGAACCTCAAGTGTCAGCGTAAGTGCCTGACAATCTTAAAATTCAAATCCAACGCTTAGACAATCTCAATTACTTTTCTAATTGAAGTTAGGATAGGAACGGCATCATCAAAACCAACAGAAAGTGAAAAATCGATCTCTTCATCGATATATTGTTGTGCAACCTTTACTAAGGTCACCTTATCGCCTTGCTCAAGGCTTTTATCAGTGTCGGTAAAAATCTTTATTAAAGACTTAACGACATCCAATTGAAAAGACTCAACGGAGGTCACTTCTTTATACTCTTCCAACAGGGTCTTCACTGATTCCGAGTTTTTCTGTTTAATTTCGGGCATCCTATTTACCTATAAAACAACGATTAGTAATCGAGCTATCATCAAAACTCGTGGCGGCATAACGTTAGCAACCACCTTTGGCTTTCGCTACAAACCATTGCCAAACAAAAATATAACCAGATAACTAAATGTAATTTTTATATAACCAATGACGTTTTACAGTTACAGACTGGCCTCCTATGCTTAAAGTACCGCCCGCAAAATCCAACATGAAAACGTCATACAAGCCCATGAATCACAAAAGCAATATCACTGACCAAATCGTTATCAATAATAAAATGAGGACGATCACACAGACGCTATCTGATACCACGATCAGCATGCGCCCATTGCCGTTTAAGGTGCTTGTATATCTGTTAGAGCACCAAGGTCAGTGCATATCTCGAGAGGAATTATTTGAAGAGTGTTGGCAGGGTGTATTAGTAACCGACCAGTCCCTGACCAACACCATTAGTTACATTAGAAAGGTCATCAAAAATTTAAACACTGATGAGTTAAAGCTCAAAACAATAAGCAAGAAAGGGTACTCACTTTCAGTCACCCAAAATAAGCAACCTCAAGCATCAAGTACCCCGCAAACTAAAAACCGAGATGTGTTAGAAGCAATGCCTGAGAACGATATTTTAGGTGATGCATTAGGAGTTGGGGGTAAAGTAGATGTAGAAGCAGAAGCAGAAGCAGAAGCAGAAGCAGAAGCAGAAGCAGAGAGAAACACCTATCACCTACAACAGCCAATTAACGAAGAACAAGTTAACCCAAGATTCCCTCATCAATTTGCGATAAGTTTATGCGCTCTATGGTTTGGCATCATTCTGGTCGCCTATTACTTTATCCACTACAACAATGAACAAGCGCCATTCCTCAATAAAGAGAACTACCAACCCTATCAATTCGGCAGTGCGACGCTTTATCTCAGTGACGATTCACAGAAGGTATCTTCAACAGAAATGAAGGCCTATATAAATGGATTGGAACTGGCACAATGCAATGTGAAAAGTATCTACATTCGAGTGAGTAATTCAGCATACAGAGACAACATTGCTTCGATGTATGCCTTTGTCTTTACCAACAATAGAAAAAGCCAAAACATATTTAAGCAGAAGCTAGATAACATCAATATCTATCACTCCATCATTACACCGTTACTGAACTCTTTTTACTGTAAGGGTAAGCCTCAAAAGTGATTAGGGTTTAGGGTTTAGGGTTTAGGGTTTAGGGTTTAGGGGATGGAGAAGTGAAATCGCACGATACAACTCAAGGCTAAATCAGCCCCAACAAAAAAGCCCCACATAAAATATGCGAGGCTTTCTACTCTTTCAAAACGAATGTTTCTTTAAAACACCCGTTCTATAAACGTTAGCTTATAGCTCTTCGTTTTCTTCTTCTTTCTCTGCGCCTTTCTCTTCAAGAACAGCAGGAGTCAGTAGCAATTCACGAAGCTTAGTGTCAAGTTCCAGAGCGATCTCTGGGTTTTCACGTAGGTGCTTACAAGAGTTCGATTTACCTTGGCCGATCTTATCGCCTTTGTAGCTGTACCAAGCGCCCGCTTTCTCTACTAGCTTATTCTTAACACCTAAATCGATAAGCTCACCTTCGCGGTTGAAGCCTTTTCCGTAAAGGATTTGAGTTTCAGCTTGTTTGAATGGTGCAGCAATCTTGTTCTTAACAACCTTGATACGAGTCTCGTTACCAACAACTTCATCACCATCTTTGATTGCACCAGTACGGCGAATATCAAGACGAACAGATGCGTAGAACTTAAGTGCATTACCACCTGTTGTTGTTTCTGGGTTACCGAACATTACACCAATTTTCATACGAATTTGGTTAATGAAGATAGCCATACAGTTAGACTGCTTAAGGTTACCTGTTAGCTTACGCATTGCTTGAGAAAGCATACGTGCTTGAAGACCCATGTGGCTATCGCCCATTTCGCCTTCGATCTCAGCTTTAGGTGTTAGTGCAGCAACCGAGTCAATAACAAGAACATCGATAGCACCTGAACGAGCCAGTGCATCACAGATTTCTAGAGCTTGTTCACCGGTATCTGGTTGAGACACAAGCAAAGCGTCGATATCAACACCAAGCTTTTGAGCGTAGATAGGGTCAAGTGCGTGTTCCGCATCAACGAATGCACACGTTTTGCCCACTTTTTGCGCCGCTGCAATAAGCTCAAGCGTTAGCGTTGTTTTACCTGATGATTCTGGACCGTAAACTTCCACGATACGCCCCATCGGTAGGCCACCAGCACCTAGTGCGATATCTAGAGATAGAGAGCCTGTAGAAATAGTTTCTACGTCCATTGTACGGTTATCACCAAGACGCATGATCGAACCTTTACCAAATTGCTTTTCAATCTGACCAAGGGCTGCGGCTAACGCTTTTTGTTTATTCTCGTCCATTTCTATCTCCACATAATCGGTTGTCTCAACAAGCGACTTAGAATCTATTTCTAACCCACAAAGGGGTGACTAATTGGCTTTTATTATACTGTTGATTCATACAGTGTCTATACCTGTATGAAAATAATTTGTACAAATGTTACTTGTCTTCCATTGATAGGTAATCATAAATAACTTGCAGGGCATGGTGCGTGGCTTGTTGGCGTACTTGTGATCTATCGCCTGTAAATACATGCGTTCCTACTTTGTTCCATCCATTTGTAGCCTTCCAAGCAAAACACACGGTCCCTACCGGCTTATCTTCCGTACCACCACCTGGGCCAGCAATGCCGCTGATCGATACAGAAATCGTGCCGTTTGAATGTTGCAGCGCCCCGTGAGCCATTTCTATAACCACCGGCTCACTCACGGCACCAAATTCAACTAAGGTTTCAAGCTGAACACCAATCATCTCTTGTTTTGCTTCATTACTGTAGGTCACGAAAGCACGGTCAAACCAAGCCGAGCTACCAGCAATATCGGTTACCGCGCTAGCAACGCCACCGCCAGTGCAAGATTCAGCCGTCACTAATACATGTTTATGTTTCGCAAGTAAGTGTCCGAGTTTTTCACTAAGAGCTTGAGTCGTCTGCATCTTTGGCTTCCCTTATCTAGATGTATATCATTTGGATTTGCATCTTTTCGCATGTGTCGCTTTTCGCACGAAACGCTTTCACGTATCCTAAGCCGCAATAGAAATAAACGAAAGAAGTTAACTGTGAAAGCCGATCAAAAACATACTCCTATGATGCAGCAGTACCTAAAACTAAAAGCAGAAAATCCAGAAATTTTGCTGTTCTATCGCATGGGAGATTTCTACGAGCTTTTCTACGATGATGCTAAAAAAGCCTCTCAACTCCTCGATATTTCGCTAACCAAGCGTGGCTCTTCAAACGGTGAGCCTATTCCTATGGCTGGTGTTCCATACCACGCCGTTGAAGGTTACCTTGCGAAGTTAGTGCAGTTGGGCGAGTCCGTAGCGATTTGTGAGCAGATTGGTAATCCAGCAACTTCAAAGGGCCCGGTTGATCGCGCTGTCGTAAGAATTGTGACTCCGGGAACCGTAACCGACGAAGCATTGCTTTCTGAGCGTGTTGATAACCTGATTGCCTCCATTTATCACCACAATGGTAAATTCGGCTACGCGACGCTTGATATTACTTCTGGCCGATTCCAGCTATGTGAGCCGGAAACCGAAGAAGCGATGGCGGCAGAGCTACAAAGAACGTCACCACGTGAGCTGCTATTCCCTGAAGATTTCGAACCCGTAAATTTGATGGCAAGTCGTAATGGCAATCGCCGTCGTCCAGTATGGGAATTTGAATTAGATACAGCGAAGCAACAACTCAATCAACAATTTGGTACTCGTGACCTAGTTGGCTTTGGCGTTGAAAGTGCAAAACTAGGTTTATGCGCTGCGGGCTGTTTGATTCAATATGTAAAAGACACTCAACGTACTGCTCTTCCACACATCCGTTCACTCACAATGGATAAGCAAGATCACTCAGTGATCCTTGATGCGGCTACTCGCCGTAATTTGGAGATCACCCAAAATCTTAGTGGCGGTACAGACAACACCCTAGCCGAAGTACTCGATCATACTGCGACGGCTATGGGTAGTCGTATGCTTAAGCGTTGGTTACATCAACCCATGCGTAATATTTCAGCTCTTGATCAACGCCTAGATGCGATTGGTGAGATGAAAGAGCTGGCTCTGTTTACTGAGTTACAACCAACGCTGAAACAGATTGGTGATATCGAGCGTATTCTTGCTCGATTGGCACTTCGTTCTGCTCGTCCACGTGATATGGCACGACTTCGCCAAGCAATGGAATACTTACCAGAGCTTGCAGAAACGCTGACGCAACTTAAGCACCCATACCTGACTCAGCTTGCTCAGTATGCATCTCCTGTCGATGAAGTATCAGAGCTGCTTGAGCGTGCGATAAAAGAGAACCCACCGGTGGTGATCCGCGATGGGGGCGTGATAGCTGAAGGCTACAACGCAGAACTTGATGAATGGCGCGACCTTGCTGCGGGTGCAACCGAGTTTCTGGATAAGCTTGAGCAAGAAGAGCGTGAACGTCACGGTATCGACACACTTAAAGTTGGCTACAACAACGTACACGGTTTCTTCATTCAAGTTAGCCGCGGACAAAGCCATCTTGTGCCACCACACTATGTTCGCCGCCAAACCCTGAAAAATGCAGAACGCTACATTATTCCTGAGCTGAAAGAGCACGAAGACAAAGTTCTCAGCTCTAAATCGAAAGCCCTAGCGATCGAGAAGAAGTTGTGGGATGAGTTGTTTGATTTGTTACTGCCTTATCTAGAGCGACTACAAAACATTGCTTCTTCAGTGTCTCAACTGGATGTTCTACAAAACTTAGCTGAGCGTGCAGACACCCTTGATTACTGTCGTCCAACCATGACAGAGTCTGCTGGTGTACAAATTCAGGCGGGTCGTCACCCCGTTGTTGAACAAGTAATGGACGAACCCTTTATTGCTAACCCTATCGACCTCAATGATCAACGTAAGATGCTGATCATCACAGGTCCAAACATGGGTGGTAAGTCGACCTACATGCGTCAGACCGCACTCATTGCGCTGATGGCTCATATTGGTTGTTATGTTCCAGCAGAAAGCGCGACGATTGGTTCTATCGACCGTATCTTTACTCGTATTGGCGCATCCGATGATTTGGCTTCGGGTCGTTCAACCTTCATGGTTGAGATGACAGAGACCGCGAACATTCTGCACAACGCGACACCAAATAGCCTTGTGTTAATGGATGAAATCGGTCGTGGTACCAGTACTTACGATGGCCTGTCTTTGGCTTGGGCAAGTGCGGAATGGCTAGCCAATCAAATCAATGCGATGACACTATTTGCAACGCACTACTTTGAGCTAACTGAGCTACCAAACCAAATACCAACCTTAGCGAACGTACACTTAGATGCGGTTGAACATGGCGACAGCATTGCCTTTATGCACGCAGTTCAAGAAGGTGCAGCAAGTAAATCTTACGGCCTTGCGGTTGCTGGATTGGCTGGCGTACCTAAAGCGGTGATCAAAAACGCACGTGCGAAACTGACTCAGCTAGAAGCATTGAGTATCGACTCTCCGACATCAAAGCCAAGTGGCGTTGATATCGCGAACCAACTTAGCCTGATACCTGAACCAAGTGAAGTAGAACAAGCACTTGCGAATGTTGATCCAGATGATCTGACACCTCGCCAAGCATTAGAAGAACTCTACCGTTTGAAGAAGTTGCTTTAGTCTCTTTCCAAGTAGGTTGTTATTGTCGTTTTGTACTGTCGCTTGAGCCGGCAGCATGAAATACAAAAGCCACAAACAAAAAAACGCTGACTTAAAAAGTCAGCGTTTTTATTTGTCTTCTATTCAAAGAAACATCATCAGTTCATTTAGTCGTTTTCTACGTTGAACAGGTTTTCCATATTCAAGCCTTGCTTGATTAGAATCTCACGTAAACGACGAAGACCTTCAACTTGGATTTGGCGAACACGTTCACGAGTTAGGCTAATTTCACGGCCTACTTCTTCTAGTGTTGATGGTTCATAGCCAAGTAATCCAAAGCGACGCGCAAGCACCTCTTTCTGCTTAGGATTCAGCTCATCAAGCCAGAAAATCAACGAGTTTTTAATATCGCTATCTTGAGTTGAAACCTCAGGATCTGAGTTATTGATGTCCGGAATAATATCCAGTAGCGCTTTCTCACCATCACCACCGATAGGCGTATCAACGGAGCTCACTCTTTCGTTTAGACGAAGCATCTTACTCACATCACCGACTGGCTTATCTAGCTTAGAAGCAATTTCTTCTGCCGTTGGTTCGTGGTCAAGTTTTTGTGATAACTCTCGTGCCGTACGCAGGTAGATATTCAGCTCTTTCACAACATGAATTGGCAAACGGATAGTACGAGTCTGATTCATTAGCGCACGTTCAATGGTTTGACGAATCCACCATGTCGCGTAAGTTGAGAAACGGAAGCCGCGCTCTGGATCAAACTTCTCTACGGCGCGAATCAAGCCTAGGTTGCCTTCTTCAATAAGATCGAGAAGTGCAAGACCACGGTTGCTATAACGACGAGAAATTTTTACCACCAAACGCAGGTTACTTTCGATCATGCGTTTACGTGCTGCTTCATCACCGCGCAGAGCTCGACGTGCATAAAGCACTTCTTCTTCAGCGGTTAATAGTGGTGAGAAACCGATTTCGCCTAAGTAGAGTTGAGTAGCATCTAAACTCTTAGATGTAACTTCAGTCTCTTCTTTCGTTTCGGCTTTCTTTTTGACTGTTCGTTTTGCTTTTCCAAGAGCTTCCGGTTCCGTGGTTGCTTGGTTAAGATCGAACTCTTCTTTGGTTACTGCATTGCTTATACTCATAACGCCTCCCCCTGGCGAAATTAGCATGACATTACAACTTCATATGTCGCTAAATGACTGTGTCACTCCATACAATACGTAATTTTGCATACTGTATTTAAGGTAAATATCGTTTTGGATTAACAGACTTACCTTGGTAACGAATCTCAAAGTGCAGCCTAACACTGCTGGCTCCAGAGCTTCCCATTGTTGCAATCTTCTGCCCTGGTTTCACACTTTGCCCTTCAGATACTAATAGTCGGTCGTTGTGCGCGTATGCACTTAAGTAATTATCATTGTGCTTCACAATCACTAGATTGCCGTAGCCTCGTAGTGCATTACCCGAATAAACAACCGTTCCCCCTGCAGTAGATACTATTGGCTGACCTCGCTGTCCTGCTATGTCTATGCCTTTATTTCCTTGTTCGCCTACAGAGAAATTCTTGATTACTCTCCCTTTAGTTGGCCATAACCATTTGGATACTTTATCACTTGTTGGTTTGGTGGACGGTGTAACATTCTGTTTACCTTTAGACCCAACATACTCCTTTGATTTGGATTGTTCAACCTTCTTTGGTGGATCTTTTTTCACCGGTTTGGCGGAAGTTTGCGCCGGCTTAGAATTAGAGTTTTTACTCTTTACTGGCGTGCTTTTAGGCTTAGTGCTCGCAGACGCTGTCGTGGCCGTGGCTGCAGGAGCAACCACAGCTACCGCAACGACAGTTGATTTACCATACGCTGGCGCGCTATAGCTAGGACGCCATAACTTAAGCTTCTGTCCGGGATGAATAGTGTAAGGTGCTGCGAGGTTGTTATAACTCACAAGGTCTTTGACGTCTTTATTGGTAACATAAGCAATGAAATAAAGGGTATCGCCTTTTTTGACTTCATAGTAACTGCCACGATAACTACCACGATCGATCGATGAGTAATTTTTATTTAGGCTAGAAACTGGCGCAGGCGAGTTAGCCGCACACCCAACAAGTGCACAGCTAAGTAACAAAGTACTTCCTTTAAAAACCTTCGAACGCATCGACTATCTATCCACCTACACCATTAGTCTTGTTATTAAGCTAGCTCACCAGGAACAAGAGGTACAAACCTTACCATTTCAATCACGCTGGATAAGAACTCATCACCATGACGAACAATTTTCAGCAACTGTTGCTCATCATCACCAACAGGAATCAACAAGCGACCACCATCTTTTAACTGCTGCAGGAGTGCTTGAGGGATCGACTCCGCTGCTGCTGTTACAATAATGGCATCAAAAGGCGCCTTTGCTGCCCAGCCTTGCCAACCATCACCATGCTTGGTTGATATGTTGTAGAAATCGAGCTGTTTGAGACGACGTTTAGCATCCCATTGCAATGATTTAATTCTTTCAACCGAATAAACATGATCAACCAGTTGAGCCAAGACCGCTGTTTGATAGCCAGAACCCGTGCCGATTTCTAAAACACGGCTATTTTGCTGTAATTCTAGCAACTCTGTCATCTTAGCGACAATGTACGGCTGAGAAATCGTCTGGCCCTGTCCGATAGGAAGCGCATTATTATCATAGGCTTGATGATACATCGCCTGTGATAAAAAGCTCTCTCTAGGCAGTTGATAAATAGCATCAAGAACCTTTTGATCCTGAATACCATTTTCAATCAGAAAAGTAACTAAGCGCTCTGCTTGAGGATTACTCACTTACTTCCCCCCTAACCATGTTGTCATCGCACCTAACGACTCATGCGCTGTCAGGTCAACTTGTAACGGTGTTACTGACACAAAGCCATGTTCGATAGCGTAAAAGTCGGTGCCTTCACCTGCATCTTGTTCTTTACCTGGAGGACCAAGCCAATAAATATCATGACCACGTGGATCTTTTTGCTTAATCATATCTTCAGCATGATGACGAGCACCTAGGCGAGTCACCTGAGTGCCAGACAACTGTTCTAAAGCTAAATCAGGGATATTGACGTTTAACAGGCGATTGGTTGGGATTGGGTTTGCTAAATGTTGTTCGACGATACGACGAGCAATGGCCGCCGCTGTCTTAAAATGTTTTTTACCCACCAGAGAAAACGCCACCGATTGAACGCCTAAAAAGTGCCCTTCCATGGCTGCTGCCACCGTGCCTGAATAAAGCACATCATCACCCAGATTAGCACCGTGATTAATACCCGTTAATACCAGATCGGGCATATCATTCTTTAGCAGTTCATTTAACGCAAAGTGTACACAGTCGGTCGGTGTTCCTTGTACCGAATATGTATCTTCGGTAATTTCTTGAACACGTAGAGGCTGTTCTAAAGTTAATGAATTTGAAGCACCCGAGCGATTACGGTCAGGTGCCACAATGATAATTTCAGCAAGATCACGTAATTCATTGGCTAGCTCATGAATACCTTGAGCATGCACACCATCATCGTTGCTGAGTAAAATCTTCATCTTGTATCCTTTCTTTTGTTCCAAAGCCAAGTCACTTAATTTCCGATATCAAGTGACTTCGCTCCAAGCAGAATCGTTATTGCTCGTAGCTTCTCTCTACGTGAACTTCTTCAACCAATTCACGAACAATAGCGGTTGCGAAACAACCAGCATCGAGAGAGAACTTAAGAATGACATTATCTTCGTTCACTTCCCAAGTTAAACCCATCGGCTTCAACGAAGCTTCACGGCGATCATGGCGCATACGGTTACCACAAATAAGCGCCATTAGATCCGGTTCAGCATCCAGGTGTTTCTGCTCTAGAGCTTGAGACGCATCAGTCGTCGGTAACGCATTATCTCCAGCCAAAGCAACGGTAATAAACGCAGAACCGTTCGCGATATCTTGATTTACCGTTTCGATATTGTCTGCCGTCACAGCTAATTGAGCGCCGTCTTTAACGACGATATCGCCAACCAATGCCGACGCAAACGCATCTTGCTCAATACGGTCAGAAAGGATTAAGTTGTAGATCCAAGAACGAGCAGCAGAGAGGTACAAGCTGCGCTTATTTTGATTACGCGTGCGAACGTTTTCACGACCCCAACGACGAGCTTCAGATAAGTTGTTACCTTCATTACCGAAGCGCTGAGCACCGAAGTAATTTGGCACGCCTACCTGAGCAACTTTTTCTAAACGCTTTACCACATCATCGCAGTCCGTTACTTCAGACAAAGTCAGCTCAAATTGGTTGCCAATTAAATCGCCTGGACGTAACTTTTTGTTGTGACGCGCTGTCGCCAAGATCTCAATGCTTGGGTATTGTGCGAGAAAAGCAGAAAAGTCAGGTTCACCTTTTGGTAAATGCACACTCAACCACTGTTCTGTCACAGCATGACGGTCTTTCAAACCAGCCCAGCTCACGTCTTTCGACTTAACACCACACGCTTTAGCCAGCTCGTTTGCTACGAAGCTCGTGTTCTCACCAGTTTTACGAATACGCACCATTAGGTGCTCGCCTTCACCAGTAAACTCAAAACCCAAGTCTTCATTAACGACAAAGTGTTCGGCTTTTGCTTTTAGTTTTGCTTTCGCAGTTGGTTTACCGTTTAGGTAAGCCAATGAAGATAAAATATCTGACATGCTGTTCTTTTCGTGTTGGTGCTTACGCACTTTTAGTAATTAGGACCACCGCTTCACATGCGATGCCCTCTTTGCGACCTGTAAAACCTAAACGCTCAGTAGTCGTGGCTTTTACATTCACATTGCTAATGCTTGTTTCTAAATCTTGAGCAATGACTTGGCACATAGAGTCTATATGAGGAGCCATCTTTGGAGCTTGCGCCATGATAGTAATATCAGCATTACCAATCACATAACCTTGCTCTTTTACTCGACGGTAAACATCTTTCAGTAATTCGCGGCTATCTGCGCCTTTCCATTCATCATCCGTATCAGGGAAATGACGACCAATATCACCCGCTGCAATTGAACCCAGTAAAGCATCGCATAATGCGTGCAGGGCAACATCACCGTCTGAGTGTGCGATAAGACCCTGTTCATAAGGGACGCTCACGCCACCAATAATTACCGGGCCTTCACCACCAAATTTGTGTACATCAAAGCCATGGCCAATACGAATCATCATTATTCCTTATTCTGACTTAAATAAAACTCAGCCAAAGCCAGATCTTCAGGCTGAGTAATCTTAAAATTATCTGAACGCCCAGCAATCAGTGCTGGTGATAAACCTTTCCACTCAAACGCAGACGCTTCATCGGTAATTGAAACACCTTGTTGCAAGGCTTCACTCAAGACTTTCCGTAAAGGCTTAGATCGGAACATCTGAGGGGTAAGCGCATGCCAGAGATCGACGCGATCGACCGTGTGTTCAATTTGTCCTTGAGCACCGCGTTTCATTGTATCGCGAACAGGCGCAGCTAAAATCGCGCCAACATCATGGGTCATAGCACCAGAGATCAGTTTGTCGATATCGCTCAATTGGATACAAGGCCTAGCGGCATCATGCACCATCACCCAATCACTGAGTTGCTGTTGAGCAATATAGTCCAGGGCAGAAAGCACCGAGTCGGCTCTTTCCGTCCCGCCGGACACTCTGATCACCTGTGGATTAAGGTTAAGCGGTAATTCAGGGTAATAAGGATCATCGTCGCTGACCGCTACCACAATTTTAGACACCTGAGGGTGAGACAACAGTTTCTCAACGGTGTGCTCTAAAATCGTTTTACCGTGAATTTGAAGATATTGCTTGGGACGGTCGGCCTTCATTCGGCTGCCGACGCCCGCAGCGGGGACCACTGCAATAACGCTTTGAAGTTGGTTCGACATTAATGAGATTCCTCACCAATAATACGATAAAACGTTTCGCCTTCTTTCACCATTCCAAGCTCATGACGTGCGCGCTCTTCTATCGCGTCTAAGCCTTGGCGTAGATCGTCGATTTCCGCAAACATCTCAGCATTACGAAGATGAAGCTTTTCATTTACTTGCTGCTGAACTTGGATTTCGTTGTTCACACCGTAGTAATCAGAAATACCATTTTTACCGAGCCACAGTGTGTGTTGTAGCCAGCCAAACACTATGAGCAGTACTAAAGCAAAAATTCGCATAACACCTTTCGCCGGTTGAAAAAGAAGGAACTAGAATAAGGCACATATATACCATAATGAGCTTATTGGTGCGAGATATGTGGTGTCAGGGAATCAATAAGTAGGGGAATTATTGGACAGAATAGTGAGTGGTAACAATGAAGTTCCCTACTCCTTTCTTCGTTAATCTAGGGAATGACGAATTTTAGGCAAAAAAATGCCCCGCATAAGCGAGGCATTTAAAAAGCTTAGATTAATAATTCGCTAGGAATTATTGACCTTTAACTTCTTTAAGACCGTTGAAAGGAGCTTTAGAACCTAGAGCTTCTTCGATACGGATAAGTTGGTTGTACTTAGCAACACGGTCAGAACGGCTCATAGAACCAGTTTTGATTTGACCTGCAGCTGTACCTACCGCTAGATCAGCGATAGTTGCATCTTCAGTTTCGCCAGAACGGTGAGAGATTACTGCAGTGTAGCCAGCGTCTTTAGCCATCTTGATAGCAGCTAGAGTCTCAGTTAGAGAACCGATTTGGTTGAACTTGATAAGGATAGAGTTAGCTACGCCTTTCTCGATACCTTCAGCAAGAATCTTAGTGTTTGTAACGAAAAGATCGTCACCAACGATTTGAAGCTTGTCGCCTAGAAGTTCAGTTTGGTGCTTGAAGCCATCCCAATCTGACTCGTCAAGACCGTCTTCGATAGAAACGATTGGGAAGTTGTTCGCTAGTTCAGCTAGGTAGTGGTTGAACTCTTCAGAAGTGAAAGTTTTACCTTCGCCCTTCATGTTGTAGATGCCAGCTTCTTTGTCGAAGAACTCAGATGCAGCACAGTCCATAGCAAGAGTAACGTCTTTACCTAGTTCGTAACCAGCAGCTGCAACAGCTTCTGCGATAACTTCTAGAGCTTCAGCGTTAGATTTAAGGTTAGGAGCGAAACCACCTTCATCACCAACTGCAGTGCTGTAGCCTTTAGACTTAAGAACTTTAGCTAGGTTGTGGAATACTTCAGCGCCGATACGCAGACCTTCTTTAAGAGTTTTAGCGCCAACTGGTTGGATCATGAACTCTTGGATGTCAACGTTGTTATCAGCGTGCTCGCCACCGTTGATGATGTTCATCATTGGTAGAGGCATAGAGAACTGACCAGCAGTACCGTTTAGCTCAGCAATGTGCTCGTATAGAGGCATGCCTTTCGCAGCAGCAGCAGCTTTTGCGTTAGCTAGAGAAACAGCAAGGATAGCGTTAGCGCCAAACTTAGACTTGTTCTCAGTACCGTCTAGATCAAGCATAACTTGGTCAACGTCAGCTTGTGCTTTAGCGTCTTTACCAACTAGAGCGTCAGCGATTGGGCCGTTTACAGCTTCAATTGCTTTAAGAACACCTTTACCTAGGAAACGTGATTTGTCGCCGTCACGTAGCTCAAGAGCTTCGCGAGAACCAGTAGATGCGCCAGATGGAGCAGCAGCCATACCTACGAAACCGCCTTCTAGGTGTACTTCAGCTTCTACAGTTGGGTTACCACGTGAATCGATGATTTCACGACCTAGAACTTTAACGATCTTAGACATTGAATGTTTCCTTCTCGTTGAATATATAAATGTCAAATTTAAAGGTAGCAGCACAACTTACGCAGCTACCTGGATTCCTTTTTACTTTTCTAATTCGCCGCGCTGGAATTCGCCAGCCGCTTTAACGAAACCTGCAAACAATGGGTGACCATCGCGAGGTGTTGAAGTGAACTCTGGGTGGAACTGAGCAGCAACAAACCATGGGTGGTTCGGGTTCTCAATAACTTCAACCAGTTTCTTGTCCGCAGACAGACCCGATACTTTTAGGCCCGCTTTTTCGATTTGTGGACGAAGATTGTTGTTCACTTCGTAACGGTGACGGTGACGTTCATGGATCGTCGCGCTACCGTATAATTCGTAAGCTTTCGTCCCTTTCGCTAGGTGACAAAGCTGTGAACCAAGACGCATTGTGCCGCCTAGGTCTGATTTCTCAGTACGCTCTTCAACTTTACCTTCGCCGTCAATCCACTCAGTGATTAGGCCAACAACAGGGTATTTAGTTTCTTTGCAGAATTCAGAAGAGTGTGCACCTTCCATCTTCGCAACGTTACGAGCGTACTCAATAAGAGCAACTTGCATACCTAGACAGATACCTAAGTAAGGTACTTTGTTTTCACGAGCGTATTGTGCAGCAAGGATCTTACCTTCAACACCACGGTCGCCAAAGCCACCAGGAACTAGGATTGCATCTAGGTCTTGTAGAATTTCTGTGCCTTTAGATTCAACATCTTGTGAATCTACATATTTAATTGTGACACTTAGGCGGTTTTTCAAGCCTGCGTGTTTCAGCGCTTCATTTACTGATTTGTATGCGTCAGGCAGTTCAATGTACTTACCAACCATACCAATCGTCACTTCACCCGTTGGGTTAGCTTCTTCGTAAATTACTTGTTCCCACTCAGACAGATCAGCTTCTGGTGCATTGATACCGAAACGCGTACATACAAGATCATCAATGCCTTGAGCACGGATTAATTGTGGGATCTTGTAGATTGAATCTACGTCTTTCATAGAGATAACTGCTTTTTCTTGTACATTACAGAAAAGAGCAATTTTCTTACGTTCGTTTGCTGGGATAACACGATCTGAACGACAAACTAGGATGTCAGGTTGAATACCGATAGACAGTAGCTCTTTTACAGAGTGTTGCGTTGGCTTAGTTTTCACTTCACCCGCAGCTGCTAGGTATGGCACTAGAGTAAGGTGCATGAACATTGCGCGTTCACGGCCTAGTTCTACTGCTAGCTGACGAATCGCTTCCATAAATGGTAGAGATTCAATATCACCTACAGTACCACCAACTTCAACAAGCGCGATATCGTGGCCTTTAGCACCAGAGATTACGCGTTCTTTGATAGAGTTAGTGATGTGAGGGATAACCTGGATTGTTGCACCTAGGTAGTCACCACGACGTTCATTACGTAGAACGTCAGCATAAACACGACCTGCTGTGAAGTTGTTACGCTTAGTCATCTTGGTGCGAATGAATCGCTCATAGTGACCAAGGTCAAGGTCTGTTTCAGCGCCATCTTCCGTAACGAACACTTCACCGTGTTGAGTCGGGCTCATAGTGCCTGGATCAACGTTGATGTAAGGGTCAAGCTTCATCATAGTCACTTTAAGACCACGAGCTTCTAAAATAGCCGCAAGAGATGCTGCTGCAATACCTTTACCTAGAGAGGATACAACCCCGCCAGTAACAAAAATGTAATTTGTCGTCATGTTTAACCTGAAATTGGTTGAATGAGGGAAATGGATTACTTCTGGACGGGATGAAAATATACCAGAAGCCCCTTATCGCCACAACGTGAAATCTATCACACTGCAATTTTTTATTTTTTGCTTCAAATCAATTCATGATAAAAGCTTTGATGATCTTTTCTCCGCCACTTTGACTTCATCCCACATGGAATCAAGCTGTTGTAGAGAAAAGTCGGTCAAAATTTTATCTTGCTGACGAACTTTTTGTTCCACACCTTTAAAGCGGCGTGAAAATTTCAGATTGGCTTTATTGAGAGCCGTTTCTGGATTTTTACCCAAATGTCGCACTAAATTGACGGTAGCAAACAACAAATCACCCAGTTCTTCTTCAACTAAATCTTCGTTTGGCGTTACTTGAAGTGCTTCTTCTAGCACCTCATCAACTTCCTCTAAAACCTTGTCGGCGACTGGCCCAATAGAGTCCCAATCAAAGCCAAATTTCGCGACTTGCTTTTGAATTTTTGTAGCACGCGAAAGTGCAGGTAGAGAGTTTGGTATTGAGTCTAGAATACTTTCTTGAGTTTTGCCTGCCTGTGCTTTCTCTTTGGCTTTTTCAGCTTCCCAGTTGGCATTAATTTCTTCATCACTGGCAAACTCTGTATCAGAAAATACATGTGGATGACGGCGCGTCAGTTTCTCATTGATACCGTCGACCACATCAGAGAATTCAAACAAGCCCTGCTCTTTCGCCAATTGGCTGTAGAAGATTACCTGAAACAACAGGTCACCCAACTCTTCTTGTAGGTTCGGCCAATCTTTGTTGTGAATCGCGTCCACCACCTCGTAGGTTTCTTCGATAGTATGCGGCACAATTGTTTCAAAATTTTGTTTCAAATCCCAAGGACAGCCACCTTCAGGATCGCGCAGCTTAGTCATAATCTGTTCAAGTTGTTCAATCGGGTGATTCATCGTTTTCTTCCTATTCACTGTCTTTGATTTTTAAATTTATAACGTCTTCTAAAACTAAAAAAGGTGAGCAGCCAAAACCACTCACCTTTCTATTTTTTCAGTCATCCTCAAGAGCGAAGAATGAGCGAGTTGGGGATCTCAAATCGCTTGGCGAGATTCCCTATCACGTTCGTCCCTCACTGTAGGGAATGACGAGTATCTTTGTTTTACTAAGTAATTGGCTCTTCTAACAAGGCAACAAACTTACGAGACTTCTGAGCATAGCTTGCCTATGTGATGAAGCGAGTATAGTGTGCAGTTAACACAGTTAGAAAGCCAAGTACGACGTAAAAACTAGCCGAGGCGTTTTACGCTCATCACATCTTTGATTTGCTCGACACGGCTCGTCACTCGACTCAGAATTTCAATGTTGGTCACTTCCAAATCGAAATCCATCACCGATAGCTGACGTTTATAGTCAATACGGCTCTTCATTGTCGTCACACTGACTTTTTCGTTCAAGAACAGGGATGTTATGTCTTTCAACAAGCCGGTACGTTCTAGCGCCTCTACACGCAGCGTTAAGATATACGAGCCTACAAAACCATCGCCCCAGACTGTATCGATAATACGTTCGGGAGCATGCAGGTTAAGTTCACTTAACTGTTCACAATCGCTGCGGTGTACTGAGATACCACGCCCTTGAGTAATGTAACCTTTGATCACATCGCCCGGGATCGGCTGACAACAACGAGCCAAGTGGGTCATTAAGTTATCGACACCTTCAACAACGACAGCATCCTTTTTCGGGCGGCTCTGATGCGCAGGCTTATTGTCAGACTCAAGCAGTTTCTCTAATGCTTTTTTGTCTTCTTCTTCCGCCGTTGGTTTGTTGACCAAAGCATTGATGTGATTAACGACTTGGTTAATACGTAAATCGCCGCTACCAATACCCGCATACAATTCATCTGGAGTATTAACGTTGAATCGTTTCAGCGCATATTGCTCAGCATCTTTTAGTGTTGCACCGACTCTGCCTAGTTCAACTTCTAAGATATCTCGTCCAGCTTCGAGGTTTTTCTCACGACTCTGAGCACGGAACCAAGCGTTAATTTTTGCACGAGCTCGACTTGAATGAACAAAGCCTGTGGTCGGGTTTAGCCAATCACGTGATGGATTCGGTTCTTTTTGAGTGATGATCTCAACCTGATCGCCCATCGCCAACTTATGAGTAAACGGAACGATTCGACCCGCTACTTTGGCACCGATACAACGGTGTCCAACCATCGAGTGGATGTGGTAAGCAAAGTCCAACGGTGTTGCACCCATTGGTAAATCGACCACATCTCCGCGAGGTGTAAAGGCATAGACACGATCATCAAAGACTTGGCTACGTACTTCATCCAGCATCTCGCCAGAATCCGACATCTCTTCTTGCCAGTCGATAAGCTTACGCAACCAAGTAATTTTCTCATCGTAGCCACTGCGTACGCCGCTAGATGCACCTTCTTTGTATTTCCAGTGCGCAGCAACGCCCAATTCAGAGTCTTCATGCATCTGCTTGGTACGAATCTGAATTTCAATGGTCTTGCCTTCAGGGCCAAGAACTACGGTATGAATCGACTGATAACCATTCGGCTTAGGGTTCGCAACATAGTCATCAAATTCACTAGGTAGGTGTTTATATTTGGTGTGAACCACACCTAAGCCGGCATAACAGTCTTGCAGTTGGTCGGCGATAATACGCACCGCACGCACGTCAAAAAGCTCATCAAACTCTAAGCCTTTTTTCTGCATTTTGCGCCAGATACTGTAGATGTGTTTTGGTCGACCGCTGACTTCAGCATTGATGCTTGAACGGTTCATTTCTGACGTGAGATCGTCAACAAAGTCGGTGATGTATTGTTCGCGCACAATACGCCGCTCAGACAGCTGTTTAGCAATCTGCTTGTATGTATCTGGTTGTTGGTAGCGGAAAGCGTAATCTTCAATTTCCCACTTTAGCTGACCAATACCTAAACGGTTTGCAAGAGGCGCATAGATGTTGGCACACTCTTTTGCTGCCGCACGGCGCACAGCATCAGGGGCCTTTTTCACTTCTATGAGGTTACAAATTCGCTCTGCTAGTTTAATGACTACGCAGCGGAAATCATCCACCATGGCCAATAGCATTCGTCGAACATTATCGACTTGACCCGAGGCTGCACTGCCTTCAAGGGTGACATTTAGCTGGCCCAAAGCCGCCATTTCTTCGACGCCATCAATCAGCTTTACGGTTTCCTTTCCGTAACTTTCTTCAAACGCTTCGCGCTCAAAAACACCGCTTGATACGACTGGGAAGAGTTGCGCCGCCACTAAAGTAGCGCGATCCATAGACAAGGTGACCAAGATTTCGATCATCTCGCGACCACGCCAAAGCAAAAGTTCACCTTGCTCGTGATCTTTTAATAGCTCTTCACAGTGACGATAAACTTTGGTCAGTTTATTCGAGGTTTTTGCGTCTTGATTCAGTGACGCAATCCAATTATCTAGCTCAAACTGTTCGCTTGGGTTTAAATGTGCGCTTCGTACCGCAACCATCATGCCTTCCTAGTTATTATGTTTTATACCCAATTCAATATGACTAACTGGTTCCACGTTAGTTCGACTCATATTGATATCAGTGCAGGCTGCCCCGCACCTTTGTAATACATTTTTAAGCCTTATTTAAGGGCTTCTAAGCCTTGATAAAGAGAGCCATCGATTCGAGATGACTGGTATGAGGGAACATGTCCAACATGCCTAGCTTAGCCAATTGGTAGCCTTGTTTTTCTAAGCTCTCTGAATCTCTAGCTAGAGTAGCAGGATTACACGAAACATAAACCACACGCTTCGCTCCTAACCCTGAAATTTGATCAACGATCCCACTCGCTCCAGCACGAGCTGGATCGAGTAAGATTTTATCAAATCTTTCTTTTGCCCAAGGTTGTGAAGACAACTCTTCTTCAAGGTTTGCTTGGTAGAATTCTGTATTGCTTAATTGATTCAAAGCTGCATTAGACGTTGCCTGCTGAACCATTTCATCGACACCTTCAACCCCCACCACAAACGCAGATTGTTGTGCGATAGGCAGACTGAAGTTGCCCAAGCCACAAAACAGGTCGAGCACTCGCTCATCGGCTTGAGGCTCTAACCATTCAATCGCTTGAGTTACCATCTGCTGATTGACCTTTTGATTCACTTGAATGAAGTGGTTTGGCTCAAAAGGTAAGGTTACGCCGGTTTCGCTATAGCTTGGCGTATCACCCACTAAACGAATCAACTTGTCAGTTTCTGGCATAGAATACAGCGTAGCGCCTTCTGACTGAGCCAACTCAATCAAAGATTGCTCATCTTTTTCAACCAAAGGCTTAAGGTGGCGTAGCACCATGACTGGACCAGTATCCCCGATCACTAATTCAACGTGTCCTAAAGAAGTAAGATTGCTGAAAGTATTCAGTAAACTTTTCAGCTTTGGCAGCAAGATATTGAGACGAGGGTCAAGCACCGCACAATCGGTAATATTTTCAATCCGCTTGCTTTGCTTTTTGCGGAAACCAAATTGAAGCTGCTGTGTCTTTTTATCGACAAATAAGCTGATGCGCGCACGGCGACGATAACCGGTTTCATCACCAATAATCGGTTCAACAACATCGGTTTTATCCGTTTGGTATTGGCTCATCAGATGGCTCAAAGACTGCGCTTTATGTTCTACCTGAGAAGAGTAGCCAAGGTGCTGGAGATGACAGCCACCGCACTGATTAAAATGTTTACAGAAAGGCTTCAAACGCAGTTCGCTTGGCTCCAATAATTTAATCAGTTTTGCTCGCGCAAATTTACTCTTACTCTCGACGAGCTGAATAACAACCTGCTCACCCGGCAATGCGCCATCAATGAAAACAGGCTTATTCTTCTGATAAGCAATCCCTGCCCCATTGTGATCCATTCGTTCAACCAAAACCGATTGGTGCTTGGTCTCGAATTGAGTTTTCTTTTTTGGTTGAAAAAAACGTGCCATTGCTTGTGCCTAATGTATCTTTTAATAAGTAATTTGTATCCAGGACTCACTATTATGCCTTGGAATCATTGTCGAACGTCACGGCTTTGATTAAGCTTACCGTTCACTTAACCGCCATTGTGCGCGTTATTTTCCCATATCCAGACCTCGATGTAATTAAAGAACATGACCAGATATGGCTTAAGAGCCCGTGTAATTACCTTAACTCTAGCTCCAACCCTAATTATTGGGCTGCTATTGAGTGCATTTTTCTCATTTAACCGCTATCAAGACCTTGAGGGTCAGGTGGTTAACACTGGTACTAGCATTATAGAACCGCTTGCGATTGCGAGCGCATCAGGCATGCAACTCGAAAGCCGAGAGTCTGTTCGCCAGCTCATCAGCTATGCGCATCGAAAAAACTCTAACCTTGTGCGCAGTATCGCGGTATTTGATGATCGCCATGAGTTGTTCGTAACCTCAAACTTCCACCCCGACTTTGAAAGCCTCACTTATCCCAAAGATAAGCCGATACCGCATTTGAGCTCTTCGAACCTGCTCGATAACACGCTGATTCTCAGGACGCCCATCATCGCTGAGGGGCAATACATCAACTCAGCCAACGGGCAATCGCAAGCGAACCAAGCAATCGGCTATATCGCGATTGAGCTCGACTTATCTTCATTACGATTACAGCAGTATCAAGAGGTGTTTTCTGCTTTCTTGGTGTTGATTCTGGGACTTGGTTTATCGGGCGTGTTTGCGTTCCGCTTAATGCACGATGTAACTCAACCGATCACGCACATGAAAAACATGGTTGACCGGATTCGACGTGGTCACCTCGATGTGCGTATCGAAGGCAAGATGCATGGTGAGCTAGATTCACTGAAAAACGGTATCAACGCGATGGCAGTATCGCTATCAGAGTATCACGTTGAGATGCAACACAGCATCGACCAAGCCACGTCAGATCTACGTGAAACCCTAGAGCAATTAGAGATTCAGAACGTTGAGTTAGACATTGCGAAAAAACGCGCTCAAGAAGCAGCACGTGTTAAGTCTGAGTTCTTGGCTAACATGTCTCACGAATTAAGAACGCCGCTCAACGGTGTGATTGGCTTTACTCGTCAGATGCTTAAGACCCACCTGTCGACCAGCCAAACCGATTACTTGCAGACCATTGAGCGCTCTGCCAATAACCTACTCAGCATCATCAACGACATTCTTGATTTCTCGAAGTTGGAAGCTGGTAAATTAGCACTCGAAAACATTCCATTTGAATTCCAAGCCAGCCTTGAAGAGGTTGTGAACCTTCAAGCAACCAACGCTCATGAGAAAGGCCTAGAGCTGACCCTTAAGATCGATCCGAAAGTACCACCAGGCGTTGTTGGTGATCCGCTGCGTATTCAGCAGATTCTAACCAACCTTGTTGGTAACTCAATCAAGTTTACCGAGCGTGGCAATATCGATATCAGTGTTGAACTTCGTTCTCAGACCGAAGACAACATTGAACTTCAATTCATGGTTCGAGACACCGGTATAGGTATCTCGGAGCGTCAACAGGCTCAGCTATTCCAAGCCTTCAGCCAAGCAGATGCGAGTATCTCTCGCCGTTATGGTGGTACAGGCCTTGGTCTCGTTATCACACAGAAATTGGTAAGCCAAATGGGCGGTGAGATCAGCCTCACTAGTCGCCTGCACCAAGGTTCAACCTTCTGGTTTACCTTAAGGCTATCAACGACTGATATGCCAATGACCGAGCTTATCGAAACTCAATGCCTACAAGACAAACAGTTACTGTTGATCGAGCCGAACATGCAAGCGGCATCGATTACTCAGCAGATCCTAACCCAAGAGGGCTTAGTAGTAACGTACCGTTCGGTTATGCCTGACGAATCTACCTCGTATGACTACGTTCTACTTAACTTAGCCGCGAACCAAGAGTACCAACTTGATACCGTCAGTGGTTGGGCGATTGGGGCGAAGAAGATTGCTCAGAACGTGATTATTGGTACGCCAAGTACCGAACTTGCATTGGGTGAGCAATTGATGAAAGAGGTTGATGTTCAATGCATTACCAAGCCTCTCTCACGTAAGAAACTGCTACAAACTCTGATCTCTAATCAAGCACCAACCTTGATTGCACCAGCGATTGAAACACACTCAGAAGAGAAGCTACCGTTAACGGTACTGGCGGTCGACGATAACCCAGCCAACCTGAAGTTGATTACTGCGTTATTGAAAGAGCGAGTAGAAACCGTGATCAGCTGTACTAATGGTCAACAAGCGATCGACAAAGCGACTAGCACACCATTTGATATCATCTTCATGGATATCCAAATGCCACAAATGGATGGAGTGACCGCTTGTAAGCACATTAAAAAACTCGCTAACAACGCCAACACACCGATTATCGCAGTGACCGCACACGCCATGATGGGTGAGCGAGATCGACTGCTAGCTGCGGGCATGGATGATTACCTAACCAAGCCTATCGAAGAGCATGTCTTACAGCAGGTTCTGCTTCATTGGAGCCCAGCTTCAGAGGTTGAACATATCAATAAAATAGACCCTGAACATCCTGCCGTTGCGGTTGAGATAGATAATAGCCAGCCACAAGAAACAGAAGCGAACGTGCACAAAAACATCATCATTGATTGGCAGGCCGCAATGAAGCAAGCCGCTAACAAAGAGGATCTTGCACGCGACATGCTGCGAATGTTAGTGGACTTTATTCCTGAGGTTTACGAAGCCGCAGAGAAAGCAATAGAAGACAACGACTTCCCTGTTGAAGAACTAATACATATCATCCACAAGATGCACGGCAGCAGCTCATACAGCGGCGTGCCAAGACTAAAATCGGTATGTGCAACGATAGACAAAGAGTTGCGCTCAGGCACTTCCATTGAGGCTATAGAGCCGGAGCTATTTGAATTGCAGGATGAATTAGATAAGGTTCAGGCAACAGCGATTCATTACTTGCAGCCGATTAACAGTTAAAAGTTAGCGGTTGGCTGAAAGCAGTAAGCAGTTAGCAGTTAGCAGTAAATTGAACGCATTCAGATAATAAAAAAGCAGAGCCATGAGCTCTGCTTTTTTTAACTTGAATATTTGGTCAGTGTTAATCAATTCGTTCGTAGCCTAAACACGCTCGCTGTCTAAGCAGACGACTAAACACATGGTTCAGTCCAAAGCTTACGACTCAAGTAATACCGTCGCCACCGCGTAGTGGCGTTCATCGGAAATCGTCAGATGAATCGACTTTGTTCCATTCGCCAGTGCAATTTCCTGAGCTTTTTTATGCAAACTCAAAACGGGCTTGCCATGCTCATCGTTCGATATTTCAAAGTCATGAAAGGTCACACCAAGCGCTATGCCCGTGCCGAGCGCTTTCGATGCCGCTTCTTTAGCCGCAAAACGCTTCGCAAGGTAACGCCCTTTTTGCTTAAGCTGCTGGAATACTTCAAATTCAGAATCGGTCAAAATACGTTGAGCGAAAGCCTCACCACTTCGTGATAGTGCTTTTTCTACACGTTCGATTTCTGCGATATCTGTACCTAATCCAACAACAGCCATGTTTACCTTACTATTAAACTTCGATTTATTGATTCTATTGGTTTTTGATTAACCACTTAACTACTTAACTACTTAACTACTTACTAATTACTAGTTACTAGTTACTAGTTAGAAAGTTAAGCGTTGTTACGTGCTGTTTCCATGATTGCTTTCATGTCTGCAACGGCTTTGTTCAAACCATCAAACACTGCGCGTCCCATGATCGAGTGACCGATGTTCAGCTCGTAGATCTCAGGGAGTGCCGCAATGGGCGCTACGTTGTGGTAAGTCAGACCATGACCAGCATTCACTGTAATACCTAGATCATCTGCGTAGCTTGCGCCTGCTGCAATCTTTTTAAGTTCATCTTGCTGATCTTCTTCTGTTTTCGCATCAGCGTAATGACCAGTATGAAGCTCAATAAACGGCGCACCACATGCTTTTGCTGCATCGATTTGCTCACGATCTGCATCGATAAATAGAGAGACCTTAATACCTGCAGCCGACAGTTTTTCGGTCGCCGCTTTGATTTTCTCTAGTTGACCAACAACATCCAAGCCACCTTCAGTCGTTAGCTCTTCGCGTTTTTCTGGAACTAAGCAAACGAACTCAGGATTGGTATCGAGTGCGATTTGAACCATCTCGTCCGTCACGGCCATCTCAAGATTCATGCGAGTTTGGATTGTCTCAGCAAGAATGCGTACATCACGGTCAACGATATGACGGCGATCTTCGCGTAGGTGAATGGTGATGCCGTCAGCACCTGCACGTTCAGCAATTTCAGCTGCGTGTACTGGGTCTGGATATTTAGTACCACGTGCATTACGTAGTGTTGCAATATGGTCGATATTAACGCCTAAAAGGATTGAGCTCATTTTCCAATACTCCGTGCTCTAGAGAGGGCTATTGTTGGCATAAATAGCTCTCTACTTTTTAATGGTTTGCCGCCAAGATACGGCTTTAAGGCTATGCGTGTAAAGCGTTTTGCCGCTTTTAACTGCTCTTTAGTGATAAACCTACGTTCACTGATTGCGATAAGTTCATCGCCCATAAAAGTGAGGTTATCTCGACGCACCGATGCGATAAAACCTTTCTGCTCTCGATAACGATAAGTCATGCTCGGATCAATCGGTTCACCGGTGCCGGCACAGTGTAAAAAGTCGACGCCATACCCCATAGCGGAAAGTAGAGCCAATTCAAAACGACGTAGCGCTGGCTCAGGATTCTCATTATGAGCGAGTTCTGTTAAGGCATGAAGATAGTCATGAAAAAATGCGGGCATGGCCACTTCGGCCATCAACACTCGCCCAACTAATTCATTAACGTACATGGCTGAATACAGATTAATACCGGCAAGAGGAAGCCCCAAGCTGATCGGTTCAGCTTGGCGTAACGTTTTCATTGAACCATTGCCAGACCACTTAAGCAGCAGAGGCGTAAAAGGTTGCAATGCACCTTTCAAATTAGAACGCTTACTCCGCGCACCTTTAGACATCAACGTCACCCGACCGTACTCTTCACTGAAGACGTCCAGAATCAGGCTCGACTCACTGTATGGTCGACGGTGCAACACAAAGCATCGCTGTAACCCTTCGCTCAATAACTTACCCTTCTTACAGATACAAAAAGAGAGAGTTCGCACTCTCTCTTGTATTTATATTCAATTCAACTTTCTTAATATCAGAAAGTGACGTTCAATATATTATAGATCGTCGATGTAGCCTAACGAGCGAAGTGCACGCTCATCGTCAGCCCAACCAGACTTAACTTTAACCCAAGTCTCTAGGTAAACCTTACGACCGAATAGTTCTTCCATATCGATACGAGCTTCACGACCAATCGTTTTGATCTTCTCGCCCGCTTTACCAATCACCATCTTCTTCTGACCAGTACGTTCAACAAGAATCAAAGCATTGATGTGGAAACCATCGTTATCTGGGTTGTAATCAAAACGCTCGATTTCAACCGTTACTGAGTAAGGTAGTTCTTCGCCTGTGAATCGCATCAGTTTTTCACGGATGATTTCAGAGGCCATAAAGCGCTGTGAGCGATCCGTTACGTACTCTTCAGGGAAGTGGTGCGTCGCTTTTGGTAAAGAGTTACGAACGTGCTTACGCAGTACATCGATATTCTTACCTTGCTTCGCCGAGATTGGCACAACATCAAGGAAGTCCATCTTCTTAGACACTTCCATCATGTGTTGCATCACGTCGGTACGGTCTTGAACGTTGTCTACCTTGTTAATACAAAGGACTACTGGGAAATCTGTTTTTCTCAGCTTGTTCAGTACCATTTCATCGTCGTCAGTCCAGTGAGTACCGTCAACAAGGAAAAATACTAGGTTCACATCGCTCAGTGAGCTGTTCGCCGCACGGTTCATCAAACGGTTGATTGCACGCTTTTCTTCGATGTGAAGTCCAGGAGTATCAACATAGATCGCTTGGTAATCACCTTCAGTTTCTACGCCCATAATACGGTGACGTGTTGTCTGAGGTTTACGTGATGTGATCGAGATTTTCTGACCCAAAATATGGTTCAAAAGCGTCGATTTACCTACGTTTGGTCGACCCACGATAGCGATGAAGCCACAGTGTTGGTTTTCCGGTAGGCCCGTTTTTTTTGCTATCAGATGAAAAGAATGCATCGATATCGAAATCTTGATTGTTATCAGACATTACTTAGTTGCTCTAATGCTGTTTCAGCAGCCGCTTGTTCTGCCTTGCGGCGGCTAGTGCCTTTACCGATAACAGGTTTATCCACACCTGCCACTTCACACTCAACCGTAAACTCTTGGTTGTGTGCTTCACCTTTAATATTAGTCACTGTGTAGACAGGTAGGGGATTTCTTCGACCTTGTAAAAACTCTTGTAGACGAGTTTTCGGATCTTTTTGAGATACACCAGGCTGAATAGACTCTAGGCGAGATTGGTACCAGCTTAAAATAATGCGGCGAACAACCTCGGTATCACTATCTAAATAGACAGCACCGATGATCGCTTCAACAGCATCCGCTAGAATAGAATCACGACGGAAACCGCCACTCTTCAACTCACCTGGACCTAATTTTAAGTAATCTCCTAGTTCGAATTCACGACCTAGTTCTGCCAATGTATGACCACGTACTAATGTTGCGCGCATGCGGCTCATATCACCTTCGTTTACCTTAGGGAAACGGTGGTAAAGATCATCAGCGATAACAAAACTTAAAATTGAATCGCCCAGAAACTCAAGACGTTCGTTGTGTTTACCTGCGGCGCTGCGGTGAGTCAGCGCCAGATGGATAAGATCGGCATCATTAAACTGATAGCCAATCTTTCTCTCTAGTTTATCAATTGGAGAATTCATGCTCTCTCGATGTGTTATGTGATCGATTAGTGAATCCCACCGATGCGATTAAAACGCACACCAGTAGGAATCCATGTTGGAAGTACACTGTCTGAACCGCGTTCGAATTCGAAGCTGATCCAAATAGCAACGGCCTTACCAACAAGGTTTGCTTCAGGGACAAAGCCCCAGTAACGGCTATCAGCACTGTTGTCACGGTTATCACCCATCACAAAGTATTGGCCTTCTGGAACGATCCACTCGTTAACACCATTGCGGGGTTGATATGCTTGCACACGATCACGACGTAATGGGTTAACTAAAATTTGGTGCTCCACGTCACCCAGCTGTTCATTCAGCTGAATCAGAGGCACACCGTCTTGAATAAATTGGCTTTCTTCAACGTGACTTAGTTTCACTGGTTCACAGCTACTTGTACCCTTCGCTTGAATGCAGACCTCTTTGCGGCTGCTGTAGCGAATTGTGTCGCCAGGCATACCAACAACACGTTTGATGTAGTCGATATTCGGCTGAGGAGGGTACTTAAATACGATTGAGTCACCGCGTTCTGGCTTGCCTGTTTCTACCAACTGAGTGCGCCATACTGGGTCTTTTAGACCGTACGCGTACTTCTCTACCAAGATGAAATCACCAACCAAAAGGGTTGGCATCATCGAACCAGATGGGATTTGAAACGGTTCATAGATGAATGAACGCAAGATCAAAACAAATGCAATTACCGGGAAAATGGACACACTGTTCTCAACCCACCAAGGCTGAGCCGTAACTTTTGCGCTGGTTTCAGCGTCTAGGCCATTTGATTGTGCTTCAACGTTAGCCAGTTTTTGTTGGCGCTTCTTCGCCCACACAAACTTTTCCAACGCCCATACAATGCCGGTCACTAGAGTTACGATCACTAAGATAAGCGAAAATGTATTAGCCATTGATATCCCTTAAATTTCATTTCTTTAAAAATAACGAAAGTGAAAGAATAGCGAGCTACTCTTCCACTTTCAATTATTCGTTTAATGCTGGATAAAGTTAGTCTTTACCAACATGAAGAATCGCTAAGAATGCTTCTTGAGGCAGTTCAACGTTACCGATCTGCTTCATACGCTTCTTACCTTCTTTTTGTTTCTTAAGAAGTTTCTTCTTACGACTGATATCACCACCGTAACATTTTGCGATTACGTTCTTACGCAGTTGTTTCACTGTAGAACGAGCAATGATGTGGTTACCAATCGCGGCTTGAATCGCGATATCAAACATTTGACGAGGGATGAATTCTTTCATCTTCTCAACCAATAGACGACCACGAGACTGTGCAATGTCTTTGTGCGTAATGATAGCCAGTGCGTCAACCGTTTCGCCATTAAGCAATACGTCTACACGAACCATGTTCGACACTTCAAAACGTTGGAAGTTGTAATCCAGTGACGCATAGCCACGAGATGTTGATTTCAAACGGTCGAAGAAGTCTAGAACCACTTCTGCCATTGGCAGGTCGTAAGTCACAGCAACTTGCTTACCGTGGTAAACCATATCAACTTGAACACCACGTTTTTCTACACATAAGGTAATTACGTTACCTAGGTAGTCAGACGGTACAAGGATATTACAACGAGCGATAGGCTCACGAATTTCTTCTAAATCATTAGTCGCAGGCAGTTTAGCCGGGCTATCAACGTAAAGAATGCTGCCATCCGTTTTTACAACTTCGTACACTACGGTTGGTGCCGTTGTGATTAGGTCTAGGTCGTATTCACGCTCTAAACGCTCTTGGATGATCTCCATGTGAAGCATTCCTAAGAAGCCACAACGGAAACCAAAACCAAGTGCTGCTGAACTTTCTGGTTCGAAGAACAGTGATGCATCGTTCAGGCTTAGTTTGCCTAGTGCGTCACGGAAGTTTTCGTAGTCATCAGACGATACTGGGAATAGACCTGCATATACCTGAGGCTTCACTTTTTGGAAACCAGGTAGACGTTCTGTGCTGCCGCCTTTTGCAAGCGTCAACGTATCACCAACAGGTGCGCCAAGGATGTCTTTAATACCACAAACAACCCAACCCACTTCGCCAGTATTTAGCTCAGTTGTGTCGATTTGCTTAGGAGTGAAGATACCTAGACGGTCAACACCCCAAACTTGGTCTGTCGACATTACTTTAATCTTGTCGTTCTTCTTCAGCTTACCGTTCTTGATACGAACCAAAGAAACAACGCCTAAGTAGTTATCGAACCAAGAGTCGATGATCAGCGCTTGTAGTGGCGCTTCTGGATCACCTTCTGGTGGTGGGATAGCCGTTACGATGTTTTCAAGAACGTCGTCAACACCGATACCGGTTTTTGCAGAACAACGAGTCGCTTCCATCGCATCGATACCAACGATCTCTTCGATTTCTTCAGCAACACGCTCAGGTTCAGCTGCAGGTAAGTCAATCTTGTTCAAGATTGGCACTACTTCCAGTTCCATTTCGATCGCGGTGTAACAGTTTGCTAGAGTTTGTGCTTCAACACCTTGACCAGCATCCACAACCAATAGCGCGCCTTCACAAGCGGCTAAAGAACGAGATACTTCGTAAGAGAAATCTACGTGTCCTGGAGTGTCGATAAAGTTAAGTTGGTAAGTTTCACCATCTTTCGCTTTGTAATCTAAAGTCACACTCTGCGCTTTAATTGTAATACCACGCTCGCGTTCTATATCCATAGAATCGAGGACTTGAGCTGCCATCTCACGTTCACTTAACCCTCCACAAACTTGGATTAAGCGGTCAGAAAGGGTCGACTTACCGTGGTCGATGTGGGCGATAATCGAAAAATTACGAATGTGCTTCATAGGCTTGGTGTGACTAAACTCTTTGAATAGGGATAATAAGAAAGCCGCGACGCGTCCAATCTACAGTCAGCATTGGTGGCGGCATTTCAATCAAGTTGGCAGATTCTACCCAATTTAAGGGCAAGAAGCATCATAAATTAGACGAGAGGCTCGCCTAGGATTCGAATCAAGACGACTTCTTGCTTGGATTTGTCTTCCATAGGTTTGGCTAACCGCTTAGCTAAGGCAATACCACCAGCAGTAAACAGCACAGCACTTAAGATAACAATGCCCTCGCCCCCTTGGAGTAAGGGTTGTAACAAGAGTTGTCCAAAACCAGCACCAATCATCAACATGAAAAGTGGAATGAGGTAAACAATCGCCGCCGACTGAAGTAGGCTTTTTTCTGGAAAGCCAATTTCTACGATTTGTCCTGCTTTAACTAAACTTTTGGTTTTAAGCTGCCAAAACAAAGATTTATTGCCGACAGCTTTAGTAACAATACCGGTTCCACAGCTCTTTTGAGAAGAACAGCTACTGCAACTGGTTTGTTGTTCGCAGCTCAGATGAACAAAAAATTGCTTACCTTTTTGTTCGACTGAGCTGACGGTAGCAAGCGCGGTCATCATTGCGCTGGAACCGAATTAGCAAACTTGATTGATTGAGCAATACGCTTAGCGGTGGCTGGCGGAATGTCACCCACTACAGAGATCTCGCGGTCTCCATTCACTAAACTGTGTAACGTTCGACGTCCTTGACGCACCAACTGACCTTTCAATGAATGTTCATCTTTATCGGCAACGTACACCGAGAAACTGAATAATCCATCACTGAACAGTTGGCTCTCAACCATTTTATTGGTTGCCGCCATTGGATAACGACTGAGTTCTTTTGACTTAAAGCCTTCCGGAATCCAAGACACTTCCCAGTTAGTTTCACTCACTAAACCTTCAGGCAATGACAGTACTTTCGGCAGTTGAGCGCTATTCAAGCCCCCCATCGCCTCTGCAATTTTGTCATTTACCACGTAAGAAATAGTGCGGTACTGTTCTAAGACCTCACCGTCACGATCAAGAAGATCGGCACGTAAAGGAAGATTGGTTTTTTCGTCAACCCATACGACATAAGAATAGCGAAGCCCATCTTTCGGAACCACTCGCAATACTTGTGTAGTACTTCCAGCTTCACGAGCTCGACCAACTTTAACGAAATCGTAGTAGTCGTTAAGCGCGTCAATATCTCGGTTAATCATAGGAATGACAGGTGCAACCATGCTGCCAGACTGGATAGTGAATGGTTCTGTACCCGGTTCTATATAGCTAACTTCGTCGCCACGTCGAATGACTTCGCGAACAGGGCCGCTTAAGTAAACAAGGTGTGCTAGTTGTTGGTCGTCGTTAACTGCATGACGATAAAGCAGAGGTTCAATACTGCTCTTCTTTATCAAGATATAGGAGAGTTCGTAATTTAGATGCTGACTGGCCTCGTTCATTTGATGCAATAACGCCTTTGCAGTAATTTCCTCTGCAAAGGCCGTTGGAGACATCAAGCTGAACAGTGTCAGTGCACTGACCAGGATTTTCTTCATTCAATGTCCGATTCTAGATGTGCATCTTGCATTGGCGATGCATCACTGTTTAATCTTAGCTGTAACTCATAATCTTCTAACAATGCATGAACGCGTTTGCGCTGCTCTTGCAAGTTAGCTTCAGATGCTGGTTTCTCAACAGAGTCACGCGTCAAGCTTACTGGTTCAGCAGAACCCGCAAACGGAATCGTCTGGAGTACAGGCAGCTGTTCTGGTGCTGCTGGGTCACTGCCACCATATTGTTGAACACCTAACACAACAGCTAGAGAAACACAGGCTGCAACGGCAACTTGTCCAAACTGTTGTAACCAAGCAGGAAGCTGGCGCTTAGCTTGTTGAGGTTTCGGTTGTTCTTCAATTGGAGCAACAACAGGTTCTACATTCACTTGGTGCAAGTTCGACATTGAACCGTGTGCTGGCTCGCTTTCAAGCGCAGCGGCAACACTGTTAGCAATGTTCCAACCTTGACTTTCTGGCGCATCCCCACGCATTACATCACCAATTAAATGGTAATTCTGCCAGGTATCCATGCTTTCTTGATCAGACTCCAACTCTGCAATCAGAGCTTTGTCGATCATTTCTCCATCCATGAGTGTCGAAAGCTTTTCTTTATCAGCCATTATTTTCACCATAATTATTACAAGTTCTAGCGTTGTAAAAGAGGTTTAATTTTCTTTTCCACTGCTTCACGAGCTCGGAAAATACGCGAACGTACGGTTCCTACAGGGCAATCCATTACTTCTGCAATCTCTTCGTAGCTCAAACCTTCGAGCTCACGCAGCGTCATTGCAGTTTTTAAGTCTTCTGGTAACGCTTCAATCGCACCAAAAACGACCTGTTTCAATTCTTTGGACAGCGTTAAGTTCTCAGGGTTCGATATTTCTTTTAACGCGCTGCCTGTTTCGTAATATTCTGCATCTTCTGCATCAACATCTGTTGCTGGCGGCCTGCGGCTCTGAGCAACAATATGATTTTTAGCGGTGTTCACGGCAATTCGGTACAACCATGTATAGAAGGCACTTTCGCCACGAAAATTAGGTATCGCGCGGTAAGCTTTAATAAAAGCTTCTTGTGCTACATCAGGTACATCACCAGAATTATTCACGTATCGAGAGATAAGGTTACACACTTTATTTTGGTACTTAACCACTAGTAAGTTAAATGCCTGCTTATCTCCACTCTGCACTCGCTCAATCAACACTTGATCGGTTAGCTGCTCGTTCATTCGAGCGGGTACTCCTATTGTTATAACCCTTACCTTCGCAGATATGGGTACTAATTATGCGAAATGTAGTATTGACACCACCGTCTACAAGAGCACTATTGTGACTAAGCCAAATACTGAAAGTTCCAACTTTCTTAAAATTATTTGCCATTATTGTTTCACAATGTGATGTAATAAAAATAGCTATCCCTATTAATTTGGGGAAACTTGAGCAAAAGCAATGGTATTGAGCAATTAAATATTTCTAGATAGCTGTCTATATCTTGATTTTGCATAGCGTTTTAGGATGGCACTGCGGGGATTATAACAGTCTTACCCCAACTCCTAAAACAAGACAGAGTCAATTGAGAGTGGACAACTCTACTATAGCCCGGGATTTAATAAGTTTTATGAACGCAAACCGTGAACATCAGTGTGATGTATTAGTGGTAGGAAGTGGTGCGGCAGGCTTGTCATTAGCCTTACGTGTAGCAGAACATGCAAAAGTAATTGTATTAAGCAAAGGACCACGTAGCGAAGGATCGACGTATTACGCACAAGGTGGTATTGCCGCGGTATTCGATGAATCAGACAGTATTGAGTCTCACGTAGAAGATACTCAAATTGCTGGTGCTGGGCTATGTGAAGAAGATACAGTTCAATTCATTGCTGAAAATGCAAAAGAGTGTGTGCAGTGGCTAATTGATGGCGGCGTTCCATTTGATAAAGATGAGAACAGCACTGAAGGCCAACCTAAATATCACCTCACTCGTGAAGGCGGACACAGCCACCGCCGAATTTTGCACGCTGCCGATGCAACTGGCATGGCGATGCAAACCTCACTACAAGACAACGTCAATAATCACCCCAACATCGAGATCTTTGAGCGTCACAATGCACTTGATTTGATCACAGAAGATAAAGTCGGTGGTTCGAAAGACAAAGTTATCGGTGCCTACATCTGGAACCGTAACCAAGAACACGTAGAAACCGTGCGTGCTAAATTTGTGGTACTCGCAACTGGCGGCGCTTCCAAGGTTTACCAATACACTTCAAACCCTGACGTCTCTTCAGGTGATGGTATTGCTATCGCTTGGCGTGCTGGTTGTCGTGTCGCAAACCTCGAATTCAACCAATTCCACCCAACATGTCTATTCCACCCAGAAGCGCGTAACTTCCTTCTGACAGAAGCATTGCGTGGCGAAGGCGCTTATTTACGTCGCCCTGATGGTTCAAGATTCATGAAGGACTTCGACGAGCGTGGTGAACTGGCCCCTCGTGATGTGGTTGCTCGTGCGATTGATTTTGAAATGAAGCGCTTAGGCGCAGACTGCATGTATGTCGACATCAGCCACAAGCCTGAAGAATTCATTACCGCGCATTTCCCAATGATCCACACGCGTTTGATGGATTTGGGTATCGACATGACCAAAGAGCCGATCCCTATCGTACCGGCTGCCCACTACACTTGTGGTGGTGTGATGGTGAATAAGCAAGGTCAAACCGACTTAACTAACTTATATGCGATTGGCGAAGTGAGCTACACCGGCCTACACGGTGCGAACCGTATGGCTTCAAACTCATTGCTTGAGTGTGTGGTATACGCATGGGCTGCAGCGAAAGATATCGTTGAGAACATCGACCAATCTCAACTGTGTGCTGAACTGCCTGCATGGGATGAAAGCCAAGTCACCAACAGTGATGAAGAGGTAATCATTCAACATAACTGGCACGAGCTAAGACTGTTCATGTGGGATTACATGGGTATTGTTCGAACGGATAAACGTCTAGAACGTGCAATGCGCCGTATTCAGATGCTGCAGCAAGAAACTCATGAGTACTACAGTTACTTTAAGGTTTCGAACAACCTGCTTGAACTGCGTAACTTATTGCAAGTAGCAGAACTGATGGTGCGTTGTGCGATGCAACGTAAAGAGAGCCGAGGCCTGCACTATACGTTGGATTACCCAGAGCTTGCAGAAGACAGCGGTCCAACCATTCTCACACCAGAGAGAAACCAATCATAACCATTGGTTAAAAGTTATTAGCGGCTTAATAGGTTAACCAAAAGCAATCAAATGAAAGGGAGCCAAGTGCTCTCTTTTCTTTTGTCTAACGCTTTCTTTTATTTGATGCTCTAGCTTATCTCGCGGGCTCGTTGTAGGTTTGCCAGAAAATGTCGATACTCACGTTCATCACAACTATCTCGCCATAACAGTACTGAATGTCCACATTCAAAACTCAGTTTAACGAAAAATTGCGCCCAAACCTTATCGACGGTCTTGAGAACATAATGTTGGTCATTCAATCTAACTTCCCCATCGAGTTTGTAATCGAAACAACCATGAGCAGCATTAACCACAACCGTATCGGTTTTGAATAAAGCGATCATGAGATACAAACAGTAGAGACTGGCAACAAGAGGGATGGAGGAGAATACGATGAAAAACAAAAGGCACCCAAAAATAGTGCCTTTTGCAAATAATGCGGAATATGAAGGGTTAAGCTGAAGCCTAACGAACCTTGCTGAGGTTATGCGCGACAATTTTATCAACCATTGATGCATGACCTAGGTTTTCACTGCGCCCGTGTCCCATCACCCAAGTAAACAGATCTGGGTCATCACACTCTAATAGAGAAACAAACTCGCGCTGTTCCTGCTCTTGCAACGAATCAAAACACTCTTCAAAAAATGGCATGATGACTACATCAAGTTCTAACATGCCGCGACGGCAACCCCATTTAATTCGTGCTTTCTGCTCTGCAGTGTACATTGGCTATCCTCACCTATAATTTTTCTTTCTCGGAGTGTAACAAGTCATACGCTCTGCAACTACTATGTGAGTCACAGTCCCTATCTAAGCTCACAAAAAAACCTAGGCTGACAAAGAAACAGAACCGGATTAACATAGAGCCAAATAAAATTCTTAGGAAAGATAAAATGGATTGGAAAAACACATTTCAGCCGCTCGCTCATACGCAAAATGAATCGCTTCCAGAACTGATGATGACACACGTGTCAGATTGGAGCGCAATTACCATGATAGGCGATGACAAAAAGTCGTACCTACAAGGTCAAGTTACTTGCGATGTCGTCACTCTTCCTAATGATGAATCTACATTAGGTGCGCATTGTGATGCGAAAGGAAAGGTATGGAGTATCTTTCGCTTGTTCCACCACAACGGTGGCTACGCACTCATGCAACCTAAGTCTGCGATTGACGTCGAATTAGTTGAAATCAAGAAATACGCCGTATTCTCTAAGGTTGATATCGAGCAAACGTCTGACGTTGTTATCGGTGTGATGGGCGCGTCCGCTGATCAATACATTGACTCGATTTCAGAAAGCCAAGGTAAAGTGCGCGTTATCTCTGGTGGTACAGCGGTTCAAGTCTCCGACAACCGTTGGGCTCTACTTGTGACAGAAGAAGCAGCCGAAGCTTTGGTATCAAACAGCACAGCAGAAAAAGTATCGGAAGCACTTTGGCAGTATCATGAAATTCTTGATGCTCAACCGAACTTATCGAAAGCAGAGCAAAACGAGCACATTCCTCAAGCACTTAACCTGCAAGCGATTGGCGGTATCAGCTTTTCAAAAGGCTGCTACACAGGTCAAGAAACGGTTGCTCGTGCTAAGTATCGTGGCATGAACAAGCGTGAAATGCGCATTGTTTCAGGAACGACTTCAGATGTACTGTCTCTTGAAAATACGATTGAACTAGAACGCAGCGTGGGTGAAAACTGGCGTGGCGCAGGCCGACTATTAAACGTGTATCAATTTGCTGATAACCACGCGATGGGTTTGATGGTGTTGCCAAACAACCTTGATGACGATGTTCAGCTTCGATTGACTGCGCAGCCTGATCAAGTGTGGAACATTCTGCCACTGCCTTACAGCCTTGACGAAGAGTAACCACGTGGAAACTCTGATTACACAATGGTTGGATCAACAGCAGGTGGATTATCGCCTGCTGATGCAAAGCAAACCAACCACCAGCATCGAAGAGACAGCGCAAGAACGAGGCATCGATGCCTCTCAAATGGTCAAGTGCATCCTGCTCAAGGATATGGGAAACCAGTATGCGTTAGCCTGTATTGCTGGTGATCGCTCTGTCGACCCTAAGAAAGTACGCTCGGTACTGAATTGCCGTAGAATGACCTGCGTATCACTGAAAGATGTTGAAGCCATCACTGGCTTTAAGGCTGGATGTGTCGGGCCGCTTGCTCTGAAGAGACACATGCCGATCATTTTTGATCCTTCTCTTCAGAATAACGCCTTCGTGACGATCAGCTCTGGTGATCGAATGGCTGGCGTCGCATTGGATCTCGATGATCTTATGGCTTTGTGTGCCCCTATCGTCGCAGAGATCTGTCGATGATCCACTCTAAGGCGTAATTGATCGCAAACCTCACTTAAAGTTTTCATTAAATACATATTTTGTGTGAAGTTCGTCATAAGAAAAACACATTAATAGTAAATATTTAATCAAAATAAAAGCATAGGTAGTCACAAGATTAAATCTGCGTTATTGTTAATTTACTGACTAGCCTTTAGGTAAATCAGTACAAGTGAATCCACTGAGTAACATCAGTATCCACTTTTGTGTAATGCATCTGTGACTATTCGCCCGTTTTAGACGGGCTTTTTTTATGTCTAAAATTTACAATTTGATTACACAAATAAAAAAATCCCGCCTATTCTTATACTTGTAACATCTCTACTGCTTAATACCGAACAGGAAAGTTCATGGCAGTTTCCCTACTCACTATTATTTTGAGGAGAAGCTCACGTAAAAATAGATATTTACTACAGGAAGTGCTTAGAACAGCACAAATATCTAATAAACGTCAACTCTGCTGCATATTAATCCACGCTTATCACAATTATTATCATGGATTTTTTCTATAATATGCAGGCTAGGTAAATATAAGGATAATTAAGAATGAGACTGTTTAAGCGCTATACACCGGGTATGATTGCTAAACATGTAAGTCGACTTTTCAAAGGACGAATCTACATTTACGGCGTCGGCAAATTTGAGTTTGATAATGGCAAGCTCGTACTACCGGAGCGAGCAGAGAGACGTCATTTTCAAACCGTGAAAGAGATCAACAGTGAAATCATGAAGCTGCGTTGTGCATACGTCTGATCTGATTATCTAACAGAATTCGAAATAAAAAGGGTTAGCATATTAATGCCAACCCTTTTTTAGTACTTATGATTCTGAAAACCTGTTCTGCCACGAGTCATTCGTTATTAATGTTCAACAGCTTAACCATTAAATCACTATCGGTGAGTCACGGGACGTTTTGCTAAATCAGGAAGGTTCCCTGATAGGCCGAGTGCTCTTTTCATGATTTCATCTTTCGCACCAGGCAGTTGACCCGCAAGCTTCATACCGATACCACGAATCAGCTTCTTGGCTGGATTGTCACCTTCAAACAGATCTTTAAAGCCCTGCATAGACGCAATCATCTTCGCCGCCTCTGCTTTTCTCCAGCGCTCATAGCCACGAAGGTTACGCTTAGTACCAATGTCCTCGCCAGCAGCCCACAGCGTTAACAGCTCTTGCGCTAAGCTTGCAGCATCTAATAGCCCTAAGTTGACACCCTGCCCCGCTAACGGGTGAATCGTATGAGCAGCATCACCAACCAAAGCTACACGCTCTACCGCGAAATCTCGTGCGTATCGCATTCGCAGTGGGAAGGCAAAACGCTCACCAACCACTTCGCACAATCCAAGCTTGGCATCAAATTCAGCCGTGAGCTGTTTATTGAAATCAGCATCCGACATGGATACAAGCTTCTCGGCACGATTTGGTTCCGTAGACCAAACGATAGAGCTCATATTCGTTGGTTGCATTGGCAGGAACGCCAGCGGCCCTTGTGGTGTGAATATTTGACGAGCAACACTGTGGTGAGGCTCTGTTGTTTTGATGTTCGCGACGATCGCACTGTGGCCGTAATCCCAATGTGTTAGTGGGATATCTTGCTGTTTGCGAACCCAAGAGTTTGCACCGTCAGCTCCAACAACTAACTTAGCGGTCAGCGCTTGGCCATTGTCTAGCGTTAACCATGCTTCGCTCTCACCAATCGCCATCATTTTGCACGTCGCTGGCATGTATAGGCTGACATTATCTTGCTTCTTAACCTGATCAAGCAGCGCTAATTGAATTACGCGGTTCTCTACAATATGGCCTAGGTTAGGCTGTGCTAAGCGTGTCGAGTCAAACTCGATGCGAGCAAAGCTGTCTTGTTCCCACACTTCCATCGCTTGGTAGGGCGCAGCACGTCTTTGTTCGATACCTTGCCATGCCCCTAGATTACGCAGAATGACTTCACTCGAACGGCTCAGCGCCGACACTCTCACATCGGGTAATTCACTAAGCCCTTCACTGGGAGCTTTGCCTTCAATCACCGCAACTCTTAAGTCACTGTCTTTCAATGCGGCCGCGAGCGCTAGGCCAACCATGCCACCGCCAACAATAGCGATATCAACACTTTGCATCATTATTTTTTACCTTATCTATCTACTAGGCCAAGCGTATGACGCAAAAGTGGACCTTTAAGAGATGGGAGGTTATCGATTACGGCTAACCCAAGATTACGCCCAATACGAGCGGTCATAAAATCATTTGAGAACAGATGAACGAGGCTTGAAGTCAACGTAATCGTAGTGTCTCTGTCTTGTTCTCTACGCTTTCTAAAGTTAACAAGACCAGTGTAACGCCCAACATCATCCAGTTGGTTACATAACTCTTCAGCCAAAGAAGCGACATCACGAATGCCGAGGTTAAAACCTTGGCCCGCAATGGGGTGAAGCGTTTGAGCAGCATTGCCTACGATCGCAAAACGATGAGAAATATTCTGCTGGCGATGACGAAGAATTAATGGGTAACTCGCACGCTTGCCCACTTTTTCCAATCGCCCCAATCGCCAACCAAAATCTTTCTGCAGCTGCTCAAGAAATTCGTTGTCGCTTAAAGCGACGACTTGCTGTGCTTGCTCTGGTGGCAGACACCAAACCAGAGACAAACGATTGTCACTCATCGGTAACAGAGCAACTGGCCCATGATAAGTAAAACGCTCAAAGGCTCGACCTTGATGAGGCTCACTAGCAACGATATTGGCAATCACAGCAACTTGTTCAAAGTCATGTTCACTCAATGGGATATTCAGTTGCTGACAACAGGTTGAGATAGCACCGTCAGCTGCAACCAATAACTTAGTGGTTACTGTTTGCCCACTTGTAAGCTCAATCGTCGTTAACGATTCATCACGTTCAACGGTTCTAACAGACTCAGGGCAAAGCATCGTAATTGCTGCTTCTGATTCTAATTTCTGCTGATAGATCCGACCAACATCCGCCAACTCCACCACGTAGCCAAGCGCATCAACAGCAAGGTCTTCACTGTAGATATCCGTCATTCCAGCATGACCTCGATCTGATACATGAATATCTTTGATCGGGGTTGCAACGGGAGCGATAGATTGCCACAACTGCAAAAAGTCAAGGATCTGAACTGTACCATAGGACAAAGCGATAGAACGAGAATCGAATCCAGGGTGAGCTTGATGATCAACCTGATAAGGCTCCACTACCGCAATAGACAGAGAGCCTTGACTTAAGTGGTTCAGAGCAAGGGCCAAGGTTGCCCCCGCCATTGCACCACCAGCAATTACAACATCATACTGAGCCATCATAACCTCAAGCGAGCAAACGAATTAGTGAATGGTTGGAGCGGCATCTTCAGATGGACGAGCACCAAACTCTGCATGAATCGTTAATGCACACGCTTTGACATGCTCGATAACGTGTTCTAGAAGCTGTGCTTGCTCTTCTAAGTCGTCTTCTTCATCAATACCCAGCTTCGCCATCTCTTCCAGATCAGCCAAGGCTTCTTTGGTGCCATCAGACGCTTTGTTTAACGGAGCGCCCACTAAACCCAAACCAGAAATAAAGTGGTTAATCCAATCAGACACACCATCAGCAAGGTCAAATAGGCTCGCACTTGCGTCTTCATCAGGCAACAACATAGATAATTCCATGCCAGAACCAGTAATTTCGCTGGTCGTCACCTTTAATGTAGCTTCTGCTAACGTTAAGACACGATCAGGCCAACCCATGCCTTCATTGGTGTAATCAAAGATCAGTGGTTGCCAGCTTTTATCTGTAAGGTTTAAACCTCCACTTAACATACCCGTTAACAGACCATGCATTTCAGCAGGTGTTACGGCTAGGCTTGCCGATTGAAGTTCAGTCGCAACCGTTAGGTAGTCAGGTAAAGTAGTTTCGCTCATCAGTAGCTCGCTCAGTTATTCTTTATATCGATAGTATAATCGTACCACTTCACCCCAATTCTGGTAAGCATCGATCCCCAGCAATTGAAGGATGACTGACTACCAAATGTTCAATTTGCTGAATTACTGTGTGCTCAAGCTCTCATTTACAAACAGTCACTCTGAAAAGCTTGAATCTTAATAGCGGTTTACCTATAGTTTCTCCCTCAGAGGAGATTGCTTCCTCAGCGGTGTTTGCTCTTTTTCTTTTTCAAAAAGGAGAAAGTGCAACAGCCTTAAAAATAGCGCGTTAAAGAGTTCATCCATCATGAGTAATCAAGCGGTAGACGTTGAAATATTAGGAAAACTGACTCGAGTTAATTGTCCTCCTGGGCAAGAGGAGTCATTAATTGCAGCGGCGGCCGATCTTGATAATCGATTGAAAGAGATGGCTGAACGTACTAAGGTAACCAATGAAGTGAAGCTGCTAACGATCGCAGCTCTGAATATTTGTTATGAGCTACAAACCAAGAAGTTTGAAGCAAACGACGAACAAAACGCACTGACCGAGCGAATGGAACAGCTCACGACATCACTTTCTGATGTCCTCAGTAAAGTTAAGCACGGACAGCAATAGCGTACACAAAATTTACCCTGGAGTGTTTGTCAGAGGATTCACGTCCCCGAGCCGATAAGCAATCCCTAAGGGTTAGTACTTGAGTGCTATTGAGCATGCTCGGTCCGCCGAGAAGCCTACGGTAATCATTGCTGATCCGCCTTGAACTCGCTGGTTCAAGGGCCATCTATTCTCAACGGCACTTTGGGGTATCCCTTCTTATGAAGACGCTCACACGCAGCGAATTTCGCAAACAGATCCGCACCAAACGTAATGCATTATCTGGCGAACAACAAACTCAATCCGGTTTAGATTTAGTCCAGCAGTGTGCTCAACTTGATGAAATTCAGTCTGCTCAGCATATCGCACTCTATATATCCATCGATGGCGAACTCGATACCCAGCCGTTAATTGAATGGTTATGGGCGCAAGGTAAGCAAACTTATTTACCGGTATTGCACCCCTTCTCAGCCGGACACCTGTTATTTCTTCATTATTCTCCAGACACACCGACCGTCCTTAATAAATACGGTATCGTTGAACCTCAGCTGAATCAATTGCTCGTCAAACCATGCCAACAACTCGATCTTATTCTCACACCCTTGGTGGGCTTTGACTCTCAGGGACATCGCTTAGGAATGGGCGGTGGATATTACGATCGCACTTTGGCTCAATGGTTTGAGACCGGCAATGGCGCAACCCCGATTGGTCTCGCTCACGATTGTCAACATGTCAATCGCTTACCTATTGAAGGTTGGGACATTCCGTTACCTAAAATCGTGACTCCGAGTAAAACTTGGCAATGGGAAAACAACCATTAAAGCGCTATAATCGCGCCGCAAACGTTAACCTCGATATACAAACGTTAACTTTAATACGCGAACGATTAATTCACAGCGCAAGACCTTATTCAGGAGAATGGCATGACTCAAGATGAAATGAAAAAAGCAGCTGGCTGGGCAGCACTTCAATATGTTGAAGAAGGCAGCATTGTAGGTGTCGGTACTGGCTCTACAGTAAATCACTTCATCGACGCACTTGGCACAATGAAAGACAAAATCAAAGGTGCGGTTTCAAGCTCTGTAGCCTCTACTGAAAAACTAGAAGCGCTAGAAATCAAAGTTTTTGAGTGCAATGACGTATTCAAGTTAGACATCTATGTGGATGGCGCGGATGAAATTAACAGTTCACGCGATATGATCAAAGGCGGTGGTGCTGCTTTGACCCGTGAAAAAATCGTTGCCGCTATCTCAGACAAGTTTATTTGTATCGTTGATGGTACGAAAGCAGTTGATGTGTTGGGTAAATTCCCACTGCCTGTTGAAGTTATCCCAATGGCACGTTCATACGTTGCTCGTGAATTAGTAAAACTTGGTGGTGACCCAGTTTACCGCGAAGGCTGCACAACCGATAACGGCAACGTGATCCTAGATGTGTACGGCATGGCGATCGAAAATCCAAAACAGCTAGAAGATATCATCAATGGTATCGCTGGTGTGGTAACGGTTGGTCTGTTCGCTCACCGTGGTGCTGATGTAGTTATCACTGGCACGCCTGAAGGTGCAAAAATCGAAGAATAAATAATAGAAGATTGAGTTTTTCTGTTACTTCATTACATACGGTGCCCGAGGGCGCCGTTTTTTTTGCTTTATACCTGTAAAATTATGTCTTATTCCGTAATTTTCTTACCCAAAACATTTTTTTTTGTTACTTTATTGTTCAGAAGACGCACAGGGAAAACGTTTGTCTCCTGACAAAGTGGTGAATTTGTTCCCCTTTCAGCCATTTTGTAGCACGTGCGCCGCATTTGCCCAACCTTTCCATTTTAAGGACGAGAACAATGGCCAAAGTTTCACTGGAAAAAGAAAAAATAAAAATTCTACTTCTAGAAGGTCTTCACCCTTCTTCTGTAGAAGTACTGCAAGCCGCTGGTTACACAAATATTGAGTACCACAAAGGCTCGCTACCTGAAGATGAACTTCTTGAAGCAGTAAAAGATGCTCACTTCATTGGTATCCGTTCTCGCACAAACATCTCCCAAGAAGTTATTGATGCGGCTGAAAAGCTGGTTGCAGTCGGTTGTTTCTGTATTGGTACTAACCAAGTAAACCTTCAAGCGGCAGCAAAACGTGGTATCCCTGTGTTCAACGCTCCGTTCTCAAACACTCGAAGTGTTGCTGAGCTGGTTCTTGGTCAGGTTCTACTACTACTTCGTGGTATCCCTGAAAAGAATGCTCTTGCTCACCGTGGTATCTGGAAAAAGAGTGCAGACAACTCTTACGAAGCTCGTGGTAAGCGTTTAGGTATTATTGGCTACGGTCACATTGGTACTCAGCTGGGTATTATTGCTGAAAACCTTGGTATGCGTGTTTACTTCTACGATATCGAAAACAAGCTGTCTTTGGGTAACGCAACTCAAGTCCATACAATGACTGATCTTCTGAACAAGTGTGATGTCATTTCTCTGCATGTTCCAGAAACTAATGAAACCAAGAACATGATGGGCAAAGAAGAGTTCGACCGCATGAAACCAGGTTCTATCTTCATCAACGCCGCTCGTGGCACTGTTGTTGATATCCCAGCATTATGTGGCGCTCTAGATTCTGGTCACCTTGCGGGTGCAGCTATCGATGTTTTCCCAACAGAACCAAAAACTAATGCTGACCCATTTGAGTCACCATTGATGCAGTTCGATAACGTGATTCTTACCCCTCACGTTGGTGGTTCAACACAGGAAGCACAAGAGAACATCGGCGTAGAAGTTGCTGGTAAGCTTGCTAAGTACTCTGATAATGGCTCTACACTATCAAGTGTTAACTTCCCTGAGGTTTCACTGCCATTGCATACAGGCACTTCTCGTTTGCTACACATCCACGAGAACCGTCCAGGTATTCTTACTCAGATCAACACCATCTTCGCTGAAGAAGGCATCAACATCGCAGGTCAGTATCTACAAACTGCCGCAGATATGGGTTATGTGGTTATCGATGTGGAAGCTGATCGTTCACAAGAAGCTCTGCTTAAATTGAAAGAGATCGAAGGCACAATCCGTGCTCGTCTTCTTCACTAATCATCGAATTAGACCATAAGTAAAAACAGAAAAGGCTCTCGCAATGAGAGCCTTTTTAGTATTTGGCCTATGGTAGGTAAAAAGATCATGATGATCCAAAACCTTCTTAAGGTGCGTTCACTACTCTTCTAATTGGTAGATCACGTTGACACGATCACGAATGGTGATCGTTGAATCTTCATAAGAGTTCGATTCTGTTCTTGCATCCATCGCCATTGAACGCATGAGCACAGGCTGTGAAGACTGTGCGTTATAATCCACACGCCACACATCACCTAGATCACGCTCAAAACCACTCGCCAATGATTTGGCTTTCGATCTCGCATCCTTGATTGCTTCTAAACGAGCCTGCTCTTGATACTTAGCTTGATCACGAACCTGCAGTTGAATGTTATCGATCTGATTAATACCCTGACCAATAGCAATATCCATGTAGTCATTTAGATTAGCTAAATCATTAACTTGAACCGTCACATTACGTGAAGCACGGTAGCCAACCAGTTCAGGCTTACCATCTTTCGGGTAATGGTATTGAGGCGATAAGTACAGGTTAGAGCTGTGTACGCTAGCCTCATCAACCCCTGCTTTTTGCAGCTTGTTGAGAAAGCCTGTCACGACTTTATCGACAGTATTTTTAGCTTGTTCAGCGGTCATTGTTGATTCTACAACTCTAACAGAGAATGTTGCCATATCCGGTGTCGCGATCACTTCACCATAGCCCGTCGTTGAAATATGCGGAAAAGAGGGAGAATTTGCCAATGATGGAAAACTCACAGCACTCAACGCTGCAGTAAGAGTAAGAGACGTTGCTAAGATTTTTGGTACAAACTTCATTAGGAAAACCCACGCTGAACAAATGTTCTTTTATCATAGAGCAATTTGTCGCATAGCCAATCCTGATACCCAACTTCTAACAGAACTTTGACGATGAAAAAACCAACAGTTTACTGAGGTAAGTGATTGTGAGCATAACTTAATATGGCTTGAGAGATTTCCTTCAACACCCCACTCTCAAGCTGCCAATGGTGCCAATAGATACGATAAGACAGCAAGAAGCCGGGCGTGACATCAATCAGTGTCCCTGATTTCAACTCTTCAACAATCTGCAGTCGAGGGATCAAACAATAGGCGACACCAGAGAGAGCGAGTCGCACAAAAGCTTCTGAACTTCCCACCGTATGATTGATAACGCTGTCTCTCGGAACATTAAAATGATCATGCAAAAACTTCTTATGCAGATCATCGTATTGGTCATACGAAACCGCAGGAGCTTTGGTTAATGTCGAATAGTTCACCCCATCAGAGAAGTAGCGTTGATGAAAGCTAGGACTCGCCACACACACGTAGTCCATACGACCGAGATAGTCAGCGCTGCACCCAGGAATAGGCTGTGATTCAAGACTGATCGCCCCTGCTACTTCCCCACTCTTAATTTTTTCGATCGTTCTCGATTCACCATGAATCGCAAGGTTCAACTCAACTTGACGTGAGTTCATCACATCAGATAACGCAGGCAACAGCCATGTCGCCAAACTATCAGCATTGGTCGCTATTGATAGGGAAAGAGGTTGAGTACCCTCTTCATTCATCAACTCAGGGACAAGCTCATGCTCTAACAAACGAACACGACGATACAAACCCAACAGCTTTTTTCCTGCCGGTGTTGGTCTTGGCGGACTTTCTCTCACAAGCGCGGGTTGGGCTAACCATTTTTCCAGTTGTTTGATGCGTTGAGACACCGCCGATTGGGAGATGTACAACTGCTCAGCCGCCCTTTCAAAACTGCGTTGTTTCACTACTGCATCGAGTGCTTCTATCCATTTGTAATCCAATCCACGCATCAACTTGTTTCCTTTTTAACCTAACTACCACCGACATTAGCAACTCTAATAATAGATTAAAATCATTAATTATACTTATTTTAAAGGTCGGAGTATCTTCGCCATATAGCACGTAAATATCGTTAATTAAGTGGAGGTTAAAATGAATTTTTGGGTTTTATTACAAGGTTTTGGTCTAGGGGCAAGCATGATTATCCCTATTGGCGCTCAGAATGCGTACGTCTTAAATCAAGGGATAAAACGCAATCACCACCTAACCACGGCGACGATTTGTAGCTTACTCGATACCTTGTTCATCTCATTGGGTATTTTTGGTGGCGGAGCTATCCTGTCGCAAAATGAATTATTGCTCACCTCAGTGACATTGGGGGGTATCGCCTTTCTTACAGTTTATGGCTTGCTATCACTGCGCAGTGCGTTCAGAACACGTGCCAGTGATGAATCAAAAGGTGAGATATTAGCTCGCGGTAAGCGCACCGTTATTTTAGGTGCATTAGCAGTCACTGTATTAAACCCCCATCTCTATTTGGATACCGTGGTGATTCTAGGATCCATTGGCGGACAGTTTGAAGGCAACGACAGAATCGCTTTTGCTATGGGGACGATCTTGGCTTCGTTCGTGTGGTTTTACTCTTTGTCATTGGGCGCTGCAAAGCTAGGCCCAACGCTATCTAAGCCGAAGGTTAAGAAAGGTATCGATATCGGAGTCGCGACCATGATGTTTGCCATTGCACTTGTGCTCGCTAATGGGCTGATTGAACAATACTGATAAATCTATTTAGCTCCATGAAACCAACAAAAAAGGCGGATAACCTAAGTTATCCGCCTTTCCTTATAAAAGCTTATAGCTATAAAAACTAATTGGAGATTAAGCTTCTACTTTATTCATGTGTACATCCATTTGCGGGAATGGAATTTCGATACCTTCGTTATCCAAGCCTTCTTTGATTGCTTGCATAAGGTCAAAATACACATCCCAGTACTCTGCAGTGTTAACCCATGGGCGAACGACAAAGTTTACTGAAGAATCCGCTAGTGTATGAACACCAACTTGAACACCCGGTGTTTTAAGTACACGTTCATCAGATTCACAAATCTTAGTCAGTAGCGCTTTTGTCTTTTGAAGATCGGCGTTGTAAGAAACACCAATCATTAGATCAATACGACGCGTGTCATGACGAGAGTAGTTAGTAATTGGGCTACCAATAACGCTACCGTTCGGTACTACAACCATCTTGTTGTCTGGCGTTGTTAGAACTGTTTGGAAGATTTGAATTGAATCAACCGAACCTGCTACACCACCAATCTCCACGTAGTCACCAGACTTGAATGGACGGAATGCAACGATAAGTACACCAGCTGCAAAGTTAGATAGTGAGCCTTGTAGAGCCAGACCAATAGCTAAACCAGCCGCACCAATTACAGCAACCACAGACGCTGTTTGAACACCTAAGCGACCAAGAGCTGCAATTAGAACAATAACAAACAACAAGTAACGAACTAAGCCATGGATAAACTCGACAACCGCTCGGTCCATTTTCTTCTTCTGAAGAACCTTAGACACGCTATTCGCAACTACTTTAACAATTAAGTTACCAATAAATAGAATAACGAGCGCAGAAATAATGTTTACACCGTACTGAATAAACAAATCTGAGTTATCCGTTAACCACTGTTCTGCATTTGAAAGACCATCCACAAGCGGGGTCTCAATCGTTGTAGAACTCTCAGCCATAATGTGCATCCTCTATATAATATGCTATGAGCTAAACTGCCTTAAGCCAAACTTACCCAACAACAAGATAAACCGTATAACTCACGTTAAGTCGTTGTGTTAAAAGTAAATTAAAGCCAAGTCCTTTTTTATAAACTGAACCAAGTTCAATTTTTCGGCACGATATCCTATCTTTGACAGATTGCAAAGTCATATTTATGTAAGCTTTTGAATTAATAAAACTTACCAATAAACACAAATACCGATAACTAAAAGACTACGAAATTTATTCACCGCACGCTAGGTTTTTCACATATTTAGTACAAGTTTTTATCAGACATAAAAAAAACCCGCTCAATGAGCGGGCTTTTAAAACTTAAAGAGTACTTAATTCAAAGAATTACAGTACGTCTACAGCGTTAAGGTCAGCGAATGCTTTCTCAAGACGAGTGACCATTGAAGACTGAGCAGCACGTAGCCATACGCGTGGATCGTAGTACTTCTTGTTTGGCGCAGCTTCGCCAGTTGGGTTACCGATTTGACCTTGTAGGAAATCGAAGTTTTCAGCAGAGTACTTACGGATACCGTCCCAAGTTGCCCACTGTGTATCAGTATCGATGTTCATTTTGATAACACCGTAGCCGATAGACTCTTGGATTTCAGCTTCAGAAGAACCAGAACCACCGTGGAATACGAAGTTTAGAGCGTTAGGTGCGATACCGAACTTCTCTGCACAGTATGCTTGAGAGTCACGTAGGATAGTTGGAGTAAGTACAACGTTACCAGCTTGGTAAACACCGTGTACGTTACCGAAAGATGCAGCGATAGTGAAACGTGGGCTAACAGCCATTAGTTTCTCGTATGCGTAAGCTACGTCTTCTGGAGAAGTGTAAAGCTCAGATGCGTCCATATCAGAGTTATCAACGCCGTCTTCTTCACCACCAGTACAACCAAGTTCGATCTCGATTGTCATGTCCATTTTAGCCATGCGAGCTAGGTAAGTAGCACATGTTTCAATGTTCTCTTCTAGAGACTCTTCAGAAAGGTCTAGCATGTGAGAAGAGAATAGAGGCTTACCAGTTTGTGCGAAGAACTCTTCACCAGCGTCTAGTAGACCGTCAATCCATGGTAGAAGTTTCTTAGCAGCGTGGTCAGTGTGAAGGATAACTGGAACACCGTAAGATTCAGCTACAGCATGTACGTATTTTGCACCAGCTACAGCACCAAGAACTTGTGCGCCTTGACCTTCAAGTTTAACGCCTTTACCTGCGAAGAATGCAGCGCCGCCGTTAGAGAACTGAACAACAACTGGAGACTTAACTTTAGCAGCTGCTTCTAGTACTGCGTTTACAGAGTCAGTACCAACAACGTTTACTGCAGGAAGAGCAAATTTGTTTGCTTTTGCTACTTCAAATACTTTCTGTACGTCATCGCCAGAAATCACACCAGGTTTTACAAAATCGAAGATCTTAGACATGGAAATAGTCCTATTTATTCTATCGTTTTAAGATTAAAAAACTTAAGTTTAAAAATTTGCAATCGTTTGCTCACAACTTATGCCATTCTAGCAAAAAAGTGTGATACGCAGCAAACGTTAAAAGGCGAGATTCACATCTCGCCTTTCTAAATCAATTACGCTTTAGCACGCTCTTCAAGCATTGCTACTGCAGGAAGTACTTTACCTTCAACAAACTCAAGGAAAGCGCCGCCGCCAGTAGAGATGTAAGAAACATCTGCTTTGATACCGAACTTGTCGATAGCCGCTAGCGTGTCACCACCGCCTGCTACAGAGAAACCTTCAGAGTCAGCGATTGCTTTAGAAATACCAGCAGTACCCGCTTCGAAGTTTTTGAATTCGAATACGCCTACAGGGCCGTTCCAAAGAATCGTTTTTGCGTTGCCGATGATTTCAGCTAGAGCTGCAGTTGAATCTGGGCCAAGGTCGAAGATCATGTCGTCGTCTTGAACTTCAGAAACGTGCTTAATTTCAGCTTCTGCGTTTTCGTCGAATGCTTTAGCACATGCAACGTCAGTCGCTACTGGGATAGCACACTCTTTCATTAGCTTCTGAGCTGTTTCAACTAGGTCAGCTTCGTATAGAGACTTACCTACGTTGTGGCCTTCAGCAGCGATGAACGTGTTCGCGATACCACCACCAACAACAAGTTGGTCAGCGATTTTAGAAAGAGATTCTAGAACTGTTAGTTTGGTAGAAACTTTAGAACCACCAACAATAGCCACTAGTGGGCGAGCTGGGTTGTCCATTGCTTTACCAAGAGCTTCAAGCTCAGCAGCTAGAAGAGGACCAGCACATGCTACAGGAGCGTAAGTACCAACGCCGTGTGTAGAAGCTTGAGCACGGTGAGCTGTACCGAATGCGTCCATCACGAAGATGTCACATAGTGCAGCGTATTGCTTAGAAAGTGCTTCTTCGTTCTTCTTCTCGCCTTTGTTAAAACGAACGTTTTCAAGAACAGTTAGTTCGCCAGCGTTTAGCTCTAGGCCATTTACGTAATCTTTCGCTAGCTTAACTTCGCAGTCTAGTGCGTCGTTTAGGTAGTTAACTACAGGAGCTAGAGAGAACTCTTCGTTGTATTCGCCTTCAGTAGGACGACCAAGGTGAGAAGTAACCATAACTTTTGCGCCAGCTTCTAGGCAAAGTTTGATAGTTGGTAGAGATGCTAGGATACGTGCATCTGAAGTTACTTTACCGTCTTTTACTGGTACGTTTAGGTCAGCACGGATAAATACGCGTTTACCTGCAAGTTCCAGGTCAGTCATCTTGATCACAGACATGATTTGTCCTCTCAAATTTAAATAAAAATAAAGTTTTGGAAACTCAGCAACCCTGCTAAGCCTATAAATTATTCAACTGGTAATTCTTTAACTACTAGTAATATGTGGACACTTAGCATTTAATTCAAGCTAAAAAATAAATAATCCGCACATTTGCTTCTAGGTCTTACTTCTTGCCTTCAGAAGCTTCCATTGCAAGAACCGTATCCAGCATTCGGTTTGCAAAGCCCCATTCGTTGTCACACCACACCAGCATTTTCACTAAGTGGCCGTTGCTCACTCGAGTTTGTGAACCATCAACAATTGCGCTATGGGGATCGTGATTAAAATCGATGGAAACGAGCGGCGCTTCAGTATAGTCAACTATATTGTGTAATGTACACTGGGATGCATTAACAATGGTTTGATTTACGTCATTAACTTTCACATTTGCATTAATTGTGACACTTAAATCCATCGCAGTGACGTTTACCGTTGGTACACGCACAGATATCGCTTCAAATTTGTTAGAAAATTTCGGGAAGATTCTTTCAATACCTTTATGCAATTTGGTATCGACAGGAATGATTGATTGGCTTGCTGCTCGAGTTCGACGAAGGTCGCTGTGGTATGCATCGATAACTTGCTGGTCATTCATAGAAGAGTGAATGGTCGTAATCGTGCCGGACTCAATGCCAAAGGCGTCATCAAGCACCTTGATGATAGGGACAATACAGTTAGTCGTGCATGAACCATTGGAAACGATTCGATGGTCAGCGGTAATAGTGTCGTGATTCACACCGTAAATAATGGTGTTATCCAGATCGTTAGCACCAGGATGTGAAAACAGCACCTTTTTCGCCCCAGCAGCAATGTGCGCTAGGCCGTCATCACGGCAACCGTAAACGCCAGTACAATCGAGAACAATATCAACCTCAAGGTCACGCCAAGGCAACAACTCAATATCAGCAAGGTGTAAGATACGAATCGTATCGAACTCTCCTTTGTCTTCAGCACCAACGCCATGATGAACATAGATGTGCTCTTGATCATTAGAGATTTTCTTGCCGAAGCGGCCGTGACTGGTGTCGTATTGCAATAGGTGAGCCATAGCGTCTGGCTGAGCAAGCTCATTGACAGCTACTACTTTGATTTGTTGGCTTTTGCCACTTTCATAGACAGCGCGTAATACATTACGCCCTATTCGTCCAAATCCGTTTATCGCGACTTTTAGCATAGTTCCGTACATCTAACCAAAATTTCGTGCAACAGATGATAACTGAATCCTACCTAAAAGGCATTACTTGAATAACTCAGTTTACTCATGACAGATTGATCTGCTGCTTGTAAGGATTAGTCTAGGAGAAAACAAATCCCAGATACAAAAAACCGAGCTCTACGCTCGGTTTTTTCTTTCATTTTACTGTTAACACTAGGCTAGCAATCAATGATTAAGCTAAAAGCTCTTTCGCTGTATTTACTACGTTTTCAGTAGTGAAACCGAACATCTTGAACAGCTCGCCTGCTGGTGCAGATTCGCCGAACGTTGTCATACCAATGATCTTGCCACCGAAGCCAACGTACTTGTACCAGAAGTCAGCAATGCCAGCTTCAACAGCGATACGAGCTGTAACGTCAGATGGAAGTACAGACTCACGGTACTGCGCGTCTTGCTTGTCGAATGCGTCAGTTGCAGGCATAGAAACTACGCGTACTTTCTTGCCTTCAGCTGTTAGTTCAGCAGCAGCGCTAACCGCTAGTTCAACTTCAGAACCAGTCGCGATAAGGATAAGCTCTGGTTTGCCTTCGCAATCTTTCAGGATGTAACCACCCTTAGCGATGTTTGCCACTTGCTCAGCGTCACGATCTTGTTGTGCAAGGTTTTGACGAGAGAAGATAAGTGCAGAAGGACCATCTTTACGTTCGATTGCCAGTTTCCAAGCAACAGCAGACTCAACTTGGTCACATGGACGCCATGTGCTCATGTTTGGAGTTAGACGTAGAGATGCGATCTGTTCAACCGGTTGGTGAGTAGGACCATCTTCGCCTAGGCCGATCGAATCGTGCGTGTAAACTTGGATGTTCTGAATTTTCATCAGAGCAGCCATACGCATTGCGTTACGTGCGTATTCCATAAACATTAGGAACGTCGCGCCGTATGGTACGAAACCACCGTGCAGAGCGATACCGTTCATAATAGCCGTCATACCGAATTCACGTACACCGTAGTGGATGTAGTTACCAGAAAAGTCATTTGTTTCAAGCGACTTAGAGCCAGACCACATAGTCAGGTTAGAAGGCGCAAGGTCAGCAGAGCCGCCCATGAATTCAGGTAGCATAGCACCGAACGCTTCTAGAGCATTTTGAGACGCTTTACGTGAAGCGATGTTAGCTGGGTTAGCTTGAAGGTCAGCAATGATTGCGTTTGCTTTCTCTTCCCACTCAGCTGGTAGTTCGCCGTTTGTACGACGTTTGAATTCTGCTGCTAGCTCAGGGTGAGCCGCTGCGTATGCGTCAAACTTAGCATTCCACGCTGCTTCTTTCGCTGCGCCTGCTTCTTTCGCATTCCACTCAGCTGCGATATCAGCTGGAATTTCGAAAGGACCGTGTTCCCAACCAAGTGCCGCTTTAGTTGCTGTAATTTCATCAGCGCCTAGTGGAGCACCGTGACAGTCGTGCGTACCCGCTTTGTTTGGAGAACCAAAACCGATGATAGTTTTAGTACAGATAAGTGTTGGACGAGGATCCGCTTTAGCTGCTTCAATAGCAGCATTGATAGCGTCAGCGTCGTGACCATCAACTGCTGGGATTACGTGCCAGCCGTAAGCTTCAAAACGCTTAGGTGTATCGTCAGAGAACCAACCTTCAACTTCGCCATCGATAGAGATGCCGTTGTCATCCCAGAAAGCAACCAGCTTACCAAGACCTAGCGTACCCGCTAGAGAACATGCTTCGTGAGAAATACCTTCCATCAGACAACCATCACCCATGAACGCATAAGTGAAGTGATCGACGATGTCGTGGCCTTCTTTGTTGAACTGTGCAGCCAATGATTTTTCAGCCATCGCCATACCAACAGCATTGGTGATGCCTTGGCCTAGAGGACCCGTCGTTGTTTCGATACCAGGAGCGTAACCGTACTCTGGGTGACCTGGAGTCTTAGAGTGCAGTTGACGGAAGTTTTTCAGGTCTTCAATTGAAAGCTCGTAACCTGCAAGATGAAGCAGAGAGTAAATCAACATTGAACCATGGCCGTTAGACAGAATAAAACGGTCTCGGTCAGCCCACTCTGGGTTTGCTGGGTTGTGGTTCAAGTGACCACGCCAAAGAACTTCAGCGATGTCAGCCATACCCATAGGTGCGCCAGGGTGGCCTGAATTTGCTTGTTGAACGCCATCCATGCTAAGTGCGCGAATTGCATTGGCTAGATCTTTACGAGAAGGCATGTCTGCTCCTGAGTACATAAGCGATTTAAAAAAGAGATTGATGCTAAAGTTTTCATTTTTATTAGCGCGGGTATTCTCTCAAACGACTTTAGCGACTGCAAACGTTTTACTGGCATTTTAACGGTCACTTTTCGCAATTTTCGAACATTTACATCACTTAGCAATGCGTTATCTCGACCGATACGCAAACGTTTAGTTATGACATATCATAAAAAAGAGCTTGTAATTCGACCGCTGGAATTTAGAATAGCCGTCTAGATGTAGAAACACCTACAAAATATACTGTATTTAATGGCGGCGCTTCCTAGCTTGCGACGCCTAAAATTATTTGCATTTAACTATTTGCAACTAAAAACTAAACTAAAAGTGGAGCTCTCATGGCTAAGCACCTATTCACTTCTGAATCTGTTTCAGAAGGCCATCCAGATAAAATTGCAGACCAAATCTCTGATGCTGTTCTTGATGCCATCTTGGAACAAGATCCAAAAGCACGTGTTGCTTGTGAGACTTACGTAAAAACCGGCATGGTTATGGTTGGCGGTGAAGTAACAACGTCTGCATGGGTTGATATCGAAGAAATCACTCGTGAAACAGTTCGTGAAATTGGTTACGTTCATTCTGATATGGGCTTTGACGCTGACTCTTGTGCAGTACTAAACACAATTGGTAAGCAGTCTCCAGACATCAACCAAGGTGTTGATAAAGCCGATCCTAAAGATCAAGGCGCAGGCGACCAAGGTATCATGTTTGGTTACGCGACTAACGAAACACCAATCCTAATGCCAGCTCCAATTACTTATTCTCACCTTCTTGTTAAGAAGCAAGCTGAAGTACGTAAGAGCGGCAAGCTTGACTTCCTTCGCCCAGATGCGAAATCTCAAGTTACGTTCCAATACGACCAAGGTAAGATTGTTGGTATCGACGCAGTGGTTCTTTCAACTCAACACTGTGATTCAGTAACAACACCTGACCTACGTGAAGCGGTAATGGAAGAGATCATCAAGCCAGTACTTCCTGCTGAGTGGATCAACAAAGACACTAACTTCTTCATCAACCCAACCGGCCGTTTCGTAATCGGTGGCCCAATGGGTGACTGTGGTCTAACCGGTCGTAAGATCATCGTTGATACCTACGGCGGCGCAGCTCGTCACGGTGGCGGTGCATTCTCTGGTAAAGATCCATCAAAAGTTGACCGTTCTGCAGCTTACGCAGCTCGTTACGTTGCGAAAAACATCGTTGCTGCTGGTATGGCTGACCGTTGTGAGATTCAATTGTCTTACGCTATCGGTGTTGCAGATCCAACATCTATCATGGTTGAAACGTTTGGTACTGAGAAAGTAGCTCACGAAATCATCATTGAAGCAGTTCGTCAAAACTTCGACCTACGTCCATACGGTCTTCAAGAGATGCTGAACCTTCTTCAGCCTATCTACAAGCAGACTGCTGCATACGGCCACTTCGGTCGTGAAGAGTTCCCTTGGGAAGCGACTGACAAAGCAGCAATCCTTGCGGACTTCGCTGGCCTAAAATAATTTAGCCACTGCGATTTGTTTCTTTAAAGCCCTTACTGCTTAGTAAGGGCTTTATTTTTATGCACTTACCAAACCTTTCCTTGCTAGAACACCCTGCCCAAGTCTTCTTTACCGTTAACCACTTAGTATAAAAACCCACCGATAATTTGTGTTTTCGAACACTACTGACAATAGTTAAGGTAACTCCTAGGCGATCAAGCTCACATTTAACTCAAAGTAATTCAGTCTGATAGCTCTCGTTAAATGCACGCTAGAACAATAACTGGGACGAAAAAGAGCATTTTAGCTCAACACCATAATCCTCATATGATCGCAATACTGAGCTTTATGGAACTATAACTAGGACGTTATTTAACTAGGGGGATATATGCCTCGTACTGTACACCCATCCGAACTGAACGATAAGAAACACAAGGTCAGCGATCAGGATTATGCTCGCACTATTCCTTGTAACCAAGTAAGCATATCCGCCCCATTCCATTGGTTATCGCTTGCACTGCATGACTTAGTGAGAATGCCATTAATCAGCGCATTTTACGGTTTGTGCTTTATGGGTGCGGCCATCGCAATTGTTCAACTTGTCCAATGGCAAGGAACACATTTGGTCGTTATGCCAAGCTTGATTGTGTACATGCTAATAGGGCCGTTTCTTGCCTTAGGCCTGTATGACGCAGCCTGGGAAAGAGAAAAGGGGCACAACGCTAGCCTACTGCACTCGATGAAAGCCATCACACGGAACTCAACCCACCAATGGGCGTTTGCGATTGTATTAATGGTCGCGATGATATTCTGGATGCGTATCGCAGCATTATTGCACGCACTTTACCCTTCAGTACAAGGTGCACCATTGACCGAATTTGCTCCCTTCTTAATTACAGGATCTGTGATTGGTTTTGTTATCGCTAGCCTGATATTTAGTATCTCAGCATTTTCAATTCCACTAATGATGGAGAGACGTGTAGATGTAATGAGTGCGATTTTTACTAGCTTCAACGCTGTTAAATCAAACATCCCTGCGATGGTCGTTTGGGCTGGTATCATTGGTACTGGTATCTTAGTCGGCTTCGCGACCTACGGTGTGGGTATGATTGTAACGATGCCATTACTTGGCTACGGAACATGGCATGCTTACCACGAAGTCATCAAAAAGAAACATCACGTTTAAATCGTTTCACGATCGATGAGCAATGTTATGATAAGGCCTTAGCTTAAACGCTGAGGCTTTTTTTGGAGTTAACAACGCTTGTCTTACACCCCGCAACAACATCGAGTAAATAAAAAACTGGGCGAATGCCTAGCTATCGCTAATCAACATTTTTCTCGTGAATTTCCATGCCCAACCGTCACTTACAAGTTAAGAGGAAAGGCAGCGGGAAAAGCCTACCTCCAGTTAAACGAGATAAAACTCAACCAAGTGCTATTCAGAGAAAATGAAGACGCCTTTATTAACGAAGTCGTGCCTCATGAACTCGCACATCTGATCACATATCAGGTCTTTGGACGAGTTAGGCCTCACGGCAATGAGTGGAAATACGTGATGGAAAAGGTATTCAATGTACCGGCCAGAACGACCCACAGCTTGGAAATCACCTCAGTGCAGGGCAAAACTTTTGAGTATCGCTGTGATTGCACCACTTATCCCCTGTCGATAAGACGACACAACAAAGTCATCCGCAACCAATCAACGTATCGTTGCCAACAATGCCAACAAACCTTAGCTTTTACCGGCCTTCAATTGAGCTAAGTCTTAAGCTCATAAGGTAACGTGAATAAATGTAATAGAGAGAACTAACATTTGAGTGCTAGACTGTTGTTTATCATACTTTCATCAGTCTTTTTCTATGCAAAAAACCTCTCCAAAAGTATTTGGCCTATCGGTGTCCTTTTACCTATCAATAGTATTTGGCCTACTGGTAACCCAAAGCGTTTTCGCCGCTCCACCAAGTTCGTTCTCCAAAGCTAAAAAAGAAGCGGTGAAGATTTATCTCGATCACCCGACTTCATTTTATTGTGGTTGTGACATCACTTGGAAAGACAAAAAGAAAGGTATCCCCGACCTCGACGGCTGTGGTTATCAAGTCCGAAAACAACAAAAGCGAGCAAGTCGGATTGAATGGGAACACGTGGTTCCAGCTTGGCAATTCGGCCACCAGCGTCAGTGCTGGCAAGATGGCGGACGTAAGAACTGCACTCGCAATGACAAAATATTTAAATCGATGGAAGCCGACCTTCATAATCTAACTCCGGCAATTGGCGAGGTTAACGGTGATCGATCCAATTACAATTTCAGTCAGTGGAATGGAATGGATGGCGTGAGTTACGGTCAGTGTGAAATGCAGGTCAACTTCAAACAGCGTAAGGTTATGCCGCCAGACAGAGCAAAAGGTTCTATCGCGCGTACTTATCTTTATATGAGCCAAGAGTATGGTTTCAAACTATCTAAGCAGCAGACTAACCTGATGATGGCGTGGAACAAGCAATTCCCTGTCGATAAGTGGGAATGTACTCGTGATAAGCGAATCTATGCGATCCAAGGTAATCACAACCCATTTGTTTTCCCTGCTTGTAAATAACACGACTCAGGCAACCAACATCTCCAATTGCCTCCATCTCAAACAAGAGTTTCAGAATTGCCCCTGAAACTCTTGCTCTACCCTTGTTTTTTCAACTAAAAGCATCCATGTTAGGCAGAGACAAAATACCCAAATGACACTATTTATAGGTTTACCAGCATGAGAATCCCTCGTATCCATCACCCAGAACGCATTCATCAGTTAGGTTCACTCGCTTTAGGCGAAGATGCCGCGGGTCATGTTGGTCGAGTCCTTCGTATGAAAGAAGGCCAAGATGTTCTTCTATTTGATGGCAGTGGCGCTGAATTCCCTGCGACCATTGCTGAAGTATCAAAAAAGAACGTCACAGTTAATGTTACTGAACGTATCGAACGTAGCAGCGAATCTCCGTTAGACTTACATTTAGGCCAAGTGATTTCACGTGGCGACAAAATGGAATTCACGATTCAGAAATCGGTTGAGCTTGGTGTAAACACCATTACCCCACTGATTTCAGAGCGCTGTGGCGTTAAACTGGATACTAAACGCTTCGAGAAAAAGCTCGCTCAGTGGCAAAAGATTGCTATCGCAGCATGTGAACAATCTGGTCGCAATACGGTTCCGGTTATTCGCCCAATTATGCAGCTTGAAGAGTGGTGCAGCGAACCGAGTGAAGCGTTAAAGCTAAACCTGCATCCTCGTGCAAAATACTCAATTAATACCCTTCCAGAACCCATCAGTAAGGTACGCCTATTGATCGGTCCTGAGGGCGGACTGTCAGCTGAAGAAATCGGTATGACAGAACAATACAAATTTGAAGAGACGCTACTCGGCCCACGTGTACTTCGTACCGAGACAGCGGCTCTAACCGCAATTACTGCCTTACAAGTCCGTTTTGGCGATCTAGGCTAGGAGAAACAAATGATCAAACTTGGCATCGTAATGGATCCAATTTCATCCATTAACATCAAAAAAGACTCTAGCTTTGCCATGATGCTTGAAGCTCAGCGTCGTGGTTACGAAATCCATTACATGGAAATGGATGATCTACATTTAGATCAAGGCGTAGCCATTGCTGACACTAAGGTTGTTGAACTAAAAGAAGATCCAAACGGCTGGTACGAGTTCAAATCAGAACAGACTATCGCGCTATCTGATTTAGATGCGGTTCTGATGCGTAAAGATCCTCCGTTTGATACTGAGTACATCTACGCGACTTACATTCTTGAGCGTGCTCAAGAGAACGGTGCACTGATCGTCAACAAGCCACAAAGCCTACGTGACTGTAACGAGAAGTTGTTCACGGCTTGGTTCCCTGAACTGACACCAACCACCATCGTGACTCGTAAAGCTGAAAAGATTAAAGCGTTCCGAGAAGAGCACGGTGACGTGATCCTAAAACCACTTGATGGTATGGGCGGCGCGTCTATCTTCCGAGTGAAAGAAGGCGATCCAAACGTATCAGTGATCATTGAAACACTGACTAACCACGGTCAAAACTACGCAATGGCACAAACCTTTGTTCCAGACATCAGCAATGGTGATAAGCGTATTCTTGTGGTTGACGGTGAACCAATGCCTTACTGTCTAGCTCGTATTCCGGCGAAAGGGGAAACTAGAGGTAACCTTGCTGCTGGCGGTACAGGTGAAGCTCGTCCTCTAAGTGAAACAGACTGGGCTATCGCAAGAGCAGTTGCCCCTGCACTGAAAGAGAAAGGCTTAATCTTTGTTGGGCTTGATGTTATCGGCGACAAACTGACTGAAATTAACGTAACAAGCCCTACTTGTATCCGTGAAATTGAAGCTGCTTTTGATATTTCGGTAACGGGCAAATTAATGGATGCAATCGAGCGTCGCGTTAACGCTAAATAGCCTAAACTAAAGAAAGCCTTAGCTATTCGAAACACAAAAATATCTAGGCAAAGAACAATGAGCGGCTTTACGCCGCTCTTTTTCCTTTACTGGGAACACACTGGCAGGAGGCTCTATGAATTTAACGAACCACTTTCTGGTCGCTATGCCCGGAATGAAAGACCCATACTTTCAAAATTCGGTGATCTATCTTTGTGAGCACAATGACGAAGGTGCGATGGGTTTGATGATCAACGCTCCTATCGATGTCACTGTTGGCGGTATGCTTAAGCAAGTTGAGGTTGATTCTGAACAGCCGAAACCCAACCAAGCAAGCCTTGATAAGCCAGTACTTAATGGTGGGCCAGTCGCAGAAGATCGTGGGTTTATTTTGCACAAACCCAAAGGCAGTTATCAATCCAGCATCAACATGACGGATCAAATCTCGGTAACAACCTCGAAAGATATTCTAATGGTGTTAGGGACAGAAGATGAACCTATGCATTATCTGGTCGCGCTTGGTTATGCCGGATGGGAACCAGGACAACTGGAAACTGAGCTGACTGAAAATTCATGGCTAACCGTCGAAGCCGATCCAAAGGTTATCTTCAATACGCCAATTTCGGATCGCTGGAAAGTTGCCGTGCAAATGTTAGGTATCAATGCGGCTCAGCTTTCAGCAGACGCTGGCCACGCATAGCCCGACTCAGCTCAATAAAATAAACACTCTCAAACACAGATTAATTTGGAAGCCCCATGTCACGAACAATTATGGCATTTGACTACGGTACAAAAAGTATCGGCAGTGCGATAGGACAAGAGATCACAGGCACAGCAAGCCCTTTAAAAGCCTTTAAAGCCAAAGATGGTATCCCCAACTGGGATGACATAGAAAAACAAATCAAAGAGTGGCAGCCGAATCTTATCGTGGTTGGTCTGCCTACCGATCTTCACGGTAAAGATCTAGCAACCATTACACCCAGAGCGAAGAAATTCGCTAACCGTCTTAAGGGACGCTTTGGTGTGGATGTTGAATTGCATGATGAGAGACTTTCTACGACAGAAGCAAGGGCCGACCTTTTTGAAATGGGTGGCTATAAAGCGCTAAGCAAAGGTAATGTCGATAACCAGTCTGCGGTCGTCATTTTAGAGAGCTGGTTTGAAGCACAATATTCATAACGAAAAATAAGTGAGCAAAATGTAAGGTAACTTGTGATCCCACTCGAATTTCACATCGTAATGTCGATGCAATTCAAAAATAAGAACGTGGGAGTTCACATGAAAATTTTTCTAGCAATCTTCGCCGCTCTAGCAATATCAGCATGTAGTTCAATGGGTGGTGGCTCAGCGGGTTACACTGGCGAACAATATCCGACTAAAATTAAATTAGAAAAAGAACGCGGTTACTCGAACGATAACAACAGCTTTGCAAACCACTAATTTACTCGCTTCACAAAAAACCCGCTTCTAGAGCGGGTTTTTTATTGGTTTTAAGATTAAGCACTAAGCACTAAGCACTAAGCACTAAGCACTGAATCTACCCCATATCAATCTTAACGCCAGACAAAGCGCCAGTCCCGTAGTCATCATCGCCACGTCTGGTTTTCAACATCAAGCGCAAGTCATTGGCTGAATCTGCACTGTGGAACGCATCTTCTTCGCTAATCTTGCCAGCAACGACTAAATCATACAAAGCTTGGTCAAAGGTCTGCATCCCAATCTCTTTCGATTTAGCCATCGTCGCTTTAAGCTCATGCAAGTCACCACGACGAATTAAGTCAGACACTCGTGGGCTGTTGAGTAAAATCTCAAACACACCATGACGACCGCTGCCATTCTTATCTCGGATTAATTGCTGAGCGACCACACCACGCAGGTTCATCGACAGATCAAACAGGAACTGCTCTTTCTGCTCTTTTGGTACCAAGTGAAGAATACGCTCTAGTGCTTGGTTAGCGTTATTCGCATGCAGTGTAGCCATACACAAGTGACCCGTCTCAGCAAAGGTCATCGCGTATTCCATAGTTTCACGGCTACGGATTTCGCCAATCAAGATCATATCTGGTGCTTGGCGCAAAGAGTTCTTAAGTGCGACTTCGTAACTCTCGGTATCGAGCCCGACCTCACGCTGAGTCACGATACATTTTTTATGTTCATGGACAAATTCAATCGGGTCTTCAACCGTTAGGATATGACCTGAACGATTGGTATTGCGATAGCCTGTCATCGCAGCCATCGAGGTCGATTTACCAGAGCCAGTCGCACCAACCACCAGCACAAGTCCGCGCTTAGCGATTGAAAGGTCTTGCAGCACATCAGGAAGCTTTAATTGCTCAAAGGTTGGGATGTTAGTCTCGATACGTCGAATAACCGCTCCAGGTAGCTCTCGTTGAAAGAATGCACTGACACGAAAACGACCAAAGTCACGCACAATGGCAAAATTAGCCTCACGCGTTTGCTGATATTCATCGCGTCGGTCTTGATCCATCATCGCATCAAGAAGCTGAGATACTTGAGCCACATTCAGTTTCTCTCCCTGAGGGCGAAGTTCACCATCGACACGAAACAGGATTGGAGCATCGACAGTGATATAAAGATCCGAAGCCTTTTGAGAAAGCATCCCCTCAAGGATTTGATTCAATTCCATTTTGTTATCCTTGATTAAAACATAGAGGTTTCAATTTCGATCTTTTTCTCGACCTCTTCTGAATCAACCAAGCCTTGAGCCATCAACTGCTTCGCATTTTGCTCCATGGTCTGCATACCATGTGCCGCGCCCGTTTGAATGATCGAATACATCTGCGCGACCTTGTCTTCACGGATCAAGTTTCTGATCGCAGGTGTCGCCATCATGATCTCATGACAAGCGACACGACCACCACCGACACGCTTTAACAGCTTCTGGGCGATCACCGAACGTAACGATTCAGACAACATTGAACGCACCATATCTTTGTCGCTACCCGGGAATACATCGATAATACGGTCGATAGTTTTTGCCGCAGAGCTCGTGTGCAAGGTACCAAACACTAAGTGACCCGTTTCTGCTGCGGTTAGCGCTAAGCTGATCGTCTCTTGGTCACGAAGCTCACCAACAAGGATAACGTCTGGATCTTCACGTAACGCACTGCGCAGCGCAGCTTTGAAGCTGTGAGTGTCGCGGTGCACTTCTCGTTGGTTGATTAAGCATTTGTTGTTGGTATGAACAAATTCGATCGGGTCTTCAATCGTCAATATATGCTTATTATGGTTACGGTTAACGTAATCCACCATCGCAGCCAAAGTTGTCGACTTACCTGAACCCGTCGGCCCTGTCACCAAGACTAAACCTTTTTCGTAATTAGATATTCTTTCAAAGATCTCAGGAGCTCCTAGCTGTTCAAGGGTAGGAATCTCTACTGGAATGGTACGAAATACAGCAGAGCAACCACGAGATTGATTAAAAGCATTAACACGGAAACGACCAACGTTGGGTAATTCAAAAGAGAAGTCGACTTCCAGTTTTTCTTCGAACTCACCACGTTGTGAATCACTCATGATCTCAAAAACCAAACGATGCACATCGGCATGACTCAAAGCTGGTATTCCAAGCTTCCTTACTTCACCATCTATACGTACCATTGGAGATACACCCGCAGAAAGATGTAGATCTGACGCGTTATGCTTTACACTAAAATCTAGTAACTCAGTGATATCCATTTATTTTCCCTTAAGTAAAGTCAGCTATGAGTAGTATTCAACAAAATATCGAACAAATCACCTCACAGATTCGTAGTGCTGAGCAAAAGTGCGGACGAGCTCCAGAGTCCGTGCAACTTTTAGCCGTCAGTAAAACTAAACCTATTGATGCGATTCTAGAAGCCGCACTCGGAGGCCAAGTTGCCTTTGGTGAAAACTATGTTCAAGAAGGTGTCGATAAAGTAAAACACTTTTCAGAACAACATTCTAACCTAAATTTAGAATGGCATTTTATTGGCCCAATTCAATCCAATAAAACCCGCCCTATCGCAGAAAGCTTCCAGTGGGTGCATTCTGTCGATCGCGATAAAATCGCGCAAAGGCTTAATGATCAACGACCAAACGAACTTCCACCTCTACAAGTACTCATTCAAGTGAACACGAGTGGTGAAGATTCGAAATCAGGAACGTCAGAAGAGACAGTTTTTGCACTCGCAGAGTTGATTTCATCGCTCCCCAACCTCACCTTAAGAGGATTGATGTCGATTCCTGCAAACGTATCTGACTATCAATCTCAGCTTAATGCATTTTCTCAACTGGCGGATCTTAAAGGCAAGCTAGCCGTGAAGTATCCAAACATAGATACCCTTTCGATGGGTATGAGTGGTGATATGGATGCAGCAGTTGAGGCTGGTAGCACCATGGTTCGTATTGGAACGGCTATCTTCGGAGCTCGTGATTACGCGAAATAGCGACGGCAAGCAGCAAGAAATAGCTACAGCAAGCAACGAAAAATACAGTATTGATACCGCTTCGCTTCAACCGCGCAGCGACACGCTCAGGATTTTATATATGGAACATAAGAACATCGCCTTTATTGGGGCGGGAAATATGGTTCGCTCGATTGTAGCGGGCTTAGTGGCGAGTGGTTACCCAGCGCAAAAGATTACTGCAACAGCGCCTTCAGACACCAGAAGACTGCCGTTAGAGCAAGAGTACGGCATCAATACCACCAGCGATAATATTGCCGCAGCAGAGCAAGCAGACGTTGTTGTACTATCAGTGAAGCCACAAATGATGGCTGATGTATGCAAACCCTTACAAAGCATCGACTTTAGCAACAAACTGGTTATCTCAATTGCCGCGGGTATTAATGCGAATCGACTCAATGAGATGTTAAACTGCCAGCTAAACCTTGTACGTGTTATGCCAAACACGCCATCACTGCTTGGTAAAGGGATGAGTGGCCTTTATGCTGACTCAATGGTTAGTCAAGGTGATAAAGAGTTCGCTTCTCAGTTAATGCAAGCCGTAGGTCAAGTAAGCTGGGTTAAACAAGAGTCTGGTATCAACAACATCATTGCGGCAGCAGGTAGTGCTCCGGCTTACTTCTTCCTGTTTATGGAGGCGATGCAAGCTGAAGCAGTTAACCAAGGTTTTGACCAAGAAACCGCTCGTAAATTAGTGCAGCAATCTGCATTAGGCGCGGCAGAGATGGTAGTAGCAAATCCAAATACTGAATTATCAACACTGCGTGAACAAGTGACTTCAAAAGGCGGAACGACCGCAGAAGCATTGCGCACGTTTAACGACCATCAACTATCTGACATCGTAGCGAAAGCCATGCAATCGGCGGTTGCTCGAGCTGAAGAGATGGAAAAACTGTTTTAATACTAGTTACAAGTACAAAAGCATTGTGTCGTTCGGGTGATACCTAAGCGGCAAGTAAATCCGAAAAAGGAAACAATATGAATTCGATGAGCTTTCTGATCTCGACCGTTTTTGATCTTTACATCATGGTTGTGATCTTGCGTATCTGGCTACAAGCATCACGTGCAGATTTCTACAACCCGTTCTCACAATTTATCGTAAAAGCGACACAACCGGTTGTTGCCCCACTACGCCGAGTGATTCCATCAATAGGCAGCCTTGACCTTGCGACTGTTGTATTCGCTTATGTGCTGTGTGTACTTAAGTTCGTCGCTCTAAACTTGATTATCTCTGGCGGTGCGGCTGTATTTGATATCAGCTTCCTGATCTTTGGTGCACTATCTCTGCTCAAAGCAGCTGGTGGCTTAATTTTCTGGGTTCTGCTAATCCGTGCAATTCTGAGCTGGGTTAGCCAAGGCCGTAGCCCAATCGAATACGTATTCCACCAATTAACAGAACCAATGCTAGTTCCAATTCGCCGCATCCTTCCTGATATGGGTGGCTTCGACCTAAGTGTGCTGGTTCTGTTCATTGTTCTGCAATTTGCGAACTTCCTAATGGGCGACATGATCGGTCCTATTTGGTATCAGCTATAATTCAAGTACGAACCTCAGGTACTTTGACGATGCCAAAAGCAGTTTGGGCCGAAGAGGACGATATTCTTCTTCGGCTCTATATCCAACCCAAGGCAAGCCGCGATAAAATCGTTGGCTTACACGGAGAGGAACTGAAAATTGCCATTACTGCACCACCGGTTGATGGCAAAGCCAATGCTCACTTAGCGAAATACCTTGCGAAACAATTTAAGGTCGCGAAAGGGCAAATTAAGATAGAAAAGGGAGAGCTCGGTCGGCATAAGCAAGTTCGAATATGCTCACCAAGCCAGATCCCAACTGAAGTCAAAGCCATCCTATGATGGCTTTTTGCTATTTATTGGAGTCATTATGCGTCTATGGATAACAGCACTAATCACCGCTCTGATTGCCCTACCAAGCTCGGCAGGACAATTTAAAAGTATCAAGGATGTCGAGGTTCATTACTCGGCTTTCAATTCCACGTTTTTAACTGCGCAGGTCGCTAAGCAATATAAGCTGAAACGAAACGGATACTCAGCGATTCTAAATATCAGCGTGCTAGACAACGCTTCTCTAGGCAAGCCTGCAACAACGGCTAAAATTACGGGAACAGCACGAAACCTAGTAGGCAATACTCGTACGCTTAACTTCCGTGAAATAAAGGAAGGTGATGCGATTTATTACCTTGCTGAGTTCCCTATCACTCACGAAGAGAATATCACTTTTGATATTGATGTTAACGCAGGTTTGAAAGGCACTGGACCACTGCGTTTCACACAAAAATTCTATATAGAAGAGTAGCTTCAAAGCTCACATTTCTAGTCATTAACTTATTAGAGCCACATCCCCATGAGTAAGATTGTTTTAGCAACAGGCAACCAAGGCAAAGTTCGCGAGATGGCAGATATTCTGTCTGAGTTTGGTTTCGACGTTGTCGCGCAAAGTGAATTTAACGTTTCAGAAGTCGCAGAAACAGGAACGACTTTCATTGAAAATGCCATCATCAAAGCTCGCCACGCTGCGAAAGAGACGGGGCTACCAGCCATTGCTGACGATTCTGGCTTAGAAGTTGATTACCTTAATGGTGCACCCGGTATCTACTCAGCGCGTTACTCAGGTGAAGGAGCTACTGATAAGCAAAACATCGAAAAGCTGTTAGATGCTATGCAAGGTGTCGATGTTGAAAAGCGTACCGCTCGTTTTCACTGTGTATTGGTGCTAATGCGTCACGAAAACGATCCAACTCCATTAGTATGTCACGGTAAATGGGAAGGTCGCATTCTGACTGAAGAACACGGTGAGAATGGCTTTGGCTACGATCCTGTATTCTTTGTACCAGAAGATAACTGCGCCTCAGCAGAACTTGAATCGTCACGTAAGAAGCAACTGTCACACCGTGGTAAAGCCCTCGCGTCATTATTCAAGACTCTCAAGGAGCAAGCTCTGTAATGCACAATGCAGCGCTAATACCACCCGCACTCAGCCTTTATGTCCACATTCCATGGTGTGTACAAAAGTGTCCGTATTGTGATTTTAACTCTCACGCTCTAAAAGCCGAGATTCCTGAAAAAGAGTACATCGATGCTCTGCTTGAGGATCTCGATACCGATATCGAAAAATACCAACTCAATGGCGCACCTCGCCCATTGCATTCGATCTTTATTGGTGGCGGCACGCCGAGTCTATTTTCTCCAGAAGGAATAGGTCGATTGCTGCAAGGCATTGAACAACGCATCCCGTTCAAACCTGAAATAGAAATCACCATGGAAGCTAATCCGGGAACTATCGAAGCTGAGCGTTTTGCTGGTTACCAAAAAGCAGGCATAACTCGAATCTCGGTGGGTGTGCAAAGTTTTGAACAAGAGAAACTGGAAAGGCTTGGGCGTATTCACGGTCAAGACGAAGCTGTCAACGCAGCTCATTTAGCACATAAAATCGGACTAAATAGCTTCAACCTAGATCTAATGCACGGCTTACCCGATCAAAGCATTGATCAGGCCTTGGCTGATTTGGACAGAGCGATCGAGCTTAATCCTCCGCATTTATCTTGGTATCAGCTAACAATAGAACCTAACACCATGTTCTATTACAAAACGCCAAAGCTGCCTGACGATGATGACCTTTGGGATATTTTCGACTTAGGCCATAAGAAGCTCGCAGACGCAGGTTATGTACAGTACGAAATTTCAGGCTACAGCAAGCCAGGATATCAGTGTCAGCATAACCTCAACTACTGGCGCTTTGGTGACTACCTAGGTATTGGCTGTGGCTCTCATGGCAAGCTGAGCTTTGCAGATGGACGTATTGTTCGCACCACTAAGGTTAAACATCCTAGAGGCTACCTAGCAGCGTATCAGAATCTGGTGAAACCCTATCTGTCGGATGAACTTGAAGTACCTAATGACGACCGCCCTTTCGAGTTCTTCATGAACCGCTTCAGGCTAATGGAAGCGTGTCCAAAACAAGACTTCATTGATACGACTGGGTTAGAGTTTGATTCGATTCAGCCAACGATAGAGTGGGCCAAAGAGCTCGGTTATCTTAATGAGACCGACAGCCATTGGCAGATCACTGAAAAAGGAAAACTCTTCTTAAACGATTTGCTTGAAGCCTTTATGGCAGAAGAAGACGAATAGTTCGAGATTCGAGATTCGAGATTCGAGATTCGAGATTCGAGATTCGAGATTCGAGAAGTATTGCGTAAGGGTTGGCTTTAGGGTCAACCCTTTTTATTGTAAAAATCTTTCTCGAAGCGAAGCGCTCTATAGGACAAAGTCTGTGCTCGCATCTCGCACCTTTCTTCTAAAAAATAGAACGACCAATACGCTCAGAGAGCAATTCTAAAGCCTGAGTTCCCGCTAGTGAATTACCCGACGCGTCCAGTTCCGGAGACCACACCGCGATCGTCATTTCGCCAGGAACAATCGCAATAATCCCACCGCCAACACCCGATTTACCCGGCATACCAACACGATAAGCAAACTCTCCCGCCCCATCGTACAAACCACATGTCGCAAGCAAAGCATTCAGCTGTTTGGTTTGAACTGGCGTGATGATCTCTTTCTTGGTTTGAACCGACACGCCTTTGTTCGCCAAATAGCTAAAGGTTTTCGCCAAGTCCACACAGGTCATTTTAAGCGCACAAGCATGAAAGTAATTGTTGAGTACGGGAATAACATCGTTCTCAAAATTACCAAATGAACGCATCAAATAAGCGATAGCCGCATTACGATCGCTGTGCATCATCTCAGAAGCCGCCACAACCTTGTCATACACGATATGTGTATCACCTGATAGCTGACGGACAAATTCTAATAAACGGTGTCTTGGTGCTGATAGACGGCTTTGTAATAAGTCGGCAACGACAATAGCGCCAGCATTAATAAACGGATTACGAGGAATGCCGTGTTCCATCTCAAGCTGAATCATCGAGTTAAAGGCTTGTCCTGAAGGCTCCTTCCCAACGCGTTGCCAAATTTCTTCCGGCTTATACAACACCATTGCTAGCGTCAGGCTCAGAGCTTTCGAAATAGATTGCACTGAGAATGCTTCATCAGCATCGCCAGCTTGAATAACTTCACCTTCATTGGTGTATACAGCAATCGCCAGTTTCTGGTTCGATACGCGAGCCAATGCAGGAATATAGTCAGCGACCTTTCCCTGACCAATTAAGGGACGAACTTCGTCTAAAATCTCGGCTAAAATAGCTTGAGTTGGTTTCATGTGAGCTTACTTCTTATTGTTATTTTTGTAGGGGTGTGACATTCAGTTTTGTCCTTAAACTTCTAATTTGATAAAAGCCTAAGGACAAAAAAGCCAACACTACAATAATGTTGGCTTTTATCAATCCCATAAAATGTAAGGTTAAGATCTTAATCCGATCTCACCTTCATTTTTTATTCAGAATTACTTAGTACGCTTGAACTTAATGTCCCAAACACCGTGACCTAAACGGTGGCCACGAGCTTCAAACTTAGTCAGTGGACGCTCGTCTGGACGAGGAATGTAATCACCATCTTCAGCGATATTCTCGAAACCTGGAGCTACGTTCATCACTTCAATCATATGTTCTGCGTAGTTTTCCCAATCTGTTGCCATGTGGAAAATACCAGTATCAAGTTGCAGCTTACCGCGAACCATCTCTGCAAACTCAGCCTTAACGATACGACGTTTGTGGTGACGAGCTTTATGCCATGGGTCAGGGAAGAACAGTTGCAGTGTATGCAGGCTGCTGTCTGGGATCATGTGTTCAAATACTTCTACTGCATCGTGACACATTACACGCAGGTTAGTTACGCCAGCATCGCGAGCTGTACCTAAACACGCACCAACACCTGGGCTGTGAACTTCAATACCTAAGAAGTTTTTCTCAGGCGCATTCTTTGCCATTTCAACCAGTGATGCACCCATACCGAAGCCAATTTCTAGTACAACAGGGTTGTCGTTGCCAAACACTTCTTTCCAATTAAGAAGTTCTGGGTTGTAGTCGATACCCATTGTTGGCCAACATTCGTTCATCGCGTTTTCTTGGCCTTTTGTTAAGCGGCCTTCGCGTCGAACAAAACTACGGATCTTACGAACCAGTTTGCCGTCTTCAGTATATTCGTTAGTGGTCACTTCACTCATTGATTTTTGCCTGCACATTGATTAATCAAAGCGGGGATTATCCAAAGAATTGCCTCCGGTGCAAGTCTTTCCGTGGATAAATTCCCACACAATTTGTCTGTTTTACATCCAACCGTAAGTGTGGTGCAATTTCACTCCTAATAATAGCAAAGCATAGAGCATGTCGTGACTCCTTTCGCAACCGCCATATTAAAGTGGTATGACGCCTTTGGGCGTAAAGAATTACCTTGGCAACAAAACAAAACCGCCTACACCGTTTGGCTATCTGAAATCATGCTTCAGCAGACTCAGGTTGCCACGGTGATTCCATACTACCAGCGCTTCTTAGAGCGCTTTCCAACGGTTATCGACCTAGCAAACGCTGAACAAGATGAAGTGCTCCACTTATGGACGGGGCTTGGTTATTACGCGCGAGCTCGTAACCTTCACAAAGCAGCCAAGATTGTTGCCGAGCAATACGGTGGTGAATTTCCGCTTTCTATCGAAGAAATGAACGCGCTACCGGGTATTGGACGCTCTACTGCCGCTGCAGTGCTGTCCTCTGTGCATAAACTCCCTCATGCGATTCTTGATGGCAACGTCAAGCGCACCTTGGCGAGAAGCTTTGCAGTAGAAGGTTGGCCTGGGCAAAAGAAAGTCGAGAACCAGCTTTGGGAACACGCAGAAGCACACACTCCCAATCAAGATGTTGACAAGTACAATCAAGCCATGATGGATATGGGTGCGATGGTTTGTACTCGTAGCAAGCCCAAATGTACGTTGTGCCCGATTGAAAGCATGTGTGAAGCTAAGAAGCTCGATAAACAGCTCGATTTCCCTGGTAAGAAGCCTAAGAAAGAAAAGCCAATAAAAGAAACATGGTTTGTAATTCTGTACCACGATAATCAAGTATGGCTCGAACAACGCCCTCAGTCTGGTATCTGGGGAGGACTGTTCTGTTTCCCTCAAAATGAAAACGCAGAGATCGAACATCAATTAGATATTCGTTCGATCAAAGACAACGAAGCCGATTCGATCAAGACCATGATTGCGTTTCGACATACTTTCAGCCACTACCACTTAGATATCACACCTGTATTAGTAAAATTAGATAAACAACCAGATTTGATAATGGAAGGGACTAAAGGTCTCTGGTATAACTTATCAAAACCGGAAGAAATTGGCCTAGCCGCTCCTGTAAAGCAGCTTATTGAGAGCCTACCCTTTGAACTGAACGACGACGTTTGAATCAACGAACGCGATAAGAGGAACCACTATGAGCCGCACTGTATTTTGTGCTCGCCTTCAAAAAGATGCTGAAGGCCTAGATTTTCAACTTTACCCAGGTGACTTAGGTAAGCGTATCTTTGACAACATCTCTAAAGAGGCTTGGGGACAATGGCAAAGCAAACAAACCATGCTTATCAATGAGAAGAAGCTAAACATGATGGATCCTGAACATCGTAAACTTCTTGAAACTGAGATGGTTAACTTCCTTTTTGAAGGTAAAGATGTCGTTATTGATGGCTACACTCCACCAAGCGAATAAGACATTTATTTAAGCAAATTTTAATGACATCATGGTTAACGCTGCGATGTCATTTTTGTATGAGGAACTATGAAAAAGCTAAGTTACTTCCTAACAGCCATGTTGTTAACTGGGTGCAGTCGTGAATTTGTCGAAAGCATTTATGATGTTAATTACGAACCAACCAACCGATTTGTCAGTAATTTAGCGGAGCTACCCGGTCAATTTGAAAAAGACACAGGGGCGTTAGATTCTTTAATTAATAGCTTTTCTGGCAACATCCAAAAACGTTGGGGCAGTAGTGAAGTAAAGATGGCGGGCAAGAGTAACTATGTGAAATACATAGATAATTACTTGAGCCGTTCAGAAGTAAACTTTAGCCAAGGTCTAATCACAGTTGAAACCGTATCCTCAACTGATCCTAAAAAGCACCTCAAAAATGCAATAATGACGACACTTTTAACGCCAGATGATCCTGCGAATGTCGATCTATTCTCTTCCAAAAGCATCAAGTTAGAAGGTCAACCTTTCCTCTATAACCAAGTCGTTGATCAGGATAAGAAGCCTATCCAATGGACATGGCGTGCTAACAAATTTGCTGATTACCTGATCGCCAATAACCTAAAAACCAAGGAAGTCGACTTTAAAAAAGCGTATTACGTCGAAATTCCAATGGTGGCCGATCACGCCAGCAAACGAAGCTATAAGTACGCCGATATCGTTCGTCGCGCATCTCAACGTTATGACATTCCTGAAGACTTGATTTACGCAATCATCAAAACAGAAAGCAGTTTCAATCCATACGCCGTGAGCTGGGCGAATGCTTATGGTCTTATGCAGGTGGTCCCAAAAACGGCAGGCCGAGATGTCTTTAAACTCGTCAAAAAGAAATCTGGAGAGCCTAGTCCTGAGTACTTATTCAATCCAGAAAACAACATAGATGCTGGCACTGCGTACTTTTACATCCTTAAAAATCGTTATTTGAAGGACGTGCAACACCCAACCACACTTGAATACAGCATGATCTCAGCATACAACGGTGGCACTGGTGGGGTACTCAATACCTTCAGCAAGGACAGAAAGCGGGCAATGCGTGACCTAAACTCATTGCAACCTAGTCAAGCTTACTGGGCACTGACAAAGAAACACCCAAACAAAGAGTCGCGTCGATACTTAGAAAAAGTAACAAAATTCAAGAAAGATTTTAACCAAGGTAAAACGTAAGCCTCACTTTTGAATAAAAAAACAACTAACGAACGTTTTTTTTAATTATTTTCAAAAAAGGTGTTGACGGTTATGCAGAAAATCCGTTTAATAGCGCTCCGTTGCCCGGATAGCTCAGTCGGTAGAGCAGAGGATTGAAAATCCTCGTGTCGGTGGTTCGATTCCGCCTCCGGGCACCACAATTTGATTTGTTGGTGTCATTACTCTTTAACAGGGAGTAGCAACACGAACAAAAGCATAAAGAATTTAGTGTGCCGACTTAGCTCAGTAGGTAGAGCAACTGACTTGTAATCAGTAGGTCACCAGTTCGACTCCGGTAGTCGGCACCATTCTTTTGCCTCGATAGCTCAGTCGGTAGAGCAGCGGATTGAAAATCCGCGTGTCGGTGGTTCGATTCCGCCTCGAGGCACCATTATTTGGTACTTAACAAATAATGGTCTTTATAGACCTGATGTTGAGACAAGTAATTCCCCTTTAGTTCAGTTGGTAGAACGGCGGACTGTTAATCCGTATGTCGCAAGTTCAAGTCTTGCAAGGGGAGCCACTTTAAAGAACTTCATTTTATATGAGGTTTTAATTAGAGAGTTTACTCTCTAAAGCAAAGAATTTAGTGTGCCGACTTAGCTCAGTAGGTAGAGCAACTGACTTGTAATCAGTAGGTCACCAGTTCGACTCCGGTAGTCGGCACCATTCTTTTGCCTCGATAGCTCAGTCGGTAGAGCAGCGGATTGAAAATCCGCGTGTCGGTGGTTCGATTCCGCCTCGAGGCACCATTATTTGGTACTTAACAAATAATGGTCTTTATAGACCTGATGTTGAGACAAGTAATTCCCCTTTAGTTCAGTTGGTAGAACGGCGGACTGTTAATCCGTATGTCGCAAGTTCAAGTCTTGCAAGGGGAGCCACATTCAAGAAAGCCAAGTCGAAAGACTTGGCTTTTTTTTGTTTGAGCAAAAGCTAACTCTATTCAGTATTGCCGCCAACTCAACATCAAGCCCTGATCATCTCCATAAAGTTAAAGCATCCCCTTTCCTATCTCGACAGTATCCATCCTTGAATTCGTTCAAACCCTCTCGATACAAACTAAACCACCTCTGAAATTAAGCACCTTTAGCCGCGTATCGTCACATAAAAACAAACAACATGTCAGTCCGTTACTTTTTTTGCTTCGTAAATTTAATCTTCATCATGTTTTGATATCTTTCTGATATCTGCCCTACACGACTTAGATTAAGATTCGATGAATTATATCTAATACTAATTATTGAATCGCTACGCAGGAAAATATGAAATTAAAAACGCAAGCTTACTTATTATCGGGCATCATCTTGATCGCTCTGCTGGCGCTAACTGCTACTGGTTTATGGACCTTGAGAGTCGCTAGTAACATGGACAACAAAGCTCGTGTGACAGAGCTATTTAAGAGCGCATACAGCATTCTTACTGAAGTCGAAAAAATGGCTATTGATGGCACTCTAGAAGAACAACAGGCCAAACAACTTGCTACTCGCCTACTACGTAACAACATCTATAAAGACAATGAATACGTTTATGTTGCGGATGAAAACATGACGTTTGTTGCGACACCTCTGGATCCACAACTACACGGGACCAGCTTTAATGATTTTAAAGACGGTGATGGAAACAGTGTTGGCCAACTCATTCAACGAGTACTTGGCAATCGTACTGGCCAGATCATTGAGTACACCTGGACACAAAAGCTTCCAGACGGAACGATTGAAGAAAAACTGTCTATTGCAGAGAAGACTCCGCATTGGGGTTGGGTTGTCGGTACAGGTATCGGCTTCAATGAAGTCAATGCACGTTTCTGGTCAACGGCTCAATGGCAATTGTTTCTATGTGTCGTGATTGCTGGTCTTATTTTATCAAGCCTAATTGTATCTATTAAGCGAATGCTGGCACTTCTTGGCGGAGAACCTAAAGATGTAAGAGAAGCGGTACAAGCCGTCGCAGAAGGCCGCATTCAAACCTCTTTTGAAACTCAGGCAATAAACGGCAGTATTTATCACGCTGTACAACAAATGAGTAAGTCGTTAGCCGAGCTAGTATCAAACCTTAATGCCTCAATGCTGGCATTAAGAGGTGAGTTACAGCGCGTGGAAGATCGTGCAGGTTCTATCGCTCAGCTGACCGAGACTCAGCAACAGTCGACTGAGATGATCGCGACAGCTATGACGGAAATGGCCTCTTCAGCCAACAATGTTGCTGATTCAGCGGGCGATACAGCGCGTAATACTGACGAAGCTGATAAACAGAGCCAACATACTCAGCGCCTAATTCACAACACAGTAGATAACATTCAAGGTCTAGCAGGCCAACTCGGCACAGCAAGTGAAGCCGTCGCTAACTTAGATAGCGATGTACATAACATCGTTAAGGTCTTAGACGTCATCGGTGATATTGCGGAACAAACTAACCTTCTAGCACTGAATGCAGCAATTGAAGCGGCGCGTGCTGGTGAACAAGGTCGCGGATTTGCCGTTGTAGCAGATGAAGTTCGCAACCTTGCAGGTCGAACACAGTCAAGCACCAAAGAAATCCAGCTAATGATCAATAACCTTCAAGAAGGCTCTCGTAACGCGATAAAAACTATGGAAGTGTGTGCGACTACCAGTGAAAGCACCGTAACAGAGTCTCAGAATGCCTCTGAAGCACTACAACAGATAGTTGTGGCGTTAGAGTCTATTTCATCAATGAGTCATCAAATCGCGACAGCCGCCGCTGAACAGACTCAGGTGAGTGATGATATTTCGAAGCGTATCAATATGATCGAAGAAAGTGGCAACCAACTGAGTAATGTAGTGACAGAAAGTCATAACAGCACTCAAACACTCGCCTCTCTTTCTAACGAATTAGAAGCTTGGGTTAATAGGTTTGAAGTAAAACACTAAACTCTCAGCAAAATTCTTAAATATAAAAGCACGTTTTCATACGTGCTTTTTTTATTTCGACGCCCATTCAGTGTAGTTAACCGTAGTTTTACTATCTTTTAGAGCATGCTAGACCTAGGCTTTTTGCCCCAAACGAACAAAAACAACCCACTAAGTATAGAAAAACATCAAACAATACTTTTTTTGCAATTTAATGTTGACCCAGAACGCGAAAACACGTTTAATACACCTCGTCGCCCGGATAGCTCAGTCGGTAGAGCAGAGGATTGAAAATCCTCGTGTCGGTGGTTCGATTCCGCCTCCGGGCACCACAATTTATTTGTTGGTGTCCTAGAAAACAACAGTAAAGCACAAAGAAATATTATGTGCCGACTTAGCTCAGTAGGTAGAGCAACTGACTTGTAATCAGTAGGTCACCAGTTCGACTCCGGTAGTCGGCACCATTTCTTTAAAGCTTTAAGAATAATTCCCCTTTAGTTCAGTTGCTAGAACGGCGGACTGTTAATCCGTATGTCGCAAGTTCAAGTCTTGCAAGGGGAGCCAAGTTAATCATCAAGCATAAGCTTTTTGATTCATGATGCCGACTTAGCTCAGTAGGTAGAGCAACTGACTTGTAATCAGTAGGTCACCAGTTCGATTCCGGTAGTCGGCACCATTCTCTTGATTAGAGACTAAACAATCAATTCCCCTTTAGTTCAGTTGGTAGAACGGCGGACTGTTAATCCGTATGTCGCAAGTTCAAGTCTTGCAAGGGGAGCCAATTAGAAAAGGCCGCATCATTGATGCGGCCTTTTTGCATTTAAAGATCCGAATTTCCCCATGCAAGTACCTTCACCTCTCTAATACCCTTTCGATTCAGTAACTAACCGTTTCATGTTCTTCCAAAACTACCAAGCTTCACTCTTTAATTCGCTTTGAATCCCTAACCTAGCAACAGCGACACATTTAAATAAGAGTCACTCATAACATACTTACCATTTATGTCATTGATGAAGAGCTCGGCTGAAAAAAATCAATGACTAAGTATGGAAACAAGACAACTTAATAAAGAATCAACTAAGCTCTAGAAAGGCTCTGTTGGCTGCTTAAAATGAAGTAACATACAACTCACTCTTTATCGAAACTATCCACCACGATAGCTCCCATAGACGCTGGCATGGAAATAACGATAACCCTTTTGATAGATACAATTGGATCGCTTAATAAAGGCAGTTTGTCCAAACAAGTCAGCACCAAAGCAACAACCAATGCAGTCATCACATAAGCAATAACAATTCTGAAAATAAACACCGGCAATCGAGCGACAATATCTTTTTGAAATACACTCTCATACGTGTAAAAGCCAAGGAATAAAGCAGACAATAGAAACAACAACAGCAAGTTAGCGGTAGGTAAAGTCTCCCCTAACTTCCAGGCTTCTTCAGAAAAAGAAATTGGCACGGCCAAAGCAAAAGATCCTACAAATATCTGGCTGGCATCTTCAAAGTTAAAGCTTAATTTCATAGATCTACCTTTAAGGCTTTAGGGCGCAATCGATTTGTCGAACCAATCCCAAAACTATCAGTTCATGAACTTGGGTAATTTGGGCTATCAACTAACAAAGATCACTTTGAGTAACCTTATACTAGCCTCCTTTACCAACACACAACTTAAACTAGTAAGCAATAAATCAAATGACTCACAGGCAAAGGCGTGTATCGCTGTAACCCATGATGACAAATCAATAACTAATATCGAGTAAACAAACACACCTCAGTAAAAAACCAGAAACATCACGAAGATCGAGTCAATTCTTCCTCTAAACCAGGATACGGGAGATGTTCTATCTAGATGATTGATCGAATACTGTCATTTCAAACCTTAGCTATTCTAATCATTAGCTGCAGACCAACACATAGCTAGTCACTTAAATACTATATCTAGAATTGTTAGCCTTTACTAAGCAAATGAAACAAGGTGCTAAAATACGCTTCAAAATGGCTTTAGGGTTAATGTATGCTAGGAGTAGTTAATTAATACCGACAAGCTCTACCACGCTCTAAAAAGGCTTCTAACGCACAGCTAGAGCCTTATCTTCATCAAAGAATTCCGACCGAAAGAATAATCGAGTTCGTAGACAAGCACATTGCCAATATTAAAGAGTAATACTCATAACCTAACTGAAGTCATGATGGCACACCCCAAACGAAACTGGGCATTCCCTCTATCAACAGATCTCATATAGCGCTAGACAGTTGGAGAAACTGTAGATGAGCCAGCACGACTTGGTTTACCAGGGACAAATCCCTATAACTCCACACTTTCGATTACGATACCTTAATAAGTTAAGTAGCTAATGATGTAGGCTGTTGAAATATATCTAAGTCATTCTCGATTAGAATCGTAAGAAAGCCCAGCTATTGATAACAGAGCTTCCCCAATAAGTATCTAGATATGAGGCATTGCAAGCTATTGGGATTGCAGGTCGCACTGAGAAACCTTATCCAAGTAAAGGGTAAGCCTAGTCTTTAAGGCCAGATTTTCGAAGTAGGGCTGAAATTCACACGACTGAGCAATGAGCTGAGCCCATTCTAAAAATGTAGAAAGCCTCACGAGGCGTTCTAATCAGTGATTGAATTACTGGGAAACCTTTTTCGGAACTAGTCTGTCTAACCCCAAATATGAAACTGGAAACGACGAAAGCCTAGTCGTGAGACTAGGCTTTCTAATAAGTGGCGAATGGTCAGCTATAGGCACCCCCTCGCAGGGCTCGTTCGAGCGAAGGGTAGAAATACAATTATTTAGATGTAAAAAAGCCCCGCTATTTCTAGCGAGGCTTCTAAATAAGTGGCGGAGTGGACGGGACTCGAACCCGCGACCCCCGGCGTGACAGGCCGGTATTCTAACCAACTGAACTACCACTCCGCAGTGTCTATTCAGCATAATGCAATTTAAGCCTGACGATGTCCTACTCTCACATGGGGAAACCCCACACTACCATCGGCGCTATTGTGTTTCACTTCTGAGTTCGGCATGGAATCAGGTGGGTCCACAATGCTATGGTCGTCAAACAAATTCTGGTGTTAACTTGATGAATCAAATTAACTAAATAGTGGTGCTGATACCCAGACTCGAACTGGGGACCTCACCCTTACCAAGGGTGCGCTCTACCGGGCTGAGCTATATCAGCAAATTGAAAATCGTTAAAAACGATTCTCTAAATTTAAAGCCTGGCGATGTCCTACTCTCACATGGGGAAACCCCACACTACCATCGGCGCTATTGTGTTTCACTTCTGAGTTCGGCATGGAATCAGGTGGGTCCACAATGCTATGGTCGCCAAGCAAATTTTAAAATTCGGAAAACTGGATTTAAAAGTATCTCTTCAAACTCATTCAAGGTCTGGTCTTTCTTTGAGTCCACAAAACCCCTTGGGTGTTGTATGGTTAAGCCTCACGGGCAATTAGTACAGGTTAGCTCAATGCCTCGCAGCACTTACACACCCTGCCTATCAACGTCGTAGTCTACGACAACCCTTTAGGACACTTATAGTGCCAGGGAAAACTCATCTCAAGGCTCGCTTCCCGCTTAGATGCTTTCAGCGGTTATCGATTCCGAACTTAGCTACCGGGCAATGCCATTGGCATGACAACCCGAACACCAGAGGTTCGTCCACTCCGGTCCTCTCGTACTAGGAGCAGCCCCTTTCAATTTTCCAACGCCCACGGCAGATAGGGACCGAACTGTCTCACGACGTTCTAAACCCAGCTCGCGTACCACTTTAAATGGCGAACAGCCATACCCTTGGGACCGACTTCAGCCCCAGGATGTGATGAGCCGACATCGAGGTGCCAAACACCGCCGTCGATATGAACTCTTGGGCGGTATCAGCCTGTTATCCCCGGAGTACCTTTTATCCGTTGAGCGATGGCCCTTCCATTCAGAACCACCGGATCACTATGACCTGCTTTCGCACCTGCTCGAATTGTCATTCTCGCAGTCAAGCGGGCTTATGCCATTGCACTAACCACACGATGTCCAACCGTGTTTAGCCCACCTTCGTGCTCCTCCGTTACTCTTTGGGAGGAGACCGCCCCAGTCAAACTACCCACCAGGCACTGTCCGTAATCCCGATTCAGGGACCAACGTTAGAACATCAAAACTACAAGGGTGGTATTTCAAGGACGACTCCACCACATCTAGCGACGCGGTTTCATAGTCTCCCACCTATCCTACACATGTAGGTTCAATGTTCAGTGCCAAGCTGTAGTAAAGGTTCACGGGGTCTTTCCGTCTAGCCGCGGGTACACTGCATCTTCACAGCGATTTCAATTTCACTGAGTCTCGGGTGGAGACAGCGTGGCCATCATTACGCCATTCGTGCAGGTCGGAACTTACCCGACAAGGAATTTCGCTACCTTAGGACCGTTATAGTTACGGCCGCCGTTTACCGGGGCTTCGATCAAGAGCTTCGACCGAAGTCTAACCCCATCAATTAACCTTCCGGCACCGGGCAGGCGTCACACCGTATACGTCATCTTACGATTTTGCACAGTGCTGTGTTTTTAATAAACAGTTGCAGCCACCTGGTATCTGCGACTCTCGTCTGCTCCATCCGCAAGGGACTTCACTGATAAGAGCGTACCTTCTCCCGAAGTTACGGTACCATTTTGCCTAGTTCCTTCACCCGAGTTCTCTCAAGCGCCTTGGTATTCTCTACCCGACCACCTGTGTCGGTTTGGGGTACGATTCCTTACAATCTGAAGCTTAGAGGCTTTTCCTGGAAGCATGGCATCAATGACTTCACTACCGTAGTAGCTCGACATCGTATCTCAGCGTTAAGAAAGTCCGGATTTACCTAAACTTTCCGCCTACGTACTTGAACCTGGACAACCGTCGCCAGGCCCACCTAGCCTTCTCCGTCCCCCCATCGCAATTGTAAGAAGTACGGGAATATTAACCCGTTTCCCATCGACTACGCCTTTCGGCCTCGCCTTAGGAGTCGACTTACCCTGCCCCGATTAACGTTGGACAGGAACCCTTGGTCTTCCGGCGAGGGAGTTTTTCACTCCCTTTATCGTTACTCATGTCAGCATTCGCACTTCTGATACCTCCAGCAGCCCTTACAGACCACCTTCAACGGCTTACAGAACGCTCCCCTACCCCACATACCCTAAGGTACGTAGCCGCAGCTTCGGTGTATAGCTTAGCCCCGTTACATCTTCCGCGCAGGCCGACTCGACCAGTGAGCTATTACGCTTTCTTTAAATGATGGCTGCTTCTAAGCCAACATCCTGGCTGTCTGAGCCTTCCCACATCGTTTCCCACTTAGCTATACTTTGGGACCTTAGCTGGCGGTCTGGGTTGTTTCCCTCTCCACGACGGACGTTAGCACCCGCCGTGTGTCTCCCGGATAGTACTTACTGGTATTCGGAGTTTGCAAAGGGTTGGTAAGTCGGGATGACCCCCTAGCCTTAACAGTGCTCTACCCCCAGTAGTATTCGTCCGAGGCGCTACCTAAATAGCTTTCGGGGAGAACCAGCTATCTCCAGGTTTGATTGGCCTTTCACCCCTAGCCACAAGTCATCCGCTAATTTTTCAACATTAGTCGGTTCGGTCCTCCAGTTGATGTTACTCAACCTTCAACCTGCCCATGGCTAGATCACCTGGTTTCGGGTCTAATCCTAGCAACTGTACGCCCAGTTAAGACTCGGTTTCCCTACGGCTCCCCTAAACGGTTAACCTTGCTACTAAAATTAAGTCGCTGACCCATTATACAAAAGGTACGCAGTCACACCACGAAGGTGCTCCTACTGCTTGTACGTACACGGTTTCAGGTTCTATTTCACTCCCCTCACAGGGGTTCTTTTCGCCTTTCCCTCACGGTACTGGTTCACTATCGGTCAGTCAGTAGTATTTAGCCTTGGAGGATGGTCCCCCCCATATTCAGACAGGATATCACGTGTCCCGCCCTACTCGATTTCACTGATTATGATGTGTCGGTTACGGGGCTATCACCCTTTATTGCGAGACTTTCCAGACTCTTCACCTGCATCATTAAAAGCTTAAGGGCTAATCCAATTTCGCTCGCCGCTACTTTCGGAATCTCGGTTGATTTCTCTTCCTCGGGGTACTTAGATGTTTCAGTTCCCCCGGTTTGCCTCCTGTTGCTATGTATTCACAACAGGATACGTGCTTATGCACGTGGGTTTCCCCATTCAGAAATCCCAGACTCAAAAGGTTATTACTACCTAATCTGGGCTTATCGCAAGTTATTACGTCTTTCATCGCCTCTGACTGCCAAGGCATCCACCGTGTACGCTTAGTCACTTAACCATACAACCCGAAAGGGTCTTAGTGTATGGCAACTAACCAAGGTTTTTGGTTGTCATCAAGAAGGGTTAATTCCTGATAACTGTTTGCCGGACTCAATTGTGAATCAATGTAAACATTGATTCGAATACAAGACACTTGAATGTGTTTGTTGTGTTTATCAATAAAGATAAACATTGAGAACTTTTAAATTTGATTGAATTACTCGTAAGTAATCAAATCAGTCAGCTTTCCAAATTGTTAAAGAGCTTGATTTCTTTCGAAACCATTTTTAAAGATTCTTAAGGAAAAACCCTTAAAGATGGTGGAGCTATGCGGGATCGAACCGCAGACCTCCTGCGTGCAAGGCAGGCGCTCTCCCAGCTGAGCTATAGCCCCATCTAGGTATCTAGTCGATATTGGTGGGTCTGAGTGGACTCGAACCACCGACCTCCCGCTTATCAGGCGAGCGCTCTAACCAGCTGAGCTACAGACCCAATATCGTCTCTTTTACTTTCTAAACCTAATCAATCTGTGTGGACACTCATCGTGGTATCTTCGTATAAGGAGGTGATCCAGCCCCAGGTTCCCCTAGGGCTACCTTGTTACGACTTCACCCCAGTCATGAACCACAAAGTGGTGAGCGTCCTCCCCGAAAGGTTAAACTACCCACTTCTTTTGCAGCCCACTCCCATGGTGTGACGGGCGGTGTGTACAAGGCCCGGGAACGTATTCACCGTGACATTCTGATTCACGATTACTAGCGATTCCGACTTCATGGAGTCGAGTTGCAGACTCCAATCCGGACTACGACGCACTTTTTGGGATTCGCTCACTATCGCTAGCTTGCTGCCCTCTGTATGCGCCATTGTAGCACGTGTGTAGCCCTACTCGTAAGGGCCATGATGACTTGACGTCGTCCCCACCTTCCTCCGGTTTATCACCGGCAGTCTCCCTGGAGTTCCCGACATTACTCGCTGGCAAACAAGGATAAGGGTTGCGCTCGTTGCGGGACTTAACCCAACATTTCACAACACGAGCTGACGACAGCCATGCAGCACCTGTCTCAGAGCTCCCGAAGGCACACCTGCGTCTCCGCTGGCTTCTCTGGATGTCAAGAGTAGGTAAGGTTCTTCGCGTTGCATCGAATTAAACCACATGCTCCACCGCTTGTGCGGGCCCCCGTCAATTCATTTGAGTTTTAATCTTGCGACCGTACTCCCCAGGCGGTCTACTTAACGCGTTAGCTCCGAAAGCCACGGCTCAAGGCCACAACCTCCAAGTAGACATCGTTTACGGCGTGGACTACCAGGGTATCTAATCCTGTTTGCTCCCCACGCTTTCGCATCTGAGTGTCAGTGTCTGTCCAGGGGGCCGCCTTCGCCACTGGTATTCCTTCAGATCTCTACGCATTTCACCGCTACACCTGAAATTCTACCCCCCTCTACAGCACTCTAGTTCACCAGTTTCAAATGCAGTTCCGAGGTTGAGCCCCGGGCTTTCACATCTGACTTAATGAACCACCTGCATGCGCTTTACGCCCAGTAATTCCGATTAACGCTCGCACCCTCCGTATTACCGCGGCTGCTGGCACGGAGTTAGCCGGTGCTTCTTCTGTTGCTAACGTCAAGATGCGCAGCTATTAACTACACACCCTTCCTCACAACTGAAAGTACTTTACAACCCGAAGGCCTTCTTCATACACGCGGCATGGCTGCATCAGGCTTTCGCCCATTGTGCAATATTCCCCACTGCTGCCTCCCGTAGGAGTCTGGACCGTGTCTCAGTTCCAGTGTGGCTGATCATCCTCTCAGACCAGCTAGGGATCGTCGCCTTGGTGAGCCATTACCTCACCAACTAGCTAATCCCACCTAGGCATATCTTGACGCGAGAGGTCCGAAGATCCCCCTCTTTGGCCCGTAGGCATTATGCGGTATTAGCCATCGTTTCCAATGGTTATCCCCCACATCAAGGCAATTTCCTAGGCATTACTCACCCGTCCGCCGCTCGACGCCCATTAACGCACCCGAAGGATTGTTAGTGTCGTTTCCGCTCGACTTGCATGTGTTAGGCCTGCCGCCAGCGTTCAATCTGAGCCATGATCAAACTCTTCAATTTAAGATTTTGTGACTCAACGAATACTGACTTCAAAACTACTATGTAATTTTAAAGCTATTACCATTCCAACAGAATGGTAATGAATTGACTGTGCCGAATAACTACAAGTAGTTAAACGTATTGGTCACTCAGTTCATTGAAATCAAGTTTGTTACCGAAGTAACTGTCATTACCTAAGTAATAACGTTTTGATATTCATCAACGAGTGCCCACACAGATTGATAGGTTTAAATTGTTAAAGAGCTTTGCTTTCAGTGCCTTAGCACGTAAGCAGGACGCGTATAATACGCTTTCCACTTTGAAAGTCAACATAAAATACTAAGAAAACTTAGAACTCTATGGTGACTTGTCTATTAAATAGACAAAGTCGAAATTAAAGCCTGGCGATGTCCTACTCTCACATGGGGAAACCCCACACTACCATCGGCGCTATTGTGTTTCACTTCTGAGTTCGGCATGGAATCAGGTGGGTCCACAATGCTATGGTCGCCAAGCAAATTTTAAAATTCGGAAAACTGGATTTAAAAGTATCTCTTCAAACTCATTCAAGGTCTGGTCTTTCTTTGAGTCCACAAAACCCCTTGGGTGTTGTATGGTTAAGCCTCACGGGCAATTAGTACAGGTTAGCTCAATGCCTCGCAGCACTTACACACCCTGCCTATCAACGTCGTAGTCTACGACAACCCTTTAGGACACTTATAGCGCCAGGGAAAACTCATCTCAAGGCTCGCTTCCCGCTTAGATGCTTTCAGCGGTTATCGATTCCGAACTTAGCTACCGGGCAATGCCATTGGCATGACAACCCGAACACCAGAGGTTCGTCCACTCCGGTCCTCTCGTACTAGGAGCAGCCCCTTTCAATTTTCCAACGCCCACGGCAGATAGGGACCGAACTGTCTCACGACGTTCTAAACCCAGCTCGCGTACCACTTTAAATGGCGAACAGCCATACCCTTGGGACCGACTTCAGCCCCAGGATGTGATGAGCCGACATCGAGGTGCCAAACACCGCCGTCGATATGAACTCTTGGGCGGTATCAGCCTGTTATCCCCGGAGTACCTTTTATCCGTTGAGCGATGGCCCTTCCATTCAGAACCACCGGATCACTATGACCTGCTTTCGCACCTGCTCGAATTGTCATTCTCGCAGTCAAGCGGGCTTATGCCATTGCACTAACCACACGATGTCCAACCGTGTTTAGCCCACCTTCGTGCTCCTCCGTTACTCTTTGGGAGGAGACCGCCCCAGTCAAACTACCCACCAGGCACTGTCCGTAATCCCGATTCAGGGACCAACGTTAGAACATCAAAACTACAAGGGTGGTATTTCAAGGACGACTCCACCACATCTAGCGACGCGGTTTCAAAGTCTCCCACCTATCCTACACATGTAGGTTCAATGTTCAGTGCCAAGCTGTAGTAAAGGTTCACGGGGTCTTTCCGTCTAGCCGCGGGTACACTGCATCTTCACAGCGATTTCAATTTCACTGAGTCTCGGGTGGAGACAGCGTGGCCATCATTACGCCATTCGTGCAGGTCGGAACTTACCCGACAAGGAATTTCGCTACCTTAGGACCGTTATAGTTACGGCCGCCGTTTACCGGGGCTTCGATCAAGAGCTTCGACCGAAGTCTAACCCCATCAATTAACCTTCCGGCACCGGGCAGGCGTCACACCGTATACGTCATCTTACGATTTTGCACAGTGCTGTGTTTTTAATAAACAGTTGCAGCCACCTGGTATCTGCGACTCTCGTCTGCTCCATCCGCAAGGGACTTCACTGATAAGAGCGTACCTTCTCCCGAAGTTACGGTACCATTTTGCCTAGTTCCTTCACCCGAGTTCTCTCAAGCGCCTTGGTATTCTCTACCCGACCACCTGTGTCGGTTTGGGGTACGATTCCTTACAATCTGAAGCTTAGAGGCTTTTCCTGGAAGCATGGCATCAATGACTTCACTACCGTAGTAGCTCGACATCGTATCTCAGCGTTAATGAAAGTCCGGATTTACCTAAACTTTCCGCCTACATACTTGAACCTGGACAACCGTCGCCAGGCCCACCTAGCCTTCTCCGTCCCCCCATCGCAATTGTAAGAAGTACGGGAATATTAACCCGTTTCCCATCGACTACGCCTTTCGGCCTCGCCTTAGGAGTCGACTTACCCTGCCCCGATTAACGTTGGACAGGAACCCTTGGTCTTCCGGCGAGGGAGTTTTTCACTCCCTTTATCGTTACTCATGTCAGCATTCGCACTTCTGATACCTCCAGCAGCCCTTACAGACCACCTTCAACGGCTTACAGAACGCTCCCCTACCCCACATACCCTAAGGTACGTAGCCGCAGCTTCGGTGTATAGCTTAGCCCCGTTACATCTTCCGCGCAGGCCGACTCGACCAGTGAGCTATTACGCTTTCTTTAAATGATGGCTGCTTCTAAGCCAACATCCTGGCTGTCTGAGCCTTCCCACATCGTTTCCCACTTAGCTATACTTTGGGACCTTAGCTGGCGGTCTGGGTTGTTTCCCTCTCCACGACGGACGTTAGCACCCGCCGTGTGTCTCCCGGATAGTACTTACTGGTATTCGGAGTTTGCAAAGGGTTGGTAAGTCGGGATGACCCCCTAGCCTTAACAGTGCTCTACCCCCAGTAGTATTCGTCCGAGGCGCTACCTAAATAGCTTTCGGGGAGAACCAGCTATCTCCAGGTTTGATTGGCCTTTCACCCCTAGCCACAAGTCATCCGCTAATTTTTCAACATTAGTCGGTTCGGTCCTCCAGTTGATGTTACTCAACCTTCAACCTGCCCATGGCTAGATCACCTGGTTTCGGGTCTAATCCTAGCAACTGTACGCCCAGTTAAGACTCGGTTTCCCTACGGCTCCCCTAAACGGTTAACCTTGCTACTAAAATTAAGTCGCTGACCCATTATACAAAAGGTACGCAGTCACACCACGAAGGTGCTCCTACTGCTTGTACGTACACGGTTTCAGGTTCTATTTCACTCCCCTCACAGGGGTTCTTTTCGCCTTTCCCTCACGGTACTGGTTCACTATCGGTCAGTCAGTAGTATTTAGCCTTGGAGGATGGTCCCCCCATATTCAGACAGGATATCACGTGTCCCGCCCTACTCGATTTCACTGATTATGATGTGTCGGTTACGGGGCTATCACCCTTTATTGCGAGACTTTCCAGACTCTTCACCTGCATCATTAAAAGCTTAAGGGCTAATCCAATTTCGCTCGCCGCTACTTTCGGAATCTCGGTTGATTTCTCTTCCTCGGGGTACTTAGATGTTTCAGTTCCCCCGGTTTGCCTCCTGTTGCTATGTATTCACAACAGGATACGTGCTTATGCACGTGGGTTTCCCCATTCAGAAATCCCAGACTCAAAAGGTTATTACTACCTAATCTGGGCTTATCGCAAGTTATTACGTCTTTCATCGCCTCTGACTGCCAAGGCATCCACCGTGTACGCTTAGTCACTTAACCATACAACCCGAAAGGGTCTTAGTGTATGGCAACTAACCAAGGTTTTTGGTTGTCATCAAGAAGGGTTAATTCCTGATAACTGTTTGCCGGACTCCATTGTGAATCAATGTAAACATTGATTCGAATACAAGACACTTGAATGTGTTTGTTGTGTTTATCAATAAAGATAAACATTGAGAACTTTTAAATTTGATTGAATTACTCGTAAGTAAATCAATCAGTCAGCTTTCCAAATTGTTAAAGAGCATAAAGCAAAAAGCTTTAATCAATAACTTACGTTATTAATTAAAGCTCTGGCTTTAACTAAATCTAAACCATCAATCTGTGTGGACACTCATCGTAAGTATCTTCGTATAAGGAGGTGATCCAGCCCCAGGTTCCCCTAGGGCTACCTTGTTACGACTTCACCCCAGTCATGAACCACAAAGTGGTGAGCGTCCTCCCCGAAAGGTTAAACTACCCACTTCTTTTGCAGCCCACTCCCATGGTGTGACGGGCGGTGTGTACAAGGCCCGGGAACGTATTCACCGTGACATTCTGATTCACGATTACTAGCGATTCCGACTTCATGGAGTCGAGTTGCAGACTCCAATCCGGACTACGACGCACTTTTTGGGATTCGCTCACTATCGCTAGCTTGCTGCCCTCTGTATGCGCCATTGTAGCACGTGTGTAGCCCTACTCGTAAGGGCCATGATGACTTGACGTCGTCCCCACCTTCCTCCGGTTTATCACCGGCAGTCTCCCTGGAGTTCCCGACATTACTCGCTGGCAAACAAGGATAAGGGTTGCGCTCGTTGCGGGACTTAACCCAACATTTCACAACACGAGCTGACGACAGCCATGCAGCACCTGTCTCAGAGTTCCCGAAGGCACACCTGCGTCTCCGCTGGCTTCTCTGGATGTCAAGAGTAGGTAAGGTTCTTCGCGTTGCATCGAATTAAACCACATGCTCCACCGCTTGTGCGGGCCCCCGTCAATTCATTTGAGTTTTAATCTTGCGACCGTACTCCCCAGGCGGTCTACTTAACGCGTTAGCTCCGAAAGCCACGGCTCAAGGCCACAACCTCCAAGTAGACATCGTTTACGGCGTGGACTACCAGGGTATCTAATCCTGTTTGCTCCCCACGCTTTCGCATCTGAGTGTCAGTGTCTGTCCAGGGGGCCGCCTTCGCCACTGGTATTCCTTCAGATCTCTACGCATTTCACCGCTACACCTGAAATTCTACCCCCCTCTACAGCACTCTAGTTCACCAGTTTCAAATGCAGTTCCGAGGTTGAGCCCCGGGCTTTCACATCTGACTTAATGAACCACCTGCATGCGCTTTACGCCCAGTAATTCCGATTAACGCTCGCACCCTCCGTATTACCGCGGCTGCTGGCACGGAGTTAGCCGGTGCTTCTTCTGTTGCTAACGTCAAGATGTGCAGCTATTAACTACACACCCTTCCTCACAACTGAAAGTACTTTACAACCCGAAGGCCTTCTTCATACACGCGGCATGGCTGCATCAGGCTTTCGCCCATTGTGCAATATTCCCCACTGCTGCCTCCCGTAGGAGTCTGGACCGTGTCTCAGTTCCAGTGTGGCTGATCATCCTCTCAGACCAGCTAGGGATCGTCGCCTTGGTGAGCCATTACCTCACCAACTAGCTAATCCCACCTAGGCATATCTTGACGCGAGAGGCCCGAAGGTCCCCCTCTTTGGCCCGTAGGCATTATGCGGTATTAGCCATCGTTTCCAATGGTTATCCCCCACATCAAGGCAATTTCCTAGGCATTACTCACCCGTCCGCCGCTCGACGCCCATTAACGCACCCGAAGGATTGTTAGTGTCGTTTCCGCTCGACTTGCATGTGTTAGGCCTGCCGCCAGCGTTCAATCTGAGCCATGATCAAACTCTTCAATTTAAAGTTTTGATTACCTAAATTAATAGGTGTGACTCAACGAATACTGACTTCAAAACTAATATTCATTCGAAAATGAACATGTAATTCTAAAGCTATTACCATTCCAACAGAATGATAATGAATTGACTGTGCCAAATAACCGAAGTTATTCGTATTGGTCACTCAGTTCATTGAAATCAATTTTGATTCCGAAGAATCTGTTTTATCTAACGATAAAACGTTTTGATATTCATCAACGAGTGCCCACACAGATTGATAGGTTTAAATTGTTAAAGAGCTTCACTTGTTGAGCGTTCCTTTTAGCAAGGAGCCTCTCGAAGTGGACGGCCATTCTAGCGTTTTAATTCTCAGTGTCAAACACTTATTGGGAATTAATTTCTACTTTTAAAAAGTAGGAGCGATTAAACGCTTTAAGCTAGTTGCCTTACCAACATTCTGCGCTGAAGCCTTGTGGCGTCTGCCGTGTCAGTGAGGCGGCATTATAGAGATGCCACTCATATTGGCAAGCAATAAATGCGTTTTTTATTGAAAAAAGAGGTTAAGTGAGGACATTTAAACCAAAGGCTTATTTATACCAGTTTCACCCCAAGTTTCGAACAAATTACCCACAGCGACCTGTGGATAACTACTCACCATTATCAAAAAAGTAAGATAAACGAGCCCTAGGGTTTAGATATTCTCTAACTTGTTCCGGTAGCTTGCTTGGATGAACAGCATTAACGATTTTGATCTCTTTAATAAAGAGGTCAATGATCGGGGCTTGGGTTCTTGGCACGCTAGGATCGTAGATCAGTACATTTGGATAAAGCATATGCTTGGCGTTAACAGATATCACAATCCCAATCGAATCATTTGAAAGCTGTACTACGGTTCCTGGTGGGTAGACTCCCATAAACTTAACCAACAGCCCCAAATTATCTTGGCTATATAGATATTTGCCGTTCTTATATAAGTGAGACAATGCCAAGTATGGGATCATTTGTTGATATTGCGTTTTACCATGGCAAAGATTATCGAAAGCGTTAGCCACTGCAACTATCTTGGCAAACTCATCGATCTCATCTTCTTTTAAACCTTCAGGATAACCAGAACCATCATTCATCTCATGATGTTGAGCAATCACCTTTTTAGCACTTTCAGGAAAGTCATCAATTGTTGAGACAATATCTGCACCATATTTGGTGTGAAGCTTTAGGTAGTTCTCTTCTGGTACCGTTAGTGCGCTCTGCTTTCTTAATATCGCGACTGGTATTTTGATTTTGCCTACATCGTGGAACAATGAGGCAAATGAAAGATCTTTCAACTGTTGCGTATTGTAGCCTTTAGCTTTACCTATCATTAGCGCAATAACAGAGACATTTAATGTATGAAAGTAGATATCTTCAAAGTCAGCTTTTGCATTCATGAGATGCAAGGTGACGTTATCATCGCTCACTAGGGTTTCGACAATATCATCAACAAGAGCCTTAACCTCCCCTACCGCATCTAATGGGCGATTACGGATTTTAGTCATCACTGAACGCATTCGAGCAAGCGAACGTTCGAACTCTTTCTCGCAATGGCTCACCCTACGACGGTAAGAGCTTAGAGTTTCGATACGCTCATGCTTATCTTTCCACATTCTTTCTGCTTCAAGGCTTACCTGTAAATCACCATCAAGGTCTTGTTCACTCACATGGTTAGGGGGTAAAGGTGATGTATCACTTTGGTTCGGGTTTATATAGACGTGCTTAATCCCAAGGTGTCGAATGACTTTTACTTGGGCGTCGTCTTTGATTTTAAAGCTGTTGAGTAGAAATGGGTGTTCATTCCATTTTACTGGGAGTCGTACATGTAGACCGGGCTGAATGCGATCTACGGTAATCTTTATGCTGCCCATTTTTATATATAATATTGATTATTAATCTCTATTTATAATTCTAATAAAACCAAGCAGCAATTTCACTATCCAATTTCACAGGTTCAACTTAAAGAATCACAGTGCACCATCCAACGTATACCGAACTTGTCTTCTACTTTGCCAAACCGGGCACCCCAAAAAGTATCCGCTAGCGGTGTCATTATACGCCCGCCTTGCTTTAGCTTTTCAAAGATGTGTTCTTGAGTGGCGGTATCCTCGGTAACAAGCGAGAGTGCAAGGTTGTTCCCTTCGAGCTCCTTGGCTTTAACACCATCGGACATCATCAGCTTCATGCCGAACGCTTCAAACTCAGCATGCATAATCCAATCAGGTTGAGCTCCCTCTATTACTTGTGGCGCATCACTAAAAAGTTGTTTAGATAAAACTACACCGCCAAAACACTTATGGTAAAAATCCAACGCTTCATTACAACGACCATCAAAAAACAAGTAAGGGGTTACTGTCAGCATATATCTCTCCTCTATTATTCCTTTAAACATAGACAATAGAAGAGAGATTGGTAGGTAACATCATGATTTAAGATGATTAATTCACTAAGGAATCGAATTACGAAGGGAAACCGTGAGATTTAGGAATGAAACCACAAGATCTGACTGATTGAAAAAGCATTCCTGCCGCCACCACGAAGGCAACGTATTCTGGTCTCCGGATACAACAAAGCCCCGACTTGAGTCGAAGCTTTGTCATTTAAATATGGTATCGGTAGGCGACTTGACTGGGCTGCATCCAAGCCGGCACGCCGGATTTCAAATTAACAAACACCTAAAACGACGAAAGGTCGCTATAAAAGCGACCTTTCTATGTTTGGTACTGGTTTAGACCGACTGATTGGACAGGCATTCCTGCCGCCACCGCGAAGGCAACGTTTTCTGCTCTCCAGATACAACAAAGCCCCGACATGAGTCGAGGCTTTGTTATTTAAATATGGTACCGGTAGGCGGACTTGAACCGCCACGCCCGAAGGCAACGGATTTTGAATCCGTCGTGTATACCAATTTCACCATACCGGCATTATCTTGGGGCATTGCCCTTTCGATGTTTGGCATTATACGTATGCGAACTGATGTGGCAAGTATAAAAACTTGAATTCATGTGTGTTTGCCGATAATTTCGCCACTAAGTCATAAGCTGTGCGTCATGTCTCTTTTCACGCCAAGCCTTAGACTATATTCTGACGCCTAAATTTTTGAAGAAGTAATAACACCATGACATCAACAAACACAATGCCACCAGCAGGAGTAATGCGCCGATTTGGTGCCTTGTTCTATGACGCCCTTATCGTAATCGCTATTGAAATGTTGGCGGCTGGCGTCATTGTCGCTCTACTGCACGCACTCATGGCTCTTGGCGTTTTTAACCATAGCGGTTATGCCGATGTTAGTGACTTCTTAACGAACCACCCTATCTGGAGCCCAGCATATACTTTCTACTTAGTCGTAGTTTGGGTGTACTTCTTTGTATTCTTCTGGACAAGAGCTGGCCAAACGCTAGGAATGAGAGCTTGGAAACTGCGTGTTCAAAACAAAGATGGCTCAGCAATTACGGTAACCCAAGCACTGATTCGCTTAGGAACCTCAGGGTTTGGATTGGCAAACTTATGTGTTCCATTCGATCCTCAGAAGCGAGGCTTTCACGACATCTGGGCTAAGACTGAAGTAGTCGTGCTACCACAAGCACGATAACGCTATTAATCTCACTACAATCAAGATCAAAAAAGGAAGGCGTTATGCCTTCCTTTTTCTATTTACAGTTTCCGCCTTAAGAGCATTATGGCTATTCCGAGGAACACCACGCTCGGGGCGAGCGCACCAAAGGCCGGTGGTATTTGATAAACCAAACTGACCGGACCAAAAAACTCACTGGATATATAGAAGGTAAAACCTGCAATAACCCCCGAAAGAATTCTTGCTCCCATAGTCACACTTCGTAATGGACCAAAGATAAACGACAGTGCCATCAACATCATGACCGCTATCGAGATAGGCTGAGTTATCTTTCTCCATAAAGCGAGCTCATAGCGTGATGCATCTTGCTCCGACGCTTTTAGGTAGGAAACATAATCATACAATCCACTTAAAGACAGCTCTTCAGGCTTAACCGTTACAATCGCAAGCTTATCTGGAGCGAGTGACGTCTTCCATGAGTATGTCGGTAGGCTTTCTTTGGTAATTTGAATCTCATTTTCGAACGACGTGATCTCGACATCGTTCATTGTCCAAACGTTGTCTCCAACGTAATCGACCTCTTTAGAGTATATCGCCGTTTTAAGTGCCTTATTCTCATCAAAGCGCCACATGTTCAAACCATATAGCTTTTCATCGTCAATTTTGACAACGAATATAAAGTCATTGGCATCACGCGCCCATACCCCACTTTGGGTAGAGATAATATTACCACCAGCAATCGATATAGTTCTCAGATCACGAGCCATCTTCTGTGCTTGAGGCGCACCCCATTGACCAAGAAGAGTCACCACGATCATTAATGGAATGGCGGTTTTGAGTACCGATAGGCCAATATCTAACTTAGAGAAACCAGCAGCTTGCATCACCACCAGCTCAGAACTCGCAGCAAGCATACCCAATCCAATCAATGCACCAAGTAATGCGGCCATTGGAAAGAACATCTCGATATCGCGAGGGATACTCAATAGAACGAAATACAGCGCTTGTAATAGGTCATAGGTACCACGACCAACCTTTCTCAGCTGCTCTACGTACTTGATAATTCCAGAGAGACCAACAAACGTCACCAATACCAGTGACGTAGTTGCGATGATGGTTCTGCCTATATATAAATCGAGAATCTTAAACACGGCTTAAGCTAACCTTTTATTCTTGAATTTTTCTTTCAAACGCCTTACTGGCACGCTATCCATAAAGTTTGCACCAATTGCGACAAATAACAACAACGCATTAATTGGCCACATGCCAACTACCGCAGGGATACTCCCCTCTTCAATCGAAGATTTGGTTGCACTAATTGCTAAGAAATAGGTTAGGTAAATTAGAATAGCTGGCCCAATTTTAGCGAAACGACCTTGTCGAGGGTTCACCGCAGACAGTGGCACGACAAGCATGGTCAACAATGGAATACAAAGCACCAATGAAATTCGCCACTGTAATTCCGCTTTAGCACTGTTTTCTGGATTGCCAATCAGTTCGAGCGTAGGAATGGCTTCCCAATCTCGACCTTTTTTCTCAACCTCACGCTGACCAATTAAGCCTTCGTACTCTTCAAAGTGCGTCACCATATAATCAAGACGTGTTGGAATCCCTTCATGACGGGTACCATCGTACATCACAATCACTTGGCGACCATCGCTGAGTTCTTTTACATCACCTGACTTAGAGAACATCACACTAGGCAATACCGAATCACGTGGGCGCATTTGAGCAACGAACACATTTTCTAACTTGTTACCGTCGATATCATCAATGAAAACGACAGAAGAACCATCCGGCGTACCTTCAAACTTACCTTTCGGAAGTAAATCAACGCTATTTTCTGCAGCGACTTCTTCATACATTTGCTCAACTTTGTCTTGCGACCAAGGAGATAACCAAAATGAGTTAAAGGCAGCAACAGATGCGGTAATCAAAGCCAAATAAAGCGCAGATTGGATAAGGAATTTGTTACCAATACCCGTAGCGTTCATTACGACTATTTCACTTTCAGCGTAAAGACGGCCAAAAGTAAGCAAAATACCAATATAGATACTGAGTGGAAGCATCAACAAGCCCATTGCTGGCATATTTAGACCAACAATCGACAATATGAGGCTCGCAGGAATATCACCATCAGAGGCGTCCGCTAAAACACTGATGAATTTTTGGCTGAGAAACACGAGAAAGAGAACAAAAAAGATCGCAAATTGGCTCTTGATTGTCTCGCGGATCAAATATCTAACAATAATCACGCTCAAATTACCTATACAAAACTTGTTTTTTTGATTGAATCACTATAATTTCCCGTTGAACCTTTTATTTTTTTAAATTTTTAGCTAAGTGTTAGCGTTCTTCTTTAAGGTTAGTTCCATTATAGGATCCAACAAGTAAGAACCCATTATCTAACATTTAGTTCGATTTGTCTTCAGGATGTAGGAGTACGCATGGAGTTCAGTGTAAAAAGTGGCAGCCCAGAGAAACAGCGCAGCGCATGTATCGTTGTCGGTGTATTCGAACCGCGCCGCCTTTCTCCAGTAGCCGAGCAATTAGATAAGATTAGCGATGGCTATATTAGTTCACTGCTTCGTCGCGGTGATCTAGAGGGTAAACCTGGCCAGATGCTGCTACTGCATCAAGTACCTGGTGTACTTTCAGAACGTGTTCTACTGGTAGGCTGTGGTAAAGAACGTGAGCTAGGCGAGCGTCAATACAAAGAAATTATCCAAAAAACCATCAGCACACTAAACGAAACAGGTTCTATGGAAGCAGTATGTTTCCTTACAGAGCTTCACGTTAAAGGTCGCGACACTTACTGGAAAGTTCGTCAAGCGGTAGAAGCGACTAAAGATGGTCTTTACACATTCGACCAATTTAAGAGCAACAAACCAGAGACTCGTCGTCCATTGCGTAAATTGGTATTCAACGTACCAACTCGTCGTGAGCTAAGCCTTGGCGAAAAAGCGATTTCTCACGGTCTTGCTATTGCTTCAGGTGTGAAAGCATCTAAAGATCTTGGCAACATGCCACCGAACATCGCAAACCCGGCTTACCTAGCTTCTCAAGCTCGTCGTTTAGCTGACGATTATGAGACAGTAAAGACTAAGATCATCGGTGAAGAAGAGATGGAAAAGCTGGGTATGACTTCATACTTAGCAGTAGGCCGTGGCTCTAAGAACGAATCTATGATGTCTATCATGGAATACAAAGGTGCTGCTGACCCAAATGCAAAACCTATCGTTCTAGTTGGTAAAGGTCTTACTTTCGATTCAGGCGGTATCTCACTTAAGCCTGGTGAAGGCATGGATGAGATGAAGTACGACATGTGTGGTGCTGCATCTGTATTCGGCACAATGAAAGCATTGGCGAAACTTAACTTGCCAATCAACGTTGTAGGTATTCTTGCTGGCTGTGAAAACATGCCGGGTAGCAATGCTTACCGCCCTGGTGACATTCTAACGACAATGTCTGGCCAAACTGTTGAAGTACTCAACACTGATGCTGAAGGTCGCTTGGTTCTATGTGATGCTCTAACTTACGTTGAGCGTTTTGAACCGGATTGTGTTGTTGACGTTGCGACATTAACTGGCGCGTGTGTTATTGCTTTAGGTCACCACATCAGTGGCGTTCTATCAAACCACAACCCTCTTTCTCATGAACTTGTTAATGCTTCAGAGCAAGCAAGTGACCGTGCATGGCGTCTACCTATGGCAGACGAGTACCATGAGCAGCTAAACAGCCCGTTTGCTGATATGGCAAACATCGGTGGCCGCCCAGGCGGTACTATCACCGCAGGTTGTTTCCTGTCTAAATTCACCAAAAAGTACCACTGGGCTCACATCGACAGTGCAGGTACCGCGTGGAAGTCAGGTGCAGCGAAAGGCTCGACAGGTCGTCCTGTCTCAATGCTAGTCCAATTCTTATTGAACCGCAGCGGCCATGAGACTGAAGAGCAATCTTCAAAATAATGAAAAGGGCCTACGGGCCCTTTTTTAATAAGCGCTATTTGTTAGATCCTGTTAACCAAGTAACATTAATATCCACAATTTTCAGTTCGAGTGTTAAATATGCAGACTGCTACGTTTTACATTGTGTCTCCAGACAGCCCGCAAGCCAGTGAAGAAGGTTTTGCTCACTACGTGTTGTTTCTTGCGCAGCATTTTGCAAAACAAGGCGCTAAGCTTTATCTCAACTGTAACGATAAAGATCATGCTGAGCGTATCGCTGAAGTTTTTTGGCAAGTAGAGCCTACTGAATTTATCGCGCACAACTTGGTTGGCGAAGGTCCAAAATATTCAACGAATATTGAGATAGGCCATCAAGGTGTCAAGCCTAATTGGAACCGCCAATTGGTAATAAATCTGGCCGATAATCATACAACCTTTGCGAACGCCTTTGCTCAGGTGATAGACTTCGTTCCTTGCGAAGAAAAACCTAAGCAACTCGCTCGAGAAAGGTATAAAATTTACCGTCAGGCTGGATATCAGCTACAAACTATCGAGATTCAACATCCATAGTCAAACCTCATAGTTAAAGCTATCTTTGGATTTAGATTCAAGAAGCTTCACTTATGAAGTTTGACCACGATTAACCATTCACAGTATCCGTTTAAGAGCACTATGGAAAAGACATACAACCCAACATCAATCGAACAAGCTCTGTATAAGACTTGGGAAGAGAAAGGCTACTTTAAGCCACACGGTGACACATCAAAAGAAGCTTACAGCATCATGATCCCGCCACCGAACGTCACTGGTAGCCTACACATGGGTCACGCGTTCCAAGATACGATCATGGATACGCTTATCCGTGCTCAACGTATGAAAGGCAAAAATACGCTTTGGCAAGTGGGTACTGACCACGCTGGTATCGCAACTCAAATGGTTGTTGAGCGTAAGATCGCTGCTGAAGAAGGCAAAACAAAACACGACTACGGCCGTGAAGCTTTCATCGACAAGATCTGGGAATGGAAAGGCGAATCAGGTGGCACGATCACTCAACAACTTCGTCGTCTTGGTGCATCTGTAGATTGGGATCGTGAGCGATTCACTATGGATGACGGCCTATCGGCTGCGACTCAAGAAGTATTTGTTCGCCTATACGAAGAAGACCTAATCTATCGTGGTAAGCGTCTAGTAAACTGGGATCCTAAACTGCACACTGCAATTTCTGATCTTGAAGTTGAGAACAAAGACAAAAAAGGTTTCATGTGGCACTTCCGCTACCCACTAGCGAATGGTGTTAAAACTGCTGACGGCAAAGACTACATCGTCGTTGCGACTACGCGTCCTGAAACCATGCTTGGTGATACCGGCGTTGCAGTTAACCCTGAAGATCCTCGCTACAAAGATCTTATCGGTAAAGAAATCCTGCTTCCTATCGTAAACCGTCTTATCCCTATCGTAGGTGATGAGCACGCTGACATGGATAAAGGCACGGGTTGTGTGAAAATCACGCCAGCTCATGACTTTAACGATTACGAAGTGGGCAAGCGCCATAGCCTACCAATGATCAACATCCTAACGTTCAACGGTGATATCCGTGATGCGGCTGAAATCTTCACAACGAACGGTGAAGAAAGCGATGTGTACTCAACAGAGCTTCCAGCTAAATACCAAGGTATGGAGCGCTTTGCAGCTCGTCGTGCAACGGTTGCTGAATTTGAAGAACTAGGCCTACTTGAAGAAATCAAAGATCACGATCTAACCGTTCCTTACGGTGACCGTGGTGGCGTGGTTATCGAACCAATGCTGACTGACCAATGGTACGTGCGTACAGCACCTCTTGCTGCGCCTGCTGTTAAAGCCGTTGAAGATGGTGAAATCCAATTCGTACCTAAGCAGTACGAAAACATGTACTTCGCGTGGATGCGTGACGTGCAAGATTGGTGTATCTCTCGTCAACTTTGGTGGGGTCACCGTATCCCAGCATGGTACGACAACGATGGTAAAGTTTACGTAGGTCGCACTGAAGAAGAAGTTCGTGAAAAGAACAACCTTTCACCGGTAATTGTTCTTAAGCAAGACAACGACGTTCTTGATACATGGTTCTCTTCTGCACTTTGGACGTTCGGCACACAAGGCTGGCCTGAAGATACTGAAGCAATGAAAACGTTCCACCCATCAGAAGTACTAGTATCTGGTTTTGATATTATCTTCTTCTGGGTTGCTCGTATGATCATGATGACCATGCACTTCGTGAAAGACGAAGATGGCAAGGCTCAAGTACCTTTCAAAACAGTTTACATGACGGGCCTTATCCGTGATGAAAACGGCGACAAGATGTCTAAGTCGAAAGGTAACGTACTTGACCCAATCGATATGATTGACGGCATCGGCCTTGAAGAGCTAGTAGAAAAGCGTTGTGGCAACATGATGCAACCTAAACTGGCTGCTAAGATCGAAAAAGCAACACGTAAGACTTTCGAAGATGGTATCGAACCATACGGTACCGATGCACTGCGTTTCACTCTTGCTGCTATGGCTTCAACTGGCCGTGACATCAACTGGGACATGAAGCGTCTTGAAGGTTACCGTAACTTCTGTAACAAGCTATGGAACGCAAGCCGTTACGTACTGATGAACACAGAAGAGCACGATTGTGGCATGTCACTGTCTGTAGAAGACCGTGCAAACATGGAATTCTCTCTAGCAGACAAGTGGATTGAATCTCAGTTTGAAGTTGCAGCGAAAGAGTTTAACGCTCATCTAGACAACTACCGTCTAGACATGGCAGCAAACACGCTTTACGAATTCATCTGGAACCAATTCTGTGACTGGTACCTAGAGCTAACTAAACCTGTTCTTTGGAAGGGTACTGAAGCTCAACAACAAGCGACTCGTTACACGCTTATCACGGTTCTAGAGAAGACTCTGCGTCTTGCTCACCCTGTTCTTCCTTACATCACTGAATCTATCTGGCAAAGCGTTAAGCCACTAGTAGACGGCGTTGAAGGCGAGACCATCATGACTCAAGCGCTTCCTCAGTTTAATGAAGCTAACTTCAATACTGAAATCGTTGACGACATCGAATGGGTTAAAACTTTCATCACAGCTATCCGTAACCTACGTGCGGAATACGACATTGCACCAAGCCAAGGCTTAGAAGTAATGATCAAAGTCGCTGATGAGAAAGATGCAGCTCGTATCGAAGCAAATAAGATCGTTCTTACTTCTCTAGCTAAGCTAGACGATATTAAAGTTCTAGCAGACGGCGAAGCGACTCCAGCTTGTGCAACTAAGCTTGTTGGCAAATCTGAGCTGATGATCCCAATGGCGGGTCTTATCGACAAAGATGCTGAGATTGCTCGTCTAGATAAAGAAGTAGCGAAAACTCACGGTGAGATTAAGCGTATCGAAGGTAAGCTAGGTAACGAAGGTTTTGTTGCTAAAGCACCAGAAGCCGTTATCGCGAAAGAGCGTGAAAAGCTTGAAGGCTACCAAGAAACTCTTGTTAAGCTAGAAGAGCAAAAAGCGACAATCGCTGCTTTATAATCCATGCGATAGTTTTTAAGTAAGAAAAAGGGCAGGTAATAATCTGCCCTTTTTATTGTCTAAAATTCGGTTTCAATTGTTTGATTAACACATTCACATTAGATAACAATGATTTAAGCATTAACACTAGCCTTCACCAGTAAACAACTAATGTACGTCCCTCAATGACTCAATCCGTTCACCCAATTCAGGATGAGAGCTGAGCCATGTGGGTAGTTCAGCATGTCCATCAGAACCTTTTCCTAACAATTCAAACATCTCAATCATAGCTTGATTAGAACCATGTAGCTCGATCATCGAATAGGAAGCAAATGAATCCGCTTCTCGCTCTGCATCTTGTGATTGACCATTATTTGCAACAAACACACCAAGACCCGTAAGGTTATCAATGATCCCAGAGCTTTCACCAGTCAAAGCCGCCACAGTTACTGATAACAAACTGGATCGAACCAATACTTTCATTACATGCTGATGTTGAACATGTCCTAATTCATGTAACAAGATACTGTCTAGTTGCTCTTTCGTCTCAGTCAACCGAACTAAGTCATCTAATACAATGATTGTTCCCGCACTCAGTGCAAAAGCATTGGCGCCAAGTTCTGAAGAACGAAAGACCAACTGTACATCGCCCTCAATATTCATTTGTTGCAACTGCTTTTCAAAGCGCTGACGAATATGATGCTGTCGCTCTTCCGGCAGAGTAGAGCTCTCAAAGAACTGTTCATCTAAAGACTCTAAAACCTGTATTTCAACCAGTCGAGGCACTGAATCAGGCAAATAAGTGACTATTTTGTTAGTTAACCACGGGATCCCATGAGTAAACATAGAAATAGTAAGTAACACAAGAACAACACTACTAAGTAAGATAGCCGCGATGTTCTTCTCTAATTTACCTAAGAAATTATGTTTACCTCTGTCTCTCAAATAGGCGTCCAATTCATCACTTGCCTCTGTGATAAATTGCCATCCATCTGGGAATTTGAGCTTTGTTGGAGCGGATCCAACGCCTCGCATAATTTCAACACGTTCAAAATATGCAGAAACAATAGAACCATCCCCATCCACACTCAGGAGTAGTTTATCAGGGTGAGATATATCTAAAATGGCCTCGCAGCGTTCAGAACTACGAGGCGGGTGTGCAACACCAGAGATCATTTAGCCAATACCAAGATCAACATTAAACGCTTGAGCTATTTCATCAGAAATAGCCGATTCCACATCAGACGGTTGGTCGTTTGCTACTAGTAAATCTAAGTTACCTTGAACATACGTATTCTCCGACAAGTAGTTCATCGTTCTTACCATCACCCATGGTCTAGCTAACCCGAGGGTAATCACTTGAAGCAAGAAGTTAGTTAATACTAAAAGCATGTAGCTTTTTATCGTTAATGTCGAAGCAAAACTTAACGTTGAATAGGCCTCATTTTCTTTTCCTTCAAGCACTAATTTAGAGAAAGTATAATTTCTAATTTTTACTTGAATGTAAGCAGCAATCGCAATACTCATAACAATGAAAGCAAAGTAATAAGCAACTACCATTGAAGTCAAACTTCCGTTGTTAGCGATTTCGGATAACGACTCAGGGTTGTTGATCATGTTGAAGCCAACGGCACTGAAGAGAGCCAAGACGGCAACAATAGAGACAATCAGCCAAGCAATCATACTGGTTAAGTATACTTTGAAATAAAAGCCATCTTGGTAATCAGCTTTAAACTGACGATCGCCATAGCGATAACCATTAGAAAAATAATTGGCGATACCGGCAAGTAGCCAGGATTGTAAATAAACATAAGAAGGTATCGATATTAAAATGGCGATGCCACCAGCAATCATGTTCATTTGCATAGTAAATATTATTGCCATGATTGCCGTAAATACGCCGACACCCACAACAAGACCGCGCCCAAGAATTGCCCAATATGCTCCGGAAACAGTACCATGGAAAGAGAAGTGAACATTTCGAAAGCTTGTCATTGCAGAATCAAAACGAGCATTACTGCGAGACAACAATGGCAACAATGCAAAGAAAGCCAGTAATAAAACCAATGCAACCTGAGGAGCAAATTGATTACTGACTCCCCAAGCGACTACACAAATCAACGCAATGATTCGCCCTTTCAATATTTGTATAGGCTTACCATGATATTCAAAGCTATCACTGCCAATAAATGTATTCCCATAAAAGTAACGTTTATTTCGAACTTTTGCCCAAGCCGAGTAAATACCCAATGTGATGACGGATAAAAGGATGTTAACGATCCAAATACCAAAATATTCGTTACCCTTTCCCTTAAAATTCACCCTAGTTTCTAACTGTTTTGTTTCCATTTCTCTATTCCATTTGACGTTTTAAAAACAACCATGTACATCTGCGTGCACATCAACAACGTAAAAATATAGAAATACATCATTCTGATCAATTGATAATTAATATAAAAAGAGAGCGAACTATCAACATTAACCCTTTGATCTCTAATTTATTCTCCCTTCCTACAATAATCCCATTGACATAGTTGCGATTCGCACTTAAATTATAGTTGTACATCGCAACCATATTAAGAGGCAACATGACTTCAGCACAACTTAGAGAATTATCACGTCAGCTCGTTCGACAGCTTGGAATGCTCGACAAAGATTGTGGTGATATTGCCCTACCTCCGATTCAAGCTCATACACTTATTGAACTAGAACAGCAGCCATTAACCGTGAACCAATTAGCGGATAAGCTCAATATTGATAAATCCAACGCCAGTAGAGCAGTCAACAATCTAGCGAAGAACTCGTTAATTCAAACCTCACCACACCCCAACGATAAGCGCAGTGTTGTGGCTTCAGTAACAGAGCAAGGAATAAACACTCTTGCCAAACTTCACAATCAACAGAATCAATTTTATGACTCGGTACTTGAGCGTTTAACGGAAGCGGAAACTCAACAAGTTTCGGGGGGAATCGAGCACTACCTTAAAGCACTGCAACAAAGCCACGCTTCAATCGATGTGGTGGTTCGCCCCCTACAACAGCAAGACAACACCGTAGTAGCCAATGTGATTCGCCAAGTCTCTTATGAAAACGGGCTAACTGAAGATAAAGGCTATGGTGTTGCTGATCCCACCTTAGAAGACATGTTCAGTGTTTATAACAATGAAAGAGCTCAGTATTGGGTGATTGAACTTGATGGAAAGGTTGTTGGTGGTGGTGGATTTGCACCATTAGCCGGCATGCCAGAAGTCTGTGAACTGCAAAAGATGTACTTCTTGCCAGAAACCAGAGGCAAAGGCTTAGCGAAGAAGTTGGTTAATATGTCGATGGAGAAAGCTAAGGAACTGGGTTATCAACATATGTATCTAGAAACGACCGAATGCCTTAATGCCGCCGTTAAACTTTACGAAAAATTGGGCTTTGAACACCTTGATTCAGCTTGGGGAGAAACAGGCCATGACGCTTGTGAGGTTGTCATGGCCAAAACGCTATAATGTGTTTTTGAAATAGGGTTAGCGTCGGCAGTTCATTGGATGACAAGCGAGTGAGTAAATTGATTCATTACGTAACGGGCTAATTGAATAACAGCTAGTTACGCAAAAAGTTACTCACACAAGAGGCTGGATTCAAGGCTACGAAAGAACTCTCTTTTTGCCCATCGAGTTCTACTTCTAACTGATATAAATGCTTAGGGTTGGGCTTCTCAAGGTTAAATACCATTGGAGCCTCAACCTGAAACACAACACCCGTATGTTCTGCTCGCACATCAATCGGCATCACGAGAGTCATACCATTAAACTTGATTGATGCCGATATTAATCCCGGCTTTAGCGTTTGATAGATAACATCTACTTTAAACTCACAGCCACCACCGTGATGCCAGATTTGCTCGGTGACGACTTGCTCAAGCTTGACGTTACGAACGAACTGCAGATATGGAGCTTGCCAGATTCCGATACGAGAATCTGATTTAGCGACGACCTGTGAAGGGATAGAGTCATCCATATCCTCTTCAAGCAACAGGCTCTCCTCTTCTTCAAGGAAAAGGATCTCAAAACGATTTCGACCAGGCTGCATATAAGGACGGATGTCTTTGCGATATTCAGCTTCGCTGCCATCACAGTCAAACACGGCAACGCCATTGAGTCGTACTTCTGCAAAGTAGTCAACGCCTGCGACGACTAGCTCAACAAATGGGCACGCCAACATGGCATCATCCACTTCGATGTCATGCATCAGGTGCCACTCTTGCTCTGCGATTTCCTCTTCACTCAAGCTATTAGGGAGCTTTGAGCTTAATGGAGCAGGAAAGGTAATGTCATCTTGTGGGATAGAGAGATCCGTCAGTGGCGAAATTTGCCAAAGACCATCGAGAGGTAGCCGCATGTCATTCCTTGAGCTAGATCAATTTTGACCGCATTATAATGAATGAATGCATATAAAGACATTTATTTTTCTGAGGACAAAAAAATGCCAGCTCAAGGCTGGCATTCTTTAAAACTGGGAGAGATTACTCTTCGTCTTCATCATCTTCGTCAGGGTAGATAGCATCTTCACCTTCGTAGTAAGTGCCCCAACCGTCGTAGATAATGTCAAACTTCTCTGCAAGATTTACAAGCTTCTCAACTTGCTCATCAATCGCTTCTGCGTTCAGAGTACACTGCATCGTTGCATCACAACAAAGAAGCTTGTTGCCATCTTCGTCTTCTGTCTCTTCAGCTTCAAGTACTTCAAAGCCCATTTTGAATGCTTCAACAACGGCTTTCTCAAGTACTGCGAAATCTTCAGCGAATAGGTGATGCTCGATATCGTATAGAGCTTCAGGATCGCTACCATCTTCGATTAGTGCTTCAATGATGTCGCGAGTCTCTCCTTTTTGAAATTCAATTAATTCCGCTACTGATAGATATTCATCTTCGTGAGACATGTGTCTGCTCCAGAGTGTTGACTATGAAAAGATCAAATTTGATTGCCACGAAATATGGCACGGATCGCCTAGAAAAGCCACCTAGATCAGGTGTAGAAGAGTAAGTTTATCGCTAGATAACAGAAGGGATATCAATTAAAAAGTGAAATCAAAATCACAGAAACAAATTTTCAACATATTATTAACCATCGTGTGTTTTAGCATTTCATTTTTATTGTTACTTTTAGCCTTACTCCTTCAAAATTGAGTGGTTAGTCATATCAGATGCATACTGCCGATCACTTCAACGATGCATAAAACCTCACTTATAAGTAAGTAACTGCATAAATTTTGAATGAAAAATCACGTTCACCAAGCAAAGTGGATTATCGAATCACTGAAATTGGAGCATAGATCCGCAAAAAGTTTGTTCCAGAACTCAGCCTTTCGGTTGGATTTTAATATTAACAATCCCATACGACTCAGCATTTAAAACCAAAAATATCAAAATAACATAACCTTTACACAAGTTTCAAAACTTGCATATTACGAACAAGCTTGTCATAAATAGACGCTGGATTAATAGTAAGGATGCAAAATGAGTAAGCTGTACGTTGGCTCCGAAGTCGGTCAATTAAGACGAGTTCTCCTAAATAGGCCTGAAAGGGCACTCACCCACCTCACCCCTTCTAACTGTCATGAGCTACTCTTTGATGATGTACTTGCAGTAGAAGCAGCAGGTGAAGAACACGATGCCTTTGCGACAACACTTCGTAACCAAGACGTTGAAGTGTTATTACTGCATGACCTACTGGTTGAGACACTCGCTGTAGCACAAGCTCGTGAGTGGCTGCTTAATACTCAAATCTCTGATTTCCGTTACGGCCCTACATTCGCACGTGATTTAAGAGAGTACCTTGCTCAAATGGACAATGAGCACTTGGCTACCATCCTACTTGGTGGTTTAGCCTACTCTGAGCTTCCTATTAAATCTTCTTCAATGCTACCGAAGATGCATCGCCCACTTGATTTCGTTATTGAGCCGCTACCTAACCATCTATTTACCCGCGATACTTCTTGCTGGGTTTATGGCGGTGTCTCTCTTAACCCTATGATGATGCCTGCTCGCCAACGAGAAACGAATCACTTGCGAGCAATATATCGCTGGCACCCTGTATTCGCAGGGCAAGATTTCATTAAGTACTTCGGTGATGAAGATCTTCATTACGACAACGCCAATATTGAAGGTGGAGATGTACTGGTTATCGGTAAAGGCGCTGTTCTTATCGGTATTTCAGAGCGTACCAAGCCACAAGGTGTCGAAAACTTAGCTGCGAGTTTATTCAAGTCCGGTCAAGCTAAAGAAGTGATTGCGATTGATTTACCGAAGCACCGCTCTTGTATGCACCTTGATACGGTGATGACGCACATGGATATCGACACATTCTCAGTCTATCCAGAGATCGTTCGCAAAGACTTAGACACCTGGCGCTTAACGCCGAAAGAAAATGGCGAAATGCGAGTAGAGAAAGCTGAAAACTACTTAACAGCGATTGAAGGCGCACTGGATCTCGATCAACTGAAGATCATCACAACTGGTGGTGATAACTACGAAGCTGAACGTGAACAGTGGAATGACGCTAACAACGTACTGACGGTGAAACCGGGTACGGTTATCGGTTATGAGCGTAATGTTTACACCAATGAGAAATACGACAAAGCAGGCATCGAAGTTCTGACAATTCCAGGCAATGAACTGGGTCGCGGTCGTGGTGGCGCTCGTTGCATGAGCTGTCCTATAGAAAGAGACGGTATTTAACTCAAGTAGTTCAGTAAAGCGAACACATAACTTATCTAGGCCAGTACAATTGTACTGGCCTTTTTTATCAAATTAACAAAATAAATATTCACAAATATAGCATTTTTATGTTTAACTAAGTTCTTCATTGATTCTATATACCCAAGGAGCGAGAGATGGCATTTAATCTTCGCAATCGTAACTTTCTAAAACTTCTCGACTTTACTCCTAAAGAGATTCAGTTTTTACTCGACCTGTCTGCTGACCTTAAAAAGGCTAAGTATGCAGGTACAGAGCAAAAAAAGCTTAACGGTAAAAACATCGCTTTGATCTTTGAAAAAGCATCAACTCGAACTCGATGTGCCTTTGAGGTAGCTGCTTTTGATCAAGGAGCTCAGGTCTCTTATTTGGGCCCTTCTGGTTCTCAGATTGGTCAAAAAGAATCAATGAAAGATACCGCGCGTGTATTAGGTCGTATGTACGATGGCATCGAATATCGTGGTTTTGGCCAGAGTATTGTCGAAGATCTTGGCGCTTATGCGGGTGTGCCGGTTTGGAATGGTCTAACCGATGAGTTCCATCCAACTCAGATCTTGGCTGATTTCCTTACTATGATCGAACATGGTCGCGGTAAACATCTGCATCAAATCAGTTTTGCTTACCTAGGAGATGCACGTAACAACATGGGTAATTCTCTGTTAGTAGGTGCAGCTAAAATGGGTATGGATATTCGCCTTGTCGCGCCTAAAGCGTTCTGGCCAGAAGAACAGCTCGTTGAAGAGTGCCAAGCTATCGCGCAAAGTACAGGTGCCAAAATCACGCTGACAGAAGACGTTGCCGAAGGTGTGAAAGGTTGTGATTTCCTTTACACCGATGTTTGGGTTTCGATGGGTGAAGCGCCAGAAGCTTGGGACGAACGTGTGGCTGTGATGACGCCTTACCAAGTGAATATGGATGTCATAAAGCTCACTGGTAACCCTCAAGTGAAGTTCATGCATTGCCTGCCAGCTTTCCACAACAATGAAACCGTGATCGGCCAGCAAGTCGCAGACAAATATGGAATGAACGGTTTGGAAGTAACAGACGAAGTATTTGAGTCCGACTACTCGATTGTGTTTGATGAAGCAGAGAATCGCATGCACACCATCAAAGCGGTAATGGTCGCGACACTTGGCCAATAGAGAATAATGAAAGTAAACAAAAGCTTGATGTAATCGCTTGCGCTCACAAATTGAAAGCGTATAATTCTCGGCAATTTGTCTGAGAGTAGTGAAAATGACGCCAAGCAATGTTGTGATAAAACATAATAAAATTGTGAAAACACCAAATATTGCTCGCAAGCTAGCATGCTTGCCAGGCCGTCTATTCTGCTTTTCAGCACTTTTTTAAAGCCTCCCATTATGGGGGGCTTTTTTATGGCCAATACATTATTGTGGGGAAGAAGATCATGGCGAATTCGCTCTATCAAAAGCACATCATCTCAATTCCAGAGCTTTCTCGTGAAGAGCTAGAATTAATTGTTCAAACGGCAGGTCAACTTAAAGCTGAACCAAACCCAGAACTCATCAAGAACAAAGTTGTTGCCAGCTGCTTCTTCGAACCTTCAACACGAACTCGTCTCTCTTTTGAAACGGCTATTCAGCGCATCGGTGGTGATGTGATTGGTTTCGATAGCGGTGGTAACACGTCACTGGCGAAGAAAGGCGAAACGCTAGCAGACTCAGTACAGGTTATCTCTTCATACGTTGATGCTTACGTAATGCGCCATCCTCAAGAAGGCGCAGCGCGTCTGGCTTCTGAGTTCTCAAACGGTGTACCTGTGATTAACGCGGGCGACGGCGCAAACCAACACCCAACACAAACGTTATTAGACCTCTTCTCTATCGCCGAAACTCAAGGCCGCCTCGACAACCTTAACGTTGCATTCGTTGGTGACCTTAAGTACGGCCGTACGGTTCACTCGCTAACTCAAGCACTAGCGAAGTTCGACAACATCTGTTTCTACTTCGTTGCTCCAGAAGCACTGGCGATGCCTGACTACATTTGTGAAGAACTTGATGAAGCGGGTATTAAGTACCAACTGCTGACAGACATGGAAGATGTGATTCCTGAGCTGGATGTTCTGTACATGACTCGAGTTCAAAAAGAACGTTTTGATGAATCGGAATACGCACACATCAAATCAGCGTACATCCTGACAGCTCCGATGTTGGAAAATGCACGTGATAACCTAAAGGTTCTTCACCCTCTTCCTCGTGTTGATGAAATTACTGTCGATGTCGATAAAACACCTTACGCTTACTACTTCCAGCAAGCTGAGAACGGTGTTTACGCTCGTGAAGCATTGCTAGCCCTTGTTCTTAACGAAACGCTGTAGAGGAGAGATATCATGTCTAAAGAGACTCAATTAAAAGTTGAAGCAATCAAGAACGGAACGGTTATCGACCATATCCCAGCCAATATCGGGATCAAGGTACTCAAACTGTTCGACATGCATAACTCTAATCAGCGAGTAACGATTGGCCTAAACCTGCCATCCTCAGCTCTAGGCGGTAAAGACTTACTCAAGATAGAGAATGTGTTTATCACTGAAGAACAGGCGAGCAAGTTAGCACTTTACGCGCCTCACGCGACCGTAAACCAAATCGAAGATTACGAAGTGGTTAAGAAGCTACCACTAGAACTTCCTGAGCAAATCAACGATGTGTTCGAGTGTCCAAACACCAACTGTATTACTCACAATGAACCCGTTGAAAGCAGCTTTAAGATCTTTGAAAAGAAAGAAGATATTCGATTGAAGTGCAAATACTGCGAAAAAGTCTTCTCTCGTGAGATCGTGACAGAAAGATAACGTCATACGGCAACACCGATCGAACGCAAAAACTATTCAATACCTCGCCTGTGCGGGGTATTTTGCTCTTTACCTATCCTAAGTTTGAAGGCACACTAAAAATCGCTTTTTATCCAATAACTGATGGAATAACCAATGACTAAAGTACTTCACACAGAATCTGCTCCAGCTGCAATCGGCCCATACGTACAAGGTGTTGACCTTGGCAATATGGTTCTGACTTCTGGTCAAATCCCAGTAAACCCAGCAACTGGTGAAGTATCTGCAGATATCGCAGTGCAAGCTCGCCAATCTCTAGACAACGTTCAAGCGGTTGTTGAAGCTTCTGGCCTGACTGTAAAAGACATCGTAAAACTAACGGTATTCGTTAAAGACCTAAACGACTTCGGTACAGTAAACGAAGTTTACGGTAAATTCTTTGATGAGCACGGTGTTGCAAACTACCCTGCACGTTCATGTGTTGAAGTAGCGCGTCTGCCAAAAGATGTAGGTATCGAGATCGAAGCTATTGCGGTTCGCAAATAGGTTTTAATATCTAGAATAAACGGTTTCTAGTAAACAAGTTGACATAAAGCTGAGCGTTTATCAGATACAAAAAAGGTTGCCCAATTGGCAACCTTTTTTATTGTTCATCGTTTCGCTTAGATGATTACTTCTTATTAAGCTCAACCACTTCTTTGTCTAACTCTTCAAGCTTCGCAGCCATCTGCTCACGAGCTAGGTTAGCCAGTTGACGAACATTAGACTTATCGTAATCTTCAGTGCTGATTGGTGGCAGCATTTCAACAATCACATGACCATTGTTCCAACGGTTCAGCTTCACGCCACCTGTTGAGCTACATACGATAGGGATAATAGGTAAGCCAGCGCCAATCGCAGCATGGAAAGCACCCGTTTTGAATGGCAACAAACCACGACCACGAGAACGAGTCCCCTCAGGGAACATCCATACTGAAACATCACTCTCTTTAAGGCTAGTAACCACTTGGTCAATCGTACCTACCGCTTTGCTGCGGTTAGCTCGGTCAATTAGGATATTACCCGTCAGCCAATACAGCTGACCAAAAAGAGGCATCCACGCTAAGCTCTTCTTACCAACAGTCACAACCTTAGGTGTTACCGCTGATGAAATCGTGAATAGATCCCAGCTGTTTTGGTGGTTTGCAACGTAAACATGTTGGCCACGAGAGTAAGCATCTTCCGGGATACGAAGCTCTAACTTCATACCAAAGATTTTCGACATGCGACCGAAATAACGACCAAAGGTAAATACGTGTTTCGGGTTGCGTGGGCTTAGTAAACAGTAACCACACCCAAATACAAACATAAGAATCGCAAATATCGCCACTGCGAAAATACGTAATATTGCTATCATTTTGTTCCTCACAACCGCCAAGTTGATTCATCTATTTGCACAAAATAAGCAATAGATTCACTGGCGGTAAATACAACTATAAAAAAGCCGAAACCAAGGTTCCGACTTTTCTGTTTTCATCTTACTGATTCATGAACTCACTAACCTAAGTTAGTTCGACTCGCTAAACCGTGTAATGTTTGCGCCTAAGACTGACAATTTATCTTCAATCTTATCGTAGCCACGATCGATGTGATAAATACGGTCAACAATGGTTTCACCTTGAGCAATACAGCCAGCAATAACAAGACTCGCAGATGCGCGAAGGTCCGTTGCCATTACTTGAGCGCCGCTCAATTTTTTGGTTTCACCACAAATAGCCGTGTTGCCTTCTATTTCCGCTTTTGCGCCCATTCGCTGTAACTCAGGGATGTGCATAAAGCGGTTTTCAAAGATAGTCTCAGTGATAACACCACTGCCCTTCGCCATCATGTTAAGCAGAGTAAATTGTGCTTGCATGTCGGTTGGGAAACCTGGGTGAGGTGCTGTTACGATTTTCACCGCTTTCAGCTCACGATCTGTCATATCAAGGCTGATCCAGTCTTCGCCTGTTTCAACCTTCGCACCCGCTTCTTCAAGCTTCGCTAATGCAGCTTCAAGAAGATGAGCGTTAGTGTTACGACAAACGACTTTACCGCCAGACACTGCCGCAGCAACCAAGAACGTACCTGTTTCAATACGGTCAGCAACCACAGAGTGTTGGCCACCACCAAGACGCTCAACGCCTTCGATAGTGATCGTGTCTGTACCTGCGCCAGAAATCTTAGCACCCAGTTTGTTTAGGAAATCAGCCGTATCAACAATCTCAGGCTCGCGCGCTGAGTTATCTAATACAGTTGTACCTTCAGCCAATGTTGCCGCACACATGATAGTAATGGTGGCACCCACACTTACTTTATCCATCACGATGTGCGCGCCTTTCAGACGGCCATCAACACTTGCTTTCACATAACCATCTTCCAATACAATGGTCGCACCTAGTTGCTCTAGGCCATGGATATGTAAATCAACAGGTCGGGCACCAATCGCACAACCACCAGGAAGTGACACTTGGCCTTCACCAAAACGAGCAACTAGAGGACCTAAAGCCCAGATAGAAGCACGCATTGTTTTTACTAAATCATAAGGCGCACAAAATTCATTAATTTCGCTGCCATCAACATGAACACTACCGTTACGTGATACTTTTGCGCCTAAACGCTTGAGTAGTTCCATCGTAGTATCGATGTCACGTAGGTGAGGAACGTTACTTACTTCCACTGGCTCTTCAGCAAGAATTGAAGCAAATAAGATAGGTAGCGCTGCATTTTTTGCGCCTGAGATCGTCACTTCACCGCTTAGCGGCTTATCCGATCCAATAACTCGAAACTTTTCCATCATAAACCTTAAAGTGACATCAGTTTCTTATCACGTTCCCACTCTTCAGGCGTAAAAGCCTTAATAGAAAGAGCATGGATATCATTGCGTTGAATGTATTCCATTAGTGGGCCGTAGATTAGTTGCTGCTTCTTAACTCGATTCATGCCGTCAAAACATGCATCAACCGCAACAACTTCGTAATGACTGCCTTCACCCTTCACGAAAATCTCCTGAAGGTTCAGTGCCGCTGCTAATAATTCTTGTACTTTTGTGCTGTCCACAAATAGCTCCTGCCTAATTTTTTATGTGTTCTGCCATCATTGGCTGGATATTGCTCAATTGGAACAACGTTCGTAATTGTTCTGGCACGAAACTGAGCATTATATGACAGTTTTGATTTTTTGCATGCTCTAATAAGTGAATTAGCATCACCATTCCTGCTGAATCGACCCGATTTATATGGCTAAGGTCAATTTCAACGCTCGATTCCGTTGTTTGCCACTTTTCCAATATTCGCCAGATTGCAGGAACGCTGTCTCGGTCGATATCACCGAGCAGCTGATACTCTTTAGAGCTTAGTGCTTGCCATTGAGAATGGCTCATTATTTGTTGCTCTCAAAACGAATGGGCTGCGCTGCCAATTTCTCTAGTTCGTCAGCAACTTGTAAGATGCCTTCTTGACGAATTTTAGTATTCCACTCTGACTGCTTGCTTGATAATAGACTAATACCTTCAGCAACCATATCGAATGCCTTCCATTCGCCTGACTTCTTGTCTTTGCGTAACTTAAATTCAAGCTTAATGTTTGGTCGCGGCGTATCAATGATATCGACCTTTATACTCGTAATACGGCTATCCGCTTTGATTTTTGGTTCTGGACCAAATTGAATCGTCTGATCCGTGTACTGCGTCAGTACTTGAGCATAAGAAGAAACGAGGTACTTACGGAATGAATCGATAAATACACGCACGTCTTTTCTGTCCGCACCTTTTAGGTTTGGCCCTAACAACTTAAGTGCTGCATATTGAGCGTTCACATAAGGCATCAATTCTTCTTCTACAATAACCTTCAATAATTCAGGATCATTGTGGATGTTCTCTTGTTCGTTCTTCAGGCGTTCAAAAGACACTTCGGCTACTTGAGTCATCATCTGATAAGGCTGAGTGCGATCAATCGATTCTTCAGCAAGAACTTGAGTCGACATCAGCAAAGCAACCGCTGTTATAAACCATTTTTTCAATAGGCTATTCGTCTTTAACATGAGACTACTCCTTAGCTTCATTATCATCAGAACCGCCAACGCTATACAGCACTTGGCCTATCAAATCTTCGAGCACTAATGCTGATTTGGTGTCTTCAATCGAGTCACCATCAACCAACATCTCTTCATCTTCAAAAATGAAGCCCGGAACAAGGCTGATGTACTGCTCACCAATTAAACCAGACGTTAAAATTTGAGCACTAGAGGTATCAGGAAATTGTGAGTACTTCGCATCAATAGACAGTTCAACCACAGGGAGATAGCTTTCAGTATCAAGCTGAATGCTCTGAACTCGGCCAACAACCACGCCACCCACCTTTACCGGAGAGCGAACTTTCAGGCTACCAATGTTGTCAAAGGTCGCTTTTAAGTTGTAAGTATGGTTTGAACCTAGACCTTTTACGTCAGCGACTTGAAAGATCATGATTAAGATTGCGCAAATTCCGGCAATAACAAAGGTGCCGACCCATAATTCTAATTTTCGAGTTTGTTGCATGATTAATTCCCAAACATCAATGCGGTAAGAACAAAATCTAGCCCTAATACCGCTAGAGAAGAGTGCACTACAGTGCGTGTGGTTGCTTGACTAATACCTTCAGAGGTCGGTACTGCATCATAACCATTGAAAAGCGCGATCCACGTTACGGTGATAGCGAAGACCATACATTTGATCATGCTGTTGCCAATATCTCGACCCAGCTCAACAGAAGATTGCATCGCAGACCAAAAGCTACCGTGGTCGATGCCTTTCCAATCAACACCCACTAGCTGACCGCCCCAAATACCTACCGCCATAAAGATCATCGCAAGCAATGGCATAGAGATAAGCCCAGCCCAAAGTCGTGGTGCAATAATGCGTTTAAGAGGATCAACGGCCATCATTTCAAGGCTAGAGATCTGCTCCGTCGCTTTCATTAAGCCAATTTCAGCCGTTAACGCAGAACCAGCACGCCCAGCAAATAAAAGCGCGGTTACCACAGGGCCGAGTTCACGTAGCAACGACAGCGCGACCATCTGCCCAAGGTTACCTTCAGCACCGTAATCAATTAATACGACATAACCCTGTAGGCTAAGTACCATGCCAATAAACAGACCCGAAACCAAAATAATAGCTAGTGACTGAACGCCAACGCTATAAAGTTGTTTAACTAATAAAGGGAAGTTTTTTAGTCTCGGGACGCCAAACAAGGCGCCAAATAACATCAGGCTTGCTCGACCAAATGACTCGCAGATCGCAAGTGTTCGTTTGCCGACACCCGCAATAGTTTTCGCAATCATATTAAAACAAATCCTTTTCTAGACTCTTTGCCGGGAACCGAAACGGCACAGGGCCATCCGCATCACCCAGCAAAAATTGCTGCACTCTTGGATCGTCATTGTTGTACAGTTCTTCGGGAGATCCAGCAGCAATAATTTTACTATCAGCCATTAGGTAAACCCAATCAGCAATACTCATCACTTCTGGAACATCGTGAGAAACGACAATCGAGGTTAAACCCAAGGCTTGATTCAGATTGCGAATAAGCTCAACTAAAACACCCATGGTGATTGGGTCTTGGCCAACAAAAGGCTCATCATACATAATCAGTTCCGGATCCAAAGCAATCGCACGAGCCAACGCCGCTCGTCTTGCCATGCCACCGGATAACTCACTCGGCATCAATTGAGCCGCACCACGCAACCCTACCGCTTCAAGTTTAAGCAAAACCACAGTACGAATGAATTTCTCGTTAAGCTCAGTATGTTCTCGAAGGGGGAATGCCACGTTATCAAAGACATTGAGATCCGTAAAAAGTGCACCCGATTGAAAAAGCATGCTCATTTTTTTACGGGCTTGGTATAACTTACGACGTGACAATGCAGGGATATTATCGCCATCAAACCACACTTCCCCAGCATCTGGAGGCAGTTGACCGCCAATCAAACGGAGTAAGGTGGTTTTACCAATCCCAGACGGTCCCATGATTGCAGTAATTTTGCCTTGAGGTACCTCTAAGCTAATATCATCAAAGATAACTCGCTCGCCTCGAGAGAAGCTGAGATTTTTAACCTTCACAAGCTCAGTATTCAACATAACCTGTTGTTTCCTTGCTCTAAAAAACATCAATTATGGCTGTAATAATAATGAGTCTACTTTAGAATTAAAAGCACTGTTCGATTAATTACACAAAACAAAAAGACAGGCAGGGATTTGAAAGCATTGAAAAATTCACCTTTCGGGTACATTTCTTTACCACTAACCCGGAATTAATTTGTAGAGTGACTTCCCTTTTATCTATCAACAAGTCAAAATTAGCGGTTAATTCTCCGTTTTTTATTAATTTTTAGGAATCATCATGCTTGAAGCGATTGCGTTTCTCATTATCGGTCTAGGTTTTTTGGTGTGGAGTGCAGATAAACTGGTTTATGGAGCCGCTGCTCTTGCCCGCAACTTCGGTATTTCACCTTTAGTTATCGGTATGACGATTCTTGCAATGGGATCTTCTGCGCCAGAAATGATGGTTTCAGCAACAGCTGCTCTCGACGGAAAAACAGATACAGCAGTTGGTAACGTTTTAGGTTCTAACATCGCTAACATCGCTCTGATTTTAGGTATTACAGCGCTTATTAAGCCACTATCTATCAGCTCTGGTGTGATTCGCCGTGAACTACCATTGATGATTGGTGTCACTCTACTTGCAGGCGCTTTGCTGTGGGACAACCATTTAGGGTTCTACGAAGGCGTGTTGTTGTTTGTTCTTTTTGCCGCATTCTTATTCGCAATGCTACAAATCAGCCGCAGTGAGAAAAAGAATGGTGATGCCTTTCTTGAAGAGCAAGAATCTGAAGTTCCTGAAGGCGTAAGCAACCCTAAAGCCGCAATGTGGGTTGTGGTTGGTCTAATTGTTCTGCCTCTCGCTGCCAATATGTTGGTTGATAACGCGGTTGTTATCGCGAAGTTCTTTGGCATGAGCGACCTTGTAATTGGTTTAACCATCATTGCCGTTGGCACTAGCCTACCTGAACTTGCAGCCTCTCTTGCTGGTGTAATGAAGGGTGAAGATGACATGGCCGTGGGTAATATCATCGGTTCAAACGTATTCAACATTCTCGCGGTTATGGGTATTCCGGGCATCTTAAATCCATCAATCTTGAGTGAATTTGCGATGGGTCGTGATTTCTGGGTAATGCTAGGCGTATCGCTACTGCTTGTTGTAATGGCACTCGGTAAATCTCGCAGTGTGAATCGTATTGAAGGTGGCGTATTGATTGTGACGTTTGTGGCGTATCAAAGTTACCTACTAATGAACATGTCAGCTTAATTATTGATTTAACTTCCCGTACTTGGAGTATTTGATGTCTCAGTCATTCGATTATCGCAGTGTTGCAAAGCAAGTTTTAGAAACCGAAGTTGCAGGTCTTACTCAATTAGACCAATATTTTAATGATGATTTTTGCAAAGCTTGCGACCTTATCCTGAACAACAAAGGAAAAGTGGTTGTGATGGGCATGGGGAAATCTGGTCACATCGGTAACAAAATAGCAGCAACATTGGCAAGTACAGGTACATCCGCTTTCTTCGTACACCCTGGGGAAGCCGCACACGGTGATCTAGGCATGATCGGAGCTGGTGATGTTGTGATAGCGATATCCAACTCGGGTGAATCAGGTGAGATCCTGAGCCTATTCCCAGTCCTGAAGCGTTTGAACATCAAGATCATCAGCATGACTGGTAAGCCAGCTTCAAACATGGCGACGTTATCTGATATTCATTTGCAAATATCCGTGCCAGAAGAAGCGTGTCCATTAGGGCTTGCGCCAACAACCAGCACCACGGCAACCTTGGTGATGGGTGATGCATTAGCCGTCGCACTTTTACAAGCCAGAGGCTTTACTGCGCAAGATTTTGCTTTGTCTCACCCTGGCGGCGCTTTGGGTCGACAACTATTATTGAAGCTTGAAGATATCATGCACACAGGTGATGCACTTCCTGTCGTTGCACCTAACGCCCTAGTCAGAGATGCTCTACTAGAGATATCGCAGAAAGGTCTCGGTATGACCGCGGTTGTTGGCGATGACGGTCAAATGGCAGGTATTTTTACCGACGGTGATTTACGTCGTATCCTAGACAAGCGCGTTGATATTCATAGCACGCAGATCGGCGATGTAATGACACAAAACCCAACCGTAGCAGAGCCAAATATGCTCGCGGTTGAAGGCTTAAATCTGATGCAAGCAAAAAGCATTAATGGCTTGATGTTATGTCATGAAGGCAAGCTCGTCGGTGCCCTCAATATGCATGACTTACTCAAAGCAGGAGTAATGTAATGACAAACACAGTAGAAACTTTATATGGCACAGCAGACGCAGCCGTATTCGAATTGGCAAAAGATATCAAACTACTGATTTGCGATGTTGATGGTGTATTCTCAGATGGTCGCATCTACATGGGCAACAACGGCGAAGAACTGAAAACATTCCACACTCGTGATGGTTACGGCATTAAATCACTGATGAACGCAGGCATTGAAATCGCGATCATCACCGGTCGTAAATCTCAAATTGTTGAGAACCGTATGACGGCTCTTGGTATTAAACTTATCTACCAAGGTCAAGATGATAAAGTTAAAGCCTACCAAGATATTTGCGATAAGCTTTCTGTAGACCCAATCAATACGGGTTACATCGGTGACGATCTGATCGATTGGCCAGTGATGGAAAAAGTTGGCTTGAAGGTATGTGTGGCAGATGGTCACCCACTGCTTGCTAGACGAGCGAATTACGTAACAACCATTAAAGGTGGTCATGGTGCGGTGCGCGAAGTGTGCGACCTTATCCTACAAGCAAGAAATGAACTCGACATGCATAAAGGTTTAAGCATATGAGTTTTACTCGTATTATCTATTTAATACTCATATTTATTGCTTCTTGGTCGACCTATTACTTGTTCGACAAAGAGCAGCAATCAACGATACAAGTAGCTCCAAATTTAGAGCTGCCGGCTTTTAGTGGCAAAAGTTTAGATAACATCAGTTATGACGAAAGCGGTATTCGTAGCTACCAGGTTGAATCAACCTACTTGGAACACTACTCCGTTGTTGGTGATACACATTTTCAAAACCCGGTTCTCTCAGTTTTCCGTGAAGGACATACGATTGAATGGCAAGTGACCGCTGATCGCGCGATCATGGATGAAAATCAAGTCGTCACTTTTTATGATAACGTTGTAGCCAAGAACCTATTGCCAGAAGCGAGCTTCGATACCATGACAACTGATAAAATGGTTGTTGAGCTCACTAGCCGAGATTTTTATTCAGATACTCCGGTCCATATGATCGGTACATTTTTTGAAACTGAGGGACAAGCAATGAAGGGTAACTTCGGTACCAACAATGCAACCCTCTTTAATTCTGTTCAAGGTAGATATGAAACTCTTACCCCTTAGTTTACTTGCTTTTGCCTTTGCTGCGCCGAGCGTATACGCCCTATCTTCGGATAGCGAGCAGCCTGTCTACATTGATTCAGACAGTCAGCAGCTGGATATGAAAAGCAACAAAGTCACATTCATCGGCGATGTTGTTCTTAAGCAGGGCAGCATCAATATCAATGCTGATAAAGTGATTGTTACTCGAAACGCAGTCAACGGTGAAATTGAAGAAATTCAAGGCTTCGGCAAGCCCGCAACCTTCTCTCAGCTTACTGACGACGGGAAGACACTCTACGGCGAAGCTGACGACTTACATTACCAGCTTGTTGCTGACAGATTGATCATGACTAAGAATGCAATGCTATCTCAAGATGGCAGCATCATTCGTGGTTCTAAAATCACTTACCAGATCGGCTCTCAAAAATTAGTCGCTGACAGTGGTGAGAACAAACGTGTATCAACGGTTTTACAACCTACTGAAGTGAACAAATAATCATGGCAGTACTTACAGCAAAGAACCTAGCGAAAACATACAGCAAGCGTAAAGTCGTGACCGACGTAAGCTTACAGGTAGAGTCAGGCCAGATCGTAGGATTACTTGGGCCCAACGGCGCAGGTAAAACCACATCTTTCTATATGATTGTTGGCTTAGTTGCGCGTGATGAAGGCACTATCAGCATTGATGACCTCGATATCAGTATCTTGCCAATGCACAGTCGTTCACGCCTTGGTATTGGTTACCTGCCTCAAGAAGCGTCGATTTTCCGTAAGTTGTCAGTTGAGAATAACATCATGGCCGTTTTACAAACGCGTGATGAGCTGACTCACGAACAGCGTCAGGATAAGCTAGAAGACCTGCTTGAAGAGTTCCATATCCAACATATCCGAACCAGTAATGGTATGGCTCTGTCGGGTGGTGAGCGCCGTCGTGTTGAGATTGCCCGCGCACTGGCAGCCAATCCTCAGTTTATTCTATTGGATGAACCGTTTGCTGGTGTTGACCCAATCTCGGTTATTGATATCAAGAAAATCATCGTTCACCTACGCGATCGCGGCTTAGGCGTTTTGATTACCGACCACAACGTTCGCGAAACATTGGACGTGTGTGAAAAAGCTTACATTGTGAGTCAAGGACACCTGATTGCAGAGGGTACTCCTGAAGATGTTCTCAATAACGAACAAGTTAAACAAGTTTATCTAGGCGAACAATTCCGTCTATGATTATATAGAGAGTATCGAGAGTTCTTAGAATAATAACTAGGTAAGTACCACTGAATGAAACCCTCATTACAACTTAAGCTAGGCCAACAGTTAGCAATGACTCCTCAATTGCAGCAAGCGATCCGTTTGTTGCAATTGTCTACATTAGATTTGCAGCAAGAGATTCAAGAAGCACTAGAATCCAACCCACTACTCGATGTCGAAGAAGGCAATGAAGAAACGCCTACATCAGAAGAGAAACCTAGCAGTGACGAGAAAGAAACAGTTGAAACCGCAGAACCGGACTTACCTGATAGCTCCGAATTAATCGAAAAATCAGAGATTGGCAACGAACTAGAAATCGATACCACTTGGGAAGACGTTTATAGCGCAAATACCGGAAATACGGGTATTGCCATTGACGACGATATGCCCGTCTATCAAGGTGAAACAACTCAAAGCCTACACGACTACCTACTTTGGCAACTCGACCTAACACCATTCTCTGAAACTGACAGAAGCATTGCTTTCGCGCTGATTGATGCCATTGATGACTATGGCTACCTCACCGTATCTTGTGAAGACATCCTTGAAAACTTCGATAGCGAAGAAGTAGAGCTTGATGAGATTGAAGCCGTCCGCAAGCGAGTTCAGCAATTTGACCCACTCGGTGTTTGTTCAGTGAACCTACAAGATTGTTTGTTACTGCAACTGGCAACGTTCCCTCAAGACACGCCTTGGCTCAACGAAGCTAAGTTAGTACTTACTAGCCATATCGATCAACTCGGTAATCGTGATTACAAACTGGTCATCAAAGAGACTAAGTTGAAAGAAGCAGAGCTACGTGAAGTTTTGCAGCTCATTCAACAACTGGACCCTCGTCCTGGCAGTAAGATAACCCCAGACGAAACTGAATATGTCGTTCCCGACGTATCAGTATTCAAAGATCTGGGTAAATGGTTAGTGACCATTAATCCCGACAGCGTGCCTAAACTAAAAGTAAATCAGCAATACGCTGACTTAGGTAGCAAAGGTAATAGCGCCGATAACCAATACATCCGCTCAAATTTGCAAGAAGCGAAATGGTTAATTAAGAGCCTAGAAAGCCGAAATGAGACGCTACTCAAAGTTGCACGATGTATTGTTGAACATCAACGCGGTTTCTTCGAACATGGCGCAGAAGCCATGAAGCCGATGGTACTGAATGATGTGGCTTTAGCCGTCGACATGCACGAGTCGACTATTTCTCGTGTAACGACTCAGAAATTCATGCACACCCCTCGTGGCATATTTGAACTCAAATACTTTTTCTCTAGCCATGTCAGTACTGACAATGGCGGTGAATGTTCATCGACAGCAATTCGCGCGCTCATTAAGAAGCTTGTCGCGGCTGAAAATACCGCTAAACCTCTCAGTGATAGTAAGATTGCTGCTTTACTGGCTGACCAAGGAATTCAGGTAGCTAGACGTACGATAGCGAAATACCGTGAGTCTCTGGGCATTGCCCCATCGAGTCAGCGTAAACGTCTGCTGTAGCTTATTTAGTTAGCTATTTAAGTGATATATCAGGCAACCAACTGAAAAGGAAAGTCTATGCAAATCAATATTCAAGGCCATCACGTTGATCTTACCGATTCAATGCAAGACTATGTTCACACCAAATTCGACAAACTTGAACGCTTTTTTGACCATATCAATAGTATTCAAGTTGTTTTAAAAGTTGAGAAAATCAATCAGATTGCAGAAGCGACCCTTCATATAAATCAAGGCGAAATTCATGCAGCAGCAACAGATGAAAGTATGTATGCTGCGATTGATTCATTGGTTGATAAACTCGTTCGCCAACTCAACAAACACAAAGAAAAGCTAAGTAGTCACTAACATGCAATTAAGCGAAGTACTTTCATTGGACTGCACCAAAAGTGCTGTCCAATGCACAAGCAAAAAAAGAGCCCTTGAGCTCATCAGTCAAATCGCCGCTGAAAGCTGCGGTCAAGATTCAACAGAACTGTTTGAGTGCATGTTGAGCCGTGAAAAGATGGGCAGTACTGGCATCGGCAATGGCATCGCTATTCCGCATGCTCGTATGAATGTCAGTGATAAAGCGATTGCTGTATTACTGCAATGCCAAGAACCCATCGAATTTGATGCGATTGATAACCGTCCTGTCGACCTATTATTTGCTCTGCTTGTTCCTAGTGAACAATGTAAAGAACATCTAAAAACCCTTTCTTGTATGGCAGAACGACTTAACGATAAGCAGACCCTTAAACAGTTGCGTAATGCTCAGAGTGATCAAGAGCTTTACGACATCATGATTCAAGTGCCAACTTGCGAGCAATAGCATGCGATTAATCGTTGTTAGTGGCCAATCTGGGGCCGGTAAAAGTGTTGCGCTACGAGTCCTTGAAGACTTGGGGTATTACTGTGTTGATAACCTACCAGTAAATCTACTCAGCGACTTTGTCGAATCAGTTCGCGAAATCAATCAGAACGTTGCTGTCAGCATTGATATCCGTAACCTGCCGAAAGAGCCGAAGTTAGTCACAGATACGCTAGAACAGCTAGAATCTGCAACCGACATCGACGTCAATGTGCTGTTCCTAGATGCGAGCAAGCAGACGCTACTGAAACGCTACAGCGAAACACGCCGAATCCACCCTCTTTCGATTGGCCAAGACAAGTTATCACTTGAACAAGCTATCGACTTAGAGAAAACCCTTCTGACACCTCTCGCAGAGCAAGCTTGCATCGTCATTGATAGCAGTGACTGCAATCTTTACGAGTTAAGTGAAAAGGTTCGATTTAAAGTTGAAGGAAAAGAGAAGCAAGAGTTAATCATTGTCTTTCAATCTTTCGGTTTTAAATATGGTCTACCCAGTGACGCTGACTATGTGTTTGATGTTCGTTTCTTGCCAAACCCTCACTGGGAGCCGGCGCTTCGACCATTGACTGGGCTTGATGCGCCTATCCATTCTTTTCTAGAAAAACACTCTGAAGTGCTTGAACTCAAACAGCAGATCCAAGGCTTTGTTGAGCAGTGGTTACCGATGTTAGAGAAGAACAATCGCAGCTACCTAACGGTCGCGATTGGTTGTACCGGTGGCAAACATCGCTCAGTGTATTTAACGCAGAAAATTGGTGAGTACTTCGACCAACTTGGACACCAAGTTCAAATTAGACACGCCTCCCTAGAGAAACAACAGCAGGTTTAACCATGGAATTAACTCGAACTGTACTGATCCAAAATCGTTTGGGTCTTCATGCTAGAGCGGCGGTAAAGTTAGTTGAACTCGCACAAAGCTTTGATGCCACTATCACTATCCACAGTGAAGAAGACAAAGTCGCGACAGCTGACAGTGTTATGGGGCTTCTCATGCTGGAATCAGCGCAAGGCCAACATATCACCATTCAAGCCGCGGGTACTGATTCGCAACAAGCCTTGGATGCTGTCTGCCATTTAATTGAAGACAAGTTTGATGAGGGCGAGTAGCTCAAAGCACTGCTCTAAATACCCAATAGTCCGGAGCAACTTCCGGACACGATTAAATCTTAGTTCTAACTAAGTTTATGATTTAAATAAGCCCCAGAATTAAGTTACTATTCCAAGCATTGTTAGAATAATGAGATAGGAGGAAAATATGGCAGAGCAATTAGAATTCGACCAAGCTCACCAAACCCTCCAAGAAGTCAGCGAAGCCCTAGAAAACGGCCGATTTGTTCACGTACGCCGACTACTTCAGGACATGGAGCCTGAAGATATTGCACACCTTTTAGAAGCCTCCCCTCGCAAAAGTCGTGATGTACTCTGGCAACTCACCGATCCTGAAGACTACGGTGAAATTCTTGATGAGCTAAACGAAGACGTCAAAGATGCTCTTGTGTCGAAAATGGCACCAGAAACCTTGGCAGAAGCAACCGAAGGTATGGAGACCGATGACGTCGCGTACGTACTTCGAAGCCTACCCGACGATGTTTCTCGCGAAGTCCTTTCTCAAATGGACTCCGTTGATCGTGCCTTAGTTGAAACAGCACTATCGTACCCAGAAGATTCAGCGGGTGCGTTAATGAACACCGACGTAATCACGATCCGTGGTGATGTCGATGTTGAGGTCGTCCTGCGTTATTTACGTATGCGTGGTGAATTACCAGACGCTACCGATGCATTGTATGTTATTGACGACGACGAACGCCTGATAGGTAACCTATCGCTCAGCACACTGATTACGACGCAACCCGATGTTGCGGTTTCCGAAGTGATGGAAGATGCAGACGAAGCTATCGCGGTTGAAACCAGTGCCTCTGATATCACCAGTCTATTCGAACGTCGTAACTGGGTGTCAGCTCCTGTTGTCGATGTAAATCAACATCTTGTCGGTCGTATCACGATCGATGATGTGGTTGATGTCATTCGTGAGGATGCCGAACACTCGATGATGAGCATGGCGGGTATGGACGATGACGAAGATACCTTCGCTCCGGTCGTAAAATCCGCACGTCGTCGTAGTGTCTGGTTAGGCGCAAATGTTTTAGCAGCACTCGCCGCAGCGTCTGTGTCTAACATGTTTGAAGCGACACTGAATGAGATGGCAGCCATCGCTGTTTTGATGACCATCGTACCGTCCATGGGCGGTGTTGCTGGTAACCAAACCGTCGCTCTGGTCATTCGTGGTTTAGCACTTGGTCACATCGGTGACAGTAACAAACGCGAACTACTACTCAAAGAAGCCTCTATCGGCTTCCTTAACGGCATTCTATGGGCCGTTATCATTGGCGGTATAGTCGTAGCTTGGAAAGGCAATTGGATCTTGGGAGGCATTATCTCAGCAGCGATGATGACGAACTTGATTGTCGCAGGTATTGCAGGTGTAACCATTCCAGTGATGCTGAAGAAGATGAATATCGACCCAGCCCTTGCTGGCGGTATGGCATTGACCACTGTAACCGATGTTATTGGCCTATCGGTGTTCTTAGGCTTAGCGACCATACTGATCTAGTTAGCAAAAGCAGCTAGCCAACTTTTGGCGAAAAACAAAAAGGGAGCTATCAGCTCCCTTTTTAATTCATCAGATTAGCTTTAATTGAATTACTCGCCTGCGACTTTCATCGACTCAAGCAAGATAGAACCGGTTTGAATTTGCGAACGCGTTTCAACGTCGTTACCTACCGCTACAATCTGAGTGAACATGTCTTTTAGATTGCCCGCGATCGTCACTTCCGACACTGGGTATTGGATCTCTCCATTCTCAACCCAGAAACCTGCTGCGCCACGAGAGTAATCACCAGTCACGGTATTCACACCTTGCCCCATCACTTCAGTCACAAGGAAACCTGTGCCTAATTCTTTTAGCATTTGCTCAAAGTTTTGACCGGTAGATTTAACGAACCAGTTATGGATACCACCCGCATGACCTGTCGGTGTCATTTCCATCTTACGAGCAGCATAGCTAGTCAGAAGGTAAGTTGCTAACACACCATCCGTGATAATTTCACGATCTTGAGTGTAAACACCTTCGCTGTCGAACGGACTTGAAGCCAAACCACGTAAGATATGCGGACGCTCAGAGATATTGAACCAATCTGGTAGGATTTTCTGACCTAGGTGATCCAGTAAGAACGAAGACTTGCGGTAAAGGTTGCCACCGCTAATTGCCATCACAAGGTGGCCAATTAGTCCTGTAGCGACGTCGTTAGCGAACATGATTGGGTATTGACCTGTTGGAAGCTTCTTCGCATCCAAACGGCTTACAGTCTTTTCTGCGGCTTCTTGACCAACACGCTCAGGCGTCCAAAGCTCATCACGGTGACGTGCAACGGTGTAGCTGTAATCACGTTCCATTTCGCCATTAGCACCTTCACCAATCACACAACAGCTTGTGCTATGACGGCTTGATGCGAAGCTGGCTAGTAAACCGTGGCTATTACCATAAACCTTAACGCCATAATGGCTGTCGTAGCTTGCGCCATCACTTTGTTTGATCTTGTCGCTGTACGCGAGTGCTTGTCTTTCGGCAGCAATCGCAATCTCAGCGGCATAGTCAGGGTTCGGCTCATCAGGGTGAAAAAGATCCAAATCAGGAATTTCTTTCACCATATATTCTTTAGGTGCTGGACCTGCAAACGGGTCTTCAGAAGTGTATTGAGCAATATCAAGCGCGGCTGCGACGGTTTGAGCAATCGCCTTCTCGCTCAGATCAGATGTAGATGCGCTGCCTTTCTTCTGGCCGCGATAAACAGTAATGCCTAGAGCACCATCACTATTAAATTCAACGTTTTCCACTTCACACATACGTGTTGAAACACTTAAACCCGTTGACTTAGTAATAGCGACCTCAGCTGCGTCTGCACTCACTGATGCCATATCCAACGCTTTAGCTACTGCGGCTTCTAGCTCAACTCTTTGCTGGGCGACTTGCTGTTTTACATCCATATCTATTCTAATTTTTTAGGTCAATATTACGTAGGATAACAAGAATTTCGCTTTCTCCCCAAGATTCTTGCTAAAATAGGCAATATATTCGTTTGAGATAGTGACATAGGCAGAAAAGATGGCTCGCAAAAACCAAAAAGCCCCATGGGAACCAGAAGAAGAAATCATCTGGGTAAGTAAGACTGAAATGAAAACGGACATGGACGCCCTGCAAAAGCTGGGAGAAGAGCTTGTTGAACTAAAGCCTTCTATTCTTGATAAGTTTCCTTTGTCTGAAGATCTGGCTTTAGCGATTAAAGATGCACAGCGCTTTAAAAATGAAGCAAAGCGCCGTCAGCTTCAATACATTGGTAAAGTAATGCGTAATGTAGATCCAGAGCCGATTCAAGCGGCTTTAGATAAGATTCGCAACAAACACTCTCAAGCAACAGTTGAACTGCACAAACTAGAGCAACTGCGTGACCGCGTTGTTGCTGAAGGCGATGCTGCCATTTCAGACGTGATGGATATGTACCCTGAAGCAGACCGTCAACGTCTTCGTCAGCTAGCTCGTCAAGCTAACAAAGAGAAATCAGCGAACAAGCCAGCAAAATCTTCTCGTGAGATTTTCCAAATCTTAAAAGAGCTAAAGCTAGGCGACTAATTTTTGCCTCCCTTTACTCAGAAAGATAGTAAAAGACCTAGCACATGCTAGGTCTTTTTGTATTTGACGCTCTCAATATAAAGAAGTATTCAATATCAGGACTCAGTCGTTATTCTCCAGCTCGAACAAAGGAACTCAATTCGCCTTGTGGGTGATCGGCAGTTAGCGCATCTATCGAGTCTTCGACTAAAACCTTACCCAGTGCCACAAACACAAACTTGTTTGCGATACTGCGCGCATCACCTAAGTGGTGTGTCACCATCAAAACAGTAATGTTTCGCTCTGCTGCTAATCGCTTCACTAAGCTCAGCATCTCTTCACGAAGCAAAGGATCAAGCGCCGAAAAGGGCTCATCAAGCAGCCAAATGTCATGTGGCTGTACGAAGCATCGAGCTAGCGCTACACGCTGACGTTGACCGCCCGATAAATGCTCCGGCAATCTATCCAAATACTCCGCGACCCCAACTTGTGCGGCTGCTTGCTCAACTTCAAGCTTTTGGGTTGCCGTAAGCTTTAACCCTGGGTGCAGCCCCAAACCAATATTTTCACGCACGGTGAGATGGGCAAACAAGTTATGCTCTTGGAACAACATAGCTAATGGGCGTTGATGTGCTTCTTTGCCTATCAAAGATTGCCCTGCTACCGAGATCTCACCCGATGTCGGCTCAATAAAACCAGCAACCAGTGCCAGCAGTGTTGATTTACCCGCCCCACTAGGCCCCATCAATGCAACAATGTCGCCCTGCTCTGCTTGAAAATCAAAACTAAACAACTCTCGGTGATAGTGGTAATCCACATCTTTCATCACTAACATCATCGGTTCCTTAACCCTTTAGCATCTAGCTTTGAGTTTCGAGTAAATAAAAATTCTATCAGACTAAAACTGCCGACACTCAATAACAGCAGACTGACCGAAACAACGGCGGCGGCTTCCATTTGATAGCTGCCTAGCAATTGGAATAGATACAAAGGTAGTGTTCTAAAATCATGACTGCCAAACAAGGCAATCGCACTTAAATCTCCCATTGCAAGCATGAAGCTAATCGAGAATGCGTGCGCCATAGGTTTACGTAATGCTCGCCATTCCACCAGCCTAAATCGCGTAAAGCCGGTCATCCCTAAGCTCGCACACACATACTGATACTGCTGAGACAGGTGCAGCATAGGTTGAGCCAAGGTTTTAATCACGTAAGGCAGCGCCATCAAACTGTTTACTGCAATCACAATAAAGAAAGCCAAGCTGAACACATCGGTAAATGAACGCAGCAATAAGAAAAGGCCAGTACTGATCACTAACCCCGGTGTCACTAAGATAATCGTGCCAATCAGCTCGATTTTATCGGCTCGAAAATTCTTATTCTGCAAGCGCCATGCTCGACTGGTCAGCAGTATCGCAATACCAATAAAAACGGCGATAACACTGGCCAAGGAAGCGACACGAACTGAGGTCATTAACGCCGCCCAAAACGGTTCACTGCTGAGTACCGTCAAAGCTTGAGAGTTAATACCACTAAAGATAACCATGGCTAATGGCGGCAATACCAGCATTGAGACTACGATGATCCAAAAGCTATCCCAAGCTTTTGACCACCAGCTGTCCTTAACCAAATATTTATCTTCCGACAGCTGGCTGGCTGTCACAGAGATTGACTTAGACAGGCGCTGAATACTCACCGCTAACACACCACACAGTAGCATTTGCCATATTGCGAGTAACGCACCAGCCTGTAAGTCAAAGTCGAATTTAATCGCTTGATAGATGGCTAGTTCAATCGTGGTCGATTTAGGGCCTCCACCAAGAGCCATTACGGTAGCAAAGCTGGTGAAGCACAACATGAAAACTAAACCACAAACATGTGGTAGTTGTTGTCTTAAACGTGGCCATTCGACCCATTTAAATTTATTCCAATGGCTCATGCCCAAATGAGCACACAGCTTGTGTTGCTCGGCAGGCACGGTATCCAAAGCTTGTAAAAGTAAACGGCTAGCATAAGGCAGATTAAAGAAAACGTGCGCCAGCAAAATGCCATTCAAACCATAAATCGAGAATGGCAATTCAATGTCGAAGTTAGCCAAAAATTTAGCTAACCAGCCACTGTTACCATAAATCGCAAGCAAGCCAAAGACACCGACTAACACAGGCAGAACCAAAGTCGACGCGAACAGTCTTAACAACAAAGCTCGTCCAAAAAATTGCCTGCGACACAGAGCATGAGCAACGGGTATAGCAAAGCCAACACTCAGCACAGTTGAGAGTATCGCTTGATAAAAACTGAATTTCGTTACATGCCAATAGTAAGGATCGGACCATACTTGGCTGATATCAAGAGAAGGGGCATTGCTAAGCAATGCCCCAACTGCTGAAACCACGAAGGCGGTAATGAGTATCGCAACCCAGATCCCGACCTTAGGTGTTTTCTTTATCATAAATTGATTTTTTACCGTGAATAGTTCGCTCAAAGTATATCGAACGAACTTTTAAATACAGGACGTTAAAAAGTAAGCGCACTCTGCCATTCGCGAATCCAAGGCTTACGCTTAGCGGCAATTTCTTCAGGCGTAAAGCTCAGAGCTTTCTGCGGTACCGTTAACTGCTCGAACCCTTTTGGTAGTTCGATGTCAGTCACTGGGTACATCCAGTTGCCCGTTGGCATTGCTGATTGGAATTCGTCACTTAGAATAAACGCCATAAACTCATCAGCAAGTTTCTCGTTCTTGCTACCTTTTACCTTGGCTGCCACTTCAACTTGAGTGTAATGACCTTCTTCAAAGCTTGCAGCTGCGTACTTAGAATCACTTTCTGCAATGATGTGATAAGCCGGAGAAGTTGTGTAAGACAACACTAAATCAGACTCTCCTTCTAGAAACATAGAGTAAGCTTCAGACCAGCCTTTAGTCACAGTAACCGTTTTCTGAGCAAGTTTCTTCCATGCTGCAGTTGCTTCATCACCGTAAACCGACTTCATCCAAAGCATCATGCCTTGGCCTGGTGTTGATGTACGTGGGTCTTGGTAGATAACCTTGAGGTCATCACGCTGCTCGACCAATTCTTTCAAACTCTTAGGCGGGTTTGCTAATTTCTCTTTGTTATAGATAAACGCAAAGTAACCAAAATCATAAGGAACAAAGGTGCTGTCGTTCCAACCGTTAGGAAGTGTCACTGATGACGTATCAACACTGTGCTCAGCTAATAAGCCTGTCGCTTTCGCTTCAGCCATTAGATTATTATCTAGGCCTAACACGATGTCTGCTTTGCTGTTACCACCTTCAAGACGCAAGCGGTTAAGAATAGACACGCCATCTTCTAGCGCGACAAAATTCACATCACAGCCACACTTTTCTTCGAATGCTTTTTCAACGGCAGGACGAGGGCCCCAATCCGCAGCAAAAGAATCATAGGTATATACAGTTAGAGTATTGTCTGCAGCAACGGCAGAAAAAGAGATGGCTGTAGTAACAGCAAGGGTTGTTAATGTGAATTTCACTGGACGCTCTCCATGGTCTGAGCGGCACAGGTTTGAGGGAGGAGAACGGTAGAAGTTGTTCCTAACTCAATTCCTACGCCAGCATTATCTGGTTCAGGTTTACGGGTCCCAAGCACTTGCTTGATCTCAGCTCGCATTCATTATTTGAATGGTTAGCTCCCCGATGAGTGTTCAGAATTGTAATTCGAATTTTAACAATAAGCTATCAAGTTTGGATCAATTACGTTGATCGTAACCCCAACGTGGCACTAAACCTTGCTCAATACCAAGATGATCCAAAATACGCGCCACCATAAAATCGACCAGATCTTCGATCGACTTAGGTTGGTGATAAAAACCCGGAGCCGCAGGCATGATCGTTACGCCCATGGTCGAGAGTTTGTGCATGTTCTCTAGATGCAGCGTAGAAAATGGCGTCTCACGAACCACCAACAGCAGCTGGCCTCGCTCTTTCATAACCACATCAGCAGCTCGCTCAATCAGGTTATCTGATAGACCATGAGCAATTGAAGCTAAGCTTCCCGCAGAACATGGACACACCACCATCTGCTTCGGTGCTGCAGAACCAGAGGCAACCGGTGAGAACCAGTCATCTTTGCCACACACCACCAGCTTTTCTGGGTCGCAACCTAAATGCTTAACCAAAGCTTGTTTCGCTGCGTCAGGCCCAGCAGGTAACTTAAGTTCATGCTCAGTCGCCAACACCACTCGCGCTGCCGACGATATCAGCAAATAGACCTGATAATCTGCCGCCAATAGGCATTCAAGTAAACGCAGTCCGTAAGGCGCACCAGATGCGCCAGTGAAAGCGAGGGTTATAGCTTTATCGTGTTTTGTCATGTTCTCAATTACTTCAAATTATAGGGGCTTGGATGCCGTTAGCCCTGAGTGCCAACGCATCCAACAGTTTCTGGTGAATACCACCAAAACCACCGTTACTCATTACCAAGATTTGGTCGCCCGCTTGTGCCTCTGAGACAATTCTAGCAACGAATGCGTCCATGTCATCACTAACGTGCGCGGGTTGATGGCACGCATCGGCCACGTCTTGTACAGACCAATCAATGTTATCCGGTTGGAATAAGTAGGTAGAATCCGCCTGCTTGAGCGAATCAGCCAAGGTTTCTTTGTGCACACCACGCTTCATGGTGGCAGAACGCGGCTCTAAAACGGCAATGATTTTCTTTGTGTCGACCTTATTACGTAAGCCGCCCAGCGTAAGTTCAATCGCTGTAGGGTGATGAGCAAAATCGTCATAGACAGAAACGCCTGCCACTTCGCCTTTAAACTCTAAGCGACGCTTGGTATTAATGAACGTCGCCAGTGATTCGCACCCTAAGTCAGGTGTGACACCAACATGCCTTGCCGCCGCAATCGCCATCAAAGCATTGTTGACGTTATGATCGCCAACCAAATCCCAATCTACGGTTCCAACACATTCACCTTGGAAGTACACCTCAAATTTAGAGCCGTCTTTAACCAGTTTCTTGGCATCCCAATCACCGAGTTCACCACTCGACTCAGTTTCACTCCAGCAGCCACGAGATAACACATCTTGGATCGCGGTGTCTTGCTTCGGTGAGAAAATACGGCCATTACTTGGTACAGTGCGAACCAAATGATGGAACTGTCGCTTGATTGCCTCAAGATCATCAAAGATATCTGCATGATCGAATTCGAGATTGTTCATCACTAACGTTCTTGGGTGGTAATGAACAAACTTAGATCGCTTATCGAAGAAAGCGCTGTCGTATTCGTCAGCTTCAACCACGAAGAACATGCTTTCACCAAGGCGAGCAGAGATACCAAAGTTACCCAACACACCACCAACAAGAAAGCCCGGCGCGTAACCGCAGTCTTCAAGGATCCAAGCCAGCATGCTCGATGTTGTTGTCTTACCATGCGTTCCAGATACCGCCAGAACCCAACGGTCATGCAACAAGAACTCTTGCAACCACTGCGGCCCTGAAGTGTATCTAAGGTTGTTATCCAATACATACTCAACACACGGGTTACCACGGCTCATCGCATTGCCAATGACTACTAAGTCAGGTCTTGGTTCTAATTGGCTCGGGTCGAACCCTTCAATAATCTCAATCCCCTGAGACTCCAACAAGGTGCTCATTGGAGGATAAACATTCGCGTCACTACCAGTAACCTTGTGACCTAATTGACGAGCCAATACCGCAGCACCACCCATGAAGGTGCCACAAATTCCTAAGATATGAATATGCATATATTGCTTCCAAACGCTTGGCTAAATGAGCCATGTCTAAATCAAACTACTTGCACTCATTATCATTAAATGGCGATTAAAAGCGAGCCACAATGCAAAACAAATTTAGTCGACATAGTAAGTGAGATCTGTGTCGCTTAGTTCATTACCATTAAAAAGATCTAACCTTTAGAATTTAGGTAAGCGTCTAGATGAATAAAGCCCATATAAGAGGCTAATTCTACAGTGCTCAAATCCCCCCTAATATTCAGAGAAGTTTAAGGAAATAACATGTCTGAGATGCGCACCCTTGGTGAATTCATTGTTGCAAAACAAAATGACTTCCCCCATGCAAGCGGTGATCTATCATCCCTTTTGTCATCAATTCGTCTTGCTGCGAAAATTGTTAACCGCGAAATTAACAAAGCAGGTCTTGTCGACATTACTGGCGCTGTTGGTACAGACAACGTTCAAGGTGAAGAGCAACAAAAGCTAGACCTATACGCGAACGACAAGTTTAAAGCTGCACTTGAAGCCCGAGACCAAGTTTGTGGTGTTGCGAGTGAAGAAGAAGACGAAGCCGTTGCCTTCAATAAAGAGCTCAACAAAAACGCAAAATACGTCGTGCTGATGGATCCACTTGATGGTTCTTCAAACATCGATGTGAATGTATCGGTTGGTACAATCTTCTCTATCTACCGTCGAGTATCACCGATTGGTACTCCGCCAACACAAGAAGATTTCCTACAACCTGGGCACAAGCAAGTTGCCGCGGGTTACGTAATTTACGGTTCTTCAACCATGCTTGTTTACACAACAGGTGCTGGTGTAAATGGTTTCACCTACGACCCATCACTGGGTACCTTCTGTCTATCTCATGAAAACATGATGATCCCTGATGAAGGCAAGATTTACTCGATCAACGAAGGTAACTACTTCCGCTTCCCAACGGGTGTTAAAAAGTACATCAAGTACTGCCAAGAAGATGAGCCGAGTGACAACCGCCCTTATACTTCTCGTTACATTGGTTCTCTAGTATCAGATTTCCACCGTAACCTGCTAAAAGGCGGCATCTACTTATACCCAAGTACACAAAGCCACCCTCAAGGTAAGTTGCGTTTGCTTTATGAGTGCAACCCAATTGCTTTCCTTATGGAACAGGCTGGTGGTATCGCTTCAGACGGTGTTCAACGTATCATGGATATCAAACCAACAGAGTTACACCAACGTGTACCTTTCTTTGTTGGCTCAACAGACATGGTTCGTAAGGTAGAAGAATTTCTTGAGCTTAACCAAGACTAATCCTCTCGTTTATTTCTCAAAATAACACCATTAAAAAAGCCAGCATTCACATGCTGGCTTTTTGTTTATTCATTGAATTATCGAACATCAAATTTCGATTCAGCACCTCGTTCATAGTTGAAGCGGAACCATTTATCGATGTCATCACAAATTCCAAGATAGGTTTCACCACGACGCCCTAGCGCTCTTGGATTCTGAGAACAATACTGAGTTTTACCCACTTCGTAACCTTGGCCATAAGCGGCATACAAGTTTGCATCAATTGATGGTGAAGACGCGGCTTCAGCCAAACTTGCTTCAGTCTGTTTGGTTTTTCCTTTCAGCGCCATTTCTTCGCCAAAGCTCTGCCAATCGGTCGTGTTCATTGATGTTGGTGGCGGAGTTTGCGCACAACCAAATAGCATTACTGATAGCACCAATAATATATATTTCATAATTTCCTCCTGATGGAAAAGACTAGCTCGTACATTGAGACTTTTAGCTATTACGTCAGAATGCTTCCAGTAGTTCATTCACTATAGCGGGTTGTTCCGCTTACACCAGTCACCCGAAAGTATTTCTTTATTAGCTGTTAGATCAAGCTGATACAAATATACCCATGCTAATCCAAATATAGTCTCTATTTGCTCGCGACGATACTCAACAGGGACATCTTCTAGCCGATCGAGCGACTCCAAAATTTCGTCGTTAATGATATAGACCTCGCCAGCGACACTTTTCTTTCCAAAAATCATCGCCGGATAGGCACCTAAATCAAAAAGAGTAAACGACTCTGGTGTATCAAAGCGCCCCAACAACTCACAATGCTGCAAATAGTGGTGATTAGACTGGCCTTCTCTCAACGTGCCATAGACGAACACAAGATGCTGCATAAACCCTCCACAAGCCCTTCATACTTTTACTTCGATGAATGGCTGAAACATTATCTACTCGAGCTCAAATTACTCTATTCAAACTTCTTTACTCGAACTCGAATTGATAAAGAAGGTCCACAGCACTGTCTAGGCCCGATACGGCTTCAACATAGAGATCCTGCATCAATCGATAACGAACAGTAAATTCACCTAACGAGTTGAAGATACCCACGCCATATTTCACCTGTAAGCCAGGCAGAATGTAGCCACTTACCGTTACTTGTGAGTCATCACCAGAACCTGCGGTATCCAGTTGTAAATCTTGCACACCAAACGCTTCACCGATTTCGCCGACAACTTTACCGCTCTTCGCCAAGCTCAAGCCAATTAAGGTGGTTGTCATCGAACCGCTCGACTCGCCGTCGATATCTTGGCCACGCAATATATAAGACAGCGCATTCGCTTGAGGCATCGCTGGGTCAGAATAAATCTCAATGGTCGGCTCTGTCGCAGGGCCCGTCACTCGAATACCTGCGGTCACATCATCCTGAGTATTATCTGGGTTACGTATCGCATTGATTGCTACGTATGGCTGATCCGGCGGACCATTCATTAGAATCTTACCTTCTTCGATCAACAGATCTTGTCCGAATGATTGGTAAGTACCATCGACGATGTTCACTTCACCGGTAATGAATGGACCTTGGTCTTTTTGAGCCACATTGAGCTTACCAACCAAGTCGCCTTCAAGACCGAATGCTGACAATTTAAAGTCATCACCAATGGAGATATTAATATTGGTCATCACATTGAATGGAATCGTGTCTTCATTTTCTGGCTCAAGATCTTTATTCAAGATAACTTGATCAGAGGACACACCAACCGCTGTCGGCGGTAAGTCTTCGACAACAATACGTCCCCAAGGCAATGCAATATCACCCGTAATTTTTGCAAGCTCTGGCGTGACATCAATGGTCATGTCGGGAACAACCTTCACCTTCACCATAGGCGGGATAACAACCATCAACTCGTCGGCAAACACTCTGACATTAGAGTGCCATGCTTGAAGGTCCTGCCAATCCCCAGAGCCTTCGATATCAAGGTGACCATCCGGTGTTTCAACATTGGCATCTAACTTCGCGCTGTAGCCGTCAAAATCGAGGTCAATACGACCACCTTTAATATCCACTGGCGTCACATCGCCTTTGACTTGAATACCATCAACAGAGAATTGGCCAAAGACTTGAGGATGCATCAAGGAGCCTTTTACTTTTAAATCACTCTCAAGATCCGCCTTCAATAGGCTGTATTCACCAAGAATCGGCTGTAAGAAATCCAGATGGAACGTTGTCAGCTGAATTGCCGCATCAACCATTTTGTCGTCAGCGAGAATATCCGGTAGCGACACAGTGCCAGACAGGTCACCATTATCAGACACATCCAACTTAAAATCGGCATCCAGTTTGTTATCTTTCAGTTGGGCATTCAATGCAACGCTTTCCCAACCTAATGTGATTGGCTCACCAACTTGCTGAACAACCTGACCTTTCGGCATATCGACGCTAACCGTCACCTCAGGTTCACCTTGTTCCGACCACTTAGCATGAGCGGTCGCATTCACTAAGCCCTGTAGTTGTGTTTCTTTAGGCACAAAGGCTTTAATCTGTTCGAAGTCGAATTGGTTGATCGCCAATTTGGCCTCACCCGACTTTCCGACACGCACGTCTTCATCCAGACACACACTCGAACCCGATTGCTTCCAACAGTGCGCTTGTACATCAGCAAACTGATTATCGACATCCGCCTTAATTGCGACAGGTTGATCTAATACCCAAGGTCCCTGCTGAGTGGTAATTTTGACTCTATCTAACGCCCCATCCCAAATAAGAGAAGGTTTTTGAATCAACTCACCGGAAATCGCTAAGCTTGTAGACACGATGTCGGATATCACATCAAGTGTCACGGTATGCTTCTTCTCACCACCACTCACTGTTAAGTCGATGCTTTCAACACTCTGATCTTGATAGGTTAAGTTCTTGGCTTTTAGTACAAGATCAGCTTGAGCTTCAGGTAATGGCAGTGGAACCACAGATCCATTGAGCGACAAGGATTCCAGTGTAGCCTCGTTATTCCAATCGACCTTATCAACATTTAAAGCAAGATCGACCTCAGGTTCTTTCGTTGGGCCGCTCAGTTGGATGCTACCAATCACTCTGCCTTTCAACTCGGGAATACTTTTTGCGATCTCAGGGAAGAAGATCTCAACGCCCATGTCCCATTGCTTATCAAGCTCACCCAGCGCCTTAATCGAGTTAACACCGTGAGCCAAACTCAAACCACTGGTTTTCAGTTTAGGTTCACCGCTCGCGCTGCGATCAGACGCTGACAACTGCCCTTCGATATCCAGAGGGTATTCTCGCAAGATCCCTTCAATATCGAGCTTCGGTAGTTCAATCGCCCAACCACCCGCTTCCGTCAACTCACCCGAAGTGACGATGCTTCCGCTAATGTTACCTTCGGCTTCAGGCCACTGTAGACCCGGTTGTATGTCTTTGAGCGTCACATCGGCTTGCCAATTAACGAGCTTCTTCCAGTTCGCTTTGACTACACCATTTAGTTCGCCACCCAAGGTATTCAGTTTCAAGCGTTCAAGTTCAATCTGTTCTGTGGTGCCTTTGCCTTGCAGGTCGATGGCTAACGCAGGTATCTCCTTACCGTTCGCTTTGCCTTTAAGTTGCACATTAAAACCATCTAATGAGCCATCGGCTTTGAACTTCTCGATAGCCGCTTGATAGTCACTTTTACCGGTTAGAGGCCATTGCGCTTTACCTCCCTCTAAAAGAAGGTCAAATGGCAGAGTCGGTTCTAAGGGTTGAATATCACCAGACAGTTGTGCCTCAATCAATTCAGAAAACTGAGAATCTAAGTGCAGCTTAGCCACGCTGCCTTGTGCTTTCAGCGATAATTTCTGACCAGCGAGGTCGGTTTCTTTCACTAACGCATCCAAAGAAAGTTCTAGCGGATAGCCATCCTTGAGCTCAACCTTCGTCGCTAAATTCGCGCTTACTTGTGGCATATCGAGTTCGAGAGTAGAAACATCGACCGTATGTTTCCCTGCTCGAGCTTCTAGTCCAAGGTGGTTTACCACAATCGGTGTTTCTTGTTCTAAAGTGAAATTGTTGAGATCAAAACGCTCAAGTACAACCTGCAAAGGAATTAAGACTTCAGGCAACTCGATAGCCGTTTTAGTAGCAGCCTCTGGTTCTACCGTTTCGGTTTGCGGTTCTTCTGTCGATTCTGCAAGCTTAACTTTTAGGTCATTGAACAAGGTTGGCGATACCGTCAGCGTTTCCCCCTGCATACCTAGAGCCGTTGAGAACAAACCCCATTCAATTTCATGACCCAAGATATTCAATTTGATATCAGACAACGCGATACGATTGATCACTATTGGTAGTGGTGTTTTCACCGATGTCACGGGCGGAGTCGGTTCTGCTTCTTCTGTTGAAGCTGGTGGTAATTCAGTAAATGCGAAATCCAAACCTTGAATCGCTAAGCGGTCGACACACAATTTAGGGTCGAGTAAACAACGAGGATTAATCGCCAAGTTCAGCTTTTTTACCTTGGTGTCGATATGCAGGCTGTCATCTTTAAATTGAACATTATTAAGCGTAAAGCTTGGGAACAGAGCCCCTTTAGTGCTTTCTACTTTAAGTTGTGGCAATGCTTTTTCAGCGCCCCATAGCACTGTATTCAACCCAGGATTGGTGAACAAAACAAAACCGAGCAGGGCTATCAACAACAGCAAAATAGACGTCAGTGAAATTGACGTCCATTTTATGCATTTACCCATCACTTTGATCATAATTCTGGCCCTAAGCTAAAGTGTAACTGGAACTCATCACCTTTTGCTGCATCTAGACCCCAAGCAAAATCTAAGCTCACAGGACCGACGGGCGACGCCCAACGAACCCCGACGCCGGTACCATGTTTCCATTCAGGTTTATCATTGAAGGCATCACCAATATCGTAGAAAGCCGCACCCCACCAATTCCCAACCAATCGGTATTGATATTCAAAAGAGCTGGTTGCAATAAATTTTGCACCCGTTAGTGCGCCACTTTCATCACGAGGAGAGATAGATTCATAACCATAACCACGAATACTGTTATCACCACCGGCAAAGAACCTTAGCGAGGGAGACAGCTTCTCAAACTCGTCGGCAAAGTTTCCGCCGAATTGAAGGCGAGTTAAACCGCGGTGATTATTACCAATGCTGCGAATCCATGCGGTTTGGCCTTGAAAACGCACTACCTTAGTTTCAGATAATAAGGTGTCATCAGCCGCTTCAAACATAATGGTTTGTTTATCGCCCCACATCGGCATCGACCCACCACGCGTTCGAGTTCGCGAGAAAGAGATACCCGGCAACACGAATTGCGCTAAGTCATCTTGCAAACCTTGTTCATAGTTTTCGACCAAGTATCGAATAAATACAGTACGTTGCCAGCCATTATCCAGACGCCAATATCTTTCTAAGGCTAAGTTTGACTCCAAACTTTTTGTATCTCGGTTATCCAAGTTCTTCATACCGTACTTAATTTGATAGTAGTCATTAAGCACGTCATCCAATGGGATTTTATAAGCCGCGGTAATCGTCTGCTCGGGCTTGGAGATCGACAGGCTACTATTGAAGCTATGACCTTTCTCGTTAACCCAAGGTTTCTTCCATTTTAGGGTGCCTTTTACACCAAGGTCTGTTGATACACCGATACCTGTTTCGATTTGGTTACGCGCTTGCGGAGCAAGACTCACCTTCATCGGAATTTCACGGCCTTCGCCCAATTGGCTTAAATCAGGTTCAACAAAAACAGAAGAGAACCAATCCGTATTGGACAGGTTTTGGTTGTACTCACCGACTTTGGTTATCGAGTAAGGTTCGCCATCCTCAAATGGTTTAAGTGACTGCACCTTATCTTCTTCAATCTGGCTACCGGTAACCTGAGTGGTACCAAAGTGGTAGCGGATACCACTGTCATAATGAAGGCGAACATAAGCACGGTTTAATTCGGGAGCGACTTCGAGCTTACTGAGGTCGTAAGCCCCATCGAAATAACCTTTCGCTAATCCAAGGTTACGTATCGACGATTTCAAAGAATCATAATTACCATGATTAAGCACTGAGCCTTTAGACAGATTGCTCTTGGCGATCAAAGCCAAAAAGTCAGGATCATCTTTGGCTTCACCAGTTAGAACGATATCTGAAGTATAAATAACAACAGGCTCTCCCTGCTCAACCGTGACCGTCAGCTCGGTATCATCTTCGGCGTGAGTAAATGTGATGCGAGGTTGGTAGTAACCTAATGCATTCAGCGCTTCTTTGATCATAGATTCCAAGCGTGATTGGAACCTTAGCGAAACCGAGTACTCTTCTTCAGGGATCGCACTCAGATAAGCATCAACATTATCCTCAAGCGCTCCATCTAGCCCTTTAATTTCAAGGGAAACGTCAGCGAAAGCGAGCGTCGATGACAGTAGAGTGCCAATCAGAACTGGTAAAGTTTTTCTTATCATGTTTAATTGGTGAAGAAGTTATCAATACGTTAATAAGTGAAAAGAAATAATACCGCTAAAAAGGCATTGAGTCTGTAATAAATCCTGCAATAACACGGTCTAATTTAAAGACTTAGTCAATATGAACTAACCGTTGATATGAACCTACAGTTAGTAAAAGCCAACGCGGTAAACGTATGCGAAAAGGAATATAACATGCTAAACAAACAACAACTGGTTTCCGCAGCAACCGCATTACCGGGAAATGCTGACCCAATCCAAATCACTGAGCGCCATTTTGTCAATCAAACGGATCTACTCGATGCTCCTACGGGTTCTCAACAAGAAGTCCTACTTGGTATGGGATGCTTCTGGGGAGCTGAGCGTTTATTCTGGCAACTGGATGGCGTGATCTCCACATCCGTTGGCTACGCAGGTGGGTACACGCTCAATCCTACTTATGAGCAGGTATGTAGCGGGCAAACCGGCCATACCGAAGTTGTTCGTGTCATTTTTGATAGCGAACAAACGTCTCTAGCTCGAATACTTGAGACCTTTTGGGAACGCCATGACCCAACTCAAGGTATGCGTCAAGGCAACGATTTGGGGACCCAATATCGCTCGGCAATTTACACATTCAGTGAACAGCAGCAAGCTGTCGCCGAACACTCCAAACAAGAATATCAACGAGCGATGACTGAATCTTTAGGCAACGAGATCACGACGGAAGTTCTACCTGCTGGAAAATATTTTTTCGCGGAAACCTACCACCAACAATACCTAGCAAAAAACCCTAACGGTTACTGTGGGTTGGGCGGTACGGGTGTGTGCTTCCCTCCACAATAATTTGTGTTAGGCATACCAACTAGAACGTCACCCATAAAAAAAGGGCTTCCAATTAGGAAGCCCTTTTTCACTATAAATCTATTTAATACAAGACAATTCAATAAAGCTCAGTTACACCGGCAGTGCAGCAATTGTGCCGTTAACTTCTTTAAAAATAGTGAGCTTTTGTTTGTCTGAAACTTCAGGAAGAAGCACCTTGCCTTGGTCGAAGCGAAACTCTCCGATACCTTCAATAGCAAACTGGCCTTTGAACAGGACTTTAACGAAACGCGCCACCTGATGTGGACGGTAAGTAGAAAATTTTCTTAACATAATACAACCTCAATTCCATTTGAGTACTACAGTCGCGCACCTGAACACCACCGTATTCAAAGCACATTAAATCGCTAATTCCTTTAGCAAACAGCAAGATAATCTATTGTTCATCTCGATATTGATGCATTATACCTTTTGGTAACAAGCCTGCAACTTATTTCTACGTCGTACGATAAAAAAGTTAAAGAGGCATTTTTCAAATTTCATATTATACTTCCAGAGCAAACCAATAAGCGGAACAAAAATATAATGAAAAACAAAACTCTACTGGCTTTTTTAGCCGCAGCCTCTCCACTCTTTGCCAATGCTCACAACTTATCTGTAGGTGAAACTCTGCCTGCTGTCGATGTTAGCAACTATGGTGAAATCGTACTAAACGACGGAAATACTGGATATCAAGCTTGGGCAACCAACGCTCTTCTAGGTAAAGTTCGCGTCGTTCAAGCAATCGCTGGCCGCAGCAGCTCTAAAGAGCTCAACGCACCACTGATGGCAGCCATTACAGCATCGAAATTCGCAGAAGACAGCTACCAAACCACTACCATCATCAACCAAGATGATGCGATTTGGGGTACGGGGTCTTTTGTTAAATCATCAGCCGAAAGCAGCAAAGAAGAATTTCCATGGTCTTCTATGGTGCTAGATGAAGACGGAGCCGTCGCGTCATCATGGGCTTTAGCAGAAGAAAGCTCAGCGATTATCGTTCAAGACAAGCAAGGTAAAATATTGTTTGTTAAAGAAGGCGCTCTCAACGAATCAGAAGTCACGCAAGTTATTGAATTGATTAAAGCCAGCCTTTAATCAGATAATCGCGTCTTTTTCGAGACCTGACCAAAGGATATTGTTATATTATAACAGTATCCTTTTTTAATTCTGTGGTTAATCATCCTCATGTGGCAAAACACACCTAACAATGTGAAACGCAAAACAGGCTTGTTGCTTGGGCTGATGCTCATGTTAAGCGTGTTAGCAGCGACACATATTGTGGATATCGACCCAGATCATCACTCTTCACATCATTGTGAGCTGTTTTCGATAAATCAGTTCATTACGGCGCACTCACTGCCACAGATCCCAGAGTTCCATTCAGAATTTACTGCCACTATCACAGAATCAGTAATTTCGTTACAGCGCTTGTATTTCGCTTATTTAGCACGTTCACCTCCTGTAAAGATCGCTTAATTACCACTATTTTTTAATTAATCTTTATTCAGGAAAAAAACATGAAACCTACTATTTTAGCCGTTGTTATCGGCATGACTGTCTCTGCGAATGTTCTAGCTAACGAAGAGTTCCGCTCTCACGAAGCACACGTGCACGGTAAAGTTGAAGTAAACATAGCTCAAGATGGACAAGAGCTGCTTGTTGAAGTAACGGCTCCCGGCGCTGATGTGGTTGGCTTTGAACATGCTCCAGAGACTGCCGAGCAGAAGAAAGTGTTTGAGCAAGCTATCGCGCAATTAAATAAGCCAGAAGAGCTATTTGGTTTCAACAATGCAGGCTGTACGCTGAAGTTCAAGTCAGTGACGAACACCTTGGAAGGCGATCATGATGACCATGAAGGCCATGAAGGCCATGACCACGCAGAACACGATCATGACGACCACAAAGGCCATGACCACGCGGAACACGATCATGACGACCACAAAGGCCATGACCACGCAGAACACGATCATGACGACCACAAAGGCCATGACCATGCTGAACACGATCATGATGACCATGAAGGCCATGATCACTCAGAAGGTGGGCACGGTGAGTTCACTGTCGAGTATCATTACCAATGTTCAAACATTGCGAAGCTGGATACCGTTAACACCCAATGGTTCTCTAAATTCGGCAACACCAAGTCTATGACTGTGAACCTGTTAACTGACAGCGCGCAAATTCAAGAAATACTTAATGCCGAGCGTATTAGTTTTCAATTCTAATCACGATTAGATTGAATTAAACGCAGATAAACAGCCAAGTAACGACCTGCTTACTTGGCTGTGCAAATCGGTGTGTTCTGGGAATTTATTTTTCTAATAGCTGTCCAGTAAATACACCGCTTTAATCATTGGAGCTAATATGTCTTTTGACAGTTCATCACTTGTGGTCAAACTCGAAAATATCAGCTTTCGTTGGAAGCCTGAATTATCCCCAACGCTAGAGATCCCCTCACTGCATATCCAAGCCCAAGAGCACCTTTTCATCAAAGGGCCTAGTGGTTGTGGGAAGTCAACATTATTAGGGTTATTGACCGGAATTAACCAAGCAGAGCAAGGTGAAGTTTCTATCCTTGGCCAAGATCTCACACAGCTAACGCCTCGCCAGAGAGACAAGTTCAGAGCCGATCATATTGGCTATATATTCCAACAATTTAATCTGCTTCCTTACTTATCCGTGATCGACAATGTGACGCTTCCTTGCCAGTTTTCAAAGATTCGTAAACAGCAAGTCACTGAAAGTCAGAACAGCCTGCAAGCCACCGCTCAAGAATTATTGCTCAGATTAAAGCTACCGCAAGCCTTAATGAACAAACCTGTTACTGAGCTGAGTATTGGTCAACAGCAACGTGTCGCTGCAGCTCGCGCTTTAATCGGCCAACCAAAGATCATCATTGCCGACGAACCAACATCGGCTTTGGATCATGACAACCGAGAAGCCTTCATCGAATTGTTACTCGAGCAAGCAAATCAAGCCGGGTCTACTCTGATATTTGTCAGTCACGATCCAACATTAGAAAAGCTGTTCACTCGAACCATAGATTTAAAAACCGTTAACCAAGCTAAGGTTGTCGTATGAAAGTAATTACTCACTTAGCCCTAAAAAGCGTACTCAACCGTAAAGCCACCGCTATTCTGACGATTCTCACCGTGGCAGTGTCAGTGATTCTATTACTCGGTGTTGAACGTGTAAGAACCGAAGCAAAGAGCAGTTTTGCCAATACGATTTCAGGTACTGACCTTATCGTTGGTGGCCGTTCTGGTCAGGTAAACCTACTGCTTTATTCAGTATTTAGAATCGGTAATGCAACCAACAATATCGACTGGAAAAGTTACGAAGAATTTAGCCAGCATAATGCCGTAAAGTGGGCGATACCCATCTCATTGGGAGATTCGCACAAAGGCTTCCGAGTTATGGGTACAAACCATAGCTACTTCGAAAACTATCGCTATGGAAGTAAGCAACCACTTACTTTTCAGCAGGGTAAAGAGTTTAAACAGCTATTTGATGTAGTAATTGGGGCTGATGTCGCGAAGAAGTTAGATTACAAAATCGGTGATCACATCATTCTTGCACACGGTATCAGTGATGTTGCCTTTAGTCGCCATGATAACCTGCCCTTCACAATTGTCGGTATACTCGCGCCAACCGGCACACCAGTAGATAAAACCGTGCATGTTTCGTTAGAGGCTATTGAAGCGATTCACGTGGGCTGGGAATCAGGAGCCAACCTAGGGCACACGCCAGATGCAGAAACATTAAAGACCTATGATTTCCAACCTAAGCAGATTACCGCGATGATGGTTGGCCTTAAATCGAAAATCCAAACCTTTGCACTGCAACGAGAAATCAATAACTATCGCCAAGAACCTTTGAGCGCCATTATGCCGGGTATTGCGCTTCATGAATTGTGGGGAATGATGGCCGTTGCAGAACAAGCACTACTGATTGTTTCAGGGTTTGTTGTAGTCGCGGGACTATTAGGAATGCTAAGTAGCCTACTGACTAGCTTGCAAGAAAGACGTCGAGAGATGGCCATTTTGCGTGCGATGGGAGCAAGGCCTCGCCATGTCTTTGGTTTACTGATCAGTGAAGCAAGTGCACTGACCTTCCTTGGTATAACACTAGGGGTTGCAGTTTTGTTTGCCCTAATCGCAGTAGTTGCTCCTATTGTGCAACAAAGCTATGGTATCAATATATCGATATCCGCAATCACCCCTCATGAGTGGAAACTGCTTATACTGGTACAAGTTGCCGGAATCATTATCGGCTTTATTCCCGCTTTCAGGGCTTACCGTCAGTCATTGTCTGATGGCATGACTATTCGAATCTAAAATAGGAACCTACGATGCAACGCAAATTCCTACTGATATTTGGGCTACTTCTGTTCCCATTTATCAGCACAGCTCACGCTGAAACCGCACCGACTGACGAATCGGTATTAACTTTGGATTGGATTGATTTGATTCCGGAATCAGAACGTGCTCAGCTGGATTCGTTCGGCATGCCGACGGTTAACCACGACAGCATGGACAAACCTCAACAATCGACACTTGGCGCTGTTCGCCCTGAGCTGAATGGCAGCACAGTAAAGATTCCTGGCTTTGTGATTCCATTGGAAGGTGATGAAAACATGATCACTGAATTTCTGCTGGTACCGTACTTTGGCGCATGTATCCACGTGCCGCCACCGCCGCCGAACCAAATCATCTACGTGAAGTTCCCTAAAGGTGCACCAATACAGCAACTATGGGATGTGATTTATTTAGTAGGTACGCTAAAAACCGAGTCAATAAGCCACGACTTAGCTCAAACAGGTTATCTTATTGAAGGTACAGCAATAGAAGAATATGACGACATGTAGTCATTAGAAGGGTGGCTCACGGATGAGCTGCCATCACTGAACAAGTGAACTTATTAAATAACAGTTTCATAACGATATTGTTAGACTAGATTACGCGATGTAATTAGACAAATATGCTAGGACAGCGACATAAGTAGCGAGTAATAACCCTATACTAAGCTGTTTCTTCAGCTTGTTATCATTGACTTGATTCATAACTCCTCCTTGAGAATTACAACAAATTTAACATTTTATTATCATTAGCAAAAGTAAAATTTTGTTGAAACCTTCAACTCTGCACGCAAAATCTAGCCACCAATAAGATAAAGAGTTACATTTTAGACAGTTAAGTCGTCTCCTTACGGTACTCTTATGTCAGAAACCAAACAGCCAGTGATCATTGAGCATGCTAGCGATACACAGCACAAGCATGAGAAAAAGCCTCATATTACCGACAGCACAAGCAGAATGCTGCACATCGCACAGAGCTTCGGCTTAGATTCCTTAATCAGTCATAGTGCAAAACCAAGCGATAAAGCTGAGAGTACGCTTATCGAGCGGGCGCTATTACGAGAGAAAAAACGTAAAGAACTGCGTCAAAAGAATCTAGAACAGATTCTGAAATTGGCGCACTCTTCATGTAAGGATGAAGCGGCTGGAGATCCTGATCAGGACTGGTTATATCGCTTTTTCGATATGGCACAAGAGATCCACAATACATCGATGCAGAGACTATGGGCTCAGGTATTAAAAAGAGAAGTCACCAACCCAGGTTCGACGTCGATGAAGGCACTGCAGATCTTGCAAGACATGACGCCAAAAGAAGCACTCACCCTACAAAGAGCGGCGTCACTTGGCTGTAGTTTTGGTAGTGATAGCAGCAGAAAGCTATTACTTGGTTTCAAATCTCATGCTGGAATATTCAGTTTCGGCAAAAGAGACACCACCAACACCATCAACCTTGGTGGACACAACCTACCCTACTCTAGCCTGCTCCATTTAATTGAGCTCGGTATCATTCTAGGCACTGAATTAGAGTCTGGTGAGATTGATTTCGACCCAGCGTTGCACCTGACTTATCAAGGTAAGAGCATGTCACTGGCACCTATCTCAAAAGGGGTTAAGCTGGTTTACTACCGATTCAGTCCAACCGGTAATGAGTTGTGCACCTTACTTGGCAACAAACCCAACATGCAGTATTACGACCAACTGATTACTCTATTGAGTCAGAAGTTCACGGTACAGACAGAAGTGAAAAGCAGTGTGAATTACACCGTCTAGGCACTCGACGGTGCAAAAAATAGACGGTGTAAAAGGTGAAGAGTATTAAGAAGAATAAAGAGAATCTAGAGGATAGGTTTCTTGTCTCGGTAAACCAAGGCTGCACTATTTATCGGTCGTGAATAAGCAGATAAACAGCTGAGTAGCCTTACATACCAACGATCTCAATTGGCTAAAATATTACGCTTCTCTAAAGCATCAATACACAATTCGACCAGTTCATCGAGTGTCTTCTCACCCGCAGGTAGATCTATCTCAGGATTCTGAGGCGCTTCGTACACTGAGCTAATGCCCGTAAAATTCGGGATTTCTCCAGCACGCGCTTTCTTATACAAACCTTTAGGATCACGCTGTTCGCAAACCTCAAGTGGCGTATTAACAAACACCTCTAGAAACTCACCTTCCGGCAATAAATCACGCACCAACTGTCTCTCCGCTTGATGTGGAGAAATAAACGCTGACAACACGATCAAACCCGCGTCCGCCATCAATTTAGCGAGCTCACCAATACGACGGATATTCTCTCGACGGTCTTGCTCAGAGAAGCCCAAGTCACTACATAATCCGTGACGGACATTATCACCATCCAATAAGTAAGTATGGTAACCAAGCTGTGCCAAGCGGTTTTCTAATGCTCCAGCGACTGTCGACTTCCCAGAACCAGATAAACCCGTGAACCAGAGCACGGCTGGTTTTTGTGATTTCAGATCAGAGCGAAATGTTTTATCAATCGAGTGTTGATGCCACACAACATTCTCATCTTTTGGTTTGAGTACTGCGGTCATAATTAGTCCTTTAAATAAACAGCATTAAAATGGGAAAAAGTAAGGAATTAGGGTCAGCACCAAGCCCGAATAGACAATCGAGATTGGGATGCCGATACGTAGATAATCCGTGAGATGGTAATTACCTACGCTATAAACAAGTAAATTAGTTTGGTAGCCGTATGGCGAAATAAAACTAGCACTGGCACCAAATAGAACCGCCATAATGAATGGCATAGGGTCAACGCCATAGCCGATAGCCATGCTATAGCCGATTGGGAAAGAGAGTGCTGCGGCCGCATTATTGGTAACAAGTTCTGTCAAAACCAATGTCATGAAATAAGTCGCGACTAACGCACCAAACACGCCCCAGCCATTAAAGGCTTCCATAAACATCAGCCCCATCCGCTCAGACAAACCCGATGAAATCATCAATTGAGCAATAGAAAGTGCAGAGCCAACGATCACCACAATATCAACCGGAAAACGGCGACGAAGCTCACCCAGTTGCACCACACCAAAGGCCACCAGCAACAGTAAGAAACCAGCCAGCCCTTTGATAATCGGCACGACTTCAGCAAGGGCTAAACCAATCACACTGGCAAAACCGAGCAATACAAACGTCGATTTATCCGCATCAAGCTTGGCACTCGAGTCCAAGTCATTCATCAACACAAATTCTTTGCTGTGTTGCTGGCGCTGTTCTTCAAAGCGTTTGCCAGGAACCAGAATCAAGGTATCACCAGCGGTTAGCGTGATGTTTCCAAGACCACCTTCAAGGCGCTCATGGCCACGACGAATGGCAACCACAACCGCATCGAAACGGTCTCTGAACTGGCTGGTTTTCAGGGTTTTGTTACAGAAGCTTGCCGACGAGCTCACCACAACCTCAACAAAGCTCTGGCCGTTAAGGTGATGTTGGCCAAACAGGGTTAATCCTTGGATTTCTTGCAGTGTCGCCACACTCTCGACATCGCCACAAAACAGCAGTCGGTCACGAGCTTGCAATATGAAATCAGGGTCGATAGACGCCGTGGTTTTACCGTCTCGAATCACTTCCGCTAAGAACAATTTTCTCAGAGCTCTAAGATTATTTTCGCTAACACTGCGGCCAACTAACGGTGAACCGGGCTCAACTCTGGCTTCTAGAAAGTAAGGCAGATCGTCCTGCGATCCATCATCGTAGCTTGGTAGGAAGTAACTCAGAGGAATAAGGATCAACACACCACCGATCAAGACCGCTAAACCGATCAAGGTTGGTGTGAAAAAATTTAAGCTCGGCAATCCCGCATCTTCAACAAAGCTATTGATGATCAAATTGGTTGAAGTGCCGATCAATGTCAGCGTTCCACCTAAGATGGCAGCGTAAGACAGAGGGATAAGTAACTTAGATGGCGCGTGTTGCTGATTACGTTTGATCGCTCCGATCAAAGAGACAACCACCGCTGTGTTATTAGTAAAAGAAGAAAGTAACGCTGTGGAAATACCCAACTTCGCAACCACGGTACCTAGCCTGCCTTCAGAGATATTGCGGCTAACCCAGCTGATTAAGCGAGTTTTCTCCAACGCACTTGATGCGAGGATCAGAAGAATTAAAGTCAGTAACGAGGAGTTAGTGAAGTTATTGGCTAAGCTCGACAAGTCGATCATACCAGCCATAAAAGCAATAAACGCCGCGCCAGCAAAGATAAAGCTTGGCTTAATACGGGTAACGAGCAGGCAAGTAATAATGCCGAGCAAAATCGCTAATACAAATCCTTGTTGCCACATATACCCGTCCTTTATGGCGGAAACGATGAGTTTCCACCTGATTCAATAAGCTGTTGCTTGGTCGTTTATGACTTCAGTAATTGGCTTAGATCTTTGGCATCCCAATGAGGGAAGTGCTTACGAACCAGAGCGTTGAACTCAAGTTCAAATGCAGAGAAGTTACCGACTTGCTGTTCAACAGAATCCAAACGGTCTCGAATCAAACCCGCACCAACCGTCACGTTGGTTAGACGGTCGATAACGATAAAGCCACCGGTATCGGCACTCTCACGGTATTTATCCAGTGCGACAGTCTCGTTCAGTGACCATTCACACAAACCAATACCGTTCAGTGGTAACTCATCGACAGCGTGAGTCGACAGGTTGTTGATGTCATATTGATGACGAACCGTTTCAACCTGACCGACGGTTTTCTTGCCTGCGATTTTGATGTCGTAAGCTTTACCCGGTTGCAATGGTTGCTCTGTCATCCACACGATGTCTGCCAATACATGGTTAGTGGATTCAATTTGCGCGTTTTCCAACACAATCAAATCACCACGGCTGATATCGATTTCATCTTCAAGAGTCAGTGTTACCGCCAAACCCGCTTGTGCTGATTCAAGTTCACCATCAAAGGTCACAATACTTGCCACCTTAGAGGTTTTACCTGAAGGCAACGCCTTGATTTCATCACCCACACTGACACGGCCAGACGCAACGGTGCCTGCAAAACCACGGAAGTCTAAGTTAGGACGATTGACATACTGCACAGGGAAACGGAATTCGCCTGCAGAACGTTTTTGGTCAATGTCGACGTTCTCTAACACTTCTAATAGAGACGGACCTTCGAACCATGCAAGCTCTTTGCTTGGCGCAGCAACGTTAATACCTTCAAGTGCCGAAACTGGCAGAATCTGAATATTAGTTTCGCCCTCTAGGTTTTCAGCAAACTCTAGGTACTGATCGCGAATCTCCTCAAAACGATCTTGCGAGTACTCGACGAGATCCATTTTGTTGACTGCGACGATGAAATGCTTCAAACCAAGCAGGTTAGAAATAAACGAGTGACGACGTGTTTGATCCAGTACACCCTTACGAGCATCAATCAAGATCACAGCCAGATCACACGTTGAAGCGCCTGTTGCCATGTTGCGCGTGTACTGCTCATGCCCAGGAGTATCAGCAATAATGAATTTACGTTTTTGCGTCGAGAAGTAGCGATAAGCCACATCGATCGTGATGCCTTGCTCACGTTCAGCTTGCAAGCCATCAACAAGCAATGCCAAGTCAGGTTTCTCACCTGTAGTACCCACTCGTTGGCTATCCGAGTGAACCGCTGCTAGCTGATCTTCATAAATCTGTTTTGTATCATGGAGCAAGCGACCGATTAGCGTACTTTTACCATCGTCTACCGAGCCACAAGTTAAAAATCTAAGCATAGATTTATGCTGATGCTGACTTAGATAACCTTCAATCCCTAGTTCAGCCAATTCGGCTTCTACTGCACTATTCATTTTTCTTTCCTTAGATTCTTAGAAATAACCTTGGCGCTTTTTCAGCTCCATTGAGCCCGACTGATCATGGTCAATCGCTCGACCCTGACGCTCACTGGACGTTGCCACCAGCATCTCTTCAATAATGCCTGTTAGCGTATTCGCCTCAGATTCAACGGCTCCGGTTAGTGGGTAACAGCCCAAAGTACGGAAGCGAACGCTTTTCTCTTCAATCACTTCACCTTCTTGCAGCTCCATACGGTCATCATCAACCATGATCAGCATGCCATCACGCTCAACCACAGGACGTTTGTCTGAAAGGTAAAGTGGAACAATATCGATGCTCTCTAGGTAGATGTATTGCCAGATATCAAGCTCAGTCCAGTTAGATAGCGGGAAGACACGAATGCTTTCGCCCTTATTAACCTGACCGTTGTAGGTGTGCCAAAGCTCAGGACGCTGGTTTTTTGGATCCCATGTGTGGTTCTTGTCGCGGAAAGAATAAACACGCTCTTTCGCTCGAGATTTTTCTTCGTCACGACGCGCACCACCAAAAGCGGCATCGAACCCGTACTTGTTTAACGCCTGCTTAAGGCCTTGAGTTTTCATGATGTCAGTGTGCTTAGAAGAACCATGTACGAACGGGCTACATCCCATCTCAATACCTTCTGGGTTCTTATGTACTAAAAGGTCGAAGCCGTACTTTTTAGCCGTACGATCACGAAACTCAATCATCTCGCGGAATTTCCAATCCGTATCAACGTGCAATAGTGGGAATGGAATCTTGCCTGGATAAAACGCTTTGCGAGCTAAATGAAGCATCACAGAAGAATCTTTACCGATGGAGTACATCATCACTGGGTTATCAAACTCAGCAGCAACTTCACGGATAATATGAATACTTTCCGCTTCAAGCTGTTTTAGGTGGGTTAAACGTTCTTGGTCCATTTCAGTGCTTCCTTTAAGGCTCGCAGTACGAGCAATTCATTACTTGGTCTTGCCAAGCAAGGGATTTAACTCATCCACTTGAGTGAATGGGAGTATTGGCACTAGAAGAAAACAGAAGCTTCGTTTTGAGCTATCCTTGCTATTCATCTGCCTGATACGTCCTTGATATAGGCATTATGACGAGCCTCTCATATTACTGGAAATTCTAAAATTTCATTTTTTATTCGAAAAGCTGATAAGGGATGAGATTCATCGATAAATTGGTGAAATGAATGGACTAATACTATCGATGTGATTTGTACATTGATTGAGCAGGTTTGGGAGGCGTCTTGCAGAACACCATAAAGTAATCGATCTAAGTCACGAATTAACATTCGTTGTAATCATTGTTTCATTCGGTTTTGTTACATTACGCAACGAATTTTCTACTATCCACTTTGGAGCTACAAAATGAAAGTTGCAATGAAACCTTTGTCATTGGCTGTACTTGCGGGTCTTGGTTTGACTCTAGCAGGCTGCACAACAACACCAGATACCGATGAAGTGATTAAATTACGTGTCGTAGAAACGACGGATATCCATACCAACCTAATGGATTACGACTACTACAAAGACAAGCCATCGAAAAAAATCGGCTTAGCACGTACTGCAACTCTAGTAAAAGAAGCTCAAAGCGAAGTAACCAACAGCGTATTAGTTGATAACGGTGACTTGCTGCAAGGTAGCCCAATGGGTGACTACATGGCAGACAAAGGCATCGAAGCGGGCGAAGTTCACCCTGCATACAAAGCAATGAATCAACTAAGCTACGACGCTGCAAACCTAGGTAACCACGAATTCAACTACGGTCTTGAGTTCCTAGAAGAGTCTATCAACGACGCTGATTTCCCATACATCAGTGCTAACGTTTACGACGCAGAAACCAAAGAACACTACTTCACGCCATACATCATCAAGACGCACATGTTTGAAGATACTGCTGGCGTAAAACATGAAGTAAAAGTCGGCTACATCGGTTTTGTTCCACCACAAATCATGACGTGGGATAAGAAGAACCTTGAAGGCAAAGTGATCGCTCGTGACATCATTGAGACAGCTAACGAGTTAGTGCCTCAAATGAAAGCGGAAGGCGCTGAAGTTATCGTTGCTATCCCTCACTCAGGCGTATCAACTGACCCGTACAAAAATGGCGAAGAGAACTCAACGTTCTACCTATCTGAAGTAGACGGCATTGATGCAATCGCATTCGGCCACTCTCACGCAGTGTTCCCTGGTAAAGGTTTTGATGACATTCAAGGCATCGACAACGAAACTGGCACAATGAACGGCGTTGCGGCAGTAATGCCAGGTCGTTGGGGTAGCCACGTTGGTGTTATGGATCTAACACTTGCACAAAAAGACGGTAAGTGGGAAGTCGTTAAAGGCCAATCAGAAGCGCGTCCGATCTACGACAAAATCGAGAAGAAATCTCTTGCTGCCGCTGATGAAGGCATCGTAACAGCACTAGAAAAAGACCACGCTGGTACTCGTGAGTTTGTTAACCAACCGATTGGTAAAGCAGACGATGTGATGTACAGCTTCTTATCTCTAGTACAAGACGATCCAACAGTTCAAATCGTTAACCTTGCACAGAAAGATTACGTTGAACAGTTCATCCAAGGTGACCCAGACCTAGATGGTACGCCAGTACTTTCAGCAGCTGCACCATTCAAGGCCGGTGGCCGTAAGAATGACCCAGCGAACTTCACTGAAGTTGAATCTGGCCAACTGACATTCCGTAACGCAGCTGACCTGTACCTTTACCCGAACACGCTAGTCGCGATGAAGGTAACAGGCCACGAAGTAAAAGAGTGGCTTGAATGTTCTGCTGGTCAGTTCAACCAAGTGGATGTTAACTCAACAGCACCACAACAGTTGATCGAGTGGGATAACTTCCGCACTTACAACTTCGATGTTATCGACGGTGTTGATTACCAAATCGACGTAACTCAACCTGCGAAATACGATGCAAACTGTAAAGTCGTTAACCCTGACTCACAGCGTATCGTTGGCCTAACTTACCAAGGTAAGCCAATTGACATGAAGCAAGACTTCCTGATCGCAACCAACAACTACCGTGCATACAGTGCTAAGTTCCCAGGTACCGGTGAAGACTTCATCGCATTTGATGCACCAGATGAAAACCGTACTGTTCTTGCGAACTACATCTCTCGCGTAAGCAAAGAGCAAGGTCAAGTTAGCCCAACGGCTGATAACAACTGGTCATTTGCGCCAATCAAAACGGATAACAAACTAGATATCCGCTTTGAAACATCTCCAAGCGACAAAGCGGCAGAGTTCATCAAAGAAAAGGGTCAATACCCGATGAAACGTGTTGCGACTGACGATGTTGGTTTTGCTGTTTACCAGATTGACCTAACTAAATAGATTACCCAGTAATCCATAGTTAACGTTCTGAAAGGCTGAGTTTAACGACTCAGCCTTTTTCTTTTGTTATTTATAAATCGAATCCACTGCCCTATTTTTCTCACCGTAAACACCCGCTAATTCAATACCCAAACAGCACGACTCAAACCGTCAATCGATTTAAGTCCCCACAAAAAAACACTAATCAGCTGTAAGTTTTTCTCTGCTCCTCCTGTCTATTTAATTTACTACACTCAATGAATGGCCAATAAGCCATTCATCTATAGGATAGATAAGGGTATTTGATGAGCACCGTCGAGAGTATTCAAGCATGGTTAAATACAGGAGAAGAATCGCTGCTATGGCTGATGCTTGGCATTATCGCGCTTTCTTACTTGCTTGAAGATCTGGCGATTGTTACAGCGGCAGGTTTAGCAACTCAAGAGTTCATGCTTCCTCAATATGCGTTGCTTGCCATTTTCATCGGCATTGCCACAGGTGATCTCGGTCTCTATTACCTAGGTAAATCAGGACGTTATTTCCGAGGCGTTCGTTACAAAGCCCTCACCAACCGATACTTTCGTGCACTTCGCACTAAATTACGTCAAAACGCTTTCAGCAGTCTTTTTGTCATCCGCTTTATTCCCGGGCTTCGTACCGTCGGTTTTACCTTAAGTGGCTTTTTCGCAATCCCACTGCCTACTTTCCTGTTTGCCGTTATTAGTGCCACTGCGCTCTGGACTGGCATTGTCTTCTCTGCCATCTACTATTTAGGGACATCAGCGTGGCTGCAAGCCTCTGAATATCAATGGATCATCATCCCGTGTGCCATCGCTTTGCTGTTTATCGGCAATCAATTAATGAATAGAACCTACTCTAGAGGATTATCATGAGTTCACCGCAAGATATTCGCATCATTCCAGCACATCAAATCAATGCAGGCATGCCCTTGCTTGAAAAAGATACCGTGCGCAGTGTCTCTCCTTATGAGTTTCTTCCAACTTGGTTCTTCTACACGCCAGTGGTGATTCAAAGCCTGATGCAAGGGTTACGGCACTTTGACTGGGCGCTACCGCTCATCGCCAACCCGAGTATTAAGTTAAGCGGTATGGTAGGCGAATCAAAACACGAGATACTGAGCCTTGCCGGATCATCGAGTCAGCGTTGGATCTCTCCGTTTATCACCTTAACCAAAACGGATCTTAGCAGTAAGAAACAAGCCGAAGATGCGCGCAGCGCACTCATACAGTCGGATCTCGATTTCCCGATTGTGGCCAAACCGGATCTTGGTTGTCGAGGTGTTGGCGTTAAGCTGATCAACACACAAGATCAACTTGAGCAGTATGTTGAATCTTTCCCAAATAATGCTCGCTTTCTATTGCAAGAAAAGGCGCCTTATCAAGCCGAAGCGGGTGTTTTCTATGTTCGCTACCCAAAAAAAATATCCGCCTTCTTAGAAGGCGGTTTTGCTTTATAACCCCCTAAAAGGGGGCGTCCGCGCTATCAGTTCTTCAATAACTGTAATTGTTGTTCATACTCTATGTCCTGCTTATCTTGGTGTCGTACATATCGCCGAATGACTTCTTCATTCACACCGACCGTATCTACAAAATACCCTCTAGCCCAAAAGTGATTTCCCCATAATTTCTTACGTATATGTGGGAATCTATTGAAAAGTCGAATTGCTGTTCGGCCTTTTAAAACTCCTAACAAACTCGATACTGATAACTTGGGAGGAATAATGACAACAAGATGAACATGATCTGGTTGAACATTTAATTCTAAAACTTCGCAGTCTTTCATATTGCACAAAATATAGATTGAACGATAAAGCTCCTTTCCTACCTTATCTTTCAAAATCTTATATCTGTACTTTGGAGTCCAAACTATATGGTATTTGCAACGCCAATAGACATGTGATGAACTTCTGTAATCGCCCATGTGGTTGTTTCCTCTTACTTGTGGTGAATAAGAGGTTACTTCTAACATGGGCACTTCTTCAGGCTATAGCCTCAAGGAACAATCACCACCGCCCTAGGCGGTGGTTTTGAGGAGCCAATAAAAAGCAAGGCGAGATCATCTCGATCACACTCAAATACGCACCAATGGTGACGGGGAATGGTGCCTCAACACTCAAGCAGTTAATTGAAAATAGCCCGCGTGCTGGGCAGCTTAGTCACCTCTATCTACCGAGACATCAAGATAAATTAGATCAAGTGCTCGCAGAGGGCGAAGAGTTCCAACTCGCATTCGCAGGTAGCCATAGCCGTGGTTGTATCTTCCGAGACGGCAATCAATACATCACTCAGGCTTTAACTGAACGCTTAGATGAGATATTCGACGACTTCGATGGCTTTCACTTTGGTCGACTCGACGTCAAATTCAAGGACATGCACAGCCTAATGAACGGCGAGGACTTCACTATCCTTGAGGTCAATGGCGCAAGCAGTGAGGCCGGGCACATCTGGGATCGCAACACACCATTGCGAGAGATATTTTCTACGCTACTCCTGCAATACCGCATTCTTTTTGATATTGGCGCTCAACAGAAACAAAGAGGCCACCAGCCTCCTTCTTTTAAGAGCTTATTTAACGCGTGGCAAGAAGAGCGACGTCTTGTTCAACAATATCCGACCACCGATTAACTTTGTACGAGGATCATGAATGAACCCCATAGCCCAACCGAGCGCCCTCACCTCTCTCTCTCCTAGTATCAAGGGAGCGGTAGAGATATTGAATCAGGGTTTAGAGTTTTTGTTAGCCATATCTGACAGCGACTATCTGACACGAGCAAAGCCGCACGTCACAAGTTCTATTGGTGAGCATACTCGTCACACGCTCGATCTTTTTCACGCTCTGATTTTAAAAGAGAATGCGACCGTTGATTACAACACTCGTCGTCGTGGTCACCCTGTCGAATTCGATAGGTCGATTGCGTTGAAAGAGATCCATTACGTGATCAACTGGCTTGAACGATTAGACCGTAGAGATCTCGAAGCGCCTATCATGATCCAAACCGAAGTTTCGATGGATACACAAGTATTTGCCAGCCTGCCTTCTACGCTAGAAAGAGAGGTTACCTTTGCTGCGCTGCACGCCAATCATCATTACGCGATGATCAAAGTGATCACGACCTTTCTTGATGTCGAAACATGCAACACCTTTGGTTATGCCCCAACCACCAGCAGCTATTTGAGGGAGCAATAATCATGTGTTCAGTATCTTGGCTACTTGAAGACAATGGCTATCAGGTCTTCTTTAATCGTGATGAACAAAAGACACGTGCACTGGCGATGCCACCTAAACAATATCGAGTTAACGGCGTCGATATCATCATGCCACTCGACCCAACCGGTGGTGGTAGCTGGATCAGTATCAATGAGTTCGGGCTTTCGTTATGCCTACTCAATAACTATCAAGGCATCGTACCTGATGGCCTTTTAGTCAGCCGTGGTTTGTTACTCAAGAACCTATCATCGAGTCGTAATATCAGTCAGCTCTCTGAAGCATTTCATAAGCTCGACCTGCACTCTTTTGCCCCATTTACCTTGCTGGCTTTCGCGCCGAACTTAACTCAACACCATGGTTTGGTTATCGCCTATATGTGGGATGGCATTCAACAAAAAATAGTCGAAACCGATTCTCCACTGTTCTCATCCGGTGTTGATTTAGAGCGAGTACAAGCCTATCGACAAGCAAAATACGATCAGCTTATGGCAACGGGTAAGAATCAACAGAACTTACTTCAGTTTCACTCTCACCATCACAGCGAACAACCTCATTTAGCGACCTGTATGCATCGTGAAGACGCGCACACAGTGAGCTTTACACACTTACGCAATCTACACGGCCAAGCCTCGATGCTTTACGCACCCGGCTCGCCTTGTGAACCCATTAAACCATGCCAGATAAATCAACAGCGTTTTACCTTCGATTTATCACCAGCAATCAATCTATAGATGGAGTCCATCATGAGAAAACTATTAACCATGGTCATGCTACTTGTTAGCCCATATGTATTTGCCGCCGATGAAATCTACACCGGATTCTTTAGCAGCAAGGCGCTCGATGGCTACGACACTGTGGCTTATTTCACTTCAGGTAAGCCTATTGAAGGCAGTAAAAAATTCAGCACCGAGTACAAGGGCGCGGACTGGTATTTTTCTTCTGAAAAGAATCTGACTTTATTTGTTAATAATCCTGAAAAATATGCCCCTCAATATGGTGGTTATTGCGCTTGGGCTGTTTCAGCAAAAAGTGATTTTGCACCCGGTGACCCGAATCAATGGACAATTGTTGATAACAAGCTTTACCTCAACTACGACCAAGAGATTAAACAGCGTTGGGAACAAGACCGAGCACAACATATTCAAAAAGCCGACACCGTTTGGCCGCAACTGATCAAATAAGGGAATAACCATGACATTCACTCCAGCTAAACATATCCCTGCGGCATTTATTGCGTTTGTGTTCATTCAGTCGCTATTTTTTAAGTTCACCGGCTCATACGAAACTGAGCATATCTTTGGCACCTTGGCGACATGGTCTGGCTTAAGTTGGTTCGGTTCATTTGGCGGCTACTTGATTGGGTTCGCTGAATTGATTGCGGCTATTTTGCTGTTTACTCGTTGGCATGGCCTAGGTGCCATCATAAGTGTGGGAATTATGAGTGGCGCTATTTTCTTCCACCTGTTTACGCCGCTCGGTATTCAAATGCCTGAGTTTAATGCAGCGGGTGAAATTGTTGGTTATGACGGCGGATTACTGTTTGGTATGGCATGCCTAGTGTGGCTGTGCGGTGCATTTTTAAGTGTGAAAGATTTCAAGAATCAAGACGGTTTCCTAAACAACTTTAGTCAATAAGGTAGCTTCATTATGATTGATAGTCCTTTTCGTTTACCACGTTACACGCCTTTTGGTTTAGGTGAGTCTGTTGTCGAGTGGGCAACTGGGCTATCTAAACTAGATAAACTCTATCAAGATAGACCTGATGAGTTGTCTAGTTTTGAATTCATGCATCACACCCTATCGGCTTTGAATATCGACTATTCTGTTTCCGCAGGCGCCACTGATAATATTCCTGAGGAAGGATCCGTAGTCATTGTAGCTAACCACCCGCTTGGCGCGATTGAAGGTGTGATCCTTGCTGATCTCGTAGGATCGGTAAGGAAGGATGTAAAGGTGTTAGCGAATGAACTGCTCAAGCGACTGCCTGAACTGGACGATCTTTTCATCGGGGTCGATGTCTTTAATAGTAAAGAATCGAAACGCACCAACGCTAAAGCCATTCGAGATGCCAATCGTCATTTGGCAGACGGTGGACTGTTGATTGTGTTCCCTGCTGGCGAAGTATCGAGTTACCGTAAAGGGGCAAAAACACTGACAGATATCGAATGGAGTAAATCGGTTGCCAAGTTTGTTAAGCGTCATCAGGCCACTACGGTTCCTATCTTTATCAATGGTAAAAACAGCGAGCTTTTCTATCAAGCCGGACGAGTTCATCCACTGCTAAGAACGGCTTTACTTGGGCGTGAACTTCTTAATAAACGAGCGACTACCATCTCTATCTCTATCGGCTCTTCAATCCCATACTCAGAGATAAAATCGTTTGAACAAGAAATGGATATCGTCAACTATCTGCGACTCAATACCTATCTGATGAGTCAACAAGATAGCCCTAGCACGCCAGTCCATGCGCCCTCTTTTGACACTCAGGTTATTGCGCCTATTCCATCAGAAGTACTCTCTATAGAAGTCGCGTCACTGCCTCAAGAAATGAGATTACTTGAACAGGGAGATTTTGAGGTGTATTGCACACCAAGCCAGTCGATCCCCAATTTAATGCGCGAGATTGGTCGAGTAAGAGAAGAGAGCTTTAGAGAGGTCGGCGAAGGCAGCGGGCTTGCCTGTGATTTAGATGAGTATGACCTTTACTACCATCAACTGTTTGTGTGGAACAAAGCTAAGGCTGAACTGGTCGGGGCGTACCGACTTGGTATGGTCGACAAGTTGATCGCTGAGCACGGGCTTGATCAACTCTATTCCCGCAGTCTGTTTAACTACAATCAAGAATTCATCGATACCTTAGACAACAGTATCGAGCTTGGGCGTTCTGTAGTGAGCAAGCCTTATCAAAAGAGCCTTAACTCACTATTACTATTGTGGAAAGGTATCGCGGCCTTCGTGTATCGTCACCCTCAATACACTCACCTATTCGGCCCAGTCAGTATCAGTAATGATTACAGCCACAATGCGCGCCTGTTGATCGCGACCACCTTATCAATCCACCATTATGATGAGGAAAAGGCTAATCTGGTTTCTCCTTCTTCACCGCTCAATACCAGTAGTCATGTGTTCTGGCAAAATCACCTGTTATCGTCATTGGCGAGTGTTCCTCTGCTCTCTAAAGTATTAGCACGTATGGAGCAAGGAAAAGGCCTACCAGTACTACTGCGCCAGTATCTAGGGATGAACGGTAAGTTGGTGTGCTTTAACGTCGACCCATCATTTAATGATGCTCTGGATGGCTTGATTGTGGTTAACCTTAAGAAAGTACCACTGAAAACTCTTGGTAAATACATGGGTAGAGAACTTGCTCAAGATTATCTAGAACAGCACGCTCGACGCTGATTTAGCCTGCTCTGTACCTATACTCAAATAAGTGCGATGATTTCGCCACTTATTTGGGTTAGGTTATTTCCATGCACACCTCTTTTATCGAACAACTACAAAGCTTTGACTTCTCTGAAAGTCAGATTGAATCTCTATTAGCCGTCGCCAAGCCGCTTGAGCTACCCACTAGACACATCCTGATCAATCAAGGTGAAATGGCGAGTTCAATCTACTTTGTACTTGAAGGCTTGTGCCACGCTTGTTATCTCACTAATGACGGTAAGCAATACAGCAAAGAGTTCTACTGGGAACAAGATTGGATTATCGGCTTTGAGAGTCTGATAAAAAGCCAAGCGTCCCCTTACCTGTTAGAAACACTCACACCAATTACTATGTTAGAACTGCCAATGAACGCGGTTATCGAGTGGCGCGCATCAAACAACCCTTTGTATTTAAAGTTATTAGAAACTCAACTGATGCATAAAGAAAACAAAGAACGCTTTATGCTGCTCTATACTCCCGAGCAACGCTATCAACTTTTCTGCGAACATTATCCCGACCTGGAACAGCGCTTGAACGACAACCAGATTGCCGCTTACCTAGGAATAACCGCGATAAGTCTGAGTAGAATTAAAGGTCGAATTAACAATAGTTAATGCCAACAATCATCGCACATAGTACATTCAGAGCATCGATAACCTCTGGATGTAAACATGATCACTTGGCACTCAATTCCCTTCTCTGAACTTTCAACACAACAGCTTTATCAACTACTTAAATTACGAGTAGATGTGTTCGTCGTTGAGCAAAATTGCCCTTACCCAGAGCTCGATGGTAAAGATACACTCGCAGGTGTTGAACACTTGCTTGGCTATGCTGATGAAGAGTTAGTGGCGTGTGCACGCTTGTTACCACCAGGGACTTCTTACGACAACACGAGCATCGGCCGAGTGGCGACTAAGCAATCGGCAAGAGGTGATGGTTTAGGCCATCAATTGATAAAAGAAGCGTTAACACGCTGTGAGGCTCTTTGGCCTAGCACGACTATCGATATTGGTGCGCAACAACACCTAGAAAACTTCTATGCGAGCCACGGCTTCAAAACGATCTCTGAGATGTACTTGGAAGACGATATTCCGCACGTTGATATGAGATTAGAGAAGTAATGTCGAATATCACTGTCGGTATCCTATTGCTGATTGCAGGTAATTTGTTTGCCTCGCTTTCCGACGTAGCGGTAAAACTGTTGAATGGCGAAGTGCCACCTCTTCAGTATATTTTTTTCCGACAGTTGATATCTCTGCTCATCATCACCCCTTTGTGGCTACAGCAGAAAAAGGAACAACGACGCTTACAACAAGCCAAAGTAACCATCATACGCGGACAGCTGATATTAATTGGCAGTGGATGTATGGTTGTCGCGATTACCCATTTATCTTTGGCTACCGCCAACGCTGTATTTTATGTCGCACCCTTGTTGATGCTGCCTTTATCGATGTTTCTACTCAAAGAGCAGCCCGCACTGGGTAAGGTGATAGCAACCACTATCGGCTTCATTGGCGCACTGATTGTCTTGAGGCCATCGCAATTTCATTGGGCAGCATTGTTTGCATTAGGCACAGCGCTGACGCTCGCACTGTTCAATGTCTTGGTAAGAAAGCTTCCGAGTGAGCAAACGGTGGTCACTACGCTGTGGTGGACAACGTTATTCTCTATTCCAGCATCACTAATACTGTGCTTCCTATACTGGCAACCGGTATCTGTGGAGCATTTGGGATACATAGCACTCAGCGCAACACTCATATTGAGCTATAACGGCCTTGCTGTTTCCGCCTACCAGAAAGCGCATTCGAGTCAAATCGCCTTGGCTGAATATTCAGGATTAGTGTTTGTCGCACTAATAGGCGCAATATGGTTTGATGAGATTCCAGATACGTTAACCTTTATCGGAATCATGCTTATCATCTTGCCACTCGCCCCTTTCAAGCGACCAAAAAAAAGAGCTAACACTTAGCTCTTTTCTATCGTTTATCTATGTCTACCGAAACATTTTAGCGCACGGCTCTATATTAGACCTATTTGCTGCGGCCAAAACCACCGTCAGACAAACGGAAAAACATCACTGACGTGTCGCCCTTCTCTAGCTGCAGAATATCCAGTTGCCCAGTTTCGGCTAGCTTGAATCTAACTAGCTGACCTTTTCTGATCTGACTCAGCGGCTTGTCTGAACCTTCAATCCGTACTAACGCATTCAAATCAGACAACGGTAAATCGTTGTTTCGAAAAACTTGTGCCAACGTATCGCCCTGTTTAACCAGGTACTCCTGCCAGTTATTGTTGCTCGGTTCTGATGAACTGTTCTTGGCATTTTGCTGTTCGCTTAAGCCAACGGTGTTAATTTCAAGCTCAACGCGCGATGTGGTTGGGGCTGCGTCTACTTTAGGTTCTGGTAGCGGCACGAAAAGTAAGATTAATACGATCGGCGAAATCACCATCAATAGTCGTTGGTGTAATTTCGGTAATGATCCCCAAGTTTGTACTGTTGAGGTTTTCATTTTCTTTATATCGATCGAACTTAGTTTCTCTTTGACCTGATTCAGTCGATCCTTGAACTCTGCTAAGTGGTCTACTTTCTGTTTTTTCTTTTGACGACGATTCATGCCACTGCGTCCTATACATTGAATAACTACAGTATAAAAACCAAAGTACCAACAGTATAGATCTTTCCGCTACAACAGAGACCAAAGCGAGAAAATTGACATAGCTGTGATTTGGACACGGTAAAGCGTAAGTGATCAGGGGCTAGCCGTTTATTCAGGCTGCTAATACTGGTATTCTTACCCTTTTCGTACTGACAAAAAGAGTGACTTTTCATGTCTGAAGTAAAATTTGAAACTGTAGAGCAAAAAGCTAGCTACGGTATCGGTCTACAAATGGGCCAACAACTTGCTGGTTCTGGTCTTGAAGGCCTAAACGTTGACGCAATCGCTGCTGGTATCGCAACAGCTCTAGTTGGTGACATGCCAGCTATCGAAGTTGACGAAATCAACAACGCACTACAAGAGCTACACACTCGTGGTGAAGCTGCACGTCAAGAACTAGCTAAAGCTGCAGCTGCTGACGGCGAAGCTTTCCTATCTGACAACGCTCTTCGTTCAGAAGTAACAGTTCTTGAGTCTGGTCTTCAGTACGAAGTACTAACTGAAGGCACTGGCGAAATCCCTACTGCAGACAAGCAAGTACGTGTTCACTACCACGGCGAACTAACTGACGGTACTGTTTTCGACAGCTCTGTATCTCGCGGTCAACCTGCTGAATTCCCAGTAACTGGCGTAATTCAAGGTTGGGTACAAGCTCTACAAATGATGCCTGTTGGCTCTAAGTGGAAGCTATACATCCCTCAAGATCTAGCATACGGTGAGCGTGGCGCAGGTGCTGCAATCCCACCATTTGCAGCTCTAGTATTCGAAGTAGAACTTCTAGCTATTCTTTAATTTTTATAAAAACCTTTAGTAAAACAAAATACTATAGGCAAATAAAATTGAAATAATTCAACGGCGATGTGACTACATCGCCGTTTTTCGTTTATAGTGAATAGGTCGATTACTTTATTACTTAAGGAAGAATAATGAAGAAGATACTCATCACTGTACTCAGCAGCCTTGCTGTAGTCTCTTGCGCTAGCACGAGCGATTCTGAACAAACCGGTTCATCATCAGATACCAACTATTCCCAACTATCACAAACTGCACTGATGGCAGCGGTGAATATGTGGTCTCAACAAAATGAAACAACGCCACTTGCTGATACCGTTGCTGACCAAGCGTCTGTAACGAGCGATCAAGCTATCGGCGGAATCGGTTCAATGTTGGCGCTTGCACAAAATTCACTTGGCTCTGCCGACAATAAAGAACTTGCGACGCTTATTCCTGGAATGTCTTCACTTGAATCTACTGGCTTATCATCGGTTCTAAGCTCACAAGGTGCTGTTGAAAGTGCGTTTGCTGGGTTAGGTATGGATTCGTCAATGGTTACGACATTTGCACCAATCATTCTTCAGGCACTTCAATCACAAGGTGCAACGAGTGGCCTTATGGATTCACTTGCCGCTATTTGGCAGTAGGCCTTAGCGATTAGCGATTAGTTGAAGAATATTGTAAGGGCACTTCGGTGCTCTTTTTTGTGCATGAAAGAAAAGGGATTTGAGATACGAGATACGAGATACGAGATATGAGATACGAGATACGAGATACGAGATACGAGATACGAGATACGAGATACGAGATACGAGATACGAGATACGAGATACGAGATACGAGATACGAGATACGAGATACGAGATACGAGATACGAGATACGAGATACGAGATACGAGATACGAGATACGAGATACGAGATACGAGATACGAGATACGAGATACGAGATACGAGATACGAGATACGAGATACGAGATACGAGATACGAGATACGAGATACGAGATACGAGATACGAGATACGAGATACGAGATACGAGATACGAGATACGAGATATTTTTGAAAAATGAAGCAGAGAAGGCAAGAATAAATGCCAAACATCGTGGTGCTAGTTTCTTGCTCTAAAGACACAAAATCCAGATACAAAAAAGCCGAGCTAATGCTCGGCTTTTGTATTAAGAATCTAGTATAGATTACTCAGCAGCTTCTTCAGCAGCTGGGCGGTCTACAAGCTCAATGTAAGCCATTGGAGCTTTATCACCAGTACGGAAACCACATTTAAGAATGCGAGTGTAACCACCTTGGCGAGCCGCGAAACGCGGGCCTAGTTCATTAAATAGTTTTGCCACAACTTCGTTATCACGAGTGCGAGCAAATGCAAGACGACGGTTAGCAACACTGTCTGTCTTAGCTAGGGTAATCAACGGCTCAATTACGCGACGTAGTTCTTTTGCTTTAGGCACGGTAGTTTTGATAACTTCGTGACGAACAAGAGAGCTAGCCATGTTGCTGAACATCGCTTTGCGATGACTGCTGTTGCGGTTGAGTTGACGACCACTTTTACGATGGCGCATGACCTAATCCTTCTAACTTTTCGATTAATCTTCAGCGATTGACGCTGGTGGCCAGTTTTCTAGGCGCATGCCTAGAGAAAGACCACGTGAAGCAAGCACATCTTTAATCTCTGTAAGAGATTTCTTACCAAGGTTTGGCGTTTTAAGTAGCTCAACCTCAGTGCGCTGTACAAGATCACCGATGTAGTGAATCGCTTCTGCTTTCAAACAGTTAGCAGAGCGAACTGTTAGTTCAAGATCGTCTACAGGACGCAGTAGGATAGGATCGAATTCTGGCTTCTCTTCCTTCTCCTCAGGTACACGTACATCACGAAGATCTACGAACGCATCCAGTTGTTCAGCTAAAATAGTAGCTGCACGACGGATTGCTTCCTCAGGTTCAAGAGTACCGTTCGTTTCCATATCGATAACAAGCTTGTCTAAGTCAGTACGTTGTTCTACACGTGCCGCTTCTACAGCGTAGGCGATTTTATCGACCGGGCTGTAAGTAGCGTCAACAAGTAGACGACCGATTGGACGCTCATCTTCTTCAGTATGGATACGAGCTGAAGCTGGAACGTAACCACGACCACGTTCAACTTTGATACGCATAGCGATCTCAGCGTTGTCATCCGTAAGGTGACAAATAACGTGCTCAGGGTTAGCGATCTCTACATCACCATCGTGGGTGATGTCACCTGCAACAACAGGGCCTGAGCCTGATTTGTTCAGTGTAATAAACACTTCATCTTTGCCTTCAGCAACGCGTACAGCCAAACCTTTAAGGTTTAGAAGGATTTCTAGGATATCTTCCTGAACGCCTTCTTTAGTGCTGTATTCGTGTAGCACACCTTCGATTTCAACTTCTGTTACGGCACAACCCGGCATAGAAGATAGAAGAATGCGGCGAAGAGCATTACCTAGAGTATGGCCGAAACCGCGCTCTAATGGCTCAAGAGTTACTTTCGCGTGTGTCGTATTGATCTGTTCAATGTCAACAAGACGCGGCTTAAGAAATTCTGTTACAGAACCCTGCATTGTGTCCTCTCTTTTTTTAACCTTACTTAGAGTAAAGTTCGACGATCAAGTGTTCATTGATGTCAGCTGATAGGTCAGAACGCTCAGGCATACGCTTGAATGTACCTTCCATCTTGCTAGCATCTACTTCAATCCAAGTTGGCTTTTCACGTTGTTCAGCAACTTCTAGAGCCGCTTTAATACGAGATTGCTGTTTAGCTTTCTCGCGGATAGAAACAACGTCGTTTGCCGCTACTTTGAAAGAAGGAACGTTTACAACTTTACCGTTAACTAGAATAGACTTGTGGCTAACTAGTTGACGAGATTCAGCACGAGTAGCGCCAAAGCCCATACGGTAAACTACGTTATCAAGACGACCTTCAAGAAGCTGAAGCAGGTTTGCACCTGTGTTGCCTTTAAGACGTGCAGCTTCTTTGTAGTAGTTGCGGAATTGTTTTTCTAGAACGCCGTAAATACGACGAACTTTTTGCTTCTCACGAAGCTGAACGCCATACTCAGATAGACGACCGCGACGAGCGCCGTGTACACCTGGTGCGTTATCAATTTTACACTTGGTATCGATCGCACGGACACCAGACTTAAGGAATAAGTCAGTACCTTCGCGACGGCTAAGCTTCAGCTTAGGACCCAAATATCTTGCCATGATCTTTCTCCAATATTCCTAGAAACGAAACTTAAACGCGACGTTTCTTAGGTGGACGACAACCGTTATGAGGGATTGGTGTCGCATCAACAATGTTAGTGATACGGAAACCAGCAGCGTTCAGTGCACGAACAGTAGATTCGCGACCTGGACCTGGACCCTTAACCATAACTTCCAAGTTCTTTAGGCCATATTCTTTAGCCATTTCACCACAACGCTCAGCTGCAACTTGTGCTGCGAACGGAGTAGATTTACGAGAACCACGGAAACCTGAACCACCAGCTGTAGCCCATGCAAGAGCGTTGCCTTGACGGTCAGTGATAGTTACGATTGTGTTGTTGAAAGAAGCATGGATGTGCGCTACGCCATCAGCTACTTGCTTGCGTACGCGCTTACGCGCGCGAGTTGGTTGTTTTGCCATTGTACTCTACCTTATCCGACTATTTCTTGATCGGCTTGCGCGGACCCTTACGGGTGCGAGCGTTGGTTTTAGTACGCTGTCCACGTAGTGGTAGACTGCGACGATGACGAAGACCGCGGTAACAGCCAAGGTCCATAAGACGCTTGATGTTCATCGATACTTCACGACGTAGATCACCTTCTACAGTGTACTTAGCTACACCATCACGCAGTTGATCGATCTGCTCTTCAGTTAGTTCACTGATCTTAGCATCTTCAGCAATACCCACTTCAGCTAGAATAGCTTGAGAGCGAGTTTTACCGATACCGTAGATTGCAGTAAGTGCAATTACAGAATGCTTATGATCAGGAATGTTAATGCCGGCTATACGGGCCATTATTCACTCCTAAGGGGTTCATAAAAGAATTATCCGCAGCAAAGCCCGTGATGGATACGCTGCGGCATACTACTTCTTTTGCACGCAAAAGGTAGGCCGAGGAATATACTCGACTCTACCTTGTATTTCAAGTAAAAATTTCTGCTAATTAGCCTTGGCGTTGCTTATGCTTTGGCTCACTGCAAATCACGCGAACGACACCGTTACGCTTGATAACTTTACAGTTACGGCAGATTTTTTTAACGGAAGCACGAACTTTCATTGCTAAACTCCGTAATGGAATCTAAATGCTACAACCGGATTAACGGCCGTAACCTTTAAGATTCGCTTTCTTTAACACAGAATCATACTGTTGTGACATCAGATGAGTCTGTACCTGTGCCATGAAATCCATGATAACAACCACTACGATTAGTAGGGATGTGCCGCCAAAGTAGAAACGAACGTTCCACGCGACCATCATGAACTCAGGAATCAGACATATAAAAGTAATGTATAGAGCGCCCGCTAGGGTTAGTCTAGTCATCACTTTATCGATATATTTCGCTGTCTGCTCACCTGGGCGGATACCGGGTACGAATGCACCAGACTTCTTCAAGTTATCAGCTGTTTCACGTGGGTTAAACACCAACGCTGTATAGAAGAAACAGAAGAAGATTATAGCTGCTGCATAAAGCATTACATACAAAGGTTGACCTGGGCTAAGAGCTAATGACACGTCAGTTAACCAACCGAACGCGCTGCTTTCACCATTTTGACCAAACCATTGCGCTAATGTTCCTGGGAACAAAATAATACTTGATGCAAAAATCGCTGGTATAACACCTGCCATATTAATCTTAAGTGGCAAGTGAGAACTTTGTGCTGCAAACACTTTACGACCTTGTTGACGCTTCGCATAGTTAACGACGATACGACGTTGACCACGCTCCATGAAAACCACGAAGTAAATTACAGCAAAAGACAATACCGCGATAAACAACAGAAGAAGCACATGCAATTCACCTTGACGCGCTTGCTCGATTGTTTGACCGATTGCAGAAGGCAATCCAGCAACAATACCTGCAAAAATCAGAATGGAAATACCATTACCGATTCCTCGCTCAGTGATTTGTTCACCTAACCACATCAAAAACATGGTACCAGTTACTAAACTCACGGTAGCAATAAGCGTAAACATGGTTTGGTTGATAACAACCAGATTGTCGACCATGTTTGGTAAGCCTGTTGCGATACCAATAGCTTGGAATGTTGCAAGTACAAGCGTGCCGTAGCGTGTATATTGGCTTATCTTACGACGGCCTGCTTCACCCTCTTTCTTGAGTTCCGCTAACGCTGGATGAACTACAGTTAGCAATTGGACTACGATCGATGCCGAAATGTACGGCATGATACCCAATGCTAATATAGATGCACGCTCAAGAGCACCACCGGAGAACATGTTAAACATTTCTACGATGGTACCTTTTTGCTGATCGAACAAATCGGCAAGTACAGCTGCGTCAATACCAGGGATCGGCACAAAAGAGCCGGCTCGGAATACTAAAAGTGCACCAATTACGAATAACAAGCGCGACTTTAATTCACTTAAGCCGCTCTGAGCACTACGAAAATCTTTTCCTGGTTTCTTAGCCATCTGTACCTCGTTCCTCGAGATTATTCCTCGATTTTACCGCCTGCAGCTTCGATTGCAGCTTTAGCGCCTTTAGTCACGCGTAGACCTTTAACAGTCACAGCTTTGCTTAGGTCACCAGAAAGAACGATCTTAACAAACTCGATGTTCTTAGTGATAACGTTAGCAGCTTTAAGGCTGTTAAGATCAACTACGTCACCTGTTACTTTCGCTAGCTCAGCTAGACGAACTTCAGCAGACACTAGGCTCTTACGAGAAGTGAAACCGAATTTAGGTAGACGTTGTTTTAGAGGCATTTGACCGCCTTCAAAACCTGGACGAACAGAGCCGCCAGAACGTGACTTTTGACCTTTGTGACCGCGGCCACCTGTTTTACCAAGGCCAGAACCGATACCACGACCTACACGCTTCTTAGAAGGTTTAGAGCCAGCAGCCGGTGATAGAGTATTCAAACGCATTCTGATTACTCCTCAATCTTAACCATGTAGTAAACCTTGTTGATCATACCGCGTACGCACGGTGTATCTTCAAGTTCTACTGTATGGTTGATGCGACGAAGACCTAGACCTTTAAGACACGCTTTGTGCTTAGGTAGGCGACCAATTGAGCTTTTAGTTTGAGTTACTTTAATAGTTGCCATCGTGTTCTTACTCCGAAATAGATTCAACAGTTAGACCACGTTTAGCAGCAACCATTTCTGGTGACTTAACGTCTACTAGAGCACCAATCGTTGCGCGAACAACGTTGATTGGGTTCGTTGAACCGTATGCTTTAGAAAGTACGTTATGTACGCCTGCAACTTCAAGTACGGCACGCATTGCACCACCGGCAATAACACCTGTACCTTCAGCAGCTGGCTGCATGTAAACTTTAGAGCCCGAATGACGACCTTTCACCGGGTGGTGAAGAGTGCCTTCGTTAAGCGCAACAGTAACCATGTTACGACGCGCTTTTTCCATTGCTTTTTGAATCGCAGCAGGTACTTCACGAGCTTTGCCGTAACCGAAACCTACGCGACCATTACCGTCACCAACTACTGTTAGTGCAGTGAAGCTCATGATTCGACCACCTTTAACCGTCTTAGATACACGGTTAACAGCGATCAGCTTTTCTTGCAAATCATTAGCTTGTTGTTGTTCTTTAGCCATCTTCCAACCCTACCTTAGAATTTCAGACCAGCTTCGCGAGCAGAATCTGCTAGCGCCGCTACTCGACCGTGGTATTGGAAACCAGAACGATCAAATGCAACTGTAGCTACGCCTTTTTCAAGAGCGCGCTCAGCAACAGCTTTACCAACTGCTTTAGCTGCATCAACGTTACCAGTGTTCTTAACTTGCTCACGGATCGCTTTTTCTACAGTAGAAGCAGCTGCGATAACCTCAGAGCCGTTTGCCGAGATAACTTGAGCGTAAACGTGGCGAGGAGTACGGTGTACTACCAAGCGAGTTGCGCCAAGTTCTGCAATCTTACGACGTGCACGTGTAGCACGACGGATGCGAGATGCTTTCTTATCCATAGTGATACCTTACTTCTTCTTAGCTTCTTTAGTACGCACATTTTCATCTGCGTAACGAACACCTTTGCCTTTGTAAGGCTCAGGAGCACGGTAAGAACGAATGTCAGCCGCAACTTGACCTACTACTTGCTTATCGCAACCAGTAATGATGATCTCAGTTTGGCTAGGGCACTCAGCTTTAATACCTTCAGGTAGAGCGTGCTCTACTGGGTGAGAAAAACCAAGAGTTAGAGCTACAGTATTGCCTTTCATAGCAGCACGGTAACCAACACCCTTAAGAGTTAGCTTCTTAGTGAAGCCCTCAGTAACACCCACAACCATGTTATTAACTAGAGCGCGAGCTGTACCAGCCTGTGCCCATGCGTTAGTAACGCCTTCTTTCGGACCGAAAGTAAGGTTGGTTTCTTCCTGTGCAATAACTACGGCGCTGTTAAGAACGCGAGTAAGCTCACCTTTGCTACCTTTTACAGTAACTTCTTGGCCGTTTAGTTTCACCTCTACGCCAGCTGGAATAGCGACAGGTGCTTTAGCAACACGAGACATAATCTACTCCTTAAGCTACGTAACAGATGATTTCACCGCCAAGACCTGCTTTACGAGCAGCACGGTCAGACATCAGACCCTTGGAAGTAGAAACAACTGCAATACCAAGACCACCCATCACTGTAGGTAAAGAGTCTTTATTCTTATAAACTCTTAGACCAGGACGTGATACACGCTTGATTTGCTCGATTACAGGTTTAGCTTGGAAGTACTTAAGAGTAACTTCTAGCTCAGGTTTTGCTTCGCCGTCAACAGCGAAGTCTACGATGTAACCTTCAGCTTTAAGTAATGCAGCAATTGCAACTTTAAGCTTTGAAGAAGGCATTTTTACAGCAACTTTGTTTGCTGCCTGACCGTTGCGAACGCGGGTCAGCATATCCGAAATCGGATCTTGCATGCTCATAAGATTTACTCCAAATGATTAAGTGGCAATTACCAGCTAGCCTTACGAAGACCCGGAATCTCGCCTTTCATGCAAGCTTCGCGAACCTTAATACGGCTTAGACCGAATTTACGTAGGTAACCGTGTGGACGACCAGTTTGGTTGCAACGGTTGCGCTGACGTGATGCACTTGAATCACGTGGAAGAGATTGCAGTTTAAGAACCGCATTCCAACGATCTTCTTCAGATGCGTTTACATCGCTAATGATAACTTTTAGCGCAGAACGCTTTTCAGCGAACTTAACTACTAGTTTTGCACGTTTAGCTTCACGTGCTTTCATTGATTGTTTAGCCATAACAGTAACCCTACCCTTACTTACGGAATGGGAAGTTAAAGGCAGCCAGCAGAGCTCGGCCTTCCTCATCGGATCCCGCAGATGTCGTGATAGTAATATCAAGACCGCGGACACGATCGACTTTATCGTAGTCGATTTCCGGAAAGATGATTTGCTCGCGAACGCCCATGCTGTAGTTACCGCGTCCGTCAAAAGACTTAGCGCTAACACCACGGAAATCACGTACACGTGGAAGTGCGATAGAGATTAAACGCTCTAAAAATTCCCACATGCGCTCACCACGCAAGGTTACTTTACAACCGATTGGGTAGCCTTCACGAATTTTGAAACCAGCTACAGATTTACGCGCTTTAGTGATAAGTGGCTTTTGACCAGAGATCGTTGCCATATCAGCTGCTGCGTTTTCTAGCAGTTTCTTATCGTTGATTGCTTCACCAACGCCCATGTTTAGGGTGATTTTCTCAATCCTAGGGACTTGCATGACGCTTGTGTAGCTGAACTCTTTGGTAAGCTCAGCGACTACAGACGACTTGTAGTAATCATGCAGTTTCGCCATAGTAGAACTCCAAATTACTTCTAATTAGTTAGAAACAGTTTCGCCGTTAGATTTGAAGAAACGAACTTTCTTACCATCTTCGATACGGAAACCGATACGGTCTGCTTTACCAGTAGCCGTGTTAAAGACTGCAACGTTAGAAGCATCAATAGCTGCTTCTTGTTCAACGATGCCACCTTGTTGACCTAGAGCCGGAACCGGCTTTTGGTGTTTTTTAACAAGATTGATGCCTTCAACAACAACTTTACCAGTTGTCAGAACCTTAGTTACTTTACCTTTCTTGCCTTTATCTTTACCAGCAAGAATGATTACTTCGTCATTACGACGGATTTTAGCTGCCATGTTGCCGCTCCTTACAGAACTTCAGGTGCTAGTGATACAATCTTCATGAATTTCGCGTTACGAAGTTCACGAGTCACAGGACCAAAGATACGTGTGCCGACTGGTTGCTCAGTAGTGTCATTTAACAATACACAAGCATTACTGTCGAAGCGAATGACAGAACCGTCTGGGCGACGAACGCCTTTACGGGTGCGCACTACTACCGCCTTCAGAACATCACCTTTCTTTACTTTACCGCGAGGAATCGCTTCCTTCACTGTAACCTTGATGACGTCACCGATATGTGCATAACGGCGGTGAGAGCCACCCAGAACCTTAATACACATTACCTTGCGCGCGCCAGAGTTATCTGCTGCGTCAAGTGTACTTTGCATCTGGATCATTGTTAGTGCTCCGCTAAATATTAAAACTAGACCCTCTCGGGTCGGGCTGCCTCTTTAAAAGGGACGCGAATTGTACCACCCTTTTTTTAAATTGGGTAGACAAAAAACAAGCGGCTCCAAAAAATTATTTGGAGCCGCTTTAAGTCATAGAATTACAAAGATTAAATCTTCGCTTTTTCTAGAACTTTAACCAATGTCCAAGACTTAGTCTTAGACAGAGGACGACACTCAGCGATTTCAACTTTGTCGCCTAGGCCACAAGTGTTGTCTTCGTCGTGTGCGTGTACTTTAGTCGTGCGTTTGATGAACTTACCGTAAATTGGGTGTTTTACAGTACGCTCAATAGCAACAACGATAGACTTGTCCATCTTGTCACTTACTACACGGCCTTGCTGGATGCGGTTAGTTTCGCTCATTATGCGCCTGCCTTTTCAGTCAAAACAGTTTTCACACGTGCGATGTCACGGCGTACAGCTTTTAGAGTATGAGTTTGCTGTAGTTGACCAGTTGCAGCTTGCATGCGCAAGTTAAACTGTTCACGTAGCAAATTCAATAGCTCAGCGTTAAGCTCTTCAACGTTCTTTTCGCGTAGATCTTGTGCTTTCATCACATCACCTGCTTAGTTACAAAAGTAGTTTTAACAGGCAGTTTACGTGCCGCTAGGCGGAACGCTTCACGTGCCAACTCTTCAGGTACGCCATTCATCTCGTACATAACTTTGCCTGGTTGGATTTGAGCAACCCAGTACGCAACTGAACCTTTACCTTTACCTTGACGAACTTCAAGAGGCTTTTCAGTAATCGGTTTGTCTGGGAACACACGGATCCAGATTTGACCTTGACGCTTAATGTGACGTGTCATAGCACGACGTGCCGCTTCGATTTGACGTGCAGTCAGACGACCACGGCCAACAGCTTTAAGACCGAATTCGCCGAAGCTCACTTCAGTACCTTTAGCTAGACCACGGTTACGACCAGTCATAACCTTGCGGAACTTAGTACGTTTTGGTTGTAGCATCGTTCGACTCCTTACTTACGGCCTTTACGCTGCTTCTTAGGCTTATCGCCTTTAGGCTCTACTGCGTTAGCAGCTGGCATACCGCCTAGAATCTCACCTTTGAAGATCCAAACTTTAATGCCGATCACACCGTATTGAGTGTGAGCCGAAGAAGTTGCGTAATCAATGTCTGCACGTAGAGTGTGTAGAGGCACACGGCCTTCACGGTACCACTCTGAACGTGCGATTTCAGCGCCGCCAAGACGGCCGCCTACTTGTACTTTGATGCCTTTAGCGCCTAGACGCATAGCATTTTGTACCGCACGCTTCATTGCACGACGGAACATAACACGACGCTCTAGTTGAGACGCGATGCTATCAGCTACAAGCTGACCATCTAACTCAGGTTTACGTACTTCAGCGATGTTGATCTGCGCTGGTACACCTGCGATTTTAGCTACAGCTGCACGTAGTTTCTCTACGTCTTCACCTTTCTTACCGATAACAACGCCAGGGCGAGCAGTGTGAATAGTCACACGGATGCTCTTAGCTGGACGCTCGATAACGATACGAGATAATGATGCTTTTTGTAGTTCCTTAGTAAGGAACTGACGTACCTTGAAGTCGCCGTCTAGGTTGTCAGCGAATTCGTTGGTATTAGCAAACCATGTAGCATTCCAAGGCTTAACGATGCCAAGACGAATACCATTAGGATGTACTTTCTGACCCATTGCTTAATCTCCTAGTCTTTAGCGATCTGCTACAACAATAGTGATGTGGCTTGAACGCTTCAAGATACGATCCGCACGACCTTTAGCACGAGGCATAATGCGCTTCATGATAGGGCCCTCATCTACGAAGATTTTAGCGACATTTAGATCGTCGATATCTGCACCTTCGTTATGTTCCGCGTTAGCGATAGCTGACTCAAGAACTTTCTTAACTAGTACAGCAGCTTTTTTGTTGCTGAAAGTTAGAATTTCTAGAGCCTGGTCTACCGACTTACCGCGAATTTGGTCTGCAACTAAGCGAGCTTTCTGTGGAGAAATACGAGCAAAGTTATGTTTAGCTAAAGCTTCCATCATCTACTCCTTATTTCTTCTTAGCTTTCTTATCTGCAGCATGACCGCGATAAGTACGAGTTGGTGCAAATTCGCCCAGTTTGTGACCGATCATTTCTTCGGTAACGAAAACTGGAACGTGCTGACGACCATTATGGACAGCGATGGTCAAACCAATCATTGTTGGGATGATCATTGAGCGACGGGACCAAGTCTTAATAGGCTTTTTGTCTCCGCTTTCCACCGCTTTCTCTACCTTCTTCAGCAAGTGTAGGTCAATAAAAGGACCTTTCTTGAGAGAACGTGGCATGGCGATTCCTCTTTATAGATTATTTATTACGACGACGTACGATGTACTTGTCAGTGCGTTTGTTCTTACGAGTCTTGAAGCCCTTAGTAGGAACGCCCCAAGGAGAAACTGGGTGACGACCACCAGATGTGCGGCCTTCACCACCACCATGTGGGTGATCCACCGGGTTCATTACTACACCACGTACGGTTGGACGTACGCCGCGCCAGCGTGAAGCACCAGCTTTACCAAGTTCACGTAGCATATGCTCAGAGTTACCAACTTCACCGATCGTTGCACGACCTTCAGAAAGTACTTTGCGCATCTCACCAGAACGTAGACGGATAGTTACGTATGCACCATCGCGAGCGATGATTTGTACATATGCACCAGCCGAACGAGCTAGTTGAGCACCTTTACCAGGCTTAAGTTCAACACAGTGTACAGTAGAACCTACTGGGATGTTGCGCATCGGCAGAGTGTTACCTGCTTTGATTGGCGCATCAGAACCAGATTGAATCTGGTCACCTGCGTTAACACCTTTAGGTGCAATGATGTAACGACGCTCACCGTCTGCGTACAGAACTAGAGCGATGTTAGCACTACGGTTTGGATCGTATTCTAAACGCTCAACTTTCGCTGGGATACCGTCTTTAGTACGTTTGAAGTCAATCAAACGGTAATGGTGCTTATGACCACCACCGATGTGACGTACTGTGATACGACCGTTGTTGTTACGACCACCGTTCTTAGAGTTTTTCTCTAGAAGTGGTGCGTATGGCTTACCCTTGTGCAGGTCAGCGTTAACAACTTTAACGACGTGACGACGACCAGGGGAAGTCGGCTTACATTTAACAATAGCCATTTTTACTACTCCTGTTATTCCGCGCCGCCAACGAAGTCAAGATCTTGACCTTCTTTCAAAGTAACGTAGGCTTTTTTCACGTCTGAACGACGGCCTTCACGCATACCTTGACGTTTGGTCTTACCCTTTTGTACAAGAGTATTTACTGACTTAACTTCAACTTCAAATAGCTTTTCTACAGCTGCTTTGATCTCTTTCTTAGTTGCATCTTTAGCTACTTTGAAAACGATAGTGTTCGCTTTCTCAGCCGCCATAGTTGCTTTTTCAGAGATGTGCGGAGCACGTAGAACTTTTAAGATACGTTCTTCAGTGATCATGCTAGCATCTCCTCAACTTGCTTAACTGCGTCAGCAGTCATTAGAACCTTGTCGAATGCAATTAGAGATACTGGATCAATACCAGCAACGTCACGTGCGTCAACTTTGTACAGGTTACGAGCAGCTAAGAATAGATTTTCATCTACTTCGCCAGTTACAATCAGAACGTCGTTAAGCTGAAGCTCATTAAGCTTAGCTAAAAGTTCTTTTGTTTTTGGTGCTTCTACAGAGAAGTTATCAACAACGATTAGACGCTCTTGACGAATCAACTCAGAAAGAATGCTTTTCATAGCACCGCGGTACATTTTCTTGTTAACTTTTTGGCTGTGATCTTGTGGTTTCGCAGCAAAAGTAACACCACCTGTACGCCAGATTGGGCTACGAATTGTACCAGCACGTGCACGGCCAGTACCTTTTTGGCGCCATGGCTTAGCACCGCCGCCTGATACTTCAGAACGAGTCTTTTGAGCACGAGTACCTTGACGAGCACCTGCTGCATACGCAACAACTACTTGATGTACTAGAGCTTCGTTAAAGTCACGTCCGAAAGTAGTCTCGGAAACAGTTAGTGCATCAGCACCTTTAACCATCAATTCCATTACTTACTCCTAGACGTTATGCTTTAACAGCAGGTTTTACGATCACGTTACCGCCTGTTGAGCCTGGTACTGCACCTTTAATAAGGAGTAGATTGCGCTCAGCGTCAACACGTACGATCTCTAGGTTTTGAGTCGTTACACGCTCAGCACCCATGTGACCTGCCATTTTCTTGCCTTTAAACACGCGGCCTGGAGTTTGACATTGGCCAATTGAACCCGGTGCGCGGTGAGACAAAGAGTTACCGTGAGTCATATCTTGAGTAGAGAAGTTCCAACGCTTGATAGCGCCTTGGAAGCCTTTACCTTTAGATGTACCAGTAACGTCTACTTTTTTAATTTCGTTGAAAAGTTCTACGTTTAGCTCAGCGCCAACTTCAAACTCTTCGCCGTTTTCTAAACGGAATTCCCAAAGACCGCGACCTGCTTCAACACCCGCTTTCGCGAAGTGACCAGCTTCAGGTTTAGTTACACGGTTAGCTTTCTTAGCACCAGTAGTTACTTGGATTGCTGCGTAGCCGTCTGTCTCAAGAGTTTTAACTTGAGAAATACGGTTCGCTTCAACCTCAACAACAGTTACTGGGATAGAAACGCCTTCTTCGGTAAATACGCGGGTCATACCCACTTTACGTCCGACTAGACCAATCATTATTCTTATCTCCCTTAACCTAGGCTGATTTGAACATCAACGCCAGCTGCAAGATCAAGACGCATTAGAGCATCAACAGTTTTATCTGTTGGCTCAACGATGTCGATCAAACGCTTGTGAGTACGAATTTCGTACTGGTCACGTGCATCTTTGTTGACGTGTGGAGAGGTAAGAACAGTGAAACGCTCTTTACGAGTAGGAAGTGGAATAGGACCACGAACCTGTGCGCCAGTACGTTTTGCTGTTTCAACGATTTCCGCAGTTGAAGCATCGATTAACTTGTAATCAAACGCTTTAAGGCGGATACGAATACGTTGGTTCTGCATGAGACAGAGCTCCAATTATTAAAAATTACACAAACAATATCGCCACTCAAGCTCGAAAGAACGAGAGAATGCCGATTGATTTATGTGAAACCGTAGCATCCAAAATCAGGACGCATTGTCAGTTAACTTTTGAAGTAAACACAAGGTTTACTATTTTTATTAACCGCGAACATAAGCTGAGTATACATTACTAGGTAAGACCTACTCCTCAGTGCTCATTGGTTCACAAACCGGCGTTAGCCAGTGCGATGCATTATACAGATCACATTTTGGTATGCAAGTGGCGTTGGAAAAATAATCGGAATATATTTGATGGAAGCAATCGATGGTAGCTGAAGGTCGAAGGTCGAAGGTCGAATAGCAAAGAACAGAGAAACACTTGGGGAATTGTAGAAACGAAAAAGGTTAGAAAAATAAAAGGGAAGCCGAAGCTTCCCTTTTTTAATGCAGTTCTTCTAATGAAGAGTGTGCAAAATCAATTCGCGATTAAGCGAAGATTTTAGCTACAACACCAGCACCAACTGTACGGCCACCTTCGCGGATTGCGAAACGTAGACCTTCGTCCATTGCGATTGGAGCGATTAGCTCAACAGTCATTTGAACGTTGTCACCTGGCATTACCATTTCTACGCCTTCTGGTAGAGTGATATCGCCTGTTACGTCAGTTGTACGGAAGTAGAACTGTGGACGGTAACCCTTGAAGAAAGGAGTGTGACGGCCGCCTTCGTCTTTAGAAAGTACGTATACTTCAGACTCAAACTTAGTGTGTGGGTTGATTGAACCTTTAGCAGAAAGTACTTGGCCACGTTCAACGTCATCACGCTTAGTACCACGTAGAAGTGCACCAACGTTCTCACCTGCACGACCTTCGTCAAGCAGTTTACGGAACATTTCAACACCAGTACAAGTAGTAAGAGTAGTTTCTTTGATACCAACGATTTCTACTTCGTCACCTACACGTAGGATACCGCGCTCGATACGACCAGTAACTACAGTACCACGACCTTGGATTGAGAATACATCTTCAATAGGAAGTAGGAACGGTAGATCAACAGCACGCTCTGGAAGTGGAATGTAAGAATCTAGTGCTTCTGCAAGCTCAACGATCTTGTCTTCCCACTGCTTTTCGCCGTTTAGAGCGCCAAGTGCAGAACCTTGAATTACTGGAAGGTCGTCTCCTGGGTACTCGTACTCAGAAAGAAGTTCACGAACTTCCATTTCTACTAGCTCAAGTAGCTCTTCGTCATCAACCATGTCACATTTGTTCATGAATACGATGATGTAAGGGATACCAACTTGACGACCAAGTAGGATGTGCTCACGAGTTTGTGGCATAGGGCCATCTGTAGCAGCAACAACTAGGATACCGCCGTCCATTTGAGCAGCACCAGTGATCATGTTTTTAACATAATCGGCGTGTCCAGGACAGTCTACGTGTGCGTAGTGACGTTCAGGAGTATCGTACTCAACGTGAGAAGTTGCGATTGTGATACCGCGCTCGCGCTCTTCTGGAGCGTTATCGATAGATGCGAAATCTTTAGCAACACCGCCGTACACTTTTGCAAGTGTAGTACAGATAGCAGCAGTTAGAGTTGTTTTACCGTGGTCAACGTGGCCGATAGTACCAACGTTTACGTGCGGTTTCGTACGTTCAAATTTTTCTTTAGACACAATCGTGTTCCTTCCTAGTTATGATTCGCCACGTTCATTATTGAGCGAGACGCGCCAGAAATTGCTATTTTATGCGCCAACTCTCGTTAGCGCAATATTTGGACGCATTGTTCTTTCAAAAAATGAAAAAAATGCATCCCTTTTGTTTAACCACGCTCTGCAATGATTGCATTAGCAACATTTTTTGGCACTTCGGCGTACTCACTAAACTCCATAGAGTAAGAAGCACGACCTTGTGTCGCAGAACGTAAATCAGTTGCGTAACCGAACATGACAGACAACGGAACTTGTGCACGAATTATCTTCAGGCCAGCTGTCCCCTCGTCCATACCTTCGATGATGCCGCGACGACGGTTAATATCGCCAACAACGTCACCCATCCAGTCTTCTGGAGTAGTTACTTCAACTTTCATCATAGGCTCAAGCAAAACTGGTTGCGCTTCTAGTGCACCCGTTCTGAAAGCCATAGAGGCAGCGATTGTAAACGCCATCTCACTTGAATCTACTTCATGGTAAGAACCATCATATAGTGTAGCTTTGATATCCAAAACTGGATAGCCCGCTAATACACCATTGTTCATTTGTTCTTCAACGCCTTTAGCGACAGAGGTAATGAACTCTTTTGGCACGATACCATTGGCAATTTCATCTACGAAGACAAAGCCTTCACCGGCTTCTGATGGTTCCAGTTTCAGCCACACGTGACCGTACTGTCCTTTACCACCATGTTCGCGGATAAATTTACCTTCAGCTTTCGCTGTACCACGAATGGTTTCACGATAAGCAACTTGCGGATTACCAACGTTGCAGTTCACACTGAATTCACGCTTCATGCGGTCAACGATGATATCTAAGTGCAGTTCACCCATACCAGAGATTAGTGTCTGGCCAGTTTCGTCATCCGTTTCTACACGGAACGATGGATCTTCTGCCGCTAGCTTACCTAACGCGATAGTCATTTTGTCTTGATCAGCTTGAGAGCGAGGCTCTACAACGATCTGAATAACTGGATCTGGGAATTCCATACGCTCAAGAACAATTTTATGGTTCTGGTCACATAGAGTTTCACCAGTAGTAACATCTTTAAGGCCTATAATGGCTGCGATGTCACCTGCTCGTACTTCTTTTACTTCTTCACGTTTGTTTGAGTGCATTTGAACAATGCGCCCTAAACGTTCACGTTGTTTCTTCACAGAGTTGTAAGCTGTTTTACCGCTTTCAACAACACCAGAGTAAACACGGATGAAAGTTAAAGTACCAACAAATGGGTCTGTTGCAATTTTAAATGCTAGCGCTGAGAACGGTTCTTTGTCGTCCGCGTGACGCTCGATTTCATTCTCGTCATCATCGATACCTTTAATCGCAGGTACATCGACTGGAGAAGGAAGGAAATCAACAACTGCATCTAGAACAGCTTGTACGCCTTTGTTTTTGAAAGCACTACCGCAAGTTGCAAGTACGATTTCATTGTTAAGGGTACGAGTACGAAGACCTTGTTTGATTTCAGCTTCTGTCAATTCACCTTCTTCAAGGTACTTATCCATCAGCTCTTCATTTGCTTCTGCAGCAGCTTCAACAAGTTCTGTACGATATTCTTCAGCCATTTCTTGCATGTCTGCTGGAATGTCTTCGTACGTAAAAGTCATGCCTTGGTCAGCTTCGTTCCAGTTGATTGCCTTCATCTTAATAAGATCGACAACACCCTGGAAGTTTTCTTCAGCACCAATGTTCAGTTGAATCGGAACAGGAGTCGCACCTAGGCGGTCCTTGATCTGTTCAACTACGCGCAAGAAGTCTGCGCCGGTACGGTCCATTTTGTTAACGAAAACCATACGCGGAACTTGGTACTTATCAGCTTGACGCCATACTGTCTCTGACTGAGGTTCAACACCAGATGAGCCACAGAAAACAACAACTGCACCATCAAGTACACGCAGAGAACGTTCTACTTCGATTGTGAAGTCAACGTGTCCAGGAGTATCGATGATGTTGATACGGTGGTCAGAATACTGAGCTTCCATACCACGCCAAAACGTAGTAGTTGCTGCTGAAGTGATCGTAATACCGCGCTCTTGCTCTTGCTCCATCCAGTCCATGGTTGCTGCACCATCGTGAACTTCGCCGATTTTGTGAGAAAGACCGGTATAGAACAGAATACGTTCACTTGTGGTTGTTTTACCTGCATCTACGTGAGCAACGATACCGATATTACGGTACTGCTCAATAGGAGTTTTACGAGCCACGGTTGAATCCTCTTATTAGAGACTTAGGGACTATTGCTATGTCTAGATTGTGCGTTAAAAGCGATGCTTCGCTAAAAAGCTTTGCCCTAGAAATAGCAATAGTTCCTAGCATAAGCATAGGAACTAAAGAAGTGCTGCAAGGAACCTTGCAGCACTGAAAAGGTATTACCAGCGGTAATGTGCGAACGCTTTGTTTGCGTCAGCCATGCGGTGAACGTCTTCACGTTTCTTAACCGCAGTACCTTTGTTCTCAGACGCGTCTAGCATTTCAGCAGCTAGGCGTTGAGCCATAGATTTTTCACCACGCTTACGCGCAGCTTCAACTACCCAACGCATAGCAAGAGCGTTACGGCGAACCGGACGAACTTCTACAGGTACTTGGTAAGTTGAACCACCCACACGGCGAGATTTAACTTCTACCGCTGGGCGAACATTTTCAAGAGCTTCTTCAAATACAGCTAAGTGATCTTTACCAGATTTCTCAGCCATAGTTTCTAGTGCAGTGTAAACAATCTTCTCTGCAGTAGATTTTTTTCCGTCAACCATAAGGATGTTAACGAATTTTGCCAGCAGTTCAGATTTGAACTTAGGATCTGGAAGGATCTTACGCTGGCCTATTACGCGACGACGTGGCATGGAATTTCTCCGTTGTCTTCTTCAGGTTTTTTCCAAAACTTTTCAGAATAATAAATAAATAGTGTTTGGCCTTACTTAACGCTTTCTTTTAAAAAAAGACGCATTAAGACTTAGGACGTTTCACACCATACTTAGAACGACCTTTCTTACGGTCGTTAACGCCTGCACAGTCAAGTGCACCGCGAACAGTGTGGTAACGCACACCTGGTAAATCTTTAACACGACCACCACGGATAAGAACAACACTGTGTTCTTGAAGGTTATGACCTTCGCCGCCGATGTATGAAGTAACTTCAAAGCCGTTAGTTAGACGAACACGACATACTTTACGTAGTGCTGAGTTCGGTTTTTTTGGAGTAGTAGTATATACGCGAGTACATACACCACGTTTTTGTGGGCACGCTTCTAGTGCAGGCACGTTGCTTTTAACAACCTGCTTTACACGAGGAGTACGTACCAACTGGTTAATAGTTGCCATTAACTAGCTCCTGATTTACTTGAAAGTAAGCTTGATGAAAAATCTAGCCCTATTACACATAGTGTAAATAGGGACGCAAAATTCTATTCAGCAGTGGGATGTGTGTCAAGAAATATACAGATCTTTTTTAGCCGTCTAGAGCTCAGGATGGTCTTTTTTTAACCATACTGATAAAACACAGCTACCAAGTGACTGATTTGTCGTTCAAAACCGTCAATTTGACGAAGCCATCGAAGTCCACTTGATTCAGAGTACTTGAAGCAAGTTGTTGTAAACCTCGGCTATCGAGATCTGTTTTTAATACCGACACATGTTCAACGGTTGAGATTTGATTGAATAACTCATGATTTGGAAGGCAAACATACACCGCATCTTCAACCAAAAGGATATGATCCTGCTGTTGCGAGTACGCCAATGCAAGCTTGAGTTTATCTACTGATTTTACAATATGAAGCATAACGTTCCCTAGAAAGTCAGTATTTTTTGGGTCTGAGCTAACTTCTGCGTCAACTCACTCACTTCTAGCGCAGTCACATCGATCAACAAGTTATCTATCGAGAGGCCGAACTGATTGAGGCTATGTTGACACACGTAAACCTGCTCGATGTCGTAGAGATCCATGAGCTTGAATGCAGAAATATAGTCACGTGATAGGGATTCATCTGGCTGTTGAGCCTTGAGAAGCTGTGTAACGCCATCACCGACAAAGAATACGGTAATGTCTTCACTATAGGCTGAAGCCGCTAGCAGTGCGTCTAGCCCTTCCCTACCCGCAGCCGTAGTATGAGGAAAAGTGTTAAATACAAAGGCCAATTTGCTCAAAACTGCACAACCCTATCTTGCGTTAAAAGTGCTTCAGATAAGCTCCCTAACCCAGCTTGGGTAAACCCAGCCGCCAAGTTAGAGGCACTCAATTGATGTTGTGTAGCTTCGTCCGTGCTGATCACTCCGCGTCTGAGCGCAGCAGCCACACATGTCTCTAGGCTAACATTGTGCTCATCCGCCAGTTTTTGCCAAGCGGAAGCCAAGTCAAATTCATCATTAGCAGGCACAGTAATGCCAGAGCCATTGCTGACACCATCTTGATAGAAGAACACACTGTGGAGTTTGTGGCCCTGTTTCAATAGAGCCACGGCAAACTGATAAGCACTTCTTGCGGATTGTGAGCCGTAAACCGGCCCATTAACTAGGAGTGTGTAGCTTAACAACCCTCTTCATCCTCTGTTTTGCGTTGACGGATGTATAAGTAAACGGTGTGCTTAGAGATATTCAATCGCTCAGCTACACGGTTAATCGCGTCTTTAATATCGAAAATACCTTTGTCGTAAAGCTCCATCACGATTTGACGGTTCTTAGTATTGTTCGATACTGATTTGTCTGCATTGATTTCTTCAATGGTGCGTTCAACCGTTTGGTCGACAAGCTCTTCCACATCACTTGCAAAGTTTACTGATGATGCAGCTTCGTCCGCATCTTGCGTAGGCATGAAAGATTGCAGTACTTGTGAGAATGGCGCATCTAGGTTGACGTTAATACACAACAAGCCAATCACTCGGTCTTCACCATTGCGGATAGCAACCGTGATCGACTTCATCAATACTCCGCCTTTAGCACGAGTAAAGTATGAACGTGAGAAGTTACGCTTAGAACCTTCAATATCTTTCAGCATCTTTAATGCAAGATCGGTGATCGGCGAACCAACCTGACGACCTGTATTTTCGCCGTTGGCAATTTTAATCGCAGAAGTATTGAGGTCTTCTAAAGAGTGTAAAACGATTTCACAAAACGGACCGATAAGACTCGCAATACCGTCAACCACGGCCTCATAAGATCTTAAGATAATTTTATCGTGTTCACTGAATGGCATGACGTGGACTGATTCCATTTCAAGTAACACATCCGCATTGACTGTTTCTGTAGTAGTCACTTATTCCTTACCTTCGTGTGAAAAATCAACAAATTTATGTAAGTTTATCAGAAAATTTTAATTGCACACCTAGCTAACATTGCAACTAGTGATTTAGAACAACTTTAAAAATCAAATACTCATTTAAAAAGCAAAAAAAAAGCCCAACTCAACGTTAGGCTTTTTATTCAATCCACGAATTTTAATACGAAATATTCATTCGATACTTTCGTTCGATATTACTGAGCAGGAGCTGCTTCAGCGTTATCGATTTTCAGTAGCTCAACTTCAAATACTAGTGTTGAGTTAGCTGGGATAGTCGGTGTGTCTTGCTCACCGTATGCTAGCTCTGGCGGGATTACGAATTTGTACTTAGAACCAACTTGCATCAGTTGTACGCCTTCAGTCCAACCTGGGATTACGCGGTTTAGTGGGAATGTTGCTGGTTCGCCACGATCGTAAGAGCTGTCAAACTGAGTACCGTCTGTTAGCGTACCTTTGTAGTGTACTTGAACTGTATCAGTGTCTTTTGGAGATGCGCCTTCGCCAGCTGTCATTACTTGGTAAAGTAGGCCAGATTCAGTTTGCTTCACGCCTTCAGTCTTAGCGAACTCAGCGCGGAAGTCATCACCCGCTTTCTTCACTTCAGCTGATTTCTCTGCCGCTTGTGCTTGCATTGTTTCAGCAACACGCTTGTCTAGAGCTTCAAGTGCAGCGCGAGTCTCTTCTTCGTTCAGTGCAGTTTTTTCTGCAAATACGTCTTCAATACCTTGAAGAACCATATCTTTGTCTAGGTTGATGCCTAGCTCGCTTGGCTTATCAATGCTTGTGCTTAGGTAGTTCGCGAAAGATACACCGATTGCGTATGCCGCTTTGTCGTCTTCTGTTTTAAAGTTTACTGCTGCAACTTTAGCTTCTTCTACCTGTGGAGCTTCTGCCTTTGGTTCTTCTTTCTGACAACCAACTGCTAGCATAACCGTTGCGGCAAGCAGTGATACTTTTAAAACTGATTTCATTGAATTCTCCAATTAATGGCCAAGCCATTGGTTATTGTGCACAAATCTAATGATTAGATTGGTGTGAATACGTTAGTTATAACAATATACTAGTCATATGTCTTTCGACAAAAACCGGATTATTAGACGTGATGCAAATATTTTTCCATTCATTGCTATGTGCAATTGTCATCACCTTGTTAAATGGATGTTTTTTCTTCCAAGATGATGAGCAACGTTGGGAAATTGAACCCAATGGTGCCACCAGCTTTGCCCTAAGCAGAGATGGACGCTTCGCCCTACTCTACTCTCAACAAAAACACTTACTGCTCTGGGACTTAGACCAAAACAAAGAGCTCGCTCAACTCGGCCCGCAAGACCAATCAGAAAACCAAATATCGCGTATCCGCATCTCTGACAATGGTCGCTTTGCGATTACCGCCAGTCAGATGAATTTCGCCGTTTGGGACCTATCTTGGACTCAAGCTGAAGGGCTATGGTCTATTTCCGATGGCTTGATTCGCGATGTCGATATATCCAGCAATGGTGAAAAAGTCTTACTTGGCCTGTCTAACGGCAAAGCCATCTATGTGGACTTAGTCACCGGACGCCGTCTGGAGTTCCTCGCTCACCGAGAAAAAGTTAATTCCGTCTCCCTCTCTTCGAATGGGCGCTACGCATTATCGGGTGGTAACGACTACAAAGCTTACCTTTGGGATACCGAATCAGGCTTGGTGTTACGTACTTTCGAGCATGAACAAAGAGTAGTACGAGTTGCACTACAACGGGATGGAGAATTGGCTTTTACTTCCGATGGCGGTAACCAAGCGATGATTTGGGATCTAGAAACGGGTGAACCTCAAGCGCAATTGCAGAGCTGGTCTCGACAGCTGATATTCTCCAGTGCTCGCTTTTCTGACGACGGCAGTATGTTGGTGACAGGTACGCCATCAAGCCAAGTGAGCGTGTGGAATACTCAAGATGGAAAACGAATTTCTCGTCACGATGCTGAGCCATTAAAAGATGCTCGCCCTCCCCGCGCGGTAGTGTATGATGCAGCCTTTGATGAAAAGAACCGTGTTATATCGGGCACCTCTGCGGGCATCGCCCAAGCTTGGAATGTGGATTAAGAACGATGACAGAAAAGCGAATTGAACAACTAGAAAGCCGCGTGAATGACCTAGAATGTCAGTTGGCTTTCCAAGAACAAACCATTGAAGAACTCAATGAAGCGCTTAGCCAACAACAGATGTTGATCACGAGAATGCAAGATCAAATGAAGTTCGTGGTAGGTAAAGTGAAAAATATGGATGGCTCAAACCTCGCTGATGCATCAGAAGAGACGCCACCTCCACACTATTAAGTGCGGTTTAAAGATAACGAATTAATTCTAGCGACGCATATCGTTAGTCTCTCGTCCTCGATGTGTAAACACATTTCAGGGCGGGACATAGAAAACCAAAAGGGCGACAGATGCTTATCTGTCGCCCTTTTGTTTGTTTAATCTGCGCTAATTCAACTAAAACCAGTTAAGCCAATACAAGCTTATTAGTCGTCGGCATAAATTTTCACTTCCACGCAGCCGTTCGTATCAACACTCGCGCGATACATTCCTGAACTGTTCATACCGAAATGAATATCACCTTGGCCATCGATAGCAATCAAACCGCCTTCGCCACCCATGGTTTTCAGTTCACCTTGAATGATGTGTTCACAAGCCGTATGCACATCTTCCTTGAGATAACGCATTCTTGCCGCCACATCACTGGCAACCATCTTTCTAAGGAAGAACTCCCCCATACCTGTTGTTGAAACGGCCACGTTGCCATTTTCAGCCACAGTGCCTGCACCGATGATTGGAGAATCTCCCACACGGCCGTATTTCTTATTGGTTACGCCACCAGTGCTGGTTGCGGCTGCTAAATTACCTGCTTGGTCTAACGCCACCGCACCAACCGTGCCGTACTTTTTGTCATCTGGGTATTTCTCAGCTTGCTCTTCATCATATTTCGCTTCAGACAGAGCAAAGATGCCTTTCTCTTTCATCGACTGAAGTTGATCATAGCGGCGCTCAGTAAAGAAGTAGTCTTGCTCGGTAAAGGTGTACTCATGCTCAAACGCAAACTTCTCGGCACCTTCACCAATCAGTAACACGTGGTCGCTTTTAATCATCACGTCACGTGCCAGCTCTATCGGGTTTTTAATATGACGGACACCGGCAATAGCCCCCGCATCCATTTCACGACCGTGCATCACAGAAGCATCCATCTCCACAAATTCATCATGAGTCAGAACAGAACCTTTACCAGCATTAAAATGCGGACTGTCTTCCATCACTTTAACCGATGCAACCACCGCATCCAGAGCATCACCACCCGATTGCAACACTTGATAACCGGCCAAAACAGACTTTTCCAAAGCCTCGGTAATACCCGTTTTTAATTCATCGCTCATTTGTTCTCGTAAGATGGTGCCTGCACCACCATGAATGGCAATTGAAAAAGGCTGTGACATGCGAACTCTCCACTGACGTCGTCTTATAATGTTGTGCTATCAATACCACATCCAAGGTTTGATGTCTGATAGCGAAAACCAAACTTTTTACGAATGCTTAGATTTGCGGATGCTTAGATTTACGGATACAGAGCTCGATAGATTAAAAGCCAGCTCAGAAAGCTCAGTTCCTAAACGAAAAAAGCCTCCGCAAGGGAGGCTTTCAGTATTCTTAAACTAAACCGTTAATTCGGTATTAGTGAGAACCACAGCTACCGCCGCCGCAGCAGCCGTCTTTTTTCTCTTCGCCGTGGTCATGGCCTTCGCCACCACAACAACCGCCTTCGTGGTCGTGATCATGGTCGTGACCGTGGCTACCACAGCCGCCTTCTTGGTGTACGTGACCGTGCTGAACTTCTTCTTCAGTCGCTTCACGAACCGCTACAACTTCAACGTCAAACGTTAGAGTTTGGCCAGCAAGCATGTGGTTACCATCAACAACAACTTCGTCGCCGTCTACTTCAGTAACTTCAACTGGGATTGGACCTTGGTCAGTATCCGCTAGGAAACGCATGCCAACTTCGATTTGCTCAACACCTTGGAACACGTCAGCAGGAACACGTTGAACTAGGTCATCGTTGTGATCGCCGTATGCGTCTTCTGGAGTAACAGTTGCTGAGAACTTGTCGCCAGCTACTTTGCCTTCAAGCTCTTTTTCAAGACCTGTAATTAGGTTGTTGTGACCGTGAAGGTAATCTAGTGGAGCTTCTGCAGTTGATTGGTCAACTACTACGCCATCTTCAAGTTTCACTTGATATGCAACACTAACTACTACGTTCTTTTCAATTTTCATGAGAGCTCCAAGGAGGTTTGGACTAAGCTCGAACAGTTGAGCTTAGGAAAAATTCTGTACCGGGATATTATGGGGATCAATTAACGAAACTCAATCATTCTGGCTTAAAAATACCGATCATTTCTTGATTTGCGTGTTCAGATTTCTCTACAGTTTTCGGTTTACGCTGCTCGGTAAAGTCACAATCGACGCATTCCACCAGCTCGATATTATTTTCAACCCACCAACGGAGTGTGTCTTGAGTACTACAGCTTGGGCAGCTCGCCCCAGCGATAAAGCGTTTTTTCTGTTTCACGTTCATATCCTTTACTACTCTGGATTCGCAGTTCTTCTATTCATCTCTGAGTTAAAGACTCTGTAGAGACCGCGTTTATTATTAGGGTGTATTGTTGTTGATTATAATATCTGGATTTTAAGTTCTGAAGAGCTATTCACTCCAGACTATTGCCAGTAATTTCGAGATTGGTGATCGTTTTCCATCTCGTGTCCAAAAATCTCTTCGAGCTCTTTACGAGCCTCTTTCGCTCGCTGGGCTAACTCGGCATCTTCATTATGCTGAGGAAGTAACTCTTTCAGCATACCATTATCCAATTTCCTAAAGTGTGCTTCTGCTCGCTTCGCTTTATATGGATGCATGCCAAGTTCGGTCAATGTTTGACGACCCAAATCTAATGCCCCAAGGAAGGTTTCACGCGAGTAGTTACTCACACCATGGTTAAGTAATTGATACGCTTCAACACGGCTTCGAGCACGCGCTAAAATTTTCAATTGTGGGAAATGCTGCTTACATAAATCCACGGTCTTCATGATTTCATCGGGAGAGTCGGTACACAACACAATGGCTTCTGCCTTATCAGCTCCCGCAGCTCTTAATAATTCAAGGTGAGTAGAATCACCGTAGAACACCTTGTAACCGAACTTTCTAAGGATGTGTATTTGGCTGGCATCACTTTCAAGGACAGTGATACGAATCTTATTGGCATACATCAGACGACCAATGATCTGACCGAAACGACCAAAGCCCGCAATAATCACTCGAGGGCTACGATCAACCACATCCGAAGACATCGCGTTTTCACTGATTTGATTGAGTTGACGAGCAAAGAAGCGATCTTGCAGCTTAAGCATCAATGGCGTGGTCACCATAGAAAGGCTCACAACAACCAGTAAGAACGACACTTGGTCGCCGCTTAAGATGCCTTGTGCACTCGCTGCGGTAAAAATAACGAAGGCAAACTCACCACCTTGGCTGAGAATCATCGCCATTCGGCTGCGCGCTTTAGCTTGAGTGCCGAAGATACGAGCCAGCGCATACAACACCAAGCCCTTCAATACGACCAGAGACGACACCGCGATAAGTATTGCGAATGGGCTTTCTGCCAATAAACCTAGGTTTACCGCCATCCCCACAGAGATAAAGAACAGACCAAGCAGTAACCCTTTGAATGGGTCAATCGCGATCTCAAGCTCGTGTCGATATTCACTTTCAGCCAGAAGTACGCCCGCCAAGAAAGTACCTAATGCCATCGACAAACCAATCTGCTGCATGATAACGGCAATACCAATCACCAATAACAGCGCTGCAACCGTGAACAACTCACGAACACCGCTCATGACTACATATCGGAATAGTGGTCTCAACAAGACAACTCACGAACACCGCTCATGACTACATATCGGAATAGTGGTCTCAACAAGAAGTGACCACCGACAAGCAAGCCAATCACACCGCCCAGCATCCAAAGCATGTCCGCCCAACTGCCACCGGTATTACCCGCGAGCAAAGGCAGCATCGCCAACATTGGGATTACGGCAATATCCTGAAAAAGTAAGACGGCAAAGCCTGACTGCCCCGCTTCTTTACCACCGAGCTCTCGCTCTTCAATAACGCGCAAGGCGATGGCTGTCGAAGACAGCGCTAAACCCATACCTATTACCAGGCTAGTTTGCCAAGTTAATCCGAACAGACAGGCGATGGCGGTAATAATCAGAGTGGTGATCAACACTTGCGCGCCACCCAACCCAAGAATAGGCGCCCGCATCTGCCACAATTTTTTAGGGTTAAGCTCTAAACCAATCAGAAAGAGCAGCAGTACCACCCCAAACTCGGAGAAATGCAGAATCGCTTCGACATCGCTGATTAAACCAAGCCCCCAAGGGCCAATCGCCACGCCAGCTAATAGATAGCCGAGTACTGAGCCTAGGCCAGCTCGCTGCGCGATAGGAACCGCGACCACAGCAGCCGCTAAAAAAATAACGCTACTTTGTAGAAAATCGTTAGTCAGAGCCATCATTCGCTCCTATATCTTGTAGCGGGTCTCGCAACCAATTTCGATAAGCTTCCGCGTGTTGGTAACGCGTCATGTCCGAGACGTTTCTTGCCCAGTGTAAAACCAAAGGTGACATCCAGTGCATCTGACACAAAGCGGCGGTTAACTCGAATGGCTGCAAAATCTCTTGTAATGGATATTTATTATAGCCTGCCTCTCCAAACGCCTCTTCTTTACCACCAGTCGTGATCACACTGCGCCAGTGTTTTCCCTTAAGGGCACTCTGCTCACCAAACGCAAAACCTTTGCCTAATACTCGGTCAAACCACTCTTTCAGTAGCGATGGGCATGAATACATAAACAAAGGGTGTTGGAAGACAATCACATCATACTGAAGCAGTAGTTCATGCTCATAAGGCACATCAATAAAGAAATCAGGATACGTCGCGTAGAGATCATGGATTTTGACATGCCCAAGCGACTCTATCTTTTTAACCATCATTTGATTGGCAATAGAGGTTTGTGGCTCAGGGTGTGCGTAGATCACTAGCACCTTTGGCACAGCTTTTTGTGTCGAGGGAGTATTACTCATTCCTTTGAAACATTCCTTTTAGAGCTAAACGGTGGCAAGGCCACAAGAATTTAAGCAAAAGTTATTAATATGTTATTGGCATCATAACGCAAATTGCATTGTGATCGACTTTTATCTGGATTCAGCCTACTATGCAGGCGTCTGTTCACCTCTAATTTCTATGCTACCTCTATATGATTACTTTCTCTGACATTCAATTGCTACGCGGCGGTAAGCCACTTCTCGACCAAGCATCTGCAACCCTTCATCCTGGCGACAAAGTCGGTTTAGTCGGTAAAAATGGCTGTGGTAAATCTACGCTGTTCGCCTTAATTAAAGACGAGCTATCGATTGATGCCGGTTCATTCAGTAAACCCGCTCACTGGGAAATGGCTTGGGTTGCACAAGAAACCCCTGCATTAGAAAGAAAAGCCATTGAGTATGTAATTGATGGTGACAGAGAATATCGTGGCCTTGAAGAGCAACTGGCGAAAGCAGAACAAGCCGACAACGGTACATTGGTAGCAGAGATACACGGCAAGATTGAAACCATTGGTGGTTACACCATCAATTCACGAGCAGCTGAATTACTGGATGGCCTTGGTTTTCGCCAAGAGCAAATGACATGGAACCTGACCCAATTTTCGGGTGGTTGGCGTATGCGTTTGAACTTAGCGCAAGCCCTTCTATGTCGCAGTGACTTACTGCTGCTCGATGAACCAACCAACCACTTAGACTTAGATGCTGTGATGTGGCTAGAGCGCTGGCTACAAAACTACCCTGGCACACTGGTTCTTATCTCGCACGATAGAGACTTCTTAGACCCGATCGTCAACCGCATCGTGCATGTTGAGAACCAACAGCTTAACGAATACACCGGTAACTACTCGTCGTTTGAGACTCAACGTGCTCAAAAACTGATCCTGCAACAAGCGATGTTCCAAAAGCAGCAGAAGCAAATGTCTCACATGCAGAGCTACATTGACCGTTTCCGCTACAAAGCTTCAAAGGCTCGCCAAGCGCAAAGTCGTATTAAAGCGCTTGAGAAAATGGAACAAGTGCTACCCGCTCAATTTGACAATCCATTCAGCTTTGAATTTAGAGAGCCGGACGCGTTGCCGAACCCAATCATGATGATGGATGAGGTATCGGCCGGTTACGACGACAACCTGATTCTAGAAAAGATTCGCCTTAACCTTGTTCCGGGTAGCCGTATCGGTCTACTGGGTCGAAACGGTGCGGGTAAGTCGACACTGATCAAGCTGCTTTCAGGCGAACTGAAACAGCAAGGTGGTGAGCTGAGCTATTCGCAAGGCGTTAAGATGGGTTACTTCGCTCAGCATCAATTAGAGACGCTGCATCCAGAAGAAACGCCACTGCAACACATGATGCAGATTGCGCCTAAACACACCGAACAACAACTGCGAGATTATCTCGGCAGCTTTGGCTTCCAAGGTGAAAAAGCACTCGATAAAGTGGCTCCGTTTTCGGGTGGTGAAAAAGCACGATTGGTACTGGCTCTGCTGGTATGGCAAAAGCCAAATCTATTATTACTCGATGAACCAACCAACCACTTGGATCTCGACATGCGTCAGGCGCTGACCTTCGCACTGCAAACGTTTGAAGGTGCGATGGTTATCGTATCGCACGACCGTTACTTACTGCGTGCAACCACCGATGACTTGTACCTAGTACACGACCGTCAGGTTGCGCCGTTTGATGGTGATCTTGACGATTACTATAAATGGCTGACTGAACAGCAAAAAATTGAACGTAAAGAAGCGCAAGCGTTAGCTCCAGCCAAAGACAGCGCGAACAGTGCGGCATCGAAGAAAGAACAAAAACGTAAAGAAGCCGAGTTCAGAAAACTGACCGCGCCTATTCGCAAACAATTGACTCAGTTTGAAAAGAAAATGGATAAGTTGACGCTTGATCTTGAAGAGGCTGAACAGCAATTATCTGACACTTCACTTTATGAAGCTGAAAATAAGGCTAAACTGAATAAAGTACTCGCTCTGCAAGCGAGCAGTAAGTCACAGCTAGAAGAAGTTGAAATGGATTGGATGTCCACTCAAGAAGAGCTTGAGCAAATGGAACAGGAAATGGATAGCTTATGAGCCCAGAGCACGCCTCGACATCACTAACACTGGAACGACTATGGCAATTTAGCCTTCAGTATTACAGTGTGCGCGGTGTAAAGGATGCGTGCTTAGCTTTGCAAAACCAGTTCCACGGCAACGTCAATCTACTGCTGCTTCTCAAATGGCTTGATGAGCAGCAATTGTCTTTTGCTGAAGAAGAGTGGCATAAAGTTCAACAGTGCTTGAGCCGCTCTGAAACTCTTCTTCACAGCTATCGAGAGCTGCGTAAGCACCTCAAACCTCAAGTTATCGATTCTCTCTACCGCGAAGCACTCCAATTTGAGCTGCAGCTAGAGAAGCAACAGCAATCTGATCTCGTCGACTGCATCAACTCTCTGCATCTCTCCTGCAATCAACAATCGCCACTCGCATTTGAGTATTGTCGGCTACTCGGCGCAGAAAACCTCTATGATGCTTTTTCTGAACCAGCCCCTCAGCCTTAACTCGTTACCTTTCCCTTTTATTCCGTCTAGATCCAAGCTTAACCTCGATATTATTCAATCAGTTACTCATGGCGTGTTTTTGTAGCTCGTCTCTGTGAAACCCTTGCGCTTATGCCGAGAATCAACCAAGCTCAAATAAAAACGTGGGCGTTTCACTAAAAGCTCAACACTTTTCAAAGCCCATAAATAAGCATGGACTGTTTTATGACAATATTTACCGCTGCTGCTGGTTTATCAAATCCTCACCTACAGACCTTGGTACCTAGGTTTATTAGAAAGCAGGCGTTGTTTGCTCCTCAATGGCAAACCTTAGAAACACCCGATGGTGACTTTCTCGACCTTGCATGGAGCGAATCACCCGATGGTGACAGCTCCAATGGTGACGAATCCAATAGTGACAACTTGAGTAATGACAACCCAAGCTCTGATAATCAAAGATCTGACAAACCAAGCTCCGACAAACAAAGCAATAAGCCCATCTTCATCTTATTCCATGGATTAGAGGGGAGCTTTGAGAGCCCTTACGCCAATGGACTGATGAATGCGTTTGCTAAGGATGGTTGGTTGTCCGTGATGATGCACTTCAGAGGTTGCAGCGGAAAGCCGAATCGCTTAGCTCGTGCTTACCATTCTGGAGAGGTCGAAGATGCGCGCTTCTTTTTAAGGCATCTGCATTCAAGGTTTCCCAATAACCCTAAGGTTGCGGTTGGGATCTCGCTAGGCGGCAACATGTTGGCTAATTATCTCGCCGACTATGCTGATGATCCGTTAATCTCAGCGGCGACGATTGTTTCAGCCCCCTTTGACCTTGCTTGTTGTTCAAGTCGTATTGAACAAGGCTTCTCCAAACTCTATAAAAAGTACCTGCTCAACTCTTTGAAATCGAATGCATTGAAGAAACATAAGCTGCTGCAAGAGAAGATTGGCATCTCAGCAGAAAGCATCAAGAAGATCGATAAGCTGTATGAGTTTGATGAGCGAATCACTGCGCCTCTGCACGGCTTCAAGAATGCACAAGATTACTATGCTCAATGCTCTGCTTTGCCGAAGTTAAATCGGATTAAGCTACCGACTCAGATCATTCATGCGAAAGATGACCCTTTCATGACCGATGATGTGATTCCAAAATTCGTTCTACCTGACAACATCGATTATCGTCTGTTTCAAAAAGGCGGCCATGTGGGGTTCATTACTGGTAGCACGCTCAAACCAAGGTTTTGGTTAGAAGAAGCATTACCCGCCTACTATGAAAGTATTCAAGATTCGGCATAATGGCCGAGCCTTTTAAGGGCTGAGTGATAGGCGTCGCTAGACACACTAATCAACACATCAATAAACCTATTTATGAACATATCCATGAACATAAAAGAGAGAAGTATTTATGATCATCCCATGGCAAGACATCGCACCAGAAACGCTAGAAAACCTCATTAAAGAATTCGTGCTGCGTGAAGGCACAGACTACGGTGACGTAGAGGTTTCACTGCAAAACAAGATTGACCAAGTGAAACATCAATTAGCCTCAAAGGAAGTCAGTATCGTGTTTTCTGAGCTGCATGAAACCGTTGATATTCAAGTCACAAAACGCTTCTAAGCTGCGCTCATAAAGGAGCCGTGTTATAGTGGTAAACGATTGCTAACAAGTAAGTTACTCAAAAGACAAGGGTTGTCATGTCCGCTAAACATCCAATTATTGCGGTGACGGGTTCATCTGGAGCCGGCACCACCACTACCTCAGAAGCCTTCCGTAAAATGTTCAATATGATGGACGTGAAGGCAGCTTGGGTTGAAGGGGATAGTTTCCATCGCTTCACTCGACCAGAGATGGATGTCGAGATCCGTAAGGCGCGCGAGCAAGGTAAGCACATCAGCTACTTTGGTCCACAGGCTAACGATTTTGGCGCATTAGAAGAGTTCTTCCGTCAATACGGAAATGAAGGCACGGGTAAAGTCCGTAGCTATCTACATACCTTCGATGAAGCCGTTCCTTACAACCAAATGCCCGGCACCTTTACGCCATGGCAAGAGATCCCTGAAAACTCGGATGTGATGTTCTACGAAGGCCTTCATGGTGGCGTAGTCGATGGCGACATTAACGTCTCGCAACACGTCGATCTGCTTATCGGCATGGTACCTATCGTAAACTTGGAGTGGATCCAGAAATTCGTTCGTGACACACGCGATCGTGGGCACTCTCGCGAAGCGGTGATGGATTCTATTGTTCGTTCAATGGATGATTACCTTAACTACATTACCCCGCAGTTTTCGCGCACTCATATCAACTTTCAGCGTGTCCCTACCGTAGATACATCGAATCCACTGAACGCCAAAGGGATTCCAAGTTTAGACGAAAGCTTCGTAGTTATACGTTTGCGCGGCATCAAAAACGTCGATTTCCCTTACCTTTTGGCTATGATTGATGGCTCATTTATGTCACGTCATAACACGCTCGTGGTGCCAGGAGGCAAGATGAGTTTTGCTATGGAGCTCATTGTAAGGCCAATTCTACAACAACTAATCGAAACCGGAAAAATAGGTTAACAAAACGACATTCTGGTTGATTACTTTTCATACCGTGATCATGTGCACAATTTTGCGTAAAAAATCGTAGCTTGGTCACGATTAAAATCAAGAAATAGTACCTGAAAAAGGATACTATTCTTAAACGAAACACAAGATAGCTTGCAGCACTCAACGAGTGCTCTTATCCTAACTGAGTCAATTCAGGCTTAGCTAAAATACGGAAAGCGGCAAGCATACCCTGCAGAGGAAGTGAGATATTATGGTTCTAGGTAAACCTCAAACCGATCCAACATTAGAGTGGTTCCTTTCACACTGTCATATTCATAAGTACCCTTCAAAAAGTACTTTGATTCATGCTGGTGAAAAGGCAGAAACCTTGTACTACATCGTTAAAGGTTCTGTGGCTGTTCTTATCAAAGACGAAGAAGGTAAGGAAATGATTCTTTCTTACCTAAACCAAGGCGACTTCATCGGTGAACTTGGACTTTTCGAAGAAGACCAAGAGCGTACTGCGTGGGTTCGTGCTAAATCTCCTTGTGAAGTAGCTGAAATTTCTTTCAAGAAATTCCGTCAACTTATCCAAGTGAACCCAGATATCCTGATGCGCCTTTCAGCGCAAATGGCAAACCGTCTACAAGTAACTAGCCAAAAAGTTGGTGACTTAGCGTTCCTTGACGTTACCGGTCGTATCGCTCAAACGCTACTTAACCTAGCGAAACAGCCAGATGCAATGACTCACCCTGACGGCATGCAAATCAAGATCACTCGTCAAGAGATTGGCCAGATCGTTGGTTGTTCTCGTGAGACCGTAGGTCGTATCTTGAAGATGCTTGAAGAGCAGAACCTAATTTCTGCACACGGTAAGACTATCGTGGTATACGGCACTCGTTAATCTCGATTAATTGAGCCAAAAATTTGAAAGCCACCAAATGCAAATTTGGTGGCTTTTTTGTTTTCTAAAGATCTAGAGAGCAGATGCGAGATGCGAGATGCGAATGGGACACTTACAACTTCCAAACGTAAACACTCTCGAAGCGGAGCGTACCCGCATCTCTAGGGCAAAGCCCGTGCTCGTATCTTTCTTTAACCGTTGGTGCTTTCAAAGATTTTGTCAGCTGATGCCGCGACAAATCCGGTATAAAGCTCACCATTGGCCATCGCATAACGCTTAGCGAACTCATAGAAGCCACCAGGAATCATCTCATTGCCTTCAACAAATGAAACTGGGACTTTATCTGCCATTGTTGATGATTGCTCTAATAAGACCTCTGGAGAGCCTTTCACCTCGCCGCCAGATGCATTGATCGTGAATCCTGATTCGCTCAGGTAATCATTTACTGCCTGAACTTCATCAAAAGTGTCGAGTTGATTAACGCTCACCGTAAAGTGGTTTGCACCGTAACCATGAGCCGCTAGCCAAGAAGCGTATTCACTCTCTTTTGCTAGCACTTGGAAATCTGCGAAGCTCAAATCCCAAAGACGACCACCAAACAAGAATTCATGACCTTGAAGCTTACTTGCGTCCACTTGCTCAACCAACTTAGCAACGATCTGTTGTAAGCCACTTGAACACTCTTCTACCTTCAACTCACTAATGAACACTTTTGGTTGGTTTGGATCTGGGTGCTCGTAGTGCTTAGCCACTAGCTTCTTGCTCTCAAATAAGTAATCGCCACACGCCTTGTAACCTAACTCAAGGAAAGGTTTAGCCAATGTTTCAATACCTAGCGGTGCAACATTGAAAGTACGCAGTGCAATGTGATCATTAATCAGCGCTTCGTCTTCTTTCAGCAAGTGATGCACTTTCTCTGCCGATGGACAAAGCCTGTGAATGTAATCGTCCCATAGTGATTTAAAGAGTAGATCGGGCGTCATGGTGACTCCTTGTCAGAGGTTCTAGCAAGCTAGTAATTTGGATTAGAAAGGGAGAGGCTGGACATAGAGTCAGCAGCCATCAGCCTGTGACATACTTGTTCTATTATTATCTACCGCCCAATCGAGGTGTCGGACGTGGGTGAAAAGAGGAAGCGATAACACCGCTTCCTTATTACACAATCAATGAATCTGTTACTCATGAACCTAGAGCTCATAAGCTTATGATTCATCAAGTTAAAGCTTAAAAGCCAAAACTACAGCTCAATACCTGGGCTAAACGTAGCTGGCAGTTGAGTTTCACCACCTTCCATTGAAGCCATAGGGTAAGCACAGTAGTCAGCCGCGTAGTAAGCACTTGGGCGTAGGTTGCCTGAAGCACCCGGGCCGCCAAATGGTGCATCACCACTTGCGCCTGTTAGCTGGCGGTTACGGTTAACAATACCCGCACGGATATGGTCAACGAAGTATTCCCATTCAGAATCATCTGTTGATACAAGACCCGCCGACAAACCAAAGCGCGTGTCATTAGCCAGCTCAACGGCTTGCTCTAGCGATTGGTAGCGAACCACTTGCAGCAATGGGCCGAAGTACTCTTCATCTGGCAACTCAGCAATGTTGGTTGCATCGATAATACCCGGAGAAACAAACGCCGCTTCGCCCGCTTTTGCTTCAACTAGGCTTACACCACCTAGTGATTGCAGATTAGCTTGCGCGTCCAAAATGAACTTAGCCGCCGCTTCAGAGATCTGTGGTCCCATGAAGGGTGCTGGCTCAGCGAATGGCTGATCAACACGAATCTTCAAGGTAGCCGCAACAAGCTTATCGAGCAGTTGATCGCCCTTCTCGCCAACAGGAACATACAAGCGACGAGCACACGTACAACGTTGACCTGCACTGATGAAGGCTGATTGAATAATGGTATAAACCGTCGCGTCAGCATCACCAAATTGGTCACTGATCACCATAGGGTTGTTGCCACCCATCTCTAGCGCCAGCATCTTGCCCGGTTGACCTGCGAATTGACGGTGAAGGATATGACCGGTATTAGCACTACCCGTGAATAGCACGCCATCAAGACCTTTAGCATCGGCTAGTGCGATACCTGTCTCTTTAGCGCCTTGCACTAGGTTGATCACGCCAGCAGGAAGGCCAGCTTCTTGCCATAGCTTCATCGCAAACTCACCTGTCCAAGGTGTCTGCTCTGACGGCTTAAATACCACGGTATTACCCGATAGCAGTGCTGGAACAATATGACCGTTAGGTAGGTGACCTGGGAAGTTGTAAGGACCAAATACCGCCATAACGCCTAATGGACGATGACGCAGTACGATTTGGTTACCTGTCGCTTCACGTGAAGCTTCACCAGTACGTTCGTGGTATGCACGAATAGAGATAGCGATCTTGCCCGCCATCGCGCCCGCTTCAGTACGAGTTTCCCAAATCGGTTTACCTGTCTCTTTTGCAATAATCTGTGCTATCTCTTCGCTGTTCTCTTTTACTTTCTCAGCAAAGTTCAACACGATCGCTTCACGCTCTGCAAAGCTCAGTTTCTTCCAAACTAAGAACGCATCACGAGCCGCTGCTACTGCAGATTCAACCTGCGCTGGTGTTGCACTATCGCCTTGCCACACCACTTCATTGTTGTATGGGCTTACTGATGTCATGGCGTCGCCTTGACCTGCCACCCACTGTCCTGCTATCCACTGAGTCATACTTCTATCCTTAAAATCTTCGACAGATAATCGCCGCTCTTATTGAGCCAACATGCGAACGAATTCGCCTTCTTTTACTTCAAGAGCGCTTGCTACTTCAGATGATAAAATCACTGTGTCGCTTGCTTGGTCATACGCGCCTTTCGCGGCTACTGCGCGGAAGTTCTCAAACGAGGTATTACCAATTAGGAAGTCTTTAGAGCTGGAGTGCTCTGCAATTTGAACCTGAGCTCGAATCGCATGACGCACTGATTCAATGTTTCTTAAATCACACTCAACCGTTGGGCCTGCATCAAAGATGTCGACATAACCACGGTTAGTGAAACCTTCACGTTCCAACAACTTAAGTGCAGGGCGTGTATTATCATGTACCTCTCCAATCACCGCCTGAGCTTCTTTGCTCAGTAGGTTCACGTAGATAGGCAGCTTCGGCATTAGGTCAGCAATGAAGCCTTTCTTACCAATACCAGTTAGGTAATCTGCAAGCGTGAAATCAATTGAGAAGAAGTGCTCTTGCAGCCATTGCCAGAAAGGTGAGTTACCTTCCGCATCCGATACACCACGCATCTCAGCAAAAATCGTTTTCGAGAAACGCTCTGGGTGCTCTGACATGATCAGGAAGCGACACTTCGACATCAAACGACCATTCAATCCACCACGGAAAGCTGGACGCAAGAACAGTGTGCAGATCTCACTGCATCCGGTGTAGTTATTGCCGAAAGTCAGTAGTTTCACGACGTTATTCACGCCAAGCTTTTGCGATGAGTGAACCACTTTGCTGATGTGGTAAGAGTAAAACGGAACATCCCAGCCAATTGAGGCTTCGATGCCTGTGGTGCCTGCAACTTCTCCCGTTTCAGTGTCGAAGCCAACCATTAGGTAGCCTTCATCACCGGGTTCAGTCACGTCTTGTTTGGCAAAGCTGTATTCAGAGTGAGTAATTCGGTTAGTTAACAGTTCTTCGTTAACCGGAAGAGATGTGAATCCGTGACCAGATTCAACCGCGCAGGTATGCAGCGCATCGTAATCAGATAATTTTATTGGGCGAACAACTAGCATCAATATTCCCTCCAGATGCAAAACAGGCCCAAAACCAGAAGCTTGGGCCTTTAGCAGTACGTCATGGGATCGCTCTAATGGCGATCATTCCTATGACGCCGCTCAGGCTAAACTAGCGTAGCGATTGCTTTGTCTAGTTTTGATAAACCTTCTTCAATTTCTTGTGTAGTGATAACCAGTGATGGCGTGAAACGAACCACGTTTGCACCCGCAACCAGTACCATCAAGCCTTGTTCGCCTGCTGCTACCAATACATCACGAGCACGACCTTGCCATGCTTCATTAAGCGCAGCGCCTAGCAATAGGCCTTTACCGCGAACTTCACTGAATATTTGGTATTTGTCGTTAATCTTAGCTAAACCATCACGGAATAGTGCTTCGCGTTCTTTCACGCCAGCCAACGTTTCAGGTTGGCTTACTACGTCAACAACTGCTTCAGCAACGGCACACGCCAGTGGGTTACCACCGTAAGTAGAACCGTGCGTACCGACTTTTAGGTGCGTCGCAAGCTCAGATGTTGTTAGCATTGCACCGATAGGGAAACCACCACCTAGTGATTTCGCAGTGCTTAGGATATCAGGTGTTACACCTAGACCTTGGTAAGCGTAAAAGTTACCTGTACGGCCATTACCTGTTTGCACTTCATCAAAGATAAGCAGCGCATTGTGTTTGTCACACAGTTCACGAACCGTGTTCACGAACTCAGATGTTGGAGAGATGATACCGCCCTCGCCTTGTAGAGGTTCCATCATGATTGCACATGTGCGATCTGAGATGTGCGCTTCTAGCGCTGCAATATCGTTGTAAGGCAGGTGAGTTACATCGCCCGGTTTAGGACCGAAGCCATCAGAGTAAGCCTCTTGACCACCCACCGTTACGGTAAAGAAAGTACGACCGTGGAAACCTTGTTTGAATGCAATGATTTCAGATTTCTCAGGACCGTGAACATCCGCTGCCCAACGACGAGCTAGCTTCAATGCGGCTTCGTTCGCTTCAGCACCAGAGTTGGCAAAGAATACTTTTTCTGCAAAACATACGTCTGTTAGCTTCTTCGCTAGACGCAGTGCAGGTTCATTGGTCATTACATTACTTAAATGCCAAATCTTGTTTGCTTGCTCAGTAACTGCGTTAACCATTGCTGGGTGACAGTGACCCAAACAGCTCACAGCGATACCACCAGCAAAGTCGATATACTCTCGGCCTTGTTGGTCCCAAACGCGTGCGCCTTCCCCTTTTACTGGGATCATTTCCATTGGGTTATAACAAGGCACCATCACCTCATTAAACAGACTACGTTCTACTTTTTTTTCCACTGTCATCGTACATTCCTTCTCGATACCGCAAGCTTCGCAAATAAGCGTACTGGTTCATAAGTGAGACAAAGATATTTTCTCTCGCCATAATCCCGCTGCAGCATTATATTTACATTTAATTAACGTTTTCAATAGTAGATTATTCTTTAGCCATCCCTAACAGCCAGCTAAACGTCACTACCTATGACTATTTATGCATCAATTAATCTGTTTTATGAAGCTTTTTTTACCTAAACGCATAACCAGTAATAGCAAAGCCTTACTGGCATTGCGGTATATAGGGTTCGAGACGAAATAAGGCGAATAATTTTGCATAGGCCAAAAACTTAGCCTGAAGAGAGAGAAATGTTATAAAAAGTGATCGGCGTCAGAGGAGTAAGAGGCGCGTAGCGCCCGAATTTAAACGCTTAACGAATGGGCTAACAGGTTCAACTGGCTTATTTAGACGGAGAAAGAGTCAAATTTAAACACTCAGCGTGCTAGGAAGTTAGCGAGAAGCTGGTGTCCTTGCTCTGTTTTAATCGACTCAGGGTGAAATTGCACCGCATCAATCGGCAAGGTTTTGTGTTGATAACCCATGATCTCATCCATGCTGCCATCTTCGAATTCCGTCCAAGAGGTCAATTCAAAGCAATCAGGTAGCGTGCCATTTTTCACTACTAGAGAATGGTAACGTGTCACGGTTAGAGGGTTATTAAGCCCTTGAAAAACGCTCTTGCCATTGTGGCGGATTGGAGAGGTTTTACCGTGCATCACTTGTCTGGCTCGCACTACTTCACCACCAAAGACTTGAGCAATGGCTTGATGACCAAGGCACACACCTAAGATAGGCAACTTACCCACGAAGTGTTCAATGACTTGTAGAGAGATTCCCGCATCATCGGGCGCACACGGGCCCGGCGAGATAACAAGGTGACTAGGCTTTAGCGCTTCAATACCCGCAATATCAATCTCATCGTTGCGAACAACTTTCACAGTGACCCCTAACTCACAGAAATACTGATACAAGTTATAGGTAAAAGAGTCGTAGTTATCGATGATAAGTAACATGGGTCGAAATCGTTTGCTAAATACTAAATGATTGGGAGATATAGGGGCGGTATTGTGCAATACCCATGGCGAAAGGCAAGTGGAAACTGCATTTCGCCAATAATTAAGGCCAACCTAAGTTGACCTTAATTGTTTACAGATAACTTTCAGTTACCTGAATCAGCTGGCTTACATGGTTAACGATGTCGCTACTTGCGACGACGCCACATTGCTAAGCCAAACAATGACATCAGTGCACCGAAGCCAAATGAACCGCCTACTCGCAGTTCAAGAACAGCAGGATCATGATCCGATGAACGGAAGTGATCTTGATACTTAGGTAGGTCACCTTTGAACTCTTCGTTGTAGTCAAACAACGTCGACTCACCACCATTGATGTGCCAATCGGTCGCATCAACTACTCTATCTTTCAGGCTGTCACTGATCAACAAATGATCCAAGGCACCGACTTCATCATTGTATGAGTAGCTCCAGCTGTCTGGGTGCTTTTGAGCCACAGCATTAATGTAGCCGTAGTTCTTAGTAATTACCGCACCGCTGTCACCAAACTGCTCAACGCCGTCAATGTAAGTGTTACGCGCCGCTTTGATTTGCTTACCGTATTTCTCTTCAGAGTAATCCGTCAGTACCAGCATTGGGTCTTCCATGCCGTACGAGTTCATATCACCCAGAATCACTTTATGGCCTTTGATGCCGTCTAGCGCTTCACCTAATGCAACTGCCGCAGCAACACGGAAGTTCTCACATGAACCTTGCTTATCGGCATCAACGCCACCTTGACCGCCCTGCTCAACCGGTGCAGCATCTTCCCAACACTTAGAACCTTTCGACTTAAAGTGGTTGATCGCTACGGTGAGTTTCTCTTTGGTGCCCTTAACTTTAAAGGTTGGCGCCAACGAGTCGCGTTGATAGTTCTTACCGTCTTCAATCACCTTGCCAGAATCATCTAACACTTCTGGCGCTTGTTGGCTTGGCATCGCGATAACACGACTGTCTTTAAGCTTAACCACTTTCTTACGGTAGATAACGCCCGTTGTAATGACATCAGTACCAATCGAGTCCATCTCGTCGGTCACGCCATCTTCGTTCGAGTCGACAGCCACAAAGGTATAGCGGTCTTTCTTGCGCTCAATGCGGTCATTCAGTTGGTTAACAAGCTGCTGAATGGCAGAGCCTTCACCAAAGCCGTTATTCTCAATTTCCATCAAACCAATAATGTCAGCGTCTAAGCGAAGAATCGCATTCACAATCTTCTCTTGTTGCATCTCAAACTCAGTCATGGTGTTCGCGCCACGGTTGTTACCATGCTGATTCGCATCGCCACCAAATGGAGAGTTAAAGTAGTTCAAGACATTGAAAGTCGCGATACGTAGATCACCTTCATCCATATCAGGTTTGTCAGTACGTGGGTCATTACGTACAAAGTTCTCAGCCGAGATCTGGTTGGTTGTCACTAAGCGATACTCGCCGTAGCTGTAAGTCAGCACGCCTTCTAGGCCAACAATGGTGTCATCGATACGGATGTAGTCTTCCGTCGAACCATCTTGGTCGATATCGGTGCGGCCAAAGTCTGGGTAGAAAGGTACTTGTCCGTCAGCCGCTTTTTGATCGGTTTCAACGAAAAGACGACGGTCTGCGTTATCTTCCGTTTGTTGTTTCGCGTCTTCAGAACCTGCAGCGAAAAGCTGGTTCGGTTGCATGTTAATACGCTCATGCGCCAGTACCATGTTGTTACGACGACCTGCGTAGTCATAACCAAAGGTACGAGTGACACGCATATCAAGCGCTTCCGTCGTTTTCACCAACATACCTTCGTAGCGTTCAAGCGTTGCAGCGAAGTTTTCATCACTGTCTAGAGCTTCAATCGCCATTGCTTCAAGCGCTTGTTGCTCGCCCTGTTTTAGCCATTGGTTGTTTTCAACTTTAAGCTGAGTATGGCTGTAGTATTCTTGAACCTTACCTTTCACACACACCACATCGCCCGCAGCCAGCTCTGAGCTAGATTGATTGGTGTGAATAAATAGGCCTTCAGAAGTGCTTGAATTGAAGTCGTCATCAAGTGCTTGCAGGTAGAAACCTTTGGTTATGCCCGTAGTCACTGCGCTAACCACACCTTTTACGAAATACTCATCGTCGGTGATGTACGGGTAACCATCAATGAACGGCGATGTTGCGCCCTCACCTTGGATCTCTTGAATGGTGGTGAATACTGGGGCAGAGCCATCCTGTGTACAAGTGAACGCTTCTGGCAGTTCAACACTGTCTAGTGAACCTAGCCCTTCAATGTTGTCTTTTGGTAGCGATACCCATTGCGAAGCATCAAACGTCGCCGAAGGTGTTTGTGTCGCACGAACCAAAGTAACATCTTTGCCCCAGTCCACATCGCCCATCAAACCAACAACATCATGTACCGAACCATCTGAATTCAAGATAGCCAACGGGTCGTCACCGTTATGATTAGCGATAGAAGCATTAATGATGTCAGCTTTAGCTTTAATCTCATCACTCGCACTAGAATGTGCGACTACAAGTACTTCACCGGGCGCTAAAACGTGGCCATCCAAAGGTAAAGTGGCACCCCATGATCCGTTGCCGTTCGCTGACTTAGCCAGTGAATAACCATCTAAATTCATGCTGCTATCGCCGTTATTGGCAATCTCAACCGCTTTGTTGTAGCTGCCGCCTTCCACATATTGTGAAATAAACAAATCAGCGTGTGCACTTGCCGTTAGCAAGCTACCAATTGCCACTGCTAGCAATGAAGGTTTGTGTAAAAGAGCCATCCGTTTCACCTGAGTACATTGATTTATAGTCACTGCCATCTATGGGCAGTCATGTATTTTGTGGTAACTATCAGGTTTATTTATGAAAGGAATAAGTCAGTTGGCAAGAAAATGAGGAACTTATCACTTTGGAATCATCAATTGTTTGGCACGTTATATATTTCCAACACAAATAGAAATGAGCTGAATTTTATAAACTTAAAGACCCATTAACAGGATCATCTGCACAGCATTAATATTATGAATATGTTAGCTAGATAATGCTTAAATTATCAATTCAAACAAGAGGTTTACTGGGAAGGCAAATGGAGCGGGCAATAAAAAGCCCAAAGTAAACAAAGTCACTTTGGGCTAAAATTCTCAAGCGAGTTATTTTAGTTCACTCTATGGGCGAGTAACAAAACCTACCGCTTCGTATGCTTTTTTCAGTGTTACTGCAGCACGCTCAGAGGCTTTTTCAGCACCCGCTTTCATTACTGCGTCCATGTAAGCACGATCAGCACGGATACGGTGGTATTCAGATTGAATCGGCTCAAGCATCTCAACCAATGCTGCGCCTACATCTTTCTTAAATGGACCGTACATTTCAACGCCTTGGTATTGCGCTTCGATCTCTTCGAACGTTTTGCCCGTCGCCGCAGAGTACAGACCCATTAGGTTAGAGATACCTGCTTTGTTTTCCCAATCGTGAGCGATACGTGGTGGCGTTTCTGCATCCGTTTGCGCTTTGTTGATCTTCTTGATGATCGACTTAGGCTCTTCTAGCAGAGTAATTACGTTCTTACGGTTGTCATCCGACTTAGACATTTTCTTAGTCGCATCTTGCAGGCTCATTACACGCGCATTCACTGTTGGAATGTAAGGTTCTGGAACTTGGAAGATTGGTGTTTCTGGGCCGTAGATGTTGTTAAAGCGATTGGCGATATCACGCGCTAGCTCTAGGTGTTGTTTCTGGTCGCTACCTACTGGTACTTGGTGCGCGCCGTAAAGCAGGATATCTGCAGCCATCAACACTGGGTAGTCGTATAGGCCTACGTTTACGTCATTTGAGTGACGTGCAGACTTATCTTTGAACTGAGTCATACGGCTCAGTTCACCCATTTGTGTGTAACAGTTAAGAAGCCAACCAAGTTGAGCATGCTCTGGTACGTGTGACTGAACAAATAGCGTGCTCTTCTTTGGATCAACACCGACAGCAAGACAGATTGCTAATGCGTCTAGAGTCGCTTCATGCAACGCTTTCGGGTCTTGACGAACCGTAATTGCGTGAAGGTCTACAACACAGTATTGGCAATCGTAATCATCTTGCATCTGTTGCCATTGACGTAGAGCACCCAAGTAGTTACCGATACTTAGTTCACCAGATGGTTGAACACCACTCAATACGATGGGCTTGCTCATGGTTTTAATTCCTTTGCTTGTTCGCTAAGCTCGTTAACTTAGTTTCTTAACGTAGTATCTGAAAAACTTAGCTTCTTAACTTTAAAATAGAAAAGCCGCACAGCTCTTCTGTACGGCTCATCCAGTGTACTCATTGATAAGTATTTTGCTAGTGGGTTAGCTAACTTTTGTCCGCTTTATGCTGAAACTAGAACGACATCTAGTAATTGCGCAATGTTGTCTGCGACATAGTCAGGGTTTGATGCTGAAATCGGCTCACCGTGGTTGTAGCCGTAAGTCAGACCAAACGAGTGGCAGCCTGCATTCTTAGCGGCTTTGATGTCGTTGCTTGAATCACCAACCATTAGCATCTCTTCAGCCTTCACATTGTGCTTTTCTAGCAACCAATTCAGTGCCACTGGGTTCGGCTTTTTCTCTGAGAAAGAGTCGCCGCCCAACACATCAACAAAGTACTTATCGATACCGTGCTGCGCCAGAACGTCTGGTACAAATTTCGATGGTTTGTTGGTTACCAGCGCCATGGTGAAGCCCGCTTTGTCTAGCTCTGCTAGCGTCTCTTTAACTGATGGGTAAAGGTGGCTTAGCTTATGGCCGCCCTGCTCGTAGAAATCATCAAACAGGATGCGCGCTTTCTTCAGTAGCTCTGGCTCAAGGCTTGGGTCAACCGTCAGGTTGCGGCTCAATGAACGTCCGATAAGAACATCAGCACCATTACCCACATAGTCGCGAACTTGTTCTTCGCTTACTGAAGAAAACCCCAGTTCCTGACAAGCTTGGTCAGCGGCAACAGCCAAATCAGGCACGCTATCTAACAAGGTTCCATCCAAATCAAAGGCGATCAGTTTTATTGAGCTTAATGACATCTTACTTTCCTATTTATAATTTTCGCCTTATGAGTTGAGCTATAAGACGTAAAAAAGGGGCCAATGAGCCCCTTAATCTAAATTTTTTTGATTTTAGGTCAACAGACCTTAGTTCTACTTTTATGCGTTAACTTTTGCAAGCTCTGCACGCATCTCATCAATCACTTCTTTGTAATCTGGTTGATTGAAGATAGCGGAACCGGCAACGAACATATCTGCGCCCGCTTCTGCAATTTCACGGATGTTATCAACCTTCACGCCGCCATCAATCTCAAGGCGGATATCACGGCCAGATTCGTCAATAAGTTTACGAACAGCGCGCAGCTTATCAAGAGTATGAGGAATGAAAGATTGACCGCCAAAACCAGGGTTCACTGACATCAGTAGAATCATGTCGACTTTGTCTAGGATGTAATCAAGGCAAGAAAGTGGCGTTGCTGGGTTCAATACTACGCCTGCTTTACAGCCGTGTTCTTTGATTAGCTGTAGAGTACGATCAACGTGCTCAGAGGCTTCAACATGGAAGGTAATCATTGATGCGCCGGCTTTAGCAAACTCAGGTACGATGCTATCCACAGGCTTAACCATTAGGTGAACATCGATAGGCGCTGTAATACCGTAGTCGCGTAGCGCTTTACAGATAGGAGCGCCAAAAGTCAGGTTCGGTACGTAATGGTTGTCCATCACATCGAAGTGCACAACATCAGCACCTGCTGCGAGTACTTTCTCTACGTCTTCACCAAGACGAGCAAAATCTGCAGACAAAATCGATGGAGCGATTAGAAAATCTTTCATACCAAACCTCTTAAGAGTGAGTAAATTGCGAATATCACCGCCTTGTGACCTCTCGTAACAAATACAAGACTCGATCCCAAGACTATTTGGTGTGCAATTCTACCTAAGCACCCAAGCAGATCCTAGCAGTTCGAAAGATTAGTTTATGAAAGTCCCCGTGAGTCACTCAATTTGATGAGTTCGAGGGTTATTCTGACTACTACAATTCTGTTGAAGCGTGTTGCTGGTTTTTCTCTTTATGAAAAAGCGCCAGTAACTCATCGACTTTATTGCGCCCTGCGCCATTACGGCTAATGGTGCGCTTAACCTTGACCACGTTTAGCTCCGCACCATGGTATAAACGGCGCGTTAAGGTGGTGTCATGGTTTGAAATCAATACAGGGATGCCTCGTTCCATTGCCGCTCTTTCTGCAACATCAGCCAAGGCCGCTTGATCATCTAAGCTGAAGCCATTACCCGCGTAAGAGGTAAAGTTAGCAGTGCTAGACAATGGCGCATAAGGAGGATCACAATAAACCACACAGCCTTTACGGGCGCGGCTAAAGGTCTCACTGTAGCCTTCACAAACAAACGTCGCTTTTTTTGCTTTCTCAGAGAAAAACTCAAGCTCAGCTTCTGGGAAATAAGGTTTTTTGTAAGAACCAAACGGAACATTAAAACCACCTTTCTTGTTGTATCGACACAGGCCATTGAAGCCAAATCGGTTCATATACAAGAAAGCAAGCGAGCGATACATGACATTGTCGGTACCATTGAACTCAGCTCGAATATCTAAAAAGACTTCTTTGCGATTATTCTCAGGACAGAACCAGCGCTTCGCTTCAGAGATGTAAGTTTCAGGGTCAGTTTTAAGAAGGTTGTACAAGTTGATAAGATCGGGATTGATATCCGCAAGCAGGTACTGTTCAAAATCAGTATTCAAAAACACTGAGCCTGCACCGACAAACGGTTCTACCAATTTTCGAGCAGGTGGCAGGTGACGTTGGATGTCTTCAACTAGGCCATATTTACCACCAGCCCATTTTAGAAAGGCACGCTGCTTTTTCATTTACTGCTCTATCTATCAACTCAAAAATAAGGCTGCGGAATGTAACATATTTTGAGGCTAAGCTCAGGGTTATTTCGCACGTTCTATCTCTCGATGCACTTGATTCATCGATTTTGCCCAAGGTTCCAACTGTTGAAGTGGTTTTGATAATGCACTTACCGCGTCTCGCGCCACTTGAATCGTCGGGTAATCTTGATAAGTGATGATAAACCACTTGGTGTCATTACGAAGTGTTGGGTAAATACGAACCTTGTCTTCGACTTCATATTCTTCAATAAAAGACTGAACATCTTCTAATGACGTCATCGCGCTCAACTGTAAGGTATACGCGCGTGGCGAGATAGCTTGTAACTCTTCACGAGCAAATGAGAAGGTGATCTTTTTCGTCGGCGGTGTTGATTCAGTTAGGTCTGCATCTTCATCAACTGAAGCTTGTGACTCGTTGTTCGCAGCATCAGGTTGCACGCTCACCGCGGCACCTGTGTTTTCTTCAACGGCAGCATCAATCGCACTGGTATCGGCACTTTTCGGCTTGTCATCCAATAACGCATCAACCACATCAGAAGTAATCACCACACGTTGCTGCTCTTGTTTTACTTCGCCAACACTGGCTGTACCTTCCACCACAACCGGTGGTAAAGATGAACTGTCATCGTCAGCACCTTGGTAACTCATGTCAGTGTCGGTTTCAGAATCAACCGAACCGTCGATTCCTGTTTGCTCTGTGCCACTTTCCACTTCAACCGTCGGGATAGCGGTCTGTTCTATCGGTGCAATGAGAGATTGCGCTTTATCATCAGGGGTTGGCTGACTGAACATCCACCAGTAACCGCCGCCGATAACAACCAACAACAACGCCACCACAATCGCGATATTGATAGGTGAACCAATAATTGAGCGAATAATAATCCTTTTTTCCACTTTCAATTCTCCTAAGGCCATTAACTCACCGGGCAAAGGTTGCGCTTTATTAAACGCACGTCGCACGCGAGCTTCAGACTCATCATCAACATATCGAATCACCAGTGATTCAAAGAAATGTTCAGCTTCGGGTTGGGATAGATTATCGATTTCTAGATCGATAGGCTTGTGTTGTTGACCGTAGCTCAGACGTGTTAACAGCGGGTCTAAATGGCCAGGTTCCGAGAAGAGAACGATATTGATCGTCCATTGAGGATTAGATTGAGCCTCAAGTACCAGCATCCACAGTTCGGATACTAGGAGTTCTGAGAGTCGGTGGGCATCATCGATAACGATAACCACATGACACGAATCTCCATCCAGTAACCGTGCAAGGCTATCTGATAAAGAGTCATGTTGATTAAAGAGTGGATCAGAAACGATCTGACTAAGAATAAGAGCTCGGTGTTGCTGATCATCTTGGCTTGGGTGACAAAGCAGTAAGCACTGATTCTTTTCTGTCGACCACGACTCTAGATAACGCTGAGCTAACCATGAACGGCCAGAGCCAGTTTTACCAGCGACCGTGACTAGGTTTGAGCCAAAGTTAGTCAAAAGCTGTAAGCGTTCTAATAGCTCAACTTGAGATTCTAACTCTAATACTCTTAATTCATGAGCCAAACTCATTGGGGATCCCTACTGATAAGATCGATCAGTAAAACGCTTCAGTTGCCTAGGGGTTAACTAGGCAACATCACAACCAAATTTAAAGAGTACGGCAGAAATCAATCGCTTGTTTAATGATGTCTTGAGGCACATCAGCGACCACTTCAGCAGTACCAATACTTGTTGGCAATACCAAACGTAACTGACCAGACAGCACTTTTTTATCGCGCATCATGTGCTGCATAAAGTCTTCAAAAGACATGCTTTCTGGCGTATGGATTGGCAGTTTCGCATTCTTGAGTATAGAAATAATTCGCTCAAGCTGCTGCTGAGAGATCAGTCCCTGTAATTGAGCCGTTTTGGCTGCCATTACAGTACCTGAAGACACAGCTTCACCATGTAGCCAATTACCATAGCCTAGTTCTGCTTCAATCGCATGACCAAATGTATGACCTAGGTTCAATAACGCTCTGATTCCTGACTCTTTTTCATCGATAGCAACCACTTCAGCCTTAATTGCACAACAACGAGCAATTGCGGTGATCAGTGCTTGTTCATCAAGTTGATAAAGTTTCTCTAGATTCAGTTCCAACCAATCAAAGAAGGTTTCATCATAGATGATGCCGTATTTGATGACCTCAGCAATACCCGCTGCAAACTCACGCTCAGGAAGCGTTGATAAACAGTTTGTATCGATGATGACAGATTTTGGTTGATAGAAAGCGCCGATCATATTCTTGCCAAGAGGATGGTTCACTGCGGTTTTACCACCTACAGAGGAATCCACTTGAGAAAGAAGTGTCGTCGGGATCTGAATGAAATCAATACCGCGTTGGTAACAAGAGGCAGCAAAACCGACCAAATCACCGATAACGCCACCACCTAAAGCAATCACCACCACATCGCGGCTGTAATTTCCTTCAAGCATGTAGCTCATCACTGAGTTGAACGTTTCAAGTGTTTTGTACTGCTCACCGTCTGGCAACTCTAAAAGAGAAGTTTGACAGCCTACTTGATCCAATAGCGATAAAATTTTATCGGCATAAAGAGGCGCTACTGTCACATTACTGATAACAACAACTTTCTGTTTGCCTGATAAAAAAGAAAGGTACGCCGGGTCTTCAAATAACCCGGCGCCAATAGAGATAGGGTAGCTACGCTCAGCTAGATTGACCGTAATCCGTTCCATGGGTTTGCTCTCCGAAAAAAATGAACTTAACGTTCTTCTAGCATTTTTACGATCTGGTTGGCTACCACTTTTGCACTTTGGTCGTCAGTACGAACTGTGTAGTCCGCCACTTCGTCGTATAGTGCGTTGCGAGATACAGCTAGATCTTCTAGCACATCACGCGGGTTGTCTGTTTGAAGTAGAGGGCGTTTCTTGTCGCGGTTAGTGCGAGCAAGTTGCTTTTCAATTGTTGTCTCTAGGTATACAACAATGCCTCGTGCAGATAGACGGTTACGGTTCTCTTTGCTCAGTACTGAACCACCACCTGTCGCAAGAACAATACCTTGTTCTTCTGTCAGATCGTTGATTACAGATTCTTCGCGCTTACGGAAACCATCTTCGCCCTCAACATCAAAAACCCATGCGATGTCTGCGCCAGTGCGCTCTTCGATCACAGTGTCAGAGTCTAAAAACTCCATATGAAGTTGGGAAGCTAGGTGTCTACCAATTGTACTTTTGCCGGCGCCCATTGGGCCAACAAGAAAAATATTGCGTTTCTCAGCCATGTTTTTAGCAGTAATTTACAACGTTAATTCAATGACATCGCCACAAGGTAGGTCAGTACAAGTACTGAAATTAAAAGGCCCGTGGCACCGATTCCTCACAGATAATTCGTGATAAGACCCGAAATTATCAAGGTTAGGTGCCACTAATGCAACTTTATTTTTAATCTAATTGTTCATTACTGAATCACAACTTTAGGTGTAACAAAAATAAGTAGTTCACTTTTACCCACATTTTCATAGCTGCGACGGAACAATGCCCCCAAAACTGGCAGGTCTCCCAACAACGGAACTTTGTCGACTGTGCTGCTAACACTGTGTTGAAATATCCCACCAAGAACAACCGTTTCACCATTATTAACAAGCACTTGCGTGCCAATTCTTTGGGTATCGATTGCTACAGCCTCACCGGTTCCTGTTTTCACAACCTGACCCGGTCTGTCCTGTGTAACACTCAAATCTAATACCAGACGATTGTCAGGGGTTATCTGTGGTGTGACCTTAAGACTCAAGACCGCTTTTTTAAATGCGACCGAAGTTGCACCACTGGAAGAGGATTCTAAATAAGGGATTTCAGTACCTTGCTCAATGTAAGCGGGCTTTTTATTGGTGGTGATTAAGCGTGGGCTAGAAATAATCTCAGCTTTTGATTCTTGTTGCAGTGCCGATAATTCAAGATCAAGCAAGGTATCTGAACCCAGCTTAGCCACCTGAAACGCAATGCTTGATGCATTAGGCGATGTCGCCCCTAGATTAACGTTGAGGTAATCGTCAATCGCACTATCTCCACCATTATCGTCATACGGTGCAATTTGTGATGGATGGTTACCTTCTATTGAGCCGCCGACTTTGAAGCTTCCGTTGGTCGAGGAAACGCCCCAACGCACTCCTAGTTCATCAAGATTACCCTCGGTAACAGTGACAATACGCGCTTCTATCTGAACTTGCTTCACGGGAATGTCTAGCGATTCAATGATGCCTCGTATCACCGCAATGTTTTCTTCCAATTCACGAATGAGCAGTGAGTTAGTTCTCTCATCAATGGTAATCGAACCGCGGTCAGACAGCATACTCACCGCCCCTTCCCCGCCAATCATATCGGCGATGTCGGTCGCTTTAGCAAAGTTAATCTTGATGATTTCCGATTTAAGCTCACCCAGCTCTTCTTCCAAACGAGATTTTTCTAAGGCTTGCTGCTCTCGAAGGTCAAGTTCAGCTTTTGGCGCAACCAAGATGACATTGCCATCAACACGCTTATCCAAGCCTTTAACTTGTAAGATAATGTCGAGAACTTGCTGCCAGGGTACGCCATCTAACCGTAAAGTGAGGTTTCCTGAGACCGAATCAGACACCACTAAGTTGAAGTCGTTGTAATCTGCAATGAGCTGAAGAACATTACGAACTGGAATGTCTTGGAAATTAATTGAGATGAGTTTGCCCTCTTTCTCCAACACACTCTTCTCAGCGACACTCTCTTTAACCAGCGGCTTACTCACGATGACCTCGATAAAACGACCTTTTAGGTTGTACTCGTATTGATAATCATCGGCGATCGTGGCTAACAGTCGGGTACTCGGCGTTTCTCTGAAGACCTCAACCCCTTCAACTAAGGTGGCAAAGTCTTTTACATCCAACAAATAAAGCTTGTCGTCATCCACCTTAGTATTAAGCAGTTCAATGCTCAGCCCTTCTTGAACTCTTTGAACATCGACCACCGCAGTGCTGGTTGCCAATTCAATAATGATGACCGCATCTTTGTTCTTGTTGACCCTGAAATCGATGTTGTCCAAATTATTGGGTGATGTCTCTGCGTAACTCATCACGCTAAAAAACAACATCATAGACAGCACTGCACCCTGTAGCCCTTTGTTCATTATCTCGCTTATTCCTTTAATCATAGTTACATCTCATATCCACATCGTGTGGCATTGGTTTACTTCAGAGCCAGCCTAACGTTGCGCTTATGCCAACAACCTAAGCCATCTGGAAGAGTTTCATTAATCTGAACGTACTGGCTCGTCACCTTAGTCACTCGGCCATTATTGAGGCCGATAAACTGGCCCTTCTTCACATTCACCACATTGCCCCTTGGCGTTTGCACTAAACCAAACACACTGGAGCCACTGCCCATCACGCCTCTTAAACGCAGCTTACTCAGCGGGTACTTCTCTAGCTTGCCATTTCGAGAGCGTGCGCTTGGTTGCCAACAGTCTTTCTTAACCAAAGGTTGGTTTTGCACAATGGCTTCTTTGGGAAGTTCAAAGGGAGGGCGAAATGCTCTTCGCTGATAGTTAGCGGCTACAAATTCCGTTGCTGGGACAAGCTGCTCGACCTCTTTTTTTGCTTTGGTTTCAACTTGCACCACAAAATCTTCTAACGAATCTTGATTGGCTTTACAGCCCGTCAGCACGAGCAGTAACAAGGTTGAACACAACGCTCTATTGAGTTTCATCGTCTACCTCCGACTTAAACTGGTAGGTATAAGCGCGAACTCGGAAATGCAACGTGCTGCTTTCTTGACTGACTCGCTGCCAATTCACATCATCGAAGCTAATAATGCGCGGCAGCTTGGCGATGGCCGCAGAGAAGTCACCAATTTCATGGTAGTCACCCGTCAGCTCGATATTGAGCGGTAAGCGATAAAGAAACTCTTTGTTCTGCTTTTGTCCCCAATCAATTCGAGTAAAGGTCAGCGCATTATCCAAGCCAAGTTCATTGACGGAAGCCAACATACTGGCGAGCTCTTTTTGCACGGGTAATTGCTCTAACAGATAATCGTAACGGCTAGTCAGCTCATCCAACAGGCTCTGAAGCTTCGGTAGAGCTGCGACCTTATTGGCTTTAATCCTTAAAGTGGCTTTCAAGGTCTGCTCTTGCTGCTTCAATTGTTGCAGTTCATCATCCATTGGCATGATGTAGAACCAAACGCCAACGCCCTGAATCAAGATCATCAGCAATAGAACCACCGCCAGTTGAGGCAGTAGCGGCCATTCAGTGATCTCATCGACATCAAGGTCTTGCAAACTGACCATATTTTGAAAACTAGCCATGGTTTGCCCCCTTCTCTTTTATCTTCGCGGTTGTGCTCTCTGCGGTTGTGTTGTCTAAAGAAACAGGGCTAAACACAAAAGAGACCTTGAAGGTCTGGAACTCCTTATTGAAGCGCTTACGGTTATGAACAATGGAATGCATCTCGACACTGTTAAGTGACTCAGAGCGCTCCAAGTTATCCAACATAGTCGCAAGGCGAGCGGTACTGTCGCTGATGCCCGACATTTCAATCTCTTGACCATTCATCTTTATCTTGTCGACATAGACGCCCTCAGGAATCAGCTCTGGCATCAAGTTCATGAAGTCAGTGGTCTTGTTGCGACCAAGCTGTAAGGATTCCACAACGTCGAGTCGAGTCAGGATCGCTTTATGTTCTTGCTCCGCGACTTTCAGTGATTGGATTTGTCGGTCGAGCTGGGCAATGTATTGCTTTAGGTAAGTAAGACGTGCTTGCTGCTTGTCTTGCTGAGCATGGAAATAGTTGCCCACCGCCCATTGCCCTGCAAGCGCGATGATGACACCAAGAATGACCAGATGAACAAAGCGCTTTTTGTGCTGAGCGCGAATCTCATCACGCCAAGGCAACAGGTTAATTTGATGCAACATGCTTTCCCCCTTGCCATTTAAGCCCACTCATCGCCATACCAGCCGCAATTCCAAAGTGTTGCCAGTCCATCGGCAGTCGGTATCTCTTGGCGACCTTATTCTCAAAAAGAGATAAAGGGTTTAGCGACTCACAGCTCAGCTGAAAGTGACGCTCAAGCTCTTCGGTGACCATGGGAATGCTGGCACCCTCACCCATCAACCAGATCCCTGAGATCGGTTGAAGCGTATTGACCGAGGAATAGAGCTGCAACTGACGCTTAAGCTTTTCAATCAAGTTAACAATGAACTTATGTGTCTCCTCTGCGGTGCCGAATACGCTCTCGATATCATCAGGGGTGTCAGTGCTACGGAGATCTTGGGTACCAAAAGCAATATCTTTGTAAAACGGGGCTGAACCTTGTGGAATGATGCCTAATGATGTTTGGTCGACACCCACATCCACCAGCAACCAATTACCCTTTTCTGGATACATGCGCGAAGCCAACTGCCAGATATTGAGTAACCCATGCGCCTGCGTATCCACCACTACAGGTTTAAAACCTGCCTTGGTTAAAGCATCCGCTCGACTCTCTACTACTTCTTTACGAGTGGCGTACACCTGATAACTGCTTGTCGATCCTTTACCAAATCGTTTGTCTTCCAGCTTTACAAAATCTAAACTCAGCTCCTCGATAGGAAAGGGAGACTGGTGAGCAAAGGTTTGATAGATCGAAAACTCTTTTTCTCTGTCTTCTAACTCACTCTCTATTTGCAGTACTTTGCTGATCACTGTGTTATCAGGTACCGAAATGGCGACGTTGCGACAGCCAAAAGGCAGTTCTTTCCTAAGTTCTTTAAGTTTCTTAACAGTTTTCTGATACTCCAGAGTATGGTTAGCTGTAAAAATGTCGTCCGAAATCGGCAGCTCTTTGTATCCCACTAGGGCATACAACTCCCCCACGGGTTTTAGTACCACGGCTTTGATGCTGTGATGATTTATATCTATACCTGTAATTAATGATGAACCCATGTGACCTAGCTCCTGAAGTGCCAAGCATTTCGTTGATTATCTAGGGGTTGTGATTATTAGTTAAATAAGCGTTAATAAACGAAAGCTAAGTTTTTAGCCTAGAGTACAAGGGTTTGCTGCTTATCAGCCTTAACTAATCAGGGATTATCCGGTGAAGTTCATAAAGCGATTATTCATATTTACATTGATTTGCATGATTCTTGGAGTCAGTACAATTTTCGGGTTTTATTATTACGTAAAACCAGAGTTACCTGATGTTGCCACTTTGCGTGACGTAGAACTCCAAACGCCAATGCAAGTCTTCAGTCAAGACGGTAAGTTGATCTCTCAATTTGGTGAAAAACGTCGCAACCCAGTGACTTATGACGAGATACCTCGCCACCTTGTTGAAGCCCTGATTGCTACCGAAGACAGTCGTTTCTACGAGCACCCAGGTATTGACCCAATTGGTATTACTCGTGCTGCGATCGTGGTTGCGATGTCAGGATCCGCAAAACAAGGTGCGAGTACCATTACTCAGCAGCTTGCACGTAACTTCTTCTTATCTAATGAGAAAAAGGTCATGCGTAAGATCAAAGAGATCTTCATTGCGATCCACATTGAGCAATTGCTTAGCAAAGAAGAGATCATGGAGCTGTACGTCAACAAGATCTTCCTAGGCCACCGTTCATATGGCTTTGGCGCTGCTGCACGCGTTTACTTTGGTAAAGACCTCCCTGAACTGACTCTTAGTGAAATCGCTACGCTTGCTGGTATGCCAAAAGCACCATCAACCATGAACCCTATCTACTCTCTTGAGCGCGCGACAAACCGTCGTAACGTAGTATTACGTCGTATGTTAGACGAGCAATACATCACTCAAGAAGAATACGACCAAGCTCGCAATGAAACTTTGGTATCAAAATACCACGGTGCAGAGATTGAACTCAGCGCACCATATGTTGCTGAAGTCGCACGTGCTTGGATGGTAGAACGCTACGGCGAAGCTGCTTATACATCAGGCATGAAGGTCTACACGACCGTCGATTCAAAACTACAAAAAGCCGCTAACCAAGCCGCGATTAAAAACCTACTTGGCTACGATGAACGTCACGGCTACCGTGGTGCTGAAAAAGTATTGTGGCAAACTGAGCAATCAGCTTGGGATCATGAACAAATCGTTAAGCACCTTAAGTCTCAACCAACCTATGGTGACCTTGTCCCTGCCGTTGTGACGGACGTTGATGCAAAAAGCGCACAGATTTGGGTTAAGAACCAAGGCAAAGGCTCTATCGAATGGCAAGGCATGAACTGGGCGCGTAAATTCCTAACGGATAATCGTCAAGGCCCTGCCCCATCTCAAGCAAAAGAGATTCTTGCGGTTGGTGAACAGATCTGGGTTCGCCATGAAGCAATAACAGGCGACGAAGTTTCTGAAGAGCCAACAGAAGAAGCAACGACGGAAACTGAAACACCGGTTGTATGGCGACTAAGCCAAGTACCAAATGCGAACACCGCTTTTGTTGCAATGAACCCGAACAACGGTGCAGTACTGTCGATGGTGGGTGGCTTTAACTTTGTTCACAACAAATTCAACCGTGCGACGCAATCTATTCGTCAGGTGGGTTCTGGTATCAAACCATTTATCTACTCAGCGGCGATTGATAAAGGTCTAACGTTGGCATCATTGATCAACGATGCGCCTATCAACCAATGGGATAAGAGCCAAGGTACAGCATGGCGACCAAAGAACTCACCACCGACTTACGTAGGTCCAACTCGTTTGCGTATTGGCTTAGCTCAATCTAAAAACGTAATGGCGGTACGTGTATTGCGTGAAGTAGGCCTAGATAATACTCGTAACTACCTAACTCGATTTGGTTTTGATATTGACGAAGTACCGCGCTCTGAAACCATTGCTCTAGGTGCGGGTAGCTTAACGCCAATGAAAGTAGCACAAGGTTATTCAGTATTCGCTAATGGCGGCTACTACGTTGAACCTTTCTACATCAGCCGCATTGAAACACCCTATGGTGAGACTGAATTTGAAGCGACACCGAAAGTGGTGTGTAAAGACGATTGCCAACAGCCAATGACTGCAGACCCAATGGCGGATGAATTTGCAGAGCAAGACGTTGATGCCAAAGTACAATACGCACCTCAAGTTATCTCTGAACAGAACGCATTCCTTGTTCGTGAAATGATGTACAGCAACATTTGGGGTGGCGGTGATTGGAGCGCAGGTACTGGTTGGAACGGTACAGGTTGGCGTGCACAACCGTTGAAGCGTCGTGACATTGGCGGTAAAACCGGTACCACCAACGATTCGAAAGATACTTGGTACAGCGGTTACGGCCCTGGCATGGTTGCAACGGTATGGGTTGGTTTTGATAACCACAACCGCAACCTAGGTCGAACCAAAGCGAACTCTAACCTTGGCAAGAGCCAGATTACTGGTGCAGAAGCTGGCGCAAAAACAGCAGAACCTGCATGGGTTGATTTCATGGGCACAGCGTTAGCGGGTGTTCCTGCGCAGCGTAAAGAAATTCCGGAGAACATCGTTCGTGTTCGTATCGACCGTGAAACTGGCTTACTGACCAACAAGTTCGATAGCTCATCAATGTTCGAGTATTTCGAGAAAGGCACTGAGCCAACCGAGTACATTACTGAACGTTTCAACGATGACATCTACTCAACGTCATCAGGCGAAGCAGTAGAAGAACTGTTCTAGTTAGAGTCTATTGAACCTAGTAAGATGAACCAACAAAAAAGGGTTGATATGTATTCATATCAACCCTTTTTTTATATCTATAATCTGATCTATCTACGATTTAAATTAAATGGCTAAACAGCTTTATCTAATTGAGTTCGGATAGCCTCAGCCAATTGCTCAAAGCGCCCCTTTAGCGGAGAACCCGGTCGGTAAGCCACGACAATACGACGTGAAGGCGTTGGGTTAACCGCAGGCACATAACACACACCATCTTTCTGCTTTTCTTTTGGTACCGATAGCTGAGGTAACAAAGTAATACCCGCTCCAGCCGCTACCATATTACGCAGCGTTTCTAAGCTGGTCGCTTTAAAACGCTCATCATCTTTTGCTCCCGCAGCAAAACAGAAACCCAAGGCTTGGTCTCGCAAGCAGTGACCATCACCTAGTGCAAGTACGGTTTGTCCATTTAACTGCAGCATATCGACAGTATCCTGCTGAGCCCACTCATGACCACACGGTACAGCAACACTTAATGGCTCGTCATAGACATCAATCTCTTTGAACGCCGCCGTTTCATCAACCGCAGCCAGCACCAAGCAATCAAGCTTGCCATCTTCTAGTTGGCTGACTAACTGATGGGTCTGCGCTTCGTGCAGGTAAAGCTCAAGATCTGGGAAACTCTCTTTTAGATGAGGAATAATCTTTGGCAAAATGTACGGGCCAACGGTAGGGATAAAACCAATGTGCATTGGCCCCGTCATCGCTTCACCGTGTCCGCTCGCCATATCTTTAAACGTCTTTACCTCGTTGAGAATGCGCTTGGCTTGCTCAACAAGTTGTAAACCTGATTCTGTAAATATTACCTTCCTTGGGCTACGCTCGGTTAACTGAAGTCCAATTTCATCTTCCAGTTTGCGTATTTGACCGCTCAATGTCGGCTGACTTACAAAGCACGCTTCTGCTGCTTTTCGAAAATGTTTGTGCTCAGCGAGCGCCACCAAGTATTCAAAGTCACGAATGTTCATGATCAGTCTCTTACCTCAGGTTTTAATAAGAACAAGGTTTTTAATAGAAACATTTAAAAGAAAAATGCTCTTGATAGAATTTACCTATCAAAACCATAACATCAAACGATTAGAGCTATCAAAGGATTTATCTAATAATGGGCTCAACGAAACGAAACAGAGCAAAGAAAAACGTTAAGCTCTGATAGAACAAAATTAAAATACTATTTAAGGAAATCAATATGTTTGCATCTAAAGAAGGTCAATCAATCCCTCAAGTAACATTCCCAACTCGCCAAGGCGATGCATGGGTTAACGTAACGACGGAAGAGCTATTCAAAGACAAGACAGTTATCGTATTCAGCCTACCAGGTGCGTTTACACCAACATGTTCTTCAAGCCACCTACCTCGTTACAACGAACTGCACTCAGTGTTCAAAGAAAACGGCGTTGATGACATCCTTTGTGTTTCTGTAAACGACACGTTCGTAATGAACGCGTGGAAAGCAGACCAAGAAGCTGAAAAAATCACATTCATCCCAGATGGCAACGGTGATTTCACAGACGGCATGGGTATGCTAGTTGAGAAAAACGACATCGGCTTTGGCAAACGTTCATGGCGCTACAGCATGCTGGTTAAAAACGGTGTGGTAGAAAAAATGTTCATCGAAGAAGACGTACCAGGCGACCCGTTCAAGGTTTCTGATGCTGATACTATGCTTAACTACCTTGCTCCTGAGCACAAAGAGCAAGAGTCAATCACAGTATTCACTAAGCCAGGCTGTCCTTTCTGTATGAAAGCGAAACAAAACCTAATCGACAAAGGTCTAAACTACGAAGAAGTGGTTCTAGGTAAAGACGCAACAACAGTAAGCCTACGTGCAATCTCTGGTCGCACAACCGTTCCTCAAGTCTTCATCGGTGGTAAGCACATCGGTGGTAGCGAAGAGCTCGAAGCTTTCCTAGGTTAATCACTTAGTCGCTAATAAACGCCTAGCAATTAAATAACCTAAGTAATACCGCTAACCCACCCTCTTGTGGGTTAGCGATTCCAAACCACTCTTATCTGAGCTTTGGAAAAAGAGACAGCTTCTGACTCGCTAACTTTTAACTAACCTATAGTTAATTAAAAGAAGAGTTAGCAACAAGAAGCAGTTAGTAACAAAAAGCTGAATCACAAGCTAAACCTAATAAAACAGAATCACAAAACTGACCCACAATCCTGACTCTTAAAAAATCACCAGAGTTGGAGGGGTTCGTTCACACTAAATTTAGCCATTGCGAGAAAATTATTATGAAACAAGTCAATGTAGATGTAGCAGTTATCGGGGGCGGTACGGCAGGTCTAGGTTCTTACCGCGCTGCAAAAGCACACACTGACAGTGTCGTGATGATTGAAGGCGGCCCTTACGGTACAACCTGTGCCCGTGTTGGTTGTATGCCATCTAAACTGCTTATTGCAGCAGCAGAAAGCGTACATCACATCGAGAAAGCTCCGGCTTTTGGCGTTCACCCACAAGGTGATATCGTGATTAACGGCCGTGAAGTGATGGACCGAGTGAAGTTTGAACGTGACCGTTTTGTTGGTTTTGTTTTAGAAGGCGTTGATGAAATCCCAGAGCAAGACAAGATCTCTGGCTACGCAAAGTTTTTAGACGACAACACGCTACAAATCGATGACCACACGGTTGTGACCGCTAAGCGTATTGTTATCGCAACAGGTTCTCGCCCTGCATACCCTGCAGTTTGGAATGAACTTGGCGACCGTCTAATCATTAATGATGACGTATTCAGCTGGGATGATTTACCAGAATCAGTTGCGGTATTTGGCCCGGGTGTTATTGGCCTAGAGCTTGGTCAATCACTACACCGCTTGGGTGTGCAAACAAAACTGTTCGGTTTAGGTGGTCAAGTAGGCCCAGTAACCGACCCAGAAATCATGGCTTACGCAGACAAAGCCTTCAATGAAGAATTCTACCTTGATGCCGACGTAAAAATCGAAAGCATGAAACGTATTACGACGGAATCGGGTGAAGATCGCGTCGAAATCCAGTTCATCAATAAGCAAGGTGAACTAGAAACTAACGTCGTTGAATATGTACTGGCAGCAACAGGTCGTCGTCCAAACACCGACAAACTTGGCCTAGAGAATACCTCTCTAGAACTTGATGAGCGTGGTGTGCCAATCGCCGACCACTACACACTACAAACATCGCTACCATCAGTATTTATTGCCGGTGACGCAAGTAACCAACTGCCTCTACTGCATGAAGCAGCAGACCAAGCACGTATTGCGGGTGATAACGCAGGTCGCTTCCCTGAGATTCGCGCAGGCTTACGCCGCTCTAAAATCTCTGCGGTATTCTCTGACCCACAAATCGCGATGGTTGGTGAAACATACAAAGAGATCATAACTCGCTTAGGCACATGTGGTTGTTTCGCAACGGGTGAAGTGTCTTTCGAGAACCAAGGTCGTTCACGAGTGATGCTACGCAACAAAGGTATTCTGCACGTGTACGGCGAGCAAGGTACAGGTCGCTTCCTTGGTGCTGAAATGATGGGACCAAACGCAGAACACTTGGCTCACTTATTAGCATGGGCACACCAGAAAAAGATGACAGTTTCTGAAATGCTGGATATGCCGTTCTACCACCCAGTTATCGAAGAAGGTGTACGAACAGCGCTGCGTGATCTCAATGCGAAACTGCACCTTGGTCCAGAGATGGTGAAACACTGTCTAGATTGCGGCCCTGGTTGTTAATCTCAAGTCATTGAAAAAACTAGCAGTTTGGTCTATTGACCAAGACTAGATACTAAAAAGGAAAGCCATTGGCTTTCCTTTTTGTTTTTGACTTCGAGCATCATCATTCCAGAACCGAGGGACGAGGTATCTGGGATCTCTTAATGCCATTGCTTGTATCTAAAGACTTAACAATTACTTCTCAGCAGCAATCACAGAGATCTCAACAAGTAGCGCTTCACGAGCCATGTCGCCAGTCACACATGCGCGAGCTGGAGCGTGGCCTTCAGGTACCCATGCATCCCAAACTGCGTTCATTTCCTGGAAGTCTTTCATGTCTTTCAAGTAAATCGTTGCTGACAGCATGTGCTCTTTGTCGCTGCCCGCTTGCTCAAGTAGCGCTTCTACTTTATCTAGCATTGTCTGTGTTTGTTCTGTGATGTCTTTGGTTGCGTCAGCACACACTTGGCCACATAGGTAGATAGTACCGTTGTGTTTAACAATACGGCTCATGCGTTGCTTCGTTTCTTGGCGCTCAATCATCGATCTTCTCTCTCTATGTCACCGTGATCCAATATCTTGTGACGTGGTATTATCAAGGCAACAAGCATAACGCGAATTAAGCCTAAGATGACATGTGTTCATTGCAATAAAAATGAAAAAATCTTCAACAAACTCGGTCGCTGCCAACGTTGCATGAACCAACTAATGGTGTTGTCGCTAGTAAGTTGGGGAGCATGGTGGTTATTTTTCAGAGAAGACCCGAAAACCATCAATGCTATCGCCTTGATGATGGCCGCGTTGGCATTCAGTAGTTTGCTGTCACTGCATTGGATAATGAAGTTTTTGGTGCTGCCTTTGAGGAAAAAGAAGCGTTAGCAGAGAGGCTTTATTAGATAAACGATATTAGTTAGGTAAACGATAATGGCTAGATGTTCGATTCAATGACCCGATAGTGCTTCGATTTAACGACCTACCCTCATTTCCCAAACAGCAGATAGAAAAAAGCCCCAGAACCAATCGATTCTAGGGCTTTCTTAGAAAATTCTAAGAAAAAGCAGTGGTACTTTAATAGACCGGACTTTTCTTAGTTTGTTCCCAAAAAAGATCAGATTTTTGATCTTTTTTTTAGGAGCTATAAAATCAATGCCTTATGCAACATTCACCTTAGCTATAATCTGCTCTACCAAATTCACTTCCAACGCCACTTCATCACATGCATGTTGACGAGGACACTGGTCGCAATCTTTCAGTACCTTCTCAGGTAGCAAAGATTTCGATGTTGGTAAGAAGTCATGCTTCATGAAGAACTCAGGAGTACGAGTCAGCACAAACACCTTCTTGATGGCCATTTGTCGAGCTTTCTCAACCAAGTGCTGCACAATCGCGGTACCCTGCCCTTGACCTTGCCAGCCAGCTTCAACACCTAACGAACGGATTTCCGCTAAACCAGAGTCATACACATAAAGTGATGCACAACCCGTCACCTCGCCATGATGCTCAGCGACCGCAAACGAGCCAATATCACGCACCAGTTCGTTACGAGAACGAGGTAGGTTTTCACCAAGGTTAGCCCAGTAGGCCACCATGCCTTCCAATGATTCGATATCGGTCAAACGAGCCGGACGAACTTTAACGATGGAAGTATCACGCTGTGATAAACGCTTCTCGGCTTGGTCAACCGCGTAAGCGACTTGCTTCGGTGATACGCCACCCAGCGCGCTACGTTTCTCAAGACACGATTCAATGGTCAAGATGTCATACACATCATCTTCAATCACCTCAGAGAACTCTTTCATCTCTGCGATGGTTAATTCTTCTAATGCACAGCCTTTAGCAATAGCAGCAACTACCGTTACACCAACAATATGGTGAGCTTCACGGAAAGGAATGCCTTTCGCTACTAGGTAATCAGCCAGTTCTGTTGAGTTTGCATAACCTTGCTTCGCCGCTTCAAGTGTACGTTCGCCGTTCACTTTAATGCCATCAAAACAAAGAGCAGCCATTTCCATACAATCATTCCAAGTGTCTAAAGCGTCGAACAGACCTTCTTTATCTTCTTGCATATCTTTGTTGTAAGCCAAAGGCAGTGCTTTCACTGTCATCATCATTGCGGCTAATGAACCGTATACACGGCCAGTTTTGCCACGGATAAGTTCTAGCGCATCCGGGTTTTTCTTTTGTGGCATCAGAGATGAACCTGACGTCACGGTATCTGCTAACTCGATGAAGTTTGATTCACCTGAGTTGTAGAAAATCATATCTTCTGCAAGACGTGAAAGGTGAAGCATCGAGATAGAAGCAATCGACATCAGCTCCATCACATGGTCACGGTCAGAAACTGAATCTAGAGAGTTACGCGTTGCACGACGGAAACCTAAGTTGTGAGCTAACTCTTCACGGTCCATCGGGTAAGCGGTTCCTGCAAGGGCACCAGAACCCAGCGGACATGTATCTAGACGCTTAATCGCATCATTCAAACGAGAATAATCACGCTCAAGCATTTCAACGTAAGCCAAGCACCAGTGAGCAAAAGTTACCGGCTGAGCACGTTGAAGGTGAGTATAACCAGGAAGCACGGTTTCTTGATGCTGAGAAGCAACGTTCACCATTTGGCTTTGCAGGCGATCAAGCGCGAGCAGCAGTTGATTACCTTGCTGACGACACCAAAGCTTAAGGTCAGTCGCTACTTGGTCATTACGAGAACGGCCAGTGTGAAGCTTTTTGCCCAAATCACCGACTTTACCGATAAGTTGTTGCTCAACCCAGCTGTGAATATCTTCCGCATCAGAACGTAAGATCTGTTCAGGATCTTCCATCACTTCGAGTTTTAGCTCGTTCAGTGCAAGCTCGAGTCTTTGCTGCTCTTCTTCTGTTAGAACATTGACCGACTGTAGAGCCTTTGACCAGGCAATAGAGCCCACAATGTCTTGCTCAGCCAATCGGTAATCAAAACGAAGAGAATCGTTAAAATCTTTGAACCGCGTGTCTGCTGCTTGGGTAAATCTACCGCCCCATAATGCCATTGTGTATCTCCTAATTGCACAGTGCTCACTGTTTTTGCAAATGATAATTCTGATTAAGATTCAGTATTTTTCTGATGGTTTAAACTTACGGCAATTCAAAATGAAAATAAAGTATTAATTCATTATTTTCACATATTTATTCACCAAAAAATCATTCCATTGATTATTTTCAGCGTGGAGCGCGAATTATATGCCATTCAATGGTAAAAGCTGAAGCTGATTTATTAAGCGAATAGAAAACAAAAAGCCCATTCACTGTTTAGTAGTAAATGGGCTTTGCATAATAATGTCGGTTTACTGGCCTTTAACCTTACGCTAAAGGCTAGCTCGCTAACTCATTGTTAGGATTACTTTTGGCTATTCAAAGCACGGATACGGCTTGATAGCGAGTAAAGACGGATGAAACCTTCAGCGTGGCTTTGGTCGTAAACTTCATCTTCACCAAAGGTTGCAAACTCTTCTGAGTACAGGCTGTTGTCAGAACGCTTCTGAGTCACCGTTGCATGGCCTTTGTAAAGCTTGATAACCACTTCACCATTCACGTCTTGTGCTAGCTCATCTGTTGCTGCAAGAATTGACTTACATAGCGGAGTGAACCAACGACCATCGTAGACAAGGTGAGAAGCCTTAACACCCAACTCTTCACGGAATTCGAATGCCGCTTTATCCAGAACCAGTTGCTCTACTGCACGCAATGCTTCCATCATGATTGTGCCACCTGGAGTTTCGTAACAACCACGAGACTTCATGCCAACAAGACGGTTTTCTACGATATCGATACGACCAACACCGTGCTTCGCACCTTTCTCATTTAGGTAAACCAGTGCGTTGTATGGCGTCATTGTTTCGCCATCAACCGCTACCACTTCGCCTTTTTCAACTTTAAGCGTCACTGTTTCAGATTCGTTTGGCGCTTGCTCTGGGTCTACAGTCCAAGCCCAGCAATCTTCATCAGGGGCATTCCATGTATTTTCTAGTACACCACCTTCTGTAGAGATGTGCCATGCGTTTGCATCACGCGAGTAAATCTTAGTAAGAGAAGCGGTACAAGGGATGTTACGCTCTGCTAGGTAATCTAGACACTCTTCACGGCTCACTAAATCCCATTCACGCCAAGGTGCAATTACGTGTAGGTCTGGTGCTAGTGCAGCAAATGCACCTTCAAAACGAACTTGGTCATTACCCTTACCAGTACAACCGTGACATAGTGCGTCTGCACCGACTTTACGTGCAACTTCAACCTGAGCTTTAGCAATGATTGGACGCGCCATTGAAGTACCTAGCAAGTATTTACCTTCGTAGTAAGCACCTGTTTTAAGCGTTGGATAGATATAATCTGCCACCATCTCTTCTTTAAGGTCAGCGATGTAACACTCAGACGCACCAGACGCTTTTGCTTTCTCTTCAATACCAATCAGCTCTTCATCGCCTTGGCCTACATCAGCAACAAATGCGATAACTTCACAGTCATAGTTCTCTTTTAACCATGGAATGATTACTGATGTGTCTAGACCGCCAGAGTAGGCTACTACAACTTTCTTTACGTTAACTTTGCTCATTTTCTTTCTCCTAATTTCCATACTGCACATGGCGGTCAGCGTTGGAAATGACTTTAATAATTATATGTTTAATCTGTTTATCTAAATTCTTTAGTAGTCACTCGTTGTGAGGCCTACTGAGGTAAAAACTGTGTTCCTATGCTCTTACCTGAAAAAAGTTGTGTCAGCTTGTCTGGGTATCGCCAAGTAGCGACTTCGATTGGTCGTCCAAGGTCGTTAGCGGCTTCTAGTGCGGCTTTAACCTTAACGATCATGCCGTCAGTAATTACTTTACCTGTGATGAGGTCATCGGCTTGTTGTTGATTAAGGCTTGGAATCAGGTGCCCTTTACCATCCAACACTCCACTTACATCAGAAAGCAGTACCAGTTCAGCATCAAGCGCACCTGCAACGGCAACCGCGGCTTGATCGGCATTAACGTTCATCAGTTGTCCCTGATCAGTGAGACCAATAGAACTAATGATTGGCAATGCACCAGCATTAAGGATCGCTTGCAGAACGGTTGAGTCGCCCGGCTCAGCTTTACCTACTGCACCCAATTCAGGATTCAGCTCGCTGACTTTACATAAACCACCGTCTGCTAGGCTCAAACCAACGGCGTTGATACCGTCTTTAATCGCCTGACCTTGAAGTAATTTATTCGCTGTACCTGCTAACGCGCCAGCAATCACAGGGATCTGATCATAAGGAGTAACACGTAGCCCCTCTTTCTTAACCGTTTCGAGGTTCAACTGATTCATCAACTCATCAACAAGGTAACCACCACCGTGAACAATCACGATTGGTCGTTGTGCCTGCTGTTGGTAAGCAGAGATAGCACCAAATAACTTGCTAAGTGTTTCACCACAAGATAGCGCAGCGCCACCTAACTTTATGATTAATGGTTGATTATTAAGGCTCATATCTAGATTTCCTTACACTAACGCAGTTAATGGCGCAAAACCATAACGTAAATTCAAACACTGCATCGCTTGGCTAGATGCACCCTTTAGTAAGTTATCAATCGCTGAAACAACGATGATGTGTTGACCTTGAACCTTCCAACCTAAGTCGCAGAAAGGCGTCTGTTCTACATCTTGAATTCTTGGCAATGTCTCTTCGAGTAATCTCACCGCTGGCTTACCTTGATAAGCTTGCTCAAAGGCATCTTGTATCTGTTGTTCTGTCACACCGTCAGCCAATTTCATGGTAATGGTTGCCAAAATGCCACGCTTAAAGTTGCCGAGGTGCGGGGTGAAAATCACATCACATCCTAAATGTGCAGCCATTTCAGGTTGATGACGGTGATTGAATACACCATAAGCTTGCAAGCTCACTTCGCAGAAGCTGTTGACCATAGTCGCCTTACGACCGGCTCCAGTAACGCCACTAGTCGCGTTAATCACTGGCCATTGGTTCTCATCCAGTAACTTTGCTTCAACTAAAGGCTTAATCGCCAGTTGTGATGCAGTTGGGTAACAACCCGCGACTGCAACAAGCTGAGCTTCTTTTATTTCTTGTTCGTTCCATTCAGCTAAACCGTAAGCCGCTTTGTCTAGCCATTGTTCGTGTTGATGTTCAAAACCGTAAAACTCTTGATAGAAGTTTTCGCCTTTAACTCTGAATGCACCCGATAGGTCGAACACTTGGCAATCGTTCTCAAGGAAGATTGGCGCTAGGTCGTGACTGACTTCGTGTGCAGTGGCTAAGAAAATCACATCCGACTGTTTAGCTACTTCTTCTGGATTCGTTAATGGCTGTACTGGCATATCAATCAGGCCAGCTAACTTACCGTGCAGTGCCGCAATAGGTTTACCTGCGTCTACACTATTGGCTGAGACATATAAACCTGATAGCGTGAGCTCAGGGTGTCTGTTTATCATTAGAGCCAGTTCTGCTCCTGTGTAGCCGCTTGCGCCAATGATCGTGGTTTTCAACATCTCAACACATCCATTCTTGAGGTAAGTTACATTTCAAATTTGACTATTCATACTTAATTTTTAGCTTTATTTGATTTCTTATGCATTAAATATGATTTAATATGTGTTTTACCGACTTATGGTTTTCCTGTCAATAGTAGAAGTGAAGTTATTATGCAATTACCGAGTTTTCTAGAGGTCTATAAAGGCCTGATTTCCACCGACTCCATTAGCTCGACCGATCCAAGCTGGGATCATGGCAACGAGAAAGTGATCGAAAAAATGGCTCAATGGTTTAAAGACGTAGGCTTTAGTGTTGAGGTGGTAGAGGTCGAACCCGGCAAGCATAATATGGTCGCAAAGATGGGTTCTGGCGAAGGGGGATTACTGCTTGCTGGACATAGCGACACCGTGCCATTCGATGAAGGACGTTGGAACTTCGACCCTCACGCACTGACAGAACACAACAACCGCTTTTACGGATTGGGCACCGCCGATATGAAAGGCTTTTTTGCCTTCGTTTATGAAGCTGCGAAGAAGATGGATTGGAGCAAGCAAACCAAGCCGCTTTATGTATTAGCAACGTGTGACGAAGAAACCACCATGCTGGGTGCACGTCATTTCACTGAAAATGCACCGTTTAAACCGGACTACTGCATCATTGGTGAGCCAACCAGCCTTGTGCCGATTCGTGGTCATAAAGGCCATGTCGCCAACGCAGTACGAGTAACGGGTAAATCAGGTCACTCTTCAGATCCAGCTTTAGGCGTTAACGCTATCGAGATCATGCATGAAGTGTTATTTGCTTTAATGCAGCTGCGTGACAAATTAGTCAAAGAGTACCACCACCCAGGTTTTGCGATTCCAAGCCCAACCCTAAATCTTGGTCATATCCACGGTGGCGACAGTGCCAACCGTATCTGTGGGTGTTGTGAACTGCACTATGATGTTCGTCCTTTACCGGGCATTAGCTTAGATGGCTTGGATAACATGCTGCGTAGCGCGCTTAAAGAAGTAGAAGCAAAATGGCCGGGCAGAATTGAGATTACTCCACTGCACGAACCTATTCCGGGTTACGAGTGTCAACACGATCACCCATTTATCGGTGGCATGGAATCGGTGTGTGAAACTGAATCTCAAACCGTGAACTACTGTACTGAAGCACCTTTCCTTCAAGAGTTATGCCCAACATTGGTGTTAGGTCCAGGCTCAATTGACCAAGCTCACCAACCGGATGAGTTCTTAAGCTTCGATTTTATTGACCCAACAATTGATGTTCTGAGTAAATCTATCCGTAAATATTGTTTCTAGTTATTACTTCTCAATCCGAATATTCACATAAAAGCCACCCTAAAAAGTGGCTTTTATTCTGCCATCCCTGATATAGCCGCAATCTTGTAATTAAATTTCACTTTTTCTCTAAGTTTTGAAAAATTTACTTCTCCCGCATTTTTAAACCTAATAATTGCAAACTTAGAATGCTTTATTTGACTAGATACAGCACTTTTCGCTAGATTGTGTACTTAACAAGGAACAATGGATGTAATTTTTTTACGAGGCAGGATGACAATGAACGAGAAATACGCCGCTCTCAAGAGTAACGTAAGCATGCTGGGACGCTTGCTAGGTAACACAATCCAAGATGCACATGGTGACGTTATCTTAGAGAAAGTGGAGACTATCCGTAAACTTTCCAAATCCGCCCGCGCAGGCAACAAAGCTGACCGTGACAGCCTAGTTGAAGAAATCAAAAACCTGCCGAACGAACAACTCACTCCTGTTGCTCGTGCATTTAACCAATTTCTCAACCTCACCAACATGGCAGAGCAATACCACACCATCTCTCGCCACTGTGAGGAGCATGTTTGTGAACCAGACGTGCTGCAATCTCTATTTTCCAAATTAAACCAAAACGACATCAGCAAGCTAGACGCAGCTCAAGCTGTTCGCGACCTGAACATCGAACTCGTTTTGACTGCTCACCCGACAGAAATCACTCGTCGCACCATGATCAACAAGTTGGTTAAGATCAACGAGTGTCTGTCTAAATTAGAATTAAGCGACCTATCACACAAAGAGCGTGTGAAAACCGAACGTCGCCTAGAGCAGCTTATCGCTCAAGGTTGGCACTCTGATGTGATTCGTCAGCAACGCCCAACACCACTTGATGAAGCTAAGTGGGGCTTTGCGGTTGTAGAAAATTCTCTTTGGGAAGCCGTGCCTGATTTCTTGCGTGATATGGATGGCCGACTAAAAGGTTACCTTGGTGAAGGCTTACCAATCGATGCACGCCCAGTACACTTCTCCTCTTGGATGGGTGGCGACCGCGATGGTAACCCATTCGTAACGCACACCATCACCAAAGAAGTACTGCGCCTATCTCGCTGGAAAGCCGCTGATCTATACTTAGGTGACGTGAACGAGCTGATTACCGAACTGTCGATGACCAAGTGTAATGATGCCGTTCGTGAATTGGCTGGCGATGAGCACGAAGCTTACCGTGCAATCCTCAAGAGCCTACGCACTCTGCTGAACAACACGCTAGAAGTGCTTGATGCAAAACTGCACGACGCAGAAGTACCGAAGAAAGAAACACTACAGAATATCGACCAACTTTGGACACCGCTTTACGCGTGTTACCAATCGCTGCACGAATGTGGCATGGGCGTCATCGCAGACGGTTCTCTACTTGATACACTGCGCCGCCTAAAAGCATTCGGTGTGCACTTGGTTCGTCTCGATGTTCGTCAAGAAAGTACACGTCACTCAGACGTACTGTCTGAACTGACTCGCTACCTAGGCATTGGTGATTACGACCAGTGGAGCGAGCAAGACAAGGTCGCTTTCTTAACCAATGAATTAAGCTCAAAACGCCCATTGTTACCACGCGACTGGGAGCCATCTGAACAGGTCAAAGAGGTTTTGGACACCTGTAAAGTCGTTGCTGCTCAACCTCGTGAAGCCTTCGGTGCTTACGTAATTTCTATGGCTCGAACTGCATCGGATGTACTGGCTGTTCACTTGCTTCTGCAAGAATGTGGTTGCCCGTACCGCATGGACGTATGCCCACTGTTCGAAACGCTAGACGACTTGAACAACTCAGAAGCGGTAATGAAACAGCTAATGAGCATCGACTTGTACCGTGGCTTTATCCAGAACCACCAAATGGTGATGATTGGATATTCTGACTCAGCAAAAGATGCTGGCGTAATGTCTGCAGGCTGGGCTCAGTATGACGCGATGGACAAGCTGGTTAAGGTTTGTGAAGAAGAAGGCATTGAGCTGACTCTATTCCACGGCCGTGGCGGTACAGTTGGTCGTGGTGGTGCGCCAGCGCACGCAGCCCTACTTTCTCAGCCACCTAAGAGCTTGAAAGGCGGCTTACGTGTAACAGAACAAGGCGAGATGATCCGCTTTAAGCTTGGCTTGCCAGATGTTGCAGTAAACAGCTTCAACCTTTACGCAAGTGCGATTTTAGAAGCGAACCTTCTGCCACCACCTGAACCAAAACAAGAATGGCGCGACCTAATGGAAGTGCTGTCTCAAGTCTCTTGTGAGGCTTACCGTAACGTGGTTCGCGGTGAAGAGAAATTCGTACCTTACTTCCGTCAAGCTACGCCAGAGCTAGAGTTAGGCAAATTGCCCCTTGGTTCTCGCCCTGCGAAACGTAACCCGAACGGTGGCGTAGAAAGCTTACGTGCGATTCCATGGATCTTCTCATGGAGCCAAAACCGTTTGGTACTTCCAGCATGGTTAGGCGCAGGTGAAGCGATTCAATATTCCGTCGACCAAGGTCATCAAGCACTGCTTGAAGAGATGTGTCGCGAGTGGCCATTCTTCTCGACTCGTCTGGGTATGTTGGAAATGGTGTACTCGAAGTGCAACATGGAAATCGCTAAGTACTACGATCAACGCCTTGTTGATAAAGAACTGCTGCCGTTGGGTGAATTACTGCGTGAACAATTGCAGAAAGACATCAAAGCCGTGCTGAATGTAGAAAACAACGAGAACCTGATGCAGAGTGACCCATGGGGGCTTGAATCAATTCGCCTACGTAACATCTATGTTGAGCCACTAAACATGCTTCAAGCTGAGTTGCTTTACCGTACTCGTAAGTGTGAAACACCACCAGCAGAACTAGAAGAAGCGCTAATGGTGACGATTGCAGGCATTGCAGCAGGTATGCGAAATACTGGTTAATTAGTGATTCCTACTATAACCTAATCAGCATTTACATCTGCAAAAAGAACAAAAGGTCGCCATGTGCGACCTTTTTGTTTTGTAAAACAAACACTAATGAGTATTTTATCAGTTTTTTGGGTTATTTTGTCCATGTATTCTACTTTATGCTTATTATTTAGATATACTACTGCTCCGCTGCGGAAATACTCCAATAAAATAATCTGCAGCAGTTTGACCAAGAAACCGGTCAACCTAGGTGATAAACGGCTTTATAAGGTGACATAACCAACCGCTGAGTTGGTGCTACTTAGACATAACCAATATAACGTGCCATTAGAAGCACACTTGTTGTTTAAGTATTTGTTTACTGTTTACCATTTGGATTTCAGACATGTCATTACCACACGTAATTCTAACCGTTTTAAGTACACGCGATGCTACTGGTTACGATATCACAAAAGAATTCTCCGCAAGCATTGGTTACTTCTGGAAAGCTAGCCACCAACAAGTTTACCGCGAGCTAAATAAAATGGCTCAGAACGACCAAGTAACTTGCGTGCTTGAACCTCAAGAAGGCAAACCTGATCGTAAAGTTTACTCTATCACTGACGCTGGTCGTGGCGCTCTAGGTGAATGGTTTGAACAACCGACTGCACACCCAACGGTTCGTGATGAGTTCTCAGCTAAGCTAATGGCTTGTGCTGTTCAAGCATCTGACCCGTACCGTGTACAACTTGCTGAGCTAGTAGAAGAGTCTCGCAAACTGGTTTCTCACTACAAAGAGATTGAAGCAGCTTACTACGCAACACCATCAACGCTAGACAAGCAAGCGCGCCTTGAGCGTCTAACACTTCGTCGCAACCTACTGATCCGTGAAGCATGGATTGTATGGGCTGAAGAAGTGCTGCTTGAACTTGGTGCTATCGCATAAGCTAGAAAAGAAAAGAAAAGAAAAGAAAAGAAAAGAAAAAGGCTTGAACTCTTAGAGTCCAAGCCTTTTTTGTATCTGTAGGATTTGAAATGTTAGTGCCAGAGGCTTTCTACAAGTGCTTAGGTTTTGATTACAACGCAGCAATTTGTGGACGAACGCCTAGCGTATGGCAAAGCGCGTACGTCATTTCTGCACGGTTTAGCGTGTAGAAGTGGAAGTCCTTCACACCTTCACGGCTCAGCGTACGAACCATATCAATCGCTTGGCTAGCACCAACAAGCTGACGAGTCGTTGGATCATCATCCAAGCCTTCGAATTGCTTCGCCATCCAGCCCGGCACTTTTACGTTGTTCATTGCTGCAAAGCGAGACGCTTGCTTGAAGTTAGATACTGGCAAGATGCCCGGTACAATCTCAACATCAACACCCGCTGCCACACAACGGTCACGGAAACGTAGGTAGCTTTCTACATCGAAGAAGAATTGCGTAATAGCACGGTTCGCGCCCGCATCCACTTTACGTTTTAGGTTGATAAGATCAGATTGAGCGCTCTTCGCTTCAGGGTGAACCTCAGGGAATGCTGCTACCGAGATATCAAAATCATGACGTGATTTAAGCAGTTCAACTAGGTCAGATGCGTACATCTCTGGCGCACCGCCGCCAGCGGGAATATCACCACGCAGAGCAACAATACTTTCGATTCCATTTGCCCAATAATCGTCGGCAATTTGAATCAACTCTTCACGGCTAGCATCGATACACGTTAAGTGAGGTGCTGCCACTAGGCCAGTTTGGTTTTTGATTTCTTTAATGATTGAGTGGGTACGATCACGCTCACCCGAGTTGGCACCATAGGTTACCGATACAAATTTTGGTTGAAGTGTTTTAAGACGGTGAACAGAGTTCCACAGTGTTTCTTCCATCTTCTCACTGCTTGGTGGAAAGAATTCAAATGACACATTGATGTTGTCAGAAAGCTCAGCGATATTCTGATTCAAAGCGTCGATATGGCCTGCGTGTGTGTATCCCATCTTACTCTCCCTGTGGCAAAAGCAACCACTAAAAAATCTTAAATCCTTCAAACGACGTTTAGACGTCTATATGTCTGTAGAATGTATTGAATACGATTTAATGTCAACAGATCCATTATGAATTTTTCTCAAGTAGATCGTGAGTAAAACTCAAGTCGTTAGATGGGTCGCAAAGCAGAAATAAGGTAGAAAAAAGGCTGACAAACACATCGTGCTTTCAGCCTTATTTATCTTAGTGAATAGTATGCCATTTACGTACTAAAACAATTGATCTAAGTATTAAACCAACCGTTCTGAGCATCAGAACAAACTAGACATTCTGTTTAGGTCTGATTGAATTGCGCCAGCTGTTACTTCACGACCAGCACCCGGGCCACGAATAACCAATGGATTATCTTTGTACCATTTGCTCTCAATCGCAAAAATGTTGTCACAAGGCAATAAGTTCGCCAGAGCGTGTTCTTTAGATAGCGCTTCAACGCCTACGGTAGCTTTACCATTCTTCTCTAAACGCGCTACGTAACGCAGAACCTTCTGTTGAGAATGTGCTTTTTCTAAACGTTCAGCCAACTCTTCACTCAGCACAGAAGCCTTATCAAAGAAGTCATCAACTGATAGGTCTTGCAACTCTGCAGGTACCAGTGACTCTACTTTCACGTTTTCAGGCTCAATATCTAAACCCGATTCACGCGCCAGAATCACCAGCTTACGCATCACGTCAGAACCATCGAGGTCTGCGCGAGGATCCGGTTCCGTCAGGCCTTGCTGCCACGCTAAGTCAACCAACTCGCTGAACGGCACCGTGCCATCAAACTGTTGGAACAACCAAGATAGCGTACCCGAGAAGATCCCCGACAATGCAATGATGTCATCGCCGCTTTCACGCAGGTCACGTACCGTGTGGTTAATCGGTAAACCAGCGCCGACTGTCGCGTTGTACAACCAGTGACGGCTGATCTTAGCGAAAGCATCCTGTACTTGATGGTAATACTCGCTTGATGCAGAACCTGCCACCTTGTTAGCCGAGATCAGGTGAATACCTTGTTGTGCGACTTGCAGATATTTTGCTGCAAGCACAGGGCTTGCCGTAACATCTAACACAACCGCTTCATCGTAGCCTTGAATAGAACCTAAACGCTCTAGCCAGTCGTTACCATTATTAGCAATCGCTTCATCATCAAAACGCTTACCAACAGAAGTCGCATCAATGCCTTGATCATCGAACCAATAGGTTTGACTATCAACCACCGCAACCAATTCAAAGTTCATTCCACGACGCTTTTCAAGTTCCGCTTTTTGCTCAGCAAACAGGCTTAACCAACTTGAACCAATGTTACCCTTGCCACATAAAGCAATCGCAACACGCTTCTGCGCTTGGAACAGTTGAGAGTGAATACCTTTCACAAGGCTTGATGTTTCGCTCTTACGAATCACAGCGACTAGGCTCAAGCCTGAGTTCGCTTCTGAGATGAATTCAACCGGCGAGCTCTTAAGCTGTTGGTAGAAACCGTAGCAATGGTTCGGGTTCTTAGTCACACCCGCGCCCACCGCCGCGATCAGAGAGAAACCTTCTTTGAGCTTAATCTCAGCTTCAATCGCGTGATCTTGCAGATATTCCAAAGCGCCACCAGCAATCTCTTCTGTGTAAGCAAGACGCAAGCAGTGCTGATCAGGTTCAAGCTCATAAGCAAGCGGCTCTAATTGAGCTCGCTTAAGCCCTTCCAGTACTTCACTTTCTAGACGGTCGAAATCATGACCGTGACCAAAGGTCAGCTGCACGATAAGAACTTCATCCAGAGAAGTAATAATTTTTGCACCACGACCCGATGCCAGTACACGCTCTATCTGTGTAGAGCCCGCTTCTGGCTGATAGCTGCAGCGTAAGCTTAAATCCATAGCACTTTGAGCGACAGGCTGTAACGTTCGGCTATGAAGCACTGGAGCCGCTAAACGAGCTAACTCACTCGCTTCATCCAGACGAAGCAGAGGCAGTAAACACGCATCCGAAACCAAGCGAGGGTCAGCGCTATATACGCCTGCCACATCACTCCAAATCGTCACACGTTCAACTTCAGCCAAAGCACCAATCACAGTTGCTGAGTAATCCGAGCCGTTACGACCGAGTAGAACCGTTTCACCTTCAGTGTTTTGAGCCATAAAGCCCGTAATCACCACACGACAATGCGCATGCTGCGCTAGAGCTTCCTTAATCAGAGGATACGAGCGAGCACGGTCAACTTCAGGCTGAGCCCCCGCTTCTGCACGCAAAAAGGCACGAGCGTCTTGAGCAACCGCTTGTAAGTCATGCTGGCACAACAAAGTCGCCAACAAACGTGAAGACCAAATCTCGCCATGACCCAGCACTTGCGCTTTTTGTGCTTCGCTCAAGGGAGCAGTGAGCTCACCCAAAGCGGTAAATTCTTGTTGGATGGTTGCCGTTAGTTGAGAAGCGGCTTCGCCTTCAAGCAGTGCTTCAATCAGTTCAAGCTGGAACTGACGAAGGGTTTGTAGGCATTCATGAGCAATGCGGCCATCTTTGTCGAGCGCTTCAACAAACTCAATCAAACGGTTGGTTGTTTTACCCGCTGCTGATACAACGACTAAATCCGTTGCTGATGAGTATTCTCTAAGAATGTTGACCACGCGTTGGTAACATTCAGGATTCGCTAAACTGCTGCCACCAAATTTATGTAGCTGGCGAAAGGTTGCCATTATTAACCCTCCCCTTCAGCGATAAAGCGTTGCGTTCTTTCGAAAGCTTGCTTGAGATCGTCGATGAGGTCTTCTGCATCTTCAAGACCAACAGAAAGGCGCAGTAGTTGTTGAGAAACACCCGCTTCTGCTAGAGCTTCTTCGCCCATCGCACGGTGAGTCATCGACGCAGGGTGACAAATCAAGCTTTCAACACCACCCAGTGATTCAGCCAAAGAAAATAGCTCTAACTTATCGACAAAATATTTAAGTGCTTCAAAAGAGCCCGCAAACTCAAAGCTCAGCATGGAACCAAAGCCCAACTGCTGTTTCTTCGCGATCTCGTGACCCGGATGTTCAGGAAGGCTTGGGTGGTAAATTGTACCCACCAGATCTTGTTGTTGCAGAGCCGTCAGAATTTCACGTGAGCTTTCTTCGTGAACACGCATACGCGCACCTAGCGTACGAATACCACGTAGAGTCATATAGCTATCAAATGGTGTGCCGGTTGCACCAATACAGTTGCCCCACCATGCTAACTCTTCAGCGTGTTCTTCAGTTTTCGTGACCACAACGCCACCAATAACATCTGAGTGTCCATTGATGTACTTGGTGGTTGAGTGGATAACAAAATCAGCACCCAGCTCTAAAGGCTTTTGGAACACAGGCGTCAAAAACGTGTTGTCGACAGCAACCAGAGCACCCACTTCTTTCGCTTTGCGGCAAGTTTCTGCAATATCAACCACACGAACCAATGGATTCGATGGTGTTTCAATTAAGATCAACTTTGGCTTAAGCGCGATCGCTGCATCCAGCGCGGCTTGATCCGATTGATCAACAAACAGAACTTTGAAGTCACCTTTAAGTGAGCGTGTATTAAACAGACGGTAAGTGCCGCCGTAGCAGTCGTGCGGTGCGATAATAAGATCATCGCCACCTAAGAAAGCAGAAACCCATAAGTTAAGTGCCGAAGTACCACAGTTAGTGACAACCGCGCCTTTACCAGACTCAAGTTCAAACAGTGCCGTTTCTAATAAACCACGGTTTGGGTTACCAGAGCGGGTATAATCATACTTTGGCACTTCACCAAAAGCGGGAAACCCATAGTTAGTCGAAAGATAAATAGGTGGGACAACGGCATGGTGTTGCGTGTCTGACTCGATGCCAGTACGTACTGCGATGGTTGCTGGCTTCCGGCTGCTCATAGGTGCTTCCTTACAAGTTTTGCGTCTGAGAATCACAGCTGCTTGTCGGCATTTTGCGGCTGTGTTAGATATATGTTATTCACTTTACTTTCATAAACGTGAGACGTCAACACTTCTAGACGTCCATATGTCTTTGCTTATGGCAGTAAATCCCGCTAAAATCACCACTATTAATTTATTCTAACAACTAAAGTGATGAAGGTACGCAATGGCCGACTGGAATGGTGAATACATAAGCCCATATGCTGAGCATGGAAAGAAAAGCGAACAAGTAAAGAAAATTACAGTTTCTATCCCTCTAAAAGTGTTAAAGGTTCTTACTGACGAGCGTACTCGCCGCCAGATTAATAACCTACGCCATGCAACAAACAGTGAGCTACTGTGCGAAGCCTTTCTACATGCGTACACAGGCCAACCACTACCAACGGATGAAGACCTTCGTAAAGACCGTCCAGACGATATCCCTACTGAAGTGAAAAAACTGATGACAGAGATGGGTATCGAGTTCGAAGCGTTTGACGAAGAATAAAAACAACTCAGTCACTGCCTTCAATATTGATTCGCGATAACTGAACCCTATTTGTCACATCAACCACTATGCCCTCTATGACTGCGCAGTGAATGATAGACATAAAAAAACCGACTCCTAATGGGTCGGTTTTTTATTATTCTTTTTCGCTCAATAGAGCGACCGCTATAATAAGCTATTAAGCCATATAGTTAGCAGGCATCTCAATACGAGCAACGCCAGACTCAACCGCCGCTTCCGCAACAGCTTTTGCAACGCGAGGAAGTAGACGTGGGTCCATTGGCTTAGGAATGATGTAACCTGTACCAAACTCCAATGCAGTCTCACCCGCAGCGGCTAGAACTTCAGCTGGAACTTCTTCTTTTGCTAACTCACGAATCGCCTTAACTGCAGCTAGCTTCATCTCATCATTGATTTCGCTTGCACGCACATCGAGTGCACCACGGAAAATGAATGGGAAACAAAGTACGTTGTTTACTTGGTTAGGGTAATCACTACGGCCTGTACCCATAATTAGGTCAGAACGAACCTCGTGAGCAAGCTCAGGCTTGATCTCTGGATCTGGGTTTGAACATGCAAACACGACTGGCTTATCAGCCATCAGCGTTAGTGCTTCAGCTGGTAATAGGTTAGGACCCGATACACCCAAGAACAGATCAGCGCCTTCGATAACATCTTCAAGTGTGCGCTTATCAGTGTTGTTTGCGAACAACGCTTTGTATTCGTTTAGGTCATCACGACGAGTGTGGATCACACCTTTACGGTCAAGCATGTAGATCTTCTCGCGCTGAGCGCCACACTTAATCAGTAGCTCCATACATGCTACAGCCGCTGCGCCAGCACCTAAACAAACGATCTTACACTCTTCAAGTTTCTTACCCTGAAGTTCGATCGCGTTCAGCATACCCGCTGCCGTTACAATCGCAGTACCGTGTTGGTCATCGTGGAATACAGGTACATCACAACGCTCGATCAGGCGACGTTCAATCTCAAAACAATCTGGTGCTTTGATGTCTTCTAGGTTAATACCACCGAATGTATCTGCGATATTCGCAACCGTATCAACGAACTCATCGATTGTGCGGTGTTTTACTTCAATATCGATAGAATCTAAACCAGCAAAACGCTTAAACAGTAGCGCTTTACCTTCCATTACAGGTTTAGAAGCAATAGGACCAAGGTTACCTAGGCCAAGAATCGCAGTACCGTTAGAGATAACAGCAACCATGTTGCCCTTACCTGTGTATTTATAGACGTTATCAACGTTCTGTGCGATCTCGCGAACAGGCTCAGCCACGCCTGGGCTGTATGCAAGTGCTAGATCTTCTGCAGAGTTTGCAGGCTTCGTCAGTGCTACGGCAATTTTGCCTGGAATTGGGAACTCATGATAATCAAGAGCTTGCTGACGGAATCGTTCTTGAGGCGATAATTCTTGAGAGGATTGATCTTGGCGGCTGTCTTCAGACATAGGTGTAGGTTCCTAGGATATTATTATTTGGGGGATCTTGTTCATGTTAATAGATGTACTTCAAAGTTCCTAGGTGGTTAAAGCCTCTGTCTCATTAAAAAACGAGATTTCACTACTAATAAGACCAGTGAGCAGTTGAAATTACTATCGCTTGTTGAACTTTCGAGCGGATTTCTAGGGAGGAGTAATTCAGGGGGAAAGTGTTGGAGCTAAACTCAAATCGACAGCCTATCGTCGAGATAAGCGAAGAGTGTTATTAAAGTCAGGGGTTTCTCAAATTTCAGGCAACAAAAAAGGACACCGAAGTGTCCTTTTTCATGTCTAAATAGCGAGAATTACTTCTTGCTAGAAAGAGCACCGAAACGCTTGTTAAAGCGATCTACACGGCCGCCTGTATCTACGATACGTTGCTTACCAGTGTAGAATGGGTGACATTTGTCACATACGTCTAGGTGAATACCATCTTTACCTAGAGTAGAGTTGAATTCGAATGTGTTGCCGCAAGAACAAGTTGCTGTTACTGCTTTGTATTCTGGGTGGATTCCAGCTTTCATGGGATAACCTCAATTAGGCCGTGTCGCCATCCGATTCTAAGCCGGACACCACACGTTGTTAAAAAATAAAATAAAGACACCGCAGCATCACTAAAAAGCGATAAAGCCATACCTTTAAGGCGCAGTATAGTAATGAATCTGTGAGGTAGGATCAACTGATTTGATACATTTTTCACCAACACAGTCCTTAAACCCTCTATTAAGCGTTATTTTCTGGCTCCAGTAGCATTCAAGCCTCAAGTAAGCTCTGTCATCTAAACTGCTCCTCGAATTTAACGCCCTTATCCATTAGACTGTTCGCTCTCGTCAACTCAGATAAAGCCGTCCCTTTATGCGTCCAATGATTGCCCGTGTGGCACTGCCTGTTCCACTCGACAAGCAGTTCGATTACAAGATTCCTAGCCACCTATTTCCGATTATTGGCGGTCGAGTTTCTGTGCCTTTTGGACGACAAACCTTAACCGGTATCGTGACGGCTCTGGTTAACGAATCAGAATTCGATCTCGACAAGCTCAAACCTATTAAAGCCTTATTAGACAACCAACCCGTTTGGCCTGAATCGGTCTACTCACTCTTGGTATGGTGCAGTCAATTCTATCAGTACCCTCTTGGCGAAACTTTGGCTAACGCTCTGCCTAGCGCTTTACGAAAAGGCAAAGCTGCCGATTTCGCAACGCTTGTCGAATGGCAACTAACCCCATCAGGTAGAGATCAACTAATGCAAGGCTTTGGTCGCGCAGTCAAACAAGCCAAAGTAATGCACATGCTTGAACACGGTGCAGTTCCTCATCAAGAGTTCATTGATGAAGAGGTGGGCAGCGCAGTACTGAAGACATTGGAAGAAAAAGGCTGGATTGAGTCGGTAGAAAAAAAACCGAAGCGCAAGCCATGGCCAATGGAACTCGAAAACGACCAAGACAAGCCAAAACTCAATGCAGAACAAGCGATCGCGATTGCGACAGTAAACAGTCAAACTGATTTTGGTTGCTTCTTGCTAGAGGGGGTCACAGGCTCAGGTAAGACCGAGGTCTACCTGAATATGATCAAGCCGATTCTCGACCAAGGCAAGCAAGCGTTAGTCTTGGTACCTGAGATTGGCCTCACTCCACAAACGATTAACCGCTTTAAGCGACGCTTTAATGTGCCTGTTGAAGTGATTCACTCTGGATTAAACGATTCTGAGCGACTCAATGCATGGCTATCAGCCCGCGATAAGATAGCTGGCATCGTGATTGGTACGCGCTCGGCTCTGTTCACGCCGTTTGCTGATTTGGGCATTATCATTGTCGATGAAGAACACGACGCCTCTTATAAGCAGCAAGATAGCCTGCGCTACCACGCTCGTGACGTCGCGATCATGCGCGCTCATAAGGCGCAAATCCCAGTGGTTCTAGGTTCAGCAACACCGGCTTTTGAAACGCTGCACAACGCTCAGATAGGCAAATACAGCTACCTCACCCTCACCTCACGCGCTGGTGTCGCACTGCCGACCACCAATAAAGTGTTGGATGTTAAAGGTGAATATCTGGAAAGCGGCTTATCTGCGTCGTTAATTGCTGAAATGCAGAGGCACCTCAAAGCAGGCAACCAAGTGATGCTGTTCCTCAATCGCCGCGGGTTTTCCCCAGCATTGATGTGTCACGACTGTGGTTGGACAGCCGAATGTAAACGCTGTGATGCTTACTACACCTATCACCAATACAGCAATGAAATGCGCTGCCACCATTGCGGATCGCAGCAGCATATCGTGCACAATTGCCAAGGCTGTGGTTCAGCTAACTTAGTGACGGTTGGTGTCGGCACCGAGCAACTTGAAACGCAACTTGGTCAACTGTTCCCTGAATACAAAACCATTCGTATTGATCGCGATAGCACCCGCCGCAAGGGCAGCTTAGAAAGCGCGCTAGAGTCAATTCGTAAGGGTGAATACCAAATACTGATCGGCACACAGATGCTTGCTAAAGGTCACCACTTCCCTGACGTGACACTTGTGGCGTTATTGGACGTTGATGCCTCTTTATATAGTAGTGACTTCCGCGCCTCTGAAAGACTCGCTCAGTTGTTCACCCAAGTTGCAGGTCGAGCAGGACGTGCCAGTAAGCCAGGTGAGGTTATCTTACAAACTCACCATCCAGAACATGGCTTGTTACAAGCACTGCTACACAAAGACTATAACCACTTTGCTCAGACGGCTTTAGCAGAACGTAAACAAGCGATGTTGCCTCCCTATACGTTCATGACACTCTTCAGAGCAGAAGCGAACGACACGCGCTTGGTGGAAGAGTTCTTACGTCAGGTTCGTCATACACTGGAGTCACATCCACTGTTCGACCAATATTGCATGGTGTTGGGGCCAACTCCTGCGCCATTGGCAAAACGAGCAGGTAAATCTCGCTGGCAGCTGATATTGCAAACACAGACTCGTTCATTAATGCAGAAGCTATTAATGAGTGCAAAGCCGGCAATTAATATGTTACCCGCTGCGAAAAAAGTCCGTTGGTCACTCGATATTGAGCCGCAAGATTTGAGCTAAACCCACTCGGGTTAAAACTAATGATAAGTTTGTTCACAAATATTTCATATTTCTCGTGAGCAACTTCACACTAGTCATGTGATTTTTGTTAATCTAGCCGTAACTTTACACGGATGAAACGAATAAAATATTGCAATAAAAAAAGTGTTAGCAACACTTTCACAATATCTATCCGATTGTATTAATTATTCACGCCTTAGATACTTAGGCAGCAAAGGAACTTAAAAGAGGGTTTAATTTATGGCGACAATGAAGGATGTTGCCCAGCTAGCAGGCGTCTCAACCGCAACGGTATCACGTGCATTGATGAACCCTGAGAAAGTCTCAGTTTCGACTCGTAAACGAGTAGAGACAGCAGTACTTGAAGCTGGATACTCACCCAATACATTAGCTCGAAACTTACGTCGCAACGAATCAAAAACCATCATCACTATTGTTCCTGATATCTGTGACCCTTATTTCGCTGAGATCATCCGTGGTATCGAAGATGCTGCAGTAGAAAATGACTACCTAGTTCTACTTGGCGACAGTGGTCAGCAGAAGAAGCGCGAATCATCATTTGTAAACTTGGTATTCACCAAACAAGCTGACGGCATGCTGCTGTTAGGCACTGATCATCCATTTGATGTCAGCAAACCTGAACAAAAGAATCTACCTCCAATGGTAATGGCGTGTGAATTTGCACCCGAGCTTGAATTGCCAACGGTACATATCGACAACCTGACCTCTGCATTTGAAGCCGTGAACTACCTAGCTCAATTAGGTCATAAGCGCATTGCTCAAATCTCTGGGCCAAGCACTGCAACCCTGTGTAAGTTCCGCCAACAAGGTTACCAACAAGCACTGCGCCGCGCTGGAGTATCAATGAACCCAGCTTACAGCACTGTGGGCGATTTCACCTTTGAAGCTGGCGCGCAAGCGGTTCGTCAATTATTGGCACTTCCAGAGCAACCAACTGCGATTTTCTGTCACAACGATGCGATGGCCATTGGTGCGATTCAAGAAGCGAAGAAGCTAGGTTTACGTGTTCCTCAAGATCTATCGATTGTTGGCTTCGACGACATCCAATTCGCTCAATACTGCGATCCACCGCTAACGACGATTTCTCAACCTCGTTACGAAATTGGACGCCAAGCGATGCTGATGATGCTTGATCTACTGAAAGGTAATGATGTTCAAGCAGGTTCACGTCTACTTGAAGCCAAACTCGTGGTTCGTGGCAGTACGGCACCACCTCGAATTTAGGCAAGATAAATACCCACACAAACCTGCGGCACATTTTGATGTGCCGCTTCCATTTCTGCACTATTATCCTCGCGCAATCTGGATTACCATGAGAGCAGAACTATCAACTATTGAATTGTCTTGTGGCTAATAGAGATTATGTAAAGCGCGGTCGTGGCACGAAAAAACCGACCAAGAAACAAGCCCCTCGCCGTAAACCTTGGCGCAGTGGTCTTTTGGCGATCCTCCTTGCCGGTGGTTTTGGTTACGGACTTTACTTATTGAGTAACGATCCTGAACCGCCAACACCAGTGCCAGAGGTGAGCAAGTCGAAACCTAAGCCAAAACCAGCGAAAGTGATTCCACCACCTCCAGAAGAGAAGTGGGACTACGTTGAAACACTGCCAAGTCGCGAAATTGAAGTTAAGGCCAAAGAGCAAGAGATTTCAAAGATCCCTTACATCATGCAGTGTGGCGCTTACAAAACCGCTTCTCAAGCAGATGCGCGTAAATTGGATATAGCTTTCCAAGGTATCTCGAGTGAAATCCGTAAGAAAGACGGCAGTAGCTGGTATCGTGTGGTTCTAGGACCATACAAGTTTAAGCGTGACGCCGAGCGCGATCGCCACAAACTACAGCGAGCAAAAATCGAACCTTGTGCTATTTGGAAAGACACTGAATAGATTTAGATTTAGATTTAGCGATAGCCACAGTATTAATCTAAGCAAAAGCCGAAAACCAAACACCGAAAGCCTCCCATTGTGGAGGTTTTCTTTTATCCCCTCGCCCTTTAACCAAATTTCCTTACAACTTCCGCCGATAAGTTGCGCGACATCACTCGACCTTCCTTGAATTATCCGAGCACCATCCTCATATACTTTTTATACCCAAAGATAAGAAATATTAAGAGGCCCTACTCGTGACTACCATTGTATCTGTACGTCGTAATAATAAAGTCGTCATCGCGGGTGATGGACAAGTATCTCTAGGCAACACCGTAATGAAGGGCAATGCCCGTAAAGTACGTCGCCTATACAACAACAAAGTACTGGCTGGTTTTGCTGGCGGTACGGCAGATGCTTTCACGCTATTCGAAAAATTTGAAAGCAAGCTGCAAATGCACCAAGGCCACCTGACCAAAGCTGCCGTTGAGCTGGCGAAGGATTGGCGTAGCGACCGTGCTCTACGTAAATTAGAAGCACTACTAGCAGTAGCGGATGAAACCGCTTCATTGATCATCACTGGTAACGGTGACGTAGTTCAACCAGAGAACGACCTGATTGCGATCGGTTCGGGCGGTAACTTTGCTCAAGCAGCGGCTACTGCACTATTAGAAAATACAGATTTAGATGCGCGTGAAATTGCAGAAAAGTCGCTGAACATTGCTGGCGATATCTGCGTATTCACCAACCATCAGCACACTATTGAAGAACTAGAGAGCACCGTTGAGCTGCCAAAGCCAGAGTAACGACGGCTTCCATCAATAACGTTGTATTCAACAGTGATTAAAGAATTAAGGAAAAACCATGTCTGAGATGACTCCTCGCGAAATCGTTCACGAACTCAATCGCCACATTATCGGCCAAGACAACGCTAAGCGTTCAGTGGCTATCGCACTGCGTAACCGCTGGCGTCGTATGCAGCTTGAAGAAAGCCTGCGTGTTGAAGTATCACCAAAAAACATCCTGATGATCGGCCCTACCGGTGTAGGTAAAACTGAAATTGCTCGCCGTCTAGCAAAACTAGCAAACGCGCCTTTCATCAAGGTAGAAGCGACTAAGTTCACTGAAGTGGGCTACGTAGGTAAAGAAGTTGAAACCATCATCCGTGACCTAACGGACGTTGCGATCAAGATGACGCACCAGCAAGCGATGGAAAAAGTACAATACCGCGCTGAAGAACAAGCTGAAGAACGCATTCTTGATGCCCTTCTACCACCAGCACGCGATGCTTGGGGTCAGAACGAGCAATCAACGGAAGAAACTACCTCTTCAAACACTCGTCAGATTTTCCGCAAGAAACTGCGCGAAGGTAAGCTAGATGACAAAGAGATCGAAGTTGATGTAGCGGCGCCACAAATGGGTGTTGAAATCATGTCACCTCCTGGCATGGAAGAGATGACTAACCAGCTGCAAGGCATGTTCCAAAACCTCGCTGGCGACACCAAGAAAAAGCGTAAGATGAAAATCAAAGACGCATTCAAAGCACTGACAGAAGAAGAAGCTGCGAAGCTTGTGAACCAGGAAGAGCTAAAAGAGAGCGCGATCTTCAACGCTGAAAACAACGGCATCGTATTCATCGATGAGATCGACAAAATCTGTAAGCGTGGCGACAGCTCAGGCCCAGATGTATCTCGTGAGGGTGTTCAACGTGACTTGCTTCCTCTTATCGAAGGCAGCACAGTATCAACTAAGCACGGTATGGTAAAAACTGACCACATCTTGTTTATCACATCAGGTGCATTCCAAGTGGCTAAGCCATCAGACCTGATCCCTGAACTGCAAGGTCGTCTGCCAATCCGTGTTGAACTTGAAGCGCTTTCTGCACATGACTTCAAACGTATTCTTACTGAGCCAAAAGCATCACTGACAGAGCAGTACATTGCCCTGATGAAAACAGAAGATGTCGGCATTGAGTTCACTGAAGATGGCATCAACCAAATTGCTGACGCAGCATGGCGTGTGAACGAAACTACTGAAAACATCGGGGCGCGTCGTCTACATACCGTCATGGAGCGCCTAATGGATGAGATTTCATTCGACGCAACAGACCGAGCAGGCAGCAAATTGGTAATTGATGAAGCTTATGTAATATCTAAGCTTGGCGAGCTCGTAGAAGACGAAGACCTAAGCCGCTTCATCCTGTAGCACAGGAAACTCCAACTTATTGCTCTATCTCAAAGAAATAGCAGCTAATAAGCGAATTCAAGGCCCACTTTCGAGTGGGCTTTTTATTACCCGAAAAATGGGCGTATACTCAAATCACAGTATGAAACGAAGACTTACAAAGAATTAGACCTACGATGAAACAATCTCTACTGATTTGGCTTGATGCCGCACGACCAAAAACTCTGCCTCTCGCACTTGTCTCTATTCTTACAGGAAGTAGTTTAGCGTTCGCCAACGACCAATTTTCTTTGTCGATAGCCCTGCTGGCATTTTTAACGGCCACGCTATTACAGATTTTGTCGAACTTAGCGAATGACTATGGCGATGCGGTTAAAGGCACGGATAACGACAAACGCCTAGGCCCGATGAGAGCCATGCAATCAGGCGCTGTCACCGCCCAAACCATGAAACAAGCGATCATTCTCAATATCGTATTTACGGTCATTGCTGGGTTGATTCTTATTTTTCATGCACTGAGCTCACTCGAAAGCATCGTATCTTTCATTGCGTTAGGTGTTTTAGCGATTGTCGCAGCGATTGCCTATACCGTCGGTAATAAGCCTTATGGTTATATTGGCCTTGGCGACTTGTCGGTGTTTATCTTCTTTGGCTTGTTAGGGGTTTCAGGTACTTACTTCTTACATACAGGTCATGTTGAGCCAAGCCTGTTCCTTCCAGCGCTAGGCTGTGGACTAATGGCGGTTGCCGTTCTCAACATCAACAACATGCGCGATATTGAAAACGACAGCGAATGTGGCAAACGCACCATGGCCGTTCGCCTAGGGCAACGTAAAGCTAAGCAATACCATTTCGCACTGCTTGGTTTGGCGCTTGCGTCTTTCGCCATCTACCTACTGATTCAAGAAAAACCGGTCTGGATTAGCCTACCGTTTTTACTCAGCATTATTATTGTGTACAAGCATGGCAAAGCCGTTTGGGAAACCGAAAAAACCGGCTCAGATTGCCCCAATGATGCCCGTTATTGTGAAATGTTCACTGGTGACTAATCTACTGTTTGCAGGGGTTGTCGTAGCTCAAACTCTATTGAGTTAATTAAGACTAATCATTGCAAAGGGATCAAGCACCGATATACTCAAAGTAAGCTCATTGTTCAAAAGGTATGCTAATGGAATACAACACTTCAGCACTGTGCGACATATATTTGGATCAAGTTGATGTCGTGGAGCCAATGTTCAGTAATTTCGGTGGACGAGCGTCATTCGCCGGACAGATCTCGACGATAAAATGCTTTGAAGACAACGCATTGATTCGGTCTGTATTAGAACAAGATGGTCTGGGGCGGGTGTTGTTGATCGATGGTGGCGGCTCACTAAGAAAAGCGCTGATCGATGCTGAAATGGCCCTACTTGCCGAAGACAATGAGTGGGAAGGTATTGTGGTTTACGGCTGCGTACGCGAAGTCGATGAGCTAGAAGACATGAACCTTGGCATTCAGGCTTTAGCGTCTATTCCCGTGGGTGCGAGCCAAGAAGGTGTGGGCGAATTAGACGTACCGGTCAACTTTGGCAGCGTCACTTTCTTACCGGAAGATTACCTCTACGCAGACAACACGGGCATCATTCTTTCTGCTGAGCCTTTGGATGTTGAGCTTGATTTGGATGTTGAGGAAGAAGAGGTCGAGTAGCTCACTCAGCTTCAAATAATTAAAAAACCATAAGAACACAAAGCATAATAATACAAACAAAAACGCCCGCTACTCAGTAGCGGGCGTTTTTTTTAAATCTGAAGAGTCAATTACTCAACGTCATCCATTTTACCTAGAAGGTTACGGATGCGATCTTGCCATGCAGAGTGCTCTTCCTGCATTTGCTGAGTTTTTTGCTCTAGGTCGTGACGGCTTGCTTTTAGCTCACCAGCTTCTGTTGCTAGTGCTTCTTTCTCTTCTTTAAGCTCTTCCACTTCCATTTGAAGAAGTGCAATTGTATCTACTGCTGTTTGAATTTTTGCTTCTAGCTGCTCTAGTACTTCAAAAGACATTCTGGCCTACCTTTAAGTTATCCATTTGATGGTGAAGGTCTACTCCACTTATTTCCCCATTCTACTCAGCAGAGCAAGGATAAACACTCTATATATTCGATATTTTGCGCCATTCGATGAAAAAAACAGCGCTTTTTACCGAATATTGACGTGAATTATTACTAGCGCGACAACAGACTGATTATTTTGATGAATATTACCTGTTTTCACCTGCAAATTGATCGAGAGCAATCCCCCAAAAACAAAAAGGCAAACGTTTCCTTTGGGATATGGTAAAATTCGCCGCGAAATTTCTATTCCCCCTTTGAAAATTTTGGAGTCCGCATGAAACGCGATTTAGCAATGTCATTCTCTCGTGTCACTGAAGGTGCAGCGCTAGCTGGTTACAAGTGGCTTGGCCGCGGCGATAAAAACGCTGCAGATGGCGCTGCTGTAGAAGTAATGCGTAGCCTACTGAACAAAACCGAAATTAGCGGTGAGATCGTTATTGGCGAAGGTGAAATCGATGATGCACCTATGCTATACATCGGCGAAAACGTCGGTATTGGCGGTGATGCTGTAGATATCGCCGTTGACCCAATTGAAGGGACACGCATGACAGCAATGGGCCAATCAAATGCATTGGCGGTATTGGCTGCTGGCGAAAAAGGCAGCTTCCTTAAAGCGCCTGACATGTACATGGAGAAATTAGTTGTTGGCCCTGGCGCAAAAGGCGTGATTGACCTAGAACTGCCACTGACAGAAAACCTAGAAAACATTGCGAAAGCACTAGGTAAAACACTCGATACACTAGTAGTAACCACTCTTGCTAAACCACGTCATGATCAAGTAATTGCTGACATGCAGGCGATGGGCGTTCGTGTATTCGCAGTGCCAGATGGTGATGTTGCTGCTTCTATCCTAACGTGTATGCCAGACAGCGAAGTCGACGTAATGTACTGCATCGGTGGTGCTCCTGAAGGTGTCGTGTCAGCTGCGGTTATTCGCGCACTCGACGGCGACATGCACGCACGTCTGCTTCCTCGTCATGAAGTAAAAGGCAATACAGAAGAGAACCGCAAACACGGTGAGCTTGAATTAGAGCGTTGTGCGGAAATGGGCGTAACGGCGGGTATCGTATTGAAGATGGAAGACATGGCTCGTAGCGACAACGTTGTGTTCTCTGCAACGGGTATTACTAAGGGTGACCTGCTAGAAGGCATCACTCGTACAGGCAATATCGCAACCACAGAAACACTGCTTATCCGTGGCCGCTGTCGTACTATTCGTCGCATCAAGTCTATTCACTACCTAGAGCGTAAAGACCCAGAAGTGATTGGTCACATCCTGTAAACCTAAACTAGGTTCAACAGAACACACGAAGGCTGATACCAAGTATCAGCCTTTTGTTTTATTGGCCATCAAGAACCTGTGCATTTCACCTGCACCATAGTAAATGGTTTGCTTTATAAACACCTTGCCTCATAATAGTAAGGTTCATAAGGTAGAGATAGTATGAAAACAAGCGACAAAATCTTACAGACCATTAAGCGTCAAGGCGCGGTAACCGCGAAACAACTGTCAGAAGAATTTGGCATGACGACAATGGGTGCCAGACAGCACCTACAAAGTTTGGAAGATGACGGTATTCTTGCGTTTCATGACGTCAAAGTAAAAGTAGGTCGCCCAACTCGCCATTGGTCACTGACTCAGCAAGGTCATGGTCAATTTTCAGATCGACACGGTGAGCTCACTATTCAAGTGATAGATGCTGTCGAGAACCTGTTTGGTAAAGAGGGGCTAGCTAAAGTGGCCGCTGAACGTGAACAACACACGTTAAAGCAATATCAAACGGCCCTATCTGGCTGCGACAACCTGCTGAGTAAACTTGAAAAGCTAACCCAACTTCGAGAAGAAGAAGGGTATATGGCTGAACTTCAAGAGCAAGGCGATCACTACATCTTGATCGAAAACCACTGCCCTATCTGTAAGGCTGCAACTCGTTGCCCTAGCCTCTGCCAATCAGAACTCAATGTTTTCAAAGAATTACTCAAAGATGAATGTCATGTGATCCGCACTGAGCACATCATTACTGGCGAACGTCGTTGTACTTATACCCTAACGCCAAGTTACTAATACCGTCTCAATATTGAGAAAATAAAAATAGAACAAAATTTGTACAGATTTCTTTCTTAAGCTTAAAGCATATGAAACATGCTTAATTCTAAGGAAGGAAAGATGGGACATCCACAGCCAGATCAAAAACTGCCCCCCTTTGATGAACTTGTTCAACTCGCGAAAAGCGATCCGAAAGCATTCAATCAATTCAAACACGAGATGTGCGAACAGATGATCTGTTCGGCCTCTGAAACCATGCAAGACAGGCTTCGAGCCCAACAGAGCCACATAGACTTAGTGGTTAGTCGTTGTAAAAACCCGCATCATGCCAATGTCGTGCTGATGCAAGAATTAAGCTGCCAAGTGTGTAAGTTCCAAGATGCGCTTCAAGGTCGTTGCAGTTTTGAAGAGCCTCTGCCTGAAAATGTCGTGCCTTTTAGACCCAATACAGAACCAAAAATGTACTGAAAGCTAAAATGTATGAGTAAAAAACGCATTAAAAACAAAATGCCTTAGAACAAAAAAGGGAGCGCAATGCTCCCTTTTTACTGATGAATCATCCAATCTTTAAACTGGATCTTCACCGTAATCATTACGGCCTTCAGTGCCTTTCATCAAACCGCACTCTACCAAGATCCACAAACCACACACGAGTGCAGCAACCGTTGCCACCATGTGAATAGGCGATACTGGCTCTGTCGTAGTCGCAGCCATAGGTGATGCAAGTCGCCCGAGTACGAGCGGTACATTCAGCAATAGCCAGTAGTTCGACTTGTTGCGGTCATGCCAGCGCTTAGCGGTAACGGCAAGATCTGGAATAACAAGTAATAGAAGGAAGATTGGTAACAGGAGATAGGAGTATGCTGGGAACAAAACCGAGATACCGGTGGCAAAACCAGTAATCGCGATATAGTAGAAAATATTCCAAATCCAGTAAGTCTTACGACCAATTCTCCCTTTGAAAGAGAGCAGTAAATCTTTCATCGACATCTTAAATACTCAAAAAATTAATACGCTACCAAAAAGTTAGCAGCAAATAGTCAGTTAATCACTTTTAGTTAGTTGATTCTTTTAAGCTAATTCATCACTTTCTGAAAGCAACTTTTATCCATATCTCGTATGTTGACCGTTAGGCTACGGATATGGCTTGCCTGTTCTTGTAGGGTTTGCATCAACAAACGCGACAATTCTCTTTTCTGTTCTTCGGTACGTCCTGAAAGTAACTCGAAGCTAATATGAACAAAATCCACATTGTCCTCTTCATCACCGACCAACCAGTTATGACAGCGCAGTGAACGAGACTTCACAGAAGGTACATCAAACAAACCACAGTTTAATGTAACTTGATGAAGGTCTTCCAGTAAACCTTGGATATTCACTCGCTCATCCACTGAATTTGAGTACTCTAGAACTAGATTCGGCATTATTACTTCCTATTGTTAACGCAATCGTTTGTCCCTTAATAGCAACTAACGATGAAAAATCCGAGAAGTTAGCTATTATTCTGTCTGCCGGATCACTGATATTTGCTCAAAATCTACTCTGACCATTGAGTAAGATCCAAGAAAGTCATGACCACAGTCATGATCTGTTGATATTATTCTGTTATATTATTTCGTAATAAAGTTTACTTTTTCACATTCGATTTATTTAAATACTTTGGAGATATTCCTATGCGTCATCCTGTAGTTATGGGTAACTGGAAACTAAACGGCAGCAAAGAAATGGTTGTTGATCTACTAAACGGTCTTAACGCTGAACTTGAAGGCGTAACAGGCGTAGACGTAGCAGTTGCTCCACCAGCACTTTTCGTTGATCTTGCTGAGCGTACGCTTACTGAAGCGGGCAGCGCGATCATCCTAGGTGCTCAAAACTCTGACCTAAACAACAGCGGTGCATTCACTGGCGACATGTCTCCAGCAATGCTTAAAGAGTTCGGCGCATCTCACATCATCATCGGTCACTCTGAGCGTCGTGAATACCACGCTGAGTCTGACGAATTCGTTGCTAAGAAATTCGCATTCCTAAAAGAGAACGGCCTAACTCCAGTTCTTTGTATCGGTGAATCTGAAGCACAAAACGAAGCAGGCGAAACTGTTGCTGTATGTGCACGTCAACTTGACGCTGTTATCAACACTCAAGGTGTTGAAGCTCTTGAAGGCGCGATCATCGCTTACGAACCAATCTGGGCTATCGGTACTGGTAAAGCAGCTACAGCTGAAGATGCACAACGCATCCACGCTCAAATCCGTGCACACATCGCTGAGAAATCTGAAGATGTTGCTAAGAAAGTTGTTATCCAATACGGCGGTTCTGTTAAGCCAGAAAACGCAGCAGCTTACTTCGCACAACCAGACATCGACGGTGCTCTAGTTGGCGGCGCAGCGCTTGACGCGAAAAGCTTCGCAGCTATCGCTAAAGCAGCAGCTGAAGCAAAAGCTTAATTTAAACGTCACCGTTTAGATTGAATGAAAGGTCAACTTAGGTTGGCCTTTTTTATTGCCTGTCATTTGGAATTCAAGCTTCAAACCTAAACGGCAGGCACAAAAAAACCGCTGAACAATCAGCGGTTTTTAAATTCTTTAAGCGAACGCTAAGCGTGGCTTAGAACAACTCTTCTGCAACGCGGAACAGCTCAGAACGGTCTGGGTTCTGCATGTTCTCGATACAGTCGATGATGTCGTGGTGAACAAGTTCTTCTTTCTCGATACCAACACAACGACCACCGTGGCCTTCTTGAAGAAGGTGAACAGCGTAGTTACCCATGCGTGAAGCCAGTACACGGTCAAATGCAGTAGGACGACCACCACGTTGGATGTGACCAAGAACCGTTGCACGAGTTTCACGACCTGTTGAAGATTCGATCTCTTTAGCCAGTTCGTTAGCATCCATCATTAGCTCAGTTAGAGCGATGATTGCGTGCTTCTTACCTTTCGCAATTCCATCTTGGATATTGCTGATTAGCTGTTCTTTATCTAGGCCAGTCTCTGGAGTAATGATGTACTCACAACCGCCTGCGATTGCTGACATAAGCGTAAGGTCACCACAGTGACGGCCCATGATTTCAACAATAGAAATACGTTGGTGAGAAGAAGACGTGTCACGTAGACGGTCGATTGAATCAATAACTGTGTTAAGCGCAGTTAGGTAACCGATTGTGTAGTCAGTACCCGCGATATCGTTATCGATTGTGCCAGGAAGACCGATACATGGGTAACCCATTTCTGTCAGTTTCTTAGCGCCCATGTAAGAACCGTCGCCACCGATAACAACAAGTGCTTCGATACCGTGCTTCTTAAGGTTCTCGATGCCTTTCTCGCGAACTTTAACATCTTTGAATTCAGGGAAACGTGCAGAACCTAAAAAAGTACCGCCGCGGTTGATGACGTCAGATACGCTTGAACGGTCAAGCTTTTCAATACGGTCTTCAACAAGGCCTTGGTAGCCGTCGTAAATGCCGTAAACTTCAATGCCAACTGATAGTGCGGTACGAACTACGCCGCGTACTGCTGCGTTCATGCCTGGAGCGTCACCACCACTGGTCAAAACACCGATCTTCTTAATCATGCTCACCCTCGATTTTTGGGAATCTATTATTCAATTCTTTTGCTTGCCGATTGTATATCAACAAGATTTTAAATCTATATATGTGCTTTATGTTACATTTCCTCAATGGGAATAGCACTTAAATCGCGTAAATTTATGTAACATTTCTACTTCTGTAAGAGTATTACAGTTTTACTCAGTAACTTTGTTGATTCACATCAGAATCAACATTAATTGTTATGCGGTGGTTTTTGTATCACCAAAGAATTCGCAATTTTTACTCACTTTAGTTCAAAAGCCACCCACTTACCATTTGCGGGCTGCTTTTCCCACCTATTACCAAGAATGGAATTTCTGCTGCTTCTCCGGGCCAAACACCACCGAATACGGGTCTTGATGAATTAATACATCAGCATCAGGGAACACAGAGATAAGCTTGGCCTCCACTTCATCAGAAATGCGATGCGCTTCAATAAGTGGGATATTATCTTCCAATTCTAAATGCAGTTGGATAAAGCGAATCGGCCCCGAACGACGAGTTCGTAATTGATGCACACCCAGCACGCCTTCAATGCTCAATGATGTCTCTTTAATCTGTTTCAGCTCTTCATCTGGCAGCTTATGATCAAGCAGAGATTGCACCGCTTCCATCGCCATTTGGTAAGCGCTGTATAGGATGTAGATACCAATACCAATCGCGAACACCGAATCCGCCTGACCAATGCCAAACCAGCTCAACGCCAGTGCCAACATAATAGCGGCGTTCATATAGAGATCGGTCTGGTAGTGCAGTGAATCAGCCGCAATGGCTTGGCTACCGGTTTTGTTGACGACATGCTTTTGGAACCGAACTAAACCGAAGGTCATCACCATCGCGAATAAGCTGACATAGATACCAATTTCTGGGGAGTTCAGTTCGTGGGGTCTAAAGAAGCGCTCAATACCGTTAAGAATGAGGAAACAAGCAGAGCCTGAGATAAACATCGCCTGCGCTAATGCGGCAAGCGATTCAGCCTTACCATGACCAAAGGTATGTTCTTTGTCGGCGGGCTGGAGAGAGTAGCGAACCACGATAAGGTTGACGACAGAGGCCGCGATATCCAACATTGAATCCACGACGGAAGCCAACAGACTCACAGAACCTGTCACCCACCACGCTGCGACTTTCACTATCAATAAGATAGTGGCGATGGTTGTGGCTGCCCAAGCGGCGAGCGTAACTAAACGTGCGTATTCTTGTTTCATAATTTGGCTATAAAGTGACTGATAGCACAAAGTATAACCTGCAAACAATCAATTGAATATGACAGCTTGGATGTAAAACATTCATTTCTAGGGATCAAAAAAAGCGACACTCGGCCGCTTCTTTCTCAACACTGTCATTCAATCCGGCTTTCTCAAGCCATGAATTACTTGTCTTTGTTCATGCGTTTTTCCATTTTATCAGCACACTTAGTCATGCGCTCTTGTTGGATCTCTTTCAGTTGAGTCTTTTGCTCAGCCGTTAGTACGCTCATCATTTGGTGTTGTTTCTTAAGCATTGCTACGCGACGCTCAGTTTGCTTCTCAACCATTTGGCTTGCTAGGTCGTTTGCCGCCGCTTCATCAAAAGTATCCGCTAGAACTAAATCTTGAACTTTCTCTTGGTGCGCTTTCATTTTTGCCATTTTATCGGCTTTATTACCAGCGTGTTTTTCTTTCATCTCAGCACGATTCGCTTCGCGCATCTCTTTCAATTCTGTTTTTTGTGCATCAGTCAGGTCTAGTTGACGCATCACTTTCTTATCGAAGCCGCCACATTTACCGTGCATGCCTTTGTGGTCGCCTTTATCGCCGCCGCCATATGCGAATGCGCTTGCTGTACCTAACATTAGTGGAAGTGCCGCAGCTGCTAGTACAAGTTTCTTAGTCATTTTCATAATTGTTGCCTCAATTCGGTATAATAAGTCATGTGTTGCGTCTGTTTCTCAGCGCTTAGATATAGATTAGTCTTTCCCTCGTAAAGCGACGTTTAGAAAGCGTAAAGAATCGTAAAGAGTGAAAGTTGACGAATAATTAGCAGTATTATTAAAGTGAAATAACCAATTAAGGCTTCCCAATGGCGAACATTCTTCTTATTGATGACGACACCGAGTTAACCAGTTTACTTAAAGACATTCTGAGCTTTGAGGGCTTCACTGTTTCCGAAGCCAATGATGGCTATGCGGGGCTTGAGGCGATCAATGATGAGATAGATTTGATCCTATTGGATGTGATGATGCCGCGTCTTAATGGCATGGAAACCCTTAAGAAGCTGAGAGAAAATTGGGAAACACCGGTATTAATGCTGACCGCTAAAGGGGAAGAGATCGATCGTGTGATTGGCCTTGAGCTTGGCGCGGATGATTACTTACCAAAACCGTTTAGTGACCGTGAACTTCTCGCTCGTATTCGTGCCATCTTGCGTCGTACACAAACCGCGGCGGCACCTAAAGCAGCCAGTGATACCATTCAATACCAAGACATCGAAGTCTTCCCCGGCAAGCAAGAAGCTTACTGTAATGGTCAGCAAATCGATCTCACCACCACTGAGTTCGCCTTGCTAAGCCATCTAATCCAAAATCCGGGGCAAGTGATCACTAAAGAAGCATTGAGCTTAGATGTATTAGGTAAAAGGCTGGCAGCATTTGACCGTGCAATTGATATGCACATCTCTAATTTACGTAAGAAGATTCCAGAACGTAATGACGGCAAATCTCGCATCAAAACCTTACGTGGCCGTGGCTATTTATTGGTAGAGGAAGGTTAATGCGTATACCTAAAATCACTAGCTTATATGGACGTATCTTTGCCATCTTTTGGTTCACCATGTTACTGGTGCTTTTATCCGTGTTATCTCTACCGCACCTCGATCCTCGAGTGGCGCGAGATGTGCCCGCCGATCATCTCAATAAATTAGAGCGTATCGCTAAAATCACAGAAAAACGCTACGCCAAAGAACCGAATCTAGGCAAAATTGTTTTCCAACTTGAGGCTCCACGTAGCCGCAAGGATTCTCGTGCTCGTATCTATTTAACCGATCTTGAAGGTGCAGTCCTTACTTCGAAAAGGCATTCGGACTATAAACTTAAAGCGATTCGTAACTTTGTTACCTCTATTGATAACCCTGAGATGCCGAAACAAAAGCTTTACGGACATTACATGGTCGCTGGGCCTGTGCCGATTACACTCGCTGGTGAAGAACTGTTGATGTACGCCGGAGTGAAGTGGAATCAACCACCGCCATTTTTGCTACGACTGTTTGATAAGCCTCTACAGCTATTACTTGCCGTCATGCTGGCAAGTACCCCACTATTACTTTGGTTAGCTTGGGCATTGAGCCAACCTGCTCGTAGGCTTGAACGCGCAGCGCAACGTGTGGCGAAAGGCCAATTCGAGGTCGATCCAACACTCGAAAAAGGTACCTCAGAATTCAGACAAGCGGGTGAAAGCTTTAACCAAATGGTCGAAGCGGTAAACCAGATGATCTCAGGGCAACAACGCCTGCTCTCTGATATCTCACACGAACTGCGCTCACCATTGACTCGTCTGCGTATGGCCAATGCGCTAGCGATACGTAAACAAGGTGAAAGCCAAGAGTTAGAACGTATCGATATGGAAGCACAGCGATTAGAGCAGATGATCAGTGAACTACTGACACTCTCTCGCATGCAGGTCGACAGCCACATAACTCGTGAAGTTCAACCACTCTCAAGTCTATGGGAAGAGATATTAAAAGACGCAGAGTTTGAAGCCGAGCAGATGGGTAAATTACTGACGTTTTCAGAGATCCCAGATCGTTCTATTTCGGGTAATCCTAAGCTACTGATGAGTGCCTTAGACAATATTACGCGCAATGCCATCTACTACGGTAAAGACCAAGTCGATGTGCAATTCCATGTAGCCCAAGATCAGCTGACCATTCGCGTGAATGACAATGGCGATGGTGTGCCTGATGACGAACTCGATTCGATTTTCAGACCGTTCTATCGTGTTTCAACGGCGCGAGATCGTAACTCAGGCGGTACTGGACTTGGGTTAACCATTACTGAGAGCGCGATTCGCCAACACAGCGGAACCATCACAGCCAGTCGCAGCACATTGGGCGGACTACAGCTGGAAATTACCTTACCTATCCTACCGGTATAATACCCCCACAAAGATCGCAGTTGATAATGATTGCTATTATCATTATGGTAAATCCTCTAATTAAGGAGGATTTACCATGTCACACATTTTCCCTGCTCTACCCTACGCTTACGATGCCCTAGAACCTTACATTGATGCTAAGACGATGGAAGTGCATTACAGCAAGCACCATAGAACCTACTACGATAAGTTTGTTGCGGCTGTCTCTGGCAGCGAGCTAGAGCAACAGTCTCTGACCGAGATCTTCGCTAATATTTCTCAGCATAGCCCAGCGGTTCGTAACAATGGTGGTGGTTACTACAATCACATCTTGTATTGGAACTGCATGTCGCAAGATGGCGGTGGTGAACCGACGGGCGAACTTGGTGAGGCTATCAAAAGTACCTTCGGGGATTTCAAAGCGTTCCAAGAGTTGTTCGCACAAGCGGCAATCAATACCTTTGGTTCAGGCTTCGCTTGGTTGGTAGTAGAAGAAGGACAACTGAAGATCATCTCAACCTCAAACCAAGACAACCCGTGGATGGATACGGTTGCCAGCAACGGTGAGCCGATTCTTGCGCTCGATGTTTGGGAGCACGCCTACTACATCAGCTACCAAAACCGTCGCCCTGAGTACATCAATGCATGGTGGAACGTGGTGAATTGGAATGCAGTGTCAGCAAACTACGCACAAGCACTGGCGAATCAAGCATAAGCTGATGGTGGTGGTGAACTGTACTCACTCAGCTTGCCACCGTATACTCTGGCTATCTTTGAATATTCTTGTGAACCAACATGTTTGATATCGCTCTATACGAACCAGAAATTGCGCCCAATACGGGTAACATCATCCGCCTATGTGCTAACTGTGGCGCAAACCTGCACCTGATTGAGCCACTTGGCTTTGATTTTGAAGAGAAGAAAGTTCGTCGTGCTGGCTTGGATTACCACGACCTAGCGCGTGTTAAGCGTCACAAGAACCTAGAAGCCTTCCTTGAGTATCTAGAGAATGAACGCGAAGGTGATTTCCGCATCTTCGCTTGCACGACTAAAACGACAGGTCACCACGTTGATGCAAAATTCCAACAAGGTGATGTGTTGATGTTTGGCCCTGAGACACGTGGCCTGCCTGCTGAGTTCATCGAAAGCATGCCAATGGAACAACGCATTCGTATTCCAATGATGCCAGACGCGCGTAGCCTAAACCTATCTAACGCGGTTGCTATTATTGCATTCGAAGCATGGCGACAAATGGGCTTTGAAGGCGCGGTATAACCTAATCTCAGTAAATCAATCTCAGTAAATAACTGTTCACACGGCCTGTTACCTGCTCCTGCGAGTAATCGTAAATAGCAGGTAACATGCAATAAAAAAGGCTCTTACCATTATCACTTGCTTGCGAAGGATAAAGGTAAGAGCCTTTTCTGTTTTTCCCTCTATATAAAGAAGAGAGAAAGACAAAGAAGAGAAAAAACGGATTAGTTTAAGCGGTTACGATCGTTGTCGTCGTCTTTCTTCTCAAACTCACCTTCAAAGGTGTTGCCGTCTTTTGATTGGTCAGAGGGATCACGATTGAATGGGTCTTGTCCAAATGGACTCTGACCAAAACCAGCCTGTCCACCCGCATGGAAACCGCCAGACATATTGCTAACCACCATTTTTTCCATCATTTTCTTGGCAATCATCGCTCTTGGTGCTGGTAGCAATACCAACATACCGAGTGCGTCCGTCATAAAGCCCGGAGTCAGCAGCAATACACCTGCAACCGCAAGCATCACGCCTTCAAGAATCTGTTGTGCTGGCATTTCGCCTTGTTGTAGTCGACCTTGCACAGACATAAGTGTTTGAATGCCTTGGCTACGAACAAGCGATGCACCTACAAATGCAGTAATCAAAACTAACGCAATAGTTGGCCACAATCCTAAGAAGCCACCAACTTGAATAAATAGACCAATCTCAATGATAGGTACGAAGATAAACAGTAATAATAAGATAGGAAACACACGCCCTCCTTTGTTACTCCCAGTTTACGCTGAAAGCCCTATTAATCTCAAATTTATCCTGTAAATAAGCGTGTTTATTGACCGAGAATAACTTTGCAAAATATTGACGAAACAAAACCGAAAAAGGTGATCAACTTAATATTTTTATGCGCTAGGTACAGTATCATGTGCCACATAAGTCAGGACGGATTTATCAGCCCAATATTCTAGCGAACGGAGTATTTGCACACAGAATAGGCTAATAACTAACTATATAATCAGAATAATTCTCTAAGGATCCTGTTATGGCTAATCTATCAGAAGCTCAAGTTGAAGCTCCTCAAGCTACTCGTCTCGAAGAAGATCTACTAGGTCAACGTCATGTTCCGGCTGATGCTTACTACGGCATCCACACTCTACGCGCAGTTGAAAACTTCAACATCTCAAATGTAACGATCTCAGATGTACCTGAATTCGTTCGCGGTATGGTGATGACAAAGAAAGCAGCGGCTTTAGCAAACAAAGAGTTAGGTGTAATCCCAAGCGAAGTGGCTAAGTACATCATCGAAGCTTGTGACCTCATTCTAGACACTGGCAAGTGCATGGATCAGTTCCCATCGGATGTATTCCAAGGTGGTGCTGGTACTTCTGTAAACATGAATGCTAACGAAGTTGTGGCAAACGTGGCACTTGAACTTATGGGCAAAGAAAAAGGCCAATATGAGTTCATCAACCCGAATGACCATGTTAACCGCAGCCAATCAACTAACTGTGCTTACCCAACTGGTTTCCGTATCTCTGTGTACAACAGCGTTCGTAAACTGATTGACGCTATCGAGTACCTAAAAGGTGCATTCGAGCTTAAGAGCCAAGAATTCAATACAATCCTGAAGATGGGTCGTACTCAACTTCAAGATGCTGTTCCAATGACGGTTGGCCAAGAGTTCCACGCTTGGGCTGTAACCATCAATGAAGAAATCAAAAACCTAGAATACACTTCAAAGCTTCTTCTTGAAGTTAACCTAGGCGCAACGGCTATCGGTACAGGTCTGAACGCAGCACCGGGTTACCAAGGCCTAGCAGTGAAACACCTAGCAGAAGTAACGGGGTTAGAGTGTGTCGCGGCTGAAGATCTTATCGAAGCAACGTCTGACTGTGGCGCATACGTAATGACGCACGGTGCACTTAAACGTCTAGCGGTTAAACTGTCTAAGATCTGTAACGACTTACGTCTTCTTTCTTCAGGCCCACGCACTGGCTTCAACGAGCTAAACCTACCTGAACTGCAAGCGGGCTCTTCAATCATGCCTGCTAAAGTAAACCCAGTTGTACCTGAAGTAGTAAACCAAGTTTGCTTTAAAGTTCTAGGTAACGACAACACGGTTTCTTTCGCAGCAGAAGGTGGTCAGCTTCAACTGAACGTAATGGAACCTGTTATCGCACAAAGCATGTTTGAGTCTTTAGACATCCTAACAAACGCATGTGTGAACCTACGCGACAAGTGTGTAGACGGCATTACGGTGAACAAAGAAGTGTGTGAATCTCACGTATTTAACTCTATCGGTATCGTAACTTACCTAAACCCATACATTGGCCACCACGAAGGTGACATCGTTGGTAAGATTTGTGCGGAAACAGGTAAGAGTGTTCGTGATGTAGTTCTAGAGCGCGGTTTATTGAGCGAAGAAGAACTTGATGACATTTTCTCTGTTGAAAATCTGATGCATCCTCAGTATAAAGCTAAGCGCTACGAGTAAAGTTAGCGAGAAAGGGCTCCAAACGGAGCCCTTTTTTAGGCTCCAATACGGTTACCCATGATTATTTTGTGGATTTCCGTGGGTTGCGTTTTTGCTTAATTGAACCTAAACCATAGAACTATTATGTGAACATTCCAGCGGCGAATGTTCACATAATAAAATCTAAATGAGGTGTTACTTATGATTGCAGTAGAACTATTTGTCGTCCTGCTCTTTATCTTTTTGGGGGCCAGAATTGGCGGTATCGGTATTGGTTTTGCCGGTGGTGCTGGTGTTATTGCCCTTTCACTTATTCTTGGTGTTCCAACAAGCCAATCTTTCATCCCGATCGATGTAATCTTGATCATCATGTCGGTTATCACCGCAATTGCAGCAATGCAGGTTGCTGGCGGTATGGACTGGTTGGTGCAAATTGCAGAAAACTTTTTGCGTAAGCACCCTGAGCGCATCACCTTTTACGCGCCAATCGTGACCTTTGTAATGACATTGATGGCGGGTACTGGCCACACAGCATTCTCAACGCTTCCTGTAATCGCAGAAGTAGCGAAAGGCCAAGGCGTTCGTCCTTCTCGTCCACTGTCTATCGCAGTTGTAGCCTCTCAAATTGCTATCACAGCTTCGCCAATTTCGGCAGCGGTTGTGGCATTCGCAGCAATGCTGGCACCGTTTGGTGTTGATTACCTAACGCTATTAATGGTTTGTATTCCAACAACCTTCATCGCTTGTATGGTTGGTGCGGTTGTCGCGAACTACATGGGCTGCGAACTGAAAGACGATCCTGTTTACCAAGAGCGTCTAGAGAAAGGTCTAATCAAACTGGCAACAGAAGAGAAGCGCGAAATTCTACCAACAGCGAAGAGAGCGACTTACATCTTCCTAGCGGCGATTGGTTTCGTGGTTTGTTACGCAGCGGCTATCTCTAGCTCTGTTGGCCTAATTGAAAACCCAGCTCTGGGCCGTAACGAAGCAATCATGTCTGTGATGCTGGCAGCAGCTGCTGCAATTGTTATGTTCACTAAGATTGATGCAGCGAAGATTTCTTCAGCGCCAACATTCCGCTCTGGTATGACTGCGTGTGTATGTGTACTAGGTGTGGCTTGGTTAGGTTCAACGTTTGTAAACGCACACGTTGCTGAAATCAAAGACGTAGCCGGCGCTCTACTGGCTGACTACCCTTGGATGCTGGCTCTTGTTCTGTTCTTCGCTTCTATGCTGCTTTACTCTCAAGGCGCAACAACCGTTGCACTGATGCCTGCTGCTCTAGCGATTGGCGTAGCACCACTAACAGCCGTGGCTTCTTTTGCTGCGGTAAGTGCGCTGTTCGTACTTCCAACTTACCCTACGCTACTGGCAGCGGTTGAGATGGATGATACAGGCTCAACGCGTATTGGTAAGTATGTATTTAACCACCCATTCTTCATTCCTGGTGTGGCAACAATCAGTACAGCGGTAGCACTAGGCTTCGCATTCGGCGGTCTGTTTATCTAACATTCGCTGATGATTAAAACTTTAAAAGGAAGCTTCGGCTTCCTTTTTTGTTTTCTACTCAATGTGTTATTTGATACACATCAAATAACTATTATAAACTTTAAAACCCGCCTAAAAATAAAATTTGAATAAAATTCCAAGATTATTCAACCCAACTAATAACAACACTTACCAAATCAATCTCCCCTCGCTTTCATCTAATCCACATCGAATATTAATCCAAGCTAACTAACCAAAAAACCTTGCTGTTTTTATGCCATTTTCAAGCCATCTTATTGGCCACTATTTTTGTGAACAGCACCAAACTTAAATAGCTAGGTAAGGAATAAAATAACCGCAGCTAAATTAAATCTAACTTCATTTGGATCAGTAAATATAAAAACGAACTTAATTTAAATTCAGCAATTTTATATCGCTGGATACTTTATAAGCATCAGTATGTTTACAATCTATAAATCATTAGTCGCTAATTCACATCACTTTTATTTAAGATGATGTAAGGAGATAGCTATGACGACTCAGACAATACCAAGCGAGACAAAAAAGGGCGGCTTCTTTGCCAATTTTAAATTCCCTTCTGCCTACACCATTTTATTTATTCTTATTGCGTTCGTAGCGCTCCTTACCTGGATTGTTCCGGCAGGCCAATACGACCGAGCCATGAATGAAGAACTCGGTCGAGAAGTACCCGTAACCGGAACCTATCAAGCCGTAGAAGGTAACCCTCAAGGTGTGATTGACGTACTGCTTGCGCCTATTGACGGTTTCTACGACCACAATAGCTATGAAGCTGCGGCCATCGACGTTTCACTGTTTATTCTAATCATTGGTGGCTTCTTAGGGCTAGTAACCAAAACTGGTGCTATTGATGCCGGTATCGAACGTGTCACCGCCCGCCTAGAAGGGCGAGAAGAATTGATGATACCGATACTGATGGCGCTGTTTGCTGCTGGCGGTACCGTCTACGGCATGGCGGAAGAATCACTGCCATTCTATACGCTGCTAGTACCAGTAATGATGGCCGCTCGCTTTGACCCTCTAGTGGCAGCTGCCACTGTATTACTTGGCGCAGGGATTGGGGTGCTAGGTTCAACGATTAACCCATTCGCAACCGTTATTGCTGCCAACGCCTCTGGCATTCCATTTACCGACGGTATCGCGCTGCGTGTTGGTATGCTGATTATTGGTTGGGGTATTTGTGTCGCTTACGTTATGCGTTACGCAAGAATGGTTCAAGCCGACCCAACAACATCGATTGTCTACGACAAATACGAAGAGAACAAAGCACATTTCCTTGGTAACACGAGTGGTGAAAAACTTGAATTCACCGCAACTCGCAAACTGATTCTGACCATTTTTGGTGGCTCTTTCGCTGTGATGATTTACGGCGTATCCGTTGCAGGATGGTGGATGGCTGAGATCTCCGCGATGTTCTTAGCAGCAACAATCATCGTCGGTATTGTGTCTCGCATGAGCGAAGAAGAGTTTACCACTAGCTTCATTGACGGTGCTCGAGACCTATTGGGCGTAGCACTTATCATAGGTATCGCACGTGGTATTGTGGTGGTGATGGACCGCGGTATGATCACCGACACCATTCTGTTCTCTGCAGAACAAATGGTTACCGGGCTATCTTCGGTTATCTTTATTAACGTGATGTTCTTCTTAGAGATTCTATTGTCATTCTTAGTACCATCAACGTCTGGATTAGCGGTACTGACTATGCCAATCATGGCCCCATTGGCCGATTTTGCTGGCGTAGGTCGTGACCTCGTTATCACCGCGTACCAATCCGCCTCTGGCTTGGTGAACTTAATCACACCAACCTCTGCGGTAGTAATGGGTGGCTTGGCGATTGCTCGCGTCCCTTACGTGCGCTGGGTTAAGTGGGTAATGCCATTAATCGGTATCTTGATGGTGTTCTGCATCGTTGTACTAAGTATTGGTGCGCTTATCTAGACAGCCCTAACCAACAAACTTCAGATAACAAGCTTCATCTTCTCGTTCAAAGCCGCTTTCTTAGCGGCTTTTTTTGTCGCTATCGAATCCAACTCTAACCCGATCACCAAAACAACCTCACGAGCTGCACACGCTTCATTTAACGCCTCCCTATTACCTATCTCAGTAGCAAAGCTTAAACAAACAAAAACCACTTGCGACAAAGAGTAAGCCAACGCTTAAATATCAACATTAAGACTAATAAAACGCCAACTATTCTTCTCTCTTATATTTATACAAATATTTAGTCATTTATTATCGTTAATTATATTTAAAGTAATTTACGCAGTAATAACCAAAGAGGAAATAGTAGTGGTTTTTATAGAAAACCAGCTTAAAAAGCCCAATTATAAAGTGTGACCACAATAGCTTTATTCGCATTTAAATTGTTAAAGAATAATTAATTCTTCGTACAAAATTAAATATATAAATACTAACATTGCATACTTCCAATCTAAGCTCATTATTATCAATAAAACCATTTTGCATATAATCCCTCACAAATTGGATTCTAGCTAGGCGAATGAAAAAAGCATGCATAATATTCCCAAGGAGTTAACTATTTAGAAAAGGCTGACAATAGTTGAAAGTGCATAAAGTTTGTTAAAACCCTTGATTTTAAAGGGCTGCGGGATAAAAAACGATTTGTGATAGATCTCTAAGAATACCTGACTATCAGGCGTAATATTAATTCCAGACAAGAGATATGAATAAAATAATTCATTCTTCTCAACTGAAAATAAATAATTACTCTTAGCGATAAAAGTAATTCAAATATATAAGAGAGAGACGATCATGAGTAAGTTCTATGTAGGTTCTGAAATAGGTCAATTACGCCGCGTTCTAGTTCACCGTCCAAGACGCGCACTGACTCACCTAACACCCTCTAACTGTCACGATTTGCTGTTTGATGACGTACTGGCTGTTGAGCGTGCAGGTAAAGAGCATGACGCATTTACTCAAACGCTACGTGATCAAGGTGTTGAAGTTCTTCTTCTTACTGACTTGCTAGCAGACACACTAGCTGTGCCAGAAGCGAAAGATTGGCTACTAAGCTGCCAAGTATCTGATTACCGTTTGGGTAAAACATTCGCCAATGATGTGCGCTGCTACTTGGGCGACTTACCAAACCTAGAGCTAGCAAAAATCCTAACAGGCGGTTTGTCTTACGCTGAGATGCCAATGAAATCATCTTCAATGATGCAAGGCATGCACGCACCAACCGACTTCATTATCGAGCCTCTACCAAACCACCTATTTACTCGCGACACATCTTGCTGGGTATACGGCGGTGTATCTATCAACCCAATGGCGAAACCAGCTCGTCAACGTGAAACAAACCACGTTCGCGCTATTTACCGTTGGCACCCAACATTCGCAGGCCAAGACTTCATTAAATACTTCGGCGATGAAGAAAAGATCAACTATGACAACTCAACCATTGAAGGTGGTGACGTTCTTGTGCTCGGTCGTGGCGCGGTACTTATCGGTATGTCTGAGCGTACAACAGCACAAGGTGTAGAGCACTTAGCATCTAGCCTATTCAAACACGGTCAAGCGAAACAAGTTATCGCAATGCAACTACCAAAACACCGCTCTTGCATGCACTTAGACACCGTTATGACGCACATGAACGAAGATACGTTCTCTGTTTACCCTGAAGTCGTGAGTAAGGATGTGCAGTGCTGGAACCTAACTGGTGATGAGTCAGGCGCAGTGAAAGTGAAAGAAGAAGGCTACTTCGTAACGGCTATCGAAAAAGCACTTGGCGTAGACAAGCTAAACCTAATCACAACGGGTGGCGACAACTTCCATGCAGAGCGTGAACAGTGGAACGATGCAAACAACGTTCTAACGGTTAAACCTGGCGTCGTTATTGGCTACGAAGGCAACACATACACCAATGAAAAATACGACAAAGCAGGCATCACGGTTCTTCCGATTCCAGGAGACGAACTTGGTCGCGGTCGCGGTGGCGCACGCTGCATGAGCTGCCCAATCGAGCGTGATGGTATCTAATCACTAAGACGAAACGGCCAAGTTGAACGATCTAAAATAATCTCAACTTGGCCAAAATGAGAGAACACAATTATGACTAAGCAAACTGTTGTTGTTGCACTCGGCGGTAATGCCCTACTTCGTCGCGGTGAGCCGTTAGAAGCCGATGTTCAACGCCGTAATATTGAAACAGCTGTTAAAACCATCTCTGAAATCGCGAAAGTGTACAACGTGGTTCTAGTACACGGTAATGGCCCACAAGTTGGTTTACTTGCTCTGCAAGGTTTGGAATACAAAAAAGTAAATCCGTACCCGCTAGATGTGTTGGGCAGTGAGACTCAAGGCATGATCGGCTACATGCTGATGCAAGAGTTCAAAAACTATCTTCCTAACCGCAACATCTCATGCATGCTGACGCAAATGACCGTCGATCCAAACGATCCTGCATTCGCGGATCCAACCAAACCGATTGGCCCGATCTACGAAGAAGCAGAAGCGCGTGAATTGGCAGAGAAGTTCCACTGGATCGTAAAACCAGATGGCCAACATTTCCGTCGCGTAGTACCAAGCCCACGCCCTACCGGGATTGTTGAACACGACGCGATCACCCAACTTATCGAGGCAGGTCATCTCGTGATTTGTACTGGTGGTGGTGGCATCCCAGTGAAAAAAGAAAATGGCAAATTAGTGGGTGTTGAAGCGGTTATCGACAAAGACATGTCAGCGGCTTTCTTGGCGAAACAATTGGATGCAGATGCACTGCTTATTCTGACCGATGCTGACGCTGTATACCTTGATTGGGGCAAACCAACTCAACACGCACTGCGCAGCACCACACCAAGCGAATTGGCGAAGTTCACATTTGATGCCGGCTCAATGGGGCCAAAAATTGAAGCATCGTGCGAATTCATTCAGCAAGGCGGCAAAGTAGTGGGTATCGGTGCACTCGAAGATGGCTTGCAAATTCTGCAAGGCCAAGCGGGCACCAATATCACCAAAGGTTAACGTACTAGCGAGCTTTATCATCTTGAGAACCTTAAACCTTGAGAGCTTTTAAAGCTTGCGAAAACAGATTAAACGAAACAAACCGAACCGAACCGAACAAATTTAACTAAAAATTGAATCGCGCTTTCTTGAATTTTCTTTCCCTGTAACAGGAAAGCGCCTAAATCTAAAAAGGAATACATCATGGCTTTTAACCTACGCAATCGTAACTTCCTAAAACTACTAGATTTCACTCCACGCGAAATTCAACACTTGTTAGATCTTTCTATGGAGCTAAAAAAAGCGAAGTACAACGGTTACGAACAGCCAACACTGACTGGCAAAAACATTGCACTTATCTTTGAGAAAACCTCAACTCGTACTCGCTGTGCATTTGAAGTTGCTGCATTCGACCAAGGTGCTCGAGTTTCTTACTTAGGCCCATCTGGCTCTCAAATTGGCCACAAAGAATCAATGAAAGATACGGCTCGTGTTCTTGGCCGTATGTACGATGGCATTGAATACCGCGGCTTCGGTCAAGAGATCGTTGAAGAGCTAGGCGCTTACGCTGGCGTTCCTGTATGGAATGGTCTGACTGACGAATTCCACCCAACACAAATCCTGGCTGACTTCCTAACCATGACGGAATACGGCCGTGGTAAACAACTGCATGAAATCAGCTTTGCTTACCTAGGTGACGCTCGCAACAACATGGGCAACTCTCTGATGGTTGGCGCGGCGAAAATGGGCATGGACATTCGCCTTGTTGCTCCAAAACAATTCTGGCCACAAGAAGAGCTATTGGCTCAATGTCGTGAAATTGCAGAACATACGGGCGGCAAAATCACACTGACTGAAGACGTTCAAGAAGGCGTGCAAGGTTGTGACTTCCTATACACCGACGTTTGGGTATCCATGGGCGAAGCAAAAGAAGCATGGGCTGAACGTATTAACCTAATGATGCCTTACCAAGTCAACATGGACATGATCAAAGCGACAGGCAACCCACATGTGAAATTCATGCACTGCCTACCTGCTTTCCACGGCGAAGACACAACCGTAGGCAAACAGCTTGCTGCTGAATACCCACAACTAAAAGACGGCGTTGAAGTAACAGATGAAGTGGTTGAGTCTGAATACTCTATCGTGTTCGATGAAGCTGAAAACCGCATGCACACCATCAAAGCTGTAATGGTTGCAACATTAGGCAGTTAATAAGCTGAACAACTAAGAATCTAGATAACTAATAATCTAAATAGTTAAGCACTCACTTGTTCGCAAGACATTAACAAGTTAAGTGCAATAGCAGGGAAATGCGGGTGGCGTACTTGGGATTTAACCCTTGGATAAAGCCCGCATTTTTTTTCATTCGACTGAAGAAGTTATCACCCCAAAAAACACAAGTTTGTCAGCTTCAACAAAGGCTTAAATGGAAGTTAAAAACGGACGCGATTTCGCATAAAAATCCATTAAATGAATACTTTACAGAAAGTATTGCATGGCCTTTTTATCTGAGTATAATCCTCCGCAATTTGTCTTAAGAGAGCAAAAAATGAACCGCAATTCTGTCGCACATTATTGTCAAACTACACGCCAAAGAGTGGCGGTGGTGTCATTTTTATTTTGCTCTATTGATCGTTTCGAAGCCTCCTATTTTTAGGGGGCTTTTTTTTGTCCGCAATTTGACTGTATGCATAGAAGGAAGACCCGTTATGGCGCATTCGTTATTTAACAAGCACATCATCTCCATACCTGAGCTCACTCGTAATGAACTGGAGCTTATCGTCGACACCGCAGCAAGGCTCAAGGCTGAGCCAAACCCAGAGTTGCTGAAAAATAAAGTCGTTGCGAGCTGCTTCTTTGAGCCTTCAACTCGAACTCGCCTTTCATTTGAAACCGCGGTTCAGCGTCTTGGCGGCACCGTCATCGGCTTTGATAATGGCGGCAACACATCGCTGGCCAAGAAAGGCGAAACACTTGCCGATTCGGTGCAGGTTATTTCATCTTACGTCGATGCCTTCGTGATGCGTCATCCACAAGAAGGCGCAGCACGTTTGGCCTCTGAATTTTCGAATGGGGTTCCGGTAGTAAATGGCGGCGACGGTGCAAACCAACACCCGACTCAAACCTTGTTGGATCTGTTCTCGATTTACGAAACGCAAGGTACGCTTGATAACCTCAATGTAGCGTTCGTTGGCGACCTAAAATATGGCCGAACTGTGCACTCACTGACGCAAGCACTATCAAAATTCAATAACGTGCGTTTCTTCTTTATCGCGCCAGAAGTGTTAGAGATGCCAGATTATATCTGTGAAGAATTAGAAGAGATGGGTATCCAATACAGCGCCCACAGCAGCATTGAAGAAGTGGTGCCTGAACTGGATGTCCTGTACATGACTCGCGTACAGAAAGAGCGCTTTGATGCATCGGAATACGCGCACATGAAGTCGGCTTACATCCTAACCGCCGATACATTGAAAGACGCTCGTCAAAACATGAAGGTACTTCACCCACTGCCACGCGTCGACGAAATCACCACTGACGTTGATAAAACGCCACACGCTTACTACTTCGAACAAGCTGAAAACGGTGTGTATGCACGTGAAGCTTTATTAGCCCTAGTTCTAAACGACACTTTATAAGCAGGAGATACAGTCATGGTTAAACAAACTCAGCTACAAGTAGAAGCGATCCGTAACGGCAGCGTGATTGACCACATCCCTGCTCATCTTGGGATTAAAATTCTCAAACTGTTCAAGCTGCATAAAACAGAACAACGCATCACGATGGGGTTAAACCTGCCATCATCAGCGCTCGGCAACAAAGACCTAATCAAGATTGAGAACATCTTTCTGACCAAGGAACAAGCCAATCAATTGGCTCTGTACGCTCCACAAGCGACAGTGAATCAGATTGAAGAGTACAAAGTGGTCAACAAGCTCACACTTGTACTGCCAGAACAAATCAACAGTGTGTTCTCCTGCCCAAATAGCAACTGTATTTCACACGGTGAACCTGTCGAAAGTAGCTTTAAAGTGCAGCTAAAATACGAAAACGTACAGTTAAAATGTCACTATTGTGAAAAAGTATTCTCTCGCGAGATCATGAGTGAAATTCGCTAACCCTTAGCGCTATTACCTCCGCAACGAAAACCCTTTATAGTTCATGGATATTTATTCCCAACGCGGAATAAATATCCATTTAACCAAAGAATAAAACTCCAAAATAAAAGCAATTAACCAGAATTTTGTTTGGTGATCGCCTTCAAAAAGATAACTATCCTTTAGTGGTAGACTCAATGCATAGATGATCATACATCTCGCATACCCTCCCTCTTATTTCGGGGTTCATCGGTAAGCCCTAATTAACAATCGTACTCTACGGCTTTGGGAGTGCGTTCTGCGCTATGGACAAGCGATATCAACACGTTGACCTTAAGGAGTTGTTCATGAACCAAATCACTGAGCACGGTTGCTTGTATTCAGCTGAAGATAAAACACTGACTGCCGCGTGCAAACGCTTACTACAACAACAAAGCTTCTCGACCCAGAACCAACTGCGCGAGAAACTCGTCGACATTGGCTATACAGGTATCAGCCAATCGACCGTCTCTCGCATTTTGTCACAGCTTGGCGTTGTCAAAATTCAGAATGCCTGTGGCAAAAAGGTTTACTGCATCACTGTTGAAAGCGCGCCTGTGCGTGTCGATGCCTCAATCTCATCACAAATCGAATTAATTACTCACAACCAAGCGATGGTGATCGTAAAAACAAACCCTGGTTGCGCACAGTTGGTCGCAAGATTAGTCGATATCGACCCACATACCGAGATTATCGGTACGGTCGGCGGCAATGACACCGTGCTAATTATCCCGAAAGACACGATGAACATTGATGCTTGTGAACAAGTAGTAAGAGCACGCTTAGGTGTTGCCTAAATGTCTTATTGGCAAGGGCTGTTCACTGCAGTTGCACAGCTAATCCTCTCTCGACTGCCTAAGAAAGTGGCTCACCCGCCCTAGCGGATATTTGCTGGTCGATGAAACTAATCACAAACTATTACGGTCTGATTGAGTTAAGATACCTTCAACTCCATTTTGATGACTAAATAGTATGCGACGACTTGCCACATTACTTTTTGTTTGTGTTTCCCTGTTCACCCAGCCTGCGTGGGCGCTTTTTGGAAACGACAACACCGAGCCAAGCTTCGGAGGCAATAACAACGGTTTTGTCCCTGTAGACCAAGCTTTCCCTTTCAATTACTACCAGCAAGACGGCAAAGTCCTTCTCGACTGGCAAGTAAAAGAGGGCTACTACCTCTATCAACATAGCCTCTCGTTCACTGGCCAAAATCTCGCTATCGGCAATGTTGAAATGGAAGATGGCCAACCACACCAAGATGAATTCTTCGGTGAGGTGAGCATTTATACTCAGCCGTTATTCGTGCAAGTTCCTCTACAGAGTTACCAAGATGGCTCGCAGCTGATCGTTAAGTATCAAGGCTGTGCAGATGCTGGTTTCTGCTACCCACCAGAGATCCGAGTAATCGACATTGAACCGTTTACTGCGACGAGTTCTGGTGATGTGAAAAGCAGTGATGTGCAAAACAGTGGTGCCTCACGAGATTCTTCTGATGCAACTGGTGAAGCAGACAATTCAGTACAACCCTCTTCTCCTACAGCTGACGCAGCAAGTAATACCACTCAACAAACCAATGCTCCCGTTTCAAAAGAAGCAGGCTTAGCCGATAAGCTGGGTGACAGTTGGTGGACTCCATTATTATTCTTAGCTCTCGGTGTTGGCTTAGCCTTTACGCCGTGTGTTCTGCCTATGTACCCAATTCTAACGGGTATCGTGCTAGGTGGCGGCAAGCTCAGCCAAGGTCGTGCGCTGATGTTGTCCTTCATCTACGTGCAAGGCATGGCGCTGACCTACACCTTATTGGGTTTAGTGGTTGCTTCAGCAGGTATGCAGTTCCAAGCTGCGATGCAACATCCTTACGTATTAATCGCGCTGAGTGTTCTATTCGTGACGTTGGCGATGTCGATGTTCGGCGTTTATAACCTACAACTACCAAGCAGCATCCAAACTTGGCTTAACAACCAAAGTAACAAGCAACAAGGTGGCAATACCTTGGGCGTGTTCGCGATGGGGGCTATCTCGGGCTTGGTGTGTTCACCTTGTACCACAGCGCCATTGTCAGGTGCACTGCTGTATGTGGCTCAAAGTGGCGACCTATTAACCGGAGCGATCGCTCTTTATGCGTTAGCGATGGGTATGGGTATCCCGCTGATCTTGGTTGCGGTGTTTGGTAATAAGCTGCTGCCGAAAGCAGGCAGCTGGATGGACAAGGTGAAGATCGTATTCGGCTTTATCTTGCTGGCAGCACCTATCTTCCTACTAGAGCGTATTATCCCTGAATTGTGGGCAACGGTACTTTGGTCTGGATTAGGCTTCATCGCCTTTGGTTGGCTTTACCACAGCAAGAATGCACTGCCATTCGGTGGCTGGAAGCAAAGCGCAGTGGGTATCATCGCGATGCTCGGACTATTCGCTTCAGCGCAACCAGCATTGAATTACTGGTTCGCAGAAAAGAGCGTTGTGGTTGAACAACAAATCCAATTCGCACGCGTCAACACGGTTGAAGAGTTAGAAATCCAGCTCATCGAAGCCAAGAAACTCGGCAAGCCAGTGATGCTCGATTTCTACGCCGATTGGTGTGTGGCATGTAAAGAGTTTGAGAAGTACACCTTCCACCAAGCTGATGTTGAGAACAAGCTTTCTGATTTCGTCCTGCTTCAGGCTGATGTAACGAGAAACATGCCTCAAGACATTGAACTTCTTAAACAATTACAAGTGCTCGGCTTACCAACCATTGAGTTCTGGGACGGCAAGGGTAACCATGTTCCAAATGCTCGTGTCACTGGTTTTATGCCGGCAGATGTATTCTTAAAACACATGCAAGACCACCAGCTATAACGACGACATTCGTCTAAATACAAGCACTAACGAAAGCCGCACCGCCCCTCCGTAACGAGATGGCAGTGCGGCTTTTTTGCTATTCAGAGTAACGCTTTCTTATTCCGGGGATAAAAGTCGATATGGTTCAGACTTTTCATGCATAGATATTGTCCACATACTCAATCAGGATGATAATAAATATTAACTAAATTGTTAAAAGTATGAACGTCATGGACTCGACCTATACCATCATCATTGCTGATGACCACCCTCTCTTTCGCAACGCCCTGTTTCAGTCAGTTCATATGGCTATCAGCGGTGCGAACCTGCTTGAGGCTGATTCTCTCGATGCCTTACTGACTCTACTAAAAAAAGAAGATGAACCCGACCTGTTGCTTCTCGACCTTAAAATGCCGGGAGCAAACGGGATGTCGGGCTTAATTCAACTGCGTGCTGAATATCCAGATTTACCGATTGTGGTGATCTCAGCCAGCGAGGATGCCAGCGTTGTCACTCAAGTGAAGAGCCATGGTGCCTTTGGCTTCATTCCTAAGTCGAGTGATATGCGTGAATTGGTGAGTGCACTGAATCAAGTGCTGAATGGCGACCCGTTCTTCCCTGAAGGGCTTATCACCAACAATGCAGCCTGTAGCGACCTTGCAGAAAAGCTTTCCACACTGACGCCTCAGCAATACAAGGTATTAGGGATGCTTTCAGACGGCCTGCTGAACAAGCAAATCGCCTATGAATTGAATGTTTCGGAAGCGACCATCAAGGCACATATGACAGCCATCTTCCGTAAACTGGATGTGAAAAACCGAACTCAGGCGGTTATCTTGCTACAAGAAGTCCACAACTAAGCTTCGCTTATATCCTCTTCTAAAGTCGTCTTTGGTAAACATAAACCCAACCTGACGACTTTATGATCATCTATCTCTGCAACCACCCAAGTAATGTCATGCCACACAAAACTATCGCCTAATACAGGGTGGGCACCAAGCTCTCGCTCAGCCAATTGTTTTAGCGTCATTTCTCGCTCTTCTTCCGAGCCCAGTTCAATGCCATAACAATCACTGACTGCTGCAACCGATAGTTCGACATCCAAGAAGAAATCACCAAAGAATCGAGCGGCCTCTTCAGCTAGAGGAGCCTCACTGAATAGTGCACTTAAACTATCTAGATCTTTATCTTGGCCAAGCACACAGAGAATATCGTTCGCCTCTAACACGGTGCTACCCGATGGGTGAAGCAAAGCATCTTTTCTAAACAGTGCCGTAATTCGCGTCCCTTCAGGCATAGACAAACGCTTAAGCGGCTCACCAACACACCACTTTTCCTCTTTCAGCTTGTAGACAAACATCTCCCACTCACTGGTCGGATAAATCTCCATGCCAGTACGAGAAATTGGGGTTGGTGTCGGTGGTAAGGTCACCTGAGCCAACCTCGCAACTTTCATCAAGCTACCGCCCTGAACAATCAGCGAAACCATAACCACGAAGAAGGCGATGTTGAAGTAAAGCTGAGCATTAGGCAGGCCAGCCATCATCGGGAACACCGCCAAAATGATCGGCACAGCACCACGTAAACCGACCCAAGACACAAACCAACGTTCTCTGGTGGTAAAGCTTCTGAACGGCAGTAAACCCAACCAAACAGACAACGGGCGAGCAAACAAGATCATACCGAAAGCCAATGCTAACGCAGGAAGTGCAATGTCCATCAATGTCGATGGTGTAACCAATAGCCCCAGCACCAAGAACATCACGATCTGGCTTAGCCACGTCATGCCATCAAGAACATTAAGGATAGAGTGTCGAGAGCGAGTTGGACGATTACCAATGAACAGACCGACGAGGTAAATCGATAAGATGCCACTACCACCAAGCATGTTAGAGAACGCAAACAGCGCCACACCACCGCTGAGTACCAGAATCGAGTAAAGGCCATCGGCCAGCTGTACTCGGTTAATTAGACTCCATAGAACCCAACCGCCACCAATACCAATAAGGGTGCCGATACCAAACTGCATCGCGAAGCTTTTGAGTAGGAAGTTCATTCCCATCTCGGCATCTGGGGTGCCCAGTAGCGCAATTAAAGTCACTGTCAGGAAGACCGCCATTGGGTCATTGGTACCGGATTCTATCTCTAAGGTTGAGCCAACACGTTCATTGAGGCTCTGCCCTTTCAATAAAGAAAATACCGCAGCTGCATCGGTCGAACCCACAATCGCACCAACCAAAATGCCTTGCATCAGTGATAGGTCAAACAGCCAAGCCGCCATTAAACCGGTTAGGGTTGCGGTACAGGCCACACCTATCGTCGCCAGCGAAAGCGACGGCCAAAAAGCGACCTTGAAGCTCGCGACCTTGGTTCGCATACCACCATCAAGCAGGATCACAGCCAGCGCAAGGTTACTCACCAAATAGGTCAGCGAGTAATCATTGAAATTAATGCCACCGGGGCCATCTTCGCCCGCCAACATACCAACGAACAAAAAGATTAAAAGAATCGGAACGCCCAATCGAGAGGACACTTGTGAGAAAAGTACACTGATGGCGATGAGTACGGCACCAGTCAAAAATAAGTGATTAATGGTTATTGCGTCCAATTCGTTCCCCCAAAGAATAAAACTCGAGCTTTAAGCCTGTTGATCTTTTGCCACTAGCTTGTTGATCTTCTGCCGTTAAGCAAGTCACGGCCGGTGAAAGTACCGTAGTTACTATAACAAACTTATGTTTCGCTTCGTGTCATAAGCAGGACTAAATACCGTTTCTCAGTCATTTAGTTGTTAAATTTTATGACTCACACTCTAATTCATCCCTTTTTGTTAGACCTTTGGCTAATTTAACATCATTGCAACATCACGTTTTTCTATGATTATGCCTCCTAGCTCCCATATTTCAGTGCATTAGCGCTAATAGCGTCCCGACTAAAGTTGCACAGATCCCTTGACTTATCCTTGCTACATTCTAAATCGTAACATTACGTTAACACGCTATTTTACAAAAACGGTTTCACAAAACGGTTTCTACGAAAACGGAATAAAGGAGAAGGCAATGGCGTTCGAATCTACGGAACATGCTCAAGCCTACTGGAAGGAAAACTTGGGAATAATGGGAACACTACTCGCAGTTTGGTTTGTGGTGTCTTATGGCGCTGGCATCTTATTTGTGGATGTCCTAAATACCATTCAATTTGGCGGATTTAAGCTAGGTTTTTGGTTCGCTCAACAAGGTTCAATTTATACCTTCGTGGCGTTGATATTTATTTACGTTGTTCGCATGAATAAGCTGGACAAAAAATACAACGTACAGGAAGACTAGAGGCTAGAACATGGATATTCAAACTTGGACGTTTATTCTCGTCGGTATTACTTTCGCAGTCTATATCGGCATCGCAATCTGGGCTCGCGCTGGAACAACGAGTGAATTCTACGTTGCTGGCGGCGGCGTACACCCAGTAGCAAACGGCATGGCAACAGCCGCTGACTGGATGTCGGCAGCATCATTCATCTCAATGGCAGGTATCATCTCATTCGTTGGTTACGACGGTGCGGTTTACCTAATGGGTTGGACAGGTGGTTATGTACTACTTGCGCTATGTTTAGCACCTTACCTACGTAAGTTCGGTCAGTTTACGGTTCCTGATTTCATCGGTGAACGTTACTACTCGAAAACAGCACGTATGGTAGCGGTATTCTGTGCAATCTTCGTATCATTTACGTACGTTGCAGGCCAGATGCGTGGTGTTGGCGTTGTATTCTCTCGTTTCCTAGAAGTTGATATTAACCTAGGCATCATCATTGGTATGGGTATTGTGTTCTTCTACGCAGTGCTTGGTGGCATGAAAGGCATCACTTATACGCAGGTAGCTCAATTCTGTGTCCTCATTTTCGCCTTCCTTGTTCCAGCAATCTTTACCTCAATCATGATGACAGGTAACCCACTTCCACAAGTTGGTATGGGCTCGACGCTATCAGGTACAGATGTATACCTACTTGATAAACTGGATGGACTAACAGAAGAACTCGGATTTACCGCCTATACCGAAGGTAACAAGAGCATGGTAGATGTATTCTTCATCTGTGCGGCTCTAATGGTAGGTACTGCCGGTCTTCCACACGTAATCATTCGTTTCTTCACGGTACCAAAAGTACGTGATGCTCGTATCTCAGCAGGTTGGGCACTACTGTTCATCTCATTGCTATACACAACAGCACCTGGCGTTGCAGCTTTCGCTCGTGTAAACATGATCGAAACGATTAACGGCCCAGACATGCAAGGTGTCGCAGCAGCAGACGCACCAAGCTGGTACAAAAACTGGGAAAGCACTGGCCTAGTTGGTTGGGAAGATAAGAACGGCGATGGCAAAATGTTCTACTCGGGCGATGAACGTAACGAGATGAAGATTAACCGTGACATCATCGTACTGGCTTCTCCAGAACTAGCAAAACTACCAAACTGGGTTGTAGCACTACTTGCAGCCGGTGGCCTAGCAGCCGCACTATCAACAGCCGCTGGTCTACTACTGGTAATCTCAACGTCGATTTCACATGACTTGTTGAAGAAAGGCTTCAGACCAAACATGACCGACAAGCAGGAGCTATTAGCCGCTCGTTTGGCCGCCATGGTCGCGATTGTTGGCGCAGGTTACTTAGGTATTAATCCACCGGGCTTCGTAGCTCAGGTAGTAGCGTTTGCCTTCGGCTTAGCCGCAGCATCCTTCTTCCCTGCCATCATCCTAGGTATCTTCTACAAGAAGATGAATAAGGAAGGCGCAATTGCAGGTATGTTGTCAGGTATTGCCTTCACAGCAAGCTACATCATCTACTTCAAGTTCATTAACCCAGCAGCAAGCACACCGGAAAACTGGTGGTTTGGTATCAGCCCAGAAGGCATCGGTACGCTAGGTATGTGTCTAAACTTCGTAGTATCAATTGCTGTAAACAAAGTAACTGCTGAAGTTCCACAAGATGTACAAGATATGGTTGAGAACATCCGTTACCCGAAAGGTGCTGGTGAAGCTCACGACCACTAAGCACGGCCACTAAACAAAGATGTTTAGCAAAAAATGAATCAGTACTTACATTGTAGGGATTAGGTACTGAATCTTAGAAAGCCGATACGTCATGTATCGGCTTTTTCTTTTCCCCTCCATTTTATAAAAAGACAAACAAAGGGTTGTTTTTAAAATCTCATTTGATAATAATTATCATTAACATCCATTAAAGAGATGCAAATAATGATGAAAGAACAGCAGGGTCTCTATTCGAGGTTTTACAAAGCACAAGATCGCTTTGCTTCATTAGATCAAGTTCAAGGCCACGAGCCGTTTGTGATTCGAGACTACATCGAGTGCGCACTAACGCTTTCGGCTTACTATGAAAAGCATGCCGCCCAAGAAAACATCTTGTTGTGCGAGCTGTATCTGCGCCAAGTTTTCTTCCATTTAATTGAAGCGATTGAGTCTCGTGACCGCAGTTTCACCTTTCGTCATATCTGCCTAGACTCTATTCACTCACCACTATTTTATTTGAAACGCCACTACTGCCAGCAACCACAAGGCCAAGCGCGTTTTTTGAATCTCAGCCAAACACTACAACAAGTCCAAGCCCCACTTGGCTAACAAGGATAGAACATGACCCTACAATTTCGGATAGAAAAAGACAGCATGGGCGAAGTGAAAGTTCCTGCCGATGCGCTATACCAAGCACAAACTCAACGTGCCGCGGATAACTTCGCGTTTAGTTCACACAAGATGCCAACCAGCTTCATTCAAGCACTGGCGTTAATTAAGCTGGCCGCCGCCGATACTAATGCTCAGCTAGGTTTACTGGAAGGTGATATTGCCAACGCGATAGCCGAAGCCAGCCAAGAGATCATCGATGGTAAACACCTCGAGCAATTCCCTATTGATGTCTATCAGACGGGCTCTGGTACTAGCTCTAACATGAATGCTAACGAAGTAATTGCGACACTCGCTTCGAGAAGTCTGCAAGGAGACGTGAACCCGAATGATCACGTAAACATGGGGCAAAGCAGTAACGATGTCGTGCCAACAGCAATCCAAGTCAGTGTCGCTTTGATGGCAGAAAATAAGTTGCTGCCTGCACTTACCCACCTTTCTGCGGCGCTTACCGTAAAACAGCATGAACTTGCTGAGGTAGTCAAAACCGGCCGTACCCATCTAATGGATGCAATGCCGATTACCTTTGCCCAAGAGCTTGGTGGTTGGAAATTTCAGATTGAACATGCCAAGCAAGCGATAGAAAGCAGCTTGCCAGCAGTCAAGGCGCTTGCTCAAGGTGGTACAGCGGTAGGCACAGGGATCAATGCCGACCCACGCTTTGCCGATAAGTTTGCAAGTAACCTGTCTCAATCGACAAAGATCAATTTTACCTCGAGTGAAAACTTCTTTTTTAACCTCAGCAGCCAAGACGCGATCGTTGCGCTGTCAGGTCAGCTTAAAACTGCAGCAGTTGCGATCATGAAGATCTCAAACGATCTTCGTTGGATGAATTCAGGCCCGTTAGCTGGCTTAGGGGAAATTGAGTTGCAGGCTCTGCAGCCGGGCTCGTCTATCATGCCTGGCAAGGTCAACCCTGTAATTCCAGAAGCAGCTGCCATGGCAGCTGCGCAAGTGATTGGTAATGACACCACCATTACGATTGCAGGCCAATCGGGTAACTTCCAATTAAATGTGATGCTGCCGGTTATTGCTCATAACGTTCTAGAAAGTATAGAGTTGTTAGCCAACAGCTCAGTCGCACTGGCTGATAAAGCGATTGCTACCTTCACCGTGCGCCAAGACAATCTCGATTTAGCGCTTTCAAAGAATCCAATTCTGGTGACCGCACTTAACCCTGTGATTGGCTACCTAAAAGCGGCTGATATTGCCAAGAAAGCTTATAAAGAAGGCTTACCGATTCTAGATGTTGCCGAACGAGAAACTGATCTCAGCCGAGAAGAACTTAGCAAGCTGCTTGACCCAACCACACTGACGCAGGGTGGAATCGCAGGTTAGTGAATCAGTGAACAAGAATTAACGCTCCTTACCGAAACAAAAAAGGCCTCATCTGAGGCCTTTTTTACATCCGTTCATTAATTCGGAATTAGAACTGATTATTCCTAATTAACTCACACGATTTAGAACAGCCCTGAGTTTTAGCGGCTTCACTGGCTTAGCAATAAAGCTGAAGCTGTTGGCCTTTATCGCTGCCAACATGTCATCTGTTCTATCAGCACTGATGATGACACCTTCAAAAGAGTCCCCAAGACGTAAACGACACTGCTGCAGGACTTCGAGTCCAGTTCGGCCATTATCGAGGCGATAATCAGAGAAAATCACATCCGGTTGCCAATCATCATCGAGACACTTCAAGCTTTCGACTAAGTCGACGGCGGTCTTAACTTCACATCCCCATCGTCCTATCAAGTTCTCCATACCGACCAAAATTTCTCGCTCATTATCGACACACAGTATTTTCAAGTGCTCGATATCACTGGTCGCCATTGGCGCTGAAGCTTGCACAATTGGGGCCACCCGCTCTGCTCTCGCTAAGGTGATGGAAAAGACGCTGCCTTCTCCCGGCCATGAACGCATCGAGATTTGATGACCAAGCACATGAGCAATCCCTTTCGAGATAGCCAACCCTAACCCCAGACCTTGATCAGCACGTACTTGGCTACCACGCGTAAACTCTTCGAAGATCTCTTGTTGCTTGTCTTCATCGATACCGGTTCCGTTATCCCACACATCAATTCGTACCTGACCATTGACTCGTCTCGCGCCAAGTACCACTTTTCCTTCTGGGTTATAGCGGAACGCATTAGTCAAAAAGTTCTGAATCACACGTCTCAATAATTTAGGATCCGAGTGAATAAACAGTGATGATGGGATCATCTGAAATTGGATCTTCTGCTGCGTTGCCAAAGCGCTAAATTCAGCATTCAAATTGGTCAGCACATCATGCACGGCAATCGCGTGAATGTTGGTTTCTAATTTTCCTGACTCCAATCGAGAGATATCAAGCAGGTCGCCAATCAGATCTTCAGCCGCACCCAACGCACTTTCGATATGAGAAGAAAGTTGCTTCTCCTCTTGCTCTTTTGCCACCTCAGACAGCGACGAAGCAAATAGACGCGCAGCATTGAGTGGCTGCATCAAATCATGACTCACCGCAGCAAGAAAACGACTCTTAGATTGAGATTCTTGATCCGAAATTTGAGTGGCTTTAACTAAACGTTGGTTAAGCTTTTCGAGCTCTTGAGTTCGCTCATGAACTCTCGATTCCAAGCTTTCATTGGCATCTTTTAGTGCTTGCTCTGCTTGTCGGAATACCGTGATGTCGGTAAAGCTCATGACAAACCCACCACTCGGCATTGGGTTACCTTGCACCTCAATCACTCGACCATCAGGACGAATACGAGATGAGGTGTGTCGCGTGCCTTGCTCAAGGTGATAAACACGACGTCGAACGTGATCTTCTGGGTCACCCGGACCACATAAACCTTGCTCAGCATTGTGACGAATCACATCTGAAATAGGTCGACCAACTTGAATCAAACCAGCAGGGAATTCAAACAGCTCTAAGTAACGTTGATTCCACGCCACCAGCCTCATTTGTTTGTCTATTACTGCAATGCCTTGGCCAATATGTTCAATTGCGCCTTGTAGTAAACCACGGCTGAAGTCGTACAGTTCAGAGGCTTCATCAACGATGGTCGCCACCTCTTCAAGCTGCATGTTTCTGCCCTGCAAGGCCGAAGTGAGTACTAACTTAGCAGACGAAGCACCGAACACCCCGGCGAGCACGCGCTCTGCGTGTCGAATCAGACTTGCGGGCGCTTGTTGATTGGGAAGCAGCGGCTGACCGTGTTGTTGCCAATAACTGTGTAAAGCACTTTTCGCTCGCTTACGACCTACAAAACGCGAGGCGAGCATCTCTAATTCAGCCACCGTAACGCGGTTCTGATAGAGGCTAATATTCTCATTTTCAGGCAGTGGCGTACCAACAAATGCTGCTGATTGTAAGCGCTCACTTAGGCTTGGGCGTGTTGTCATCGAGACCACTACATAACACAGGGTATTGAGTAAGATACTCATCACGATACCCCAGTTTGAACTGCTGACATCCCAACTACTCAGTAGCTCTGGAGGCGTAATAATCCACAACAGTAAATTACTGTCGCTATCGCCCGCCAACATACTGGTTTGGCTCATTAGGGTAATTAGCCAAATCACTGAGCCAACTAATAAGCCAACATAAACGCCCTTTCGATTACCCAAACGCCAATACAAACCACCGATCAAGGCGGGGGCAAACTGCGCAATCGCCGCAAAGGAGAGAAAGCCGATCGCCGACAGAGAATGAATGGTATCGAGCGCCTGATAAAATGCCCAAGCACCCAGCAACAGTAATAGGATCAGTCCACGACGAATCACCAATAACAAGCCAGAAAAATGTTTATGCGTTCTTTGCGTCAAACGCATACGACGCAGCAACAGTGGCATCACAAGATCATTCGATACCATGATCGCTAATGCAATGGTCGAGACAATCACCATGCCACTCGCCGCCGAAGTACCTCCGAGGAAAGCTAACAAAGCAATATGATTGGCCCCTTCTGCCATCGGCACGCTAATCACATAAGTATCAGCCGGCATACCCGTAAGTAATCCCTGACCTGCCCAAGCAATCGGTAGAACAAACAGCCCCATTAAGATGAGATAAAGAGGAAATAACCAACGAGCGGTGTGTAAGTCCTGAGGTCGTTCGTTTTCAACCACCATGGTGTGAAACTGACGCGGCAGACAGACAATCGCCAACATCGTAAGAATGGTGTGAATCACTAACGTGGGAATATTGGGTGATTCATAAGTGGAGGCCGCGACATCAAGCAAGTCGATTTTATCGCTGCTCATTGCGAGGTAAATGATAAACAGACCAACAATCAAGAAGGCCGCCAGCTTTACAATCGACTCAAACGCCACCGCCATCATCATGCCACGGTGATGTTCTGTGTTATCGATGTGCCGCGTGCCAAACAGCATCGTAAAAATCGCTAATGCACCGACCACAAACCAAGAGACGTGATAATTCTGATATCCAAAATCTTCGGCGAGATCGGGGGCGACAATCTCCAAGCCCATCGTAATACCACGCAGCTGTAGCGCGATATAAGGAAGAATACCGACCACTGCAATCACGGTGACGGCTACAGCCAAGCCCTGAGATTTTCCATAACGAGCCGCGATAAAGTCGGCAATAGAGGTGATGTGTTCACGCTTCGCGATGAGGATCAGCCGAGCTAAGATCCGCCACCCCAACGTGAAAACTAAAATAGGGGCGAGGTAGATGGGTAAGAATGACCAAGGGTTATTACTGGCCTGCCCGACCGTTCCGTAGAAGGTCCAAGAGGTACAATACACCGCAATAGAAAGGCTATATATCCATGGACGCCAGCGTGATAGCCAACGAACTTGCCTGTCTCCATACCACGCGATCAGAAATAACACGCCCAAGTAAGCTAAAGAGACTGGAATTACTACCCATCCTTGCATTGAAAACCCTTTCTTCATCCATAAAAAAACCTCTCCATAAGGGAGAGGTTTCATTTAACTAGGGAAGTGCGTTTAACTCAATCGCATCGCTTAAATTCTGTGCTTTGGGCTTTAATTCTGAGCATCAGATTGAGTTGACGCTGTTTGATTGACTTCAACCACTGAACTTCTTTCATCAACCTTAATGAACAGTGCAAGTGCACCCATTGCGGCCATGCCCCAGAAAATATTCGCACCCCAAAGTTCATAACCCCAACCACTCAGGGTTGTCATTAGAGCGATAAATGCACCTAATGGAATCGCGTTATACAAAGCTTGCAGGGCAACCATCTTGTTCTGTTCTTCAGATTGAATGTATTGAATCGCAGCAATATGCGCCATAGCAAATGTCACACCGTGAAGCAGTTGCACCATCACCAATGCAAAAATAGCCGTCGTTGACGCGGTAATACCCCAGCGAGCCATTACCCCGATTGCCGCTACTACGAACAGCGTGCGCAGTGACCACCCTGAGAACAAGCGTTTACTTAAAGCAAACACGGCCACCTCAGCGACAACACCTAAGCTCCATAAGTAACCAATAATCGCTTCAGAGTGACCCGCCTCTTTCCAATAAATCGCACTAAAGCTGTAATACGCAGCGTGGCTACCTTGCAGCAGCGCCATCAAGGCCAAAAATTTAACTACTGACGATTCACGCAGCAGCTCACCTAATTTTGGTCGTACCGCTTGTTGCTCAGAGTTTGTCACCGGCATCACATTAGGATTTCTCATCGCCAATACTAATGACATCAGCACACCAGCAAACGCGGTATACAAAATCATGTCTGTGCCAAACTTCGCAACCAAAAAACCCACCACGGTGGAGCCCGCGATAAATGCAATCGACCCCCACAAGCGAGTACGCCCATAATCAAGCATATTGAGGCGACTGTAATGGTTCGCCATTGCATCAGACAATGGAATGATCGGGCCGCAGCATAGGTTGAACAATACTGTGGCAAGCAGCATCAATAAAAAGCTACCGCCGGTGAAGAAGTGGAAGCCAACAAACAGCAATGCCGCGAAGCTCAAGCAACGCAAAGCCGGCATTAAATGCTCAACTTTATGGATACGTGGGGTGATCACTAGGTTGGCAACACAACGCGTCGCAAAGCCAATACCAATCAGGACACCAATGTCACCCGCAGAGACACCTTGGTCTTCAAACCACAGCGCCCAAAATGGCAAATAAACGCCATAGGCAAAAAAGAAACCAAGAAAATACTGGGAGATCCAGCCATAGGGAGAAGGGCTAAACATAAATAACCTATAAAGTGTGCGGAAAAAGGCAAAACCAATTATGCCTACGTCGCATACGATGAAAAAGGGAATTATTGAAGAGATAGTATTCCTGTATTCAATGAATATCGATATCCCATTTGAGTGAGGTATCCGGCGCTCACCTGCACCCACGATCGCATTTAGACTAAAGTCGTCTGGAGCTTCGCTGGTAATTTGTCAGACTGAAAAGAGACTCCTACTTCTTTCGATGCTTATGCCTGATAAATTTAATATGCAGCACCCGCCCTTCGATAGCCTGTCCGACACGGAGCAGTTAACGCTGCGTTCCTCATTAGATGTGGTTTATTACCGAGCACACGAGGTGATATTGGAGGCAGACCGCCCTAGTCGCCATCTGCATATTCTGATTAAAGGAGCCGTGGAGGAACGAGCGAGCAGCGATGGGGAAATCTACGCACATTATGCCAATGACGATATCTTCGATGTACGCAGTCAGTTTGAACCTCACACCAAACACCAATATATCGCACTTGAAGATACGCTAAGTTATCTACTGCCAACCGATATCTTTCTCGATCTGTACCACGCCAATGGCCAGTTTGCCGCTTACTTTGATAGCAACCTTTCGACACGAAAAGCGCTAATTGAAGCTGCCCAACAGCAACAAAACCTTGCCGAGTTCATACTGACCAAAGTGGACGAGTCGATCTATCACCCTCCACTGATACTGGAACCCGGACAACCTATCAACCAAGTCACTCAAACCCTTAAAGAACAAGGGTTGGACTCGGCTCTTATTCATTTGGAACATGATGATCCAAAAGCTTTTGGATCATCATGTTCCTTTCCGTATGGAATCGTCACAAGAACCAATTTATTGCACGCGGTGATGCTCGATAATCATCCGCTCGATACCGCGGTTGGCGAGATAGCAACGTTCCCTGTACTGCACGTTAATCAAGGGGACTTCTTGTTTAACGCCATGATCACCATGACCCGAAATCGCGTAAAAAGGTTGATGGTTTGTGATGGCCCAAATGCTGTTGGTATGGTGGATATGACGCAGATTCTGAGTGCATTCTCTACTCATTCTCACGTTCTTACTTTGCGTATTGCGCGAGCCACCAGCATTGAAGAGCTCGCATTAGCCTCCAACAAACAACGTCAACTGGTCGAAAGCCTACTCAGTAACGGCATTCGAACGCGCTTCATCATGGAGCTAATTTCAGCCGTTAATGAACAGATCATAGAGAAGGCTTTTGAGTTGGTTATCCCACCCGCACTGCATAATCATTGCTGCCTGATTGTATTGGGATCTGAAGGTCGCGGAGAGCAAATCCTTAAAACCGATCAAGACAACGCGCTGATTATTCAGGATGGTTTGGAGTGGCACCAATGCCAAAGCGCCATGAACGACCTAACGCATACATTGCAACAATTGGGCTACCCACTCTGCCCGGGCAACGTGATGGTCAACAACCCGAAATGGGTTCATTCACAACAAGAGTGGAAACAAACGCTCACCCGTTGGGTAAAAAAGGCAACGCCCGATACCGTGATGGATATTGCCATCATGTCAGATGCACATGCCGTTGCGGGTAATAGAGAACTTTTAAAACCGGTCAAGCAACACCTGAGTGATTTGATGCTAGGACAGGAATTGATTCTGACTGAATTCTGCCGCCCAGCTCTGAACTTTTCAGTTCCCCTCACCCTATTTGGTAACGTGAAAAAATCCAAGTCAGGGCTCGATATCAAGCAAGGTGGTATTTTCCCGATAGTCCACGGTGTGAGAGCACTTTGCCTTGAGCATGGTGTGACGGTGAACAACACCTTTGAGCGTATTGAACAGCTCGTTAGCAAGAGGGTATTAGAGCAAAGTACCGCGGACAATCTCAATGAAGCGCTCAAACAGTTCTTTAAATGGCGTTTAGCTCAGCGACTTTCACAACAACACAGCAGCAATAAAATCGACGTTAAACTGATGGAACGGGCAGACCGAGACTTACTTCGCCATAGCTTACATGTGGTCAAAAAGTTCAAGCAATGGCTCGGCTACCACTATCAAATCAGAGATTAGGTGACTGAACGATGAATAGATTGATTCGTTATTACTGGCATCACAAGCTCAAAGGCTCTGCTTATCAGCCTCTGTTTGCTGCGCCTGCTAATCACGAATACGTATCTCTTGATTGTGAAACCACCAGCCTCGACCCCAATCAGGCCGAATTGGTCACCATTGCCGCCACAAAAATCATTGGTAATCGAATTATTACCAGCCAACCTTTCGAGGTCCGGCTGCGAGCCCCTCAATCGCTCGATTGCAATTCAATCAAAATTCATCGCATTCGCCATCAAGATCTCAAGCATGGGATCGAAGAGAAACAGGCTTTGATCGAGCTGCTCGACTTTATTGGTAATCGCCCTTTAGTTGGCTATCACATCCGCTATGACAAGAAAATTCTCGACCGCGCCTGTTTAAAACAACTCGGATTTCCACTGCCTAACCGGTTAGTCGAAGTGAGCCAGCTCTATCAAGAAAAACTCGAAAGACAGCTACCCAATGCCTATTTTGATCTCAGTATGGACGCCATCTGTCGCCAGCTGGATCTACCTATCCCGGTCAATAAACATGATGCATTACAAGACGCTATCTCCGCCGCCCTTATCTTTGTTCGCCTTAAACACGGTGGTTTACCTCGTTTCAACTCTTCTTATTCTTAATTCAACCATTGCCTCTCTACATAGAGAGCAATATCGCAAAAATGAACTTAACTCGCTATTTTGTAAGTGAAAAGCGGCGTCTCATCCTAAAGTCTAATTGTGGAAATCGCCGTCCTAGCCGAGAGTGATAGCACAACGACGGTCCTGTAATAGACTTAGAAACTGAACACAAAGGAAGTTGCCAGTTCATTAAGAATGTAGGCACAAGGAGAGATGCAATGAGTGAAGCCCACGTTTATCCGGTAAAAGAAAATATTAAATCAACCACACACGCGGATAATGACACTTACCTAGCCATGTACCAGCAATCTGTTTCTGACCCTGAAGGCTTTTGGGGTGAACACGGAAAAATCGTTGATTGGATTAAACCTTTCACACAGGTAAAAAATACTTCTTTCGACCCAGGCCACATTGATATTCGCTGGTTTGAAGATGGCACGCTTAACGTTTCGGCTAACTGTATCGACCGCCACCTTGCTGATCGCGGTGATGAAGTCGCTATCATCTGGGAAGGCGATGACCCTGCTGATGATAAAACCCTAACCTTTAACGAACTGCACAAAGAAGTGTGCCTGTTTTCTAATGCTCTGAAAGAGCAAGGCGTACGTAAAGGCGATGTGGTTTGTTTATACATGCCAATGGTTCCAGAAGCGGCGGTTGCGATGCTGGCATGTACCCGCATCGGCGCGGTTCACACTGTGGTATTTGGCGGTTTCTCTCCAGAAGCACTGTCTGGTCGTATTATCGATTCAAATTCTAAAGTCGTTATCACTGCCGATGAAGGCGTGCGTGGCGGCCGTGCTGTTCCACTGAAGAAGAATGTCGATGAAGCACTGACTAACCCTGAAGTGAAGAACATCGAAAAGGTTGTGGTCTTCAAACGTACTGGCGGCGATGTTGCTTGGCACGAACACCGTGATGTGTGGTGGCATGATGCTATCGCAAACGTATCGGCAGATTGCCCACCAGAAGAGATGAATGCAGAAGATCCACTATTCATTCTTTATACATCAGGCTCAACAGGCAAACCTAAGGGTGTAATGCACACCACAGGTGGTTACCTTGTTTATGCAGCCATGACCTTCAAATACGTATTCGATTACCAAGAAGGTGAAACCTTCTGGTGTACAGCCGATGTGGGCTGGATTACCGGTCACACTTACCTTGTTTACGGACCACTTGCCAATGGTGCGAAAACCATCCTGTTTGAAGGCGTGCCGAATTACCCGAACACAAGCCGAATGAGTGAAGTGGTTGATAAGCATCAAGTTAATATTCTTTATACTGCGCCAACGGCTATTCGTGCATTGATGGCGAAAGGCAATGAAGCCGTTGAAGGCACTTCTCGTGACAGCCTAAGAGTCATGGGCTCGGTAGGTGAACCTATCAACCCAGAAGCGTGGGAGTGGTACTACAAAACAATTGGTAACGAGCAGTCTCCAATTGTCGATACATGGTGGCAAACAGAAACGGGCGGCATCTTAATCGCTCCACTACCGGGCGCAACAGACCTAAAACCGGGTTCAGCGACTCGTCCATTCTTCGGTGTGCAACCCGCGCTTGTCGACAACATGGGCAACATCATTGAAGGCGCGACTGACGGCAACCTTGTGATTCTTGACTCTTGGCCAGGCCAGATGCGTACCGTTCATGGTGATCATGACCGTTTTGAGCAGACTTACTTCTCTACCTTTAAAGGTATGTACTTTACCAGTGATGGTGCTCGTCGTGATGAAGACGGTTATTACTGGATTACGGGCCGTGTCGATGACGTGCTTAACGTATCAGGTCACCGTATGGGTACCGCTGAGATTGAATCTGCGCTAGTGGCGTTCGATAAGATTGCAGAAGCAGCGATTGTGGGCATTCCTCACGATATTAAAGGCCAAGCAATTTACGCTTACATCACGCTTAATGATGGTGAGTTCCCAACCGCAGAGCTTCATAAAGAAGTGAAAGACTGGGTACGTAAAGAGATTGGCCCAATCGCAACACCAGACGTTCTGCATTGGACAGACTCTCTGCCGAAAACTCGTTCAGGTAAAATCATGCGTCGTATCTTGCGTAAGATTGCCACTGGCGATACTGGCAACCTAGGCGATACGTCAACACTGGCAGACCCAAGCGTGGTCGATAAACTGATTGCAGAGAAAGCTGAACTGGCATAAGCAACCCGTCACATTAGCTTATCACTGTTTAAAACAGCCATTAATAAACCGTCACCTATGTGGCGGTTTTTTTATGGCTGATCTTGATCTCAAATATCTTCGATAAAATTAAGGCAATCGCGGTTTTTTGTTAAGTTGATAACAATTCCATGCCGTACTTATAGGAGATTAGACCAGTAAATTGCTGCGATTTGCGCTGAATTAGCTATAATCTGGTTCTAATTTTTAAATTTGGGTTTTTCTTACTGGAAATTAACCCCAAATTTTCAATAAAATGGCAACATTCACATTCGTAAACACGATAAAGGAAGATAGCCCCACAATGTCTACAAAGTTTCGCATTCTAGTTTTAAATGGCCCAAACCTTAACCTGTTAGGCCTTAGAGAGCCTGCACACTACGGTTCTCAAACACTTGACCAGATTATTAGCTCTTTGACCGAGCAAGCGAAAACACAAGATGTTGAGCTGTCTCACTTACAGTCAAATCGTGAGTATGAACTGATTGAAGCTATCCATAGTGCTTATCAAAATGTTGATTTTATTATTATCAACCCAGCGGCCTTTACACATACCAGTGTGGCGTTGCGTGATGCACTACTTGGTGTTGCTATCCCATTTATTGAGGTTCATCTATCGAATGTTCACGCACGTGAACCATTCCGTCACCACTCATACCTATCTGATAAAGCAGAAGGTGTGATTTGTGGCTTAGGTGCCCAAGGTTATCAATTTGCTTTGACGGCTGCGCTCAACAAGCTCAACGCAAAGTAAATAAAAACAACGAACTATTACTAACCTACTCAGTCAAAGAGTAAGTTCAATCAACAGATAAAGAGAAAGAAACAATGGATATTCGCAAAATCAAAAAGCTAATCGAATTGGTTGAAGAGTCTGGCATTTCTGAGCTAGAGATCTCTGAAGGTGAAGAGTCAGTACGAATCAGTCGTAACAGCCCTGTATCTGCAGCGCCTATTCAATATGCAGCGGCTCCAGCTCCTGTAGCGGCAGCAGCACCTGCGGCGGCACCTGTAGCAGCAGAAGCAGCAGCTCCTGCAGTTCCAGCTGGTCACCAAGTTCTTTCTCCAATGGTTGGTACTTTCTACGGCGCTCCAAGCCCAGATGCAAAACCATTCGTTAAAGTTGGTCAATCTGTAACGGCTGGCGAAACTCTATGTATCGTTGAAGCAATGAAAATGATGAACCAAATCGAAGCTGATAAGTCTGGTGTTGTAACAGCAATCCTAGTTGAAGACGGTCAACCAGTAGAATTCGACCAAGCTCTAGTAATTATCGAATAATAGAGAGCACTTATTATGTTAGATAAATTAGTAATCGCGAACCGTGGTGAAATTGCACTGCGTATTCTGCGAGCATGTAAAGAGCTTGGCATCAAAACGGTAGCGGTTCACTCAACCGCTGACCGTGATCTTAAGCACGTACTTCTTGCTGACGAAACCATTTGTATTGGTCCAGCTCGCGGTATCGATAGCTACCTGAACATCCCTCGTATCATCAGCGCAGCTGAAGTTACAGGTGCAGTCGCTATTCACCCAGGCTACGGCTTCCTATCTGAAAATGCAGACTTTGCAGAACAGGTAGAGCGCAGTGGCTTTATCTTTGTTGGCCCTAAAGCTGAAACCATTCGCATGATGGGTGACAAAGTGTCAGCTATCACGTCAATGAAGAAAGCTGGCGTACCTTGTGTACCAGGTTCTGACGGCCCTCTTGACGACGACGAAGCGAAAAACAAAGCGCACGCTAAGCGCATTGGCTTCCCAGTTATCATCAAGGCATCTGGCGGCGGCGGCGGTCGTGGTATGCGTGTTGTTCGTTCTGAAGCAGAACTAACAGAAGCTATCGCGATGACTCGTGCTGAAGCAAAAGCATGTTTCAACAACGACATGGTTTACATGGAGAAATTCCTAGAAAACCCACGTCACATTGAAGTACAAGTGCTTGCAGATGGCCAAGGCAATGCTATCCACCTAGGTGAGCGTGACTGTTCAATGCAGCGTCGTCACCAGAAAGTTGTGGAAGAAGCGCCAGCTCCAGGTATCACTGAAGAAATGCGTAAATACATCGGCGACCGTTGTACTCGTGCATGTCTTGAGATTGGTTACCGCGGCGCAGGTACATTTGAATTCCTATACGAGAACGGTGAGTTCTACTTCATCGAAATGAACACTCGTATTCAGGTTGAGCACACGATTACTGAAATGGTAACGGGTATCGATCTAGTGAAAGAGCAACTTCGCATTGCTGCTGGTCAGCCTCTATCATTCACACAGGATGATATTAAGCTGCGCGGCCACTCAATCGAATGTCGTATCAATGCTGAAGATCCAGTTCGTTTCCTACCTTCACCAGGTAAGATTGAACGTTTCCACGCACCAGGCGGCATGGGTGTTCGTTGGGAATCTCATATCTACACTGGCTACACAGTGCCACCGCATTACGATTCAATGATCGGCAAGCTGATCACTTACGGTGAGAACCGTGACGTAGCGATTGCACGTATGAAGAACGCACTAGCAGAAATGATTGTTGAAGGTATCAACGTCAATACTGAGCTGCAATTAGCGATTATGAACGACGAAAACTTCCAACACGGTGGTGCAAACATCCACTACCTTGAGAAGAAGCTTGGTCTGCAATAGAAGCTTGGTCTGCAAAAGAAGCAGGTCTTCCATAATACGTTCTCTGTAGAACAGTAATAAATGCTCACTTCGGTGGGCATTTTTGTTTTTAAACACTCGCAAAAATCAATCGATAATCCCTCTTATAATCCGCGGTGTTTTGGTGAATTTGCTCATATTTTCTGCTAGACTCCCCATCCAATTTTTCTCATATAGAAGATGCAGCCATGCCTTGGATTCAAATCAAGCTTAATGCGACCAATGAAAATGCCGAACAAATCGGCGACATGTTAATGGAAGAGACTGGTGCTCTTTCTGTAACTTTCCTGGATGCACAAGATACCCCTGTATTTGAGCCTCTGCCGGGTGAAACTCGCCTTTGGGGTGATACTGACATTCTCGCGCTTTACGACGCTGAGACTGATACTGGTGTCGTTCTAGCGCAGATTAAAGCAAGCAACATGTTCCCTGCAGACTTTGCTCATAAAGTAGAGCAAATTGAAGACAAGGATTGGGAACGTGAATGGATGGACAACTTCCACCCAATGAAGTTTGGTGAGCGTCTTTGGATCTGCCCTAGCTGGCGTGATATCCCGGAACCTGACGCTGTGAACGTCATGCTAGACCCTGGTCTTGCATTTGGTACTGGTACTCACCCAACAACAGCATTGTGTCTTGAATGGCTGGAAGGCTTAGACCTTACAGGCAAAACCGTGATCGACTTCGGTTGTGGTTCAGGCATTCTTGCGATCGCTGCGATCAAACTGGGCGCTGCAAAAGTTATCGGGATCGACATTGATCCTCAAGCTCTGCTTGCCTCAAAAGACAACGCACAACGCAATGGTGTTGCTGAGCAGCTAGAGGTGTTCCTACCTCAAGATCAACCTGAAGGTCTGATTGCTGACGTTGTTGTTGCTAACATTCTTGCAGGTCCATTACGCGACCTTTCAGGTATCATTAAAGGCCTAATTAAGCCAACTGGCGTGCTTGCGATGTCGGGTGTTTTGGATACACAAGCAGAAGATGTTGCGACTTATTATCGTGATGAGCTTCACATTGATCCAATCATTGAACAACAAGAATGGTGTCGAATCTCTGGTCGCAAGCAAGGCTAGACAAGACTTTGGGCGCTAATTGACTGAATTTTAAGCAAATTACAAAAACAAATTGTAAATGCTCAAATATTAGTCTTTTCACGCAGCGAAAAAATGCGTAAAATGCGCGCCCTTGCTGGTACAGAACTGTGATGACATTTTTTGAAAATCGGAAATTATCAACTTAAGAACAATCTAATCGTCGCTCCTATGGCTGGCGTAACGGATAGACCATTCCGTGAGTTGTGTCTTCGTTACGGTGCGGGGATGGCAGTCAGTGAAATGATGTCCTCCAATCCGAAAGTTTGGAAAACGTCAAAGTCTCAGCAGCGTATGGTACATGAAGGCGAATCGGGCATTCGTTCAGTACAAATCGCTGGTGCAGATCCACAGCTTATGGCCGAGGCTGCTCAATTCAATGTTGCTAACGGTGCGCAAATCATCGATATCAATATGGGTTGTCCAGCCAAAAAAGTGAATAAGAAGCTTGCGGGCTCAGCCCTACTTCAGCATCCAGAACTCATTGAAGATATTCTGAAGGCTGTGGTAAATGCTGTCGACGTTCCAGTAACGTTGAAAACGCGCACAGGCTGGGATACAGACAATAGAAACTGCGTCCAAATCGCTAAAATAGCCGAAGACTGCGGCATACAAGCTCTTGCCCTTCACGGGAGAACTCGCGCTTGTATGTACAAAGGTGAGGCAGAATACAAACACATTAAAGCAGCAAAACAAGCAGTATCTATTCCGGTTATCGCTAACGGTGATATCGATAGCCCGGAAAAAGCTAAGTTTGTGCTGGAGTACACTGGCGCTGATGCTTTAATGATAGGTCGGCCTGCCCAAGGACGCCCTTGGATTTTTAACGAAATCCTACACTATTTGGAAAACGGCACCACGATGGACCCGCTCCCGACTTCGGAAGTGAAAGACATCATGCTTGGCCATGTTAACGCTCTACATGAATTTTATGGCGAGTTTTTAGGCCCCCGTATTGCTCGTAAGCATGTGGGTTGGTACCTAAAAGAACATGAACAAGCGAGTGAGTTTCGCCGTACCTTCAACGCTTTCGAAGCAGGTGATCTGCAGCTTGAAGCGCTAGAAGGTTTTTTTGATAACGTTGCACCATAATTACGAGAAGAGCTAGACCGAATATGTTCGAACAAAATCTGACTTCAGAAGCATTGACAGTAACTACAGTTACATCACAAGACCAAATCACGCAGAAGCCTCTACGTGACTCAGTTAAAGCATCATTGAAAAATTACCTTGCTCAATTAAACGGTCAAGAAGTCAGCGAGTTATACGAATTAGTATTAGCTGAAGTTGAACAGCCACTACTAGACACTATCATGCAGTACACTCGCGGTAACCAAACTCGCGCAGCAACCATGATGGGTATTAACCGCGGTACTCTTCGCAAGAAACTTAAAAAATACGGCATGAACTAATCGTTCTTTCGTAATTAATTGAATTGAAAGCCAAGCTCATTTATTGAGTTTGGCTTTTTTTTGGCCTTTTGATTATGTCGCTAAACAAGACTGCCTCGCTGAGTAACAAGGTTGTAAGGCAATAAGTAACAAGGCGGTAAGACAGCAAGGCAACATACCCAATGAATACAAATCAGTTGCTATCAGCTTGCTTAGCTACAACAACGTCCCTTCTCAAGGTTTGCTGAGTCCAAGGCAGCCAAAATCGAGCAATGGCTCGCATCGTCATCTATGTGGCCACAGCAGGCATCATTAATCTTTTTGAGTGCCGTTCGAATCTTAGTAAGCTCCGTTATCTTTTCATCAATCATCTCTAATTTAGAAGAGGTGATCGACTTCACTTCAGCGCAACTGTGTTGAGTCGCTTCAAGACGAATCTCTAACAATTCTTTGATTTCATCTAAACTCAGCCCTAACTCTTTAGATTTGAGAATAAATGTCACCTGCTTTTGGTTATTTTCATCATACAGACGATAACCCGACTCACTGCGACTGGCTGGTGCAATCAGGTTATTCTTCTCATAAAAACGCAAGGTATCGGCTGTCACACCGCATCTTTTCGCTAATTCGCCAATCTGAAACATGTTTTTTCCTATTCTTTCATCCATTCCACTATTAACCTTGTTGTTACTTTTCAGGCTGAAATGGCACTTTTCATAATTAATTTTGAGATGCCAAACGATTGCGCGAGCTTTTTTGTAATAAATTAGTTAGAATCTGCGCCATCAAATTTGGAGTTGGTTATCTTATAGCTTGATTATAAGAACACCCAAAAGGTCTTTACCAAAACTGGCCAATATTTTATCTCTTACTGGTATCTAAGATACTCCACGCTGAGAAGATAGAAACAAGTTCTTTTTTGGCAAATATCTTTATTTTAACCCCATGAATTTGAGGAAATGGAAGCATGAATAACGCTCGTCCAATTCGCCGCGCTCTCATCAGCGTATCAGACAAAACTGGTATCGTTGAATTTGCACAAGCTCTTGCTAACCGTGGTGTAGATATCTTATCTACTGGTGGCACTGCTCGCCTGCTTGATGAAAAAGGCATCTCTGTAACAGAAGTATCTGACTACACTGGCTTCCCAGAAATGATGGATGGCCGTGTTAAGACTCTGCACCCGAAAGTTCATGGTGGTGTTCTAGGCCGTCGTGGCCAAGATGATGACGTGATGGAAACTCACGGTATCAACCCTATCGATATGGTTGTTGTAAACCTATACCCATTCGCAGAAACCGTTGCTAAAGAAGGTTGTACCCTTGCTGACGCTGTTGAGAACATCGACATCGGTGGCCCAACAATGGTTCGCTCTGCGGCTAAAAACCACAAAGACGTAACGATCGTTGTAAACGCACACGACTACGAGCGCGTTGTGGCTGAAATGGACGCGAACGAGAAATCTCTAACACTAGAGACTCGCTTCGACCTCGCTATCGCAGCATTCGAACACACGGCTTCTTACGACGGTATGATCGCAAACTACTTCGGCACTATGGTTCCATCTTACGGTGAGAACAAAGAAGGCGACGAAGAGTCTAAATTCCCTCGCACGTTCAACCAACAGTTCGAGAAGAAGCAAGACATGCGCTACGGTGAAAACAGCCACCAAGCAGCAGCTTTCTACGTTGAAGCAAACCCTGAAGAAGCATCAGTTTCTACAGCTCGCCAAATCCAAGGCAAAGCGCTTTCTTACAACAACATCGCTGACACTGACGCAGCGCTTGAATGTGTGAAAGAGTTCGACCAGCCAGCATGTGTGATCGTTAAGCACGCTAACCCATGTGGTGTAGCACTAGGTACAGATATCCTAGAAGCTTACGACCGCGCATTCAAAACAGACCCAACGTCTGCATTTGGCGGCATCATCGCATTCAACCGTGAACTAGACGCTGCAACAGCAACGGCTATCACTGAGCGTCAATTCGTTGAAGTTATCATTGCACCATCTGTTTCTGCTGAAGCAGTAGCAATCGTAGCGGCTAAGAAAAACCTTCGCCTGCTTGAGTGTGGTGAGTGGACAACTAAGACAACTGGTTTTGACGTGAAACGCGTTAACGGTGGTTTACTAGTTCAAGACCGCGACCAAGGCATGGTTTCTGAAGATGACCTAAAAGTAGTTTCTAAGCGTCAACCAACAGCCGAAGAGCTAAAAGATGCTCTATTCTGCTGGAAAGTAGCGAAGTACGTTAAGTCTAACGCTATCGTTTACTCGAAAGGTGACATGACGGTTGGTGTGGGCGCTGGCCAAATGAGCCGCGTTTACTCTGCGAAAATCGCAGGCATCAAAGCGGCAGACGAAGGTCTACAGGTTGAAGGTTGTGTGATGGCATCAGATGCATTCTTCCCATTCCGTGACGGTATCGACGCGGCAGCAGAAGCTGGCATCAAGTGTGTTATCCAGCCGGGCGGCTCTATGCGTGATGACGAAGTTATCGCAGCAGCAGACGAACACGGCATGGCGATGATATTCACAGGCATGCGTCACTTCCGCCACTAATTTCCTCTTCGTATTTGGCACTGTGGCGTCGTTAGCTGCTTTCGCCCACCCCGGTCACATAGCGAGCTATGCTCCCGGGGATGGGCTCAATTGCTGCCTAGCCACATCACCAACTACTTTGAGCAAAACTTATAATTTTGTTTTTTAAATATTCCGATATTTGAAATACGTAGAGCAAGTCAGTGACTTTAGTTCAAGGAAAACACGCGGAGCTTATGACCATAAGTGAGCATGTTTGACACAGAAATAAAGGCTCTGAAGCAGCTATAAGGATTTTAAAACATGAATGTATTGATTATCGGTGCCGGCGGTCGTGAGCATGCACTTGGTTGGAAAGCGGCACAAAACCCAAATGTTGAAACGGTATTCATCGCTCCAGGTAATGCAGGTACTGCGCTTGAGCCTAAACTTGAGAACGTAAACATCGGTGTTGAAGACATCGCAGGTTTAGTGGCGTTTGCTCAAGAGAAAAAAATCGAACTGACCATCGTTGGTCCTGAAGCACCATTGGTTATTGGTGTGGTTGATGCATTCCGCGAAGTTGGCCTACCAATCTTTGGCCCAACTCAAGCAGCGGCACAGCTGGAAGGCTCTAAAGCATTCACCAAAGACTTCCTAGCTCGTCATGAGATCCCAACAGGTTACTACTCCAACTTCACAGAGATCGAGCCAGCTATCGCTTACGTTCGCGAGCAAGGTGCTCCAATCGTAGTAAAAGCTGACGGCCTTGCTGCAGGTAAAGGCGTTATCGTTGCGATGACCCTTGAAGAAGCAGAAGACGCAATCAAAGACATGCTAGCAGGCAACGCATTTGGCGAAGCAGGCAGCCGCGTGGTTATCGAAGAGTTCCTTGAAGGCGAAGAAGCAAGCTTCATCGTAATGGTTGACGGTTCTAGCGTTCTTCCTATGGCCACCAGCCAAGATCACAAACGTGTTGGCGACAAAGACACTGGCCCTAATACTGGCGGCATGGGTGCTTACTCCCCAGCTCCAGTCGTGACTCCAGAAATCCATAACCGCATCCTTGAGGAAGTTATCTACCCAACGGTACGTGGTATGGACGCAGAAGGCGCACCTTACACTGGTTTCCTTTACGCTGGCCTAATGATCGATGCTGACGGCACTCCTAAAGTTATCGAATACAACTGCCGCTTCGGCGATCCAGAAACGCAACCTATCATGATGCGTATGGAGTCAGACCTTGTTGAGCTTTGCCTAATGGCTATCGACGAGAAACTCGACGAAGCAGAATCTAAGTGGGATCCACGCGCTTCTATCGGTGTTGTTCTTGCGGCTGGCGGTTACCCTGCAGACTACGCAAAAGGCGATGTAATTTCCCTGCCGACAAGCGAAGTTGAAGGCCAAAAGGTTTTCCATGCAGGTACCACAAATAACGAAGCTGGCGACGTTGTGACAAACGGCGGCCGCGTGCTATGTGCAACTACACTGGGCAATACGGTTTCTGAAGCTCAGGAGCGCGCTTACGCGTTAACTAAGCAAGTTAGCTGGAATGGTATGTTCCACCGCAATGACATTGGTTACCGTGCGATTGCGCGCGAGCAAGAGCAGTAATCTCTCTCGAACAATCTATCTCTAACTCATTGCAGTTAGTTGAATCAAAAAAGGCGCCTAGGGCGCCTTTTTTAATATTTAAAATGCATTATGTTCGCTACCAAGCGTTTGGCCTATCGTAGGTCAAAAGCTCTCTACTCACTGAGAAGTGATGGTCTTTGAATACATTGGTGGTTTTCATCGGCTAATACTAGTAGCTCAGCAACCGACACTTTACGTGACGACACCTTGCCCACAAGAGCACCATAACTCTCTACTGAAGCAAGACGATTGACAACGATTCTTGGTAAGGTCTTGTTAAATTCAAAGTACTCGAATTGATCGCCAGAACACGTCTCAAAAATCTCACCATTCCAGTAGCCCTGAAGAAGCTCTAATCCTTCATCATTTTGCTTCTCTGTGATATCGAGAACCGAAATCGCCTGCTTTTGGTAGTTATCCAGCTGCTCTGATTGAAGTGGCAAGATTTTGCTACCGATTCGGTATTGTTGATACACGGCCTCGCCAGACTGATTAAAGCGCACATGAACACGGTAAGGTGCTAACGCTTGTGAATCGTCACGTAGCTCGCCTTCACGAATAAATTCACGCAGTACACCACCGGACCAAGCATAATCGGTTTTGTACCAACCATAGTCGCCCATTGTGACGTAATCAGCAGAAGTGTGTGGTTGTGTTAGCTTGTTGGTGACCCAGAAGAAACTTGTCGCGTCGCCCATGACTTGGCCGCCGGTATAGGTTTCAAATTGCTCTAGGTTTTTGCCGGGACTTGTTGAAGAACAGCCGAGAAGAAATGTAGATAAGAGTGAAACGAGAAGAAATGCTTTTTTCATAAAACCTGTACCGAGGTGAGAGTAAAACTACCTCGGTACAGTTTAGATTATTTTACTGAATCTTTCAGCGCTTTACCTGCAACAAATGCTGGAACATTTGCAGCAGCGATTTGGATCTCATCACCAGTTTTTGGGTTACGACCAGTGCGAGCTGCACGGTGGTTTACTTTAAAAGTACCAAAACCAATTAGCTGTACTTGATCGCCATCTTTAAGAGTCTCAGTCACGCCGCCAAGAGTTGCTTCTAGAGCCGCTTTAGCTTGTGCTTTCGAAAGGTCCGCTTTTTCAGCAATAAAGTCGATTAATTGAGTCTTGTTCATTTTAGGTTTCCCTTCTTAGTATTTTCGAATTCAATTAACTCTAAAACATAAATGCCCTATCTGGCAAAGGTTTGTCGTCGATCTTTAGCTCTAATGCCGTAGTTTTAGCCATAATATGAGTAATAACTCACAATTTGTTACTGATTTTATTGAGTAAGCCCTTGTTTAAAAGGGGCTGAGAGTGAAATTAATGATGACCTAGCCACTACTTATTCTCTATAATCCACCTTGAATCGCTGACAAAGCGTACAATTTAATTTAAGGGCAAACATGCTGCTGCTAACTATTTACGTCTCCATTGCTATTGGAGTTTCTTTCATTTGTTCTGTTTTGGAAGCTGTACTTTTGAGTATTAGTCCGAGCTACATCGCTCAACTAAAACAAAATGGGCACCCTGCAGCCGCGTCTTTAGACAAACTGAAAACAGATATTGATCGCCCACTCGCGTCAATTTTAACGCTCAACACCATCGCACATACTATTGGTGCGGCAACCGCAGGTGCACAAGCCGCTGTGGTTTTTGGTAGCCAATGGCTAGGTGTTTTCTCTGCCGTGCTCACTCTGGGCATTCTGGTGTTGTCTGAGATTGTTCCAAAAACGATTGGTGCGACCTACTGGCGTCAACTTGCTCCAGCATCGTCAACGGTACTGCGTTGGATGGTGTTCTTCCTAACTCCATTTGTTTGGTTCTCAGAGCAAATCACTAAACGTCTAGCTCGTGGTCACCAAGCACCTAAGATGCGTGACGAGCTATCAGCGATGGCTATTTTGGCAAAAGAGAGTGGCGAGTTCGCAGAAGGCGAATCAAAAATCCTAAGCAACTTATTAGGCATTCAAGATGTGCCTGTTACCCAAGTCATGACACCTCGACCGGTTGTATTCCGTGTAGATGCCGAGATGAGCGTCAATGTGTTCCTTGAAAAACACAAAGACACGCCGTTCTCACGTCCTTTGGTCTACAGCGAACAGAGTGACAATATCATTGGTTTTGTTCACCGTCTGGAGCTGTTTAGATTGCAACAAGCGGGTTGCGGCGAAAAAGCGTTAGGCGAAGTCATGCGCCCTATCCACGTGTTATTGAACAACATGGGTCTAGCTAAAGCCTTTGACCAAATGATGGCAAATCGCCTGCAATTGTCTTTGGTTGTTGATGAATACGGCACCATTCAGGGCATCATCACCCTAGAAGACATCTTTGAGCATTTAGTTGGCGAAGAGATCGTTGATGAAGCGGACAAGACCACAGACATGCAAGAACTTGCGTTTCAGCGTTGGGAAAAATGGAAAGAGACACATGGCGTTATCGAAAACCGTGATGAAGAGGACGAGCTAGAGAAAGAAACTCCAGCCGACAACGATGCCTCAGATTCAAAATCAGCGGATGATGACGACGCATCAAAAGATAATGCCTCAAAAGACAAAGCTCAGAACTAACAGCTAAGAAAAAGACGCTTAATCGAAACTTGATAGCGTCAGATACAACAAAGGCTCCCTAGGGAGCCTTTGTTTTTTTATTCTATTCGCTACAACTCAACATCCGTTATAACGCAACACCAATGTTGCTCACTGGGTCTTCACGCAGTTCATGACGCAGATCTTTAATCAGTTCAAGGTCGCGCTCTGTCGTTTCACGAAGTGGTCGGAAGATCGCCCATTGAACGTCCCACTCTTCACATACCGCTTCATTTTCTTTCTGGTTTTCGTTCGTGACTTCTTCAGCACCTTGAGCGAATTCAAGTTCTGCAACCGTCTTAACCGACTGTTGGCTAACTTTAATTACCGACTCAAGCATGTGTTCACGATCAAGCAAACCATGTATTAACGTTGCTAAGCCTTGGCATGCGTCCATTGCTGGATAAACACCATAAAAATCAAAATCATCACCGCTAGGGAATAGCTCTTCTACTTTCTCAAGTTGACGCTCAAAGTTCACCTTTGCCGTTTTAACCGTTAGGATTTCCCAAATGCTATCCAAAACATCACGATAGATTCGAGCTTCCGCAAATTCTGTATTCTCACAAAACATGGCATAGTTAGGATACATACGCTCACATAGACACGCCATAAAGGTAATTTGTTGCCAAGGTTCTAACTTTTCAAGACGAACCTGCAATGGATTCTGAAGCATAGTCACTCAATAATTGCAGAAAAAGACAGCGAAAGTGTACTTGATAAACCCTGGGGGGAAAAGGTAAGCCGATGAACAATTTTACGAATAAGCTCTATATTCTTACCGAGCATGACGATACTTACACGCAACTGATTGTAAACCGAGATTTACCTGACCTAGAAATCACCACAAACCCCGAGTTAGCGGAGATCGTCTTGGCCTCTCCTCCCCTCATAGCAGAACGTCTTGATGAGTTTAAGCATCTGGATTGGGTGCAAAGTACCTATGCCGGGATCAACAAATTAACCCAACCGAATTTGCGTCAGGACTACACATTGACCAACGTCAAAGGCATCTTCGGCCCTGCCATTGCCGAATACGTATTGGGTTACACAATCAGCCACTTTAGACACTTCACTCATTACCACCAGCAACAACAACAGCGAAACTGGCAGCCGCAGCTTTATACCAGCCTAACCGACAAAACCATGGTGATTTTGGGAACAGGTTCAATTGGCAGCCATTTGGCGAAAGCCGCTTCTGCGTTTGGTATCCATACCATTGGGGTCAACCGGACAGGTATCCCATCAAAGCAAGAAACCTTCAAAGATACTTTCCACATTAATGAATTAGAAGCCGCCCTCAAACAAGCGGATATTGTGGTGAACACACTGCCATCAACGGATGAGACCTACCAACTACTGAATCAAACCACCTTAAGCTACTGCTCTAACGTATTGCTGTTTAATGTGGGTCGCGGGGAAAGCGTAGACAATAAGGCGTTACTGCTTGCGATTAAGAATAAATGGGTTGAACACGCTTTCTTAGATGTCTTTGAATGCGAGCCTCTCACACAAGAACATCCGTTTTGGAAGTTGCCGCAAGTAACCATCACCCCACACATTGCAGCACTCAGTGAGCCAAGACAGGTCGTGGAGATCTTCGCCAATAATTACCAACAATGGCGAGATGGTTTTACACTGAATCACACCATTGATTTTGATAAAGGCTACTGATGTTCTCATCACTTCTCACCGAGATACGACATTGCACTGCTTGTGAGCCTCACCTATCACACGGTGCGAACCCAGTGATTCAGGCACACCCAAACGCGCGCTTGTTAATCATAGGGCAAGCGCCCGGTATCAAGGTTCATGAATCATCGATCCCTTGGAATGATGCCAGTGGCGAGCGATTGAGAGAATGGCTAGGAATGGATAGCGATACGTTTTATGACGAACAAAAAGTCGCGATTGTCCCGATGGGCTTTTGCTATCCAGGAAAGGGAAAAAGTGGCGACCTACCGCCTAGAAAGGAGTGCGCTGCGCTATGGCACCAAAAAGTGCTGCAATCACAGCCCAACATCCAAATGACCTTGCTGATTGGTCAGTATGCGCAAAACTATTATCTAAAAGATAAAGCCACCAGCACACTCACTGAAACGGTGCGTAACTGGCAGGCTTGGGCTCCAGAATTTTTGCCACTTCCCCACCCTTCACCACGTAATAATATCTGGCTCAAGAAAAATCCATGGTTCGAAAGTGAAGTCCTTCCCTATATCAGGAAGCACGTATCAGAGCATTTGGCCTACCATGATCCAAATACCTAATTAGCTGCACATCAACGATGATTAAGCCGATATTGGGTGCGGATAAAAAGATAATAAAAAAGCGCTGCCGATTTCTCGACAGCGCTTTTTCTAAAAACACATACTGAATTACTTGTGGTATGGCTTAGATAGGTCGTGAACTGCGTCCACAAATACACCAGCATTTTCTGGTGGCACATCTAGGTGAATACCATGGCCAAGGTTAAATACGTGGCCAGTACCGCCGTCACCAAAACCTTCAAGGATAGTGCCGACTTCTTCACGAATACGCTCAGGTTGTGCGTAAAGTACTGATGGATCCATGTTGCCTTGTAGAGCCACTTTATCGCCAATACGTGCTTTTGCATCAGCAATATTGATTGTCCAGTCTAGGCCAACTGCATCACAGCCAGTCGCTGCGATAGATTCTAGCCACATGCCACCGTTCTTAGTGAACAGAGTAACCGGTACACGGCGACCTTCGTTTTCACGGATTAGACCATCGACAATTTTGTGCATGTACTGTAGTGAGAACAGGTTGTAGTCACGCGGAGTCAGTACACCACCCCATGTGTCGAATACCATTACCGATTGTGCACCCGCTTTAATTTGCGCGTTCAGGTATTCAATAACAGTGTCAGCAAGCTTATCGAGAAGTAAGTGCAGCGTTTGTGGTTCTGCATACATCATCTTCTTGATTTTAGTAAACGCCTTCGAGCTGCTGCCTTCAACCATGTAAGTTGCCAATGTCCAAGGGCTACCAGAGAAACCAATCAGTGGCACTTCGCCTTTCAGATCTTTACGGATCTGACGAACAGCGTTCATTACGTATTGAAGCTCACCTTCTGGATCCGGTAGGCCAATTTTCTCTACGTCGGCTTTACAAGTAATCGGACGCTCAAATTTAGGGCCTTCACCTGTTTCGAAGTACAAACCTAAACCCATCGCATCTGGGATCGTTAGGATGTCAGAGAACAAGATTGCCGCATCAAGAGGGAAACGACGCAAAGGCTGAAGTGTTACTTCTGATGCTAGTTCCGCGTTCTTGCACAAAGACATGAAATCGCCAGCTTCTGCACGCGTTGCTTTGTATTCAGGAAGATAGCGACCCGCTTGGCGCATCATCCATACTGGAGTGCAATCAACAGGCTGCTTTAAAAGTGCGCGTAAATAGCGATCATTTTTTAATTCGGTCATTCCGTTCAATTCCAATTCAATCTTGTCTAGTTTTGATGGCAAGTATTCTAACACTGATTGAGGGGTAAAAGCTGTGTGCTTTGCAACCTAGATCAAGTTATTAACTTTTAAATCAATGCTTAATTTGCACCCAATTGCAGGCGCATGTTAAAAATTTGTTCGCTAGCGAAAATTACAATTATAACATCTGAGTAGTCACTACTCAGCATCTCATAACGACATCTTACTTACCCCCTCCACTTGTGGAGGGTTTTTTTTAGCTTTTGACCACCCATAGGCCAAATACCATCACTGGCCAATTAGTGCTCGAGTTCCTGCTCCGTCACTGCATCTTTCATCACGTCATCGACTGTTTTCTCAATCAATTGTCTCGCAATGGTTCCAACTGGAGCGACATCCGGCAGGGTTGTTACGTCAAACCATTGTGCATCCGACAGTTCACTGTAATCTGGTTTTAGCGTTCCACCAGCATAGTCAGCAAGAAAGGCCATCATCATACTCGATGGAAACGCCCATGGCTGGCTACCAAAGTAACGAATGTTACTCACGTCGATACCCGTTTCTTCTTTGACTTCTCGCGCCACACACTGTTCTAAGGTTTCTCCAACCTCTAAGAAGCCCGCTATCACGGTATACATGCCTGTTTTGTGCCTTGGGTGCTGCGCAAGCAATATCTTGTTGTCGTTTCGCACAGCGACAATGATGCACGGGAAGATACGAGGGTAATGAAGAGTTCGACAGTCACCACACTGCATCGCAACCTGATTGTGATTCAAATGATTACGACCGCCGCACTGTGGACAAAAACGCATACTTTGAGTCATGTGCCCGTACTGTATAGCCTTACTTGCCATAAGAAAGCTCGATTCAGACCAGTGCAATAACTCACGTAGGTTGACCATGGTCAGTTCACTCTCGACATCGCAGTCGTTGAGCCAATAGACCTGACAACCTTGGTGCTGACCAATACAGATAGCGTGTTCAACACTGAGTCCTAACTCATCAGCCGAGCCATAAGGAAACTGATCATTACTAACCCAAATATCACTACCAGAAACGACGCACCAGTAAGCTTGCTCTGTCATTTTTGTATCACTTTTTTTTAACATCCCTATGCCTCATTGCTTGCAGTTCGTTCATTTTACTGGCAATCTAATTTCATACTAGAGTTGTAGCAGAGAATATTTCAAGCTATTACTTTTAGTAGTTACCAATAAACGGACCTTGCTTAGGCAATTACCATGATCACAAGGTTGTGATCAGATCATGAGGACATGGTCATGCTAAATAAATTCAAACAAATACAAGAACAATGGGGTGGCTCTAATGAGGTCATCGATCATTGGCTCGAAACTCGACAGTCTCTAATCGTTGAGTATTGTAAGCTTGCCGCTCTACAGCCTTCATCATCGAAAGCAACGGCAATTACCGAACTACCTTCTCCAGAAGCGCTCCAAAAATTCAGCCAACATCTTGTTGATTACATCTCCGAAGGTCATTTCAAAATCTATGACATGGTGATGGACAAGTGGCAGTCTACTGGCTTCAAAGCAACAGACGAAATTAACAAATCTTATGGTCATATCGTCCTTACCACAGAGCCACTACTAAACTTTACCGATAAGTACGCCGCCATCAAAGCCAGCGATGCATTAGAGAGCTTTGACAGTGATTTATCTTTGATTGGTGAGATTATTGAGGCGAGGTTTGAGGTTGAAGATCAACTGATACAGCAAATTGCCGATAGCCTAGCGGTTCCGCCAGGAGCTTAGCTGGCTAACTATCTTGTAAGCTTGCCTCTGTGCAAGCTTTTTGTTTTGTCTATGAATCATGAATATCACCTATCTCCAGAAGCCTAGAGCTTGATAGCCTGCAACCCATTGATACTCTCTTATTGCTATCTCTTCGCACACATTCCTGCATATCAGCAACCTACACACCCAGCTTACGGTTCTCTATATAAATTCGTAGAGACTGCAACGTCATTAACTCTATTCCAAAAATGAAACACATAGCTCACTTGAAACTTGTACCAAAGATACTAGTTTGCCCCTGCAAGATTAATCCGATTTAAGCCAAACGACAGATACAAAAAAGGCACCCGAAGGTGCCTTTTTTCTTATCTCTTAGAGACTACTCGTAGAGCTTACTCTTCTGAAGAGAAACCAGCGTTTAGAAGTGCTGCTAGATTGTCAGTAGCTTGTTCAGCTGAAGGACCTTCTTGCTCTTCTTCACGTTGCTTTTGACGCTCTTGGTGGTATGCGAAACCAGTACCAGCTGGGATCAGACGACCAACAATTACGTTCTCTTTCAGACCGCGAAGGTCATCACGCTTACCAGAAACCGCAGCTTCTGTTAGTACGCGAGTCGTTTCTTGGAACGATGCAGCTGAGATGAATGACTCAGTTGCAAGAGATGCTTTAGTAATACCTAGTAGATCACGTTCGAAACGTACTAGTTCTTTACCTTCAGCTTCTAGCTTACGGTTAGCAATCTTAACATTGTGGTACTCAACTTGTTCGCCAGGTAGGAACGGAGAGTCACCAGAATGAGTGATTGTACACTTACGTAGCATTTGACGAACGATAGTCTCGATGTGCTTATCGTTAATCTTTACGCCTTGTAAGCGGTAAACTTCTTGAACTTCGTTCGCGATGTACTGAGTTACTGCGTGGATACCACGTAGACGCAGGATATCGTGTGGAGTTTCAGGACCGTCGGCGATTACATCACCACGTTCAATCTTCTCACCTTCGAACACGTTCAATTGACGATGCTTAGGAATCATCTCTTCGTAAGCGTCACCGCCTTCACGAGTGATTACTAGACGACGCTTACCTTTCGTTTCTTTACCAAACGACACAGTACCTGTGTGCTCAGCAAGGATCGCAGGCTCTTTAGGCTTACGAGCTTCGAATAGGTCAGCTACGCGTGGTAGACCACCGGTGATATCTTTGTTTCCGCTCGATTTTTGAGGGATACGAGATAGTGTGTCACCAATGCCAACTTCAGCGCCATCTTCGATGTTTACAATCGCTTTGCCAGGTAAGAAGTAGTGAGCTGGCATATCAGTACCAGGGATCATTACGTCGTTACCTTGCTCATCAACAAGTTTGATAGCTGGACGCATATCTTTACCTGCTGCTGGGCGAGCTGCTGCGTCTGTTACTTCACTTGAAGAAAGACCAGTTAGATCGTCAGTTTGACGAGAAACTGTAATACCATCGATCATATCTACGAATTGGATACGACCTGCCACTTCAGTGATGATTGGCATGGTATGCGCTTCCCAGTTAGCTACAACTTCACCAGCAGTAACTGCTGCGTTGTCGCCTTTGGTTAGCATCGAACCGTAAGGAAGTTTGTGCTTCTCTTTCGTACGGCCGAATTCATCAATAATCGTCATCTCAGATGCACGAGAAGTGATAACCAGTTTCTTATCTTTGTTAACTACAAACTTAGCATTGTGAAGTTTCACAGTACCAGTTGTCTTAGCTTGGATGCTGTTCTCTGCTGCTGCAGTAGATGCCGCACCACCGATGTGGAACGTACGCATTGTAAGCTGTGTACCCGGTTCACCGATAGATTGTGCAGCGATAACACCAACTGCTTCACCTTGGTTCACTAGGTGGCCACGTGCTAGGTCACGACCGTAACACTGTGCACAACAACCGAAGTCTGCATCACAGGTAACAACTGAGCGCACTTTCATGCTATCTACAGAGTTGTCTTCCATGATTTGACACCACTTCTCATCAATCAGAGTATTACGTGGAATCAGTACATCTTCAGTACCAGGCTTAAGAACATCTTCAGCAACTACACGACCAAGAGCAAGCTCAGAAAGTGCAACTTTAACGTCACCACCTTCGATGTGAGGCATCATGTCGATACCTTCATGCGTGCCACAGTCATGTTCGTGTACTACAACGTCTTGTGCTACGTCTACTAGACGACGAGTTAGGTAACCCGAGTTAGCTGTTTTCAGTGCTGTATCCGCAAGACCCTTACGAGCACCGTGCGTTGAGATAAAGTACTGAAGGACGTTTAGACCTTCTTTAAAGTTCGCAGTGATCGGCGTTTCGATGATAGAACCATCTGGACGCGCCATCAGACCACGCATACCTGCTAGCTGACGAATCTGAGCTGCAGAACCACGTGCGCCTGAATCGGCCATCATGTAGATGCTGTTGAACGATTCTTGCTGTTCTTCTTCGCCGTCACGGTTAATAACTGTTTCAGAAGAAAGGTTATCCATCATTGCTTTCGCAACACGGTCGTTCGTAGACGCCCAGATATCGATAACTTTGTTGTAACGCTCACCCGCAGTAACAAGACCAGATTGGAATTGCTCTTGGATTTCGCGAACTTCTTCTTCTGCATCAGAAATTTCAGTGTACTTAGCCGCTGGAACAACCATATCGTCGATACCAACAGAAACACCTGAAAGTGCTGCGTATGCAAAACCTGCGTACATGATTTGGTCAGCAAAGACTACTGTGTCTTTTAGACCAAGCTTACGGTAACACTCGTTAAGAAGAGTAGAGATCTGCTTCTTACCTAACTTTTGGTTAACGATGCTGTACGGAAGGCCTCTAGGAACGATCTGCCAAAGCATTGCACGACCTACAGTCGTATCAACTAGGCCAGTGTTCGTTGTGCTGTTGCCGTCTTCGTCTACTACAGTTTCAGTGATACGTACTTTAACGCGAGCGTGTAGCTCAGCAGTCTTAGTACGGTATGCCTTTTCAGCCTCTTCAGGGCCAGCAAGGTACATACCTTCACCTTTCACGTTGATCTTGTCACGTGTCATGTAGTAAAGACCCAATACAACATCCTGAGAAGGAACGATGATCGGATCACCTGATGCTGGCGACAGAATGTTATTCGTCGACATCATTAGGGTACGAGCTTCTAGCTGTGCTTCTAAAGTTAGAGGCACGTGTACAGCCATTTGGTCACCATCGAAGTCGGCGTTGTATGCCGCACACACTAGTGGGTGAAGCTGAATCGCTTTACCTTCGATTAGTACTGGTTCAAACGCTTGGATACCTAGACGGTGAAGTGTAGGTGCACGGTTAAGCAGTACTGGGTGTTCGCGGATAACTTCGTCTAGGATATCCCAAACGATCGCTTCTTCGCGCTCTACCATTTTCTTAGCAGCTTTGATTGTCGTAGCCATGCCACGAGTTTCTAACTTGCTGTAGATGAATGGTTTAAATAGCTCAAGTGCCATCTTCTTAGGAAGACCACACTGGTGTAGACGAAGGTATGGACCAACTGTGATTACAGAACGGCCAGAGTAGTCTACACGTTTACCTAGAAGGTTCTGACGGAAACGACCTTGTTTACCCTTGATCATATCAGCAAGAGATTTCAGAGGACGCTTGTTAGAGCCAGTGATCGCACGACCGCGACGACCGTTATCTAGAAGTGCATCAACAGACTCTTGCAGCATACGCTTTTCGTTACGTACGATGATGTCCGGAGCAGCTAGCTCTAGAAGACGCTTCAAACGGTTGTTACGGTTGATCACACGACGGTAAAGGTCGTTCAGATCTGAAGTCGCAAAACGACCGCCATCTAGTGGAACTAGAGGACGTAGATCTGGCGGTAGCACTGGAAGTACAGTTAAGATCATCCACTCAGGCTTGTTGCCTGAAGAGATGAATGCTTCAACTAGCTTCAAACGCTTAGTAACTTTCTTACGCTTAGTTTCTGAGTTAGTTGTTTCTAACTCTTCGCGCATTTCTTCCACTTCTTGATGAAGGTCCATTGTTGAAAGCAGATCTTTGATCGCTTCAGCACCCATCTTAGCAGTGAATTCGTCACCCCACTCTTCTAGACGATCCAGATACTCTTCTTCAGTAAGCATCTGAGATTTTTCTAGATCAGTCATACCCGGTTCAGTTACTACGTACATTTCGAAGTAAAGAACACGTTCGATATCACGCAGAGGGATATCCATTAGTAGACCGATACGAGACGGTAGTGATTTTAGGAACCAGATGTGAGCAACTGGTGAAGCTAGCTCGATGTGGCCCATACGGTCACGACGAACTTTAGTCTGTGTAACTTCAACGCCACACTTCTCACAGATAACACCACGGTGCTTCAGGCGCTTGTATTTGCCACAAAGACATTCGTAATCTTTAACTGGACCAAAAATACGAGCACAGAACAGACCATCACGTTCAGGTTTGAACGTACGATAGTTAATTGTTTCTGGCTTTTTAACTTCACCAAAAGACCACGAACGGATCGTGTCTGGTGAAGATAGACCGATTTTGATTGCATCAAATTCTTCGGTCTTATGCTGTGCTTTTAGAAAGTTTAATAAGTCTTTCACGTTCAGCTCCTGTAAGGAGTTAAAGGAGCTCACCGACTAAAGTGAGCCCCCTTTACCAAGTAATCCAATCTTCTTTTAAAAAAGAGGGATTACTCTTCGTCTTCTAGCTCGATGTTGATACCTAGCGAGCGAATCTCTTTCAACAGTACGTTGAACGACTCTGGCATGCCAGGTTCCATGCTATGGTTACCATCTACGATGTTCTTATACATCTTAGTACGGCCGTTAACGTCATCTGACTTAACTGTTAGCATTTCTTGTAGAGTATATGCAGCACCGTATGCTTCTAGTGCCCATACTTCCATCTCACCGAAACGCTGACCACCGAACTGAGCTTTACCACCAAGTGGTTGCTGAGTTACTAGGCTGTAAGAACCAGTTGAACGAGCATGCATCTTGTCATCAACCAAGTGGTTCAGTTTCAGCATGTACATGTAACCAACAGTTACAGGACGCTCAAACGAATCACCAGTACGACCATCAAACAGTTTAAGCTGACCAGATTCTGGCAGATCACCCAGTTTAAGTAGTTCTTTGATTAACGCTTCTGAAGCACCGTCGAACACAGGAGTAGCAATCGGTAGACCGCCACGTAGGTTCTTGATCAGTGTACGAACTTGATCATCAGACAGTTCAGCAATATCAACTTTCTGACGAGTATCACCAAGATCATAAACCTTCTGTAGGAACTCACGGAACTTATGCAGTTCTTGTTGTTCCTTAACCATTTGGTTGATCTTGTCACCGATACCTTTAGCAGCCAAACCTAAGTGTACTTCTAGGATTTGACCGATGTTCATACGCGATGGTACACCCAGTGGGTTAAGTACGATGTCTACAGGCTGACCTTTTTCATCGTATGGCATGTCTTCAACAGGGTTAATCTTAGAGATTACACCTTTGTTACCGTGACGACCGGCCATCTTATCGCCAGGCTGGATACGACGTTTAACCGCTAGGTAAACTTTAACAATCTTAAGAACGCCAGGCGCTAGATCATCACCTTGAGTGATTTTACGACGCTTAGTTTCAAACTTCTTATCGAAGTCTGCTTTTAGCTCATCCCACTGCTCAGCAAGTTGCTCAAGCTGTGTTTGTAGCGCATCGTCTTCTAGAACTTGCTCTAGCCATTGCTTACGACCGATCGTATCAAGCTTAGCTTCAGAGTAACCACCAGACAGAAGTACAGCTTTAACGCGGTTAAGAAGGCCACCCTCAAGAATTTGGAACTCTTCAGTAAGGTCTTTCTTAGCTTCTTTAAGCTGCATCTGTTCGATTTCAAGTGCACGTTTGTCTTTCTCTACGCCATCGCGAGTGAAGACTTGTACATCGATGATAGTACCCGAAACAGAGTTTGGTACACGTAGAGAAGTATCTTTAACATCAGATGCTTTCTCACCGAAGATAGCACGTAGTAGCTTCTCTTCAGGAGTCAGTTGAGTTTCACCTTTAGGTGTCACTTTACCAACTAGGATGTCGCCACCCTTAACTTCAGCACCAATGTAAACGATACCTGACTCGTCTAGTTTAGACAGAGCAGACTCACCTACGTTTGGAATATCAGCTGTGATCTCTTCAGAGCCCAGCTTGGTATCACGAGCCACACAAGATAGTTCTTGGATGTGGATTGTCGTGAAACGGTCTTCTTGAACTACGCGCTCAGATACTAAGATCGAGTCTTCGAAGTTGTAACCATTCCAAGGCATGAACGCGATACGCATGTTTTGGCCAAGAGCAAGTTCACCAAGGTCAGTTGAAGGACCATCAGCTAGAACATCGCCACGTGCAACTGGTTCACCAGGAAGTACAGTTGGACGTTGGTTAATACATGTGTTTTGGTTCGAACGCGTGTACTTAGTTAGGTTGTAGATATCGATACCAGCTTCGCCAGGTACCAATTCATCTTCGTTAACCTTAACTACGATACGAGAAGCGTCAACAGACTGAACTTGACCACCACGTTTAGCAACCGCTGTAACACCAGAGTCAACTGCGATGTTACGTTCAATACCAGTACCTACTAGAGGCTTATCAGCTCTAAGTGTTGGTACAGCTTGACGTTGCATGTTCGCACCCATCAATGCACGGTTCGCATCATCGTGTTCTAGGAACGGGATAAGCGAAGCAGCGATAGATACTACTTGGTTTGTCGCAACGTCCATGTAGTCAACGTGATCGCGTGGGTGAAGACCAGATTCACCTTTTTGACGAGCAGTGATTAGCTCATCAGCAAACGTCGCTTCTTCAGTAAGAACCGTGTTTGCCTGTGCGATAACGAATTGACCTTCCTGGATTGCAGACAGGTAATCAACTTCTTCTGTTACTACACCATCTACAACGCGACGGTACGGAGTTTCTAGGAAACCGTAATCGTTACAACGCGCAAACGCAGATAGCGAGTTAATCAGACCGATGTTTGGACCTTCAGGCGTTTCGATCGGACATAGACGACCGTAGTGAGTTACGTGAACGTCACGTACTTCAAAGCCTGCGCGTTCACGAGTTAGACCGCCTGGACCTAAAGCAGAGATACGACGTTTGTGCGTAACTTCTGACAATGGGTTGTTTTGGTCCATAAACTGTGAAAGCTGTGAAGAGCCAAAGAATTCTTTAACTGCAGCAGAGATCGGCTTAGCGTTGATAAGATCTTGAGGCATGATTGCATCAAGGTCACCAAGGCTTAGACGTTCTTTAACGGCACGTTCTACACGAACTAGACCAACACGAAATTGGTTTTCTGCCATTTCACCTACAGAACGGATACGACGGTTGCCAAGGTGGTCGATATCGTCCACTTCGCCTTTACCGTTACGGATGCCAATCAGTTTCTTCATCACTTCAATGATGTCTGATTCATCCAGAGTACCGCGCTCTTCTTCTTCTTCACGCTCGATAGAGCTGTTGAATTTCATACGGCCTACAGTTGATAGGTCGTAACGATCTTCAGAGAAGAATAGGCTTTCGAATAATGATTCTGCAGCTTCTTTTGTTGGTGGCTCGCCAGGACGCATCATGCGGTAGATTTCTACCAATGCAGAGATGCGATCTACTGTGCTATCTGCACGTAGAGTGTCTGACATGAATGGACCATGGTCTAGGTCATTCGTGAACAGAGTTTCTAGAGATTTGTGACCTGCTTGAGATAAGTTAGCAAGTGCCTCTAGGCTGATCTCTTGGTTCGCGCCAACGATGATCTCGCCAGTTGCTTCGTTGATGTAATCTTTCGCAGCAATCTTTTCAACGATGTACTCTACAGGTACTTCGATGTGCTCAACGCCATCTTTTTCAAGCTGACGGATATGGCGAGCAGTTACACGACGACCAGTCTCAACGTAAGTCTTACCATTTGATTCGATGTCGAATGACGCAGTTTCACCACGTAGACGATCAGGAACCAACTCCATAAGTAGAGTTTGGTCTTTCACTTCGAAGTTCACTTTGTCGAAGAACAGATCTAGGATCTCTTCTGTCGATTTACCAAGTGCACGAAGGATAATCGATGCTGGTAGCTTACGACGACGGTCGATACGTACGAATAAGTTATCCTTAGGATCGAACTCAAAGTCTAACCATGAGCCACGGTAAGGAATTACACGTGCGTTATAAAGAACTTTACCAGATGAGTGGGTCTTACCCTTATCACTGTCGAAGAACACGCCTGGGCTTCGGTGCAGCTGGGATACGATAACCCTCTCGGTACCATTAATTACGAAAGTACCATTGTCTGTCATAAGCGGAATTTCGCCCATGTAGACTTCTTGTTCTTTAATGTCTTTTACAGTACCTGCAGGCGCATCTCTATCAAAGATAACTAGACGCAGTTTAACGCGTAGTGGCTTTGAGTAAGTTACACCACGAATTTGACATTCTTTAACATCAAATACTGGCTCACCAAGACGGTAGCTAACGTATTGCAGCTCAGAATTGCCGTTGTAGCTCTGAATTGGAAATACAGAACGAAAAGCAGCCTCAAGACCGTATTGACCTTCTGGATCCTGTTCGATGAATTTATCGAAAGAATCAAGCTGGATCGATAACAGGTATGGAATGTCCAAAACTTGTGGACGAGTACCAAAATCCTTACGGATGCGCTTTTTCTCGGTATAAGAGTAAACCATGGGGTTCCTCAGCTCGCTGATAAGTGACCCAAACTGTCCAAACGCTCATTAGAGTGGGACAGTGACTAACAGCTGTTTATTGTGGTTAACAATTATTTCGAAGAAATAACTGTTTTTTTGCTCAGACTATGACGCTTAAACAGCGGGAAATTCATCATAGCCCTACAGCGCAAAAAGGCCGGTGGTTAATAAACCACCAGCCAATAGCCTTGCGGCTAGGAAATTAAGTAATAATTACTTGATTTCAACAGAAGCGCCAACTTCTTCTAGCTGTGCTTTAAGAGCTTCAGCTTCAGCTTTGTCAACGCCTTCTTTAAGCGCTGCAGGAGCTGAGTCTACAAGACCTTTAGCTTCTTTAAGACCTAGGCCAGTTGCGCCACGTACAGCTTTGATAACTTGAACTTTGTTTGCGCCAGCGCCAGTAAGGATAACGTCGAATTCAGTTTGCTCAGCAGCAGCTTCAGCAGAAGCACCACCAGCTACAACTGCAGCAGCAGCAGTAACACCGAATTTTTCTTCCATAGCTTCGATAAGCTCAACAACTTGCATTACAGACATTTCTGCAACTGCGTCTAGGATTTGCTCGTTAGTAATAGACATAACAATTCTCTTTTAAGTCAACAATAAGTTTAAATAGCAACCAGTGAAAAGCAAGGCTTATGCCGCAGCTTCTTCTTTTTGGTCGCGAACAGCAGCGATAGTACGAACCAGCTTGCCAGCAGAAGCTTCTTTCATGCACATCATTAGGCGTGCGATAGCTTCGTCGTAAGTTGGTAGTGTCGCTAGTACTTCAGCATCAGTAACTGCGCCTTCAAATGCAGCAGCTTTGATCTCGAAATCTTTATTCTCTTTAGCGAAGTCTTTGAAAAGACGCGCAGCAGCACCAGGGTGCTCATTAGAGAATGCGATCAGAGTTGGACCAGTGAAAGTGTCTACTAGACACTCGTAGTCTGTACCCTGAACCGCACGGCGTGCTAGTGTGTTACGAACAACTTTCATGTAAACACCCGCTTCGCGAGCTTGTTTACGTAGAGAAGTCATTGCGCCAACTTCAACGCCACGAGAATCAGCTACAACTGCAGAAAGTGCACCACTGGCAGCTTCGTTGACTTCAGCAACAATTGCTTTTTTGTCTTGAAGATTTAAAGCCATTTGGATTAACCTCTGGTTGTGATTACAGCACTCAATACAAAATGTATTGAGCGTTTACGATGTTATTTAAAAATGAATAAATTCACTTCAAACCACAACATCGCCTACGTAGGTTTTATTAAGCCATCAATAATCTAAAGAAAATCGACAGCGCCTACGGTCTTGGGATAGACGATTATGAATTGCTTCAAAAATCACCCAACCACAAATATTAGGCGCAGAAGTATACACTAAATCTACGCCTAAGCAAATTAGTTTGCTTGTGTGTCAAGACTAGCTTGATCAACAGCAACACCAGCACCCATCGTAGTAGAGATGCTTACTTTCTTCAGGAAAGTACCTTTCGCTGAAGAAGGCTTAGCTTTCTTAAGAGCAACTAGAAGTGCTTCTAGGTTCTCTTGAAGCTGGTTAGCTTCGAAAGTTGCTTTACCGATAGTAGTGTGGATGATGCCGTTCTTGTCGTTACGGTAACGAACCTGACCAGCTTTAGCATTTTTAACTGCTTCAGCAACGTTAGGAGTTACAGTACCAACTTTAGGGTTTGGCATTAGACCGCGTGGACCTAGGATTGTACCTAGTTGACCAACAACGCGCATTGCATCTGGAGAAGCAACAACAACGTCAAAGTCCATTACGCCTTTTTTCACTTGCTCAGCAAGATCTTCCATACCAACGATATCTGCGCCAGCTTCTTTAGCTGCTTCTGCGTTTGCACCTTGAGTGAACACAGCAACGCGGATTTCACGGCCAGTACCGTGAGGTAGCACAGTTGCGCCACGTACGTTTTGGTCAGATTTACGAGCATCGATGCCTAGGTTAACAGCAACATCTACAGACTCAACGAATTTAGCAGTTGCTAGTTCTTTAAGAAGAGCAATAGCTTCGTTGATTTCGTATTCTTTAGTTACTTCAACTTTGTCGCGGATTACGCGCATACGCTTAGTAAGTTTTGCCATGATCTTATCCCTCTACCACTAGGCCCATTGAACGAGCAGTACCAGCAATAGAACGCTTCATTGCTTCGATGTCAGCACCAGTCATATCAGCAGCTTTAGTTTCTGCGATTTCCTGTACTTGAGCGTCAGTTACTGTGCCCACTTTTTCAGTGTTTGGACGACCAGAACCAGACTTAACGCCAGCAGCTTTCTTAAGAAGAACAGCAGCAGGTGGAGTCTTAGTTACGAACGTGAAAGAACGGTCGTTGTATACAGTAATAACTACTGGAGTAGGTAGACCTTTCTCAACAGATTCTGTTTTTGCGTTGAACGCTTTACAGAATTCCATGATGTTCACGCCGTGTTGACCTAGAGCAGGACCAACCGGTGGACTTGGGTTTGCCATACCAGCTGCAACTTGCAGTTTGATATAAGCTTCAACTTTCTTAGCCATGATATTTCCTAAATATTTGGGTACATGCGCTAGCCTTTAGGCGAGCTCCCCTTAATTTCATAAATTACTTTTCACTTCCTAAGAAGTAAAAAGGCGCGAAATTATAATCATAATTCGCGCCTTTAACAACCCTAAAAAGGTGATTTTTTATACTCTTTCATTTTGAACAGCTTGTTAAATAGTTATCAACAGCTTACTCAAACTAACCGAGTCTTAGTCTAGTTTTTCAACCTGACCGAATTCAAGCTCAACAGGTGTTGCACGACCAAAGATCGATACAGATACCTTAATGCGGCTCTTCTCGTAATCCACTTCTTCAACAGTACCGTTAAAGTCAGCAAATGGACCATCGTTCACACGAACCACTTCACCCGCTTCGAACATTGTCTTAGGACGTGGAGACTCGCTCGCTTTCTCTAGACGGTTCAAGATAGCATCAGCTTCTTTGTCAGTGATTGGTGCAGGACGATCAGAGGTACCACCAATGAAGCCCATAACACGAGGAATGCTGCGTACTAAGTGCCATGATTCATCATTCATGATCATTTGCACTAATACGTAGCCAGGGAAGAACTTACGTTCGCTTTTACGGCGTTGACCTGCACGCATTTCCACTACTTCTTCAGTAGGTACTAAAACGTCACCAAAGAATTCTTCCATGTCGTGCATTTTAATATGTTCGCGTAACGATTGAGATACACGACCTTCATAGCCAGAAAAGGCTTGAACTACATACCAACGTTTTTTTGGAGCTTCACTCATGAATCAGAACCCTCTACACCCCAGTCGCTAGAGAAACTAAACGGACCATAATGCCGTCAATTCCCCAAAGCACTAGAGACATAACAATACATACAGCTAAAACGATCAATGTAGTTTGCATAGTTTCTTGGCGAGTAGGCCAAACAACTTTACGAATCTCCATACGAGATTCTTTTGCAAAATCGATCGCAGCTTTACCTTTAGTTGTTGTTGCTGCAACGCCTAGTGCGGCAGCAATCAGCACAACTACACCTGCAGCGCGAATTACAACAGACAATTCACCATACAGGTAATTACCCACAACAGCAGCAGCCAACAGTACAAAAGCGACTACCCACTTCATTGTATCTGCTGCACCTGAGCTATCAGGAGTTTCAGCGTTTGCTTTCATAAAACCAACCTGTGATAAGTCTTAAATATAGACGACAATAACCCCGCTGTTGCAGGGCACATTCCTTTGCGTTGCAAAACAACACATCTAACAGTCATTTTAGTCAAAAAGACCGTTTAATTCTTTGCTAAGAGCTAAAATTGATGTCAAAACACCCAACTCTTTTTTCAGCGCAGAAAAAGGGCATCAAATGATGCCCTTTTTACTAGTGGTTCGTCAAATCTTATGCAAAGATTTTAGCTACAACACCAGCACCAACTGTACGGCCACCTTCGCGGATTGCGAAACGTAGACCTTCGTCCATTGCGATTGGAGCGATTAGCTCAACAGTCATTTGAACGTTGTCACCTGGCATTACCATTTCTACGCCTTCTGGTAGAGTGATATCGCCTGTTACGTCAGTTGTACGGAAGTAGAACTGTGGACGGTAACCCTTGAAGAAAGGAGTGTGACGGCCGCCTTCGTCTTTAGAAAGTACGTATACTTCAGACTCAAACTTAGTGTGTGGGTTGATTGAACCTTTAGCAGAAAGTACTTGGCCACGTTCAACGTCATCACGCTTAGTACCACGTAGAAGTGCACCAACGTTCTCACCTGCACGACCTTCGTCAAGCAGCTTACGGAACATTTCAACACCAGTACAAGTAGTAAGAGTAGTTTCTTTGATACCAACGATTTCTACTTCGTCACCTACACGTAGGATACCGCGCTCGATACGACCAGTAACTACAGTACCACGACCTTGGATTGAGAATACATCTTCAATAGGAAGTAGGAACGGTAGATCAACAGCACGCTCTGGAAGTGGAATGTAAGAATCTAGTGCTTCTGCAAGCTCAACGATCTTGTCTTCCCACTGCTTTTCGCCGTTTAGAGCGCCAAGTGCAGAACCTTGAATTACTGGAAGGTCGTCTCCTGGGTATTCGTACTCAGAAAGAAGTTCACGAACTTCCATTTCTACTAGCTCAAGTAGCTCTTCGTCATCAACCATGTCACATTTGTTCATGAATACGATGATGTAAGGGATACCAACTTGACGACCAAGTAGGATGTGCTCACGAGTTTGTGGCATAGGGCCATCTGTAGCAGCAACAACTAGGATACCGCCGTCCATTTGAGCAGCACCAGTGATCATGTTTTTAACATAATCGGCGTGTCCAGGACAGTCTACGTGTGCGTAGTGACGTTCAGGAGTATCGTACTCAACGTGAGAAGTTGCGATTGTGATACCGCGCTCGCGCTCTTCTGGAGCGTTATCGATAGATGCGAAATCTTTAGCAACACCGCCGTACACTTTTGCAAGTGTAGTACAGATAGCAGCAGTTAGAGTTGTTTTACCGTGGTCAACGTGGCCGATAGTACCAACGTTTACGTGCGGTTTCGTACGTTCAAATTTTTCTTTAGACATGGGGTGTCCCTCTAGGTACGGATTAGGTGGCTTAAAATAAGACCACGCAACCAAAAAAATGGTTTTTTTATTAAAAGGAGAAGAAGCTTTAGACTGGTGCTAATACCCAGAGTCGAACTGGGGACCTCACCCTTACCAAGGGTGCGCTCTACCGACTGAGCTATATCAGCACACAAAAATGAGTTGGAGCGTGCAGCGGGAATCGAACCCGCATCATCAGCTTGGAAGGCTGAGGTAATAGCCATTATACGATGCACGCAACACGTAACTCTTTTGAGCTATTTAACCTTTAGAATATGGTGGAGGGAGACGGATTCGAACCATCGAAGGCAGTGCCGGCAGATTTACAGTCTGCTCCCTTTGGCCACTCGGGAACCCCTCCAAATTTTGATCTTTCTCTCGCTCTCTATAAATAGAGGGGAGAAAGTGGTGCCGACTACCGGAATCGAACTGGTGACCTACTGATTACAAGTCAGTTGCTCTACCTACTGAGCTAAGTCGGCACAAGTGGGGCGCATTTTATTGAATGATTTTCCACCTTGCAATAGTAAATTGCAAAAAAGTGAAAAATTCTCTTATCAAATTCATATATACGGTTATTTAGCTCAAGGTTTCTGCCTTTAATCCGCATCTAGTAAAGGAAGATATTTAATTTATCTATCGCTTGATGTATTTTCCATGCACTTGTTTTGTTATCCACTATAGAGTTTTGTATGAGCCCATTTATGTCATTTGACCGCGCGCAGTGGTCTGAACTAAGGAATTTAGTTCCGATGACACTTTCTGAGAGCGATTTGAAAGAGCTTCAAGGCATCAATGAAAAGCTGACAATGGAAGAAGCTGTAGAAATTTACCTACCGTTATCTCGTCTGTTGAACCTCTATGTGGCCGCTCGACAAAATAGAAACTCAGTACTTCATCAATTTCTGGATAAGAAAGAGACAGCGCCACCATTCATCATTGGTATCGCTGGCAGTGTGGCGGTAGGTAAAAGTACAACTGCTCGTCTACTCAAAGCTTTGTTATCTCGTTGGGACAACCACCCTAAAGTTGAGCTAGTTACGACAGATGGCTTTTTGTATCCCAATGAAGTGCTACAAGAAAAAGGCCTAATGAGTAAGAAAGGGTTCCCGGAGTCTTATGATATTAAAGCGCTAGTCAACTTTGTTTCAGACGTAAAGGCATGTAAGCGTAATGTGACAGCCCCTGTGTACTCTCACCTCACCTACAACATTACCAAGGAAGTAAAAGAGGTCGACTTACCCGATGTGCTCATAATTGAAGGACTCAACGTTCTACAAAGCGGTATGAATTACCCACATGAGCCTCATAGAGTCTTTATTTCTGACTTCCTCGACTTCTCGTTATATGTCGATGCAGAAAGCGCTCAAATTCAACAATGGTATGTAAATCGTTTTATGAAGTTTCGTGAAGGTGCCTTCGCTAAACCGGGGTCATACTTCGGGCACTACACTAAATTGTCAGATCTAGCCGCTAAGGAAAAAGCAGAAGGTATTTGGCAATCAATCAATGGTTTGAACCTAGAGCAAAATATCCTTCCGACCAGAGAAAGAGCTCACTTGATTTTACGCAAAGGCGCTGATCATATGGTTGAGGAAGTGTTACTAAGAAAATAATAACCTCTTAATCCCCTTTTCTTAGGGATATCTCTCCACCGATATAACTCTCAACACCGTTCTCAGTTTTGAGTAATACGGCACCTTGTTCATCGATACCTTGTACTACACCTTCAATTTCTCTAGGTCCAATGATCAGTCTAACGTTGCGACCTAAGAAGTTATCTAAACGATTCCAGCGTTCGACAAAATTGGACATACCTTTCAATTCATAGTCGACGAGCGACTTGTCCCAAGCATTAATCAAAGCCTGAGCTAAGTCATTACGATCTGGCACTTTCCCATCACACACTTCCTTGAGGGAGGTCCATGGTTGGCCAATACCTGATGTTGCGGGATCCATCGATAGATTAAGCCCCAAACCAATTACAATATGAGCAGCCCCACCAGATTGCCCTGACAGCTCTACTAAGATGCCTGCGAGCTTCTTATCATTATGATAAAGGTCGTTCGGCCACTTTAGTTTAACGCCTTCAACCCCCATATCCTCCAACGCCTCTACAACAGCAACACCAACCACAAGACTCAGTCCCATAGCCGCAGCCATACCGGCATCGAGCCTCCAGTACATTGAAAGGTATAGATTGGCACCGAATGGCGATACCCATTCACGCCCACGACGTCCGCGACCTGCAGCTTGATATTCAGCCACACAGACTGAGCCTGACTCAAGGGTGCTGGTACGTTCTAACAGGTGTTGGTTTGTTGAACCTATGATTGGAATCAACTCCAGAGAAGCATCACGGCTAACAGCTGACAACCTCTCCTGATCGAGCATATCCAAACGACTGGCTAACTTATATCCCTTACCTTGTACTCGATAGATATCCAAACCCCACTCTTGAATACCTTTAATATGTTTACTGATGGCGGCTCTCGACACACCAATCATTTCTCCCAGATCTTCACCAGAATGAAACTCGCCATCAGCAAGACATTTTAGCAATGTGAGCTTGGTACTGTGTTCTCTCATGCCATGGCCTCCAACGCCTTGTCTAAGTTTGTCTCACTGTCTTGGCCCATAAAGCGAACTTCGTGTTCCAATGGAATATCGAACTTGTCCAGAACAGCTTGACGTACTCGTGCTGCAAGTTTGAGGATGTCCACAGCAGACGCTTCATCATAATTGATGATAACTAAAGCTTGGTTTGGATGAACTTGAGCACCACCTTCAATCACACCTTTAAACTGGCATTGATCAATGAGCCACCCAGCGGCGACTTTGATCATGTCGTTACTCTCGTAACCGACAATGTTTGGGAATAACGCAGACAACCGATCAAAATGATCTTTGGTGATCACGGGGTTTTTAAAGAAACTTCCAGCATTCCCTTGCACGGATGGGTCTGGTAGCTTACTTGAGCGTATAGCACACACTTCATCGAATATAGAACGAGGAGAAAGTGTTTCTGTGGGTAAACTTTTAAGCGGACCATAGTGGTTACATGGTTTCCACTCTTTAGCTAATGTTAAGCCAATCGCGACAACAATCGCTTTACCGTAAAGAGCGTGCTTAAAAATAGAGTCTCGATAACCGAATAGACATTCTTCTTTGCTTAATCGCTTAACTGTATAAGTATCCAGACAAAGAATATCAACGTATTCACATACATCTTGTAGTTCAACACCATACGCACCGATATTCTGAATTGGCGCAGAGCCAGAACAGCCTGGGATCATGGCTAAGTTCTCTAAACCACCCAGTCCATGGTCAACACTCCACTCAACAAGGCTAGGCCAGTCTTCACCACCAGAGACATGTAGAGAGTAACTTTCTGAGCTTTCTGTTAACTCAATACCACTTAATCGATTAACAATGACCAAGCCCGAAAAATGTTCAGTAAAGAGCATATTACTCCCTTTCCCGAGCATTAATTTAGGCAAGGCTGACCATTGAGGGTCTTGATATACAGAGATGAGTTCATCAACAGAGGTGACTTCGACAAGTACATCGCAAGTCTGTTCGATCGAAAAAGTATGAACATTTTTTAAGCTAGCATTGAGATAAGATTGCATGGCGATATTTAATTAAATTACACTGCCGACATTCTAACGCAGATAAACAAATGGCGCAGTGACTGAATGAACAATGTCATCATTACTCAATTAGACCCCATAAAGGTTCCCCTCGTTAAGCGTTTTTACAAAGAGCATTACCCAACAGGTAAAGCCAACAAAAGCGAGCAAATCTACTCATTAGAACTAGATGGCCAGTTATGTGGTGTAGTTCGCTTTCGAACGATAGAAGGTGCACGCTTACTTACAGGAATGGCTATCTCTAAGGAATACCGCGGCAAGCGATTAGGTTCACAGCTAATGGATTATTGTGTTCTTCACACGCTGACGGAAAAAGATTATTGCTTCGCGTATTCTCATCTGACTAATTTCTACAATCGTCATCAATTCATACAAATCGATCCCAATGAACTACCAAATGGTTTAAGAGTCTTATATGAGCGCTATTCGAATAGCGGAAAAGATCTCATTCCTATGCATTATCAGCAAAATTGTTAGAGAATGACTCGATTATCTAGTATTTGATGCTATCCCTTTGGTAAAATTGAAGGTTCGCAATTTTGCATATTTTTAAGGTAAAACAGTCAATATGATTGCTAGTAGGAATCCATTCATACAGTTGCCAACCATAGCGCAGAATCCTGACAAGTTTGAAGTACTGCTATCAGCGCATGAGTTCCGAACTCGCTTACTTGATGAGATATCTCGTGCAACTACTCGTATTAGTTTAGTTGCTCTGTATCTTGAAGATGATGACGCTGGCCGTGAGATCCTAACTGCCTTATACGAAGCAAAGCAAAAGAACCCAGAATTAGACGTGAGCGTTTGTGTCGATTGGCATAGAGCTCAACGTGGATTGATTGGTGCGGAGTCCTCTGAGGGCAATGCAGCAATGTACAAAGAGTTTGCTGATAAATACCAGCACACCGTACCTGTTTATGGAATTCCTGTTCGTGGCAAGGAAGTGTTTGGTGTATTGCATCTAAAAGGCTTTATTGTCGATGACAGCGTGATTTACAGCGGTGCTAGCCTTAACAATATCTATTTAAGTTATCATGATCGTTACCGTTTCGATCGCTACCATGTTTTAAACAACGCAACACTTGCTGACTCAATGTTCTCCTATATCCAAGAACAAATGATCTCAGACATCGCTGTTTATGATCTTGCAGATAAGAACAAACCACTAACTAAAGAGTTAAAGCCAGCAATCCGTCAATTCAGAGCATCGTTAGCACGCTCTCAATACAAATTCGATTCTCAAGAAGTTTCGGCAGATCAAGTTGCTGTAACTCCTTTAGTTGGTATTGGTAAGAGACGTAATCGCCTAAATCAGGGAATTAACCAACTGGTTGCTCAGGCTAAAGATGAGATTTTCATTTGTACGCCATATTTCAATTTTCCACCAAGCCTAGCGAAGGAAGTGAAGAAAGCACTTAAGCGTGGCGTCAAGGTCACGATTGTTGTCGGTGATAAAACAGCGAATGATTTCTTTATCTCACCGGAAGAAGAGTTTAAAACAATTGGTGGATTGCCTTACTTATACGAATTGAACCTGCGTCGATTCGCAAAGGCTAATGAAGCAAATATAGCAAGTCGTAACCTGTCTATCCGACTTTGGCAACACGACTCTAACAGCTTCCATTTAAAAGGTATTTGGGTTGATAAACGCTACATGCTGCTAACGGGTAACAACCTAAACCCGCGCGCATGGAAATTAGACTTAGAGAATGGCATATTCATCCAAGATAACTACCATCATCTAACGGACAAATTCCAAGCTGAGGTTGATAATATTGTTCAGCACACACAGCTTATTTGCACTTATAAACAGTTAGATAAAGTAGATAGCTACCCAATGGAAGTACAGAAACTAATTCGAAAGATCACTCGAGTTAAAGCAGATAGAGTTCTTAAACAAATACTCTAAATCGTTGTATTTCCCATTGTCTAAATGCCTAGCAATCGCTGGGCATTTTTATATCTACATTAGAACCTCAGGCTTAACCCCAAGTGCCGATATCGCTTCTGAAGTTCCCTATCCAGAATCTACTAATACCTACTCACAAGATAACTCTTGGCAATTCTCTGATGAGATATGAGTTGTATGTGAAAGCCAGAGAAACTTGATACATCAGATTAATTACGGTTGCCGCCTTATAGAGCGAGAAAACAGCTACTTCTATCTAGCCAGGGCTTGGTTTAAGTTGCCTAACAGAGAATATAAGTACCGGGATTACAACTTCAAATCTGAGTTCAAATAATATACCTACCGCCAGATACCAAACCTACCACCCTAGCAATATTCACTAATAGGCCGAGAGGCAGTTAGCAGGCTAGTTTGATCTCGAATCGCAGTCTACCTTACAAAACAAGAAACCTTCCTAACTAGGCTTCTTGCCAATTGTACTCCTAGAGCTCCGCAGAAGCTTATTTACCAAGATCAAACCTAACCGACATAACAAAACATAAAAGTGTAAAAAAGCTCTGCGATTTCTAACCAGGCTTTCTAACCTATGGTTAATTCGATTCGAGAATTACGGGCCGTGAGCAACCTTTTACGGGGATTGTAGTAACTAAGAGCTAAAACTCACATCTCAGAAACGACGAAAGCCTAGTCGTCAGACTAGGCTTTCTAATATGTGCCGGAATAGCGTGAAGTGTAGGGTCTCGATGCCTTTACAGCACTCATACAACCAAACAGCAAAACTCTTTTCTCCAAATGTAAAAAAGCCCTGCTATTTTTAGCAGGGCTTTTCTAATAAGTGGCGGAGTGGACGGGACTCGAACCCGCGACCCCCGGCGTGACAGGCCGGTATTCTAACCAACTGAACTACCACTCCGCAGTGGTCAACTCACTAAGTGAGCGTCCATATCTCCAGGTCGGTCAACCTAAAGATTTAATTTAAAGCCTGGCGATGTCCTACTCTCACATGGGGAAACCCCACACTACCATCGGCGCTATTGTGTTTCACTTCTGAGTTCGGCATGGAATCAGGTGGGTCCACAATGCTATGGTCGCCAAGCAAATTTTAAAATTCGGAAAACTGGATTTAAAAGTATCTCTTCAAACTCATTCAAGGTCTGGTCTTTCTTTGAGTCCACAAAACCCCTTGGGTGTTGTATGGTTAAGCCTCACGGGCAATTAGTACAGGTTAGCTCAATGCCTCGCAGCACTTACACACCCTGCCTATCAACGTCGTAGTCTACGACAACCCTTTAGGACGCTTATAGTGCCAGGGAAAACTCATCTCAAGGCTCGCTTCCCGCTTAGATGCTTTCAGCGGTTATCGATTCCGAACTTAGCTACCGGGCAATGCCATTGGCATGACAACCCGAACACCAGAGGTTCGTCCACTCCGGTCCTCTCGTACTAGGAGCAGCCCCTTTCAATTTTCCAACGCCCACGGCAGATAGGGACCGAACTGTCTCACGACGTTCTAAACCCAGCTCGCGTACCACTTTAAATGGCGAACAGCCATACCCTTGGGACCGACTTCAGCCCCAGGATGTGATGAGCCGACATCGAGGTGCCAAACACCGCCGTCGATATGAACTCTTGGGCGGTATCAGCCTGTTATCCCCGGAGTACCTTTTATCCGTTGAGCGATGGCCCTTCCATTCAGAACCACCGGATCACTATGACCTGCTTTCGCACCTGCTCGAATTGTCATTCTCGCAGTCAAGCGGGCTTATGCCATTGCACTAACCACACGATGTCCAACCGTGTTTAGCCCACCTTCGTGCTCCTCCGTTACTCTTTGGGAGGAGACCGCCCCAGTCAAACTACCCACCAGGCACTGTCCGTAATCCCGATTCAGGGACCAACGTTAGAACATCAAAACTACAAGGGTGGTATTTCAAGGACGACTCCACCACATCTAGCGACGCGGTTTCATAGTCTCCCACCTATCCTACACATGTAGGTTCAATGTTCAGTGCCAAGCTGTAGTAAAGGTTCACGGGGTCTTTCCGTCTAGCCGCGGGTACACTGCATCTTCACAGCGATTTCAATTTCACTGAGTCTCGGGTGGAGACAGCGTGGCCATCATTACGCCATTCGTGCAGGTCGGAACTTACCCGACAAGGAATTTCGCTACCTTAGGACCGTTATAGTTACGGCCGCCGTTTACCGGGGCTTCGATCAAGAGCTTCGACCGAAGTCTAACCCCATCAATTAACCTTCCGGCACCGGGCAGGCGTCACACCGTATACGTCATCTTACGATTTTGCACAGTGCTGTGTTTTTAATAAACAGTTGCAGCCACCTGGTATCTGCGACTCTCGTCTGCTCCATCCGCAAGGGACTTCACTGATAAGAGCGTACCTTCTCCCGAAGTTACGGTACCATTTTGCCTAGTTCCTTCACCCGAGTTCTCTCAAGCGCCTTGGTATTCTCTACCCGACCACCTGTGTCGGTTTGGGGTACGATTCCTTACAATCTGAAGCTTAGAGGCTTTTCCTGGAAGCATGGCATCAATGACTTCACTACCGTAGTAGCTCGACATCGTATCTCAGCGTTAAGAAAGTCCGGATTTACCTAAACTTTCCGCCTACGTACTTGAACCTGGACAACCGTCGCCAGGCCCACCTAGCCTTCTCCGTCCCCCCATCGCAATTGTAAGAAGTACGGGAATATTAACCCGTTTCCCATCGACTACGCCTTTCGGCCTCGCCTTAGGAGTCGACTTACCCTGCCCCGATTAACGTTGGACAGGAACCCTTGGTCTTCCGGCGAGGGAGTTTTTCACTCCCTTTATCGTTACTCATGTCAGCATTCGCACTTCTGATACCTCCAGCATGCCTTACAGCACACCTTCAACGGCTTACAGAACGCTCCCCTACCCCACATACCCTAAGGTACGTAGCCGCAGCTTCGGTGTATAGCTTAGCCCCGTTACATCTTCCGCGCAGGCCGACTCGACCAGTGAGCTATTACGCTTTCTTTAAATGATGGCTGCTTCTAAGCCAACATCCTGGCTGTCTGAGCCTTCCCACATCGTTTCCCACTTAGCTATACTTTGGGACCTTAGCTGGCGGTCTGGGTTGTTTCCCTCTCCACGACGGACGTTAGCACCCGCCGTGTGTCTCCCGGATAGTACTTACTGGTATTCGGAGTTTGCAAAGGGTTGGTAAGTCGGGATGACCCCCTAGCCTTAACAGTGCTCTACCCCCAGTAGTATTCGTCCGAGGCGCTACCTAAATAGCTTTCGGGGAGAACCAGCTATCTCCAGGTTTGATTGGCCTTTCACCCCTAGCCACAAGTCATCCGCTAATTTTTCAACATTAGTCGGTTCGGTCCTCCAGTTGATGTTACTCAACCTTCAACCTGCCCATGGCTAGATCACCTGGTTTCGGGTCTAATCCTAGCAACTGTACGCCCAGTTAAGACTCGGTTTCCCTACGGCTCCCCTAAACGGTTAACCTTGCTACTAAAATTAAGTCGCTGACCCATTATACAAAAGGTACGCAGTCACACCACGAAGGTGCTCCTACTGCTTGTACGTACACGGTTTCAGGTTCTATTTCACTCCCCTCACAGGGGTTCTTTTCGCCTTTCCCTCACGGTACTGGTTCACTATCGGTCAGTCAGTAGTATTTAGCCTTGGAGGATGGTCCCCCCATATTCAGACAGGATATCACGTGTCCCGCCCTACTCGATTTCACTGATTATGATGTGTCGGTTACGGGGCTATCACCCTTTATTGCGAGACTTTCCAGACTCTTCACCTGCATCATTAAAAGCTTAAGGGCTAATCCAATTTCGCTCGCCGCTACTTTCGGAATCTCGGTTGATTTCTCTTCCTCGGGGTACTTAGATGTTTCAGTTCCCCCGGTTTGCCTCCTGTTGCTATGTATTCACAACAGGATACGTGCTTATGCACGTGGGTTTCCCCATTCAGAAATCCCAGACTCAAAAGGTTATTACTACCTAATCTGGGCTTATCGCAAGTTATTACGTCTTTCATCGCCTCTGACTGCCAAGGCATCCACCGTGTACGCTTAGTCACTTAACCATACAACCCGAAAGGGTCTTAGTGTATGGCAACTAACCAAGGTTTTTGGTTGTCATCAAGAAGGGTTAATTCCTGATAACTGTTTGCCGGACTCAATTGTGAATCAATGTAAACATTGATTCGAATACAAGACACTTGAATGTGTTTGTTGTGTTTATCAATAAAGATAAACATTGAGAACTTTTAAATTTGATTGAATTACTCGTAAGTAAATCAATCAGTCAGCTTTCCAAATTGTTAAAGAGCATAAAGCAAAAAGCTTTAATCAATAACTTACGTTATTAATTAAAGCTCTGGCTTTAACTAAATCTAAACCATCAATCTGTGTGGACACTCATCGTAAGTATCTTCGTATAAGGAGGTGATCCAGCCCCAGGTTCCCCTAGGGCTACCTTGTTACGACTTCACCCCAGTCATGAACCACAAAGTGGTGAGCGTCCTCCCCGAAAGGTTAAACTACCCACTTCTTTTGCAGCCCACTCCCATGGTGTGACGGGCGGTGTGTACAAGGCCCGGGAACGTATTCACCGTGACATTCTGATTCACGATTACTAGCGATTCCGACTTCATGGAGTCGAGTTGCAGACTCCAATCCGGACTACGACGCACTTTTTGGGATTCGCTCACTATCGCTAGCTTGCTGCCCTCTGTATGCGCCATTGTAGCACGTGTGTAGCCCTACTCGTAAGGGCCATGATGACTTGACGTCGTCCCCACCTTCCTCCGGTTTATCACCGGCAGTCTCCCTGGAGTTCCCGACATTACTCGCTGGCAAACAAGGATAAGGGTTGCGCTCGTTGCGGGACTTAACCCAACATTTCACAACACGAGCTGACGACAGCCATGCAGCACCTGTCTCAGAGTTCCCGAAGGCACACCTGCGTCTCCGCTGGCTTCTCTGGATGTCAAGAGTAGGTAAGGTTCTTCGCGTTGCATCGAATTAAACCACATGCTCCACCGCTTGTGCGGGCCCCCGTCAATTCATTTGAGTTTTAATCTTGCGACCGTACTCCCCAGGCGGTCTACTTAACGCGTTAGCTCCGAAAGCCACGGCTCAAGGCCACAACCTCCAAGTAGACATCGTTTACGGCGTGGACTACCAGGGTATCTAATCCTGTTTGCTCCCCACGCTTTCGCATCTGAGTGTCAGTGTCTGTCCAGGGGGCCGCCTTCGCCACTGGTATTCCTTCAGATCTCTACGCATTTCACCGCTACACCTGAAATTCTACCCCCCTCTACAGCACTCTAGTTCACCAGTTTCAAATGCAGTTCCGAGGTTGAGCCCCGGGCTTTCACATCTGACTTAATGAACCACCTGCATGCGCTTTACGCCCAGTAATTCCGATTAACGCTCGCACCCTCCGTATTACCGCGGCTGCTGGCACGGAGTTAGCCGGTGCTTCTTCTGTTGCTAACGTCAAGATGCGCAGCTATTAACTACACACCCTTCCTCACAACTGAAAGTACTTTACAACCCGAAGGCCTTCTTCATACACGCGGCATGGCTGCATCAGGCTTTCGCCCATTGTGCAATATTCCCCACTGCTGCCTCCCGTAGGAGTCTGGACCGTGTCTCAGTTCCAGTGTGGCTGATCATCCTCTCAGACCAGCTAGGGATCGTCGCCTTGGTGAGCCATTACCTCACCAACTAGCTAATCCCACCTAGGCATATCTTGACGCGAGAGGTCCGAAGATCCCCCTCTTTGGCCCGTAGGCATTATGCGGTATTAGCCATCGTTTCCAATGGTTATCCCCCACATCAAGGCAATTTCCTAGGCATTACTCACCCGTCCGCCGCTCGACGCCCAACAAATCCTCCGAAGATTCAATGTTGTCGTTTCCGCTCGACTTGCATGTGTTAGGCCTGCCGCCAGCGTTCAATCTGAGCCATGATCAAACTCTTCAATTTAAGATTTTGTGACTCAACGAATACTGACTTCAAAACTAATATTCATTCGAAAATGAACATGTAATTCTAAAGCTATTACCATTCCAACAGAATGGTAATGAATTGACTGTGCCGAATAACTACAAGTAGTTAAACGTATTGGTCACTCAGTTCATTGAAATCATTGTGTTACCGAAGTAACTGCTATTACCTAAGTAATAACGTTTTGATATTCATCAACGAGTGCCCACACAGATTGATAGGTTTAAATTGTTAAAGAGCGCTAGCGTTTTGTGATTTACATCTCAGTCGCTAGGGGTGCGTACTATACCTGCACCACTTAGAGAGTCAAGGGTTATTTTCAACTCCTTTTCCTCTACCGATTTCGCTGTGTGACTTTCGTCTCACTCCGTGTCGGTGAGGCGGCATTATAGAGAGATCGACATAGAGCACAAGGGCTTTTTTGAATAAAAGTTTTGTTCGCCTAAAAAGCCACCAGTTCCGCATTTTTCGAATAAAAACTAAACATTTGAGACGTATCACAGCAATACATTGGCAAAATGGAAACCATGAACGTAAGATTCATGTATCTATTTTGTTAAGAGTAGATGCGTCTATTTCGTTTATTAATATGTAGTATTCCGATATGAACTCAAAAAAATCGATGTTGTTAATTGTCGCACTAGCTGTTCTAGGTGGCATTGTTTTCTCTCAGGTAGATATATCGCCTGCAATTACCTTTATCCTTGGTGTCTTGGCTTCCGCTTTTGTTGTTAACTTTTCAAGCACCGACTCAAAATCAGATTCAGAACCTAAGGCATCAACAAAAACACTTTATGTAGGTAACCTTCCATACAAAGCGAATGAATCACACGTACGTGAATTATTCTCAGAGTATGGTGAAGTATTTGCAGTACGCTTAATGAAAGACAAACGTACTGGTAAAAGAAGAGGCTTTGGATTTGTCGTAATGGCTAGCAATGATGTGAATCATGCTATTTCAGAACTTAACGATAAAGATTACATGCAACGAACTTTAAAAGTGCGAGTTGCAAATGATCCTAAACATCCAGAAACGGACGAAGCTGAACTGAGCTAAATCCTAACTGCTTTAACATGCTATTTAGTGCACTTTCTTTCTTAGGAAGTGCACTACAAAAAACCTCACGCACTCCCCCTTCTTTATTAATGCTTTCCAAACCCAACAAATCTTGAACCCTCTTAGCTATCGCTTTACCAGAATCTATCAGCACTACGCTTTCACCTAGTACTTGTTGAATCTCTGATTTGATCAGAGGGAAATGAGTGCATCCTAATACGGCCACATCAACCATGTTTATCATCGGTTGAAGAATCTGCTCCAATTCTTCAAGGTTAATCGCCTCTCCTCTGAGTTTATCTTCGGCCATATCCACCAGCCGAGTAGAACCTAAAAGTTCGACTCTTTTATTACTCGAGAAGTTTTTGATGAGCTCGTGTGTGTATTCACGAGTAATCGTTGCGGGAGTAGCAATAAGACCCACCGCTTTATTGGCAAGTAAGGATGCAGGCTTGATTGCCGGAACAACGCCAACAATTGGGATTTGATTATTAGCGCGGAGTGTAGGTAATACAATCGTACTTGCGGTATTACAAGCTATTACTACGATATCTATTGCGTGAGTAGCCACAAAGCTGGCGACGATGCTTTGGACTCTTCGAACAAGGACTTGTTGATCGAGTTCACCGTATGGGTAAGCCTCGTTATCGAATACATAAGTATAGTTATGATTCGGTAGTAACTGGCTTATCTCTTTATATACAGATAAGCCACCCACTCCAGAATCAAAGACCAATATGTTTTTTTTCAGACTATCCGACACAACGATTACCTATAATAAGTTTCGCTGCAATGATACTCCTTCGCTTAGTGTTCGCCAATCCTCACTCTATATAATACAAGCTTGATAACGTTGATGAACAAAACGCTCACCTTGCTCTACATTTTCTAGGTCTATCTTGAGCTTACCTCTAAAGCATGGCGCTGACGTCACTAAGGTATGGAACTCGCCATCTTCGCCACATGGATCGACATGACTAGGTAAGCTGTCTATTAGCTCAAGGGTGTATTCTTTCCCGCAATAGTCCATGTCCAATGCGTCGCTATCGACTGTGACGAGAAAGGTTTCGATTCCTCTGTCTATTATTTCACTCGCAAGTGTCTGACTGCTCTCTCCCATTAGAGGAAATACACACTCCCAACCTGCTGGTTTTATATAGCTTCTTCGATAATCGGCAATGCCATTACAGAACATGTCTCCAAACGCGACCGCATCAATTGATAAGCCAGAACCTTTAAGTGCGGAAACAATAGTACTTTGATAAATCTCATTACTAGGGAACACTTCCGGAAGTTCAATCGTGATCAATGGCAAACCGACTAATTGCGCCTGCATGGCAACAACGTCAATCGGAGTCACTTGGAAAGGAACTTCATCTCCAACATATGTCGTATAGAGAGCAACAACTTCATATTCGGAGCTTTCAAGTAGACGCTCTAACGTTAATGTCGAGTCTTTACCTGACGACCAACTTATGACGACTTTCTTTTTCATTGATATACCCATAAGAAAAAACCGCCCGGAGGCGGTTTAGGTGTAAATTAGAATTGGTAAGCTAGATTAGCAAAGTACCTGCGTTCAGGAGCGTTATATCCTAGCGTTGTTTGGTAGTTCTCATTAGTTAAGTTATCAACTCGACCACGGACAACTAGCTCAGGGGAGATCCAGTACCCCACAGAAACATCCCACAAGCTCACTGATGGCAAAATATTATCTGGATCGGTTGTTTCTTTTGGATTACCCGCTCTATCACCCGTGTATGTATAAGTAAGGTTCACATCAAAATCTTCATATGAAGCATCCATCAACCACTTGTAGTTTTCATCAGCACGCTTCGCTAATTTGTTGCCAGCAGAGTCTTTATGATCTTTAAATTCAGCGATAACCGTATGATGGATAAACCACGTGTCAAAATTACCTGTGATTTCTAAACCTTTAAGTTTTGCATCTACGTTTTGAGGATACCAAAATGGGCTACCTTCATACCAAATAATTAAGTTATCGACTTCATTATCGTATGCAGTCACATCCAACTTGAATAAATCGAATTCACCTGTGTATCCAATTTCGCGATTTTCGGCTTCTTCAGGCTTCAGGTCTGAATTTGTTGTTAGATCAGAATAGCTCGGAGCTTTAAATGATGTACCCGCAGCCGCTCTAAGTGAGTGCTTTTCTGTTAGGTAATAGCGAGTACCTAAAGACCATGTAGTGTGGTTGTCGTATGTGTCGTGTTTATCGTTACGTACACTACCTACAATTTGAACATCACCAAATCGAAGTTCAGAAGAAGCGTAGACGCCAGTAGTATCGCGAGACTCGCCAGCTAGAGCATCAGGTGAACCATATGACAAGGCATCATCATCAAGTTTTTCTCTACGCCAGTCAGCACCAGCACCAACAGATACGTTCTCATTAATGTAATACTGATTTAAGAACTGCAGGTTCGTCAGATCTATTTTCTTCTTTGTTCCAGCATTGTCTTTACCTTGAGCTTGTGAATAGTCTAGGTTTTCGATTGCCTGTTGATTAGCTCTAAAGGTAGAGCTTAAGTTATCACCTTTATAGTCAACAGCGGCTGTAACGCTCAAGTTCTCAGAGTAACCATAGTTCTTACCACTAGAGTCATACTCAGTCAGACTATCAAACCAACGAACAGATGCTGTGCCAGTAAAGGCCTCATTGATCGGCTGTGAGTATGACGCAAAAAGATTTTGGCTTTCATAGCCATAATTAAGACCAGTAGCCGGGTCTTTAATATCGTAACCTTCAGTCTCATCAAAACCGCCAGCGAGTTTCAATGTTCCGCCGTTCGACAATTTTCGAGTCGTTGAGAAATTAGCTTCCTTTTGAGCATCACTGCCAGCGCCAACAGCTATCATTGTCGATTCAGTAGAATGAGCAGACTCAGTAATAACGTTAATCACACCCGCTACCGCATCTGATCCATATAAAGCGCCACCAGAGCCACGAATCACTTCAACTCTCTCAATAATACCTACTGGAATATGGTTGAAGTTAATACCGCCGGCAGCAGAGTCAATACGAACACCATCGACTAGAAACAATACTTGATCGCTATTGTAGCCACGCATAAAAACAGAGGCACTGTGCCCACGTCCGCCACTTTGAGAAACTTCAACACCAGGTACTCGTTTCAAAACATCCACTAAAGACTTAGCTTGGGTTTCTTCTATTTCTTGTTTTGAAATAACGGTAGTAGAAGCAATAACATCACTTAGAGGCTGCTCAAAACGGTTAGCCGTAACCACCATGGTTTCGTCAGTAGATGCTTCTTGGGCGTGTAAATTGGAGATAGGTGAAAGCAGCGATGCTACAGCAGCCGCTAAAAGGGATTTGTTCATGTTGTGATCCTAAATCGCGTAAATTCCTACCAAACCACATTGTATGGTTTAGCTACTGGCAGGTATTCGGACTCAAGAGCACAACCTTATGGTTTACCTCATATTCGACTTCCCACAAAAAGCTATTTGCAGTGTCTTGTGAATATTCGTTCTCTTTTACCGCTGCGCGTCAGTTCTGGATTCACACCAGATTCCCTCTTCAGCCATCTATACATCCAAATGGCACCAGCTTGCGGGAGATAGTATTAACCTATGAATCATTTGTCTAGTCTAAGATAGTTATAAGCTATAGTTTTCATGCTCGATTTACATTGAATAGCTCTCAACACTGGACAAGCGCCTGTGATTGAATAAAATCTGCGCTCTTGATTTAAAAGCACGACAGCAAAAAGGCATAACAATGGCGAATTTAGATGTAAACCCGCAACGCTACCAAGAACAACTAGCAGAAAAGACTGAGCGTCTTACTGAGATGTTCTCACAATACGATGTGCCTGAGTTGGAAGTGTATGAATCTCCAGAACAACACTACCGCATGCGTGCTGAGTTTCGCGTGTGGCATGAAGGTGACGATATGTATTACGTCATGTTCAATCAAGAGACCAAAGAAAAATACCGTGTAGACCAGTTCCCAGCGGCTAGCCGTCTTATCAACGACTTAATGCCTCTACTAACAGATGCAATGAAAGAGAACCACTCTCTACGCCACAAGCTATTCCAGGTAGATTTTCTTTCTACGTTGAGTGGTGAGATTTTGGTATCACTGCTTTACCACCGTCAATTGGGCGAGCAATGGATTCAAGATGCTAAAGCACTTAAGCAACAATTGAATGATGAAGGTTTTAACCTAAACCTGATTGGCCGTGCGCGTAAGATGAAGATCGTGCTGGACCGCGACTACGTCATTGAAAAGCTAGACGTGAATGGTGACAGCTATATCTACCAACAAGTAGAGAACAGCTTTACGCAACCAAACGGCAAAGTAGCAGAGAAAATGCTGGAGTGGGCTGTCGACTGTACTCAAGACAGCAAAGGTGACTTGCTAGAACTTTACTGTGGTAACGGTAACTTCTCATTAGCACTGGCACAAAACTTTGAGCGTGTACTAGCAACTGAGCTAGCGAAGCCATCTGTAGAGTCAGCACAGTACAACATTGCGGCGAACAAGATCGATAATGTTCAGATCATTCGTATGTCCGCGGAAGATTTTACCGTAGCAATGGAAGGTAAGCGTGAATTCCGCCGCCTACAACAAGCAAACATCGATCTGAAGAGCTACAACTGCAACACTATCTTTGTTGATCCACCGCGCTCAGGTATGGATGTTGATACTTGTAAGATGGTGCAAGGCTACGAACGTATCATGTACATCTCTTGTAACCCTGAGACATTGAAAGAGAACCTAGACATTCTAAGCGAAACACACGACATCACTCGTTTTGCTCTATTTGACCAGTTCCCTTATACGCACCACATGGAAGCCGGTGTATTCCTTGAGCGTAAAGCGTAAATATCGCTCTCTAGGTCGTACAGCAGATACAAAAAAACGAGCCAATTGGCTCGTTTTTTATTTATACGTTGGTTTAAGCGGTTTTACCGATAAAGCCTAGCTTCTTACCTACCCAAGCGAGCAATAACATAGCAACAATAATCGCAAAGAAGTTTGAACCTGCATCAGGGTGTTGTGCTTTCACAAAAGCCGAGTGGCCAAATGCACCTACAAAGAAACAAGCTAAACCTACTAACGGAATATCTTCAGATACTGGATTAGTTAGGTATTCTTGGTAAAGCGCTTGTACAGCCAAAACTAAAGCAATCAGCGGGAAAATAGAGAAGCCCACTTCGCTCATTGTTACCCAAGATAACAGTGCATCACCACACACACCTGCAACAACAGCAAGTACGAGTGTCTTTCTTTCAGAACCACGGTTTACAGTATTATTTTCATTCGACATTATTCAATCCCGCCTTTTAATCGGTTACGTTCACGTTCTTTACGATACCAAAAAGCCCCTTTGGCCATCATTCGCAATTGCATGATCAAGCGATCAGCCAGTTCATCTCGCTGACGTCGATCTAAATCTAATGCTTCTGCCCCTGAGTTGAAGACCAAAATGACGGAGGCTTCAGCTTGAGTAAAAGCTTCATCTCGTGTCATGCCAGTCGTTATCAAATATTCGGTTAACTCAGCAGAGAAGTGCTGTATCTCACGAGCTACCGCTGCACGAAACTCAAATGAAGTTCCTGAGCGCTCTCGCAATAACAGTCTGAATACGTTTGGGCTGCTTTCAATGAATTCCATAAAGGTTTCAACCGATGTGCGAATCACACTGCCTTCTTTTACTATGCGTTGCCTAGCTTGTCGCATTAGCTGGCGCAATAGTAAGCCACCTTCATCAACCATAGTTAAGCCAAGCTCATCCATGTCTTTGAAATGACGATAAAAGGAAGTCGGTGCTATTCCAGCCTCACGAGCGACTTCTCTCAAGCTTAGATTGGAAAAACTGCGATCAGCACTGAGTTGGCTAAATGCCGCATCAATTAAGCTACGACGAGTTTTTTCTTTTTGCTGTGCGCGAATGCCCATTGGTTTCATACTTTATCAACATCTTCTTTTACAGCCTAAACAGGCATGTCTAATACTCTCTTCAATATAACGCGAATCACTTATTTATATAAGGCACTCTGGTTATATAAGACACTCAACATACCTCTTTGTTCACGTACCGAAGTAAATACGTTCGAATAAAAAATTTCAATCTCCACACTGTCATTTGGAGACATACGACATACCAAATATTATTTTTTCGATAACACTGCGTGATCCCACCGACTCTCTGATGCCCTTTTCATGTACCCAAGAACAGAATCAGTTAAAATCTCGCTAAAGCAATGTTAATCAAATATAACAAGGAAGATATCTATGCCACACTCCAACCACTTTGATGTAATCGTAATTGGTAGTGGCCCCGGAGGCGAAGGGGCAGCGATGGGATTAACCAAAGCCGGGTTGAACGTTGCAATCATTGAAAAAGAGAGCAGCGTTGGTGGTGGTTGTACTCACTGGGGAACCATTCCTTCAAAAGCACTGCGTCATGCCGTGAGTCGTATTATTGAATTCAACAGCAACCCGCTGTTTTGTCAGAACAACAAAAGCATTCACTCAACCTTCTCCAACATACTGGGTCATGCTAAATCAGTCATCGATAAGCAAACTCGACTGCGCCAAGGTTTCTACGATCGCAACCAATGCACACTGGTATTTGGTACTGCGCGTTTTATCGATACCAACACCATCTCGGTTTTACAAAGCGATGGTACTGAAGAACATTACAGTGCAGACAAGTTTGTTATCGCAACAGGTTCACGTCCTTACCAGCCAGACAACGTCGACTTCCTACACGAACGTATCTACGACAGCGACTCGATTCTTTCTCTTAAACACGACCCTCAACACATCATCATTTATGGTGCTGGCGTTATCGGTTGCGAGTACGCGTCGATCTTCCGTGGTTTAGGCGTAAAAACCGATCTCATCAATACACGTGATCGTCTACTGTCATTCCTAGACAATGAAACCTCAGATGCGCTTTCTTACCACTTCTGGAACAGTGGCGTAGTAATTCGTAACGATGAAACCTTTGAGAAAATTGAAGGCACTGACGATGGCGTGATCATTCACCTAGAGTCCGGTAAGAAAATGCGTGCTGATTGCCTACTGTATGCCAATGGCCGAACAGGTAACACAGACAAGCTCAACCTTGGTGCCGTTGGCTTAGAAGCGGACTCTCGTGGACAAGTATCAGTCAACAGCAACTACCAAACCAGTATTAGTCACGTTTATGCCGTGGGTGATGTGATTGGCTACCCTAGCCTAGCAAGTGCTGCCTATGACCAAGGTCGTTTCGTGGCTCAAGCAATAGCGAAAGGCGAAGCGGAAGGCCACCTGATTGAAGACATTCCAACAGGCATCTACACCATTCCTGAGATCAGCTCTGTAGGTAAAACAGAACAAGAGCTTACCGCGGCTAAAGTACCTTATGAAGTGGGACGATCTTCTTTCAAACATCTCGCTCGTGCACAAATCGCAGGCAAAGATATTGGTAGCTTGAAAATCCTATTCCACCGTGAAACCAAAGAGATTTTAGGTATCCACGTGTTTGGTGAGCGTGCTGCTGAGATCATCCACATCGGTCAGGCGATCATGGAACAGAAAGGCGAAGCCAACACCATCGAGTACTTTGTGAATACGACCTTCAACTATCCAACAATGGCCGAAGCTTACCGCGTCGCAGCGCTTAACGGACTTAACCGTTTGTTCTAAACAAAGAACCAATAGAACTATTTGACCACCTGTAGGCCAAATACATAAACAGCAAGCCATGAGCTTGCTGTTTTCATTTAACTCACAGAATTACATGGCTATGTGAGCAATTAGATCATGATGTTCTAAATACCCTTTTACCTGCACAGCTTCTATTTATCGCTCCCTGAACTGAGCTATCTAAGCTATCTAAGCTATCTAAGCTAAGCGAGAAACTCTCCTTTCTTCCACTGAGAAATAAATAAAACACCAAGACCAATCCCACGCATCGCCATAAAGCTCAACATTGCTAGCCACAGAGCATGGTTTTCTAAACCTGATGCTAAGTAGAAAATCGCAAAGAAACTGCAGGTCGCAACAAACATACTGTTACGCATATCTTTGCCTTTGGTTGCGCCCACGAAGATACCGTCCAGCAAGAAGCACCACATAGAAACGAGCGGCATCGCAATCAACCACGGTAAATAAACTTCAGCTTGAGTTTTAACTGCTGGGATTGTGGTGATCATATTAATCAAACTAGACCCAGCAATCGCGAACACTATGGTCAGTACCAAACAAATATTGAAGCTCCAGAAGAAGGTGCCTATCAAAGACTGATTTAGCTCATCTTTATCTTTCGCGCCGATCGCTTTACCGACCATGGCTTCCATTGCGTAGGCAAAACCATCCATCCCATAAGAGATAATCATCAAGAAACTCATCAATACCGCATTGGCTGCCACCACATCATCACCAAAGCTTGCACCTTGGAAAGTCATAAAAGTAAAAGTGGCTTGCAGACATAATGAACGCAGAAAGATGTCGCGATTCAATTTCACGAAACGACTCAAACCTTGGCTGGTTTTCTTAAACAGATCCCATGGGGATGGCAGTTGTCTCTTCATCCAGATTCGATACACACAAATTAAGCCAAACGTTAGACCCGCATAGTCCGCAATCACCGATGCTAACGCAGCGCCTTCAACTTGCCAGCCGAGGCCAATCACAAATACGATATCTAAAACGATGTTGGTGATATTAGTAATGATCACCATCCACATAGGTGCTTTGGCATTTTGGGTTCCGAGTAACCAACCTAACAACACAAAGTTAGTCAACGCAGCAGGTGCACTCCATGCTCGGATAGAGAAATATTGCTGACCATAGTGTTTCACTTGGTCACTGGCACTACTCAGAGAAAAAACCGCATCCGCAACGAAGCTGTGCAATAGCAAAAAGACACCAGCAAACCCTAGTGCCATGGTCACGCCTTGCACAAAGACTAAACCAAGTTGCTTGCCATCGTTCGCTCCATAAGATTGTGCAGCTAACCCAGTCGTCGACATTCGCAGGAAACCAAGCAACCAAAAGGTCACGCTGATCATAGTCCCACCCAAAGCGACACCACCTAAATACCAAGAATGCTCTAAGTGACCGATAACCGCAGCATCGACTAAACCCAGTAGTGGAACCGTAATATTGGAGAGAACCATCGGGATCGCGAGCAACAGCACTTTTTTGTGCATCGATTGATTGGATAGCGTTTGAAAAATAGTTTGGGGATTAAATAGCTTCACGATCACCTCTTTGATTAGAGGTGATAGTTTAACCTAGTGAGTGTGCTTTCACTATGTTGTGTACTTTGTATATTGGTTAGCTTTTACCAAACTATCTGTTGATAGAAGAAGCTAGCGCTACCACTTAACGAGTACTAATTGTGGAGTTAAGCGCTTTTTAAACTGAGAAATTTTACACAACAATCGTTGCCACAACTTCCAACGGTTACATTGCTGCTCTAGTGGTGAAAATGACTTAACCCATTGCGCCCATGGCAACCAATTAAGAACACTGTCTATTGGTGAAGACAACCCGTGAGCATACTCACCAGATCCTAGCTTCTGCCCCAACGTACTTGAGCTCTTATCTCCGGCCAATACTAAGCAGGCGTGGGCATGAGTAAAATAACGACTGAGAGACTGAATAAAATGTGCCGTCTGCTGTTCGCTGCAATCAAGCAGAGCATGTTCACACACCACCATCACTGAGGCTTGCTCTGGAATGTTCAATTCATCGAGCCACGTTAGATCGTCAACCGAGCCACATTCCAAACGATAGCGTTCATTTTTGTGGAACAAGCGTTGGCGCCAAACTAAGTTCTCTGTGACATCCAATTCAACCCAATGACAACGGCCATTATCTAAACGGTAGAAACGCGTATCAAGCCCGGCACCAACATTAATGATCCAAGCATCTGGGTTATGAGATAAAAACTGCTGTACCTGAGAATCGCAAAGTTGAGTCAATGTGGCATAGAGAAGTTGTTGTTGGTCGAGTTCACCGGTAAGACATTCCGGAGCTAGTTGGCAACGCTTGCAGGCTTGAGCTGCAATAGGGTCATAAACTAAACCATCATCGGCAAGACTTTCGCGACTGCGAAACCAAAGGTGTTGAACGAGATTGGTCGGAACTTGAAATTCTTGATGTGCAGACCCTCGATCAGAAGAAGCCTTTTGATCAGAGGAGCGCGGCTTACGAACAAGCGGCTTCATTTGAGGTTTGGTTGGGTTTGGCATCATCATCTTCCTTGTATCTCGACAAAGAAGATGATAATGAATATCAATTACAATAACAAGTTATTGAGAATAAATATCAATAAGCTGCTTGTAATGACTACATCCAGTCCGTGTTACGAATAATACCAACCGCAAGCCCTTCAATAGACAAGTGTTGGGATTCTAAGTCCACGTGAATTGGAGAAAACTCTTCATTTTCAGCATGTAACAGAACGGTAGAACCTTTGCGCTCTAGGCGTTTTACCGTTACATCATCGTCGACACGAGCAACGACAACTTGTCCATCACGCACGTCTTGTGTTTTATGCACGGCCAGTAAATCGCCATCCATAATACCGATGTCTTTCATACTTTCGCCATTTACGCGAAGTAAGAAGTCAGCTTGTGGCTTAAACATACCTGGGTCAACTTGGTAATGCATTTCTACATGCTCTTGAGCCAAAATAGGCTCGCCAGCGGCAACCTGACCAATTAATGGTAAACCTTGCTCTTCGTTCGCTGCATCTTCAAGCAAAATACGAATACCGCGAGACGCACCCGGGATAATCTCAATCGCTTCTTTACGAGCAAGAGCTTTCAAATGTTCTTCTGCTGCATTAGCAGAACGGAAGCCTAGTTCACGTGCAATTTCTGCGCGTGTCGGTGGCATACCGAAATCGTCAATCTTACTTTTGATAAGATCGAAAACTTGTTGTTGGCGGGGCGTTAACGGCTTCATGATTCACCTGTCTTTTTATACAGTTGACTGTGAGTATATCCAGTAACCGAACAAAAGCAAAGCAATTGGTTGTTTTTAGTTCATTTTTCAAAAATCACAAAAATAAAATGTCTAGCCAAACATAACCCGCCAAGCCTAAGCAGACAAAAACCGCAGCGGAACCGGCATCTTTAGCCATGCCCGCTAGCTCATGATGTTCACTGCCAATCCGATCAACGACCGCTTCAATCGCCGTATTGATCAACTCGACCACGACCACTAATACAACAGCAGCAATCATTAAGATGCGCTCTACCTGGCTCACATCTAAGTAGAACGCCAGTGGGATTAACACCGCTGCCATAAATACTTCTTGGCGAAAAGCCGCCTCGTTTTTAAATGAGCTAGTGATGCCTTGCCATGAAAAGCCTGCTGCTTTCACTATGCGTTTGAATCCGGTGTTTGATTTTTTGCTCATTTTTAACCCTATACTCAATCAGTCGATGAATGATTTTAAACAAACTTAACGGCAATATGACTATTTCCATTAAAAGGTTAGACCAGTTTCTGGTATTCTTGCATCGATTAAATTTACGCCTAGGCTTATCCCTATTTCACTCACAGGATTTATCCTTTCATCATAGAAATAGAGATACGCTTAAGCACATTGAAATAACTATTGAGGCAGTGAACCTATATGTCTTCTGGACAATCTTTTTCACGTTCATTAATGAAGCTACCTTTATCCGTTTTGGTAAAGGGCACATCAATACCTTCGAATCCGGTTGAGGATTTGAACATTGATTTAGGCAAACCGATTGTATACGCCTTACCATTTCGTTCAAGTGTCGACCTACTTACGCTGCAAAAGCATGCGCTTGAATTGGGCTTACCCGATCCTTTTAGCAAGCTTGAAATAAACGGCAAATCACTGCAACGCTTCGTGTTCATCTCTTCACGCAAAACATTGCTGCAAGATGATGACTATGTTCCAAGCTCTTCAATTGAAGTTTTCTCTGAGCTGCTTTCACTGCATGCTGAAGACTCAGAGCTTGATGTTCAAGTTATCCCAGCAACCGTATTGTGGGGACGTAAACCAGGTAAAGAGAATAACCAGAAACCTTACCTACAAGCAATGAACGGCTTAGAAAAATCAAAAGCTGTATTGCTGGCTGGTCGTGACTGTCTGGTTCGCTTTAGCCCGGTTGTCTCTCTACGCTACATGGCTAACTCACACGGTACCGATAGCACCATCGCGCATAAGCTTGCTCGCGTGGCACGCATTCACTTCTCTCGTCAAAAGCTTGCAGCATCAGGTCCTAACCTACCAAGCCGCCAAGCTCTGTTCGACCGCCTGCTAAAATCAGAAGCTATCAAAAAGGCGATCGAAGACGAAGCTGAAGCAAAAAATATTTCCATAGAGAAAGCGAGCAAAGAAGCTCAAGACATCATGGATGAGATCGCAGCTAACTTCTCTTACTCGCTGATTAAACGCGGTGAGAAGATTCTTGGTTGGTTATGGAATAAGTTGTACCAAGGCCTGCATATTAGCAACGCTTCAACGGTTCGTAAGCTAGCTCAAGACGGCCACGAAATTGTTTACGTGCCTTGTCACCGCAGCCACATGGATTACTTACTGCTTTCTTATGTGCTTTATCATGAAGGCATGGTGCCTCCGCACATCGCGGCGGGTATTAACCTCAACTTCTTCCCTGCCGGTCCTATTTTCCGTCACGGCGGTGCGTTCTTTATTCGTCGTAGCTTCAAAGGCAACAAGCTTTACTCAACGATTTTCCGTGAATACCTAGCCGAACTGTTCGCTAAAGGTTACTCGGTAGAGTACTTCAGTGAAGGTGGTCGTTCTCGTACGGGTCGTCTACTGCAAGCGAAAACGGGCATGCTAGCGATGACCATTCAAGCCATGCTACGCGGTATGAACCGTCCTGTTACTTTGGTTCCTGTGTACATCGGTTATGAACACGTAATGGAAGTGGCTACTTACGCCAAGGAACTTCGTGGTAAACGCAAAGAGAAAGAGAATGCGAGCCTTGTGATTCGTACTCTGCGTAAGCTGCGCAACTTTGGTAAAGGTTATGTGAACTTCGGTGAGCCGATCCAACTTAACCAATACCTGAACGAGCACGCACCGGAGTGGACTAAAGACATCGATCCAATGGGCACCAGCAAACCACAATGGATGAACCCTGTGGTTAACGATCTGGCGACTAAGATGATGACGCACATTAACGATGCAGCAGCGACTAATGCCCTGACACTCTGTGCGACCGCGCTACTCGCTTCTCGACAGCGTGCATTGTCTCGTGATTCTTTGGTTTCTCAAATCAACTGCTACCTGTCTCTGCTTAAGAATGTTCCTTACTCGGATACGTTCACGGTTCCAAAAGACAGCGCAGAAGACTTAGTAAAACACGCAGAGTCATTGAACAAGTTCTTGATTGAATCAGACACGATGGGCGACATCATTTCACTTGATCGTCACCAATCCATTCTGATGACTTATTATCGTAATAACATCATCCACTTGTTTGCACTGCCATCACTGATTGCTCAGATGACAATTCGCCAACGTGGTATCTCAATTGCGACCATTCAGAAGAATGTTGCTGCGATCTACCCGTTCTTGAAGAAAGAGCTGTTCTTAAGCTATGACGAAGATCAGCTTGAAGACGTGGTTGCGAACATCATCAATGAGCTAGTCAGCCAAGGTATGATTGTCGTTTCTGATGGTGAAGTAACGATCAACCAATCAAACAGCCAAGCACTGATGTTGTTAGGTCGTACGATTTCAGAGACTTTACAGCGTTACTCAATTGCGCTGAATCTATTGGCAGAGAACCCTGATCTTGATAAATCTGATCTTGAGCAGAAGAGCCAAGACATCGCGCAACGACTGGGCCGCTTGCATGGTATCAATGCACCAGAGTTCTTCGACAAAGGTGTATTCGCATCGATGTTTGCGACACTGAAACAGCAGCAATACCTTGATAACGATGGTAACTGTGATTTAGAAAAGACTCAGCAATTCGCTAAGCTTCTTTACTCGATGCTTTACCCAGAAGTGCGTCTGACTATTCAAGAGAGTATTCACCAAGCAGAGTAATCTCTTGATATACCGTGAATCTCTGTTCAAGGTTTGATTGACCACGATCGAAAAAGGCACCCAATGGGTGCCTTTTTATTTGGAACGGATTCAATAACCAAAACTTACCAGAAAGTAATGAATAAGCCTGCTGTCACTGCCATTCCAACATAGTTGTTGTTTAGGAAAGCTTGGAAACATAGGTCTCGGTCACGATGACGCATCAAATGTTGTTGATACACAAACAAGCTACCTGCCACCAACAATGCCCAATAGAAGGTATCACCCAACTGGTAATGCATACCTAAAGCAATCAACATCGCCAGTGTCACTAATTGTAAGAAGCCAACGATAAGCTTATCGAAGCGGCCAAATAAAATAGCGGTCGATTTGATACCAATTTTAAGGTCGTCATCTCGATCCACCATCGCATATTGCGTGTCGTAGGCTATCGTCCAAAGCGCATTAATCACGAAAATAAACCACACTACATTTGGCAGTTCATTGGTTTGAGCAGCCCACGCCATTGGAATCGCCCAACTAAAAGCTAATCCAAGAAACAGTTGTGGAAGATGTGTAAAACGCTTCATGAAAGGATAGATAAAGGCTAAGCCAACACCGATAACAGAAAGCTTAATCGTCAGCGGATTCATGGTTAACACCAACAAGAATGAAACCACCGCCAATACTAAGAAGAGTAATATCGCTTCTTTACTGGAAACTAAACCTGAAGGTAATGGGCGCTGCTTGGTACGTTTTACATGACCATCGACCTTGCGATCGGCAAAGTCATTGATCACACAGCCCGCCGAACGCATCAACACAACGCCAAGTACGAAAACAACCAAGACATCAAAATCTGGCATGCCTTGTGCGGCAATAATCAGAGACCATAAGGTCGGCCAAAGGAGTAATAAGGTACCAATTGGGCGATTCATTCGCGTTAACTGCCAATACGCTTTCGCTTTGGTGGCCAGCATTTACACATTCTCCTTAGAGTAAATTGGGGCTGTGGGTAAAAACAGCTCTGCCACAAGCATTGGCTTGTGGTTCATCCATAATCGAGAGCGGCGAGCGAGCAATCGCTCATCACCTGCAATAACCCATCCGACTTGCAGCGCATCTCGCTTCACGTTCTCCGCGCTGAAAACCGTCAAACCAAGCGGGACATTACCTTGTTGAGAAAGGTCAGAATGCTGATCGTCTAGCGTGACTCTGGGAATTAAGGTACGACCTAACACCCACGGGGTATCATCACCTTTTAAAATCACTTTACGCAATAAGCAATCAAACGATGATAAAAGATGTTCCTCGTCTTGTTGTAGCCTTGAGCGTTCTACAACTTGGTTATGAAGCAACTCAACAGACAGGTGCTGACAGCTCTTGCCCAACTTACGGGAAAGAGAACCTTGCTCCATCAGCCACTCTTTGGTGGTTTCATTAGGAAAATCAAATGTTTCTGTACTTTGCCAATCTACATTCATTAACGAATTAAGATACAGCGATATTGGCTGATTCATACTAGTATTCAATAGGTGACTTTACACGTACAATAAAGCTTCAACTTTCGAACAAAATTAAAGCGTTCTTCGAATTGTAAACGTATTTAGATTTAGACCGCTCATTGTAACAAGACTAATGCGTTTCGAATATCGCGAATAAACTAAAGAAAAGTCACAAATATGCACAAACGTTATGTAGCCCAAATATTTCTTGCGATTAGCCTTCTTTTTTCAGCATCAAGTTTTGCAGAGGAAGAGTCTGGGCCTAAACTCGCCTACTTCACACTAGAGCCAGACCTCACTACCAATTTTTACACTAAAGGTAAAAATCTCGGCTACATTCAGGTACGCCTCGACATCATGGTAGCAAATAGTGACGACCTAGCGGCCATTGAACATCACCAACCTTTGATTCGTGATGCGGTGATTGAATTACTTGGCAAACAAAACGAAGAAACCATTAAATCTTTGTCTGGTCGTGAAGATTTAAGAAAAAGCCTAGTTGAGCACCTCAACAAGATTCTGCTTCCGGAAACAGGCAAAACGATCATTGCTGACTTACTGTTTACTAAATACCTCTACCAGTAACAGTCATTACTACTAGATTCCCAATAAAAAAGCGGCCAGTGGCCGCTTTTTTGTTTTTATCGTTTCTCTATCAATGAGAGATCATCATTTAACTTATTGCTGAGTTCGGCGCTTTCATTGCATCAATAAAACCAATGATCACACCAGCCGCTAAACCAGCTAGATGCGCAGTATTGGCGATGGCCATGAACGGCTGCATATAACCTAAGACTAACCAGACCAACATAAAGCCGACGATTTGTCTTGGGATACCGAGGCCAAGCTGAGGTGCTTTTGCACCCACTACCCACAAATAACCGACCAACGCATACACCACGCCAGAAAGACCACCAAAGTTAGCTCCCTCAACCCAGTATTGTCCAGCTCCTGAAAGTGCAGAAGACACAGCAAAGATCTGAAGCAGTTTGAGACCGCCTAACTTTTTCTCTATATCTCCGCCCAGTTGCCACCACCACAAGATATTGAATGCGATGTGCATAACAGAGAAATGTAAAACAGCGTGACTTAACCAGCGCCAAAGCTGCCATTGTTGTCCATCAACCGCAGGAAAATGTAAGGCGTTAAAGATTGCCTGACCAAAACCTATCTGCTGCAGAGCAAAAATAACGACACATACCAGCATGATGCTGAGTGTTACTGGGCCTGCTTTTGCTTTTATCATGCCCATGAAGCTCGGGGTGTGATAATGAAAATTGCTCTTTCTGGTTTCTGCCATATCCCAAGACGCGGCTTGGTAGCGTTTATGGTTTGGCTCAGACAAGAAACGATTGAGCTCTGATTCCGTCTCGACCTGATACTGACCATCCGTCAACCAAAGAGCAAAACGCCCCTCACCTTCAGGAGACATTTGAATAGGGATCTGGCGAGAAGCCATGTAATCAATAAATGCTTGAGCAAGACGCGGGTTGTCTAACACCATCAGTCTAATCATTATCACTTCCTATTCATTCTACTGAGAAACGTTTAACGCAACTAACCAGCGTTCACTGGAAGTTCTGCGCGATGCCAGGCTTCAAACCCACCATCAACACTATATACCTCTTCGAAGCCTTGGTTCACTAAATATTGTGCAGCGCCTTGGCTACTGATGCCGTGATAGCACATCACCAAAATAGGCTGTTCAAACTCAACTTCATCCATGAACGACACCATCGTATCGTTCGTTAGGTGATAAGCGGTTTTAGAGTGAGCGACCGCAAAAGACTGCGGATCGCGGATATCGACAAGTCGAGCTTCACCTTGCTCTATAAGGGCTTGAGCACCTTTAACATCGATATGTTTAAACTGGTCCATAACTTTCTCTTTTATGCTGATTTACTTTGCTGCCATTGTAACCTATCCCAAGGCTAACAATCACATCCACTTAATAAGGTTATCCACCAGCGATCACTTTTACACCGATTGTGGATAAACCTGTGAATTGCGTGAATAAAGTGGTTTTTGAAAAATGGATCCACAACATATAGTAATGATCCTGATCTAGCTGTGGGTTACTTAAAACATATCCCCACACCAAAAACCCTTCCAAAGCCTTACTACACCCTGCTTTTAGACAGCTGACGAATAAACTTCTCACAGAGTTATCCACAAAATCACAATGCAAATATCGATCGCAAAAGTTGAGAATTCGATCCAAAACAAAAAGGCCGAGATCTCTCGATCTCGGCCTTTTCAAATTCTAACTTTTTATGCTGCTGTTAGTTTAGTGCTTAGAAGTCGCCAACGGCTTGTTTCAACTTCTTCATGGCATTCTTCTCTAACTGACGTACACGCTCAGCAGAGATGCTGTAGGTATCCGCTAAGTCTTGCAGGGTCGACTTGTTATCATCCAACCAACGTGAGCGCACAATGTGCTGGCTACGTTCGTCTAAGCTCTTCAAGGCGAGCCCTAAACGATTATTGGTATGAGATTCCCAGTTAGCCGCTTCAACCGTTTCTGCAACGTCTGACGCTTTATCTTCTAGGTAATAAACCGGAGCCGTGTAAGCAGAACCGCCTTCGTCGTCATCCATCGGAGCTTCAAAGGTTGCATCTTGTGCCGCTAAGCGAGATTCCATTTCACGAACTTCTGAAGGCTCAACGCCCAGTTCACGCGCAACAGTCTCAACTTCACCGTTATTGAACCAGCCTAAACGCTTCTTAGATTTACGCAGGTTAAAGAACAGTTTGCGCTGCGCTTTGGTTGTCGCAATCTTAACGATACGCCAGTTACGCAGTACATATTCGTGAATCTCAGCTTTGATCCAGTGAACAGCAAAAGAAACCAGTCGAACACCCACCTCAGGGTTGAAGCGCTTCACCGCCTTCATTAGGCCGATGTTACCTTCTTGGACGAGATCAGCCATTGGCAGCCCGTAGCCAGAGTAGCCTCTTGCAACGTGCACCACGAATCTTAGGTGTGAAAGGATCAAACCTTTCGCAGCATCGATCTCACCTTTGTAATGTAATCGCTCTGCAAGTCCACGTTCCTCTTCAGGCGTCAGCATTGGGTAGCTGTTCGCTGAACGGATATAGCTATCTAAGCTATCTTGTGTGACTAAAGCCATTTGATACGATTGGTTTGCCATTCGGTTCCTCATCAATCTCTGATCTGGAGTAATATATCTATTAAAACCCGACAATCTTGAACCTAAAATGAACAGGATTCAAGAAGGGGGAAGTAATTATGCATAATCAATTCGTCTATACAAGGTAAAAACTGATTAAAAAGTGCCTATTTATCGTCTAAATATGACTCTATTCAACTAAACAGGTTCAATTTCTTTTAGGTGGCGCTGTGCGGAAAGCTTCGCAGCCACGCTACCTAATAGGGTTCCAACGATCAAAAGTAGTAACGATTCGTCCCAACTTAAGCCAATCAGTCTGAAGTGACTATCGTAAAGCTGAGCTAAATCATCAACCGCGCTATTCAGTAAAACAGTTATCAGCGCCGTCATTACCCAAGCACAGATCGCACCTAACACACCAAACCACATTCCAGAATAAAGGTATGGGCGTAAAATGAAGCTATCGGTAGCACCAATCAGCTTCATGGTTTGAATCTCTTCTTTATGCGCCAACACATTAAATCGTAATGTATTGCCAATAATCAAAAACACCGCGCCCAGCATAAGCACGGTTAATGTAATCACGATGACGGCCGCCAGTGCTTTAATCGCATCCAGCCTTGCAAGCCAATCTTCATCTAAACGAACATCGGTCACAAGCTCTTGCTTCTTAACCTTGCTCGCCAATTCTTTGATTTGCGTGTCGTTGTGTACACTTGGCGTAATCACCAACACACCAGGCAACGAGTAATCATCTAAAATCGTCAGTGCGTCATCAAAGCCAGAATACTTGCTCAGATCAGCAAGGCCTTGTTGTGGTGAAATGTATTCAACCAACTCAACTTGATCCCAACCTTCTATCTCATCTTTAAGCACTATCACTCTAGGCTCAGGAATTCCATCCTCAACGTAAGCACTGATTTGTGACGGACTAGTGACGTCTTTAGCCACTTCTCCAACGTTTTTACCTAATAAATATAAGCAGGCAGGCATAGCCAAGGCCATAGAAATAACAGCCAGCGTCAACAGGTTGCCGATTGGGCGTTGCCACATTTGCGAAAAAGATGATTTGGCTTGTTTCCAATGAACAACAAAAAAGCCGTCACTAGCAGCACGGCTAGTGGCTCGATTAGATTGAGGTTTTTTAATGCGCTTATTCGCGGCCATAGTCTTCAACCTCACTCAAAAAGCCTTGGTTTAATTCAAGATGACGGTATTGAGGGCGAGTGTTCACTAACCCTATATCATGCGTCGCTAGGATGATCGTGACACCCGCGCGATTGAACTCTTCAAATAAACGAAGGACACGGTTCGACAATTCAGGGTCTAGGTTACCGGTGGGCTCATCCGCTAAAAGCAGAGTTGGACGATTAACCACAGCGCGAGCAATACCGACTCTTTGCTGCTCACCACCAGAAAGCTGGCTTGGCAAACAACGAGCTTTGTCTAGTAAGCCGGTTTTATCCAACGCAGCACTGACTCGGCGCTTTATTTCATTTTCAGAAATAGATTCAATACGCATAGGCAGTGCAACGTTATCAAAGATAGAACGATCCATCAGCAGGCGATGGTCTTGAAAGACAATCCCAATATTACGGCGTAAAAAGGGAATGTCTTTGGCTGGTATACGAGTGATATCGTGATCGTTAAACCAAACACGGCCATCCGTTGGGCGCTCAATGGCGCAAATCAACTTCAGCAAGGTACTTTTACCAGCACCGGAATGCCCGCCTAAAAATGCCATCTCTCCACGTTTGAGGTGAAAGTCCACTTTTTGGAGTGCCTGGCGTCCGCCTCGGTAGGCTTTACTCACTTGCTGAAATTTGATCACCGAAAATTCCTCTTACGATCACTCATATCAAACTTAAAACGGTAGCAGGTTAAGAATAAACCACTTTGCTACACGAGTTACTCTTCACGACTAAATAGTGCTTCAATAAAGTCTTTCGACTCAAATGGACGTAAGTCATCAATGCCTTCGCCCACACCAATGTAACGAATTGGAATCTGGAACTGATCAGCAATTGAGAAAATCACACCACCTTTCGCCGTACCATCTAGTTTAGTTAGCGTAATACCCGTTACCGGCGCTACTTCACTGAATAGTTTCGCTTGGCTGATCGCATTCTGACCAGTGCCAGCATCTAGCGTAAGCATGATTTCGTGCGGTGCTGAGTCATCAATTTTCTTCATTACACGAACAATCTTGCGGAGCTCTTCCATCAAGTTGCTCTTGTTCTGCAAACGGCCCGCAGTATCAGCAATCACGACATCAACACCACGCGCTTTAGCGGCTTCGATAGCATCGTAGATAACAGAAGCACTATCTGCGCCAGTATGTTGAGCAATCACAGGAACGTCATTACGTTGTCCCCAAACTTGAAGTTGCTCTACAGCTGCTGCACGGAAGGTATCACCTGCCGCCAGCATCACTTTTTTGCCTTCGCCTTGGAATTGTTTCGCCAGCTTACCGATAGTGGTCGTCTTACCCACACCGTTCACACCCACCATTAAAATAACGTAAGGCGTTTTCGTTGTATCAACCACAAGAGGCTGTTCAACTTGGCTTAGGATTTCTGCCATCTCTTCTTTGAGCAGACCATATAGAGCTTCACCATCTTTTAGGTCATTACGAGATGCTTTTTCTGTCAGGTTTTCAATGATCTTAACGGTAGTATTCATACCCACGTCAGCGATCAGAAGTTGCTCTTCTAGTTCTTCAAACAGATCTTCATCGATTTGTTTGCCTTTGAACAAGCCAAAGAAGCCAGCACCGATATTCGCTTTTGTGCGGCTTAGGCTGCGCTTAAGACGCGCAAAAAAGCTTTCTGTTGGCTTTTCTTGAACTTCTTCAATCTTAGTTTGAGGAACAACAACGTCTTCCTGTTCTGCTTCTGCTTCTGCTTCTGCTTCTGCTTCTGCTTCTGCTTCTGCTTCTGCTTCTGCTTCTGCTTCTGCTTCTGCTTCTGCTAGGACAGGTTGTTGCTCTTCTTGAGTTTCTTCAAGTGCTTGATCTGATTCAGCAAGCTCAGATTCAACTGACTGAGTTTCAGTTGGCTTAGCTACTTCAGCTTCAGTCTCGACTTGTGATTCAACTTCAGTTTGCTCTTCAACGTTTTCTACGTTCGCTTCATTCTGAGTTTTTGGGCTTTGTTCTTCTTCACCAAAACCAAGCCACGATAATAATCCGCGCTTCTTTTTTTCCGTCATCAGAGGAGTTTCCTAGATCTACTAATTAACTGCATTGACTTAATGCACGTCGACTCTTTGCTATTGTTATACAATACAAGCTTGTACAAACGAATAGTAAAGAAAAATGACAAAGCAGTGATAAGTTTGCTTTTAGCTTGATACACTTTGTCATTGCAAATTTATTTAATACCCGAACCCAACTAAATTGGGCTCGGTATAGTATCACTTTATTAGCGGTCAAAAAATCTATGGTAAGACGTCGCCAGCAAAACACATCACAAAAAAAGCCATCCGGAGGCTTTGTTCGAATTATTAGTGGCTCATGGAGAGGTAGAAAACTGCCCGTACATGACTTAGAAGGCTTACGCCCGACCATTGATCGAGTAAAAGAGACTCTCTTTAACTGGGTAGCACAAGATATCCCACACTCGACCTGCTTGGATGTATTTGCCGGTTCTGGTGGTCTAGGTTTTGAAGCGGCTTCTCGCCAAGCAAAATTAGTGACGCTACTAGAAATGAATCAGAAGGCCGCTAAGCAGCTTTCTGATAATGCAAAAGAGCTCAAAGCAGACAACATCAACGTGGTAAACACCGATGCGATCTCTTTCCTCAAAAAGCCGGGTACTCCTTACGATATGGTCTTTCTTGATCCTCCATTTCGTAAAGGCTTATTAGCTGAAACTGTGGAGCTTCTTGAGAGCAATGGCTGGCTTGCCGACAATGCCATCATTTACGTTGAGACAGAAAAAGAATTACAACTCGAAGCAATGCCAGAGAACTGGGAATTGCATCGCGATAAGACCACTGGGCAGTCGAGCTACCGTCTGTTTAATCGAACCACTGAAGAATAGGAGTTATTGAATGAAGTTCTTGCTTCCATTAGCCAAAGCGGCCATCGCCTTTGTTTGGTTTATCTTAATCGCAAATATTTTCTACCCATTCCCAGGTAATGCTGCGATTGCGCTTTATATCATGACAGCATTCTTGTTCTTCATGCACGGCCTGCAGATGCTAATCTTTATCGGTGCTTTCGGCGATAAGATCGAAATGTCACGTTGGGAGAAGTGGTCAATATTGATTTTCGGAGTCTTTGCCCTACTCGATATCCGACGCAAACACATGATGTAATCGAGCTAAAGGCTAGATATACAAGCTCCAGTACACAGTTCTCGATACAGAAACCTAGTGACGAGAAAGATAAATACAAAAACGCCGCTCATTTGAGCGGCGTTTTTTATTGTTCGAGAAGAAATTGAACGGTAAGAAAACACTAAGACATATAACTTTTCACACCATCTAGGAACATTTGAGTCGACAGCATAACCAACAGTAAGCCCATTAAGCGCTCTATCGCCTTCAAGCCTCTCTCACCAAGAATACGCAGGAAGAAACCATTAAACATAAGAATGAAGAAGGTTACGCCCCATGCCAGTAAAACCGACAGAGACAACTCAAACATCTGGTCTGGGTTTTGAGTTGCCAAAAGAATCAGCGCAGCGATAACCGATGGGCCCGCAATCATTGGAATAGCCATAGGCACGATAAACGGCTCTTCACCCGCGGCTAGGCCTGTGATGCTACCTGCACTTGGGAAGATCATCTTAATCGCGATGATGAATAGAATGATTCCGCCAGAAATACTCAGAGTTTCAGGCTGAACGTGCAGGAAGTTCATGATGCTTTGGCCAGCAAACAAGAACAACAACAGAATAACCAGTGCAAACATCAGTTCGCGAACAAGAACAATACGACGACGCTTAGGATCGATATGCTTAAGGATTGAGAGCACGATTGGCAGATTACCAAGCGGGTCCATAATAAGAAACAGCATGGTTGCTGCAGATAAAATTTCCATAAGTTTGTCTCGAAAAGCGTAAGTGCGCGGAGTATAGCAGCCTCAACATTGATTTTCGAACGCAGTAATAAACGAGTTAACTTATGCTATTTAGAAGGGAATTTAACGAGAGCAAATAGAAAGGTAGAAAGGTAATTTAAAGAGTGGAACCGAAAAGATAGCATCCACTCTTCTTATCTATAAAAGCCAAAAGGCTCTAAAAACCAAATCATTGGTAATTAGTGGTTACATACACGTTCGCGATTGGTGCAAAGCTTATCATCGACAACCACAACCTTTTCCATCTTCAGGAAAAACTTAAGTAGACCATCCAAATCTAAACCACTTAGCTTACAAGTATGGAAACGAGCTTCTGTTCCATACGTTTGAGCGAGTTCTTGTGTTAGCTCTTCGCGAGTCAGTGGCTTCTCACTAAGCAGGTTTAAAACGTTGTGTGCGTGAATTTCAGTCGTCATAACTCTATCTCATGTTTAATGAATCAAATGTAGAGTACCGATTTTCAGCGACGCTGCCTTGATGTAGCTCAGAGTTGAGGGGGCTCTATCCTAAATGGTTAGAGATGCCACGATAAGAGCATGAGCGAAGAAGTAACTGCCCGTTACCCAAAGATAAGCACCCTTGATTGGACTACGATAACAATTTAGAGCATACGCCAATGCAGAAAGCAGCAGCACGCTACAGCCAGCAAAACCAACCGCATGTGATAGCTGAGGCTCAAGCAACCAGAGCTCACCAGAAGCCCATGCAAGCTGAATAAGCACGATGCCCATGATAACCACAGGAAAGACGAGTTTATCTAAGCGAGGCAGAAGTAAAAAGAAAGCAACGACACAAGCCGCTAACAATAACGCAAACAACCACCAAACCATCTCTCCTGAGAGTTGTAGCCAAAATGCCTTGCTATAACAGAGTTGAGCCAATAAAAAACAGACAAAATGAAGCGGTCGTTTTTGAGTCACCGTATGCAGAACATCAGCCACCGCCGAGATAGCTAAGCCAGCGACAATCCAATAAGTATATTCAGCAACGATCGATTGAGTGACCGCCAATACCGCCAACAAAACAAAGGTAAACACCTTGTACACTAAGGCCTGACCGATATGTCCATGTTTCGTCCCTGCTATCGCTCCGATACCAGATAAAGAAACCGCTAACCAACTCCACATACCAATTGCCCTATTGCTTTAAAACGTCGCCAGTCTAGGCACACGAGTGTTGATGTAAAGCCTCAGCCCCTCAAAATTGGATCTTGATTACGCTTCCACTAAAAAGAGCCTCTTTCGATTGAAGTCCTAACAATTACCGTCGTGATATTGGTTATTAGTTTAAAACTAGAGCGATTCACCGTAAAACTCATTTAAAACGACGTTACAGGACTCAGATTTCAATTTTAGACACTTCTATATCATTGAAACCCTAATAAACCGTTAAATACCGTCAAAAACCACAACTAAAAATTAAAAATCAAACCAATAAAAAACACTAAAAACAATCACTTAAATTAAACAATCCAGAGTTAACCAGCAAATAAAAACCTCGAGCGACCCTAGGTTTATAAAGTGAATAACTTGTTTTATTTATACCTATAATTGTCAGAGTTTCCCAAACCTCGTGTCAAAACAACCACCAAAACCAAGCCAAAAACCCAGAAACAAAACCAAATCAAACCTCGCCACCACCAACCCCTATTAATACAGTTTAACAACCTTTAACAATATAAATTACACATAACAACCATTATAAAACAGCAACTTAAATCAAATAAGAACAAACATGAATCACAACGAACAAAATAAGAACACACCAAAAAACACAGTTAAACAGAGTCAAACAAGCCAAAAACTAATAGTTTTCTACTACTTTTGGAGCTTTCGAAAGTAATTCTTGATCTAAACCTATAAGTGGGCTATTCTTTAAAACATAGCGAGAGACAACCAAATTTAGGAGTAGTGTTATGATTTCATCTTCGCAAAGACAAGGACTTGTAATGATCGCGGTAGTTGTAGGTCTAATGACACTACCGATGATGTACTAAACAAGTTACAGATAAAAAAAGGGACGCCATGAGCGTCCCTTTTTTTGTTCAATTTTTTCACTTCGAAAACAGATGCAGTGTTAGCACATCCCAGTTCGCATAATAGAAACCCGCGGCAGCTAAAGTCATTGCCATCATCAGTAAGATCGCAACTCGCCAGATAAAACGACCGCTTCGTGGAGTCAGCTCCTTCTCACAGTCGTTACACATCATGATGAACTTATGTTGATCTTCCAACTTAGCCTCATGTTCATTGACTACCTTATTACGACACGTTGCGATATAACGCAGCTTGATTACCATATCGTGCGGTAGCCTTTCTTCGCAGCTTGTTACAAGCTCATGCAATCCTTCGCCTTCAGCGTGATATTGAAGCCTCAATAATTTCTCTATATTGCGAGTTCTTGTCACCACTTTTTCAATATCGGTCATCTTGGCCCTCCCACTCCACACTATAATTCTAGTCGAGCATTTCCCTATTTTTATACTAAATCATTGCTATTTACATAAGAAAGAGACAATAAATAACAATGCTTTATCCCAAAATTGCCATTAAATGTGATATCAGCCGAAAAATAATCAGCTTAGCTTACAGCAGTTCACGAATAGCGGCTTTAAACACATATCCCTATTGCCCGAAAGACTAGAATAACCATCACGACTACATGGAGGTTATATGCCTAATTCACTCTTTTTTGCCATCTTTGCACTTGCCGGTTTAGCGGCTTGGGTATTTATTGGTTTCTATCGAAAGCACTCGCAAGGTGAAAACGCGCCAGAAAAGAAAGTGAACGTCACGGTATTAGATAAACAATCTATCGACCTTCCTGACGCAGAGCCGGGACAAGAAGATCAAGAGTACTGGATTTACGTTCAACGTGGTGTCGTGGGCCCGAAACGAGAATTCCAAGTCGGTATCCACTACTTCCATGCTCTTAACCCTGGTGACAAAGGAACCTTAACTTACCAAGGCGATAAGTTCTTACACTTTGCCTTGAAGCGCTAAATGCTAGCCGCTTCAACCACTACCATAGAACAACCCATCATCAGCTGCCAACAGCCTTAGCACTCACCGCTAAGGCAATAGCCAACGTGTTTTCTCTGACTTAGAGACCAACCAACTCATCCATAAAGCCCCTGCACCACTGATCACTATCCATAATGGAATCACCCAAGCAGGATTTCCTTGGTACCAACCGAACTCTTTCATTGGCCACAAGAAAATTGGGTGCAACAAATAAATACCTAAGCTGTGCTTACTGATAAAGCCAACCACTTGATTACTTTTCTCAGATAACCCTTCACCATAGTAACGACACACCATAAACACCATGCTCGCCGCCAGCACCGTATTCAACGTTTTATAAGATAACCAACGCCCTACCGTGTACTCTTGTGCGACCAAACTCGCATCAACCACCATGTAGACTGTGGTCAACAACGCAAGGCCACCAAGCCCCACACTCACACCAACGGTTAATTTGTTAAGCGGTACCTTCTTGTATAACAGGTACCCCAGAGGCAAGTAGCCAGTATAAAGCCATAACTCATGACTCCATGGGCCATCGATTCTTAGTAAGAACAGTAACGTCGTGAACAACCACACCGCCGTGAAGCCATAGACAGCTTTGTCGCCATACTTTCTGACCATGATCTGTAAGAAAGGAATCACAAAGTAGAGCGGGATAAAGTAATAGAAGAAACCAAGATGGTAGTACGTGTAGTGGTGATAGCTATTGAGCAACACCTCCCAACTCACGTCAGCATCAAAGCCCATCGCAGACCAACCTGACAGGTAGGTATAGAAAAGCGACCAGACGATGAAAGGTATCAATACCTTACCTAGACGGCGCTTGAGATAATACTTGGCGTCAAACGGGCGCTGATCGCTCAACATCAACGCACCACTAATCAAAATAAACACGGGCACAGCCCAACGACTGAAGCCATTAACAGTGATTGCCGTTAACCACTCGCCGAAAGGAATGGTTCCTAGTTCGTTGCGATAAGGCGCCAAAACATGAATCGCGATAACCGCTACGGCCGCGACACATCGTGCTAAATCAAAAAAGAGAATTCGCTGCTTCATGTAAATGCCTGATTAATATTCAATCATTCTACTATAGCAATAAAAAAGCTGACCGGAATAAATACCAAGTCAGCTTATTGTTAAAGGAGAAGCATATCGCGAATTAAGATCGTTCGACTTTAGATTATGCGGCTTTAGCTCTTGTGAATGAAGCTCATGCGGCTGACGCTTGCGGCACCTTAGGTAAACGCAAAGAGATCACCGTCGTTATAGCTAAGAACGCGAACGATACCCACAAACACGCAGACAAACCGGCCATTTGAAATACCAAGCCCGACAGAATGGTACCGATTAAACGACCCATCGCATTTGCCATATAGTAGAAACCAACATCAAGCGACACTCCATCCCCTTTCGCATAACTCACAATCAGGTATGAGTGAAGCGATGAGTTCACCGCAAAGATGGCACCAAATACCATCAAACCACCGATGATAACCAATTCAGGTTGCCAACCGATCTGTACCGCATAGGCAATACCAGCGGTCACAATAGCCAATGCACCCGCCCACAATAGTGCCGCATGGCCATCAGGCACCTTGCCTTGCGCTTTACCGGTAATCTTAGGTGCAATGCCCTGTACAAAGCCGTAAGCGATGGTCCAAGCCGCTAAGAAGCCACCAACCCATGAGTGATCCCACCCAAACACGCTGCCTAGATAAATCGGCAGAGCAATCACAAACCACACGTCACGAGCACCAAATAAGAACATACGCGCTGCCGATAAGATATTGATGGATTCAGACTTAGAGAAAATTTGTTTGAACTTAGGTTTGGTTTTCGCTTTACCCATGTCCGCTTCTAAGCTCACTAAACTGCCAATGAAGACCAATGTCAGCACAGCAGCCATCGTTAGCACTGCGTATTGGAATCCAATCGTCGAAAGCAGTAAACCACCAATAAAGAACCCTGCACCTTTCAGTGCATTCTTAGATCCGGTCAGAATCGCAATCCACTTATAAAGCGCACCCTGCTGCTCATCAGGAACCAGAGTCTTAATCGAGCTTTTAGCACTCATCTTATTGAGGTCTTTAGCGATACCAGACAACGCCTGCGCGGCCATGACCCAAGGGATGGTCAACATTGCGCTTGGCACCGCGAGCATACCCAAGGCAACAACCTGCATCCCTAAGCCGATGTTCATAGTTTTATTGAGGCCAAGACGCGCGCCTAACCAACCACCGATTAGGTTAGTCACCACACCAAAGAATTCATAAAAAAGGAACAGTGAGGCGATCTCTAACGAACTGTAGCCAAGGTCATAGAAATACAGAACCACCAGCATACGAAGTGCACCATCAGTAATGGTGAAGTTCCAGTAGTTGAAGGTCACCAACATGTATTGGCGAACGCTTTTGCTTAGGTTAGCGAACATAACATCACACCTATAAAAACGGAGAAAAGCGAAGTAAGAAGAGTAGATAGAGCTTTTGGACCATGATGTTCCAAAAACTCTTGTAACTGCTAAGTGCGATGTTACTGAGCAGCAACACCTTGAATGTAGTCAACCTGAATTGACTTAGTAAACGCGCCCGGACGCAGTGATTGTACTTCTTGAACAATCTTACTCAGATCCCAACTCTTCTCTAACAGCAGGTGTGCAGCCAGCAAACCAGTACGGCCAGAACCGCCCATGCAGTGCATTGCTACCTTGCCGCCGTTATCCACCACTTGGTGTAGCGCTGGGCTCGCCGCCTGCCATTTCGCAGCAAAATCAGTACCCGGTGCACAATCGTCTTCGATTTCGATTTGGAACCACTGCATGCCTAGTGCTTGCGCTTTCTCGCCTAGCTCAGCAACATTCTTACTTGCCAGCTCTTCACTGTCTAGAGCCGTCACAATCGCTTCCACGCCTTGCGCTTTCAGCTGCGCTAGAGATGCATCTAGGTCAGCGCCTTTAGTGCCTGGGCACGGAGTAAGCACTAACGCACCTGTTTTTAAATCTAGTTGCCATGTTGGGTGTACTTGAGAATTCGTCATCGTAATCAATCTCTTAAAATTCTTTTGTATATAGACCGGTACTCAAAATAATTGGAGTTGCAGCTAGGCAACCAGTAAGTTCAGCCCTATGAGCATAGGGGTTCTATGTGATTAGGGCGGCCGGCGCTCCGGTGAACTTATGAACTTACGCAGTTAACAACGCTTGCAGCTTCAAGTATGAAGAGTATTAAGCTAGGCCAACTGTACGTACTAGCTCTGCCGTACGTGTCGCGTAACCCATCTCGTTGTCGTACCAAGCGTAGATCTTAACCATGCGCTTACCCACTAACATGGTTGATAGTGCATCTACGATGGTTGAACGTTGGTCGCCTTTATAATCGATAGAAACCAGTGGACGCTCTTCAAAACCAAGAATGCCTTTTAGTTCGTTCTCAGACGCTTCTTTCAGCATCGCGTTGACTTCTTCTGCCGTGGTGTCTTGCTTCACTTCAAAGATGACGTCAGTTAGAGACGCATTAGCTAGTGGTACACGAACCGCATGGCCATTGATGCGGTTTTCAAGCTCTGGGAATATCTCAACAATCGCTTTAGCACTGCCTGTTGTTGTCGGAATAAGGCTCATGCCACATGCTCGTGCACGACGTAAATCTTTATGGGGCGCATCAAGAATAGTTTGCGTATTAGTTAAATCGTGAATAGTGGTGAAAGCTGCATTTTCGATACCCAGCTTCTCGTTGATTACTTTAACCACGGGCGCGAGACAGTTGGTTGTACAAGATGCTGCGGTTACGATTTTATGTACTGCTGGATCGAAGATATTGTCGTTCACACCGACAACGATGTTTGCAATGCCTTCTTCTTTCACTGGCGCCGATACCACAACACGCTTCACGCCTTGCTCAAGGTATTTGTTTAGGAAAGATGACTTACGGTGAACGCCGGTCGCTTCAAGGACAACATCGCAACCAGACCAATCGATCGCATCGATGTCGCGCTCTTGCGTAGTTCTAATGCGTTGACCGTTGATGATCATCTCATCGCCTTCAACCGCAACTTCGTGGTTCCAGCGACCTTGAACCGAATCGAACTCAAGAAGGTGAGCCAATGTCGCGGTGTCGCCAGCCACATCGTTAATCTGTACGAACTCAATTTCCGCCCAATCAAACGCTGCGCGAAGTGCTAAACGGCCGATACGACCAAAACCATTAATACCTACTTTGACTGTCATTTTCTGTTCTCTCAGCTCGTGGTGAATCTAAAAATATTAAATTAAACGCAACATTGAGGGCGTGAAGTCATTGCTTCTAAGCGCTCACTATCTTGTTGGTATTCCGTTTTCAAACAGTTCGATGCGATAAGGTCATCGATTAACTTTAGCATCCAACCCGGTAAGTCTTGTGATAGGCGGTAGAACACCCATTGCCCTTGGCGAACGTCAGTTAAAATGCCGTTTGAACGCAACTGCGCTAGGTGACGAGATACCTTTGGCTGACTTTCTTGCAATGCCTGAGTTAGCTCACCAACAGATAAGCACTCATTGCGCACTATCAACATTAAGCAACGCACTCGCGTCTCATCAGACAGTAATTTGAAAAATTGGTGAGGAAGCATAACTACATACTCATATATGGATATGCGTATATATTAATTATTAAAAAACGCACGTCAAGGCGTGCGTTTCAATTGTCATAAAAGTTTAACGAAGAGAAATCAGAGCTGGTTGGTTACGTTATGACTCCAGCGTTGGGCTTCGGTGAGCTCGGTTTTGACCTGATCAACATTCAGTCCCAAGTGAGCACAGTGCTTATCAATCTGTTGCCAATCCGCATGCTCAAAGCTCTCTTCAAGCGCTAAAAGCGTCCCGTATGGCCCTTCTCTACGTAACAAAGCGACCTTGATGGTTTTAGATAATGGGAGTTGTTCAACCAAGTTTTCTAGCGATAAATCTAACAGGGCATCGAGCGACGAAAACAAACCAATCATGAAGGCTTGTTCAGCATGCCCTGAAAACGGCTGATAGCGGGACATGCGCTGACAGAACTGAGCACGCTGAAGCGATAAACTGTATAACTCTTTCGGCTTTTTATCTGACACGTAAGAAGCCACCGCCAGCGAAACAAACATTTTAAGTTTTTCTTGCCCCAGATAAACCAAGGCCTGACGGAAAGAAGAGATCGTCACTTCAAGACGCGGCGACATGGAATTTACGAAGCGTAAAAGCTTGTATGACAACGCCACATCTTTGGCCACGATATTTTCAACTCGTTGAAAATCGACATTGGCTTTACACACTTCTTGAAACAGCTCCATAGCAATCACCTGCTCCGGGCTAATGTACTTGGTTTTGACTATTTCAGGCTTACTGAAGAAGTACCCTTGAAAAAACCGGAAGCCCGCTTCTTTGGCTTGTTGGAATTCTTGTTCGGTTTCGACACGCTCAGCAAGAAAGCTAAACTTCTTCCCTTCGTGTTTTCTTACCAGTTCACACGCTTCATCCAAGCCCATCTGCATGATATCGAGCTTAACAATATGTGTGTATTTTAGGAAACGTTCCCATTCTGGCGTTGAAGTAAAATCATCTAAGGCAATCATATAGCCCGCTTGATGCAACTCTTTCACCGCTTCGAGCAATTCGTCCGTCGGTTGGCAGGTTTCAAGGATCTCAACCACGACCTTGTCTTTTGGCAAGCTCAAAGGCAACCGGCGAATCAGGCTTTGATAAGGGAAATTAATAAAACAACGTGAAGATGGGATCGAAGGGTTAAGCCCAACCGACAAGAAGTTCTCAACAATCAAACGATACGTTGCACGATTAGACTCAATATGCGCAGGATAGGCATTCCTTTCTCCGTCGCGAAACAACAGCTCATAACCAAGCGTGTTCTTCTTACGATTTAAGATAGGTTGTCTAGCAACGTAGGTAGCGGTCATTTATTGATAACTCTATTGGTTTAACGATAACTCTATTGCCTAAACTAAGCTTTCGCGGCAGCCAGCAAAGCACCGCAGCCCATGAACATACCACCAAATATTTTATTTATCTTACCCATTACACGATCAGAACGAATAAAACGTCCCATTTGTGAAGCTAATGAGGTGTAACCCAACATAACCACGCTATCAATGAATACAGTGGTTACACCAAGTACTAATAGCTGTGGAGCCTGAGGCTGTGTCGGGTCGATAAATTGAGGAAACAGGGCCACCAAAAACACGATAGATTTCGGATTGGTTAAATTAATAAGCACGGCATTGCGCAGTAATCTTCCGCTCGATAATGTTGTGCTCTCTTCTGAAGCCACCAAGCTAGAGTTATCACGCCACTTTTGAATGCCCAACCACAAAAGATAAGCCACACCGACCCATTTGATGATAGTGAAAGCCAATGCGGATTGAGCGACTAGTGCACCAATGCCCGCACCCACCAGCATGATGTGGAATGCTAGACCAAGCTGTAAGCCTGCGATCGACGCGAGTGACTTCTTGGTACCATAACTTAGCCCATTGCTGATTGAATTAACGGTACCTGAGCCCGGAGCCAAACTAAACAAAATCGCCGTGACGACATAAGCAAGCCAAACATGAGTATCCATTTGCATTTCCTTACTAGTTCTTTAATCTAACAACATTAGTAGCGATGACGCTCTCACATGCATCAGTTCAGGTAATTTCCCATGGAAAACCACAGTGCCGCCCCTGTTTCATACACGCAAGAACCTGAGTTCGAGCAAGCGATTAAACACCCGATCCCTGCCCTTTGGCAACAACGAAAAGATGGGTATATCACATCATCTGGTAAAAAGAAGCTGTACTGGTGTAGCTTAACCTCACCGACGCACACCAAAGCCATTGTGATTTCAAATGGTCGCATCGAATGCTGCTTAAAATACCAAGAACTCTTTTACGACTTCTATCAACAAGGCTATGACGTTTATTCATTTGACCACCAAGGTCAAGGCCAGTCGGAACGTATGGTAACAGACTCTGACATTGGTCACATTCATGAGTTTGATGATTACGTATCAGACATGTCCGACATCATTAACAGTTTTAATCTTAGCCGATATTCCAATCGTTATCTGCTAGCGCACTCAATGGGCAGCACCATTGCTACTCGCTACCTACAGACCAACCCTAACCACCCATTTGACAAAGCGACTCTCTGTGCTCCCATGTTTGGGATCAATACTGAATGGTACTTCAAGCCCATCGCGATGGTTGTTGGACAAGTACTCACTGCTTGCTATACCAAACCGACTTATGCCCCTGGGCAACAAGCGTATTACTCCAAGCCATTCGAAAATAATTTACTTAGCCACAGCAAGGTTCGTTACCAGTGGTTCCGACGCCTGTATGACGAGTCACCTTCTTTGCAAGTTGGCGGACCAAGCACTCGCTGGGTATGGCAAGGGTTAATGGCTGCGAAGCAGGCAATCCAACAAACTCGTCAAATCAAAATCCCGCTGCTATTGATTCAGGCCGGAAACGAGAAGATTGTCAGTAACGATGCTCAATTGAAGTTCATCAAGAAGCTGAAGAAAACCAACTCAGCTTGCCAGTTTAAGGCCATTGAAGGATCTAGGCATGAGGTGTTGTTTGAAAAGGATGAATATCGTAATCAAACACTGGATGCCATTAATCAGTTTTTTGCTTAATGTCAGCGGGATAACAAGAGGCGCGACGAATAAAAAAGATAAGCGCTAAAGAGGAAGAGAAGTAAGTGAGCTTTGCCCTCTTTTCTTTCGCAGATTTGGCATACAATTTCTGCATAGAGATATTGTACTTTAGAGGATGCTAGCACTGGCTAGTGTCGATATCAGCTAAGCATTTTGCAATGAGGGTTAAATGACTATTCCTGCACTAAAAGATTCCGTGAAAATCGTTGCCTCTGATTTAGATGGTACGCTTCTGGCTCCCAACCATCAGTTAAGCGCTTTTACCAAGCTAACACTTAAGAAGTTACACGACCAAGGCTACACCTTTATCTTCGCGACCGGCCGCCATCATGTAGATGTTGCTGGTATTCGTGAGATAGCAGGAATTCCGGCGTATATGATCACTTCAAACGGTGCACGCGTGCACGACCAAAATGATCAACTAATGTATAGCCAGAACGTGCCTCAGGATTTAGTTCAGCCTGTTATTGATGTGGTTCGCCAAGATCCAAACATTTTCATTCACATGTACCAGAATGAAGATTGGCTACTGGACCGTGAAGACGAAATGCTAGCAAAATTCCACAGTGAGTCAGGCTTTAGCTACAAGCGATTTGAAGCCGACAAAGCACCAAGTGATGGCATTGCGAAAGTCTTCTTCACGCACCCAGAGCAAGACCATGAGTATCTGGTCACATTTGAGCAGAAGCTAAAAGACGCTTTTGGAGACAAACTCAATATCGCCTTTTCAACACCTTGGTGCTTAGAAGTCATGGCCGCTGAAGTCTCTAAAGGGCATGCCTTAGACGCTGTTGCGAAATCACTCAATCTGAGCCTCGAGAACTGTGTTGCCTTTGGTGATGGTATGAATGATGCTGAAATGCTCGCAATGGCTGGTAAAGGTTTAGTCATGGAGACTTCACACCATAAAGTGAAAGAAGCGCTACCCAATAATGAAGTAATCGGCAGTAATGCCGACGATGCGGTTGCGCACTACTTAGAAAAGCACCTGCTTTAATCTAATCTAGTCAAAGATATCTGAATAAATAAAAAGGCAGCCAATGGCTGCCTTTTTTGAACCTTACGCTAAAAGCTTCCTCTAACGCTAACGAGAACCGAGTACTTCTTTCCCTAAGATCGCCTGCCACTCCTGCTCAGTAACAGGCATGATAGATAAGCGATTGCCTCGTTTAACCAGCGGCATTTCTGCTAGCTCAGGCATAGCTTTCAGCGTTGCTAAAGGGATCAAGCGCTCAGTTACTCGCACAAATTCGACATCAACCATTATCCAACGCGGATTCTCTGGCGAAGATTTAGCATCATAGTAATCACTTTCTGGGTCGAATTGAAAATGATCTGGATAGGCTTCTCTGGTTACCTTAGCGATCCCTGCTACGCCAACTTTTTTGCATGATGAATGGTATATCATCACCAGATCTCCAAGCTTGACGTCATCACGCATCATGTTTCGAGCCTGATAGTTGCGTACACCCTCCCAACAAGAGGTTTTTTGCACTCTAAGAGTCTGAATAGAGAAGGTGTCGGGTTCTGTTTTAAATAACCAATATGCCATAATAAATCCAATTAACGGTTGCTCCGAGGAAGATATAACATGAAGGTAATGAAAAACCCAGTGACATGGCTAGTCGCATTCGCTTTACAAGGCTGTGTATCGGCTCCAGATACGCCGCAACAACCTGAATTACCACCAGCAACCTTAGATGAACCACTGAGCATTCAACCGCAAACCTTCATCATGCGTGGTCAAGTTGTGGTGGGTCATGAAAGCCGAACTTTCACGCCTTGCGGCAGCCAACAACAATACTGGTTAGATTTATCACCAGAATTAGCGCTCGAAGCACAAGGGCTGGCAACCAGACCTTATCAAGCCTTATACGGCGAGCTTATCGGCCATTTAACCGTTCCTAGCCAAACGGGATACAATGCCGACTTCACCGCACGCTTCGTAGTTGACCAAGTCAATGTGCTAACGGCAGAGAACCCTGAACGTTGTGACCAACCACTTCGCGCAACACGCGCTTTTGGTAACGAACCTTACTGGTCAGCAACCTTCGATAAAGACCAACTCAAATACACTAAGATGGGCGAAGAACCTCAGCGCCTCGATATCGAATCAAGCCGCACCTCACCAAGCACTCGCGACTACCAGCTTAAAGGTAATCAGGGACAAGGTGAGCTAAACCTTAAAAAGGAGAGCTGCAGCGATGGCATGAGTGACTCTATCTATGGCTGGCACGCCAAACTTAATCTCAATGACAGCAACTACAATGGCTGTGCAATGGTGGCCAATCAAGATCCAACGCTGAACTGGAGTGGACTCTACTTCGCAAGCTCAACGCAGAACACTGGCTTCTCTATCAACCTAGAACTCAACGACGACCACAGCGCTATTACAACTTACTCGTACAGCAATGGCGATCCTTCTATTGTTGAACAGGGCTTCTGGCAGCAACTTAACCAAAATCAGGTACAGGTTGTGATGACTCGCCACCAGCAACAGTACTTAATCTCTGAGCGCGTCTTCACACTCGATAACGGCAAACTGGTCGCTGAAAAAGAGAAAGTGGGCAATGTTGTCTACCCTATTGCCAATGGCGGTCTAGTGCTATTCGAAGCTAAGGGTACACAAGCGCAGGTTAATACGACCACCAACGTTGATCTCACCGCAAAGCAGATAAACTCGAGTGATCAACTTGATCAAAAAGTCGACCAAGCGATCCGTGAGTATTTTAAGATCAACAACACCGAACCAGACAATACTCAGTACCGCTGGCTAACCTACGATCTGAACGGTGATGGCAAAGAAGAGTTGTTTGCTCAACTGAACTGGTGTGGCTCGGGTGGCTGTACATTGCTTATCTTTGAGAACCACCAAGACAACTGGCGCTTCAATAGCCGAGTGACACTGGTTAAAGGCGATATACGCTTAGGAAAGTCGCAAAATCATGGCTGGCAGGATCTGATCTTCAATGTCAGCGGCGGTGGAGCAACACCTGCGAAGCACACGCTGTCTTATACCGGTGTTAGCTACCCACTGAATCCAAGCGTCGCTCCAGTTGCAAATGATGCTGATATCAGCGATGTGGTTCTGTTTGCTGATGGCGTATCAGCAGCACAAAGCGGAGTTAAGCTATAACCATGAGTAATCAACAAGCTTGCGGTGGTTGTGGCTTCACTCATCAATGTATTTGTCATCGCATACCAAGTGTTGAAAGCCAAACTGATCTTGTACTGCTCACTCATGAGAATGAACTATCGAGAGACACCAATACCGGAAAGTTACTTGAGCAATCTATTCAGCAATGTCAGTCCTTCGTATGGCAACGAAAGACACCACCAGAAGAGTTGATTGCCTTACTCGAAGACAAAGCATTGCAGCCTTTTTTGCTGTTTCCAAGTGACAACAGTATTGAGTGCCAGCAGGCCGTATCCTCTGTAGCTGGAGATCGTAAGCCGTTATTCATCATCTTGGATGGGACATGGCAGGAAGCGAAGAAAATGCTCAACAAGAGCGCGTGGTTAAACACCCTTCCTCAAATCCATCTCGATATCACGACTGAATCGTCATACACCTTGCGCCGCAATCAAGACAGCGGGCACTTATGTACCTGCGAAGTTGGCGTTGAGTTGCTAAAAACGTTAGGTGAAATCGAACCGGCTAAGTTGATTAACGATTACTACCAACACTACCTAAAGGTCTTTCAAGCAGATAAATGTGGTCATTCACTCAAGTAGATTAAGCCACGTATAAGCTTGCGGTAGATAACGTAAAACTGAAACAAAAAGGGTGAGCCATAAGCTCACCCTTTTTACATCTAACGTTAATCTATTGAACCGATCGGTGTTTCACGTGAAACCGACACTCTGGCTGCTCTTTGAAAGAAATTTAACTCGTTCGATTAGAACAAACGCTGAGGTTGACCAAAGTAGTAACCCTGAAGGTAATCGACCCCCATATCCTCTGCGATTCGACACACCTGTTCATTATGTACGAACTCCGCCACTGTCTTCGCATTGAGTATCTGGCACAAACTAACAAGTTGTTGAGCAATCTTACGCTGTTTCTTGTCTTGGTCGATATTGCGAATCAGGCTGCCATCGAGCTTTATCACCTGTGGCTCAAGCTTCAATATCTCATCAATGTTCGAATAGCCTGAGCCAAAATCATCAACGATGATATTCACGCCCATATCGCGAAAATGGTTACATATCTCAATCAGCCTGCCGTAATCTTGAATCTGTTCGGTTTCCAGTACCTCTAACCCAATGCGCTGCGGGTGACTGATCTTTTTGATGGCTTGCTCAAGGTGAAGGATAGTTTTCTCGTTGTTGAAATCTTGTGGCGCCAAATTAATAGAAAACGAATCGGTCCTTTGACTCATAAAATCAAAGGTACGCGTTATCATCTGGCGACTAAGGCGCGTATAAAGATGCGTTCCCTCGATAATCGGTAAAAACTTACCTGGAGCTATCAGCTGACCATCTTCTTCTATTCGAACCAAGCACTCATAGCTTTCAACTTGATGGCTGTGCGCTGACACTATGGGTTGAGAGCACGCAACAACGTTTTGATTCAACACCGCGCGGCTAACACAAGACAACCAACCTAATTGCTCTTGGCGCTGCTTCTCTAGTTGGATTAATGTTTTAGCGCTCACTAGATGCTTATTCTGACTCACCGCACTGCGACGAGCCTCAATAGCTTTCAGTAACAAGTCATCTATCGATGTGGTTGGAAAATCACGACGACTCGCAATGCCTGCGCAAATTGAAACCGAGAGGTAATCGATATCCGGCAAGCCCATTGGCTCAAAATTCACGTGTTCGGTTTTATCAGCAAACTCAGAAAAGCGCTGATGAATGTGCTCGTGGCTGGCCCAGCTTTCAAAAACTACCGCCCACTCGCCAATACCGATGCTGTAAAGCTGACACCCTTCATCAAAAAACTGCCATAACGCCTTTTGAAAATACTCACTCAAATCACGAAGCAGCTTATCACCCACCCGATAACCGTACTTTTCATTGATCTGTCCAAAAGTTGTGACCTTCAACGCCAACAAGTGACTATCAGCATTCATTTTTGACAGCTTTTCACGCAACACACTTCGATTAGGTAACCCCGTTCGACGATCAATCCGGTAACTGGCAGTCAGTGCCGTGGCTTGCTGCTGGATCTTGCTCGCCATGCTGTTGTTCATGTCATCAACATCGAGCAAGGCATTACGAATCAATGAAAATAAGGGGGATATGTTCGTGGCAGGTTGTGTCTCAAGCGGAACTGCACCTTCAGCTTCGACCTCTCCCTCTCTTAGGGTGAGATACGTTAGGCTGTGATGCAGAATGCGTTGTTGATCATCATCTTGATAAAGCTCGCCCATACAATACACACCATAGGTGTCTGCTAGGTTTTGAAAAGTCTCCACCTCTTGGTTACCATCAATAAAGTCGATACGCGAAGTGCAGTTATAAATAAAGAACTGTTGCGGGGCATGAACACCAATTTGTTGAACGCCAAGTCGTATCTGCTCCAAGGTCAGAGAAGGATGGTCATAACAAAACCGAACTTCATCGCCAATCTGAAACGGACCACTAAACTCGATCTCTCCGTCATCAATGACCTTGAGTGGTAAATGGATGTTTTGTTCTTTTGGATCACCAACCATCAAAGGGAAGTTATGGAGTTGCTCGAAAGGTACTTCGAGGCCGTCCGCAAGGTAGCGATTATAAAGATCACGAACTGGCATGCCATCCAATTCAGCCAAGCGGTTACCTTCAGCACCAGTGACTCGAAAGGTGCGCCCTATCGGGTTCCATTCGGTGTAATAGCCTTTGGTTACTGCTAGCTCAGAGCTGTGTAAGGCCAACATAACGTAGGCATTTTCGTAGCAATGGCCATTCAACATCACCCACCGTCCACAGCCGGTAATGGTCGATGCACCTCCACAAATAGGCAGTGAGTATCTGGATTGTTCAAACGCAGAAAACAAGGCTCGGTTATTTATCTGCAAGCGATCGGCAAAGCAGATAATACTTTGAGTCTGAGCATTACATCCCAACTGTTCCCACATCAATTGACTATCAAGTTGTGGCTGCTCGCTATATTCCACGACACCACAAGAAAATGAGGTACTGTCGAAGCGAGTAACAATAAGGTACAGGCCCTGATGTAAAATGACACCTTGGCTGATGTAATGATTGGCACTGCAACCAATGAGCTTTGCGTTGGGGAAAGTCGATTGAATGACTTGGCAGGCAGCCAAAACCGAACCTTTCTCGAAAGACGAAAACACCTGAATCAGTAGGCTTTCATGTGTATGAAAATCTATCTTTTCCAATTCACGTTGGGTTTGTTCTATGTCTTGTATCAGGAGAGAGGTCGACTGCATATTCACATTAATCGTTGCGTTAATGATTTGTTATTGTGCTTATTATAGATAAGGCTTGCACGGAATACTTACAATCGTCTTGTAAATAATGTGACGCTAGTTAGACATCACTCATTCCACCAAAAAACAGTCATTAATGGTGGCTGAGCGCTTTCAAAGTAAGGGCTTGTGAGATTTTACGAGCTTTAATAACTAAAACAGTCGCTTAGGCTCGCCAAAGTAATAACCTTGTAGGTAATCGACACCCATTTGCTCTGCTATCTCACAAACCTGTTGATTGTGAACAAATTCAGCGACCGTTTGGGCATTAAACACTTGGCACAAACGCACCAATTGAGAAGCGATGTTCCTTTGCTTTTGGTCTTTGTCGATGTTGCGAATCAAGCTGCCATCGAGCTTGATGATCTGCGGCTCGAGTTTGATGATTTCATCAATATTGGAATAACCTGAACCAAAATCATCCACAATGATTCTCGCCCCGAGTGCACGGAAGTGATCACACACCTCAATCATTCGACCGTAATCTTTGATCTGCTCAGACTCGAGAACTTCTAAGCCAAGCCGAGTGGGATCGTTGATACCACTAATGGCTGTCTCGAGAATCTCAAGTGTCTTATCGCTCAACAAATCTTGAGGAGAAAGGTTGATCGAGAATGGGCTCTGCTTATCCGCCATATAACCAATGGTGCTCTTAATCATATGTCGGCTTAGACGAGTATAAAGATGCGTGTCAGCAATCATAGGTAAGAACTTACCCGGTGGCACAATCGTCCCGTCTGCTTCCATGATTCTAACCAAACACTCTTGGCCGATCATTTCGTGAGTACCCGCCGCAACAATAGGCTGTGAGTAAGTGATGATATTCTGATCTAAGATTGCTCGGCTTACACAACTTAACCAACCGAGCTGTTCCTTGCGATCTTCCTCGCTCACCTGAATGTCTTTAGCGTTAGTAATATGGGTGTTATTACGCACTCCATAACGTCGAGCTTCAATCGCTTTCAATAAGATCTCATCACCGCTGTCAGTTAAGAAATCACAACGGCTGGCAAAGCCACCACACAGCGAAACCGACAGGTAATCAATGTCGGTTAATCCATACGGCTCAAAATTAATGTGTTCAATGTCATCAGCAAACTCAATGAAGCGTTGCTCTATCTTCCCGCTATCGATACTCGCGTTAAAGATGATCGCCCACTCACCAACACCAATACTGAACAGTTCGACCTGAACCTTAGATTCCTTCACCACACGAAGATGTAATCGTTCTACAAAATGATTCGAAAGGTCGAGTAACAGCTGATCACCCACTTGATAACCATACTTCTCGTTAACCTGATGAAAATTAGTCAACTTTAAAGTCAGAAGGTGTTCACTGAACAAAATCGAATTAAGGCGCTCTTTTAATACAATCCGATTAGGCAGCCCAGTACGCGAATCGATTCGGTAGCTTTCGGTTAGACGATGCGCCTGCTGATGAAGTTTTTTCTCCATCTGAGTATTGATGCTGTCTAAGTCTGCAACCGCATTTCTCACTAAATTGAGCAGCGGTGATACCGTAGAATCACAATGAAAATCATCACAACGAAATTCGTCTATCTCATCCGACTCTCTCATCGCAATATAGGTGAGGCTGTGATGAAGTATGTCTTGGCGATCCTCATTACGGTAGAGCTCACCCATACAGTAAGCACCGCTGGCCTTCACAATGCCTTCAAACGGCTTTAGTTCAAGCTTACTGTCGATGAATTCAAGTCGAGAGACACAGTTATAAATGATCACCGATTCAGGCTGATGCATCGCAAGCACCTCGGCACCATGACGCACTTTTTCAGCGGTCAAAGACGGGTGGTTATAACAGAACTGTGCTTCCTCTCCGACATGCCAAGGGCTATCAAATTCAATACTGCCATCGTCATTGATACGGAGAGGCGTTGAGATGCCCTTCTTTCTTCCGAGTTCACGATAGAGCGGGAAACTCATCAATTGACTGAATGGGAGGTCTTTGCCGTCAGCAAGGTAATGTTTGAACACGTCAATCGCTGGCTTGTCATTCAATGCATATAAGCGGTTGCCCTCGGCTTGAGTGACTCTTAACTTCATTCCGATAGGATTCCACTCAGAATACGCATCCGACCAAACCTTCAACCTTGGGTTGGTCAAAGCGACCGCAACACAGGCGTGTTGATAGGTCTCTTCGTTATGCATAACCCAACGGCCAAAGTCATTCTCATGACAGAGTCCACCAGCCACCGGCAAGGCATAAGGCAGGTTTTCAAAAGCGCCATAAATGGGATAATCGCGCCCTTCTACCTGATCACACAGGCTAATCACCGTTTTAGTGTCTTTGGAAAGAGATAATTGAGCCACCAGAGCTTGGCTATCGTGGTTAGGATTGCCAGTAAAAATCTGCACAGCAGAGGTTAAATGTGTTTCATCAAACTCGCTGATAATCACTAAGGTACAAGCGCTTTCAAGGCAGTTATCACAAATAACATGACGCGCACTTTGACCTATCAGTATGGAATGATTTAGGTGCTTGAGAGCAACACTCGCGATGCGTCGAGCAACGTCTTGAGATTGGGCTGAGAAAAGTTGAATTAGGTATTGCTTGCGGTCACACCATTCTCGCTGTTCAAATTGAGATTTAAATAACTCCTCAGTATTTGCGAGAAATGTAAATGTTTGCATGCCAACCCTTGTTCAAAATCGAGTGAAGTGAGAACCCGCAACCACTGCTATGATAGAAATGAATCGATAAAAAGTAGTCGCCAATTATCCTAGCCTAAACAGGCATTTAATTACGACTAATGTAACAATTCAATATCATAAATGCGACACAATAGCTTACCGTAGCCATTAAATTAGTCGCATAAGATCGCTAAGTTGCTCTATTTCAACATCAGGGAGCACACTCGCCTTCGAGGAGAGGTATAAATTGGAACCAGTGTCATTAAACCAGCATGCCTGGAAGCCATTTTTCTTAGCTCCGTAAACATCCGTTCTCAGATGATCACCAACGTGAAGAATGTTGTTCGCATCAAAACCTAAGTATTGCTGCGCTTTTTCAAACATATCCGGGTAGGGTTTTGCTCTGCCATCAGGGCCGGCTTTGAGGATTAACTGAAAGTATTGCCCTAAGCCAATTTTATGCGGATCGACATTACCATTGGTAATCGCCACCAAAGGAATACGCTGACTAAGCTCAGCCATCACGCGATGCGTCTCTTGAGGAACATCCACCTGATTACGCAGCCACAAGGCGTGTTCTATGCCTTCACGAGCCGCTTGTTCTGCTTGCTGCTGTGAGTAACCCAGTTGCAGCAAACCACGCTTAATCTGTGTTTCACGCCACACGGTGACATCATGTTTTAACGCTGGATTTTCAGAGGCGACTTGCTGTTTGATGCCTTGCCACTCTTCCAACGAGAGAGACGCCGACACTGGGTGCTTTTGATAAAGCCACTGCGCCATCTCTTTCTCAACCTTCATGATCACAGGCCAGTTGTCGTACAGGGTGTCGTCCAAATCAAAGGTCATGGCTTTGATGGGCTTTAACCCTCGATAAATTCGCATAGTTAAACCTTTAATCTAATCTTTATTCTTCTTACGAGCTCTTGGATGAGCTTGGTCATAAGCTTGTGCTAAATGTTGGAAATCTAAGTGGGTATACACTTGGGTTGTCGAGATATTTTCATGTCCGAGTAACTCTTGGACCGCACGAAGGTTTTGGCTTGATTCAAGCACATGCGTTGCAAATGAGTGACGCAGTTTGTGTGGGCTAATATGACTGGCGACAGCCTGCTTCTTTCCCCACTCCTCCATACGCTTCTGAACACTGCGATGAGAAATACGTGTCCCAAGTTTAGAGACAAACAGTGCAGGCTCACCCGGCGAAGCGAGTTCACCACGTACTTTTAACCATTTATCGACCCACTCTTTCGCTAAACCGGAAAACGGTGCTTTGCGTTCTTTATCACCCTTACCAATCACTCGAATTTCGCCTTGTCGAGCCAACACATCTCTCAGGTTGATACCGACCAGTTCGGCCAATCGTAATCCCGCACCATACATCACTTCCATCATCGCTCGGTCACGAATCGATAACGGATCATCCTCATTCACATCAAGCAGTTGACCCACTTCATCGACATCGAGGTTTTTAGGCAAAGGACGTTGCTTGCGAGGTGCAGAAACACCTTTGGCTGGGTTGGCGGTCATCTCGCCACGCAATACAAGGAAATCAAAGAAGCTGCGCAATGAAGATAAACGAGTCGCGATGCTGCTCGCTTTCATTCCCTCACGCATGCCTTTACTGGCAAGTTGCCTTACCCAAGCAGCATCGACTTGAGCCCAATCTTTCAGTCCTAGAGTGACTAAATGAGCGGCCATGGTTTCGAGCTGTTGTCGGTAATTGCGCTGGGTGTGTAGGCTGAGTCCCTTCTCGCTTCTGAGATATTCATAGAAGCGAGAAAGTGGCTTTTGAAGGCTGTTAGGAAGAGGTATTTTGGGCTCTAGGCTCATTATTTATCTGCCAAGGTAAAGTGTCCGCCAAATGAGCAACAACAAGCGCTAAATGGCGTAAAAAGAGCGTATCCATATGGGGTTGGAAATGGCCGCCATCTTCGCTAGAAAAGGCGAGCAAGCCCAATGGAGACTGCTTAGCAAGCGGAAGTACTACATAAGAGCCTAGCTCTGGAACTGGAAAATCACCAAACAAATCTTGTCTGTCTGCTTTTCTCAAGCGTCCTAAATAAGCATCTTTACCGTTGAAATGGTTCAATGAAAACTTCGAATAACGCTCTCCGTTAAGCTGATAAAAGCCCAACTGAGACAGTACGCGAATATGAGCTTTCAAACCTAATTCAATCGCCTTTTGTTCAACTGCTTTAATAACTTGCATGAAATCACTGCATTTCAATACCTGAGCTTGCAGATCCATAAACTCATAAAAAGTTTTGTCGTTATTCGCAGCCAGTGACATCAAGCCAGTGATCTCTTCTTCTAACTCTTCGATTCTCTGGCGTTGACGCTTAAGCTGAACCTCAACCAAAGAAACCGCGCCCTGCTCAACATCGTTAACAGCAAGGCGATCAACCAGATTTCTTCTGTCTTGAAAAAAATCTGGGTTATCACGTAAATATTCCGCGACCACTTCAGCGGTGAGTGCGTCGGCTTCAACGTAAGACAAAACCTATCCTTTATTTTTTATGAATCTATTTGTTATCAGTCATTCTTAGCAAGAAAGTTGACCATCAAACACATGCGTTGCTGGGCCAGTCATAAACAGAGGTTTACCCGGACCTTGCCAGCTAATGTGTAAGTCACCGCCAGGTAGACGAACTTTCACATTCTCAGCCAGTAAGCCTTGAGTAATACCAACCGCAACTGCGCCACATGCGCCGCTACCACATGCCTGAGTTTCACCCGCGCCGCGCTCGTAAACACGTAAACGAACCTCTTCACGATTAACAACCTGCATAAAGCCAGCGTTAACACGCTCAGGGAAGCGCTCATGTGATTCAAGAAGCGGACCTAAGGTCTCCACATCAGCAGTGTCGACGTCATCAACAACGGTAACCACATGCGGGTTACCCATGCTTACGGCACCGCAGAACAAGGTGTGTACATCCGTTCTCAGGATATACGTCTTCTCTGGCTGCTTTGCCTTGAATGGAATCTTGCCTGGTTCGAACTCAGGAATGCCCATGTTCACCGTGATCTGGTCATTGTCTTCAATCTTGAGAACCATTTTTCCTTTCTTGGTGCTCACGTTGATGCTGTACTTATTCGTTAAGCCTTTCATGCGAACGAATCGTGCAAAACAACGAGCGCCATTACCACACTGTTCCACTTCACTGCCATCCGCATTGAATATGCGGTAATGGAAGTCAGTTTCTGGATCATAGGGAGCCTCAACCACAAGTAGCTGATCAAAACCCACGCCAGTGTGACGATCCGCCAAACGACGGATCAAATCTGGAGAAAAGAAAATATTTTGAGTAATGCAGTCCACGACCATGAAATCATTGCCCAAACCATGCATTTTAGAAAAGTGGAAGTGCATAACGCTTAAAATTACTCCGGAAGAATGTTTTCAAGTTCCCACAGACTCGTAAGCTCTTCACGCTGACGAACCAAATGAGTTTTATCGCCATCAACCATCACTTCAGCCGCACGCGAACGAGTGTTGTAGTTAGATGACATAGCGAAGCCATAAGCACCAGCAGAACGAACGGCCAGTAGATCGCCTTCTTCAAGAACAAGGTCACGATCCTTACCTAGGAAGTCACCGGTCTCACAGATAGGACCAACCAAGTCATAAGTCACAGCTTCACCCTGACGCGGGCTCACTGGCACAATATCTTGCCAAGCTTGGTAAAGCGCCGGGCGCATCAGATCGTTCATTGCTGCATCTATGATGGCAAAGTTCTTATGCTCAGTAGGCTTCAGGAACTCGACTTTCGTTAATAATACACCAGCGTTAGCAGCAATCGCTCTTCCAGGCTCGAAAATCAGCTCTAGATCAGAATGATTGTCTAGACGAGCCAACAAAGCTTTCGCGTAGTCTGAAGGTTGTGGTGGTAATTCATCGCGGTAAACCACGCCTAAACCGCCACCGACATCAAGATGTTTGATGTTGATGTCATTGGCGCGTAGTTGGTCGATCAGTGCAAGCAGGCGATCAGTGGCATCGATGAAAGGTTCGATATCCGTTAACTGAGAACCGATGTGGCAATCAATACCATGGATAGACAAGTTATCGAGTGTTTTTGCAAACGCATAAACAGCAGGGGCACGGTCGAAGGCAATGCCGAACTTGTTATCACGCAGACCCGTAGAAATGTAAGGGTGAGTGTTCGCATCAACATCTGGGTTAATACGCAGTGAAATCGGCGCCTTAACACCAAGCTCACCAGCCACTTTATTCAGTCGCTCTAGTTCTGGTTCAGACTCTACGTTGAAACATTTAATGTTCAACTCAAGCGCACGCTTCATTTCAGCGGCTGTTTTGCCGACACCAGAGAACACAACTTTCGCCGGATCGCCACCGGCAGCAACCACACGCTCTAGCTCACCGCCAGAAACGATGTCGAAGCCAGAGCCCAAACGAGCCAAAGTATTCAACACGCCAAGGTTCGAGTTAGCTTTAACGGCATAACACACTAAGTGTGGGTGCTCGCCAACCGACGAATCAAACGCATTCCAATGGCGTTCTAATGTTGCACGAGAATATACATACAGCGGTGTACCATATTGCTCTGCTAGTTGTGAAAGTGCGACGTCCTCAGCCCAAAGCTGGCCATCTTCCTGATAGTTGAAGTAATCCAAAGTTCTTATCCCTTATAAATAACGATTTCTGCGTGTTTTCACTTATTGTGATTGTTCAGTCTGCTGAACTTCATCAGGATCGTACAAAGGACCCGTTTGACCACAACCAGAAAGTCCAATAACGGACACCATAAACAGAGCGGTAATTAATTTTTTCATTTTGCATATCGTGATTATTAACTCAATGCCCCCTATAATCGCACCACACTCAGGAAAAGCAATAGGATAGAAAGGATGAACGAGACTGAATTTCATCAACTGGTCGATATACAGATGCAAAACATCGAAGAAGCTATCGATGAATCAGAGGCAGATATTGATTACGAAGTGACTGGTAACGTAATGACGCTGGAGTTTGAGAACCGCAGCCAGATCATTATCAACCGCCAAGAACCAATGAAAGAAATCTGGTTAGCGTCGAAATCTGGTGGTTTTCACTTCAAGCTAATCGACGACAAGTGGACATGTTCTAAGACAGGCATGGAATTGTTTGAGATGGTTAAAGAAGAATGCTCGAAGCACGCAGATGAAGCGATCGATTGGGTCTAATCTTTTGTAAGCAAAACTAAAAAGGAGTGAATCAATCACTCCTTTTTTAATATCAATCAGTCTTAGTAAGACTAGATGTTGACTATTTTTGAGCTCCGAGAAGCTAAAGTCGCATCGTTACGATAAGGTACAACGTAAGAGTTGCCCTCTTCTGGATGAACAATTTGGTAGTACTGAGGCAGATTAAAGTTAATCAACTTAGACGACATCTTCGACTCATCTTTTACCGACGTGTAGAAAGAATTCACACTCGCGATCATCTCATCTTTTTCACCGCTGTACTGGTGATACACCTCAACTTGATTCGACTCGTCCAATACATAGATATTGAAGCCTTTGTCAGTATCTTCGAAGAAAAATTGAATTAACCCTTCACTCGCAAAGCCATCAACTACATCTGGCAACTGATACTCTTGCTCTTTATCAAGCATCAGTAGAGGTGAGCCCTTAAGCTTGTTGGTTGAGATACTACGGTAGAAATCGACCGAGTTTTCCAACATCTGTACCGAAACACCACGTCGTTCAAAGAACAGACCAAACATCTTATTGGCTAAACGAATAGCTTTAAAGCGGCGACGTTTCTCTGGTTCAATCGGTTTCAATCGTAAGTCGATACACTCGGCAAGCAGTTGGTACACCATGTTACGCATAACACCGCGTAGGTTTTTGCTGTAACAGAACACATCGACCGACTCAGGCGGTAAGGCATCTTGGTGCATTTTACCCAGTACCGTCTTAAGCGCGTCCAGCATCGCGGTATCACCTTGGAAATGAAGCGTACGTACTTCATGCCAAGAGTTACGATAAACCAGATCGACACTGCCGACTAAACTCTTACCTTCTTCACCAAAACTGAAGATATCGGCGTTCTTAAGATCAACCTTCAATGCACGGCCACTTAATTCAGAAGTCGGGTCATTTTCAAAGTTGATGAACATCGCCAGTTGGCTAATTTCACATGGGCTCGCCAATGCTTGCATGCTTGGGCGGCGCTTACGCAACGAGAAAGTATTACGAAGGTCACTCACCATTTGATAGAACTTATCGATATCAATATGAGCATCGCGAACCACAGAGTGCAAACGCGTCGATTCAGTAATCAAACCATTAAAGAATGACCAAGCCACCAATTTACTCAAGTACTCATGGTGCTCAAGAGATGGTTGACCAAGAATACGGTGAGCAATTAATGGTTGTTTATATAGATACCAACCTGGCTTATTTGCCTGACCTTGACGAACTTCGATGAAGCTCAAGTCCGGTTCATGCAGATCCGGAGAGATTTGAGGATTCAATAAGGTCACTTTACCCGGCAAGACCTCAAATGCAGCATAAAGCTTACGAGCCAAAATGCTGATATCTTGTGGACTGATAGCTGAAGTGATGTCATTGCGACGTGCAAACTGAATCAGATTACGGTAGCTCAGCATCAAAGCATCAAGCAATGCATGGTGCACCACTTTAACCTGCTCAACCTTCCAATTACGGCGGTTGTCGAGCTCGGCAATGGTTTCTTGTCCCCAGTTCCAAGATTTAGTCATCTCGGTTAAGGCTTCACGACGCCATGCCACAGAACCAATGCCCGCTTCACGCGACAACTTCTCATGAGTCTTAAGGTAGAAACAACGTCTCACCAGATCCAAACGAGTGTGGTCGTTAATACGTTCTAGATAGCGCGTTACCTTCTCTAGCATCAGATAGTAGCTATCCATACCATACAGATCAGGTTCATCCGCAAAGAAGCGACGTTTAGTATCAATGCTCAGCAGTTGGGTATTTGGGTATTCCCATGAATACGCTTCTAACAGGATCGCCTTCAACACCGATTTATACGGTGAGTCGATACTCTTATAAAGTTGCCATAGGTTTGAACCAAAGTATTCTTCAGCAGGAATGCGATTCAGCTTGCCGAAATCGATCCACTGCGAACAATCAAGATAACCATCCTGACATAAGCCTTGAACGTATTGGTCATAACACTCTTCCATCTCAGGAGGAATGATTTGCCATAGCAAACGTTGGCCAGCCAAGCGAACCGCTGAGCGATAAAACTCATCAAGCAACAACAAGTGCTGTGAAGAACCGCAGTTATCACCGGTCATCTCTTCAGAATGATTCGAGCGAAAACGCTGTTCATCCATCAAGAAGAAATTTGCCTCAACCCCTAAGGTTTCCGCCCAATCAGTAATAAGCAGACATTTGTTGGTCAGGCTATCGCGCGATGCGCCATCCATATCTGGAGAAACACATACCCAGATATCAAGATCACTTGAGGTGCTTTGGCCAATAGAAGAGGTGCTACCCATGGTGTACAAGCCAAGGATTGCCGGTTCAGCAGCCTCAGTGAGTTTTCCACCAAGCGTTAATTCGGTATCAGACACAAATTGCTTTTGGAATTCATTAAGCGTGAAGCTACGAATTCCAAAAGGAACTTGTTGGTCATAGTAACCGGGCATCATTGGATGATTGAAATGAAGTAGTGCGGGGATAAGGTTGAAAACTCGCTGACCTTGGACATTCATCAACGCCAACGCACGATCAATGCGCTGCTGATTTAGATTGTCTAACCGTTGAATCAAAGTCTGAGTGTAAGCCTGCAAGGTAAGTCCTTGGTTTGAGATTAAATGCACTTCTGTTTAGTTACTGAACGAAAGCAGCAACAAAACGTGATCAATTTAACACTTTTACCCTTATTGGTAAAGTAAAGGAAGCTGTCATACTGGCCAATCCCTTGATGACAGAAAGTTAAACTCACGGCGCCGTAGTGTCCTCTTTATTGACTATTTCTAATAATAGCCCATGTTTCAAATGAGATACTAATCACACTATTTTGGTGAACTCATGAAAATCTCTCAGCTATCAAAGCATGGAATGATCAAACAGTAAGAATTTTCTCCTCACAATGTTAGGATTAGGCTATTACAGAACCTATATCGGAAACACCATGACAAATTCAACACCAATCCGTATCGCTACCAGAAAAAGCCCTCTTGCCCTTTGGCAGGCATACTTTGTAAGGGATGCACTTCAAGCTGCTCACCCTGGTTTAGAGGTTGAGTTGGTAACTATGGTGACCAAAGGTGACATCATCCTTGATACTCCGCTTGCTAAAGTGGGTGGTAAAGGGCTGTTCGTTAAAGAACTCGAAGTGGCAATGCTAGAAGGTCGTGCTGACCTCGCAGTTCACTCAATGAAAGATGTGCCAGTCGACTTTCCTGAAGGTCTAGGCCTGGTAACTATTTGTGAGCGCGAAGATCCTCGTGATGCATTCGTATCAAACACTTACAACAACATCGATGAGCTACCACAAGGTGCTGTCGTGGGTACATGTAGCCTACGTCGCCAATGTCAGTTACTAGAATACCGCCCTGATTTAATCATCAAAGAACTACGCGGCAATGTAGGTACTCGTTTAGGTAAGCTCGATGACGGTCAATACGATGCGATCGTACTGGCAGCTGCTGGTCTTAAGCGTTTGGAACTAGAAGAACGGATCCGCAGCTTTATCGAACCAGAACAATCTCTACCAGCTGTAGGCCAAGGCGCTGTTGGTATTGAATGTCGTCTTGATGATGAACGCTTAATCAAACTTCTTGAGCCACTGAACCACAAAGACACAGCCGATCGCGTGCTATGCGAACGTGCAATGAACCTAACTCTGGAAGGTGGTTGTCAGGTGCCTATTGGTAGCTACTCACTATTAGACGGCGACAACATCTGGCTGCGTGCACTTGTCGGTGAACCAGACGGTTCTAAAATGGTTCGCGGCGAGATCTCTGGCTCTCGTAAAGATGCTGAAGCGCTTGGCGTTACTCTAGCGAATCAACTGTTGGATGACGGTGCGAGAGAAATCTTAACCAAGCTATACGCAGACCAAGAATAACTATGACAGTGTTGGTGACTCGTCCCGGTTCAGAGGGACAATCGCTTTGCCAACAACTAGCGGATGAAGGGATTCAAGCAATCCATCATCCGCTTATTCGTATCGTTGATAATCCAGACTCAGTGGATCTAAGCACCCAGCTTAATAACAGCGATATTATTATTGCAGTCAGTCACCATGCCGTGACCGCTGCCCAAAGCATCCTTTCGAAAACTTCATCTATTTGGCCTACTTCGCCGCTTTATCTTGGCGTTGGTCAAAAAACTGCGCACGTTTTGAGCAAAGTCTGTAAACAAAAAGTAAACTATCCCCAAGTTAGTGATAGTGAACATCTTCTTAAACTTACTGAACTTAATGGCGTAGATAATAAATCCATTTTGATACTGCGTGGCAATGGTGGGCGTGAGCTCATTCGAGATTCTTTACTCACTCGAGGTGCACAAGTCTCTTATTGTGAGACCTATCGTAGAGAATATATTCCCATTAGCGACCACAATACCTATCAAACATGGATAAACAAAAACACGTCCAAAGTTGTCATCACTAGTCAGGAGCAATTGGAGTATCTCTGCTCAATTACCCCTGATGAGTATTTGGCTTGGCTTTCAACAAGACAACTATTTGTCCCAAGCCAGCGCATAGCAGATCGAGCACAACAACTCGGATTCTCTAGCGTGACCAATACTCAAAGTGCTACGAACCAAATATTACTGGCTGCTCTCCAGCCTTAGCTAGAAACAGGAAATAAGCATGACAAGCAAAAAAAATAATGAGCATATTGAACCTGAACAGAAACAAGACACTCAGCCAGTAGTTGTTGAAAACGAAAAAGCTGAATCTACAGAGACAAAACAACCTGAACAAAAACTTGATGCCTCTGCGTCAAATATCGCTCAAAATGAACAGCCTCAAGCCGAACATAAAGAGCAAATAGAAAAAGCGGAAAAGCAAGGTAAGCGCGGTGTCAAACTAGGCGCTATTGCGATCGCTATTTCTATTATTTTCAGTGGCGGCATCGCGTTTCAAATGCAGCAAAAGAGCGCTGAGTACTCAGCTCAGATCGCAGCTCTTCAAGCACAACTGCAAAATACTCAATCTGCAGTAAATAAAGACTTACAAACCATCAAGCAAGAGACCATCCAAGAAGCATCACATGCGGTGGAGAAGACTCAAGTCGTGCAATCTCAGCAACAGAAGAGCATTCAAAGCCTACAGCTAGCAGTTGCTGACGTTAAAGGTCGCCGTCCAAATGACTGGTTGCTTGCTGAAGCTGATTACCTTGTGAAACTTGCTGGTCGTAAACTGTTCCTAGAGCATGATGCCGTTAGTGCCACCAAACTAATGGAAAGCGCCGATCAACGTATCGCCGCACTGAATGACCCAAGCTTGGTCTCTCTTCGTCAATCAATGACCAATGATATTACTAAGCTTCGCACTATCCCTCTGATCGACCGTGATGGCTTAGTTCTTCGTATCACAAGCCTACAAAAACAAGTCGATACTCTACCGCTTGCCAATGCGATTCTTCCAGAAGCTGCGGTTGTTGAGAAAAAAGCCGTATCGCAAGACATCAATGATTGGCAGAACAACCTGATGACGTCGATGAAAGATTTCTCAGAAAACTTCATCACCTTTCGCAGTCGTGATGGAGAAGTCATTCCTCTACTATCACCAGAGCAGCACTTCTACCTACGTGAAAATATCAAAGGCAAACTAGAGACAGCCATTCGCGCAGTCTACAAAGAGCAAGGCGATATCTACAGTGCAGCACTGCAAACAGCTAACGAGTGGTCGAAGTCATACCTAAACCAAGATAACAACTCAGTGATTGAGTTTGAGAAGGCAATTAAGCAGCTGAGCGAGCAGAATATTTCTGTGAAATACCCTGTGAAACTTGAGTCTCAAAATGAGTTATCAGACGTGATACGTGAACGCCTACGTCGTGAAGTCACCGTTATGACCACGGAGGAAAAATAATGATTCGTTGGATTTTTCTTTTTCTCGTTCTAGGTGCTGGGTTAATTGTTGGTACTCAGTTCTCTGGTCAACAAGGCTACGTTCTGATCTCAATTGCGAATAAGACCATTGAGATGAGCGTGACAACACTGGTTATCTTTGTCATTGCTCTTCTAGCGGCTCTATTCGGCTTAGAGTTCCTATTTAAAAAGCTTATGTACGCAAGCTCGACAACTTGGAACTGGTTCAGTGTTCGTAAACTAAAGCGCTCTCGTCGTTATACCAATGAAGGCATCATCAAACTTCTTGAAGGTGACTGGAAAAGCGCAGAGAAGAAAGTAACTCGTTGGGCTAACCACCACGACATGCCGCTACTTTGTTATTTAGTCGCTTCTCAAGCTGCTCACGAACAAGGCAATACAAGTGAGCGTGATAAGTACATCGAGCTTGCTAGCCAACAAGAGGACTCTCTATTGGCCGTTGAGCTAACGAAAGCAAAACAACAGATCAGTGAGTCGAACTACGAAGCCGCATTCGATACACTTTCAACATTGAAAGGCTCGTACCCGAATAACACCGCTGTACTTGGCCTGCTAAAAGCCACTTACGTGCAGCTTAAACTTTGGCAGCCATTGTTAGAGCTAACGCCTAAGCTGGCTAAGAACAAGCTTCTTACACCTGATGAACAAGTTGAGCTGGAACAGAAAGCACAATGTGGTTTGCTTCACGATGTGGCACAGCAGCAAGGTAGCGAAGGTTTAATCAGCCATTGGAACAAGCTTTCAAGAAAGCAGAAACAAAGCTCTCACCTTGTTTCCTGTTTTGTGAAGCAACTGATCGCTCGTAAAGCTGATTCAGAAGCCTTCACAGTGATTAAAGAAAACATTGCGAAGAGTGGTTCAAATGAGCTCTACATGTTGCTTCCTGAGCTAAATCTTGCCGATCACCACCCAGTAGTTGTGATGCTAGAGCGTGCTATCAATAAAGATGGTAGTAATGCCGAAGCACACAGCGCATTGGCTCAGTTCTATCTAAGAGAACAGAAGTGGGCAGAAGCGCAAAGTCACTTTGAAAAAGCACTAGCACTTCGCTCAAACGTATCAGATTACGGATACCTATCTGATGCACTAGAGAAGCAGAACCTAACGAAAGCAGCTCACGAAGTTTCTCGTAAGGCACTCGCTCTCGTTCAACCAGCGTAATTCAAAACGACTCAAACTAAGCCGATGTCTAGCATCGGCTTTTTTGTATCTGTTACTTGCCCCTAGATAACTTCTACAACACCTATAAACCAAACTCATCGAACCCTGCCCGTCCAACGCCACGCCACCAAACCAACTAACCATTAAATTACGCAATGAAGCCCCTCAAACACACGGAGAACTACTTTAATTGTGTCTGTATGTAGTTTTACGATTTTTATAAACAAGCTCTAAGAAGACGCTCGAGAGGAGTCATAAAGAAAAGTGACGCCTCTAAGCTGAAGAGTAAAAGGAGCTTACTTTGAGAGGAGACATTTAAAGATATTCACCAACAGACCGAAAGCCGCGTTATATCACACTGAATTAGCAATTAAATGGCCATCAATATTCCAACTATAAAACGCTAAAGCCGGGGCTTCACGTAACTGCTTAATAGGTTCATCTATTAAGCAATAGAGATATAGCAAGAGTTGCCGAACCAGCAAAACCTTGTGACTAAAGACGAGACATCTTTATCAACCAGTTCAAATTAATAGGAAGTAAACCTCACTAAGACATTCTCTAAAGGTTAATCATTGAATCGATAGCCTACAAATATCAACTAACGTAATCAAGCGCTTCTAGAAAGAGCAGGACTTTTATAATAAGTGTTGGAATATCAGAGTTCGTGAGCAACGAAAAACGCTTCAACAAAAGTCGGAGGCGAATAATAAACTCAGGGGCTTGTAGTAACTAAGAGCTAAAACTCACATCTCAGAAACGACGAAAGCCTAGTCGTCAGACTAGGCTTTCTAATATGTGCCGGAATAGCGTGAAGTGTAGGGTCTGCCTTTACAGCACTCATACAATCTACAAGCAAAACTCTTTTCTTCAAATGTAAAAAAGCCCCGCTATTTCTAGCAGGGCTTCTCTAATAAGTGGCGGAGTGGACGGGACTCGAACCCGCGACCCCCGGCGTGACAGGCCGGTATTCTAACCAACTGAACTACCACTCCGCAGTGGTCAACTCACTAAGTGAGCGTCCATATCTCCAGGTCGGTCAACCTAAAGATTTAATTTAAAGCCTGGCGATGTCCTACTCTCACATGGGGAAACCCCACACTACCATCGGCGCTATTGTGTTTCACTTCTGAGTTCGGCATGGAATCAGGTGGGTCCACAATGCTATGGTCGCCAAGCAAATTTTAAAATTCGGAAAACTGGATTTAAAAGTATCTCTTCAAACTCATTCAAGGTCTGGTCTTTCTTTGAGTCCACAAAACCCCTTGGGTGTTGTATGGTTAAGCCTCACGGGCAATTAGTACAGGTTAGCTCAATGCCTCGCAGCACTTACACACCCTGCCTATCAACGTCGTAGTCTACGACAACCCTTTAGGACACTTATAGTGCCAGGGAAAACTCATCTCAAGGCTCGCTTCCCGCTTAGATGCTTTCAGCGGTTATCGATTCCGAACTTAGCTACCGGGCAATGCCATTGGCATGACAACCCGAACACCAGAGGTTCGTCCACTCCGGTCCTCTCGTACTAGGAGCAGCCCCTTTCAATTTTCCAACGCCCACGGCAGATAGGGACCGAACTGTCTCACGACGTTCTAAACCCAGCTCGCGTACCACTTTAAATGGCGAACAGCCATACCCTTGGGACCGACTTCAGCCCCAGGATGTGATGAGCCGACATCGAGGTGCCAAACACCGCCGTCGATATGAACTCTTGGGCGGTATCAGCCTGTTATCCCCGGAGTACCTTTTATCCGTTGAGCGATGGCCCTTCCATTCAGAACCACCGGATCACTATGACCTGCTTTCGCACCTGCTCGAATTGTCATTCTCGCAGTCAAGCGGGCTTATGCCATTGCACTAACCACACGATGTCCAACCGTGTTTAGCCCACCTTCGTGCTCCTCCGTTACTCTTTGGGAGGAGACCGCCCCAGTCAAACTACCCACCAGGCACTGTCCGTAATCCCGATTCAGGGACCAACGTTAGAACATCAAAACTACAAGGGTGGTATTTCAAGGACGACTCCACCACATCTAGCGACGCGGTTTCATAGTCTCCCACCTATCCTACACATGTAGGTTCAATGTTCAGTGCCAAGCTGTAGTAAAGGTTCACGGGGTCTTTCCGTCTAGCCGCGGGTACACTGCATCTTCACAGCGATTTCAATTTCACTGAGTCTCGGGTGGAGACAGCGTGGCCATCATTACGCCATTCGTGCAGGTCGGAACTTACCCGACAAGGAATTTCGCTACCTTAGGACCGTTATAGTTACGGCCGCCGTTTACCGGGGCTTCGATCAAGAGCTTCGACCGAAGTCTAACCCCATCAATTAACCTTCCGGCACCGGGCAGGCGTCACACCGTATACGTCATCTTACGATTTTGCACAGTGCTGTGTTTTTAATAAACAGTTGCAGCCACCTGGTATCTGCGACTCTCGTCTGCTCCATCCGCAAGGGACTTCACTGATAAGAGCGTACCTTCTCCCGAAGTTACGGTACCATTTTGCCTAGTTCCTTCACCCGAGTTCTCTCAAGCGCCTTGGTATTCTCTACCCGACCACCTGTGTCGGTTTGGGGTACGATTCCTTACAATCTGAAGCTTAGAGGCTTTTCCTGGAAGCATGGCATCAATGACTTCACTACCGTAGTAGCTCGACATCGTATCTCAGCGTTAATGAAAGTCCGGATTTACCTAAACTTTCCGCCTACATACTTGAACCTGGACAACCGTCGCCAGGCCCACCTAGCCTTCTCCGTCCCCCCATCGCAATTGTAAGAAGTACGGGAATATTAACCCGTTTCCCATCGACTACGCCTTTCGGCCTCGCCTTAGGAGTCGACTTACCCTGCCCCGATTAACGTTGGACAGGAACCCTTGGTCTTCCGGCGAGGGAGTTTTTCACTCCCTTTATCGTTACTCATGTCAGCATTCGCACTTCTGATACCTCCAGCAGCCCTTACAGACCACCTTCAACGGCTTACAGAACGCTCCCCTACCCCACATACCCTAAGGTACGTAGCCGCAGCTTCGGTGTATAGCTTAGCCCCGTTACATCTTCCGCGCAGGCCGACTCGACCAGTGAGCTATTACGCTTTCTTTAAATGATGGCTGCTTCTAAGCCAACATCCTGGCTGTCTGAGCCTTCCCACATCGTTTCCCACTTAGCTATACTTTGGGACCTTAGCTGGCGGTCTGGGTTGTTTCCCTCTCCACGACGGACGTTAGCACCCGCCGTGTGTCTCCCGGATAGTACTTACTGGTATTCGGAGTTTGCAAAGGGTTGGTAAGTCGGGATGACCCCCTAGCCTTAACAGTGCTCTACCCCCAGTAGTATTCGTCCGAGGCGCTACCTAAATAGCTTTCGGGGAGAACCAGCTATCTCCAGGTTTGATTGGCCTTTCACCCCTAGCCACAAGTCATCCGCTAATTTTTCAACATTAGTCGGTTCGGTCCTCCAGTTGATGTTACTCAACCTTCAACCTGCCCATGGCTAGATCACCTGGTTTCGGGTCTAATCCTAGCAACTGTACGCCCAGTTAAGACTCGGTTTCCCTACGGCTCCCCTAAACGGTTAACCTTGCTACTAAAATTAAGTCGCTGACCCATTATACAAAAGGTACGCAGTCACACCACGAAGGTGCTCCTACTGCTTGTACGTACACGGTTTCAGGTTCTATTTCACTCCCCTCACAGGGGTTCTTTTCGCCTTTCCCTCACGGTACTGGTTCACTATCGGTCAGTCAGTAGTATTTAGCCTTGGAGGATGGTCCCCCCATATTCAGACAGGATATCACGTGTCCCGCCCTACTCGATTTCACTGATTATGATGTGTCGGTTACGGGGCTATCACCCTTTATTGCGAGACTTTCCAGACTCTTCACCTGCATCATTAAAAGCTTAAGGGCTAATCCAATTTCGCTCGCCGCTACTTTCGGAATCTCGGTTGATTTCTCTTCCTCGGGGTACTTAGATGTTTCAGTTCCCCCGGTTTGCCTCCTGTTGCTATGTATTCACAACAGGATACGTGCTTATGCACGTGGGTTTCCCCATTCAGAAATCCCAGACTCAAAAGGTTATTACTACCTAATCTGGGCTTATCGCAAGTTATTACGTCTTTCATCGCCTCTGACTGCCAAGGCATCCACCGTGTACGCTTAGTCACTTAACCATACAACCCGAAAGGGTCTTAATGTATGGCAACTAACCAAGGTTTTTGGTTGTCATCAAGAAGGGTTAATTCTTGATAACTGTTTGCCGGACTCAATTGTGAATCAATGTAAACATTGATTCGAATACAAGACACTTGAATGTGTTTGTTGTGTTTATCTAATGAAAGATAAACATTGAGAACTTTTAAATTTGATTGAATTACTCGTAAGTAATCAATCAGTCAGCTTTCCAAATTGTTAAAGAGCTTGATTTCTTTCGAAACCATTTTTAAAGATTCTTAAGGAAAAACCCTTAAAGATGGTGGAGCTATGCGGGATCGAACCGCAGACCTCCTGCGTGCAAGGCAGGCGCTCTCCCAGCTGAGCTATAGCCCCATCTAGGTATCTAGTCGATATTGGTGGGTCTGAGTGGACTCGAACCACCGACCTCCCGCTTATCAGGCGAGCGCTCTAACCAGCTGAGCTACAGACCCAATATCGTCTCTTTTACTTTCTAAACCTAATCAATCTGTGTGGACACTCATCGTGGTATCTTCGTATAAGGAGGTGATCCAGCCCCAGGTTCCCCTAGGGCTACCTTGTTACGACTTCACCCCAGTCATGAACCACAAAGTGGTGAGCGTCCTCCCCGAAAGGTTAAACTACCCACTTCTTTTGCAGCCCACTCCCATGGTGTGACGGGCGGTGTGTACAAGGCCCGGGAACGTATTCACCGTGACATTCTGATTCACGATTACTAGCGATTCCGACTTCATGGAGTCGAGTTGCAGACTCCAATCCGGACTACGACGCACTTTTTGGGATTCGCTCACTATCGCTAGCTTGCTGCCCTCTGTATGCGCCATTGTAGCACGTGTGTAGCCCTACTCGTAAGGGCCATGATGACTTGACGTCGTCCCCACCTTCCTCCGGTTTATCACCGGCAGTCTCCCTGGAGTTCCCGACATTACTCGCTGGCAAACAAGGATAAGGGTTGCGCTCGTTGCGGGACTTAACCCAACATTTCACAACACGAGCTGACGACAGCCATGCAGCACCTGTCTCAGAGCTCCCGAAGGCACACCTGCGTCTCCGCTGGCTTCTCTGGATGTCAAGAGTAGGTAAGGTTCTTCGCGTTGCATCGAATTAAACCACATGCTCCACCGCTTGTGCGGGCCCCCGTCAATTCATTTGAGTTTTAATCTTGCGACCGTACTCCCCAGGCGGTCTACTTAACGCGTTAGCTCCGAAAGCCACGGCTCAAGGCCACAACCTCCAAGTAGACATCGTTTACGGCGTGGACTACCAGGGTATCTAATCCTGTTTGCTCCCCACGCTTTCGCATCTGAGTGTCAGTGTCTGTCCAGGGGGCCGCCTTCGCCACTGGTATTCCTTCAGATCTCTACGCATTTCACCGCTACACCTGAAATTCTACCCCCCTCTACAGCACTCTAGTTCACCAGTTTCAAATGCAGTTCCGAGGTTGAGCCCCGGGCTTTCACATCTGACTTAATGAACCACCTGCATGCGCTTTACGCCCAGTAATTCCGATTAACGCTCGCACCCTCCGTATTACCGCGGCTGCTGGCACGGAGTTAGCCGGTGCTTCTTCTGTTGCTAACGTCAAGATGCGCAGCTATTAACTACACACCCTTCCTCACAACTGAAAGTACTTTACAACCCGAAGGCCTTCTTCATACACGCGGCATGGCTGCATCAGGCTTTCGCCCATTGTGCAATATTCCCCACTGCTGCCTCCCGTAGGAGTCTGGACCGTGTCTCAGTTCCAGTGTGGCTGATCATCCTCTCAGACCAGCTAGGGATCGTCGCCTTGGTGAGCCATTACCTCACCAACTAGCTAATCCCACCTAGGCATATCTTGACGCGAGAGGTCCGAAGATCCCCCTCTTTGGCCCGTAGGCATTATGCGGTATTAGCCATCGTTTCCAATGGTTATCCCCCACATCAAGGCAATTTCCTAGGCATTACTCACCCGTCCGCCGCTCGACGCCCATTAACGCACCCGAAGGATTGTTAGTGTCGTTTCCGCTCGACTTGCATGTGTTAGGCCTGCCGCCAGCGTTCAATCTGAGCCATGATCAAACTCTTCAATTTAAGATTTTGTGACTCAACGAATACTGACTTCAAAACTACTATGTAATTTTAAAGCTATTACCATTCCAACAGAATGGTAATGAATTGACTGTGCCGAATAACTACAAGTAGTTAAACGTATTGGTCACTCAGTTCATTGAAATCAAGTTTGTTACCGAAGTAACTGTCATTACCTAAGTAATAACGTTTTGATATTCATCAACGAGTGCCCACACAGATTGATAGGTTTAAATTGTTAAAGAGCTTTGCTTTCAGTGCCTTAGCACGTAAGCAGGACGCGTATAATACGCTTTCCACTTTGAAAGTCAACATAAAATACTAAGAAAACTTAGAACTCTATGGTGACTTGTCTATTAAATAGACAAAGTCGAAATTAAAGCCTGGCGATGTCCTACTCTCACATGGGGAAACCCCACACTACCATCGGCGCTATTGTGTTTCACTTCTGAGTTCGGCATGGAATCAGGTGGGTCCACAATGCTATGGTCGCCAAGCAAATTTTAAAATTCGGAAAACTGATTTAAAAGTATCTCTTCAAACTCATTCAAGGTCTGTCTTTGAGTCCACAAAACCCCTTGGGTGTTGTATGGTTAAGCCTCACGGGCAATTAGTACAGGTTAGCTCAATGCCTCGCAGCACTTACACACCCTGCCTATCAACGTCGTAGTCTACGACAACCCTTTAGGACGCTTATAGCGCCAGGGAAAACTCATCTCAAGGCTCGCTTCCCGCTTAGATGCTTTCAGCGGTTATCGATTCCGAACTTAGCTACCGGGCAATGCCATTGGCATGACAACCCGAACACCAGAGGTTCGTCCACTCCGGTCCTCTCGTACTAGGAGCAGCCCCTTTCAATTTTCCAACGCCCACGGCAGATAGGGACCGAACTGTCTCACGACGTTCTAAACCCAGCTCGCGTACCACTTTAAATGGCGAACAGCCATACCCTTGGGACCGACTTCAGCCCCAGGATGTGATGAGCCGACATCGAGGTGCCAAACACCGCCGTCGATATGAACTCTTGGGCGGTATCAGCCTGTTATCCCCGGAGTACCTTTTATCCGTTGAGCGATGGCCCTTCCATTCAGAACCACCGGATCACTATGACCTGCTTTCGCACCTGCTCGAATTGTCATTCTCGCAGTCAAGCGGGCTTATGCCATTGCACTAACCACACGATGTCCAACCGTGTTTAGCCCACCTTCGTGCTCCTCCGTTACTCTTTGGGAGGAGACCGCCCCAGTCAAACTACCCACCAGGCACTGTCCGTAATCCCGATTCAGGGACCAACGTTAGAACATCAAAACTACAAGGGTGGTATTTCAAGGACGACTCCACCACATCTAGCGACGCGGTTTCAAAGTCTCCCACCTATCCTACACATGTAGGTTCAATGTTCAGTGCCAAGCTGTAGTAAAGGTTCACGGGGTCTTTCCGTCTAGCCGCGGGTACACTGCATCTTCACAGCGATTTCAATTTCACTGAGTCTCGGGTGGAGACAGCGTGGCCATCATTACGCCATTCGTGCAGGTCGGAACTTACCCGACAAGGAATTTCGCTACCTTAGGACCGTTATAGTTACGGCCGCCGTTTACCGGGGCTTCGATCAAGAGCTTCGACCGAAGTCTAACCCCATCAATTAACCTTCCGGCACCGGGCAGGCGTCACACCGTATACGTCATCTTACGATTTTGCACAGTGCTGTGTTTTTAATAAACAGTTGCAGCCACCTGGTATCTGCGACTCTCGTCTGCTCCATCCGCAAGGGACTTCACTGATAAGAGCGTACCTTCTCCCGAAGTTACGGTACCATTTTGCCTAGTTCCTTCACCCGAGTTCTCTCAAGCGCCTTGGTATTCTCTACCCGACCACCTGTGTCGGTTTGGGGTACGATTCCTTACAATCTGAAGCTTAGAGGCTTTTCCTGGAAGCATGGCATCAATGACTTCACTACCGTAGTAGCTCGACATCGTATCTCAGCGTTAAGAAAGTCCGGATTTACCTAAACTTTCCGCCTACGTACTTGAACCTGGACAACCGTCGCCAGGCCCACCTAGCCTTCTCCGTCCCCCCATCGCAATTGTAAGAAGTACGGGAATATTAACCCGTTTCCCATCGACTACGCCTTTCGGCCTCGCCTTAGGAGTCGACTTACCCTGCCCCGATTAACGTTGGACAGGAACCCTTGGTCTTCCGGCGAGGGAGTTTTTCACTCCCTTTATCGTTACTCATGTCAGCATTCGCACTTCTGATACCTCCAGCATGCCTTACAGCACACCTTCAACGGCTTACAGAACGCTCCCCTACCCCACATACCCTAAGGTACGTAGCCGCAGCTTCGGTGTATAGCTTAGCCCCGTTACATCTTCCGCGCAGGCCGACTCGACCAGTGAGCTATTACGCTTTCTTTAAATGATGGCTGCTTCTAAGCCAACATCCTGGCTGTCTGAGCCTTCCCACATCGTTTCCCACTTAGCTATACTTTGGGACCTTAGCTGGCGGTCTGGGTTGTTTCCCTCTCCACGACGGACGTTAGCACCCGCCGTGTGTCTCCCGGATAGTACTTACTGGTATTCGGAGTTTGCAAAGGGTTGGTAAGTCGGGATGACCCCCTAGCCTTAACAGTGCTCTACCCCCAGTAGTATTCGTCCGAGGCGCTACCTAAATAGCTTTCGGGGAGAACCAGCTATCTCCAGGTTTGATTGGCCTTTCACCCCTAGCCACAAGTCATCCGCTAATTTTTCAACATTAGTCGGTTCGGTCCTCCAGTTGATGTTACTCAACCTTCAACCTGCCCATGGCTAGATCACCTGGTTTCGGGTCTAATCCTAGCAACTGTACGCCCAGTTAAGACTCGGTTTCCCTACGGCTCCCCTAAACGGTTAACCTTGCTACTAAAATTAAGTCGCTGACCCATTATACAAAAGGTACGCAGTCACACCACGAAGGTGCTCCTACTGCTTGTACGTACACGGTTTCAGGTTCTATTTCACTCCCCTCACAGGGGTTCTTTTCGCCTTTCCCTCACGGTACTGGTTCACTATCGGTCAGTCAGTAGTATTTAGCCTTGGAGGATGGTCCCCCCATATTCAGACAGGATATCACGTGTCCCGCCCTACTCGATTTCACTGATTATGATGTGTCGGTTACGGGGCTATCACCCTTTATTGCGAGACTTTCCAGACTCTTCACCTGCATCATTAAAAGCTTAAGGGCTAATCCAATTTCGCTCGCCGCTACTTTCGGAATCTCGGTTGATTTCTCTTCCTCGGGGTACTTAGATGTTTCAGTTCCCCCGGTTTGCCTCCTGTTGCTATGTATTCACAACAGGATACGTGCTTATGCACGTGGGTTTCCCCATTCAGAAATCCCAGACTCAAAAGGTTATTACTACCTAATCTGGGCTTATCGCAAGTTATTACGTCTTTCATCGCCTCTGACTGCCAAGGCATCCACCGTGTACGCTTAGTCACTTAACCATACAACCCGAAAGGGTCTTAGTGTATGGCAACTAACCAAGGTTTTTGGTTGTCATCAAGAAGGGTTAATTCTTGATAACTGTTTGCCGGACTCAATTGTGAATCAAACTAACGTTTGATTCGAATACAAGACACTTGAATGTGTTTGTTGTGTTTATCAATAAAGATAAACATTGAGAACTTTTAAATTTGATTGAATTACTCGTAAGTAAATCAATCAGTCAGCTTTCCAAATTGTTAAAGAGCATAAAGCAAAAAGCTTTAATCAATAACTTACGTTATTAATTAAAGCTCTGGCTTTAACTAAATCTAAACCATCAATCTGTGTGGACACTCATCGTAAGTATCTTCGTATAAGGAGGTGATCCAGCCCCAGGTTCCCCTAGGGCTACCTTGTTACGACTTCACCCCAGTCATGAACCACAAAGTGGTGAGCGTCCTCCCCGAAAGGTTAAACTACCCACTTCTTTTGCAGCCCACTCCCATGGTGTGACGGGCGGTGTGTACAAGGCCCGGGAACGTATTCACCGTGACATTCTGATTCACGATTACTAGCGATTCCGACTTCATGGAGTCGAGTTGCAGACTCCAATCCGGACTACGACGCACTTTTTGGGATTCGCTCACTATCGCTAGCTTGCTGCCCTCTGTATGCGCCATTGTAGCACGTGTGTAGCCCTACTCGTAAGGGCCATGATGACTTGACGTCGTCCCCACCTTCCTCCGGTTTATCACCGGCAGTCTCCCTGGAGTTCCCGACATTACTCGCTGGCAAACAAGGATAAGGGTTGCGCTCGTTGCGGGACTTAACCCAACATTTCACAACACGAGCTGACGACAGCCATGCAGCACCTGTCTCAGAGCTCCCGAAGGCACACCTGCGTCTCCGCTGGCTTCTCTGGATGTCAAGAGTAGGTAAGGTTCTTCGCGTTGCATCGAATTAAACCACATGCTCCACCGCTTGTGCGGGCCCCCGTCAATTCATTTGAGTTTTAATCTTGCGACCGTACTCCCCAGGCGGTCTACTTAACGCGTTAGCTCCGAAAGCCACGGCTCAAGGCCACAACCTCCAAGTAGACATCGTTTACGGCGTGGACTACCAGGGTATCTAATCCTGTTTGCTCCCCACGCTTTCGCATCTGAGTGTCAGTGTCTGTCCAGGGGGCCGCCTTCGCCACTGGTATTCCTTCAGATCTCTACGCATTTCACCGCTACACCTGAAATTCTACCCCCCTCTACAGCACTCTAGTTCACCAGTTTCAAATGCAGTTCCGAGGTTGAGCCCCGGGCTTTCACATCTGACTTAATGAACCACCTGCATGCGCTTTACGCCCAGTAATTCCGATTAACGCTCGCACCCTCCGTATTACCGCGGCTGCTGGCACGGAGTTAGCCGGTGCTTCTTCTGTTGCTAACGTCAAGATGTGCAGCTATTAACTACACACCCTTCCTCACAACTGAAAGTACTTTACAACCCGAAGGCCTTCTTCATACACGCGGCATGGCTGCATCAGGCTTTCGCCCATTGTGCAATATTCCCCACTGCTGCCTCCCGTAGGAGTCTGGACCGTGTCTCAGTTCCAGTGTGGCTGATCATCCTCTCAGACCAGCTAGGGATCGTCGCCTTGGTGAGCCATTACCTCACCAACTAGCTAATCCCACCTAGGCATATCTTGACGCGAGAGGTCCGAAGATCCCCCTCTTTGGCCCGTAGGCATTATGCGGTATTAGCCATCGTTTCCAATGGTTATCCCCCACATCAAGGCAATTTCCTAGGCATTACTCACCCGTCCGCCGCTCGACGCCCATTAACGCACCCGAAGGATTGTTAGTGTCGTTTCCGCTCGACTTGCATGTGTTAGGCCTGCCGCCAGCGTTCAATCTGAGCCATGATCAAACTCTTCAATTTAAGATTTTGTGACTCAACGAATACTGACTTCAAAACTAATATTCATTCGAAAATGAACATGTAATTCTAAAGCTATTACCATTCCAACAGAATGGTAATGAATTGACTGTGCCGAATAACTACAAGTAGTTAAACGTATTGGTCACTCAGTTCATTGAAATCATTTTGTTACCGAAGTAACTGCTACTACCTAAATAATAACGTTTTGATATTCATCAACGAGTGCCCACACAGATTGATAGGTTTAAATTGTTAAAGAGCTTCACTTGTTGAGCGTTCCTTTTAATTAAGGAGCCTCTCGAAGTGGACGGCCATTCTAGCGAATTAACATTCAGTGTCAAACACTTTTTGAAAATTAATTTTTGTCGCTTTCCGTCTGACTGATTCTTGCTGAAGCCTTGTGGCGTCTGCCGTCTCAGTGGTGTCGCATTATAGGGAACCCTCTCAGCTTAGCAACTACTTTTTCATGAAAAATGAATAAATAGAGCTTAAGTGCCTAATAGTTCACCTAAACGGAAAAAAGAGAGCATTTCTGCTCTCTTTTTGCTCTAAATCTAAAAGAATTCTTAGATAAACGCGTAAGCATCTGCGTACATATGGTCACGCTTTGCTTCTTTATTCTGAGTAAACAAGTCTCTTGCAGCACCTGCCATTTCGAAACGACCCGCAATGTAGATATCAAAATCAGCTAATGATTCGAAACTTTGCGTGATTGCTTCAAGTACATTACCCGTTTGACCGTGCCAAACTTCAGGTGCTTCTTCTACTACTGGTACAAAATGTACATTGCTGTGTTTTGCTGCAATGTCGACAAGCTCTTCTTTCGCATACAGCTGGCACTCATCTTTTGCGCCCCAGTATAGATGAATCTCTTTTTTACTGTTCTGAGCGATACAGTGATCGAGAATAGAGCGCACGTAGCTAAAGCCAGTACCACCAGCAATTAGTAACAGAGGACGATCGCTTTCTTCTTTAACCCACGCATCACCGTGCGGAGCATCAATAGCTATGTCGCCATCTTCAGCTTGCGCTTTCTTCATTGCCTCAACAACTTCTGAAGCGTAAGCATTGTGCTCAGCTGCACCAATGTGTAACTCAAGCTCGCCTTCATGACGACAAGGGCTGCTTGCAATCGAAAATGGACGCTTGTCTTTTTCACCCATTTCAACCATCAAGTATTGGCCCGCTTTAAAAGCGACCGGTGTTTCTGGGTGAAGTAGGATTTGGTAAGTGTTACAAGCTAATGGCTCGATAGACTTCACTTTACATTTAATAGTCATGTTCTTCCTCTCACTAACCCTTAATCGGCAAAGGTTAGAACTAAATTACTTTCTGCAAATGCTTGGCAAGCAAAAATCCAACCTTGTAACTGCTCTTTCTCTGTGAGCATGGGTTCAAGGTGGTAACTCACTTGGCCTTCTAATTTTTTACACATGCACATAGCGCATGCACCAACTTGGCAACGGTTTGGAAAATTGATATTGCTGTTGAGCGCAGCATCCAAAACCGTTTGCCCTTTTTCTACGGTAAAACTGATATTTTCTGGGTATAAGATTACTTGGAAGCTCATGAGATTCCTAGTTGTTCCCAAATGCTATCAATCTTTTTAACGACGTCTGGGTTCTTAGTGATTGGAACACCCCACTCACGCAGGCATTCACCTTCAAACTTGTTCGTCGCATCTAGACCCATTTTTGAATGTCCAGTTTGGTTTTTCAGGAAGAACGTATCTCTTGCCGGATCCATTCTTGTAGTCACCGCCCAGATAATGTCATTCCAGTCACTGACGTTAACGTCACTATCACACACGATGACAAACTTGTTCTCATCGAACTGAGACCAAACCGCTTCAATGATTTTCTTACCATTACCTGCTGCTTGCTTATCGATAGACACAACGACCATGCACGCATTGTCATTCTGTAAGTGAATATCAATAATTTCAGGGAAGGTTTTGGTTAGCTCAGCTAGGCAACCTTCAATATGCTGACTATCTATAGGTAAAGATTGAGCATCAGGTGATAGTGCCAGCTCCGCATCCCACTTCTTAGTAATGTCTAAACCCATTTTTGAGCCTAAACCTACCACTGGCGATGCAAAGTCTAGTGAATCGATAGGCGTGTTCTCTATCATCAAGCTATCACGAGACGGATCCATATGCTCACACATGGCAGCGGTCACTTGAGACCAATCACGTGCATTCACATCCTCATCGCATACCAAGACAAATTTTGTGTACATGAATTGGCGTAGGAAAGACCATACACCCATCATCACTCGCTTAGCGTGACCTGGGTATTGCTTCTTCATGGTCACGACCGCCATTCGGTACGAACAACCTTCAGGCGGCAAGTAGAAGTCTTCTATTTCTGGGAATTGCTTTTGAAGAATAGGAACAAACACTTCATTTAACGCAACACCTAATACTGCGGGCTCATCAGGTGGACGGCCAGTATAGGTACTGTGATAGATCGGATTCTCGCGCATGGTTACATGAGTAATAGTAAACACATGATGCTTTTCTTTCTCGTTGTAGTAACCAGTATGGTCTCCGTATGGCCCCTCGTCTGCGAACTCATTCGGGTCGATGTAACCTTCCATTACGATTTCAGCACTCGCTGGCACTTCTAGGTCGTTACTGATTGATTTCACGACCTCAGTTTTACTGCCACGCAACAAGCCGGCAAACGCGTATTCCGATAAGGTATCTGGAACGGGTGTAACGGCACCAAGAATCGTGGCAGGATCGGCACCAAACGCTACCGATACAGGGAATGGCTTGCCTGGGTTGGTCTCCATCCAATCACGTAGATCAAGCGCTCCACCACGGTGGGCTAACCAACGCATGATGATTTTATTCTTGCCGATCTTCTGTTGACGATAGATGCCTAAGTTTTGGCGTTTCTTGTTTGGACCACGAGTAACCGTTAAACCCCACGTTAGCAACGGTGCGACATCATCAGCCCAGCAACTCATCACCGGAATTTTATCAAGATCGACGTCATCACCCTGCCATACGATTTGTTGACAGGCCGCCTTACGAAGACGCTTAGCTGGCATGTTTAAGACCTGCTTAAACACAGGCAGCTTATCGATAGCGTCTTTAAAGCCTTTTGGTGGCTCAGGTTCTTTTAAGTAAGCAAGCAACTTGCCCACTTCGCGTAGTTCTTTGACCTCTTGACGCCCCATACCAATGGCTACGCGATCAGGCGTACCGAATAGATTGGTCAAAACAGGCATGTCATAGCCTACGGGGTTTTCAAATAAAAGAGCCGGGCCACCAGCACGTAGAGTACGGTCGCTAATCTCGGTCATTTCATAGTCTGGGTCGACGGGGTGAGAAATGCGTTTCAACTGACCAATGCTTTCAAGATGGTCGACAAAATCACGTAAATCTTTAAAACTCATAGGGCTTCTACATGCTGATTATTCTGCGCTCAGTATATCAAAAAGGGCGACACTGAGATCCCCCTTTTTAGTAAGGTTATTGAGAGCCAAAATCCACTTTAAGGTAATGCTTGCTCGATCAAAGAACTCTTAACCTGAGGGTTATCATTCACAAGATCTTGCAACCAGCGAGTGTGACCTTGTTTTGCCAGTTCACGAGCAACCAACGATGCTTCATCGGCTATCGCCATCCGAGAGACAAGAAACTGTTTCACCTCTTCTGAGAGCGGGTTCACTTTGGTCAAGAGCATGATGGCTTCATCTTTCAAACGCGGGTTCTTGGTCGCAGCCATAACCTGTTCAAGCGCGAAAGTTTGTTTGGTTTCAGCAAGACGTACCAGCTCTGCTTGGCTATGGTAGTCAGCCTTCATACGCCATAAGATCTTGTAGACCTCAGGGTCTTCACTGACCTGTGCCAGTCGAACCACAACTTCCGTTGAGGGCAACCAACTTACGATAGACGAAGTGGTCAGTTGCTTAGTCAAATAATCAACGGCTTCAGGTGACAAACTATCGAGCTCTCGGATTAACAGCGCTTCTCGCGCTTGAACCTGATGCTCTGGGCCAGATAACCACTCTTTCAAATCGAGCTCTTGCTTCTCAGCATCTAACACAAAGACCAATGTCTTTTGGTCTTGGCGCCATTGTTTGATTAATCGGTTAGCAATCGAAGGGTAGTTAAAGGCAGGTACCGTAAACTCATAGCCATCGCCACGCTCCAATACTTGGTAAGTTGGCGTAATAGCAAGTTGCTGTTCAATGAAGATAGACATCTTAGGCGTGAGTACGACTTTTTGCTGTTCGAGCTTTTTCAAGAGTTGGTAACGAGCCACCTCTTGCTGAGGAAATGTCAGACGCTCGAGTGCAAAGCGCAGCGAATTGACTTCGTCACGTACGACAAATTCGAGTAATTCAGCAGTTTTCAGTTTTACTTGATCATTCTCAAGCCAAGACTCTACTGTCGTTGGAGACATCTCAGTGGCATAGCTCATACCGACCGGGGAAAGTAACAGTGAAGTAGACAGGAGTAATGATGACAACAGTCCATGTTGCATTTTAACGTCCTTGTAACACTTTTGGTCATTCTGCAAGCTGTCGCTACAAAATGCAAATAAAAAGCGCCACCCGAAGGCAGCGCTTTTTAATAACTATCAGCTAATCAAGACTACTGACGACGCATTGCGTCAAAGAACTCATCGTTCGTTTTGGTCATTGCTAGCTTATCGATAAGGAATTCCATTGCGTCGATTTCGCCCATTGGGTGAACAATCTTACGCAGGATCCACATCTTCTGTAGTTCATCGTTCTTCGTAAGAAGCTCTTCACGACGAGTACCAGAGCGGTTGAAGTCAATCGCTGGGAATACACGCTTTTCAGCAATCTTACGGTTTAGGTGCAGTTCCATGTTACCTGTACCTTTGAATTCTTCGTAGATAACTTCATCCATCTTAGAACCAGTATCAACCAGTGCTGTTGCGATGATAGTTAAGCTACCGCCTTCTTCTACGTTACGTGCCGCACCGAAGAAACGCTTTGGACGATGTAGAGCATTCGCATCAACACCACCAGTAAGAACTTTACCTGATGAAGGAATCACAGTGTTGTATGCACGAGCTAGACGAGTGATTGAATCTAGTAGAATAACCACGTCTTTTTTGTGTTCAACAAGACGCTTCGCCTTCTCGATTACCATTTCTGCAACTTGCACGTGGCGAGATGCTGGTTCATCGAAAGTCGATGCGATTACTTCGCCTTTAACTAGGCGCTGCATTTCTGTTACTTCTTCTGGACGCTCATCGATAAGTAGAACCATTAGTTCACACTCAGGATGGTTGCGTGCAATGCTTTGTGCAATATTTTGCAGAAGCATTGTCTTACCTGCTTTAGGCGGAGCAACAATCAGACCACGCTGACCTTTACCAATTGGTGAAGCAAGGTCAAGAATTCGAGCTGTGATATCTTCAGTCGCGCCGTTACCCGCTTCCATTACCATACGTTCGTTGGCATGAAGAGGAGTCAGGTTTTCAAAAAGGATTTTGTTACGAGCGTTGTCTGGCTTGTCGTAGTTAACCGTATTTACTTTAAGCAGTGCAAAGTAACGTTCGCCATCTTTAGGTGGACGGATTTTACCGCCAATCGAGTCACCTGTGCGAAGGTTAAAACGACGAATCTGGCTTGGTGATACGTAAATATCATCTGGTCCAGCAAGGTACGAGCTGTCGCCGCTACGCAGGAAACCAAAACCGTCTTGAAGAATTTCTAGAACACCATCACCAAAGATGTCTTCACCACTTTTTGCATGCGCTTTAAGGATGGAGAAGATAATGTCTTGTTTTCTTAGACGAGCTTGATTTTCAAGACCTAGGCTTTCGCTAAGTTTAACAAGTTCAGACACAGGTCTGTTCTTCAGTTCAGTAAGATTCATAGTGGTGGAAGTTTGTTTAGTCAAAATAGGATCTGTTTTCTTAAGTTAAGAAGGAGTTGGTCACAGGATCGACCAAGAAGAGAAATTCGTTCAATTAACGTGCGATAAATTAGCACTAAAACTAAGACTAGTCCATAGCTTAGAAAAAACAAAACCGCGCATTTGTTAACTGCGCGGTTTCTTTTCAAAGGCTCACCTAATTAAAGGTTAGCGTCTAGGAACTCTTTAAGTTGAGTTTTAGACAATGCACCAACTTTAGTTGCTGCTACGCCGCCATCTTTGAAAAGAAGTAGCGTTGGAATACCACGAATACCAAACTTTGGTGGAGTTCCAGCATTCTGGTCGATATTTAATTTACCGATAGTGAGTTTGCCTTCGTACTCGTCTGCGATTTCATCAAGAATCGGAGCAATCATTTTACATGGACCACACCATTCTGCCCAAAAATCAACAAGAACCGGGCCTGCAGCGTTGATCACATCGTTATCAAAACCGTCATCAGTTAGCTGCAAAATCTTATCACTCATCTTCCACTCCAATGTATTTTTTAGAACTGGTTGGATGATAACCAGTAAATAGATGCCCTATTGGAATGTATTTACTTTCGTATTGCAAGCTTAAGCTGATATTCTATAGCAATGAAAAAGACGCATATCACAGAGCAAAAGTTCGCCGACTTGGATTTACTCCCGCAAGTCATTGAAGGATTGGAGAAAAAAGGGTTCGATTACTGTACCCCTATCCAAGCCTTGGCGCTCCCGGTACTGCTCACCGGCCAAGACATCGCAGGCCAGGCCCAAACGGGTACTGGTAAAACGCTAGCGTTTCTTACTGCTACATTCAACCACCTGCTAAAAACACCTGAGCATGAAGGCCGCAAGCCTAATCAGCCACGTGCGATTATTATGGCACCAACGCGTGAACTCGCGATTCAGATCTACAACGATGCTGACTCTCTGGTTGAAAGCACGGGTATCAAAGCAGCATTAGCTTACGGTGGCGAGAGCTACGACAAGCAACTAGGTAAGATCGAAGAAGGCGCAGATATCTTAATTGGTACGACTGGCCGCATCATCGATTTCTACAAACAAAAGGTATTTAACCTTAACCACATTCAAGCTGTTGTTCTTGACGAAGCTGATCGCATGTTCGATCTTGGTTTCATCAAAGACATCCGCTTCTTGTTCCGTCGTATGCCAGAACCTAAAGATCGCCTGAACATGCTGTTCTCTGCGACGCTGTCTTACCGCGTACAAGAACTTGCATTCGAACACATGCACAACCCAGAGCATGTGGTTGTTGAACCTGAGCGTAAGACTGGTCACCGTATTCAAGAAGAGCTTTTCTACCCTTCTAACGAACACAAAATGGCTCTTCTACAAACGTTAATAGAAGAAGAGTGGCCAGATCGCGCAATCATCTTCGCTAATACTAAGCACAAATGTGAATCAGTTTGGGGCCACTTGGCTGCCGATGGTCACCGTGTTGGTTTGCTAACGGGTGATGTTCCTCAGAAGAAACGTGAAAAGATTCTTGAGCAATTCACTAAAGGTGATGTTGACCTGCTTGTCGCAACTGATGTTGCAGCACGTGGCCTACACATCCCTCAAGTAACACACGTATTCAACTTTGACCTACCTGACGATTGTGAAGATTACGTTCACCGTATCGGCCGTACAGGTCGTGCTGGTGAAAGCGGTCACTCGATCAGCTTTGCTTGTGAAGATTACGCAATCAACTTGCCACCAATCGAAGAATACATTGAGCACGCTATCCCAATGTCTGACTACGATGCTTCTGCACTACTAGAAGATCTGCCAGCACCGATGCGCTTACGTACACGTAACCCGCAACAACGTCGCTCAAACAACAATGGTCCACGCAACGGTAACCGTAAACCAAACCAGAACCGTCGCCCACGCCAACCGCGTCATAACAAGGAAGCTTAGTCGCTTATGAGTCAAACAGTGTCACCCCCGCTTTACGCTGCAATCGACCTCGGGTCGAACAGTTTTCATATGCTCGTTGTGCGTCATATCGATGGCAGCGTTCAAACCATGGCTAAGATTAAGCGCAAAGTGCGTTTAGCTGCAGGCTTAAATGAAAATAATGCGCTTAGTACAGAAGCTATGCAGCGCGGCTGGGACTGTTTGAGTCTCTTTGCAGAGCGACTGCAAGATATTCCAAAAGAAAATATCCGCATTGTCGGTACCGCTACCCTGCGTACAGCGACTAATGTGGATATCTTTCTAGAGAAAGCGAACCAGATACTCGGTTACGACATCAATGTTATCTCTGGTGAAGAAGAAGCTGCGACTATCTATAAAGGCGTTGCACACACTTCTGGTGGCAGCGGCCGCCGACTAGTGGTTGATATTGGTGGTGCAAGTACCGAGATGATCATCGGTGAAGGTTTCTCAGCCAAAGCCTTAACCAGCCTGAAGATGGGTTGTGTTACTTGGCTTGAACGCCACTTTAAAGATCGCCAATTAACCGCAACCAACTTTGACAACGCTATTGAAGCGGCTAAGTCTACGTTGGCTCCTATCCTTGATAGCTACACTGATATCGGATGGGATGTGTGTGTGGGTGCAAGTGGCACTGTTCAAGCACTGCAAGAAATCATGTTGGCGCAAGGCATGGATGAAGTCATTACTCATGCCAAACTTAAGCGTCTACAAAAACAAGCGATGATTACAGAGCGCTTAGAAGAGCTTGAGATTGAAGGCTTAACCCTTGAGCGCGCACTAGTGTTCCCAAGTGGTCTTTCTATTCTTATCGCGATTTTTGAGCTGCTTGAAATTGATTCAATGACACTCGCAGGCGGCGCACTGCGTGAAGGTCTCGCCTACGAGATGGTTGACGAACTACGCCAAGAAGATATCCGTGCACGTACCGTGACGAGCGTTCAATCACGCTACCAAATGGACGTGAGCTACGGTGAACAAGTAGCTGTACTAGCACAAACGTTATTTGAACAAGCAGGAGCTGAAACTTGGGTTTCAGAGCCTCAAGCTAGCGTATTATTGCAAACTGCCGCGAAGCTTCATGAAATCGGTTTAACCATTGATTTCAAAAAAGGCGGAGAGCACAGCGCTTACTTACTACAGAACTTAGACTTGCCAGGCTTTACCCGAGCTCAAAAGCACTACTTGGGTGAGTTAGCACGTCGCTACCGTGAGCAATTAACCTCACTACCAGAGCAACACGCTGTTTCTGGTACGAGCAGCAAACGTATTTTACGTATTCTGCGTTTGGCTATTTTGCTTACCCATCGTCGTACTCCTGAACTGGAACCTAAAGTTCAACTGACGACAGAAGGCGACAATCTGACACTTACGATCTCGAAGCAATGGCTGCAAGACAACCCTCTCACAGCCGCAGAGCTAGAAATCGAATCCAATCGACAAACTGATATTGGCTGGCCACTGACTGTGTTAGAGCGTTAACACCTAACAAGGCTCTTAAGAACTAATCATTAAACCCTCTCTAGGAGGGTTTTTTATTGCCTGTTAATGCTGAATTGAACGTAAAAAACCGCTCACAACCTGGCTATCTAGTTGAGTGGCCAATTAATTTACAACCACCCCATAGGTAATGTGCTTAACTGTTAATAATAGATAAGGGCATCTAACAACAACCAACGGGCGCGTATCTTTTCGCTGCTGAAGTGAGCCTATTATTAATCTAATAACTACAATCCGTACTGTTTTCCGAGGCAACCAAAGAGGTAATAATGTCGAGCTATCTTGAGACCATTTTCAGTTCACTAAAAGAATACGAATTATTACTGGCGATTCTATTTTTCTGTGTGTACTGGTTACTCAAACGAACCACAGAGAAAACCATCAAAGCATTGGCTGAAAAGAAAACCGTCCACGCAACTCGAACCGCCTTTATTAATCGCTGCTTTAGCATTACCTACTTCAGCTTCTTATTCGCGGTATACATCATTGTTAGTGGGATTGGTTACGGTAACTTCTCTATTTTCATTTCTTCTGTGTTTACCGTTATCGGCGTTGGATTCATTGCTCAATGGTCGATACTCAGCAACATCACTGCAAGCTTTCTTATTTTCTTTGTATTTCCGTACCGGATTGGAGATTCGATCATTGTGGCGGATGGGGAAGGTATAGAGGGAGAAATTTTGGATATACGGATGTTTCACACGTTGCTCAAGCACCCTGAGGGTAATGTGATTACCTATCCAAATTCTTTGCTCTTACAAAAAAGCGTAACGAAGATCTTACCCAAAGCAGCAACAAAACCAGCCTCAGTTTCAAAACCCATGAACAAAAACCGCAAAGCAAACTGAGAATAGATAAAGCAAAAGAAGAGAAGAGAAGAGAAGAGAAGAGAAGAGAAGAGAAGAGAAGAGAAACAATAACGTCACTCTCTCAAAGCTAGGCGCTCTAAGACAGTGACGTTTCAAACATGCTAAGCGTTAACGCCCGTTGCTTTGAAGTCAGGGTTCACAGCGGTTAGCTTCTTAACTACGTAATTTAGAAGCACACCGTACATTGGAACAAATAGACCTAAGCTGATGATAAGCTTGAATCCGTAGTCGACCAACGCAATTTCAGTCCAGTGCTCAGCCATAAATGGATCTGGGCTTTGGTAGAAAGCAATCGCAAAGAACGCGATGGTATCAATGGCATTACCGAATAACGTTGAACACGTTGGCGCAACCCACCATTGCTTCATTTGGCGTAAGCGGTTGAACACATGCACATCCAAGATCTGACCAAGCAAATAAGCCATGAAGCTTGCCGCTGCGATGCGTGCAACAAACAAGTTGAATTCGCCTAGTTGACTAAAGCCTTGGAATGAACCTTCAAAGAACACCACAGACAATAAATAAGAAACGGCCAGTGCTGGTAACATCACTAAGAAAATGATTTTACGAGCAAGCTGCGCGCCAAAGATGCGTACGGTCAGGTCGGTCGCTAAGAAGATAAACGGGAAAGTGAAAGCACCCCAAGTGGTGTGCATACCGAAGACGGTAAAAGGTAGCTGAACCAAATAATTGCTTGATGCAATAATGATCAAATGGAACAAAACTAATAGTGCTAGGGCTTTGCGCTGTTGCGCAGGGGTAAAGTTACTCATGCTGTACCTTTTTAGTTTGGTTTGGGGGTGAGGGAACCCAAATCGAGTCATTTCTTCGAATAAACTAAGAAAGCTCTTACCAATAATGTGAATTAAAAATGTTTCTATAATTTGCTCTATTGAGCGGCGGGCGATTATACATTAATCAATATTGGCTGCAACGGTGGGAACAAACGCAAACGTTTATCCTCACTTTTATTGATGAATGATGTTAGAAGCCAAGTTTTAAAAGCTAGGTTTAGAAGCTACGTTTCAGAAGCCATGCCAAAAGTTAAAAACCGCGCTTGAAAAGCGTCGCGAGATAATCGAACTCTTCTCGGCTTTCTTCAGCGTTTAACGACTCAAACCAAATTGATTCGCTGTAATGCTCAGACTTTAAAAACATTCGACAATCTTCAAAATCAATCAACCAAGAATGCATATCGGCGTCCCATTGCTTTTCAACAACTGACGCTGACAGCAACGCCACCAGCTTTTCACCTAGCACTTCATAAGAATCAAAATCAAAACTTGGAGACGTAATCAATAAACGCCCTTCCTCAGCCAAATACTCTCTTAAGCCAAATTCTGTTGGTGTTGTCATGTCCCTATCAACCTTATTCTTTTTCTATAAGCCAATCGTTTTTATAAGCTAGTCGTTTCTCGCAAGCTAGCCGTGTGTGGTGATGTGTTCTTGAATCAAATCTAAGAATGGGTCAGCGTACTTATCAAGTTTACGCTGACCAACGCCATTGACTGCCAGCATCTCGCCATAAGATGTGGGTAATATTTCAGCCATATCAATCAGCGTCGCATCACTGAATACCACATAAGGTGGCAAACCATCTTCATCTGCAATCGACTTACGCAGCTTGCGCAGTTTGGCAAACAGCTTCTTATCGTAGTTCTTGCTGCTTAGTTTATCGGACTTCGCATTACGCACTGCGGTATCTAAACGAGGTACAGCCAACTCCAAAGACATCTCACCACGCAGTAACGGGCGGGCTTCTTCTGTTAACTGTAATGTCGAGTTACGAGTGATGTTTTGGAACAACAAACCTTTGTGAATCAGCTGACGGAAGATACTGATCCAGTAATCATGGCTGTGGTCGCGGCCGATACCGTAAGTAGAAAGCTTGTCGTGACCATTATCGCGGACACGGATGTTCTGCATACCGCGCATCACTTCAACCACATAACCCATACCAAACGACTGATTAACGCGGTACACACAAGACAACGCTTTCTGCGCCTCTTGGGTCGCATCAAAGTGTTTTGGTGGATCTAAGCAGATATCGCAGTTGCCACATTGCTTCTCGCGATATTCGCCAAAATAGTTCAACAGAACCTGACGACGACAGGTTTGCGCTTCGGCAAAGGCACTCATCGCGTTCAGCTTGTGCATCTCAACTTGTTTTTGCGGGCCTTCTTCTTTTTCATCAAGCATACGACGCAGCCAACCCATATCAGCAGGGTCAAACAACATCATCGCTTCAGCAGGCAAGCCATCACGACCAGCACGGCCTGTCTCTTGATAGTAAGATTCGATGTTGCGTGGGATATCAAAGTGCACCACAAAGCGTACGTTGGGTTTATTGATGCCCATACCGAAGGCCACAGTCGCGACCACGATCTGAATATCATCACGTTGGAAAGCTTCTTGAACGTAAGCACGTTCGTCGGTGTCCATGCCAGCATGGTAACCAGCAGCGCGAATACCGTTATTGCACAGCTTCTCGGTCACCATTTCCACTTTCTTACGGCTACCACAATAGATGATGCCGCAATTGCCTTTCTGTGTTTCTAGGTAGCGAACCACCTGTGACACGGGCTTGTGCTTCTCAACTAGGTTGTAGCGAATATTAGGGCGATCGAAGCTGCCTAAGTAAGTGTGCGGCTCCACCAGCTGCAAACGCGAGATAATATCTTTGCGAGTCGCATCATCGGCAGTAGCGGTTAGCGCCATATAAGGCACATGCGGGAAATACTGTTTAAGCTGACCTAGCAAAGCATACTCAGGGCGGAAATCGTGTCCCCACTGAGAGATACAGTGCGCCTCGTCCACCGCAATCATCGAAAGCGGCAAGCCTTGTAAGCGTTCGATGAAGTCACGCATCAACACACGCTCTGGTGAAGCATAAACCATCTTCAATTGGCCTGAGTTCATGCGGTTGAACACACTCAACAGTTGATCGCGTGGCATCGATGAGTTTATGCACTCAGCCGCCACGCCATTGGCTTTCAATTGGTCAACTTGGTCTTTCATCAATGAAATGAGCGGTGAGATAACCAAAGTCAGTCCATCACGCACTAAAGCCGGGATCTGGTAACACAGAGATTTACCACCACCGGTTGGCATAATTACCAAGCTGTCTTTGCCTTCAACGGCTAAGTCTATGACCTCTTGCTGACCATCACGAAAGCTTTGATAACCAAAGACATCTTGTAAGATATCTTGCGCATCATTCGCGGGAGTTGGTGTTTGCTCAGCAATCAGAGTGGCGGTCATTGTGGTTCCTAATCAAGGTATAAAGTCAGCGTGCAGCATTGGCAAGCAAGGCGCACATTGTAGAGGGGAACGCTGGCGAATTAAACCGCAAATTGTTAGGTGAAAAGGGTTAACGCTCCTATACTGACCAACTCTCTTTATAAATCTTATTAATAAGCACTCAGTGCTAGAGAAAGTTACATGACACAAGACGACCAACAACGTACGCGACAGGGAATTTTGCTTGCCGTTGCCGCTTACACCATGTGGGGAATCGCTCCCATATATTTCAAATCTTTAAGTGAAGTATCCCCATTTGAGATTCTTAGCCACCGTGTAATATGGTCTTTTTTCCTACTCGCTTTTCTACTGCACATGAGTCGTGGCTGGCGTAAGGTTCGAGACACCCTCACCTCTAAACCAAAAATGCTCTATTTAGTCGCCACTTCGATTTTAGTAGGCGCCAACTGGCTTATTTTTATTTGGGCGGTGAATTCCAATCACATGCTCGATGCCAGCTTAGGCTATTACATCAATCCGCTGATTAACGTGTTGCTCGGGATGTTCTTCCTTGGCGAACGCTTACGCAAACTTCAATGGTTTGCCGTTAGTCTTGCTGCGATTGGCGTGATAATTCAATTGATCGCGTTTGGCTCTGTGCCGATCGTTGCCATTGCCCTAGCCTTCAGCTTTGGTTTCTATGGCTTGTTGCGTAAAAAAGTTAGCTTGGAAGCTCAAACTGGCTTATTCATTGAGACGCTGGTAATGCTGCCTATCGCAGCAACGTACTTGTTGTTTATCGCAGACAGTGCAACGTCTGATTTCTCGATGAACCCAATGCAGCTCAATCTATTATTGGTTGCAGCAGGTGTGATCACCACGGTTCCACTGCTTTGTTTTACTGGCGCTGCAACCCGCTTGAAGCTATCGACACTCGGTTTCTTCCAGTACATCGGCCCAAGCTTAATGTTCTTACTGGCGGTCCTTATTTACGGTGAAGCCTTTACTTCAGATAAAGCGATTACCTTCGCCTTTATTTGGGGCGCTCTGGTGATTTTCAGCTTTGATGGCCTACGTAACAACAAGAAGAACAAACGCGCTAAGCAATAACACTGATCGTTTTTTACAAGACAATCCCTTAATACGAAGATAAGCTTGGTTGAATTGATGACTATTTGACCAAGCTTTTTTGTACCATGGATAAAGTCCACTACTACTCTACCCCAACAGAAGATATCAGCCTGATCCAAGCTCAGTACCAAGAGTTTGCCTTTCAGCGCCACTATCATTTGGACTTTCACATTGGCTTAATTACCCAAGGACAGCAGAAGTTCGTCTATAAAGGGACGAGCCATAATGTTGGTGCTGGCCAAGTTGTTATCATGCCACCCGATGAACTGCATGATGGGCACTCCAAGCTCGATTCGGGTTATCAAGTCAGTGTGTTTGCGGTTTCTCACCAATGGTTTCAAGATCTTGCCGATCCCAAGAAAAACGGTCACACATTAGGCTTTTCTGAGTTGATCCTCTCCGATCAAGCTGCATTTTCACAATTACGCAACTTACATGGCCTGTTAATCAATCAAAACATCAGCCAACTCGCTCAAGATTGCTTACCTTTCGAAGGATTCTCGACGATTGTCGATCGTTATGCGAAATTTGGATCGAAAAGTGACATCAAACTGGGTAATCAATCGATTGATACGCTCAAAGACTATTTGATGGCGAACTTGGATCAACCAGTGCGATTAGAACAATTGTCTGAGTTGTGTGGTTTAACCACGACTCAATTCCAACGCCATTTTAAAAACAAAATGGGTATTACGCCTTATGCATGGCTGAGCCGTTTACGCATGGAACAAAGCATGCGCCTGATTAAGTCTGGGATATGTGGTACTAAGGTTGCGCACCAAGTTGGCTTCTATGATCAGGCACACTTCTCTAAGGCTTTCAAAACCACGTTCGGCGTACCCCCCTCACAAATCAACTAAGTGTTGATAATTTACAATTGCTCGATTTCAAATCACGGTAAGCTACGCTCAATACGATTACTTATTTAAAAATAGCGGCAACGTTATTGAGAACTGATGATGAACGAAGTCACCATACTGATCACCCTAGCCTCTATCCACTTTATCGCTTTGATGAGCCCCGGCCCTGATTTTGCGTTAGTCGTGCAAAATGCGACGCGTCACGGACGCCAGACAGGCTTGTACATTGCGCTTGGCTTATCTTGCGGGATCTTGCTGCACTCACTGCTGAGCCTGACGGGAATCAGTTACCTAGTCCACCAGCAACCAACACTATTTGCCATTATCCAATTGGCCGGCGGTAGCTACTTACTGTACTTAGGTTACGGTGCACTTAAAGCAACCTGGCAAATCATTCAGAACCACGATGATGACGCCGACACCGTCAATTCCAAAGATCTGATTCTGACCAACAAACGAGATGCATTTTCTAAAGGGTTTATGACCAACATTCTCAACCCAAAGGCTTTGGTATTCTTTATTAGTTTAATGTCGAGCTTAGTCCCTGCGGATATGTCGCTGTCAGGCAAAGGCTTTGCGCTGATCATCCTATTTGGCCTCTCACTGTTTTGGTTCTCACTGCTGGCGTGGATGCTTTCAACCAAAACACTGCAGAAGAAACTCAGCGAAGCGACCGTGTACATCGATGGCTTGTGTGGCGTGTTATTCAGCCTTATTGGCGCGAGTATTCTTTGGCAGTCACTGTCCGGTTTAATCGCTTAAATTCGAATCAAGATTACAATTCGTTAACAACGCTCTGGCTATCTCATCTTTCCACTGCCAATCTAGCTCTGCATATTAAAAGGAGAAGATCATGCAGTGGAAAACAAAACTAACAACCCTCGCCACTTCTACCCTACTTTTTGCCTCTCACGTCAGTTGGGCAAATCAAGCTGCCGATTCCGTCGCACCCGAACAAAGTAGTGGTTTAGAAACCAAACAACTCGTCAAAGCCAATGACTGGATGGTCACCGCGGCCAACCCTCTTGCAACACAGGCTGGTGCTGATGTGCTTGCTCGTGGTGGTAACGCCATTGATGCCATGGTAGCGGTTCAGCTCATGCTTGGCTTAGTAGAACCTCAGTCATCAGGTATTGGTGGTGGTGCGTTCCTTGTTTATTTTGATGGCAAGGACAAGCAACTCAAAACCTACGATGGTCGTGAAACTGCACCACTTGATGCCACACCACGTCTATTCCAAGACGAAAACGGACAACCGCTTAAATTCTATGATGCAGTGGTTGGTGGTCGCTCAGTGGCGACACCGGGCACAGTCCAACTGCTGTGGGACACTCACCAAAAATACGGCAAGTTAGAATGGGCATCACTGATTAAGCCCATCGCTCAACTGGCTGAAAAAGGCTTTACCATCAGCCCACGTTTAGCCACCTTGATTGAAAATGACCAAGAGCGACTAAGCCGATTTGCCACAACTAAGGCTTACTTCTTCAATGCCGATGGCAGCCCGAAAACAGCGGGGACTCAACTTAAGAACCCAGAATACGCGGCAACGTTAAACGCTATCTCAAAGGATGGTGCTAAGGCCTTCTATCAGGGTGAGATCTCTGCCGACATCATTAATACTGTGCAAACTGCCAAAGGTAACCCTGGCGTATTGGCGCAGAAAGATTTCGACGCGTATTCAATTAAGCAACGTGAGCCAGTTTGTTCTGCTTATGAAAGCTATCAAGTATGTGGAATGGGACCACCAAGTTCAGGTGCATTAACGGTTGGGCAGATCTTAGCGATGACCGAGCAGTTTGACCTCAAATCATGGGGACCAAACAACGCGAAATCTTGGCAGGTGTTAGCAGACGCTTCTCGCCTAGCCTTTGCTGACCGTGGTATGTACATGGCCGATCAAGATTACGTGCCAATGCCAACCCAAGGGTTAGTCAATACTGACTATTTGCAGGAACGTGCTCAGTTAATTACCGCAGGTAAGGCACTATCAAGTGCACCTTCAGGCACGCCACCGTGGGATCACGCCATGCTGCGAAGCCAAGATGTTTCTATTGAATTGCCGTCCACCAGCCACTTCAATATCGTCGATAGCGATGGCAATGTCGTTTCGATGACCACCACCATTGAGAATGCCTTTGGCTCACGTTTGATGGTGAGAGGCTTCCTACTCAATAACGAACTGACCGACTTCTCATTCAAGACCCACAACGATGGTAAGCCTATCGCTAACCGACTTGAGCCGGGTAAGCGTCCACGTTCTTCAATGGCACCCACTATCATCATGCAAGACGATAAACCTTACATGGCGATTGGCTCTCCCGGTGGCAGCCGTATCATCGGTTATGTAGCACAAGCGATCATTGCGCATACCCAATGGGACATGGATATTCAGCAAGCGATCAACCAACCACACTTCCTAAACCGTTTCGGTACCTTAGATTTGGAAAAAGGAACATCAGCGGAAAACTTCAAACCTGAGCTAGAAAAGATGGGATTTGAAGTCAACGTTCGCGATCTTAACTCTGGTTTACACGCGATTCGCATCACAAAAGATGGTTTAGAAGGCGCTGCAGACCCTCGTCGTGAAGGTGCAGCCATTGGTCAGTAGGGAATAATCCTCCCTTTTTACTCGCTGCCTTGTGCGAGATCTCTCACAAGGCAGTGAGTAAATATCGATATTTGATGACGAAATTAGTCACCTCGATATCGTAACCAATTGAAATTAAAAGATACGTACATTTATCACTCAAATAATTATATAGAAATTCGCTTATGCACCATTGCTGATAAATAAGGAATCGGTAATATGAATGGTGTCGGAAGGATGCTGACACGGAACAGGAAACGCCAAGGACTTGGTTATCTTCAGGATGAAGATTCGATTACTCAGGATGAATAATCGGCATGGATAGCGAAATGGACATTGAATGGACGCAATAGTAACTAGGATGGTTGCTACTAAGGAAAGACAATGGACACCTCTGGACGAGGAAAGGACTGAACATCAGGATGATGTAAAGGACACCGCTCAAGGAACAAGTGACGCGCGCTAATGAGGATTGTTGGCAGATCAGGATAAGATCAAGGACACCGCTAGGAAGGCGACGAAAGGAATACGCTGAAGGATAACAGCACACTATCATGGATTTGATGCATGGAGCACACTTAGTAGCCGGATTGCTGCGAGTAAGACTATAGACCCCGATGAGCGCAAGCTCTCGGGGTTTTTCTTTATCTGTCGTTTCATTTATTCCCCTCTCAAACAAATAAATCAAAGACCTTTGATTACAATTCTGACATTTAAAGCATTCACTTCTTAACCACTTCCGAGTAACGTAAGTCGAACTAGGCTCAACTAGTTTCATAACCATAATTAAACTAAGGACAAATTCATGTCACACGTTACCTTCAAAGGCGCTGCTGTACCGCTAACAGGCACATTCCCACAAACAGGTGAAAAGTCACCAAGCTTTGCACTGACTGCAGGCGATCTTTCTGAACTGACTCTTGCTTCTCTTGAAGGCAAGAAAGTAGTTCTAAACATCTTCCCAAGCATCGACACAGCAACTTGTGCGACGAGCGTACGCACGTTCAACGCAAAAGCGGCAGAGCTTGAGAACACGGTTGTTGTTTGTATTTCTGCTGACCTACCATTTGCTGCGGGTCGCTTCTGCGAACTAGAAGGCATTGAAGGCGTTCAACACGCCTCAACTTTCCGTTCTCCTGCATTCGCATCAGACTACGGCGTAGCGATCGCTGAAGGCCCACTATCAGGCCTAACAACACGTGCCGTTGTCGTTGTTGATGAAAAAGGTGTGGTAACACACAGCGAGTTGGTTGCAGAGATCACTGAAGAACCAAACTACGAAGCGGCACTTGCAGCACTGTAAGTCTGACTTTGAGGCAGCAATGCCTTAAGCTCGTATTAACCTAATAGAGGTCAGTACAAAGCAATAAAAAGAGCAGCCATTGGCTGCTCTTTTAGTTTTTAATAATGAACGATTTTTAGATGCCGAAGTAGCAGATTAAAGCTGCTCTAATCGAGCGTAAGCCGTTACTAACCACTTAATCCCTTCACCATTGAACGCAACTTGAACTCGGCTTTGTGGGCCGCTTCCTTCGAAGTTGATGATGGTACCTTCACCAAACTTAGGGTGTTTAACGCGAGAGCCCAAACTAAAGCCTGTTTCGTTAAAGTTCTCTTTCACGGCGGTTTGGCTAAAGCGACCACTGCTTGCAGGGCGGCTCACTTGCGCTTTCATACGCACTTCATCCAGACATGTCTCTGGTAGCTCACGAATAAAACGAGATGGCTTGTGATACTTGTCTTGACCGTACAAGCGACGCATTTCAGCGTAAGTGATATAGAGCTTCTCCATCGCACGGGTCATGCCGACGTAACACAGACGACGTTCTTCTTCTAAACGCCCCGCTTCTTCTGCCGACATCTGGCTTGGGAACATACCTTCTTCAACGCCAACCATGAATACCATTGGGAACTCTAGGCCTTTGGCACTGTGCAAAGTCATGAGCTGAACCGCATCATCAAATTCATCAGCCTGACCCTCACCCGCTTCCAAAGCCGCATGAGTCAAGAATGCCGTTAGCATGCTCATTTCATCCGCTTCTTCTGGTTTTTCAAACTGACGCGTTGCCGTTACCAATTCTTCCAAGTTCTCAATACGAGCCTTCGACTTTTCGCCTTTCTCTTGCTCGTACATCGCAAACAAGCCCGACGATTTGATTACGTGGTCGGTTTGCTCATGAAGTCTCAGTTCTATGGTGTCATCTTCAAGTGCATTGATAAGCTCAATAAAGCGGCTCAATGCACCCGCAGCACGGCCGGGTAGCACTTGCTCTTCTATCAAAGCAACACTGGCTTCCCACATGGTTGCACCACGATCACGCGCTGCAAGACGAATCGTTTCTAAGGTTTTATCACCCAAACCACGCGTAGGCGTATTGACGACACGTTCAAACGCCGCATCATTGCTGCGGTTACTCATTAAACGCAGGTAGCTCAAAGCATCTCTGATTTCCTGACGCTCGAAGAATCGCATGCCACCGTAGATTCGGTAAGGCAGACCACCTTGGATAAGCGCTTCTTCAAGCACACGAGATTGGGCGTTATTACGATAAAGCATCGCGGTATCTTCTAACGCACCGCCTTTCTCTTGCCACTCTTTGATTTTGCTGACCGTGAAACGCGCTTCATCTAACTCGTTATAAGCAGAGTAAACAGAGATTGGCTCGCCATCGTTGCCATCAGTCCACAGCTCTTTACCCATACGCTCAGTATTGTTCGAGATAAGTTCGTTAGACGCCTGAAGAATGGTTTTGGTTGAACGGTAGTTTTGTTCGAGTCGAACCGTTGAAGCGCCTGGGAATTCATCCAAGAACTTCTGAATATTTTCAATTTTAGCACCACGCCAACCATAGATAGATTGGTCATCATCACCCACGATCATCACGCGACAATCCGGGCCTGCCATCATACGTAACCAAGCGTATTGGATGTTGTTGGTATCTTGAAATTCGTCGACAAGAATATGTTTAAAGCGAGCTTGGTAGTGCTCGCGGATGTGTTTTTTATCGCGCAATAGTTCATGCGATCGCAACAAGATTTCAGCAAAATCGACCAAGCCAGCACGATCACATGCCTCTTGGTAAGCAGAGTAAATCTTTAACCACGTTTGAGTTATTGGATCATGGTAGGCGTCAATGTGACTTGGGCGTAGCCCTTCGTCTTTCTTGCCATTGATCCACCAAGAAGCTTGCTTGGCAGGCCACTGCTTTTCATCAAGGTTTTGCGCCTTGATTAAGCGACGCAGCAAACGAATCTGATCATCTGAATCAATGATCTGGAAGTCTTCTGGCAGTTTTGCATCTAGGTAGTGAGCACGAAGGATGCGGTGACAGATACCGTGGAAGGTGCCGTTCCACATGCCCGACGAGCTACCCATCATCAACTCTTCAATACGACCACGCATCTCTGCTGCCGCTTTGTTAGTGAAGGTAACCGACATGATAGAGAACGGTGATGCTTGCTCTACGCTTTGTAACCAAGCGATACGATGCACCAACACTCGCGTTTTACCACTGCCAGCACCTGCCAGAATAAGTAGGTTTTCTAAAGGTGCTGCGACCGCCTCACGTTGTTTGTCGTTTAGGCCATCGAGTAAAAGCGAAGGATCTATCATTGGATATGCTCACTACTGGGTATTTATACATAAAAGTTGATTATAACCTAAACACTAGGCTGCGTTTAGGATAATAAGAAGAAAAAACATTCAAAAAATAACATCATATAATCAGTAACTTAAAAGGTAATACGTCATTAATATTGATATTTCTTATAATGTCGTGAAATTATTTCCTGGTTCTTCCTATCCTTTTTAGTAAGCAAGTTAACAATCCATTAACCTGCGATATAAAATACTATTAAGTCCTAGAGGGAATGACTATGAAAAATTCTAATCTTGCTGTTACAGCTGCAATCACAAGTGTACTAGCGTTCGGCGGTGCAGTTCTTACATCAGCACCTGCTGAAGCAGCGGCAAAAGAAAAATGCTACGGTGTGGCAAAAGCTGGCCAAAATGATTGTGCAACCAAAACAAGTTCATGTGCAGGTACAGCAAAAGAAGACAACCAATCCGATGCATTCGTAGTCGTACCTAAAGGGCTGTGTGGCAAATTATCAGGTGGTAACACTCAATCATCATAATTGAGCTGCTTAGCATGGTGAGCTGACATTCAGCTCACCTCCACTTCTTATTAGGAGAATCGTTGTGACTCAAACTCTTCACCCCAACACAGGGGTTGGCCTTAGAACACCGCACTTGGACTTCTTTAGCCAAAACCCAGCCTTAGTGAGTTGGTTAGAGGTGCACAGCGAGAACTACTTTTTAACTCAATCACCGCAACGTCAACAACTCCGAGAAATTCGTAACGCCCACAACATCAGTTGCCACGGTGTGGGTTTGTCTCTCGGTTCTGTTGAGCGCATCAACCCAAATCACTTACTACAGCTGAAAGAACTCATTGATGACATCGAGCCGTTCTTGGTTTCTGACCATCTCAGCTGGAGTCAAACCGGCGGTCATTACTTCAATGACTTGCTACCGCTGCCTTACACAGAAGAAGCGTTAGAAATCTTCTGTCGTAATGTCATCGAGGTTCAAGACAGCCTGCAACGCCCTATGTTGATTGAGAACCCATCGAGCTACCTAGCCTTCAAGCATTCAACCATCCCAGAGTGGGAATTTTTGGCTGAGGTACAGAAGCGCACCGAGTGTCGCCTCTTACTCGATTTCAATAATATTTTTGTCTCATCTTTTAATCATGGTTTCAGTTGTGAAGAGTACTTAAGCGGAATTCCTGCAGACAAAGTGGAAGAGATTCACTTGGCAGGTTTTACCAAAAAGAAGCTTGAACAAGGTGAGATCTGGATAGACACCCACAGTAAACCTGTCTGTGACGAAGTGTGGAAACTCTACACTGACTGGATAGCACAACATGGTTTGCGCCATACCTTAATTGAGTGGGATCTAGATATCCCAGAGCCACAAGTTTTATTGGCTGAAGCAACCAAAGCCAGCGACATTTTGTATCAACACGACAAATTCAACCAAAGGAGTCGCGCATCATGAGCCACTCCCTAGCTAATGTTCAATCAGAGTTTGCGAACGCGTTACGCTATCAAAACAATGGTGAGCACTGCGACATAGTGAGCAACCATTTTACCGATGAACAGCGAATCCAGATTTACCGTAATAACTTTGTGATCAGCTTGAGCGAAGTACTGGCAGCTACCTACCCACTCACTGAAATGCTGGTTGGTGAAGAGTGCTTCCAACAGATGGCTCGTCAACATGTCTTAAGTTATCCATCGACTTCTGGTGATGTCAGCGGTTATGGGGAACACTTTGAACAGACTATCCAAGCTTTTCCTGCCGTTATTGAGGCTGCACCTTATCTCGCTGAAGTGGCTTTGTATGAATGGCAAAAAGATAGCTTGGTGAGATGTGTTTCAGAATCACATGTCGACCAACGTCCCCTTTCTTGTTTAGCTGATGTGCCACAAGAGCAGCAAGGCGCTTTAGTCTTTCATCTCAAAGGTTCAATAACGCTAGTCAATTCTAGCTATACGATGATCGCGCTTGAGCAAGCTATCTATCAGCAACGACTCGACGGGTTAGACATCAACCAACCTGAATTTGGGGTGTTAATCCGAGCTGAGAATTCACAGATTGAGAGTCATTTTTTGACAGAAGAATGCCACCAACTATTAACTGAATTGCAATCGGGTCAAACGCTCGCTGAGATTGACCCTTCATTACTACAACATCTGAATACTGTCATGGCGCTTAACGTCATCTCAGGTTTTTCAATCGATGCCGAATTGGAGACATAATATGGATAACAACACAGTCACGAACATGATGGCTCAATACGACAATTTGATTGAGAAATCACAGGCACTTTTTGTTCCAGTGCTTCTGCTATTTTGTCGCCTTTGGGTGGCATGGGTATTCTTTAATTCTGGGCTGACTAAAATAGCAACTTGGGATAGCACTCTGTACTTGTTTGAATTGGAATACCAAGTCCCACTGTTACCTTGGGAGTTAGCGGCCTATATGGGTACTGCCGCTGAATTGATTCTGCCAGTATTCTTAGCACTTGGTTTATTAACACGACCTATGGCTGCAGCACTATTCGTTTTCAATATCATGGCCGTCGTGTCATACCCTGTATTGTGGGCGCAAGGCTTCTACGATCATCAGCTTTGGGGATTAATGATTCTTATCGTCGTTGTATGGGGCGCAGGACCATTTTCATTGGATAGAATCTTGAAGAAGCAATTCAGCAACTAGTCCTCATCGCAAATCCAAAAACGCAAAAAACCACTCAAATGAGTGGTTTCTTTTTAACTGGTGAAAAACTACTTGCTCAGAAAAGCTTGTAATTCCTCAGCTGAAATACCTTGCTCTGCCAGCTCTTTTGCTAGTAGCTGAACTTGTTCACCTTTACGAGATTCAACTACGCGTTGAAATTGGTAAATGATATCTCGCAAAGTGTCGATTGGAACTTGTTTTGCCGCACTGCGAATACGCTCTTCACTTTGGTTTCCTAGCTCTTTAAGCAATTTACCAAACATGACCTTTTCAGGTGCATCTTCCATTTGTTCTAAGATGCGCGCCATTTCGTAGGTTGTTAATGACATTACAGTATTTTCCGTTGGGGACTAACGTTTCAATGAGTGACAAATATACCATGTTTTAACGTTTCGCAAACCGCCATTTGTATATTTTGTCACCCTTGAGACTTATGCCTTAGCAAACGTCGTGTGCCACGACTTACCTGCTTTGCTCGCAAGCACTAACAATGCAGGAACAATAAGGAACATTTGCAGCGCAATCATCACTTGCGATGTTAAATCAAGGCGCTGCATGGTACCAACCAGTAACCCTGAACCACTCATTTGGAACAAACCAAGCAACGCAGCTGCGGTACCCGCACGGTCACCGAAAGGTTCAAGTGCCTTACCGGCTGCAGCACCAAGAATCCAAGCAAAACCAACTGAAGACAAGAAGATTGGCAGCATGAATGCGATCGCACTAGCATGGTCAGCAAGTACCAACATAATGACGCCAGCCAGACCCAATGTTGAGATACCTACAACTAACGCCTTATATGTACCAAAACGGTCCATGAACTTCGGAGCAGTGAATGCAGCCGTGATGTTGATAACCGCGTTAATACCAAACCAGAAGGTAAATTCGTTCATCGTCAAACCTAGATTTTCCATCAACACAACAGGTGCAGAGGTAACGTAAGCAAGGATGACTGCCATAGCCATCAAGCACAATGTCGCATGGAAGATGAATGATGGTGTTTTCAATACCGACCAGTAACGCTCAAGTTTGAACACCGCGACCTTTTCTGTCGCTGGATTAGACTCTTTCATTTGAAAAAACAAAATGGTGCCAACCACGACAGCGAACACAGCCATGAAGCTGAAGTTCGAGCGCCAGCCAAACTGTTGAGTTAACCAAGCACCCAGAATCGGTGCTAATGCAGGAATAAAGCAAATGGCACCATTGAGGTAACTGATCATACGGCCGCTCTTCTCAGGGCCAAATAGATCGCGAACCGTCGCAAAGGCTGCTACAGAAGTCGCACAAGCTCCTAAGCCTTGTAGCAGCCGAGCTATTAGCATCATATCAATCGATTGAGCTGCCCACGCCAAGCAAGCACTCAATGCATAGATACTAACACCTCCCAATGCAACGGTTCGACGTCCTAGCTTATCAGCCAAAGGGCCTGCAAATAATTGCCCGACACCCATGGCGAATAAAAACCAAGTAATCGTATCTTGTGCTAGTGCGTGTTCCACGTGAAACGCTGTTGAAATTTGTGGCAGAGCTGGAAGATAAATATCTATAGCCAGAGGGCTAAATAGAACCAGCATTGCCAATAAAGCAACCTGCAGTTTACTAGGGGTTGGAAGCGCGTTAGAAGGCACAAGATTCTCCGAATGAGTTAATTTAGGTGCATAATAACCAACTAAAGATATGAACAAAAATGGCATATACTCATTAGCATTATTCCAAATAGGAAACTCACATGAATATCGAGAAACTATCACGCCTCGACCTCAATCTATTGGTTTGCTTACAGGTGCTGATGGAAGAGCTGAGTGTCACTCGCACTGCGCATCGATTATGCTTGAGCCAGTCAGCGGTGAGTAAGTCGCTAGCCAAGCTTCGTGAGCAATTTAATGATCCCCTTTTTACGCGAAGTGCTCATGGCCTACGACCGACACCTAAGGCTGTATTTCTCAAGCCTCGATTAGAAACGCTGATCAATCAACTTGATGTACTTACCCAGCCAGAGACATTCATTCCCAACAACAGCGACCACAGTTTTCATATTGCTGCCGTTGAGAGTGTTTACCCACTGATTCTTCCTCACTTCTTACCGGCGATATTTCGACAAGCACCTAAGGTCAATATCAACACACACGCGTGGACAGAACAAACCTTTAAGAAGCTGCAACTTGGTGAACTAGATATCGGACTCACTGGCAAAGACATCGACATCAACGATGCGCGTTTAACTATGCTGCCGCCAGACGACATTTGCGAACAAGAGATCTACCGCGACGCACAGATGTGTGTGCTAAGACGCAACCACCCTGCTCTGAGTGGTAAATGGGATTTAGAAACCTACCTTGCGCAGCGTCATGTACAAGTAAGGTGTGATGGTAACGACCGCTGGCTGCTCGACTACAAACTGGCTGATCTTGGTTACCAACGTGATATCGCGATTTCTGTTCCAGACTTCAATAGCGCCGCAAGCCTGTGTACTTACACCGACTTTGTGTTTACCGCACCAAGCCACTTTACTTACCTCGTCGCTAAGCAACTCGACTTAGTGGTTGTTCCTTTACCAATGGAATTCCCACCGATGGCATACACTCTGTTTTGGCACCGTGACAGAGAAAATGACCCAGCCTTAACTTGGTTGCGAGATATCATCAAAGAAAAAACTCTGCACCTTAGATAAAAATGGCGTACAGCGTTTGCAGCAAACGAACAAAAGCGCTAGCTTATTGACCTAATAAGTCCCCTCGCATGTATATCGACTGTGAGTGTTAACAAGGACCCTAACAATAAGGATAAACACAGATGCACAATATCACTGCTGAACGCGTTGCTGCGGTTCGAGCTTGGCTTGAAACAAGCAACCTAGATGCCGTTATTATTCCACACGAAGACGAATATCTAGGTGAATACGTTCCCGCTCATAACGAGCGACTTCACTGGTTAACAGGTTTCACTGGCTCTGCAGGTGCCGCTGTTATCACTCGTGAAACTGCTGCTATTTTTGTAGATGGTCGCTACACCGTTCAGGTTCGTAAGCAGGTACCAGCAGAGTTATTTGAGTATCGCCACCTTATTGAAGAACCGGCTTTAGATTGGATCATCAATTCATTGCCGCAAGGCAGTAAGGTTGCATTCGACCCACGCATGCACACCGCTGCTTGGTTGAAAGGCGCACAAGCAAAACTAGCGGAGAAAGTTGAACTAACGACACTCTCTTCTAATCCAATTGATGAACTTTGGTCTGATCGCCCTGAACCTGTCGTGTCTGATGTTCGCCTAATGGCAACAGATGCCGTTGGTCAATCAAGTGAAAGCAAACGTGCGGAGATTGCTGGCTTACTAAAAGCAAAAGGTGCGGACGCCGCTATCCTTACCGAGCTAGACTCAATCTGTTGGTTGCTTAACATTCGTGGCTTGGACGTATCTCGCCTACCTGTTGTACTGTCTAATGCAATCATTCACGCTGATGAAAGCGTCGATTTCTTCCTAGACCCAGCACGCATCCCAGCAGGCTTTGAAGCACACGTTGGTAATGGTATTCGCGTTTCTCACCCATCAGAGCTTGAAGCGCGCCTTCAGTCTTTAGAAGGTAACAATGTGTCTGTCGATTCAGGCACGAGTAATGCTTGGTACACGCTGGTTCTGCAAAACGCTGGCGCTCACATCATTGAAGCAGCAGACCCATGCCTAATGCCAAAAGCTGCTAAAAACGCAACTGAGATTGCAGGTATGAAAGCGTGTCACATTCGAGATGGCGTGGCGATGGCGAAATTCCTGTCTTGGATTGATGCAGAAGTCGCGCAAGGTAACCTGCACAACGAAGCGGTACTAGCAGACAAAGTACAATCATTCCGCGAGCAAGACCCGACGCTGATGGATCTAAGTTTTGACACCATTTCTGCGGCAGGCGGCAACGCTGCAATGTGTCACTACAACCATGAGAATCAACCTGAACCAGGTCAGTTAGAAATGAATACTCTGTACCTAGTCGATTCAGGCGGCCAGTATCTAGATGGCACAACAGACATCACGCGTACTATCGCGATTGGCCAACCAAGTGACGAAATGATTCAGCAGTTCACTCTCGCACTGAAAGGTCATATCGGCATCGCACGAGCTCGTTTCCCACAAGGCACTCGTGGTTTCCAACTTGATATCCTAGCGCGTCAGCACTTATGGGCAGAAGGCTTCGATTACGACCACGGTACTGGTCACGGTGTTGGTCACTTCCTAAGTGTTCATGAAGGACCGCAAAGCATCTCTAAGAAGCTTATCGACGTGCCTCTTGTTGTAGGTATGGTGTTATCAAACGAGCCGGGTTACTACCGTGCTGATGAATTTGGTATCCGTATCGAGAACCTAGAACTGGTGGTTGAGCTGCCAACTCAAGGTGATTTTTCAGTACTAACGTTTGAGTCGCTAACTCGTTGTCCTATCGATAAGCGCAACATCAATGTTGATTTGCTAACACGACCTGAACTGGCGTGGCTGAACGACTACCATCAGAAGGTATGGAACGACGTTAGCCCACTAGTTGAAGGTGATACATTGGAATGGTTACGCCAATCAACAACACCACTTGCTCACGCTTAACGCTTCACTAAGCTGTTAGCTGAACCAAAACGAGCTTGCTCGGTTAATAAGTTAAATAGCAAATAGCAAATAGCAAAACGGCTACCCAAAGGTAGCCGTTTTTATTTGCCTGTATCATTACGATGTTTCACGTGGAACATCGACCAATATGTTGATTAACCAGAATAGGCACTGTGCCAGTCTCGCCACACTGGGTCGAAACCTCGCTGACGAATCATTGACTCAACATCGGCAGCACTTCTCTCGTCGCTTATCTCAAATTGCTCAAGCTCTTCTTCACCAGAAGCATAACCACCAGGTTGGGTTTTAGAAGCCGCCGACATACTCGTGATCCCCAATGGCAACACATTGTCGCGAAAGGTTGCCGATTCGCGAGTAGAAAGGGATAGCTCGACCTCGGGATTCAAGAGTCGATATGCGCAGATAAGCTGAACCAATTGTTTGTCGTTCATGACTGATTTAGGCTGTAATCCTCCACTAGAGTCTCCACCCTCACACGGACGAAGACGCGGGAATGAAATTGAATAGCGAGTCTGCCAATAAGTGCGCTCTAGGTAATCTAAGTGAGCAGCAACAAAAAAGCAGTCGGTTCGCCAATCTTCCAAACCAATCAAGGCACCAATCCCTATCTTATCGATCCCTGCCTTTGCCAAGCGATCAGGGGTTTCAAGACGATATTCAAAATCCATTTTATTACCACGTAGATGATGCTCAGCGTAGGTCCTTGGTTGATAAGTCTCTTGATAAACCATCACCGCATCTAAACCAAGCGTTTTAAGTTCTGCGTAATCTTGTTGGTCAAGCGGCTGCACTTCCATCGCAAGGTAGTTGAATTGCTTTTTGATATTCGGCAACACCTGTCGAAAGTAATTCATCCCGACCTTAGTTTCATGCTCACCGGTCACCAACAATACACTATCGAATTTCATCTTTTTGATGGCCGCACTTTCGGCATCAATTTCATCCAAAGTAAGCGTGCGGCGCTTGATACGGTTCTCCATTGAGAAGCCACAATACGTACACGCATTAGCGCACAGGTTAGATAGGTATAAAGGAATATAAAGCGACATCGTATTGCCAAATCGCTTGCGAGTTAGTGCCAACGATTGTTGTGCCATCTGCTCTAAGTAAGGTTCTGCCGCCGGAGAGATCAGAGCCTTAAAGTCTTCTAAGTCGCGTTTGGGTTTACTCAGAGCACGTTCAACATCCGCTGCCGTTTTACTGAAGATAGACATACCAATGTCATCCCAGTTGAGCTGTTTAAATCGATCAACAAACGTCATAGCAATACTACTCGTCTAGGAATGAAGTTAACGGGCTCGAAGCAACCGCGTGAGATACTTTTCCTGCAAGTCCAGCAAGGTAAGCCATTCGACCCGCCTCAACTGCCAACTTAAACGCAATTGCCATTTCAACCGGCTGTTGAGAAGCAGCAATTGCGGTATTCACTAACACAGCGTCTGCGCCCATTTCCATTGCACGAGCAGCATGAGATGGCGCACCAATCCCCGCATCAACAATCACAGGGACATTCGCTTGGTCGATAATGATCTCTAAGAAGTCTGCAGACGCAATACCCTTATTTGAACCAATCGGCGCACCTAACGGCATAACCGCCGCACAACCCACCTCTTCCAAGTGTTTACACAATACTGGGTCGGCATGGCAGTAAGGCAACACAACAAAGCCATCTTTGACCAGTTGCTCAGCGGCTTTAAGCGTTTCAATTGGGTCTGGCATCAAATACTTTGGATCCGGATGAATCTCAAGCTTTAGCCAGTTAGTACCTAGTGCTTCACGAGCCAAGTGTGCTGCGAAAATTGCATCCTTCGCGTTCTTCGCACCAGAGGTATTCGGAAGTAGATTAACGCCAGCGTCAATAATTGGCTGTAAAATATCATCTTGCTCAGAACGAATATCGACTCTCTTTAGTGCCATGGTCGCCAGTTGAGAACCTGACGCTTCGATAGCACTCGCCATCAAATGCTTATTTGCGAACTTGCCGGTTCCAGTGAACAGACGTGATTGAAACGTTTTATCTGCGATGGTTAACATGGTTAGCCCCCTGCAATAGCTTGGAAAAGAGATATAGCGTCGCCTTCATTAACGACCGTTTGTTGCCACTGGCTACGCGGGACAACCGCATTATTGATAGCAAATACACAACCTAGATCAGGTAATGCTAGAACTTGGATAATGTCCGCTAGAGACGACGAGTGTGCTACTTGTTCTGATTGTTCGTTTATCGAGATCGTTATATGGCTCATTGGATATCTTCTTCTAAATGCTTAACTACAGACGCACTGCACACAGGACATTCACTATCTTGAGTGAGCATAAGGTTTTGCCAATTCATCGTCTGGCCATCGAACAGTTTGAGTTGGTGTGTTGCGGCCTGAAACTCACCACGAGTTAGACGTTGAATAGCAGCCAAAGCTTGAAGGTTACCTATGGTGCCAACAACTGGGCCTATGATGCCGCTATCGCTACAACGAGTCGTTTGTGGATGATGTCTGAACGGGAACAAGCAGTGATAGCACCCTTTCTGATTCTGATAATCAAATACAACAAACTGGCCTTTCCAGCCAATTGCAGAACCAGAAATCAAAGGGGTCTTCGTGCTGAAACATGCTTGGTTAACCTGCTGGCGTGACTCGAAGTTGTCAGTACAATCCAACACTAAGTCAGCTAGCATCACTTCAAGCTCAAGCTGACTTTCACTCATTCGTTGATTGATGGTTCTTACTTGGCTGCGACCATTGAGCTCACTCAGTTGTTGCTTCAACGCTTCAACCTTAGGCGAACCTAACTGACTTTCCCTGAACGCGACCTGTCGTTGCAGGTTCGATGAATCGACACAATCATCATCAACCAGCACGATCTTTCCAACACCAGAAGCAGCTAGATAAAGAGCCGCGGCATTACCTAAGCCACCACAACCAATCAACAACACATGACTATTTAGTAAGTTGCGTTGCCCTTGCTCACCCACTTCAGGCAACGCAATTTGTCGTTGATAACGAATGAATTCAAAGTCACTCAGCATAGCTAGGCTCCTGTATAACCTCTTCCTTAAGAGTTGGAGATTTAGGTGCCATCAGTTTTTTGAAAAATTCGATCACTTTCTGCGGGTCTTCCGCCAATGTAATCGCACGTACCACCGCCAAACTCGATACCCCACACTCCCACACCTGCTCAGCTGTCGATTGGTCAATACCGCCAATAGCAACCGTCGGATAACCAGTGAGTTGGTCTGTGTATGGGATAGTATCAATCAGCTGTTGATACAGAGATAAACGAACTAAACCTTGAGGCTTTGATGGCATCTGTTTAGTTGTTGTTGGGAAGATATGCCCTAGCGCAATATAGCTTGGGTTGATTTGAACAATGCGGAGCAACTCGTAATAGCCATGAGTCGAGAGACCGATCTTGATACCTGCTTGGCTCAACTGTGAGAGGTTTGACTCTTCAATATCCTCTTGCCCCAAATGAACACCAAATGCGTCATGCTTGAGTGCAAGCTGCCAATAGTCATTGATAAAAACCTGAGCGTTATACTCTCGACCAAGCTCGATTGATCGCGCAACTTGTTGTTCTAAGTCCGCTTGCTGCGGGTTTTTAATACGTAGTTGAACAGTGTTGATTCCAAGCTTGAGCAACCTTTCGATCCACTCAACATCATCAACCACAGGGTATAGCCCTAGGCTACTCTTGCTCAATTCAGGGAACGAAAGTGATGCTCCTTGGTGCGCCCAACCAACACTAATATCCAGTCGCTCATCTTCCAAAACTGGAACTGGAAAGTTTTGGTAATGTGCTGGCCATGTTCCACGTGAAACATTGGACGATGCGCGAGCTAGAACCAGTGCATCTTCTAATGGGAATTCCAGCGCCAACAAAGAAAGTAACCAAGCGAAGTGACCACGACTATCTAACTCCTGATGAGTTGTAGTGTCACTCTTGATAGCACGATTAGCATCCCGGTATGACCAGATATCCAGTACAGCTGAATCATCTGAGACACCGACATAGATGGTATTCGGAGTTTGTGTAAAGGCGTCACAAACGTCAGTTAGCGCGACTGAATTACTGTAATCAACAACATGGTTCAGTTCCGCCAACTGACACTCCGCCAATGAATCAACATCATGAGCAAAGCCAATAGATAATGCCTGTTGAGCATCAACGATAAAGAAGTATTGAGTTGGGCTTACACCCAACTCAACTGCATCAGTTGCTAAACCTTGTCGTTTAGCAACCAATAGACAGTTTTGAACCTCCCCCGTTAACTCTATGTATTGAGATGGGATGAGAATATTCACTGTCATTATTCCTCTAATTGAGCTTCTTTTACGCCTACAGCAGGGTGATAAAGTTCAGAGCCAGTATCACGGAACTCTTGTGATTTTTGACGCATTCCCTCCAACGGGTTACCTAGCATCTTAATCTCGATAGCCTGATCCGCGGCTACTTGTTCAGTGTCTTTCGCATACTCTCGAACTTCTTGAGAAATCTTCATCGAGCAGAACTTAGGTCCACACATAGAGCAGAAGTGAGCAACCTTGCCCGACTCTTGTGGCAGGGTTTCATCGTGGAAAGAACGTGCTGTTTCCGGATCTAAAGCTAGATTAAATTGGTCTTCCCAACGGAATTCAAAACGTGCTTTAGACAATGCATTATCTCGGATTTGTGCACCAGGATGACCTTTTGCCAAGTCTGCAGCATGTGCTGCCAGTTTGTAAGTAATCAGGCCGGTCTTCACATCTTCTTTATTTGGTAAGCCTAAATGCTCTTTAGGGGTTACATAACAAAGCATCGCACAACCGTACCAACCAATCATCGCCGCGCCAATTCCAGATGTAATGTGGTCATAACCCGGAGCGATATCTGTAGTCAGCGGGCCTAATGTATAGAAAGGCGCTTCATGGCAGTGCTCTAGCTGCTCGTCCATGTTTTCCTTAATAAGGTGCATAGGTACATGTCCAGGGCCTTCAATGATCACCTGAACATCATATTCCCAAGCCACTTTAGTCAGCTCACCTAGAGTACGTAACTCCGAGAATTGAGCCTCATCGTTGGCATCTGCAATAGAGCCTGGACGCAAGCCATCACCTAATGACAGAGCAACGTCGTACTTCGCACAGATCTCGCAGATCTCGCGGAAGTGAGTATAAAGGAAGCTCTCTTGGTGATGAGCAAGACACCATTTCGCGATAATAGAACCACCACGAGAAACAATGCCGGTGACACGTTTAGCCGTCATCGGAACGTAGCGAAGCAACAAACCTGCGTGGATAGTGAAGTAATCAACACCCTGCTCTGCTTGTTCAATCAAAGTATCGCGCATCACTTCCCAGTTAAGATCTTCCGCAACGCCATTCACTTTTTCAAGGGCTTGATACATAGGAACCGTACCGATTGGTACTGGGCTATTACGCAGGATCCACTCACGAGTCTCGTGAATATTACGCCCTGTGGAAAGGTCCATTACGGTATCGCCACCCCAACGGGTTGACCATACTAGCTTCTCAACTTCTTCTTCAATCGAAGAGCTTACTGAAGAGTTACCGATATTAGCGTTCACCTTCACTAAGAAGTTACGACCAATAACCATCGGTTCTGATTCTGGGTGGTTGATGTTTGAAGGGATAATAGCTCGACCTTCAGCAACCTCTTTACGCACGAACTCAGGGGTAATTTCTTTTGGCAGGTTTGCGCCAAAGTTATGGCCAGGATGTTGGTGGTTAAGCTGCTCATCAGCAAACTTCTGACGCCCCATGTTCTCACGTATAGCAATGTACTCCATCTCAGGAGTGATAATTCCCTGACGAGCATAGTGCAGCTGAGTAACACATTGATCGCCAGTCGCGCGACGAATTCTAGGTAGGTTGCCGTAACGAAGGTCGTCTAGAGTTTCATCTTCTAAACGTTCTTTAGTGTAAACAGAGCTTACATCGTCTAACAGTTCCGTATCACCACGCTCATCAATCCATTGCTCACGCAACTTAGGAAGGCCGCTATACAGGTCTATTTGATGTGTGGGGTCAGTGTAAACACCTGAGGTATCGTAAACTTGAATGGGTACATTAGGTTCGAATACAGGCTCTTTTTTGGTACCACCGACAAGGCTATCAGCGAGTGATATTTCTCGTACAGGGACTTGAATATCTTCTCGAGATCCTTGGATGTAAGCTTTTTTGGAATTTGGATAAGGTTGTACGGATAAAGAATCGATGAAATTCTTCGCTTCCAGTCTTGCTTGTTTACGACTCGACATAGCATTTTTCCTTGGCCTTTAGCCATTATTTATAGGGATAAAAATGCTTGACGGATTAGATGCTACAAGAGGGATCACGGTAAGAAATACAGTTGTGATCTGGAGATAGATCTCTAGAGGGATTCTAGTTAGATATCTACTCTTGTTCCCTTCGCAGGTATTAGCCTGATCAGGTTCAACGGATCCCGAGTTAACGGTCTCAGCCATATGGCACTCCGACAAGTTCGATCGAGTATATAAAAACGGCTTGGATAAACCAAGCCGAGTTGTTAACAAATCGTAAGAAAGTTTTAAGACTTTATCAAAAGTTGGAAGCCGATCCATGCTGCTGAGATGCTGAGAACCACGTTGAGTAACACATTGAGTCCCATCTTAAAGAAAGCACCCTGCTGCATAAGAAGCACGTTATCCATCGAAAATGTAGAAAATGTAGTCAGTGCTCCAAGGAAGCCAAGACCGATAATTTGTCTCCATGGTTCTGTCGCAACCATCTCATTCTCAAACGCTGCGATGAGTAAGCCCATAATTAAAGAGCCAACCACGTTAACAGTTAGCGTACCATAAGGAAAACCACGCCCTAGCATCACCACACATAACTCTGAAATCAAATAGCGCGAACAAGCACCAAATGCGCCACCAATGGCAATAAAACCTAAAATAGATAACTGACCCATGAATCCTCCCAAACAATAATCCCTATATTCTAGCTTTAACGCCGATAAAAGCGAGGGTAGAACTAAGAATGCATGCGCAAATATTAAACGTTACAGGTGTCACTTAACTTCGATATATCCCATTAAACCCGTTTTCATGTGTTCTATAACATGACAGTGATACATCCAACGTCCTGGGTTGTCGGCAACAAATGCGGCTTTCGCTCGGCCGTTTTTTCCAAGTAGCACGGTATCGGTATGGAAAGGTTCTTCAATTTTTTTACCATCAAGTTCCAATACAGTGAATGTATGACCATGAATATGAATCGGGTGATGATATTGAGTGACGTTCTTAAGATCGAATATGTAAGTCTTACCTAGATCTAAAGTCGCCAACGGCTCAGGGATATTGTCTTTGCTCATCCCCTCCCACGCTCGTTTATTAGTAAGCCAAAATTTAGGCATCGATTTACCATCTTTAGATACAGGTGAAACTGCACCCTCCCACTCGAACACGAAATCGATCTCTTCAGCATTAGTAAGATCTAGGTTGGGTACTGGATTCAATGGTAATAATGGCAACACTCGCTCTTGAGTAAATGTTGAATCTACGACTTCAAATTCGCACAAAGAAAATGGAAAACGCCCCTTCATTTGGAGAACGTTAATTCGCTCACCAGCTTTGGGAGCGATCAGTCCGATATCAACACGCATCCCTGGACCAATTTTATGTTGAGTCAGTTTGTAAGGCGATTTTACAGGGTTACCATCGATGGCAATCACCCATGCCTCTGCCCCTTCGATAGCAATAGGATAAGTGATCGTATTATCGACATTGGCAATCCGCAGTCGAGTCGTTGCATACTGCTTCAACCGATATACGGGTTCATGAACTCCATTAACACTACTCCACTCACCAGGAGTGCCCATACGAGCACTGAGTCGAGGAATCATTAAGTCTTTCCATTGACCTTGCTTGTCGATATGCCAATGTTTAAGCATCAATGCGTGTTCTTCGTCAAACTGCACTGGAGTGCTTTCTTCTACGATAATAAGGCCAACTAAACCCATACCGAGTTGTTTAACGCTATTCATATGTGGGTGATACCAAAATGTGCCAGCATCTGGCGGCGTAAACTCATAAATGAATGTTTCACCTGGCATGATTGGTGGCTGACTTAAGAAGGGAACTCCATCCATTTCGATAGGAATTCTTAAGCCATGCCAATGGATAGTCGTCGGCTCTGATAGCTTATTCGTAAAACGAATTATGACTTTTTCACCCTGTCGACATCGAATCGTCGGAGCTGGGATCTGTCCATTAAAAGCTAAAACATTGGTATCAAATCCCGCGACTAACTCAGCTGTTGAAGGTTCAGCAATTAAGTCATAGACATACTTACCTTGCCCATCAACAGACTGCTTCATAGAACAAGCGGGCAAAACAGTTAGTGCAGATATAGCGAGAGATGATTGAATAAATTTACGACGGGAAATATCCATATTTGTTGCCTTTTAGTAATAACGACCAAAATGTAACAAAATATTGAGAATAATTCTCATAAAGAAGTGGGGATTGTGCTGTTGATTGTTTATAAAAGAGACTGGGATAAGTGAGCACTTACCTTTCTAAGGTCAAATATCAGCCAATACAAGAAATGACAGCTTAAATATCACACATAGAAAGCCAAAAGACCTCCCTCTTCGACTAGATATTCAAACTATTACGGAGGCGTTAAGGTTCGAATATCAATATATCCAAATTAGAAGAATTAGGTAAAAGCATTATGAGTCGGCGCTCAAAGTATTCCACCGGGATGACGTTCCATCTCCCAATATTGCTTCGAAGAAGCAACAGGCGTAAAAAAGCCCCAACATTTCTGCTGAGGCTTTGTATATAGAAGGGTTGGAGGTTTAGACTCCCAACATGCGCTGTTTTGGTAAGTCGGGGAATCCGCTACATTGCTAATCGCATATATTAGATTCAGAAAGCAAAAAGGCTCTAGCATTTCTGCTAGAGCCTTAAATATGGCAGGGGTGGAGAGATTCGAACTCCCAACACGCGGATTTGGAATCCGCTGCTCTGCCAATTGGAGCTACACCCCTAAAATTTTTTACTACTTCAGATTCGAAAAAACCTCGCACTAGGCGAGGTTATCGAATAAGTGGCGGAGTGGACGGGACTCGAACCCGCGACCCCCGGCGTGACAGGCCGGTATTCTAACCAACTGAACTACCACTCCGCAGTGGTCAACTCACTAAGTGAGCGTCCATATCTCCAGGTCGGTCAACCTAAAGATTTAATTTAAAGCCTGGCGATGTCCTACTCTCACATGGGGAAACCCCACACTACCATCGGCGCTATTGTGTTTCACTTCTGAGTTCGGCATGGAATCAGGTGGGTCCACAATGCTATGGTCGCCAAGCAAATTTTAAAATTCGGAAAACTGATTTAAAAGTATCTCTTCAAACTCATTCAAGGTCTGTCTTTGAGTCCACAAAACCCCTTGGGTGTTGTATGGTTAAGCCTCACGGGCAATTAGTACAGGTTAGCTCAATGCCTCGCAGCACTTACACACCCTGCCTATCAACGTCGTAGTCTACGACAACCCTTTAGGACGCTTATAGCGCCAGGGAAAACTCATCTCAAGGCTCGCTTCCCGCTTAGATGCTTTCAGCGGTTATCGATTCCGAACTTAGCTACCGGGCAATGCCATTGGCATGACAACCCGAACACCAGAGGTTCGTCCACTCCGGTCCTCTCGTACTAGGAGCAGCCCCTTTCAATTTTCCAACGCCCACGGCAGATAGGGACCGAACTGTCTCACGACGTTCTAAACCCAGCTCGCGTACCACTTTAAATGGCGAACAGCCATACCCTTGGGACCGACTTCAGCCCCAGGATGTGATGAGCCGACATCGAGGTGCCAAACACCGCCGTCGATATGAACTCTTGGGCGGTATCAGCCTGTTATCCCCGGAGTACCTTTTATCCGTTGAGCGATGGCCCTTCCATTCAGAACCACCGGATCACTATGACCTGCTTTCGCACCTGCTCGAATTGTCATTCTCGCAGTCAAGCGGGCTTATGCCATTGCACTAACCACACGATGTCCAACCGTGTTTAGCCCACCTTCGTGCTCCTCCGTTACTCTTTGGGAGGAGACCGCCCCAGTCAAACTACCCACCAGGCACTGTCCGTAATCCCGATTCAGGGACCAACGTTAGAACATCAAAACTACAAGGGTGGTATTTCAAGGACGACTCCACCACATCTAGCGACGCGGTTTCAAAGTCTCCCACCTATCCTACACATGTAGGTTCAATGTTCAGTGCCAAGCTGTAGTAAAGGTTCACGGGGTCTTTCCGTCTAGCCGCGGGTACACTGCATCTTCACAGCGATTTCAATTTCACTGAGTCTCGGGTGGAGACAGCGTGGCCATCATTACGCCATTCGTGCAGGTCGGAACTTACCCGACAAGGAATTTCGCTACCTTAGGACCGTTATAGTTACGGCCGCCGTTTACCGGGGCTTCGATCAAGAGCTTCGACCGAAGTCTAACCCCATCAATTAACCTTCCGGCACCGGGCAGGCGTCACACCGTATACGTCATCTTACGATTTTGCACAGTGCTGTGTTTTTAATAAACAGTTGCAGCCACCTGGTATCTGCGACTCTCGTCTGCTCCATCCGCAAGGGACTTCACTGATAAGAGCGTACCTTCTCCCGAAGTTACGGTACCATTTTGCCTAGTTCCTTCACCCGAGTTCTCTCAAGCGCCTTGGTATTCTCTACCCGACCACCTGTGTCGGTTTGGGGTACGATTCCTTACAATCTGAAGCTTAGAGGCTTTTCCTGGAAGCATGGCATCAATGACTTCACTACCGTAGTAGCTCGACATCGTATCTCAGCGTTAAGAAAGTCCGGATTTACCTAAACTTTCCGCCTACGTACTTGAACCTGGACAACCGTCGCCAGGCCCACCTAGCCTTCTCCGTCCCCCCATCGCAATTGTAAGAAGTACGGGAATATTAACCCGTTTCCCATCGACTACGCCTTTCGGCCTCGCCTTAGGAGTCGACTTACCCTGCCCCGATTAACGTTGGACAGGAACCCTTGGTCTTCCGGCGAGGGAGTTTTTCACTCCCTTTATCGTTACTCATGTCAGCATTCGCACTTCTGATACCTCCAGCATGCCTTACAGCACACCTTCAACGGCTTACAGAACGCTCCCCTACCCCACATACCCTAAGGTACGTAGCCGCAGCTTCGGTGTATAGCTTAGCCCCGTTACATCTTCCGCGCAGGCCGACTCGACCAGTGAGCTATTACGCTTTCTTTAAATGATGGCTGCTTCTAAGCCAACATCCTGGCTGTCTGAGCCTTCCCACATCGTTTCCCACTTAGCTATACTTTGGGACCTTAGCTGGCGGTCTGGGTTGTTTCCCTCTCCACGACGGACGTTAGCACCCGCCGTGTGTCTCCCGGATAGTACTTACTGGTATTCGGAGTTTGCAAAGGGTTGGTAAGTCGGGATGACCCCCTAGCCTTAACAGTGCTCTACCCCCAGTAGTATTCGTCCGAGGCGCTACCTAAATAGCTTTCGGGGAGAACCAGCTATCTCCAGGTTTGATTGGCCTTTCACCCCTAGCCACAAGTCATCCGCTAATTTTTCAACATTAGTCGGTTCGGTCCTCCAGTTGATGTTACTCAACCTTCAACCTGCCCATGGCTAGATCACCTGGTTTCGGGTCTAATCCTAGCAACTGTACGCCCAGTTAAGACTCGGTTTCCCTACGGCTCCCCTAAACGGTTAACCTTGCTACTAAAATTAAGTCGCTGACCCATTATACAAAAGGTACGCAGTCACACCACGAAGGTGCTCCTACTGCTTGTACGTACACGGTTTCAGGTTCTATTTCACTCCCCTCACAGGGGTTCTTTTCGCCTTTCCCTCACGGTACTGGTTCACTATCGGTCAGTCAGTAGTATTTAGCCTTGGAGGATGGTCCCCCCATATTCAGACAGGATATCACGTGTCCCGCCCTACTCGATTTCACTGATTATGATGTGTCGGTTACGGGGCTATCACCCTTTATTGCGAGACTTTCCAGACTCTTCACCTGCATCATTAAAAGCTTAAGGGCTAATCCAATTTCGCTCGCCGCTACTTTCGGAATCTCGGTTGATTTCTCTTCCTCGGGGTACTTAGATGTTTCAGTTCCCCCGGTTTGCCTCCTGTTGCTATGTATTCACAACAGGATACGTGCTTATGCACGTGGGTTTCCCCATTCAGAAATCCCAGACTCAAAAGGTTATTACTACCTAATCTGGGCTTATCGCAAGTTATTACGTCTTTCATCGCCTCTGACTGCCAAGGCATCCACCGTGTACGCTTAGTCACTTAACCATACAACCCGAAAGGGTCTTAGTGTATGGCAACTAACCAAGGTTTTTGGTTGTCATCAAGAAGGGTTAATTCTTGATAACTGTTTGCCGGACTCAATTGTGAATCAAACTAACGTTTGATTCGAATACAAGACACTTGAATGTGTTTGTTGTGTTTATCAATAAAGATAAACATTGAGAACTTTTAAATTTGATTGAATTACTCGTAAGTAAATCAATCAGTCAGCTTTCCAAATTGTTAAAGAGCATGAGACTTTAAGAACCAGTGTTCTAAAATTCACATTTTCTAAAGACTCTCAGGGTCAAACACACCAACCAACGACAAAAGAAGTGGTTTGGATATGACTATAACCAAGAATATTTAGAGAATGGTGGGCGATACCGGGCTCGAACCAGTGACCCCCTGCTTGTAAGGCAGGTGCTCTCCCAACTGAGCTAATCGCCCACGATAGTTTTAATTCCTTCGCGGAGAAAGAATGGTGGGTCGTGCAGGATTCGAACCTGCGACCAATTGATTAAAAGTCAACTGCTCTACCAACTGAGCTAACGACCCAATGGTATCCCGTAGGGGAGTCGAACCCCTGTTACCGCCGTGAAAGGGCGGTGTCCTAGGCCTCTAGACGAACGGGACACTGGATATTGAAGAACTTGGGAGTTCTTCGTCTCTTTTACTTTCTAAACCTAATCAATCTGTGTGGACACTCATCGTAAGTATCTTCGTATAAGGAGGTGATCCAGCCCCAGGTTCCCCTAGGGCTACCTTGTTACGACTTCACCCCAGTCATGAACCACAAAGTGGTGAGCGTCCTCCCCGAAAGGTTAAACTACCCACTTCTTTTGCAGCCCACTCCCATGGTGTGACGGGCGGTGTGTACAAGGCCCGGGAACGTATTCACCGTGACATTCTGATTCACGATTACTAGCGATTCCGACTTCATGGAGTCGAGTTGCAGACTCCAATCCGGACTACGACGCACTTTTTGGGATTCGCTCACTATCGCTAGCTTGCTGCCCTCTGTATGCGCCATTGTAGCACGTGTGTAGCCCTACTCGTAAGGGCCATGATGACTTGACGTCGTCCCCACCTTCCTCCGGTTTATCACCGGCAGTCTCCCTGGAGTTCCCGACATTACTCGCTGGCAAACAAGGATAAGGGTTGCGCTCGTTGCGGGACTTAACCCAACATTTCACAACACGAGCTGACGACAGCCATGCAGCACCTGTCTCAGAGCTCCCGAAGGCACACCTGCGTCTCCGCTGGCTTCTCTGGATGTCAAGAGTAGGTAAGGTTCTTCGCGTTGCATCGAATTAAACCACATGCTCCACCGCTTGTGCGGGCCCCCGTCAATTCATTTGAGTTTTAATCTTGCGACCGTACTCCCCAGGCGGTCTACTTAACGCGTTAGCTCCGAAAGCCACGGCTCAAGGCCACAACCTCCAAGTAGACATCGTTTACGGCGTGGACTACCAGGGTATCTAATCCTGTTTGCTCCCCACGCTTTCGCATCTGAGTGTCAGTATCTGTCCAGGGGGCCGCCTTCGCCACTGGTATTCCTTCAGATCTCTACGCATTTCACCGCTACACCTGAAATTCTACCCCCCTCTACAGTACTCTAGTTCACCAGTTTCAAATGCAGTTCCGAGGTTGAGCCCCGGGCTTTCACATCTGACTTAATGAACCACCTGCATGCGCTTTACGCCCAGTAATTCCGATTAACGCTCGCACCCTCCGTATTACCGCGGCTGCTGGCACGGAGTTAGCCGGTGCTTCTTCTGTTGCTAACGTCAAGATGCGCAGCTATTAACTACACACCCTTCCTCACAACTGAAAGTACTTTACAACCCGAAGGCCTTCTTCATACACGCGGCATGGCTGCATCAGGCTTTCGCCCATTGTGCAATATTCCCCACTGCTGCCTCCCGTAGGAGTCTGGACCGTGTCTCAGTTCCAGTGTGGCTGATCATCCTCTCAGACCAGCTAGGGATCGTCGCCTTGGTGAGCCATTACCTCACCAACTAGCTAATCCCACCTAGGCATATCTTGACGCGAGAGGTCCGAAGATCCCCCTCTTTGGCCCGTAGGCATTATGCGGTATTAGCCATCGTTTCCAATGGTTATCCCCCACATCAAGGCAATTTCCTAGGCATTACTCACCCGTCCGCCGCTCGACGCCCATTAACGCACCCGAAGGATTGTTAGTGTCGTTTCCGCTCGACTTGCATGTGTTAGGCCTGCCGCCAGCGTTCAATCTGAGCCATGATCAAACTCTTCAATTTAAGATTTTGTGACTCAACGAATACTGACTTCAAAACTAATATTTACCGAAGTAAACATGTAATTCTAAAGCTATTACCATTCCAACAGAATGGTAATGAATTGACTGTGCCGAATAACTACAAGTAGTTAAACGTATTGGTCACTCAGTTCATTGAAATCAATTTTGATTCCGAAGAATCTGTTTTATCTAACGATAAAACGTTTTGATATTCATCAACGAGTGCCCACACAGATTGATAGGTTTAAATTGTTAAAGAGCTTTTCCTTTTTGAGCTTCGCTCAAATCGGACGGCCATTTTAGCGATTTAAGTTTTAGTGTCAACCACTATTTTCAAAACTTTTTTCAAGCGCTTAGCTTGGCTAATTTGACCTGCTGACTCGTTTTGGTTTCTTACGAAGCCTTCCCGTTTCAACGAGGTCGCATTATAGAGATTTCGATCACACTGGCAAGCCCTTTTTTAAGTTTTTCTCGTTTTTTTATTCGTTCGATTAAAAAGAGCACAAAACGCCTCAAAAGTAGGCTTTTCTCTTACATCTCTTGCAGTTTCTTAGAGAATAAAGAGACTTTTTCCCAGTTCGTGTACTCAACTTCCTTGGTTGTATCCGTTTCTCCACCTGTCATATTCATAATGAATCGAATCATGGTTTTATCGAACCAGTTATAACGAGGGTAATAGAGGGCGCCAGCAAACACACCGATCAAAGTAGGTTGCCACGGGGACTTAAGAAGGAACTTCTTAATATAAGCGCTACCTTCAGGAGTATCTTTGCCTTGGTCTTCTTTACGAGCGGTTAAGTTAACGCAAAAGAAAGCAACCTTGCTTGATTGCAGCTGAGCAAGGTTGGCATCAATGAACTGATATAGCTTCTTATTGAGGTGCCCATAACGAATAGACGCGCCAATCAAAACTCGGTCGTATTGAGCAAAGTCGACATTACCAGTGGTGTGCAGATCTTGAAGCTCACATTCGAACTCATTCATTTCTTCTTTTATATAGTTCAAGATTTTCTTGGTCTGGCCTTCACGGCTTGAATACAAAAATAGAGCTTTTGCCACAATATGTCCTTAGCTACGCCAAAACGTAGGGGTCAATAAAATTAATAAGGTGAATATCTCTAAACGGCCAAACAGCATGGATACGATCAACACCCATTTAGCCTTGTCATTCACATCGCCGAAGTGCATTGCCACTTCACCTAAGCCTGGACCAAGGTTATTCAATGTTGCCGCTACAGCAGAGAAAGCGCTTAGCTCATCCATCCCCGTAGCAATAAGAGCCAACATACAAACCACAAAAACCAATGCGTATGCAGAGAAGAAGCCCCAAACCGCATCAACGACACGTTGTGGTAGCGCTGAACCACCAACCTTGATGGTATAGACAGCACGCGGGTGGACAAGACGCTTCATTTCACGAGCACCCTGTAAAGTAAGCAGTAATATTCGAATGACTTTCATACCACCACCCGTTGAACCTGCACAACCACCTATAAAAGAAGAGAACAAAAGCAGCACAGGTAAGAATAACGGCCATTCAGAGAAACCGGTGGTGGTGAAGCCTGCGGTTGTTGAAATAGATACTGTCTGGAACAACGCCTGATCGAAAGCATCATAATACGAGTCATAAGAATGGTGATTCAACAGTAACAAGAAACAAACTAAGAACAGGACGACTTGAATAAAGATAAAAGCGCGGAACTCAGGATCTTTCCAGTAATACTTAGGATGTACACCACCAGAAGCAAATGCCGCAAAGTGAAGAGAATAGTTACACGCAGATATAAGAAGGAACACGACCGTAATCATATTGATAGCAGGGCTGTTGAAGTAGCCCATACTCGCATCGTGAGTCGAGAAGCCACCAATAGCAATGGTTGAGAAACTGTGGCTGATTGCATCAAAGAAACTCATACCTGCAAGCCAAAACGCTACCGCACAAGCAATCGTTAGACTCAGATAGATGTACCAAAGTGCTTTTGCCGTTTCAGCAATACGCGGAGTCATCTTACTGTCTTTTACAGGGCCCGGAATTTCAGCACGATATAGCTGCATACCACCGATACCCAGAACAGGAAGGATGGCTACCGCCAATACGATGATACCCATACCACCAAACCATTGTAGGAATTGGCGGTAAAATAGAATTGCTTTAGGTAAGTCATCGAGGCCGACAATTACGGTTGCACCTGTCGTTGTTAATGCAGAAAACGATTCGAAAAAGGCATCAGTAACGGAAACGCTCGGATTATCCGCGATCAAAAACGGCAGCGCACCAGCACTGCCGATTACCGTCCAGAACAACACCACAATGAGAAAGCCATCTCGCGCCTTCAATTCATGTTTATAGCGTCGGTTTGGAAACCAGCAAGTTGCTCCACAAAATAATAGAACGAAGAAAGTCGTCACAAATGGCACACCCGCACCATCTCTATAGATCAGTGCGACGAGCGCAGGTGCGAGCATTGATACACTAAAAAGTGCTAATAATAATCCGACGATTCGAATAATTGAGCGAAATTGCATGAGCTATTGAACGAAGCGAAATGCTTCACACTTCCTAGTTGTCTTTGACTTTCGTTACCAGTGCCTTGGCACCGCTTTTATTGATCATGGTTTGGGTAAACGAATCTACCTGAAGGAGCTCTATTTCAATAATAAGCTCAACTTGAACACCATAATCCGCTTGGACTTCAACAGCCTGATGCTGAGCCATAATGGATTGCGCGATTGGCACAAAGCCATAGTCTAACTCTAGCCGTAATTTTGTGGTTATTTTTTTCTCGATAGTTTGAAGCAGCTTGAGAGCTTGTTGCACTCCTCCACCATATGCCTTTACTAGCCCACCCGTTCCAAGCTTGATTCCGCCAGAATAACGAGTGACAACGGCCGTCAGTTCACCAACACCAGAACCAGACAGTTGCGCCAAGATAGGCTTACCCGCAGTACCAGATGGCTCTCCATCGTCACTAAAGCCCCACTTCATTGAGTCTTCAGGTCGCCCTGCAGCAAAGCCCCAACAATTATGTCGCGCTGATGAATGCTCTTTTTTTACCTGTTCTACGAACTGTTTAGCAGCTTCTACACTTGGAGTATGAGCAAGATGAGTAATGAAGACGCTCTTCTTTATCTCTTCTTCAAACAGAGCCGACGCTGACGGTATTAAATAGGGCTGTTCATTCATATCGTTAACTTAATTAATAAGAGCGGCGAAGTGTATCACGCGTGAATAATAAGGGTTAGAGGATCTGTGCTATCGCACAATGTTAAACAATTGTTTAAAAAATGTATTGAAATTCACCAAGCAGAGGTACAGACTAGAATGACTGGTCTTACCAGGTACTCTACAATAATAGAAAGATAACAAGATTCTCTCAAACAATCGTGGATTGTATGTCATGGAGATAGACAATGATTTACCAAGCTAACACCTTACAGGTAAAGGAATTACAAGATGGTATTGCAGAACTTAGCTTCTGTGCTCCGGCCTCTGTAAATAAACTCGACCTTGCTACTTTAGAATCGCTAGATAAAGCGTTAGATGCTCTTAATGCTCACGCTGGATTACGTGGTTTAATCTTAACTTCAAACAAAGACGCGTTCATCGTAGGCGCAGACATCACTGAATTTCTTGGCCTATTTGCTAAGCCAGAAGCAGAACTTGATGAATGGTTAAGATTCGCTAATTCAATCTTCAGTAAGCTAGAAGACCTTCCTGTCCCAACTATTTCAATGATGCGTGGCCATGCCCTTGGCGGCGGCTGTGAATGTGTCTTAGCGACCGATTTCCGTATCGGTGACAAGACCACCAGCATAGGCCTACCAGAAACCAAACTTGGCATCATGCCTGGCTTTGGTGGTTGTGTGCGTCTGCCACGTGTTATCGGTGCTGACAGTGCAATGGAAATTATCACGCAAGGCAAAGCATGCCGTGCAGATGAAGCACTTAAAGTTGGCTTGTTAGATGCGATTGTTGAAACAGACCAGTTACTAGAGTCGGCAATCAACACTGTTTCTCTAGCAGCCAATGAGAAACTCGATTGGCAGCTACGTCGTAAACAAAAAACATCAGCACTTTCACTAAGCAAACTAGAAGCGATGATGAGCTTTACCATGGCTAAGGGCTTAGTGGCTCAAAAAGCAGGGCCTCACTACCCAGCTCCGATTACTTCTGTGATTGCAATTGAAGAAGCAGCGCGCAGCGATCGCGATGCAGCATTGGATATCGAACGCAAACACTTTGTTAAGCTAGCAAAATCTGAAGAAGCAAAAGCATTGGTCGGCTTATTCCTTAATGACCAATACATCAAAGGCTTAGCAAAACAAGCTGGTAAGTCTGCGAATAAAGCAACTGAACGCGCAGCAGTACTTGGCGCTGGCATCATGGGTGGCGGTATTGCTTACCAGTCAGCGTTAAAGGGCGTGCCAGTGATGATGAAAGACATCGCACAGGCGTCTCTAGATCTTGGTATGAACGAAGCTTCTAAGTTGTTGAATAAACGCTTATCACGCGGTCGCCTCGATGGATTCAAGATGGCAGGCATTCTGTGTTCTATTACTCCAAGCCTGCATTATGCAGGTGTTGAGCAATCAGATGTGATTGTGGAAGCGGTTGTAGAGAATCCTAAAGTAAAAGCAGCGGTACTGAGCGAAGTGGAAGGTTTGGTTGGTGAAGACACGGTTCTAACATCAAATACCTCAACAATTCCGATTAACCTGTTAGCGAAATCTTTGAAGCGCCCAGAGAACTTCTGTGGCATGCACTTCTTTAACCCAGTACACCGCATGCCTTTGGTTGAGATCATCCGTGGCGAGCATACTTCAGAAGAAACGATCAATCGTGTGGTTGCTTACGCAGCGAAGATGGGTAAATCCCCTATCGTTGTTAACGACTGCCCAGGCTTCTTCGTTAACCGTGTACTTTTCCCTTACTTTGGCGGTTTCAGCATGTTGCTACGTGATGGTGCTGACTTCACGAAGATCGATAAAGTCATGGAGCGTAAGTTCGGTTGGCCAATGGGCCCAGCTTACTTGCTAGACGTTGTAGGTTTAGACACAGCACACCATGCACAAGCAGTAATGGCGCAAGGCTTCCCTGAGCGTATGGGTAAAGAAGGTCGTGATGCGATTGACGCACTTTACGTCGCTGAAAAATACGGCCAGAAGAACGGCAGCGGTTTCTACACGTACAGCGTAGACAAACGCGGTCGTCCTAAAAAGACCTTCTCTGAAGACATTCTTCCTATCTTGGCTGACGTATGCCAACAGCCACAAGACTTTGATGACCAGACAATTATCCAACGTGTGATGATTCCAATGATCAACGAAGTGGTGCTTTGTTTAGAAGAAGGCATCATCGCGACACCGCAAGAAGCGGATATGGCACTGGTTTACGGTTTAGGCTTCCCTCCATTCAGAGGCGGCGTATTCCGCTACTTAGACAGTGTGGGTATTGGTAACTTCGTTGAAATGGCGAAGAGCTACCAAGACTTAGGTGCAATGTACCAAGTTCCTCAACTATTGCTTGATATGGCAGCGAAAGGCGAAAGCTTTTACGACGGCCAACAAGCCAGTTCTCTGTAACCCACATTTGGAAAAGGAATAGCAAAATGAATAATGTAGTTGTTGTTGATTGCCTTCGTACCCCAATGGGACGTTCCAAAGGTGGAGCTTTCCGTCACACTCGTGCTGAAGATCTGTCGGCACATTTGATGAAAGGCATTTTAGAGCGCAACCCAGAAGTAAACCCTGTCGAAATTGAAGACATTTACTGGGGTTGTGTACAACAAACGCTAGAGCAAGGCTTTAACGTGGCTCGTAACGCTGCTTTGCTTGCTGGCCTACCGATTGAAATTGGTGCGGTAACGGTGAACCGTTTATGTGGTTCATCTATGCAAGCTTTGCATGATGCTGCTCGTTCAATCATGGTTGGAGATGCGGAAATCTGCTTGATAGGTGGTGTAGAACACATGGGGCATGTACCTATGAACCACGGTGTCGATTTCCACCCGGGCATGTCTAAGCACGTAGCAAAAGCAGCAGGCATGATGGGCTTAACGGCTGAGATGCTTGGCAAGATGCACGGCATCAGCCGTGAAGACCAAGATGCCTTCGCCGCTCGTTCACACGCTAGAGCACAAGCTGCAACGGTAGAAGGTCGTTTCAAGAACGAAATCCTACCAACCGAAGCTCACGCAGCAGACGGTTCGCTGTTCACTCTGGATTACGATGAAGTTATTCGCCCAGAAACAACAGTTGAAGGTCTATCTCAGCTGCGTCCTGTATTCGACCCAGCAAACGGAACGGTAACAGCAGGTACTTCATCAGCATTGTCTGATGGTGCATCGGCAATGTTGATCATGAGTGAAGATAAAGCCAACGCGCTTGGCCTTAAGATTCGCGCTCGCGTGAAGTCAATGGCTATCGCAGGTTGTGATCCTTCAATCATGGGTTACGGTCCAGTACCAGCGACTCAAAAAGCGTTAAAACGTGCAGGTCTGAACATTGAAGACATGGGCGTTATTGAGCTCAACGAAGCGTTCGCTGCTCAATCTCTTCCATGTGCGAAGGACTTAGGTCTACTGGATGTGGTTGACGAGAAAGTTAACCTTAACGGCGGTGCGATTGCACTCGGTCACCCACTGGGTTGTTCTGGCTCTCGTATCTCAACAACGCTAATCAACCTAATGGAAGCACAAGACGTGAAATACGGCTTAGCGACCATGTGTATTGGTTTAGGCCAAGGTATTGCAACGGTATTTGAACGCCCATAGCGATCACTGACAGTAATACTTGAAGGGTAATCTTTTGTGCAGCTATATTTATATAGCTGCACTTTTTATTACTTGGCATCCGATAATCTATCTATTCGTTCAGCGAACTTGGCAAAAGAAAAAGTACCAACTACATCTATGCACAAAACGCATAGATTCAATGTTGATGTTTCATTATTTTTTCTTCGATGATTCAACTAAAGTTACTTCAGTTTCCTAATATTCCTCCTACGGAGCAGATCATGTTTAAAGCACTTGTACTAAACCAAGAAGACAAAAAAACTATCGCATCAGTTTCTCAAATTGATGAGTCTCAATTACCAGAAGGTAACGTGAAGGTTGATGTGAGCTACTCTTCTTTGAACTACAAAGATGGTTTGGCGATAACAGGTAAAGGGCGCATTGTTCGCAACTTCCCTATGGTTCCTGGTATCGACCTTTCTGGTGTGGTTTCACAATCTGATGACCCGCGCTACAAAGCAGGCGACGAAGTTGTTCTGACGGGTTGGGGTGTTGGTGAAGGCCACTGGGGCGGTATGGCTGAGAAAGCTAGCCTAAATGGTGACTGGTTAGTGCCAATGCCTGCAGGTCTAGACGCGAAGAAAGTCATGGCGATTGGTACAGCTGGTTTCACCGCTATGCTTTGTGTGCAAGCTATTGTAGACGCTGGCATCAAACCAGAAGACGGTGAAATCCTAGTAACGGGTGCAAGTGGCGGCGTAGGCAGCGTGTCTATTACGCTACTAAACCAACTAGGCTACAAAGTAGCAGCAGTTACTGGCCGAGCTTCAGAAAATGGCGAGCTTCTAAAATCACTAGGTGCAACACGCATTGTTGAACGTGCGGAACTAGAAGAACCGGCGAAACCACTTGAGAAACAACTGTGGGCTGGTGCTATCGATACAGTAGGTAGCAAAGTACTTGCTAAAGTATTGGCGCAAATTGATTACAACGGCGCGGTTGCAATGTGTGGCCTAGCCGGCGGCTTTGACTTACCAACTACGGTAATGCCATTCATTCTACGTAACGTTCGCCTACAAGGTGTGGATTCAGTAATGTGTCCTCGTGAGAAACGTATTAAAGCGTGGGAACAACTTGCAGAGTTGCTACCTGAGTCTTTCTACGGCCAAGCGACTAAAGAAGTGTCTTTAGATGGTGCAATTCAAGCTGCAGAAGACATCACTAACGGTCAAATCACTGGTCGCGTAGTTATTAAACTGTAATTGCGAATTAAACTTCCGTAACCCAGAATAACAAAGGGCTGATAGTAATCAGCCCTTTTGCATTTTTGTCATTTGGATCGAGTATACCAAAGCGAGATCTCAGTTAACCTAAGCCAACATCCGCAATACGCTTCTGAATCAACTCACCACACTCCTCTTTTACCACTCTTCTTAACCATTGTTGCGAAGCAGAAGAATCGCAGCGCGAGTGCCAGATCAATGAGTAATCAAACGGCATAAACTCGAATGGTAGCGGTTTAACGACTAAGTCATAACGCTCAGCCACCAAGTAAGCTAAGTCAGCAGGTACAGTGATCACCAACGGCATTCTATCGACAATCGCCAATGCAGCTTCAAGGTGATAAGCACGCAACACCATTTTTCGTGGTTGTTGATTGGCTAAGGCATTGTCTAATAAAGCCTTAACACCATCACTGATCGCAATCATCGCGTGCGGGAGTGACACATAGTCTTCAAGGCTTAAAGGCTTATCGGCTAATGGGTGATTCTTAGATAACAGGCACGACACACCGACCGGCCCCAATACCTCTTGATGAAGTGGTGCAATGCTGCCACTGGGGCGACAAATCGCCATATCCACACGTTCGGTGCTGAGCTGTTTAAACAAATGTTCATGCTGCAACGGAGCAAACTCCAAAGAGATATTAGGAGCTTGTTCATAAATCTTAGGCAACGCATAAGGCAAGATGGTTTGCATCGCGTAGTCAGTGGTCGCAATCAAAAAGCGCTCGCTGCAATAGTAAGGATCGAAATCACTCGGGCTAAGAAGTTGTCGGAATGATTCTAAAGGTTGATCAATGCGCTGGCTGATCTCGAGTGCTTTTTTGGTGGGAATAAGGTGCTGACCTTGGCGTGTAAACAGGGGATCGTTGAGTAGTTCTCTTAAGCGCCCTAATACTCGGCTGGTTGCCGATTGGCTTAGGTTAAGACGAAGCGCGGCTTGACTAACACTGCCCTCTTCAATCAATACCTTTAAGGCGACCAGTAAATTCAGGTCTCTACGATAGATGTCTTCTAATTCCACGCCACTTACCTAGCTGTATACAATTATCATTGGTAACTAAGTTGTTTATAGCATGCTTTAGATAAAAAAAATCCCGCAATTACGCGGGGAAGCCCAAGAAAATCTGGGGATAGTGTCGGAATGTTGTCGTATTGGAATTTGCTTGTTGTATTCGGGTTAGTGCTCTTGCTCCTCGGCTATGCCTTGCCAACGGCGCATCTCTACCCAAATACCAATAATCGTTGCTACTATGCCAAAAATTGGCATTAGAGAGGTCTCTGTCGATGAGCGTAGTACTAACGCACAAAAAGAAATAAAACAGAGAACTGAATAAATTGTTAATCTATCTAATCCTGTCAACATCGCCACTCCTTAGCTAGTTGCCTTTGTTACGAGTTGTTATCAACTTGTTAACTAAGTTATAGGAAATGATTCTGTTTGCCAAGCACTTATTGCATATTTTTTCTGCAGACGTATTATTCACTCGTTAGATAGATATAGAGATACAAACCATGACATTCAAACCTGAACTGGCAACCCACACTTTAGAAGCTGAAGGCCTGCGTTGCCCAGAGCCAGTAATGATGGTCAGGAAGACAATTAGAAATATGCAGGATGGCGATGTGTTACTGGTAAAAGCTGACGACCCTTCGACAACTCGCGATATTCCGAGCTTTTGTCGTTTTATGGATCATCAGTTAGTCGGCCAAGCGACTGAAGCTTTGCCTTACCAATATTTGATAAGAAAAGGGTTGGAGGCATAAGCCTCACCTCAATATCAAGCATCAAAAAAGCCGCTCGTACCTTATGTTCTTCAACAGAACTCAGAGTACGAGCGGCTTTTTGTTTATTCGTTTCTAGATTTATTTTGTAGATACTCAAGCTGATGCTGAATTTCTCGGATATCTTTTCGCATAGGAATAATATGCGCGACTCGAATCCAAGCCTCTACCGCAAGCCCGGTCATGATCATCGAACCAGCCACCATTGGTAGCCACATGTCCGTCAACACCATGCCTAGTAGTGTAAGTGCAAGACCAAAGGTAAATAGATAACTTTGGCTTTGTGGAGTAATACCCATATAACGCGTCAACATAATCATGCCCTCGTGTTCTTAACTCACAAGGTTAAAATATCATGACAAGTATGACAGTTATATGTCCATTCGCTCGATAAACCCCACAATACTGTAAGAGTATGACCTACAACACATTACTCTACTGGTTGAGTATAATAAGACTTAATACTACCGCTTAATAGAAAGCCGCTGCGATAGCCAAACCCACGAATAACAAGGCCGTGATCTTGCGAATCAGATCAAGAGGCATCTTGTCTGCAGATAACTTACCAATGATCACCACAGGCACATTCGCCAGCAACATACCAATGGTAGTACCGAGAATGACCCACGTTAATGCATCCGAATATTGAGCCCCTAGAATCGATGTCGCAATCTGAGTCTTATCACCGATCTCAGCAATGAAGAAAGCGATAAAACTGGCGACAAACGGCCCTCGGTTCGAGATCTGCTCATCGTCATCTAATTTATCCGGAATCAGAATCCAGCCTGCCATCGCAATGAAACTGACCACCAGCACCCACTTAAGTACTTCAGGAGATAAATAATCGGCGACCACAACCCCGAGCCACGCAGCAAGGGCATGGTTGGCAATAGTGGCAAAGAAAATAGCCGCAATGATAGGTAACGGTTTTCGATATCGACTGGCTAATAAAAGGGATAACAACTGAGTCTTATCACCGATCTCGGCTAAGGCGACAGTTGTAATTGAAATTGCTAAAACGCTCACGACATGCTCATTTGGGATGAGGATTATTATATTTAACCAAAGACAAACCTCGCGCCCCATCCCGGTTCACGATGCTTGTCTAAGGTCTTGCTAAGCGCCACCAAGGTGGTGGTTGCCTCGAACGCCATGATGATTTTGCATCAATTATGTTGACGAACGAACTCATTCAATAGGATATGAATAAGCAAGCTACTCCCCAAAGACCGCGAGATTTTAATCACCCGTGCTTTCAAACACAAGTGTCAAAGTTATCAAAATATCTACTTGTACCGAAAAACAAACATTAAAGGCAAAAAAATCCACTAAACGACATTTTAGACCACTAATTAAACAAGATTACCCCTACTCGCTTTACCAATATCTCGGTATACTCAGAGGTTATTTTTATCATTCATTTAAAAGAATCGCGCGAACCTGACTATGCAAAAATACGATATCAAAACCTTCCAGGGAATGATCCTCGCGCTGCAGGATTACTGGGCACAAAACGGTTGTACCATTGTTCAACCACTAGATATGGAAGTAGGTGCTGGCACCTCTCACCCAATGACATGTCTACGTGCACTTGGCCCAGAGCCAATGTCTACGGCATACGTTCAACCTTCTCGTCGTCCGACCGATGGTCGTTACGGTGAAAACCCGAACCGCCTGCAGCACTACTATCAATTCCAAGTAGCTCTAAAACCTTCTCCAGATAACATCCAGGAGTTGTACTTAGGCTCGCTTGAAGTTCTTGGTGTCGACCCACTTGTTCACGATATTCGTTTCGTAGAAGACAACTGGGAAAACCCAACGCTAGGCGCATGGGGTCTTGGTTGGGAAGTATGGCTAAACGGTATGGAAGTGACTCAATTCACTTACTTCCAACAAGTTGGCGGTCTTGAGTGTAAGCCAGTAACGGGTGAGATCACTTACGGTATCGAGCGTCTAGCAATGTACATCCAAGAAGTAGACTCTGTTTACGACCTTGTATGGAACGTAGCACCAGACGGTTCTAACGTGACTTACGGTGACATCTTCCACCAAAACGAAGTTGAGCAATCAACATACAACTTCGAGCACGCAGACGTAGATTTCCTATTCACTTTCTTCGACCAGTGCGAAAAAGAGTGTAAAGAGCTACTTGAGCTTGAGAAGCCACTTCCGCTTCCAGCTTACGAGCGCATTCTAAAAGCAGGTCACGCATTCAACATCCTTGATGCGCGCAAAGCTATCTCTGTAACAGAGCGTCAACGTTACATCCTTCGTATCCGCAACCTGACTAAAGCTGTTGCAGAGGCGTACTACGCGTCACGTGAAGCGCTTGGCTTCCCAATGTGTAAGAAGGATAAATAATCATGGCGAAGAATTTTCTAATTGAACTGGGTACGGAAGAGCTTCCACCAACGGCACTTCGTTCTCTAGCAGAAGCCTTTGCTTCTAACTTTGAAGCAGGTCTTAAAACGGCTGAACTTTCTCACGAAGGCATCAAGTGGTACGCAGCACCTCGTCGTCTAGCACTTAAAGTGACGGCACTGGCTGAAGGCCAAGCAGACAAAGTAGTTGAGAAGCGCGGTCCTGCAATTTCTGTAGCATTCGATGCTGAAGGCAACGCGACTAAAGCTGCACAAGGTTGGGCTCGTGGTAACGGTATTACTGTTGAGCAAGCTGACCGCCTGAAAACAGACAAAGGCGAGTGGCTTCTTTTCAAACAAGAAGTAGCTGGCAAACCTGTTCAAGAATTGGTGATGGACATCGCTGCGAAAGCTCTCGCTGGCCTACCAATTCCTAAAGCAATGCGCTGGGGTAACTCAGACATTCAATTTATCCGTCCAGTGAAAACACTGACAGTACTACTAGGTGATGAGCTTGTTGAAGGCAAAATCCTAGGCGTAGCTTCTGCTCGTACTATCCGTGGTCACCGTTTCATGGGCGAACAAGAGTTCACAATCGACTCTGCTGACCAATACCCTGCGATCTTAGAAGAGCGCGGTAAAGTAATGGCAGATTACGATGCGCGTAAAGCGATCATCCTTGCTGATGCTAAAAAAGCAGCAGACGCGGTTGGCGGTATTGCTGACCTAGAAGATGACCTTGTTGAAGAAGTTACCTCTTTGGTTGAATGGCCAGTGGTGCTTACTGCTAAGTTTGAGCAAGAGTTCCTAAAAGTGCCTTCTGAAGCATTGGTTTACACCATGAAAGGCGACCAGAAATACTTCCCAGTGTATGACGCTGATAAGAACCTTCTGCCAAACTTCATCTTCGTTTCGAACATCGAGTCTAAAGAGCCTCGTCACGTAATCGAAGGTAACGAGAAAGTTGTACGTCCACGTCTTGCTGATGCTGAGTTCTTCTTCAACACAGACCGTAAGCGTCCGCTAATCGACCGTCTTGCTGAATTAGACCAAGCTATCTTCCAGAAGCAACTGGGTACTATCAAAGACAAAACCGACCGCATCACAGAGCTTGCTGGCTACATTGCTGAGCAAATCGATGCTGACGTTGAAAAATCTAAGCGTGCAGGCCTACTGGCTAAGTGTGACCTAATGACCTCTATGGTATTCGAATTTACGGATACTCAAGGTGTGATGGGCATGCACTACGCGACTCACGATGGTGAAGACGAGCAAGTAGCACTGGCACTTTACGAGCAATACATGCCTCGTTTCGCGGGTGACACACTACCAAGCACTGGTATTTCATCTGCAGTAGCAATGGCAGACAAGCTAGACACTATCGTAGGTATCTTCGGTATTGGCCAAGCACCAAAAGGTTCTGACCCATTCGCGCTACGTCGTGCATCACTAGGTGTGCTACGTATCATCGTTGAAAACGGCTACAACCTAGACCTAACCGATCTTATCGGTAAAGCGAAAGAGCTACTAGGCGACAAGCTAACTAACGACAACGTAGAAGCTGATGTTATCGACTTCATGTTAGGTCGTTTCCGCGCATGGTACCAAGATGCTGGTTTCAGCGTTGATATCATCCAAGCGGTACTAGCACGTCGTCCAACTAAGCCTGCTGACTTTGACCAACGTGTTAAAGCCGTTTCTCACTTCCGTGAACTGGAAGCAGCAGAAGCACTAGCAGCAGCGAACAAGCGTGTAGGCAACATCCTTGCGAAATTCGATGGCGAACTACCAGCAGAAATCGACCTAACTCTTCTTCAAGAAGACGCAGAGAAAGCACTGGCTGAGAACGTTGAAGTAATGACGGAAGCACTAGAACCAGCATTCGCAACAGGCAACTACCAAGAAGCCCTAAGCAAGCTTGCTGATCTACGTGAACCAGTAGATGCATTCTTCGATAACGTAATGGTTATGGCTGATGATGAAGCGCTTAAGAAAAACCGTCTAACGCTACTGAACAACCTACGTAACCTGTTCCTACAGATTGCTGATATCTCTCTACTGCAAAAATAAGCACGAGTGAGACTGTTGCTCTAATTCATGTTCTGAGCAACAACAGGTAAACACCCAAAGGGAAGCGAAAGCTTCCCTTTTTGTTTTTGTGAACCAAGCATTTGTTTGTAGAGGTGTTATTGATTAACTGAATGAATCAGCACTCAGACTGTAGAGGGCATTGTTTGCTATAACTGACCTGTTTATTCAGGGGAAGGGAACAATGAAAAAAACAGTACTCGCGCTTTCAATACTCGCACTCAGCGCATGCAGCCAAACCAGTGACAACAACCTACTGCTGACGATTGATAACGACACTGTCGTATTTGAATCAACAGGTAAAGGTACCGTAATTGCAGAACAGGAACTCGCTAAAGGTAGCTATACCTTCTCTATCGGCGATACTCAAAATACCTGTGGTACCAACTTTGCGCTGGCTGAAGAGAGCCGCATCAAATTCAATAAGCCCCTTCGCCTAGACGACTGCGCCGAGAAATCCGAAATAGATATTAAAGTCTTTCGCGCTAACACTTATCAATTTACGCTCAACCCACAGACCAATGAGCTGACAGTTCAGATAAAGCCAAAGCAGCAACAAGTACAAAGCTTTGCTTGTCCGGTTCCTAGTGATCAGCCAACCACTATCGATGTTGCTCAGACCTTTGACGATGGCACCTTAGTTAGAGATGCTCTTTCAGGCACACAAGCGACTGTAACCAACGGCAGCGTCTCCATGCAGCCAGCAGAAAATAGCCAAGGTGTTCTGCTGCTTGAGAAAGTAGAACCAGAAACCAAGGCCGATTTTAGTTGGGACAACGCCACGGTTTACTTCGTAATGACCGACCGTTTCCATAATGGTAATCCTAATAACGACAACAGCTATGGTCGCAGCCAAGACGGACAAGATGAAATCGGCACCTTCCACGGTGGTGACTTGGCAGGCTTAACCGAAAAACTCGACTATATAGAATCGCTCGGTGCCAATGCTATCTGGATTACCTCTCCACTAGAGCAGATCCACGGCTGGGTTGGCGGTGGCGATCGCGGTGACTTCAAACATTATGGCTACCATGGCTACTACCACCAAGACTGGACCAAGCTCGATGACAACATGGGCACCGAAGACGAACTGAAAACCTTCATCGATACCGCGCACAGCAAAGGCATTCGCGTTGTTTGGGATGTGGTGATGAACCACACTGGCTATGCGACACTTGCCGACATGCAAGAGTTCGACTTCGGCAAACTCAACCTTACCGATGAACAAGCTAAACAAACCCTCGGCGAAAACTGGACAGATTGGCAACCAGAAGCAGGCCAGAACTGGCACTACTTCAATAACTACATCTCTTACAGTGACAAAGAAGCGTGGGAGGAATGGTGGGGTAAAGCTTGGTTACGCAGCGACATTGGTGCTTATGACTCTCCGGGTTACAACAACCTCACCATGTCTCTGGCACACCTGCCCGATTTCAAAACAGAGTCGACAGAGACAACCGGGCTGCCTAACTTCTATCGCAATAAGTCCACCAGCGCGACCGATGAACTCAAAACACCTCGTGACCATTTAATCACTTGGCTATCAGATTGGGTGCGCGAATATGGTGTTGATGGCTTTAGGGTAGATACAGCTAAACACGTTGAACTCGAAGCATGGGCAGAGCTTAAAGAGAGCACTAACCAAGCGCTTGCAGAATGGAAGCAAAACAACCCAGACAAAGCCTTGGATGACTTACCTTTCTGGATGACTGGCGAAGTATGGGCACACAGCGTGGTCAAATCAGATTACTTCGCTAACGGGTTTGATTCGATCATCAACTTTGAATTCCAGAGTGATATCGCACCTAAGGCGCTTAAATGCCTATCCGATCTCGATGCTGACTACCTGCGCTACGCAGAGAAGATCAACAACGACAGCGAATTCAACGTACTGAGTTACCTATCATCTCACGACACCTCGCTATTCTGGACACAACACGGCAGTAACTTTGCAAAACAAACCAAAGCTGCAAACGCGTTGATGCTGGCTCCCGGTGCTGTGCAGATCTATTACGGTGATGAAATCGCTCGTGATTTTGGTCCAACAGGCTCCGACCCAATGCAAGGCACTCGCTCTGACATGCCTTGGGATCAAATCACAGGCGAACGAGCACAACTGTTAGAACACTGGCAAACCCTTGGCCAATTCCGCCAACGCCACCCAGCGGTTGCTCAAGGCAAGCACATCATCCGTAACAGCAAGGGCTACTATGCCTTCGAGCGCCAATACCAAGATGACAAGGTGTTGGTTGTGTACACCGGCTCGAAATAACCGTTCATTGACATAAAATAGTAGAAACTAAAGGGGAAGCTTAGGCTTCTCCTTTTTTGATCACGAAACACTCGTCCAATAAGAAAGCAGACACTCATTAGTTAAACTTTATAGAAGTTTTTTTAGTGTTAGAGCATTTGGCGCTATGCGTCGCAAAAACATTGCGGTATGTTCAAGGAACACACTGATGGTAGACATAAGGTCTGCCTTAATGACACATAACAAGCAATCACAATGAATTAGGTAAAATAAGTAATGCAGTTCTCTAAGTTTGGTGAAAAGTTTAATCGATACTCTGGAATCACTCGTTTAATGGATGATTTGAATGATGGCCTGCGCACTCCTGGCGCAATCATGCTCGGTGGTGGTAACCCAGCCGCTATCCCAGCCATGCTCGATTACTTTAACCAAGCCAGTGCCGACATGCTCGCCAGTGGAGAGCTCATTGCCGCCCTCGCCAACTACGATGGTCCACAAGGTAAAGACAGCTTCATTAAGTCGTTAGCGGCGATGCTGAAAGATACTTATGGTTGGGACATAAGCGAGAAGAACATCAGCCTGACCAACGGCAGTCAAAGTGGCTTCTTTTACCTATTCAACCTATTAGCAGGCCAACAGCCAGACGGATCACACAAGAAAATCTTGCTACCGATCGCACCAGAATACATCGGCTACGGCGATGCGGGCATTGATGACGATATTTTTATCTCTTACCACCCAGAGATCGAACTGCTAGAAAACCGCCAGTTTAAATACCACGTTGATTTTGAAAAGCTCAAGGTTGATGACTCGGTTGCCGCTATCTGTGCTTCTCGCCCAACCAACCCAACCGGTAACGTGTTGACCGACGAAGAAGTACGTAAACTGGATAAACTGGCGCGTGAAAACAACATCCCGCTACTGATCGATAATGCTTACGGCCTGCCGTTTCCAAACATCATCTTTGAAGATGTGGAACCGTTCTGGAATGAAAATACCATTCTGTGCATGAGCTTATCTAAGCTTGGTTTACCGGGTGTACGTTGCGGTATCGTGATTGCGAGCGAAGAAGTAACACAAGCTCTGACCAACATGAATGGCATTATCAGCCTAGCACCCAATAGTGTCGGCCCTGCAATTGCCAATCACATGATTGAAAAAGGCGATTTACTGCGCTTGAGCAGTGAGGTAATCAAACCTTTCTATAAAGACAAATCTCTACGTGCGGTTGAGCTTTTACAAGAAGCGATCGATGACCCTCGCTTCCGTATCCACAAGCCTGAAGGTGCGATTTTCTTATGGCTATGGTTTGATGAGCTGCCGATTACCACCATGGAGCTGTACGACCGCCTGAAAGCTCGTGGCGTATTGATTGTTCCGGGTGAATACTTCTTTATCGGCCAAGAAGACGAGTGGGATCATGCTCATCAGTGTCTACGTATGAACTACGTGCAAGATGATGAGGCGATGCAGAAAGGCATTTCAATCATTGCTGAAGAAGTGAAAAAAGCTTACTCAGAACAGTAACCAGAGCTTTTAGCTTACCGTAGACCAAATACAAAAAGAGCACCTCATTAGGTGCTCTTTCACTTTTACTTCCCGATAGTTTTTGTCACTTGAATACCCTAAATAATTTGGGGTTCAGCTAGGCGACTAGAAAATTCAGCCCTATGAGCATAGGGAACCTATGTGATTAGGGGGAATTTACGACGTCAACAACGCTGAAGCTTCAAGTATGACGGGTATTAACCCTCTAGTAGGCTATTACCGTTGATAGCAATCTTACGTGGCTGCATCGCTTCTGGGATTTCGCGTTCTAGGTCGATGTGAAGAAGACCATTTTCCATGCTTGCACCTACCACTTTTACATAGTCAGCCAATTGGAATTTGCGCTCGAAATCGCGCTCTGCAATACCTTGGTATACGAAAGTTTTCTCGGCTTCGGCTTTACGCTCACCTTTAACAATTAGCATGTTCTCTTTTTGAGTAAGGTCTAATTGATCATCTGCAAAACCAGCGACTGCCATAGTAATACGGTAGTTGTTCTCGTCTTTTTGCTCGATATTGTAAGGAGGGTAACCGCCAGAAGTATTTTTCGACGTGTTCGATTCCATCATGTTGAATAGACGATCGAAGCCGATTGCGTTGCGGTAAAGTGGAGTGAAATCTACAGTTCTCATAATGCTATCCTTTTAGTAAGCAATAGTCTTAGCCGTGAATTTTACTGAGATCGAACCTGTGAGTGATACAGTAAACAGCTAAGGGATTCAGTTCGCATTCCACGGGTTTCACCTCGTTTGGCGACAACTCTGGGACATGACAATGAATCAATTTTTAAATTGTGTGCTGCCAAATTTATCCTCTATTGAGCGATACTCTAGCAACGGTTATGAAGGTTCTGTTTCTTCTCTTGTAGAGCAAGACAGTCATCCTCTTCACAACTAGATATGTGGATTCAGCAAATCAGTTTCAAGCGTTTATTTTCAATTATTCTTCCAATCCAATATTTTTCAATACCTTATAGACACAAAAAAGCACTACCCTTTGGATAGTGCTTTTAAATAATTTAGGTTTCTTTATCGAAGATGGATTGGCTGAGTTCAAGAAGAAGGCGCGTAATTTATAAGTATAAATGAGCACCTTCGACGCAGAAATCGGTCAATCCAGCAAAGAGAAAGTAATCTAAACGTCTAGGTTTGCTACTTTCAATGCGTTCTCTTCGATGAAGTTACGACGCGGTTCTACTTGGTCGCCCATCAACGTTGTAAACAACAGATCCGCACCAACGGCATCTTCAATCGTTACTTGCATCATACGACGAGTTTCAGGATCCATTGTTGTTTCCCAAAGCTGATCAGGGTTCATCTCACCTAGACCTTTGTATCGTTGTAGGCTCAGGCCACGACGAGACTCTTTCACTAACCAGTTCAGAGCTTCAACGAAGCTAGAAACTTCTTGAGTACGCTCACCACGCTTAATGTAAGCGCCTTCTTCAATCAGGCCATCAAGTGCTTCAGAAAGATCCGCTAGCTTGCCAAACTCTTTCGAGTTGATAAGGTCAATGCTCAGTACGTGCTCATGAGTTACACCATGAGTACGAACCACAATCTTAGGAACGCTTAAACCTAGCTCTTCGTGTTTTTCAACTTCAAGAGAATATTGGCTCGCACCTGCTTCTTTACCGTTTAGCTGCTCTACAAGCTGCTTACCCCAAGCTTCAACCACCGCGTCATCGTGACACTGCTCAGCGGTTAGGCGAGGAACGTAAATCAGTTCGTGAACCAATGCGCGTGGGTAGCGGCGGCTCATACGATCAACGAGCTTGATGCCTGCATTGTATTGCTGAACAAGCTTCTCTAAGCCTTCACCAGCAAACGCAGGTGCTTCAGGATTTACGTGCAGTTCTGCATTGTCTAAAGCCAAAGATACTTGATACTGGTTCATCGCATCTTCATCTTTGATGTACTGCTCTTGCTTACCCTTCTTCACTTTGTAAAGTGGCGGTTGAGCAATGTAGATGTAACCACGTTCAATCAACTCTGGCATTTGACGGTAGAAGAACGTCAGTAGCAGAGTACGGATGTGAGAACCATCGACATCGGCATCGGTCATGATGATGATGTTGTGGTAACGCAGTTTATCTGGGTTGTATTCATCACGGCCAATACCACAACCAAGGGCTGTGATTAGCGTTGCGACTTCTTGAGAAGACAGCATTTTATCGAAACGCGCTTTCTCTACGTTAAGGATTTTACCTTTAAGCGGTAGGATTGCTTGGTTCTTACGGTTACGCCCCTGCTTAGCTGATCCGCCAGCAGAGTCTCCTTCCACAATATATAGTTCAGACTGTGCAGGATCTTTTTCCTGACAGTCAGCTAGTTTACCTGGAAGACCCGCTAAATCTAATGCGCCTTTACGACGAGTCATCTCACGAGCTTTACGCGCTGCATCACGAGCACGCGCTGCATCGATAATTTTAGAACAAACGATTTTCGCTTCACCTGGGTTCTCAATTAGGAACTCAGATAGCTTCTCACCCATCGTAGACTCAACGGCAGACTTCACTTCTGAAGAAACCAGCTTGTCTTTAGTTTGGCTTGAGAACTTAGGATCTGGAACTTTCACTGAAACAATCGCCGTCAAACCTTCACGAGCATCATCACCTGATGTTGAAGTCTTCGCTTTCTTCGAGAAGCCTTCTTTATCCATGAAGCTGTTCAGAGTACGCGTTAGTGCAGCACGGAAACCCGCTAAGTGAGCACCACCATCGCGTTGAGGGATGTTGTTGGTGAAACAGTAGATGTTTTCTTGGTAACCATCGTTCCACTGCATTGCAACTTCAACAGTGATGCCGTCATCACGCTCTGAATCAAAGTGGAAAATCTTTTGGATGATTGGTGTTTTGTTGGTATTAAGGTGTTCAACAAACGCTTGGATGCCGCCTTCGTATTCGAAGTGATCCATTTTGTCTTCTTCGCGCTTATCAATTAGCTTAATTGATACACCTGAGTTCAAGAATGATAGCTCGCGTAGACGCTTAGCTAAAATATCGTAATGGAACTCGATGTTAGTGAAGGTTTCTTCACTCGGCCAGAAACGAATCTCTGTACCTGTTTTGTCCGTATCACCCACAACCGCTAGTGGCGCTTGAGGCTCACCATGACAGTATGTTTGAGTGTGGATTTTTCCACCGCGGTGGATAGTAAGAGTAACTTGCTTAGAAAGTGCGTTAACTACTGAAACACCAACACCGTGCAAACCACCAGATACTTTGTACGAGTTATCATCGAACTTACCACCAGCGTGAAGAACCGTCATGATTACTTCTGCTGCTGATACTTTTTCTTCTGGGTGCAATTCAGTTGGAATACCACGGCCGTCATCGCTTACTGACACAGAACTATCTTCATGGATAGTTACAATGATGTCATTACAGTGACCAGCGAGTGCTTCATCAATAGAGTTATCTACCACCTCAAAAACCATGTGGTGCAGACCGGTACCATCATCCGTGTCGCCAATGTACATTCCAGGACGCTTACGTACCGCATCCAGACCCTTCAGTACTTTAATACTCGATGAATCGTAATTATCTGACATAGTTACTCTCTGACTAATTATCCTTGCTCTATTTTGCCATGTTCCACATGAAACATCCTGCTATTTTCATCATGCATATCTGCAATCTGATCAGCGGTAATAGAGCTTACAAAAACTTGAGCCTGGGTCGCCTTTAAACACTCAGCAAGACGTGCTCGGCGTTGGCTATCTAATTCGGAAGCGAAGTCATCTATCAAATAGATGCACTGCTTACCTGTCATTTGAGTGAGGTGTTGCCCTTGTGCTACTCGCAACGCGCACACCATCAACTTCAACTGACCTCGTGACAAGACATCTTCCACTGGAGTGCCGTTCACTTTTATCTTTAGATCCGCTTTGTTTGGCCCACTAAAGGTGTAACCAAGCTGCTGATCCCTTTCAAAATTCTTTTCTAATATCTCGGCGTACGGGGTGTCTTTATCCCAGCCACGATAATAGTTAATCTTTATCTCAAACTCAGGTAAGAAGGTCGCGCAGATTTCTTCGGCGACTTCTTTAAGCTGTTCAACGTAAGTAGCACGCCACTGGCTGATGCTTTCCGCTAAACGGGCCAATTCTTGATCCCAATAGCTCAGCTCTCGATAGTTCGTTGCCGTTTTCAATAATGCATTACGCTGTTTATTGAGGCGCTTTACCCTGCCCCAAGCATCATAAAAACCCGACTCACTGTGGAAGACTCCCCAATCAATGAATGCGCGGCGATGCTTAGGTCCATCGGTTAGTAAATCAAACCCTTCAGGGTGAATCAACTGCAAAGGTAAGACTTGAGCTAACTGAGCCAATTTTTGCCCAGTTTGACCGCTTATTTTAACCTCTGTGGTGCCATCGCGCTGCTTATTAATGCCAATTGGCAGCTCAAATTGATCCGAGGTCATAAAACGGCCATGGACAAACAGTTCGCTACACTCATTTTGAATGATACGACCGGTTAAGGAGCTTTTGAACGAGCGACCATGTCCGAGCAGATACACCGCTTCAAGGACACTGGTTTTGCCGCTTCCGTTAGCCCCTATAAGAAAGTTAAAGCCTGATGACGGTTGAATGTCACAGGCTTCAATATTTCTAAACTGCTTTACGATTAAGCGCGATAAAGGCATAACGTCTTCATATTAATCTTCAATCACGGCTCGATAGACAAACGTTGTTGATAAGCAAACATAATGTATAAACAAACACAGCTTACAAACGAATCGGCATAACAACGTACATCGCGCTGTCATCTTGTGCATTCTCAATCAAGGCACTCGCATTCGCGTCTGACATTGAGATGCGAACCTGTTCACAACGCAGCGTATTTAATACATCCAATACGTAGCTTACGTTGAAGCCAATCTCTAGTGCGTCACCATCAAAGGTTACGTCTAGCACTTCTTCCGCTTCTTCTTGCTCTGGGTTATTCGCGGTAATGCGCATCTCGCTATCGACAAGATTAACGCGAACACCACGGAATTTTTCATTCGACAGAATCGCAGCACGAGAAAACGCTGAACGTAACTCATCACAGCCAGCTTCCAATGTCTTGGTGGTATTTTGCGGCATTACGCGGCGATAATCAGGGAAACGACCATCAACGAGTTTAGAAGTGAATACATAGTTGTTCACTTCAGCGCGCACATTAGAGTTACCAATTTGCAGCGTTACTGGCTGTTCAGGTGCATCGAGTAGCTTCACTAGCTCTTGAACCCCCTTACGAGGAACAATGATCTGCTTTTGAGCAAAATCGGCACCCAGTTGCGCTTGTGATACCGCCATACGGTGGCCATCAGTTGCGACACTACGTAAGATAGAACCTTCAATCTCAAACAACATACCGTTGAGGTAGTAACGAACGTCTTGGTTCGCCATTGAGAATTGTGTTTTCTCGATCAGACCGCGCAATTCAGCTTGTGTCACAGACACTTCAACTTCGCTGCTCCAGTCTTCAATGTTTGGAAAATCTGCCGCAGGTAATGTTGCCAATGAGAAGCGGCTACGACCAGAGCGAACCTGAACACGGTCACCATCCAATACCACGGTGATCACTGAGCTGTCTGGCAAGCCACGACAGATATCTAGGAACTTACGTGAAGGTACGGTAATGCTGCCCGCTTCGAAATCACCTTCAAGCGTTACACGGCTGATCAGTTCAACTTCTAGATCCGTCGCTGTCATCGACAACACGTTATCTTCTACTTTAATCAGTAGGTTTCCTAGAATTGGAAGCGTTGGCCTGCCACCTAGCGCGCCAGATACTTGTTGTAATGGCTTAATCAGGTGACTACGTTCAATGGTAAATTTCATATCTTGCTCTTACGGTCTAATTGGCACTGCGTAATAGTACGTGGCCAAGATTCTGCTTATTAAGGTTAAGAATACTGTGTATTAAGAAGAAAGGGTACGAATCAAGTTCGAATAATCTTCTTTAATGTCGTGGCTCTCTTCACGCAGCTGAGCAATCTTACGACAAGCGTGCAACACGGTCGTGTGGTCGCGGCCACCGAATGCATCGCCAATCTCAGGCAAGCTGTGGTTAGTCAGCTCTTTAGCCAATGCCATCGCCAGTTGGCGTGGACGAGCAACAGAACGAGAACGACGTTTAGATAATAGATCAGCAACTTTGATTTTGTAGTATTCAGCGACTGTCTTTTGAATGTTATCAATGGTGACCAGTTTTTCTTGCAGGGCAAGTAGGTCACGCAGTGCTTCACGCACGAAATCGATCGTAATCGGACGGCCAGTGAAGTTTGCATTCGCAATAACACGGTTCAATGCGCCTTCAAGCTCACGAACGTTAGAGCGTAAACGCTTAGCAATAAAGAATGCCACTTCATCCGCAAGATGAATTTGGTGGTCTTCTGCTTTCTTCATTAAGATCGCAACACGAGTCTCAAGCTCTGGTGGCTCAATCGCAACCGTCAAACCCCAACCGAAGCGAGATTTAAGACGATCCTCTACCCCGTTGATCTCTTTTGGATAACGGTCAGACGTTAGGATGATCTGTTGGTTGCCTTCAAGCAGCGCGTTAAAGGTATGGAAGAACTCTTCTTGAGAACGCTCTTTATTCGCGAAGAATTGGATATCATCGATAAGCAAGGCATCAACACTACGGTAGTAGCGCTTAAATTCTTCAATCGCGTTATTTTGTAGCGCCTTCACCATATCCTGAACAAAACGCTCAGAATGCATGTAAACCACTTTAGCATTCGGTTTGTTGTCAACAATGGCGTTACCCACCGCATGCAACAAGTGCGTCTTACCTAAACCAGTTCCACCATATAAAAACAACGGGTTATAGGCTGTTCCTGGATTATCAGAAACCTGACGTGCCGCCGCCAAACCCAATTGGTTTGATTTACCCTCAACAAAGTTATTGAACTTATGTTTTGGGTTTACGTTTGAACGGTGGTTAAGGTCAACCGCTACAGGCTCTTCATCACGCCATATATTGTGAACAGGCTTACGAGCTTGTAACTGCGCAGGTGCTGACGATTCAGCGGCCACATCAGCGGCTGTACGTGTACGAGCTGGGGCGACAGTCTCAGATTTTGGAGCAGTAACTCGTTTACTTCCAATCTCAAAATGAAGATGTGGAATATCATTACCACAATATTCTTGTAGCAAACGGTTGATGCTATTTAGGTACTTATCGCGCACCCAATCGAGTACAAATCGGTTTGGTGCAAATAGAGTTAGAGTATTACCATTGAGCTCCGCTTGTAACGGACGTACCCACATACTGAATTCTGTAGCTGGTAATTCTTCTTGAAGCTGTTGCAAGCATTGCAACCAAAGCGAAGATGACACGGTGCCCCACTCTATTTAAGTTATATGAAATGACCGCTAATTTTACCTGTTGATAAGTCAGATCACCAGCAATTGATCACAGATCCAGTGAATAAGATCCAAGTTATTCACAATAAATAGGGCAAAATTGGCTGGATCCACACATCTTGCCCCTACTTTACTCACACAACGATCCACTTATGCCCGGATCCTTGCTAGTTATCCCCAAATCGAGAATGCGATCTGGTTATGGTTAATAACATCTGGTTATTTATTCTATTGAGCAATTTCCCAGTAACATCCAACCCTATAAATATAAGGAGTTACCAAATGAATAACTGGATTAAGGCTGCAATTGCGGCTATCGCACTCTCTGCTGCTACTGTTCAAGCTGCGACTGAAGTAAAAGTCGGCATGTCTGGTCGCTACTTCCCATTCACTTTCGTGAAACAGGACCAACTGCAAGGTTTTGAAGTGGATTTATGGGATGAGATCGGTAAACGTAATGACTATAGCGTTGAATACGTGACTGCAAACTTCTCTGGTCTGTTTGGTCTTCTTGAAACGGGTCGAATCGATACGATTTCAAACCAAATTACAATTACGGATGCACGTAAAGCGAAATACCTATTCGCAGACCCATACGTAGTAGACGGCGCACAGATTACCGTTCGTAAAGGTAATGACAGCATTCAAGGCATCGAAGACCTTGATGGCAAGACGGTTGCAGTAAACCTTGGTTCAAACTTTGAGCAACTATTACGCAGCTACGATAAAGATGGCAAAATCAATGTGAAAACCTACGATACGGGTATTGAGCATGATGTTGCACTGGGCCGTGCCGATGCATTCGTTATGGATCGCCTATCAGCACTAGAGCTTATTAAGAAGACTGGTCTACCATTACAGCTAGCAGGACAACCATTCGAGACTATCGAGAATGCATGGCCTTTCGTAAACAACGACAACGGCAAAAAACTGCAAGCTGAAGTAAACCAAGCACTCGCAGCAATGCGTGAAGATGGTACGCTAGAGAGCATCTCTCAAAAATGGTTCGGTGCGGACATTACTAAGAAGTAATTACCCACTCAACGCATTCAGAGCCCACTGCTTATACAGCGGTGGGCTTTTTGCTTTTGTGTACTGATTAAAAAGCCTGATATAACAGTATTTCCAAACAATACTTCCAATAAAAATATGAGATAGATTATGGGATTTGACTTTAACTACATGCTAGGTCTGTTGCCAATACTGCTGAAGTATTTAGGCACCACTATGGAGATGGCAATTTGGGGCTTATTTTTCGCTCTGATTCTATCTTTGATACTGGCGAACATTCGTGTATTCAAAATCCCAGTACTCGATCAACTGAGCCAGCTGTATATTAGCTTCTTCCGAGGCACGCCACTGTTGGTGCAACTGTTCCTTCTATACTACGGCCTACCCCAGGTATTTCCATGGATGGTTGGACTCGATGCGTTTGGCGCGGCCGTTATCGGCTTAACCTTGCACTTTGCAGCCTACATGGCTGAAAGTATTCGTGCTGCCATAATCGGTATCGATCGTAGCCAAATGGAAGCCAGCCTCTCAGTCGGTATGACAACCAGCCAAGCGATGCGTCGAGTGATCTTGCCGCAGGCTACCCGTGTGGCACTGCCGTCTTTGATGAACTATTTCATCGACATGATCAAGTCAACTTCCCTTGCCTTCACCTTAGGTGTGGCTGAAATCATGGCCAAAGCTCAAATGGAAGCATCTTCTAGTTTCCGCTTCTTTGAGGCTTTCCTAGCGGTTGCGCTGATTTATTGGGGCGTGGTGGTTATCCTCACTCGTATTCAAATCTGGGCCGAAGTGAAACTGAATAAGGCGTATGTACGATGATCAAATTAGAAAATATCCACAAGCAGTTTGGTGACACCGAAGTTCTTAAAGGGATCGACCTAGAAATCAATCAAGGTGAGATAATTGTCATCATTGGTTCAAGTGGTACGGGTAAGTCTACACTGCTGCGCTGCGTTAACTTTCTTGAGCAAGCCGATCAAGGCAAGATTTCCATCGATGATATTAACGTTGATGTAAAAAAACACACCAAAGCCGAGGTACTCGCACTGCGTCGTAAGACCGGTTTTGTGTTCCAAAACTACGCGTTGTTTGCTCACCAAACGGCAAAGCAGAACATTGCCGAAGGTTTGATTACCGTTCGTGGTTGGAAAAAGCAGCAAGCTCATGAAAAAGCACAACAAATATTAGATGATATCGGTTTAGGTGACAGAGCAGATAGCTACCCAGCAGCGCTTTCTGGAGGGCAGCAACAACGTGTTGGTATTGGCCGAGCAATGGCCCTTCAACCGGAGCTTTTATTGTTCGATGAGCCGACTTCAGCGCTCGATCCTGAGTGGGTTGGTGAAGTACTTAACCTAATGAAAAAATTGGCAAATCAGCATCAAACCATGCTGGTGGTCACCCATGAAATGCAATTTGCTAAAGAGGTTGCAGACCGAGTGATCTTCATGGCTGATGGCCATATTGTCGAACAGGGATCTCCACAGGATATTTTTGGTAATCCACAGGATCCTAAATTACAAAAATTCTTAAATAAGGTCGGGATCGACTAAGGATCCTTGTGATTTTAGTTATTCTACGTATAATCCCCCGACCGGAATTTTAGTTAACCCAATCATTGACACTTTTTGTGACAGTGATTACAATTCCGCCTCTTTGTTGAGAGGCGTCGGTTTTCCTTTCTTATATAAAGAAGAGAAAAAATGCCCACGCCGGGTTTAACAAAAACCTAAAACTACTGATCAGTAAGGTAATTACAATGAAACGCACTTTTCAACCTACAGTTCTAAAGCGTAAGCGTACACACGGTTTCCGTGCTCGCATGGCTACTAAGAACGGTCGCGCAACAATCAATGCACGTCGTGCAAAAGGCCGTAAGCGTCTTTCTAAGTAATCTTTGATTATTTTGAATAAGCTAGCCTTCGGTCGGGAGTTACGCTTGTTAACTCCCGAACATTATCAGAATGTCTTCAAGCAAGCTCATCGAGCCGGCTCCCCTCATTTCACCATCATTGCCCGAAATAACTCTCTTTCAAATCCTCGCCTTGGATTAGCTGTTCCGAAAAAGCAGATTAAAACCGCCGTGGGTCGTAACCGATTCAAGCGTCTTACTCGTGAAAGCTTTCGTAACACTCAACACAAACTTCCTAACAAAGATTTTGTTGTAATCGCTAAAAAGAGCGCGCAAGATTTAAGCAATGAAGAAATGTTCAAGCTACTCGACAAATTATGGCTTCGCCTGTCTCGCCCTTCGCGTGGATAGCGCTAATACCCATCTATTTTTATAGATGGTTTATTAGTCCACTCATCGGCCCACGCTGCCGATTTACTCCAACCTGCTCTTTATATGCGATAGAAGCGTTGAAAGCTCACGGTTTTGTAAAAGGGTGTTGGTTATCAGGCAAACGTCTATTAAAATGCCATCCTTTGAACGAAGGGGGCTTCGACCCCGTTCCACCGGTCCAAAAACAAGACAGAGATAAATAACGATGGATTCTCAACGTAATATCCTGTTAATCGCACTGGCATTGGTTTCTTTTCTACTGTTCCAACAATGGAACGTAGCTCAGAACCCAGCACCACAAGCGGTTGAGCAGGCACAATCTGGCAGCACCCTACCAGCGCCATCTTATGCAGATGATCTAGACCCAACTCCGGGCCAAGTTGCTTCTGCAAAAACTATCACAGTAACAACTGATGTACTGACTCTGTCAATTGATACGGTTGGTGGTGATGTCGTTAAAGCAAATCTAAATGATTACTCTGCTGAGTTTGATTCTGAAGATACGTTTGTTCTTCTTAAGAACGAACCAGGTCACCAATTTATCGCACAAAGCGGTCTAGTGGGTCCTCAAGGTATCGACCTAAGCAGCACAAACCGCCCAAGCTACTCAGTTTCAGCAGACAGCTTCACGCTTGCTGATGGTCAGGATGAACTACGCATCCCGATGACTTACCAAGCGAACGGCCTTGATTACACGAAAACATTCATCCTTAAGCGTGGCAGCTACGCAATGGATGTTGAATACGATGTAGTCAACAACTCTGGTAACAACGCGACATTCGGCATGTACGCTCACCTACGTCAGAACGTAATGGATGACGGCGGTAGCTTAACAATGCCAACTTACCGTGGTGGTGCTTACTCTACGGAAGATACGCGTTACAAAAAATACAGCTTCGACGACATGCAAGATCGCAACCTGTCTCTTAACCTAGCAAATGGTCAAGGTTGGGCAGCGATGATTCAGCACTACTTTGCAAGTGCATGGATCCCACGCGACGAAGCAGGCAGCAACCTTTACACTCGTGTAATTGGTAATCTTGGCGACATTGGTGTTCGCATGCCGAACAAAACCATCGCTACTGGCGACGAAGCAAGCTTCAAAGCAACGCTTTGGGTTGGTCCTAAACTTCAAGACCAAATGGCTGCTGTAGCACCAAACCTAGACCTAGTAGTTGACTACGGTTGGTTATGGTTCATTGCTAAACCACTTCATACTCTGCTTTCGTTCATTCAAGGCATCGTTGTGAACTGGGGTCTGGCAATCATCTGTCTAACGTTTATCGTTCGTGGTGCGATGTACCCACTAACGAAAGCTCAGTACACGTCTATGGCGAAAATGCGTATGCTTCAGCCTAAGCTGACAGCAATGCGTGAGCGTATTGGCGACGACCGTCAACGCATGAGCCAAGAAATGATGGAGCTGTACAAGAAAGAGAAAGTAAACCCACTTGGTGGCTGTTTACCTATCGTCTTGCAAATGCCGATCTTCATTTCGCTATACTGGGCACTAATGGAGTCTGTTGAACTGCGTCACTCACCGTTCTTCGGTTGGATTACTGACCTTTCAGCACAAGACCCATACTACATCTTGCCACTTCTGATGGGTGCTTCAATGTTCCTAATCCAGAAGATGAGCCCGACAACTGTAACGGATCCAATGCAGCAGAAAATCATGACCTTTATGCCGGTTATGTTTACTTTCTTCTTCTTGTTCTTCCCTTCAGGTCTGGTTCTTTACTGGCTAGTATCGAACATCGTAACTCTGATTCAGCAAACGCTTATCTACCGCGCGCTGGAAAAGAAAGGCTTACACTCTAAGTAAGTTCGATAACAGAAAGAGATAAAAGAAAGGCGACCAAAAGGTCGCCTTTTTGTTTTGAGCTGATTACAATTCAGCTAATTGATTAATCGTGAACGCCCCTTTTGGCCTTCACATGCTAGCAGGCACAACTATGACTACAGATACGATTGTTGCTCAAGCGACTGCGCCAGGGCGTGGTGGCGTCGGTATTATCCGCGTTTCAGGCCCACAAGCCGCTCAAGTCGCGCTTGAAGTAACAGGCAAAGTACTAAAACCGCGCTATGCCGAGTACCTGCCTTTTAAATCTCACAATGGCACCGAACTCGACCAAGGTATTGCACTTTACTTCCCTAACCCACATTCGTTCACAGGCGAAGATGTGTTAGAGCTGCAAGGCCACGGTGGTCCTGTGGTTATGGACATGCTGATCAAACGTATCCTATCCATCTCAGGTGTACGTGCCGCGCGTCCTGGTGAATTCTCTGAGCGTGCCTTCTTGAACGACAAGATGGACTTAACGCAAGCTGAAGCGATTGCCGACTTGATTGATGCCAGCTCAGAAGAAGCGGCGAAATCTGCACTACAATCCCTGCAAGGTGAATTCTCTAAACGCATTAATACGCTGGTAGATTCTCTGATTTACTTAAGAATCTACGTTGAAGCGGCGATTGACTTCCCAGAAGAAGAAATTGATTTTCTGGCTGACGGTAAAGTAAGTACTGACTTACAAGCTATCATTGATAACCTAGAAGCTGTACGCCAAGAAGCCAATCAAGGCTCAATCATGCGTGAAGGCATGAAAGTCGTGATTGCAGGCCGCCCAAATGCGGGTAAATCAAGCCTATTGAATGCGCTGTCGGGTAAAGAGTCTGCCATTGTGACCGATATTGCGGGAACGACACGTGATGTACTGCGTGAACATATCCACATTGACGGCATGCCACTGCACATTATCGATACTGCAGGCCTGCGTGATGCCTCCGATGAAGTAGAAAAAATAGGTATTGAACGCGCTTGGGAAGAAATTGCACAAGCAGACCGCGTATTATTTATGGTAGATGGCACGACAACAACGGCAACGGACCCCAAAGAAATTTGGCCAGATTTCGTTGATCGTCTACCCAATAACATAGGTATGACGGTGATCCGCAATAAAGCGGATCAAACCAGTGAAGAGCTCGGGATCTGCCATGTAAATGATCCGACTCTCATCCGCCTATCTGCAAAAACAGGTGAAGGTGTTGATGCCCTACGTAGCCATCTTAAAGAGTGCATGGGTTTTGCTGGTGGCAACGAAGGTGGCTTTATGGCACGTCGTCGCCACTTAGATGCCTTAGAACGCGCGTCGGAACACCTTGATATTGGGCAACAGCAGCTTGAAGGCTACATGGCCGGAGAGATATTGGCGGAAGAGCTTCGAATCACCCAACAGCACCTCAATGAGATCACTGGCGAGTTCAGTTCAGATGATTTATTAGGTCGTATATTTTCTTCATTCTGTATCGGTAAATAACCATAAAGGCTGGCTTACGCTGGCCTTTTCTTTTGTAAGGACAGCTTAATGATCCACATTATTACTGGCAGCACCTTAGGTGGCGCTGAATACGTTGGCGATCACCTTAACGATCTTCTAGAGGCTCAAGGGCACGAGATCGAGCTTCATAATCAGCCTGAATACGACAATATTCCGCAGCAAGGTACTTGGTTATTGGTGACATCGACGCATGGTGCGGGTGAGTTTCCTGATAATATCCAGCCTTTGATCAAGTCATTGAATCAAGAATCTCCCGATTTAAGCGCGATTCGCTTTGCTGTGGTTGCTCTTGGTGACTCAAGCTACGACACCTTCTGTTCTGCTGGCCAGTCTGCTTATTCGCTTCTAGAAAAGCTTGGAGCTCAGCCTATTTCAGCGTGTTTTACCATCGATGTTCTTGAAACACCGGTTCCTGAGGATGCTGCAGAGGATTGGTTTAACGATCATAGTGACCAGTTTTAAGACCTCAATCTTCTAAAAAGCGGCTTATGCCGCTTTTTTTGTCTCTGAATATCGTGATTGTGAATAACTTTTTTGAAAATAAATCGAAATACATGTCATTTTTTTCAATTTTATCTGTGGATAAGATCATACATATACGGTGATTAACCTATAGTTATCCAAATAACAACTTTCTAGGTAATTTCCCCTTGTGTATAAGTAGTCATTTTGATCCCAGCTAATCCTCATCATGATCAAAGTTAGATCACATCATTTGATCCAAAAAAGATCCATGATCTTGTTGATCATTTTTGACTTATCCACAGATACCCTCGATCCTAATAATAGATCTAATAAAAGATCTCTTTAAAGATCTTATCTATATTAATAAAAAACAGCTTTCTCGAAAAATTCCAAAAACGTTTTCTCAAGCTATGAAAACAGGTAGAATATCGCTCCTTTTTATCAATCTAGAAACGTTTGAGTACCTGAGGTCGGTTCATGCTTTATCACGAAAAATTTGACGTCATCGTTGTTGGTGGTGGCCATGCAGGAACGGAAGCCGCACTCGCATCTGCACGTACTGGTCAAAGTACGTTATTACTAACTCATAATATCGATACGTTGGGACAGATGTCTTGCAACCCAGCCATTGGCGGGATCGGTAAGGGCCACTTGGTAAAAGAGGTCGATGCTATGGGTGGATTAATGGCGCAAGCTATTGATCATGCAGGTATTCAGTTCAGAACATTAAACGCATCAAAAGGCCCTGCGGTACGTGCAACTCGTGCACAAGCTGACCGCGCACTTTACAAAGCCTTTGTCCGTAATGTTCTTGAAAACACACCAAACCTAACTCTGTTCCAACAGTCGGTTGATGACTTGATCGTTGTCGAGTAGACGACACTTGTTACCAAGTGCCGCCCCTCTAAGAACCGTACGTGCAACTTTCACTGCATACGGCTCAAGCCTCCACTAAGGCATCATTGATACCCAGCAACTTATAACGCAGTCGGGACAGGTTCTTTCCAAGAGTTGCGGGCTAGCCTTTTGGGTTTTCTCTTCGCCAAGTATTCTTGGTATTGAGGATCAAAAGGGGTCGCTGCACTCCTGATTTTTACGTGTCGCTCGATGGGCACTTTCGCTATTTGGAACAGATTGAAGTGACAGTCCATGTTCATGATTTTCTGCCAACCGTGAAATTGCCACTGGCCTTTACGATTAAGAAAATACTTGTGAACAATCCAGTCTTTGGACTTAGTTGGATGACGTCTAACTGCCCAGTGCCATAGCGCTTGGAATACTTTGTGGCCGACATACCCGAATACTTGTTTGGCAACACAGTGGCGATAGTAACTCGCCCATCCTCTGAGTTTCGGATTTATCAATTTGATAAGGTCATTAACAGGGATGGTTGCGTGCTTTTTAATGAGTTCTCTTAGATTTCTCAAGAATAACAACGTGTTGGATTTACTCGGTTTAATGAGCAATTTCCCTTTGTACTTCCTATGATTGAAGCCCAGAAAGTCAAAGCCATCATCAATATGAGTGATCTTCGTTTTCTCTTCGGAGAGGGTTAACCCTCTTTCTGCCAGAAAGTCAGCAATCAACGGTTTGATATCATTCACTAGCACCTCCTTTGAAGAGCAGGTGACCACGAAATCATCCGCGTAACCGATAAAGTTGGCCCTAGCACCCTTTTTCAGGGCTGTAGATTTTATTTGTTGCTCTATTCCCGCGAGAGTTATTAGCATCAAAGTTGGAGAGATTATTCCACCTTGAGGTGTACCCTCATCGGTATCGTAGAACAGTCCCTTATCCACATAGCCAGACTTTAACCATTGCTCTAACATACGTTTATCTACCGTGATATTGTTCATAAGCCATTCATGCCCGATTTTGTCGAAGCAAGCTTTAATATCTCCCTCAAGAACCCATTTCGCTGATCGCTTTAGAGCCAAACATTTGAAGCACTGACTGACCGCGTCAGCCGTGCTGCGATTTGGCCTAAACCCATAGCTATTGAGGTCGGCAAACGTTTCGGACACAGGCTCTAATGCAAGAAGGTATAGAGCTTGTTGCGCTCTATCAATCATGCATGGAATGCCTAATGGCCTGAGCTTACCGTTCTTTTTGGGAATGTAGATACGTTTGAGTGGTTTTGCAGAGTAAGCCTTGCGACTCAGTTGATTGACTGCTTTCATACGGCGTGCATCTGTGTTCCAGATAACACCGTCTATTCCAGACGTTTTACTGCCTTTATTCTGAGAGACTCGTTTAACCGCAAGAAGCTTGGCTGAACGAGAATGAGTCAAGAGCCACTGTAAAGACTTCACCTTACCGTATTTCTTTTCTCTAGTTGCTTTTGCGATACGCATTTGAAGCTTTAATACGTGCGCTTCAACGGATTTCCAGTCGATGGACTGCCATTGAGCGCCGTCAGAAGATGCACTAATCTCTTTCGAGACCATCATTTGCTTTTCTCCTTGAATAAAGTTCTTCAAATTCTCTCGCAATGGGAGACCAGTCGGAAGTGGGCTCACTTTCGTGATCAGACATAAGTCTGTATCTGCATCATTACAATGTAGCTTTCGCTTTTTCCGACCTCCTATACCTGCATCACTATCGGCCACAAAGGCTTTCCCAAAGGGAGTGATACAGGCTTACCCTGTTCCGTATGTCGCGCAATGTCAGGTTAGATGCCCACTATAGTGCGGAGAGTGCGGCGACCACGAAAAAGTACTGTCCAACCTCTTTCCAACTCTCATTGCCTTTTGGCCACAGCGTATTAACCACTTCCGCTGCTTCATCATATAACGCACCTTGAATGGATTCACATACGTTCATCATACTGACTCCCTAGCACTTACCTGAATTGTGGTTTTCAGGAGGAACGTCCTCTCACGATTCTTTTCCCACTCAGCCCAACGGCCAAGTTTCGTTACATTGTCCGAGCCGCTGCTTTATTCAGGCTCGTAGGTTCATCTGGTGATACAGACGGTTCACTCGTTAAGCGGTGAACAACGCTTCATACGACTTCAGGTCGCACGAACAAGATCAAGTGGTGGGTGTGGTTACGCAAATGGGCCTCAAATTCCGCGCTAACGCTGTGGTCTTAACGGTAGGCACATTCCTAGGCGGTAAGATCCATATTGGTATGGAAAGTTCATCGGGTGGACGTGCGGGTGATCCACCATCGATCGCGCTTGCTGACCGTCTTCGTGATCTTCCATTTCGTGTTGATCGCCTGAAAACGGGTACACCTCCTCGCATCGATGCACGCAGCGTTGATTTTTCTGAGCTTGAGGTTCAACACGGCGATAATCCGACTCCGGTTTTCTCATTCATGGGTAACCGAGCTCAGCAGCCGCGTCAGATTCCATGTTACATCACGCACACTAACGAAAATACGCATGACGTTATTCGTGCCAATCTTGATCGCAGCCCGATGTACGCAGGTGTGATTGAAGGTATTGGCCCTCGTTACTGTCCGTCGATTGAAGACAAAGTGATGCGTTTTGCTGATAAAAACAGTCACCAAATTTTCATTGAGCCTGAAGGCCTAACGACGCACGAGTTATACCCGAATGGTATTTCAACCAGTTTGCCGTTTGATGTTCAGGTAAAAATCGTTCACTCAATGAAAGGTTTTGAGAACGCACACATCGTTCGTCCTGGCTACGCGATTGAGTACGATTTCTTTGACCCTCGCGATCTTAAACTGACTTACGAGACCAAATTTATTAAGGGTTTGTTCTTTGCGGGGCAAATCAATGGCACCACTGGTTACGAAGAAGCTGCTGCACAAGGCTTAATGGCCGGTTTGAATGCGAGTTTGTTTACGCAAGGCAAAGAGGGCTGGAGCCCACGCCGCGATCAAGCTTACATGGGTGTACTTATCGATGACTTGTCGACAATGGGTACCAAAGAACCGTACCGCATGTTTACATCTCGCGCCGAATACCGCTTGTTGCTACGTGAAGACAACGCAGATATCCGTTTGACTGAAAAGTCACGTGAACTTGGCTTGGTCGACGATGCTCGTTGGACGCGATTCAACGAGAAGATGGAAAACATGGAGAAAGAGCGTCAACGTCTTAAAGAAACATGGATTAATCCAAAATCTGAAGATATTGATCAATTGAACCAGATCCTTAAAACACCAATGTCTCGTGAAGCGAGTGGTGAAGATCTTCTTCGTCGTCCTGAAATGACTTATTCACAGCTAACGTCGTTGGATCGTTTCGGTCCCGCACTGGAAGATCAACAAGCCTCAGAGCAAGTTGAGATCCAAGTTAAGTACGATGGCTATATCCAGCGCCAACAAGATGAAATTGAAAAATCACTGCGTCATGAAAACACCAAACTGCCGGCTGACATCGATTACAGCAAGGTAAAAGGGCTTTCTAACGAAGTGGTTCTAAAACTAACTACCGCTAAACCTGACTCGATCGGTATTGCGTCGCGTATCTCTGGTATTACGCCTGCTGCAATCTCGATTTTGTTGGTTTATCTGAAAAAGCACGGCCTATTGAAAAAAGGTGAGGAAGCATAATGAGCGTATTACGCGAAAAACTGGATCACCTGATTGGCCAGACTGAACTTGAAGTATCGGAAAAACAACGTGGCCAATTAGTGGGCTACGTTGAGTTACTCAATAAATGGAACAAGGCTTATAATTTAACGTCTGTTCGTGACCCGCAAGAAATGATGGTGAAACATATCTTAGATAGCATCATTGTTAGCACTCACTTACAAGGTAAGCGCTTTATTGATGTAGGTACTGGCCCTGGTCTTCCTGGGATTCCGCTCTCAATCATGAACCCTGACTGCGAGTTTTACTTGCTCGATAGCCTAGGCAAGCGTATTCGTTTTATTAAACAAGTGATTCATGAATTGGGCATCGATAACGTTGTTCCAGTACAAAGCCGTGTTGAAGAATTTCAACCAGAAGAAAAGTTTGATGCAGTGCTCAGCCGTGCGTTTGCTTCAATGACAGACATGGTAGAGTGGTGTCATCATTTACCTAAAGAGCAATCCGGTGTATTTTTGGCTCTTAAGGGACAACATCCTAGAGACGAAATCGACCTGTTACCTGAATGGTGTTCAGTGACAGACATCAAAGCTTTGCAAGTGCCAGAGCTTGATGGAGAGCGTCATTTAGTTACTTTATCGCGTCAGGGATAATCAGCGAGGCCATAGTGGGTAGAATTGTAGCAATTGCCAACCAGAAAGGTGGCGTAGGAAAAACAACAACTTGTGTTAACTTAGCAGCATCAATGGCGGCAACTAAACGCAAGATATTGGTTGTTGACCTCGACCCTCAAGGTAATGCCACTATGGCGAGTGGTGTCGACAAATATCAGGTTGAAGCAACTGCTTACGATTTGCTAGTTGAAGACAGCCCATTTGATGAGGTAGTTTGCCGAAGTACATCTGGTAATTACGATCTCATCGCCGCAAACGGTGACGTTACGGCAGCAGAAATCAAACTGATGGAAGTCTTTGCTCGCGAAGTTCGCCTAAAGAATGCGCTGGCATCCATTCGCAGTAACTATGATTTCATCTTTATTGATTGCCCGCCGTCATTAAATCTTCTTACAATCAACGCGATGGCTGCGGCCGATTCCGTTTTGGTTCCTATGCAATGTGAATACTTTGCTTTAGAAGGTTTGACTGCATTGATGGATACCATCAGTAAACTTGCAGCTGTAGTAAACGAGGATCTGAAGATCGAAGGTCTTCTACGTACAATGTATGATCCTCGTAACCGCTTATCGAATGAAGTCTCTGATCAACTCAAAAAACACTTCGGTAATAAAGTCTACCGAACTGTGATCCCTCGTAATGTGCGTCTGGCAGAAGCGCCAAGTCATGGCAAGCCAGCAATGTACTACGACAAATATTCCGCAGGTGCTAAAGCATACCTTGCTCTTGCAGGCGAAATGTTGCGTCGTGAAGAAGTCCCAGTATAAGTCTAACCAAAGGAATTCGCTCAATGTCTAAGCGTGGTTTAGGAAAAGGGCTAGATGCATTGCTTGCAACTAGCTCGTTGGCTCGTGAAAAACAACAAGTTGCTTCTCATAGCCAGGCTTTGTCTGCTGATGGAGAACTGATCGAGATTGCTGTTGGTTGTTTAAAGCCTGGTGTATATCAACCGCGTAAGGATATTGCGCCTGAAGCGCTAGAAGAGTTGGCTGCTTCAATCCAATCTCAAGGCATTATTCAGCCGATTGTTGTGCGCCATTTAACGCAGGACCAGTTTGAGATTATCGCTGGTGAACGTCGTTGGAGAGCCGCTCGTCAAGCCGGTCTTAAGCAGGTTCCATGCCTAGTTAAGAAAGTTGCAGATAAGGCAGCTATTGCTATGGCATTGATCGAGAATATTCAGCGTGAAGACCTGAATGTCATCGAGGAAGCGCAGGCTCTTGAACGTTTACAGAACGAATTTGAACTGACGCACCAGAAGGTAGCTGATGTGATAGGTAAATCTCGCGCAACCGTGAGTAACCTACTGCGTCTTAACCAATTGGCTGAGCCGGTAAAGGCGTTGGTCGTGTCAAAGCAGCTTGAAATGGGCCATGCTCGTGCATTATTAGCACTTGAAGGCGATGTTCAGGTAGAAGCGGCTAACACCGCGGCAAGCAAACAAATGACCGTGCGTCAAACTGAGCAACTCGTCAAAAAGTGCTTAAAACCAGAGGTTGAGTCTGAATCGAAGCCCGAGGACAAAGAAGCCATCGAACTTTCACGAAGACTCACGGAAAAATTGCAAGCAAACGTTTCAGTTACTCGTTCTGTTAGCGGTAAGTCAAAAGTGACAATTACTCTTGATGAGCCTCACAAATTAGAGCAACTTATTGCTAAACTAGAGTACTAAATGAGATAATTGATTTAGGTCAATTATGTAATAAACAAGTAATTTCGTACAAAAGTTGTCGGTTTGTATGCAAAAATGTAAATGATTGCTGCATTGTGATTGCAATCAATTTGGCTGAACGTATAATTTTCGCCAATTTCTCAGCACGCTTTGAAGCGAGTGGTAAAGTGGGCTTAAAGAGGAACGAATACATGGTAGCGGCGTTAGCAAGACCAGGACGAGTGCTTGCAAAGCAAATGTTATTGATCGAGCTTAGCGCGGTTATATTAGTGGCGATAGGGTTAGGTTTAGCTGTTAATCCTGATTGGGGTTTTGCTGCATTAATCGGTGGCGGTATTTTTGTCATCGCGAATGTAGTTTTTTGTGTGTGTGCTTTCCTATTTTGTGGAGCTCGCGCAACTAAGTTAGTTGCGGCGTCGTTCTATGCTGGTGAAGTGCTCAAAATCTTAATCACAGTTTTACTATTCTCTATTGTCTACATGTATATGCAGGTGGAATTAATTCCCCTCAAACTGACCTATTTACTGGTTCTAGGTATTAATATCTTTGCGCCAGTGCTTTTCATTAACAATAAAAAATAGGATGAGTTATGGCTGCGCCAACAGCATCCGGATACATTGAACACCATTTACAAAACCTTTCTTTAGCTAAGTTTGGTCTTGTAGAGGAAACAAGTTTCTGGAACGTACATATAGACAGTCTGTTTTTTTCTGTGCTGACAGGGGTGTTATTCCTTTGGGTTTTTCGCTCAGTCGCTAAGAAAGCAACAGTAGGTGTACCTGGTAAGCTTCAGTGTTTTGTTGAAATGGTAGTGGAATTCGTTGGCGACAACGTTAAAGAAACTTTCCATGGCCGCAATCCTCTGGTAGCTCCATTAGCACTGACTATATTCTGCTGGATTATCATAATGAACTTGATGGACTTAGTGCCTATCGATTTCTTACCGTATCCTGCAGAGCATTGGCTAGGTATCCCTTACTTGAAAGTGGTTCCTACAGCTGATGTAAATATAACAATGGCAATGGCTTTAGGTGTTTTTGCTCTGATGATCTACTACAGCATCAAAGTGAAAGGCTTGGGCGGATTTGCTAAAGAATTGGCACTGCATCCATTTAATCACCCAATCATGATTCCATTTAACTTGGTACTTGAGGTAATTTCGTTATTAGCGAAGCCACTATCTCTAGGTATGCGTTTATTTGGTAATATGTTTGCGGGTGAGGTGGTGTTTATTCTTATCGCGGCAATGCTACCGTGGTACTTACAATGGGTAGGTGCACTACCTTGGGCTATCTTCCATATCTTGGTTATTTTGATTCAAGCGTTTGTTTTCATGATGTTGACAATCGTTTATCTATCAATGGCCCATGAAGATAGTGATCACTAAAAAAATTTTTAAGCTTTATTCTAACTATTAATGTTAATCGGAGAACGTAAATGGAAACTGTACTAAGTTTTTCAGCAATCGCTGTTGCTATCATTGTTGGTCTTTGTGCCGTAGGTACTGCAATTGGTTTTGCTATTCTTGGTGGTAAATTCCTAGAAGGCGCTGCGCGTCAACCTGAAATGGCTCCAATGCTACAAGTTAAGATGTTCATCATCGCTGGTCTACTGGATGCTGTTCCAATGATCGGTATCGTAATCGCACTACTATTCACGTTTGCTAACCCATTTGTAAGTCAGCTAGCAGGCTAATTAACTCTCAATAGTTAATTAAATTTTTGTAGTTGATTCTTAACGAGGAGTAGCTGTTGTGAATATGAACGCAACTCTGTTAGGTCAAGCAATTGCTTTTTCGCTGTTTGTTTGGTTCTGCATGAAATATGTATGGCCACCAATTATGCAAGCAATTGAAGAACGTCAGAAAAAAATTGCTGACGGTCTTGTAGCCGCTGAACGCGCTGCTAAAGACTTGAACCTGGCACAAGCCAACGCTTCTGAGCAAATGAAGGAAGCGAAGCGCACTGCAACTGAGGTTATTGATCAGGCAAACAAACGTAAAGCTCAGATTATTGATGAAGCGCGCGAAGAGGCTCAGGCAGAACGCCAGAAGATCTTAACGCAAGCTGAAGCTGAAATTGAAGCTGAACGCACACGTGCCCGTGATGACCTGCGCAAACAAGTCGCAACTCTGGCTATAGCTGGTGCTGAGAAAATCCTTGAGCGTACTATCGATAAAGATGTACACAATGATCTTCTTAACAACATTACTGCAAAACTTTAAAGCAAGGGGCTGTATATGTCTGATTTGACTACAATCGCACGCCCCTATGCTAAAGCAGCGTTTGACTTTGCGGTGGATAAAGGTGAGCTAGACCAATGGGGTCAAATGCTTACTTTTGCTGCCGAAGTGGCACAAAATGATGATGTTCATAATTTATTAAGCAGTTCTATGACTGCTGAAAAGTTAGCTGAAGTATTCATTGTAATTTGTGGCGAACAATTTGATGAATTCGGTCAGAACTTAATTAAAGTGATGGCAGAGAATGGTCGTTTAATGGCCTTTCCTGATGTTTGCAAACAGTTCTTATTGCTTAAACAAGAGCATGAGAAAGAAATCGACGTTGAAGTAACTTCAGCCGTTGAGCTTTCTGAAGAACAACGTTCAAGCATCATCAGCAAATTGGAACTGCGCCTAGCGCGCAAAGTTCAGCTGAATTGCAGTATAGATGAGACTCTACTTAGTGGAGTTATTATTCGAGCCGGAGACCTAGTCATCGATAACTCAGCGCGCAGTCGTTTAGACCGCCTGAGCGATGCATTGCAGTCTTAATGGGGATTGGAGCATGCAACTTAATTCCACTGAAATTAGCGATCTAATTAAACAACGTATTGAATCTTTCGACGTTGTTAGTGAAGCTCGCAATGAAGGTACTATCGTTTCTGTAAGCGATGGCATCCTTAGCATCCACGGCCTAGCGGACGTGATGCAAGGTGAAATGATCGAACTACCGGGTGGCCGTTACGCGCTAGCACTAAACTTGAACCGTGATTCGGTTGGTGCTGTTGTAATGGGCCCGTATGCTGACCTACAGGAAGGCATGAAAGTTACAGGTACTGGTCGTATTCTTGAAGTACCAGTAGGTCCTGAAATGCTTGGTTGTGTTGTAAACACGCTAGGTGAGCCAATTGATGGTAAAGGTCCTATCGAAGCGAAATTAACTTCGCCTGTAGAAATTATCGCACCAGGTGTAATCGACCGTAAATCGGTAGATCAACCTGTTCAAACTGGTTACAAGTCAGTTGACTCAATGATCCCTATCGGTCGTGGTCAACGTGAACTAGTAATCGGTGACCGTCAGACTGGTAAAACAGCAATGGCGATCGATGCGATTATCAACCAGAAAGACTCTGGTATTTTCTCTATCTACGTAGCTATCGGCCAAAAAGCGTCGACTATTGCTAACGTAGTTCGCAAACTAGAAGAGCACGGCGCACTGGCTAACACTGTTGTTGTTGTTGCATCGGCTTCTGAATCTGCAGCGCTGCAATACCTTGCACCGTATGCTGGTTGTGCGATGGGTGAATACTTCCGTGATCGCGGCGAAGATGCACTGATTGTTTATGATGATCTATCTAAGCAAGCGGTAGCTTACCGTCAAATTTCACTACTACTTAAGCGTCCACCTGGCCGTGAAGCGTTCCCTGGTGATGTTTTCTACCTTCACTCTCGTCTACTAGAGCGTGCTGCTCGTGTAAGCGAAGCATACGTAGAAAAGTTCACTAACGGTGAAGTGACAGGCAAGACTGGTTCTTTAACTGCTCTACCTATCATCGAAACGCAAGCTGGTGACGTATCTGCATTCGTACCAACGAACGTAATCTCGATTACTGATGGTCAGATCTTCCTACAAACTGAACTATTCAACGCGGGCGTACGTCCAGCTGTTGACCCTGGTATCTCAGTTTCTCGTGTAGGTGGTTCGGCGCAGACTAAAATCATCAAGAAGCTATCTGGCGGTATCCGTACTGCTCTAGCTCAATACCGTGAACTTGCAGCATTTGCACAGTTCTCATCGGATCTTGATGAAGCGACCAAAAAGCAACTAGACCACGGTCAAAAAGTTACAGAACTGATGAAGCAGAAACAATATGCTCCTATGTCTGTATTTGACCAAGCTCTAGTAATCTTCGCTGCAGAGCGTGGATACCTTCAAGACGTAGAACTTTCTAAAGTTCTAGATTTTGAAGCTGCTTTACTGTCGTTTGCTCGTGGTCAATACGCTGATCTAGCAACACAGATCGACGCAACGGGTGCTTTCAACAAAGAAATCGAAGCTGAGCTGAAGAAGCTTGTTGACGATTTCAAGGCAACCCAGACCTGGTAATTGGTAGGTGGTCTTAGGGCCACCTCATACCATTAACGGAGAGTAACGATGGCCGGCGCAAAAGAGATACGTAATAAAATCGGTAGTGTTAAAAGCACACAGAAGATTACGAAAGCAATGGAAATGGTAGCAGCTTCAAAAATGCGTCGTTCTCAAGACGCAATGGAAGCTACTCGTCCATATGCAGAAACAATGCGTAAAGTGATCGGTCATTTGGCTAATGGTAGCCTCGAGTATAAGCATCCTTATCTTGAGGAACGTGAAGCCAAACGTGTTGGTTACATCATCGTTTCTACAGACCGTGGTCTTTGTGGTGGTTTGAACATTAACTTGTTCAAGAAAGCTATGAATGACATGAAAGATTGGTCTGAGAAAGGTGCTGATGTAGAGCTTGCAATTGTAGGTTCTAAAGCAACAGCATTTTTCAATAACAGCGGCGCGAAAGTAGCAGCTCAAGTTTCTGGTCTGGGCGATCGTCCAAGCCTTGAAGACTTGATTGGCTCTGTAAGCGTTATGCTGAAGAAATATGATGAAGGTGAATTGGATCGCCTGTTCGTAGTGTTTAACAGATTTGAAAACACTATGGTTCAAGAACCAACGATCGATCAATTACTTCCTTTGCCTAAATCAGACAGCGAAGACATGAAACGCGATCATGCTTGGGACTACATTTATGAGCCTGAGCCAAAACCATTACTAGATGCACTATTAGTTCGATACGTCGAATCTCAAGTGTATCAAGGTGTGGTAGAGAATCTTGCTTGTGAGCAAGCGGCTCGAATGATTGCAATGAAATCAGCAACAGATAACGCTGGTGACATTATTGATGACTTAGAACTTGTGTATAACAAAGCCCGTCAATCGGCGATTACACAAGAACTTTCTGAGATCGTTTCAGGCGCAGCTGCGGTTTAAGCTTAGGTAAAACTAAATAGTTAGAGGATTAACGATGGCTACAGGTAAGATCGTACAGATCATTGGTGCGGTAGTCGACGTAGAGTTCCCACAGGGCGAAGTACCTCGTGTATACGATGCTCTGAATGTTAATGAAGTGAAAGAGCGTCTAGTTCTTGAAGTTCAGCAACAACTTGGCGGTGGCGTAGTACGCGCAATCGTAATGGGTAGCTCTGATGGTTTACGTCGTGGTTTGACAGTTGAAAATACTGGCGCTCCAATCTCGGTACCAGTAGGTACTAAGACACTTGGTCGTATCATGAACGTCCTAGGTGACGCAATTGATGAGTGTGGTGAAATCGGTGCTGAAGAGCATTACGCAATTCACCGTGAAGCTCCAAGCTACGAAGAGCAGTCTAATGAGACTTCTCTTCTAGAAACTGGTGTTAAAGTAATCGACTTGATTTGTCCATTCGCTAAGGGTGGTAAAATCGGTCTATTCGGTGGTGCTGGTGTAGGTAAGACCGTTAACATGATGGAACTTATCAACAACATCGCACTTCAACACTCAGGCCTATCTGTATTTGCAGGTGTAGGTGAGCGTACTCGTGAAGGTAACGATTTCTACTTTGAGATGCAGGAAGCTGGTGTTGTAAACATCGAAAAACCTGAAGAATCAAAAGTAGCGATGGTTTACGGTCAGATGAACGAGCCACCAGGTAACCGTCTACGTGTTGCACTGACTGGTCTAACAATGGCAGAACGCTTCCGTGACGAAGGTCGTGACGTTCTACTGTTCGTTGATAACATCTACCGTTACACACTAGCAGGTACTGAAGTATCAGCACTTCTAGGTCGTATGCCTTCTGCGGTAGGTTACCAACCTACACTAGCTGAAGAAATGGGTGTTCTACAAGAGCGTATCACGTCAACTAAAGCTGGTTCTATCACGTCTGTACAGGCGGTATACGTACCTGCGGATGACTTGACTGACCCGTCTCCAGCAACAACGTTCGCTCACTTAGATGCAACGGTAGTACTTAACCGTAATATCGCATCTATGGGTCTATACCCAGCGATCGACCCGCTAGATTCTACTTCACGTCAACTGGATCCATTGGTAGTTGGACAAGAACACTACGACATCGCTCGTGGCGTTCAGTCTACACTTCAGCGCTATAAAGAGCTGAAAGATATCATTGCTATCCTAGGTATGGATGAGCTATCTGAAGAAGATAAGCAAGTCGTATCTCGTGCTCGTAAGATTGAGAAGTTCCTAACTCAGCCTTACCACGTAGCGGAAGTATTTACAGGTGACCCAGGCGTTTACGTACCTCTTAAAGAGACTCTACGTGGCTTCCAAGGTCTTCTATCTGGTGAATACGATGACATTCCAGAGCAAGCGTTCATGTACTGTGGTGCAATTGACGAAGCTATTGAGAATGCTAAGAAGCTATAAGGCTAACTAGGAGGCGATATGGCAGCAATAACCTTTCACCTAGACGTTGTAAGCGCAGAGAAACAACTTTTCTCTGGTCTTGTTGAAACGTTTCAGGTGACCGGTAGTGAGGGTGAGCTTGGTATTTTCCATGGTCACACTCCACTGCTGACCGCTATCAAGCCTGGTATGGTGCGTATTGTTAAGCAGCACGGCCACGAAGAAATCATTTATGTTTCTGGTGGTATGGTAGAAGTTCAACCTGGTACAGCGACTGTACTGGCTGATACGGCTATCCGTGGTGAAGAACTAGACGCAGCAAAGGCGGAAGAAGCTAAGCGCAAGGCTGTGGAGAATATCCAAAATCAGCATGGCGACATAGACTTCGCACAAGCGGCCGGTGAACTGGCTAAAGCCATTGCTCAGTTACGAGTTATCGAACTGACAAAACAGCGTCGCTAATCTTTTATAAGATTATAGACTCTGAGATAAAGGCGACCTAAGGGTCGCCTTTTTGCATTTTTGGATTCTCAAAAAATGCTTCTTTTACGTATCACTACTGGTTAAATGGTTATTGCGATTTAATTTTTTGGCCAAAAACGGTTACAATATCGGCTTAATAAAAATAACGTTGGATAGGTTTACAATGAAGTTTAGCGCGGTAATTCTCGCGGCGGGCAAAGGCACTCGCATGTATTCAAACACACCAAAGGTTCTGCACACGCTTGCAGGTAAGCCAATGGTGAAGCATGTTATTGATACATGTAATGGTCTAGGCGCTCAAAACATCAACCTGGTTTACGGCCACGGTGGTGATCAGATGAAAGCTATCTTAGCTGAAGAATCTGTAAATTGGGCACTGCAAGCTGAGCAGCTAGGTACAGGCCACGCTGTCGATCAAGCATCTGCACATTTCGCCGATGATGAAAAAGTATTAGTGTTATACGGTGATGTTCCACTGATCTCACCTGAAACCATTGAAAACCTATTAGACGCTCAACCAAACGGTGGTATAGCACTACTTACTGTCGTTCTAGATAACCCTATGGGTTACGGTCGTATCATTCGTCGCAATGGCCCTGTTGTGGCAATCGTTGAGCAGAAAGATGCAACCGATGAGCAGAAGCTTATCAAAGAGATCAACACCGGAGTTATGGTTGCAACAGGTGGTGATCTGAAGCGTTGGTTATCAGGCCTAAGCAATGACAACGCACAAGGTGAATACTACCTGACTGACGTTATTGCAGCCGCTCACGATGAAGGCCGTGCCGTTGAAGCTGTACACCCAGTAAGTCCGATTGAAGTGGAAGGCGTGAACGACCGTTCTCAACTGGCTCGTCTAGAGCGTGCTTACCAAGCTGAGCAAGCAGACAAGTTATTGAAGCAAGGCGTAATGCTGCGCGACCCAAGCCGCTTTGACCTACGTGGTGAGCTTCAATGTGGTATGGATGTTGAGATTGATACTAACGTAATCATTGAAGGCAGCGTAAGTATTGGTGATAACGTGGTTATCGGCACCGGTTGTGTACTGAAAGACTGTGAGATCGATGACAACACTATCGTTCGCCCATATAGCGTAATCGAAGGTGCGACAATTGGTGAAGACTGTACGGTTGGTCCATTCACTCGCTTACGTCCAGGTGCTGACATGCGTAACAATTCGCATGTAGGTAACTTTGTTGAAGTGAAGAACACTCGTCTTGGTGAGGGTTCTAAAGCGAATCACCTTACTTACCTAGGTGATGCTGAGATCGGTCAACGTGTAAATGTGGGTGCGGGTGCTATCACTTGTAACTACGATGGCGCGAACAAGTTTAAGACCATCATAGGCGATGACGTATTTGTTGGCTCTGATAGCCAATTAATCGCACCTGTTACTATTGGCAACGGCGCAACTGTCGGTGCAGGCTCAACGGTGACTCGTGATGTTTCAGAGAACGAGCTTGTTATTAGCCGTGCGAAAGAGCGTAAGATTGCTGATTGGAAACGTCCAACTAAAAAATAATCTCTAACGTCCAAAAGATACTCTTATGAAAGCCAGTAGCATCGCTACTGGCTTTTTTGTATCGGTCACTCACTGCTAACAAAATAATCAATTTGGCAATTGTATTTTTTTAATAGATTGTTAATATTCGGGCTATGGTTCGGTATAAATGGGTTGATGTACGGTGATATTGGTTGAAAAGAAATGGCAAACATTGCCGATCATTATTTTGTCTTTTTCAATGTTAATAGGTCTCTATGGCTTTTATGTAACGCTGGAAAAACTGGTTGTTGAAAATGAGCGTGATCACCTAGTTTCTTTGATGTCAGACGTTATCTATGAAATTCGCGAAGATAGTGAGTTATTTACGGTTGATATGGATGTCGATGATTACATCGGAGACTTAACGCAAGCCAACACTCGACTCCGAATCCAAGTGATAAGTCCCGATGGTGTCGTGATTGGTGATACAGATCTTTCAGACCATGCATTGGCTAGAGTCGAAAATCACGGTAACCGCCCTGAATTCAAGCAAGCCATTCAACAAGGTACCGGCAGTGATGTCCGTTTTAGTACCGTGACCTCCATCGACCGAATCTACTATTCAATGAAAGAGAGCATTAACGGGCAAGACTTCGTTATCGTGATCTCTTCGCCAATGCATCAACTGAAACAGATGAATTTCCAATTGATGGGGATTTTGGTTGGTATGGTATTGCTGAGTTTGAGTTTCTTGATTGGCACCTCATATGTGAGCAATCGCCAAATTGTTCATCGAGTGGAAGAAGAACAGAAGAAGCAAGATGAACGCATTCGCCAACGAACCCATGAAATTGAGTTGATGCACCGCCTCGCGAATATGCTTGCCGCGTGTAACAACATGGTGGAAGCACAACAGATCGTTTCGGATATCTTGCCGCGAATTCTCGGTAACGTGAACGGCAGTGTTTCTTTGATGCGCGCATCGCGTAACCAGCTGATCACTCAGCTTGACTGGGGAGAAGCGTGGCCAGGCAGCGCAAGCTTTGCGCCGGAAGAGTGTTGGTCATTACGTAAAGGTCGAGCGCACCAATCGAATGATGATTTCCATTCGTTGACTTGTGGGCACATGCACGAGATGGATAACAACCAAACGCTTTGTATTCCGTTGACGGCACACGGCAACACCATCGGTATTATGCACCTTTACTTCGGGGTGGGTGATATCAAGATTGACCCTATTACCGAGCAACTGGCTTTCAGTGTTTCAGAGCATTTAGGTTTAGCATTGGCTAACCTGAGCCTGCAAGAGAAGCTTCGCTCGCAAGCATTGAGCGATCCATTAACAGGCCTGTTTAACCGTCGTTTCTTCGAACAAAAATTGGAAGAACATTCGATGAACTCCGCCACCAGCGAGCAACCGTTATCATTGCTGATGCTCGATTTGGATCACTTTAAACGTTTTAATGACAACTTTGGCCATGATGCGGGTGATTTCGTATTGAAAGAGATCAGTGCACTACTCAAACAGAGTGTGAGTGAAGATGAGATCGCGTGCCGATTGGGTGGTGAGGAGTTAGCGATACTGCTTCCGCATTACTCGATGGAACAAGCTACGGAGTTTGGTCAGGTATTATGTGATGCGGTGCGTTCTATGCACCTTGAGCACAAAGGGCTTTCATTAGGACAGTTGGGCGTATCTATTGGTGTTGCCACCTATCCTAAGCCAGCATCTGATACTGAATCTTTGGTTAAGATGGCAGATAATGCGCTCTATATGGCCAAAGATATGGGCCGTAGCCGAGTGGTTAACTATGACGAATACAGTCGCCATAAAGCACCAGCATTGGAAGCCGTTGAAGTGTAATAGAAGCAGTATTTAAGTAACCGTAGATATAAAAAAAGAGCGAGTAATCTCGCTCTTTTTTGTTTTCTTAAGCTAGAAGCTAGTCTTGCTTGTCTTCTGCCACTACGCGAGAGTTATCTGGCGCAACAAAGTGGTCAGACAGTTCTTTGTTCGAAACGATGTAACCAATCCACAAAGTACCTAAGCAAATCACCACTGCAATACCCGTAGCGCTCAGTGCTTGGCTCGCCATTGCAGCAACGAGTGCGCTTGATAAGCTGCTAATGCTGATTTGAAGGCTGTTCTGTAGACCAGCTGCTGTTGCTGGACTCTGTTTTGCGCTTGATAGGGCACGGTTTACTACTATTGGGTAAAGTGCGCCGTTTGCTACTGCAATCAGACAGAACGGTGCCAGTAGAGGCCAAATTGACGTCAGTTCCCATTGTGATGCGATGAAAATCAGTAACGCAGCAACGCTAAACAAACCAATCAGGTTTCGTAATACGACACCATCACCGTACTTTTTCACTGCTTGCTTACCGAAGTAGCCACCAGCCATAAAGGCGATTGTCTGTGGAATGAAGCTCAAGCCAATGTCTTTTGCTTCATAACCTAGCTGAGCCATGATCTCTGGCATACCCGTTAGGTAAGCGAAGAACGCTGCTGACGCCGATGCAAACATCAACACATTGCCCATGTATGGCTTAGACTTAAGTAGCGTTTTAATATCAGTCTTGATCGATGTCTGTTTTACTTCCGGCGCTTCTTTTGGTTGAGCCATTGTCGTTGCGATCAACAATGCGCCCATTAGCGTCAATGTGATAAAGATACTGTGCCAACCAAAGCTGTCTGCTAGCAACACACCCAGTTGAGGTGCTAATGCTGGAGATAGCGCTACTAGAGGCATGATAGTCGCAAAAATTTGCTGGCTACTGCTCTGAGAGTAACGCTTGATAACCATTGCTTGCCAAATTACAGCTGGCGCACATACACCGATCGCTTGAATGAAGCGTAGTGTCAGTAGATGCCATACTTCGGTACTGAATGCTAAGCCAAATGAAGCGGCGGTGAATATTACTAGACCGACTGCCAGCGTATTGCGGTGACCATATTTGTCACTTGCTAGGCCCCAAAGAAGCTGGCCTAGTGCCATACCGCCAAGGAATACGGTTAGAGACAAGGCGATCTGCTCTGGTCCGGTTGCAAAGTCGACTTCCATTGCTTTAAACGCTGGAAGGTACATATCAGTCGCGATGAAACCAAGCATTGAAAGTACTGCAAGGTAGACCAATTGAAATTTAGAAATATTCATAAGATGCCATTAAGCTAAAAGTAGTGATGTTTTTATCATCAAAAAAATTGTTAGATAATCAGGAGTTAAAGTCCCTGTTTATTTATGCTGACATTCTATTTTTCAGAACTGATAAAATAAAACGCTAAAATATGTAGTTATCAATCAAAAAATTTGAAGGCTTATGTTCTCTAAATCCTCGTTAGAAATGCTTGATACCGTTGCTCGCTTGGGCAGCTTTACTGCGGCTGCAGAGCAATTGCACAAAGTACCATCGGCGATCAGCTATGGGGTTAGGCAGGTAGAGCAAGAGCTTGATGTTTTACTTTTCAGACGCTTACCAAGAAAAGTAGAGCTGACGCCCGCTGGGGAGCTGTTTATTGAAGAGGCTCGCCAACTGCTGAGGCAAATGGAAGAACTCAGTGCACAAACTCGCCGCGCTGCTCGTGGTTGGAAGAAAACCTTACGTCTAACCCTTGATAACGTGGTTAAGCTCGACAAGATGAAGCCAATGATTGAAGAGTTTTATCAAACCTTTGAGTTTGCTGAACTTCAGATCAACATGGAAGTGTTTAACGGTTCTTGGGAAGCCATAGCACAGGGCAGGGCGGATATTGTGATTGGCGCTACTTCGGCGATTCCGGTTGGCGGTGACTTTGAAGTTAAGGATATGGGGCGGTTAGATTGGGCATTTGTGATGTCACCCAGTCACCCTTGTGTGCGAGAACAAAACCTCAATGAAGCCTTTGTCAGTCAATATCCAGCGATCTGTTTGGATGATACCTCCAGCGTGCTGCCTAAGCGTCACACTGGCCATTATGCAAGTCAGAGACGTCTTCTATTACCTAACTGGTACAGCGCAATAGAGTGTCTTAAAAATGGTGTAGGGGTGGGTTACATGCCAAGGCATATCGCCGCACCTATTATTGAGCAAGGTTTGCTGGTGGAAAAAATATTACCTGAGCCAAGCCCGCAGAGTCATTGTTGCTTAGTGTGGCGTAAAGACGACAACCATAAGTTGATCGAGTGGATGGTTAAGTATTTAGGATCGAGTGAACAGCTTCATCAAGATTGGTTGGATCATCGCAAAGCGATCTAATGATGCGATCCGTTGAAGATCATTCGGGTTAGGTTTGAATCCGTCCAATAAAAAGAGCGAGTTATGATAACTCGCTCTTTTTGATGCTTAGGCCGAACTCTTAAGACAAGAAAAACTTGTAGGAAGGGTTATCGGTTTCATCTTTGCATTGGTAACCGAGTTCTTCTAAATGTGTAGAGAACTGAGCTAAGTCGTCATCACCGAGTTCAAAACCACACAGCACACGACCGTAGTCAGCACCATGGTTACGATAGTTGAACAAGCTGATATTCCAGTGAGTCCCTAAGGTATCAAGGAATTTAATCAATGCCCCTGGGTATTCAGGGAACTCAAAGCTGTAAAGACGCTCTTTCAATGGCTTCGATGGTTTGCCGCCAATCATGTAACGAATATGAAGTTTTGCCATCTCGTCATCAGACAAGTCGACAACCGCGTAGTCACCCTCACGTAAGTCATTGATGATGTGTTCGAGTTCTTCTTGTCCACCTTGTAGACGTACACCAACGAAGATATTCGCCAGGCTTTCGTCGTTGTGGCGGTAGTTAAACTCAGTCACCGCTCGACCACCAATAATGTTACAGAACTCTAGGAACGCACCTTGTCGCTCTGGAATCGTCACCGCAAGCAGGCCTTCTCGCTTCTCACCTAATTCACAACGCTCAGAGACATAACGCAGACCGTGGAAGTTGGTGTTAGCACCAGACAGTACCGTTGCCAGTTGCTTACCTTGCAGTTGGTTTTGTTCTGCAAACTTCTTAAGGCCTGCCAGAGCAAGCGCTCCTGAAGGCTCAGCAATTGCACGGGTGTCTTCAAAGATGTCCTTTACCGCAGAGCAGATTTCATCGCTAGAGACTGTAATATGACCATCAATGTACTGTTGGCAAAGACGGAAGGTTTCTTCACCAATGCGTTTAACCGCAACACCATCAGCAAACATGCTGACCTGATCCAGTACCACTGGTTCACCCGCATCCAGTGCTGCTTTCAAGCAAGCCGAGTCTTCAGGCTCTACCGCAATCACTTTAATCTCTGGCATCAGTTGTTTGATAAGCACTGCAACACCAGCGGCTAAGCCACCACCACCAACCGGCACAAATATATAATCCATGTGACCGTTTTGCTGCAGCATCTCCATGCCCATAGTACCTTGCCCTGCAATCACCAGTGGGTGATCGAAAGGAGGTACAAAGGTGAAGCCATGTTCAGCCGATAGGCGTTCCGCTTCCGCTTTCGCTTCATCGAAATTACTACCGTGCAGAACCACTTTGCCACCAAATCCGCGTACCGCATCAACCTTGATATCCGGCGTTGTTTTTGGCATCACGATCGTGGTTTGAATACCCAGCTTAGAACCGGACAGCGCCATACCTTGTGCGTGGTTTCCTGCTGATGCTGCAATCACACCTGCGGCTTTCTGTTGTTCAGAAAGGCTTGATACCATGTTGTAAGCACCGCGCAGCTTAAACGAGTGTACCGGCTGACGGTCTTCTCGTTTAAGCTGAACCTGATTACCGATACGAGCGCTTAAGCGTGGCATATCTTGCAGAGGTGTCACGATTGCCGCTTCGTAAACCGGTGCTCTCAGGATCTGGCGCAGATAATCTGCGCCACTTTGTTTTTTGGGACTGGAGGTGTCGTCACTCATAGTTAGCCCTCAAGCTTAGACTTATCACGTACAGCGCCTTTGTCGGCACTGGTTGCCATGCTCGCGTAAGCTTTGAGTGCGAATGACACTTCACGCTGACGGTTTTCTGGTTTCCAGCCTAATGCATCTTGTTTAACGCGACGTGCTTCAAGCTCTGCTTCAGGCACATAAAGCGTGATTGAACGGCTAGGGATGTCGATAGTGATGATATCGCCCGTGTTAACTAGACCAATCACACCGCCACTTGCTGCTTCTGGAGACGCGTGACCGATAGACAGACCTGATGTACCACCAGAGAAACGACCATCGGTTAGAAGAGCACAAGACTTGCCTAGACCCATAGATTTTAGGTAAGTCGTTGGGTACAGCATTTCTTGCATACCTGGACCACCTTTAGGGCCTTCGTAGCGAATAACCACGACTTCGCCAGCTTTAACTTTACCCGCTAAGATACCTTCTACCGCTGTATCTTGGCTTTCAAATACGATTGCTGGACCTTGGAATTTAAGGTTTTCTTCATCAACACCCGCAGTCTTAACGATACAACCATCAACCGCGATGTTACCTGAAAGTACCGCTAGGCCACCTTCTTGGCTGAATGCGTTTTCTTTGGTACGAATACAACCATCTTTGCGATCGTCATCAAGGCGATCCCAACGACAATCTTGTGAGAAAGCTTTAGTTGTACGGATGCCCGCAGGGCCAGCGCGGAAGAACTTAAGCACGGCTTCGTCTTCTGTCTGCATGATGTCGTACTGTGCAAGTTGCTCTTGCATGCTTAGACCAAGCACGGTGCGAGTTTGGTTGTTCAATAGACCTGCACGGTCAAGCTCACCAAGGATAGCCATTACGCCACCAGCACGGTGAACATCTTCCATGTGGTACTTCGGTGTTGAAGGCGCCACTTTACATAGGTGTGGAACACGGCGAGACATCGCATCGATATCATCCATATCGAAATCAATGTCGCCTTCTTGAGCAGCCGCTAAAAGGTGAAGAACAGTGTTACTAGAACCACCCATTGCGATATCAAGCGCCATCGCATTATCGAAAGCAGCGCGGTTTGCGATGTTGCGTGGCAGTGCTGACTCGTCGTCTTGCTCGTAGTAACGCTTGGTTAGATCAACGATGCGCTTACCGGCATTGATGAACAGTTCTTCGCGGTCTGCGTGTGTCGCCAGCATAGAACCGTTACCAGGCTGAGATAGACCAAGTGCTTCTGTTAGGCAGTTCATTGAGTTTGCTGTGAACATACCTGAACATGAACCACAGGTTGGACATGCTGAACGTTCTACTTGCTCACTTTGCTCATCAGAAATTGTTGGATCGGCACCCTGAATCATCGCGTCAACAAGATCGAGCTTGATGATTTGATCTGAAAGCTTGGTTTTACCTGCTTCCATTGGGCCGCCTGATACAAAGATCACTGGGATGTTAAGGCGCATTGCGGCCATCATCATCCCCGGAGTGATTTTGTCACAGTTAGAGATACACACCATCGCATCCGCACAGTGTGCATTGACCATGTATTCTACTGAGTCTGCAATAAGCTCACGTGATGGCAGTGAATACAGCATGCCGCCGTGGCCCATTGCGATACCATCATCGACTGCGATGGTATTGAATTCTTTAGCGATACCGCCCGCTTTCTCGATTTCACCCGCAACCAGTTGACCCATATCTTTAAGGTGAACGTGGCCTGGTACGAATTGAGTGAAAGAGTTTACAACCGCGATGATTGGCTTACCGAAGTCATCATCTTTAACGCCAGTTGCACGCCATAAAGCGCGCGCACCAGCCATGTTGCGTCCGTGGGTAGTCGTTGCTGAACGATAGATTGGCATTGCTTAAATCCTTATAAAATATTTGGCTGTTGCTTACTTAGTTGTTTGTGTTTGGTTATCTGACGTGTGGTCTGCTGGATAAACGTAATCTAACCAGCCCCACTTATCTTCAGTAGTGCCATTAAATAAACCAAAGTAAGCTGCTTGAACTTTTTCAGTGATAGGACCGCGTTTGCCTTCACCTACTGTAATTTTATCTACGCTGCGAACCGGAACGATTTCTGCTGCTGTACCTGTCATGAAGACTTCATCGGCAAGGTATAGCGCTTCACGAGCAATGTTCTCTTCACGGATTTCATAACCCATATCTTTTGCTAGCGTCATGATCGAGTCACGAGTGATACCTGGCAGAATCGCGCTGGTTGCTGGTGGCGTAGAGAGAATGCCGTTACGAATAACAAAAATGTTCTCGCCCGCTCCCTCTGAAAGGTAACCATCAACACTTAGGGCAATGCCTTCATCATAACCATGACGACGAGCTTCACCGCCCACTAGCAGTGATGATAGGTAGTTACCACCAGCCTTTGCTGAGGTTGGGATAGTATTTGGCGCTGCACGGTTCCAGCTTGAGATCATCGCATCTACGCCATTTTCTAGCGCTTCTTCACCAAGGTAAGAACCCCATGGGAAAGCGGCGATGATCAGATCCATTTCTGTGTTTTCAGGAGGGCAAACACCTAAACCAACGTTGCCGACAAAGCCGAGAGGGCGTATGTACGCTGACTCTAGCTTATTTTGGCGTAGCGTTTCGCGAGTCGCTTCCATAATCTCTTCCTCAGTGAAAGGAATTGGGAAGCGGTAGATTTTCGCTGAGTCTTTTAGGCGTCTTGCATGCTCTGGGTGACGGAAGATAACCGGACCCTTTGGCGTGTTGTAGCAACGAACGCCTTCAAATACAGAAGTACCGTAGTGCATTGCATGAGTCAGGACGTGAACGTTCGCCTCTGCCCAAGGAACCATTTCACCGTTAAACCAAATATAGTCTGCTGTTTTAGCTGTCATGTTTGCGGTTCCTTATGCACTTATTTTTTGTTGTAAGTTATTGTTTGGCAATTCATTACGACTGATAGAAATAACGTCAACGGTACGTACATCCCACAGCTTTTCGATCTGATTAACTAAGAAAGAAATCGGGCGGTCACTGTCGACAATGATCTCAACGCTCGCGACTTTGCTTTCGTGGTTTTGGGTGCCAGCCACTTGCTTAACGATGAAGCCACGGTGGCGAATAACACGAAGAACACGTTCTAACAGTACTGGTTTATCATCGGCTTTGATGTCTAATAAGTATCTTTTCATGTTATGTGTTCTCCAACATTTCGCTGTTTGAAGCACCTGGCGGTACTAGTGGCCATACGTTTTCTTCTTCGTCGATAAGGACATGAAGTAGGTAAGCGGTTTTGCTCTCAAGCATCTCTTTCAATGCTGGTTCTACTTCTTCTTTACGCGTGATGGTTTTGCCCGGGATATCGAACGCTTTTGCCAGCATGACGAAATCTGGGTTGTCATCCAAGATAGTTTCACTGTGTCGACCATCAAAGAACAGAGATTGCCATTGGCGAACCATGCCTAAACGGGAGTTGTTAAGCAGCACCATCTTCACTGGGATTTGGCGACGCTTCAGCGTACCAAGCTCTTGCACGTTCATCATGAATGAACCGTCGCCTGAGATAAGTATAGATTGGTCATCAGGACGGCCAACCGATGCTCCCATAGCTGCAGGTAGGCCAAAGCCCATCGTGCCTAAGCCCGCTGAAGTGATGAAGTTTTGTGGATCGCGAGGTTGAATATGCTGAGCTGCCCACATCTGATGTTGGCCAACATCGGTTGAAACCATAGAACTCGCAGGCATCATGTCTGACAGTTGTTTCAACAACAAAGGTGCGAAGATAAGGTCGCCTGGGTGGTCGTAGCGCCACTTGAATGAGCTGCGTAGCCCTTCAGAGTGGTGAACCCAAGAAGAGATGTCTTGGCTTAGTTCCAGTTGAGGCATGATCTTGTTGATGTCACCGCGAATAGGCGCATTGGCCAGACGCAGTTTACTAAACTCTGCCGCATCGATATCGATATGGATAACTTTCGCGTGTGGTGCAAAGGTATCGAGCTTACCGGTAACTCGGTCATCAAAACGAGCGCCAACAACAATCAACAGGTCACTTTCTTGAACCACTAGGTTAGCGGCTTTGGTGCCGTGCATACCCAGCATACCCAAGTAGTGTGGGTCGTCACGTTCAATGGTGCCTAAGCCTTTTAGTGTGCTTACTGCAGGCATTGGATTTAGACGTAAAAACTCACGAACTGCATCGGTTGCTTTCGCCAGTTGAACGCCACCACCTACGTATAAAACAGGACGAGTCGCTTGAGACAAGAAGTACTGAGCTTGTTCAATAGCATCCGTTGTCACAACAGGAATGGCTGGTGGTGTAAATTCAGGAAGAATTTTTACAGGGGACTCTGCTAGCTGAACATCTTTAGCGATATCGACAATAACCGGACCGGGACGCCCTGCTTTTGCAACGATAAATGCTTCAGCCAGTGTTGGAGCAAGATCTTCAATATCGGTAACGAGGTAACTGTGTTTAGTACATGACAGAGACATACCAATCACATCCATTTCTTGGAATGCATCGGTACCAATGTGGGAGCTAGCGACTTGACCAGTGATAGCGACGAGTGGGATGGAGTCCATAAAGGCATCAGCAAGACCTGTGACTAGGTTAGTCGCGCCTGGGCCTGAGGTTGCCATACAAACAGCGACGTCTTGTGTTGCTCGTGCCATACCGATAGCAGCCATTGCAGCACCTTGCTCATGGCGACACAGGATATGCTCAACCCCGCCGTCATAAAGTGCGTCGTAGATTGGCATGATGGCACCACCTGGGTAACCAAATACGGTTTTAATACCCTGCTGTTTTAGTGCGGATACAACTAGTTCTGCGCCTTTCATCGGAATTTCCCCGTATTACCTATATTTTGGTAACTGTTTCCATTGTCTATGCACATCTTGTGCTCCCATTCTTCCTGTAAATCGGCAAAGCCGAAAATGTTTCAAATATAAAAATCGAATCGTTAAATTAGAAAAAACCCCCGGACTTTTCAGTGCGGGGGTTTTTTCTAATTCGTGGTTACTTTTTTCCCACTCGCCCCCGCGTAGTCTCAATAATGACTACGATAATCAGGTTAATCAGTGCGTAAATGCGAGCGTTAAACATCATAAAATTCGAGTTTTCTCGTTTATTGTCTTAAGTAATTGTCTACATCTCTAGTGTTATCACACAAATCTGCCGCATGACAAGGAAAATGTCATTCTTTTTTCACATTAAAACACCATTCCACCACGCTATATAACAACCTTATCGCTTTGGTGAGCAGTGAATATCCAGAGTGAATACTTTTAAATCAAAGACAAAGGAAAGTTATGGGACTCGCGATAATTCATAGCCGAGCTAGTGTGGGTGTAGAGGCGCCAGAAGTGACCGTTGAAGTGCATATAAGCAACGGAATGCCCGGTTTTACGCTAGTGGGTTTACCTGAGACTACGGTTAAAGAATCGAAAGACCGAGTGAGGAGTGCCATCATTAATTCTCGCTTTGAATTCCCATCGAAAAGAATCACCGTCAATCTTGCTCCTGCCGATTTACCCAAAGAAGGAGGGCGTTTTGACTTACCAATTGCTCTGGGTATTTTGGTGGCGTCCGATCAACTACCCACATCAAAAATAGCCCAACATGAGTTTATTGGTGAGTTGGCGTTATCGGGAGAATTACGCTCAGTCAAAGGAGTTCTACCAGCCACATTAGCGGCGGATAGTGTTGAGCGATGCTTGGTGGTACCGCATCACAATGGCGATCAGGCAGCCCTAGTTGGTAAGGGGGTACATAAGTCAGCGCAAACGTTGTTGGAGGTTTGTGCGGATATGTGTGGTCAGGCTCAGCTTGGGTTATACCGGACAGAGCAACATCAGGTCGATGTTATCGAACATCGTGATTTGCAGGACATCATTGGTCAACAGCAAGGCAAGCGAGCATTGGAGATCGCTGCTGCTGGCAACCACAACTTACTTTTTCTTGGCCCACCCGGAACCGGCAAGACTATGTTGGCGTCTCGATTGCGCGACTTACTGCCTGAAATGAGTGATGACGAGGCGATGGAAACTGCATCGGTGGCCTCGTTAACGCAGCAAGAGATCAATCAATACAACTGGAAGCAAAGGCCTTTTCGATCTCCTCATCATTCCAGTTCGATGGCGGCATTGGTCGGTGGTGGTTCCGTACCTCGCCCCGGAGAGATCTCTTTGGCGCATAACGGATTATTGTTTCTCGATGAGATGCCTGAGTTTGAGCGCAAGGTGCTCGATTCACTGCGAGAGCCGTTGGAATCAGGTGAGATCATTATTTCACGCGTGGCAGGCAAGACACGTTTTCCTGCACGCTTTCAGTTGGTCGGAGCCTTGAACCCAAGCCCGACTGGTTATTACGAAGGCAATCAAGCACGCGCTAATCCGCAGATCATATTGCGCTATCTCAATCGATTATCGGGGCCATTACTGGATAGGTTCGATATGTCATTGGAGATCCCACTATTGCCCAAAGGGATGTTGGCTGAAGGTGGCGATCGTGGTGAAACGACTCAAGTGGTAAAACAACGGGTCAAACAAGCGCGCCAGTTGATGCTGTCTAGGAACCATAAATCGAATGCGCTGTTAGGCAGCCGAGAAATTGAAAAGTATTGCCCATTACGACGCGAGGATGCGGAGTTTTTAGAAACGGCGCTGCATCGATTGGGTTTATCGATTCGTGCTTATCATCGAATCATCAAGGTTGCGCGAACTATTGCGGACCTAGAGGGTAGTGAGCAGATTGAAAAGAAGCATTTATCAGAGGCGCTTGGCTATCGAGCGATGGATCGACTCTTGAAACAACTCTCGGCTCAAGCGGTATAAAAACAAGAAAGCCTGCTTTTTACGCAGGCTTTCGTTGTTAGTCATTGGTTGCTAAGAGCTAGAGGCTACCAGTGATTAGAACTTGTAGTTCAAGCCAACTGAGACGATGTATTGTGATTCATCGTAGAAGGTAATGTTCGAGTCGCTGGTGCCGTAGCCCGCAAGCGAAACAAACGACCAGTTTTCCCAGTCCATGAATTGATCATATTCATACGCGGCAAATAGGTTGATGTTGTCGTCGCTGCGCTTCTTGTCGTAGATAGGGTTGCTTGCATCGTAAGAGCGTTGGTTATAGCCCGCTGTTAGTGCGTATTGGTGACGACCCATACCGCCGAATAAGCTGACTTCACCACCGAACTGTTCATAAGAAGCAGCTTTGCCATCCGCAGAACTTGATTGGTAAATCAATGATGGCACTAACATCATGGTACGACTGATCGGCTGACGATACTGACCTTTCAGGTAGAAAGTTTCTGCATCACGTTGGAGTTCTTCTCTAACTAAATCATCTTCTACATCTTTGGTGGCGTAGGCCATGTCTAGAGAAAAAGCTGAACCCGCAATGCTGCTTAATTTCAAACGAAACGCATTACCCGTTTCGTCTGTTTTACTTCGAGCTGTACCAACCTCGTATGGGTTTGCCCAAGTCTCACCAGACATGATGGTTGGCAGAAGTGAAGCGTCGATGGTCATGCCTGACTCTAGTTGGTATTTATAACCCAATTCAAGTACCACAGTACCCGTTGCTACGTCATCTCGCGCTGTACCTGTGTAAACCTGGTGGTTTAGTTTTTCACCGAAGGTGTAAGCAACGCTGCCTAAAGGTGCAACAAGGAATGAGCTTTCCGAAGAAGCCTTCTGTTCGTTAGATGAAATAGTGCTGTCAGCATCGGTATTAAAATTTGAGGTTGAAGAAGTAAAACCGGTGTTGATAGATATTTCACCACTAAAACCTGCTTCATCAGCAAGCTTGGCAAAAGCGGGTGCTGTGGCAACGCTCAGTGCTAATAACGTATATTTAATTTTCATTCAGAGGCTCCTTGCCCCAGTGAGTGGTAGCAACAAATAGCTGTTAATAAAAAGTTATAGAAAACAGCATAATCTAAAGGTTCACTTTATCGCGCACCTTATAAAGGTTTATTAGATAAATGGGAAGTAGAACCGTATCGCGGCCTAAAAATTATGTGTTTGCTGAAGATGATTAAAAAGCGTCAGGCACAAAAAAGGAAGCCGAAGCTCCCTTAATATGGTTTTTTGATTGTTTTTTACTTCTTCAGTAAGAAGTTAACCAATTCAAAATATTCGTCTAGGCTGTTGATGCCTTGTGCTTCTACCAAGTAACGGTTATTCACTACTACTGCTGGTACGCCAGAAAGGCCGCTGTCTTTGAATGCTTTGTCGAAACGACGAACCATAGAATCTACTGCAAAGCCGTTGTATGCCGCATCGAATTTCTTAGCATCAACGCCTTCATCTAGGAAGATTTGACGCAGTTCTGCTTCATCGCGTGGTGGCTTGTTCATGTTGTGAATGCGGTTAAACATCACTGGCACCATTTTGTCTTCCACTTTAAGCGCAATCATTGTCGCGTAAGCTTTGCTCATTGGCAGACCCATGTTGCCGCCCATGAATGAAACATGGTTCTTCTGTAGCTTCGCGTCAGCTGGTAGCTGTTGTTTTAGCTGCTGGATGATAGGCTCAAAGCTATTACAGTGTGGGCAGTAGAAAGAGAAAAACTCTGTCACCATTGGTTTTTTTGATGCTTCTAGATCGAGAACTTTGTAGTGTTCACCTTCGTTAAATTTCGCAGCGTGAGCTGAAAGGCTCAACATGATCAATGAGAAAAATGCGAATAGCTTTTTCATTTATCCAATCTCCATTATGTTTGAATTTTTATCTAGTTGTATGTTGCGATTGCGTTTACCACTGAGGCATTAACGAAAGTGGTGGCTCTTGCAGGGTAGCAATTTGCTCTTTACAAGCAAGTACTTGTTGCTCCCAATATTTCGGGTCATTAAACCATGGGAAAGCCAAAGGAAACGCTGGATCGTGCCATCGCTTCGCCAACCATGCCATGTAATGCACCATACGTAGACCGCGTAGTGGCTCGATAAGTTTCAGTTGCGAGGGATTAAAATCACAAAACTCTTGATAGCTCTCTAGCAGAATATCCAGTTGCATCAGCTTATCTTGGCGCTCACCGTTAAGCAGCATCCACAGGTCTTGAACCGCAGGGCCATTACGCGCGTCATCGAGATCGACGAACATTGGTCCGTCGCGCCATAGGATATTACCCGGGTGGCAGTCGCCATGTAGGCGGATATTCTCAGTATTGCTCGGCCATTGGTTCTCTAACTCTTTAATTAGGAGGTCGACGTCATTGAAGAACGCGTTTTCTAGATGCGTTGGGATAAACTGAGAGTTTTCTAATATCTTGCGTGGCTGATAAAGGTATTCATCTAAGCTGATGGTCGGGCGATGTTGGAATGTTCTTCCTGCACTCGCCTTATGAATTCGACCAAGGAAACGACCTACACCTTCCAATTGGTCTAGGTTATCCACTTCATACTGTCGGCCACCGACACTTTCAAACAGTGCAAACAGGTAGCCTTGGTATTCGTGCAAGGTCGCACCATTGATACGCATTGGCGGAGCGATTGGCATTTCTTGTTCGATCAGTTCTAACGCGAAGTCGTGTTCTTCTTGGATCTGTGCTTTGTTCCAACGTTGCGGGCGATAAAACTTAACAACGTAGCGTTTGCGATCTTCATCGGTGAATTGGTAGACCCGATTTTCGTAACTGTTAAGAGCGAGAAGCCCGGATTCAGCGCGAACCCCAATGCTCTCCAGTGCGTACCACATGAAGTCAGGGGTTAGGTTATCAAAGTTAAAGGCTTGCATCGTCATATAATAAAAAAGGCTCATTACTGAGCCTTTTTCCATTTATTTGGGTGTTATACCCACCATTAAGGTGATTGGTATCAGAGCTTCTTGATAAAGCGGCTTTCGACTTCCATCGTAAACTCTTCATTATCCGAGAGTATAAACTGAATTGTCGAAACTGGTGAGCTCAGTTTTTCTGGATCGACTCCCAAACTGATAGGAAGGTTTAAAACCTCACCTGGCTCTACGGTAATGGTTTGTTTACCGTACCAGATAGAATCGGGTAGCCCGCTGACATCAAGCTTGTACTCTTGTTCTTGCTGAGTTTTGTTGATGACTTTCAAGTTGTAAGTATTTTCGACAAGTCCTTGGCTATTGATTTTAAATAGTTGGTTTCTATCGCGCAGAACGCTTAAACCTGCAGGATCTACACTCGCGATTTGTGCGAAAAATAGCCCCAACATAACGATCAGTATTACGCCATAGCCCAAGAGCTTAGGACGCATGACCTTGGTTGAGTGCCCTTCAAGCCTATGCTCTGTGGTGTAGTTGATCAGACCTTTCTCATAACCCATACGTTCCATGGTGTTGTCACAGGCATCAATACACGCGCCACAGTTAATACACTCGTATTGTAGGCCGTCACGAATATCAATCCCCGTTGGGCACACTTGCACGCATAAATTACAGTCAATACAGTCGCCCAAGCCGAGTTGTTTGTGGTCGACTTTACGTGAACGAGGGCCACGGCTTTCACCTCGTTCAGTGTCATAGCCCACAATAAAGGTATCTTTGTCGAACATAGCCGATTGGAAACGCGCATACGGACACATGTGCAGACAAACAATCGAGCGCATCCAACCTGCATTGGCATAAGTACAACCTGCGAAGAACAGTACCCAAAACACAGGCCAAAAAGTGGAATTAAAGGTAAAGAAGCCAACCACTAACTCTTTGATTGGAATGAAGTAGCCAACGAAGGTGAGACCGGTTGCGATAGCAATAGCCCACCATGCGATGTGTTTGAGTGTCTTTCTGATCGCCAAATTGGCGGTGAGTTTGTTTGAATCTTGCTTCTTACGCTTGTTTGCCGCGCCTTCCAGTTTCTCTTCGAACCAGATGTACATGAAGGTCCAGACGGTTTGCGGGCACAAATAGCCACACCAGACACGTCCTAAGAAGGTGGTTATGAAGAACAAGCCAAACGCCGCAATCATAAAGAGGATGGCGAGTAGCGTCAGATCTTGTGGGTATAGGGTTGTACCAAAGAAGTTGAACTGTTGGCTGCCGATATCGAGCAAGATCGCTTGTCGCTCACCAAATGGGATCCATGGGATAAGCGCAAAAAGTAAAAGTAAGAACCAACCGCCATAACGGCGCAGTTGTTGGAATTTACCTTTGCTTTCTCGAACATAGATTCGGTTACTTGGGTTAAATCGATCTCCATTACCTTTATGTGTCTTGGGATTAAAGGTTTTAGGAGTCACATCTTTGATATCGATTTTATCCTGACTCATGGACTATCCTTTTGGTGGCTATACCCTCTGCGAGAGTATTGACGACATTGCTTTAAAATATGGTGTTAGAGAACCTAAGCTTCGAGTTTGGTGCATGGGCTGACTTAACACTGACTCTTATTATTTTAGAAGATTCTTATGGGTGGCGATTATAGCGGCAATCTTGTTGTCATTTCTTTAACGCTATCAACCTTTAACAACAAAAGTGGTAACAGTTGTGACGAAAAAATAGCGAACAGAAACAAAATAAGCGACCGAGTGGTCGCTTATTGAAAGTTTGGGTGATCGTTTTAAGCCGGTTAGATGATACCGCGCGCTTTAAGAATTGCCGTTTTGAAGTCATCTTCTTGGTCTTTTTTCAGACCTGGGATCATTTCATCTTTCTCGCTGTTACGCATTTTTAGATGATAGATAAGAACATCGTCAGTCAGATCTTCAAGCTTACCTTGGTAGCCCGCTTCTTTTGATAGCTTAATGATGAACTCTAATAAGTTAAGCTCTTGATCTTTCTGCCACTCAGGCTCCATCAGTTCAAGCAGTTCCTCAATGCGGTGACACTTCATACTTTACTTCTCCACAAATTTTATAATGATTTGTGGTTAAGGTATCAAATCGGGTAGGGAATACCAATGTGTAAAGACATTTCAAGGTGGGACAGGGCAAGAAAAAAGCGCAGTAAAAACTGCGCTTTTCGTTAAGCGGCTTTAATTACTTTTGTTGCAGTCGGTGCTAATAAAGCAGTCTTCTGAACGAGAGTCATTGTAGGAGCCAATTTCTTAGCCGTTGGAGCAGCAACAAAGCCACTACGACGACGCATCGCACTACGGTTGGTGTGCGAGAACCTGACAGCTGTTGGGCGCATTAATTTACCTAACGGTCAGGCATATCCATTGCCAATCTAATGGCCTGACTTATCATGAGCTTCGCTTCAATTACTTGAAGAGTCACTCTTCTGGCTTTCGCCAATCCGAAAAATAAATCAGGATAATGATATGCATGCATATCAAGGCTTAGATTATCACTATCTCAGTTATCGATCGACGCCTGAGTGATAATTAAACGATATTAGAGCTAAAATAGTGTGAGCAGTATATTTGAGTTTGAACCTCTTTCAGGCTTAAGATGATGCTTTAAAGGAGGTGCATATGTCGTTCTTGAAGAAAACGTTAGCAAGTTTTGGAATTGGGTCTGCCAAGGTGGACTCTGTATTGCAACAGGAAGTGCTTTACCCAGGTAAGAAGGCGAGCATTATTGTGCATGTCTACGGTGGTGCTCAGCCACAGGAGATCGACAATATCGATCTCAATCTGTGTTGCCGCTATGTCAAAGAAGTTACCATGAACTCCCAAAGGCAAGAAGGTGGCCATAAACGCCGAATGCACCAGACGTACTCATTGGCAAAATGGAGCCTACCGTATGCTTTTGTTATTCAGCCGGGTGAAACTCGCGATTTTGAATGTGAGTTCGATGTGCCATTGAATACTCCAGTGACGATTGGTGATTCCAAGGTTTGGTTAGAGACAGGGCTCGATATTGCGATGGCGATTGATCCGTCTGATAAGGACGTTTTAACGGTTCGTCCTGATCCTTTGCTCGATGGCATCTTTAACGCACTTGAAGCTCAAGGGCTACGTATTCGCCAAGTCGAGTGTGAAGCGGTGGAAGGTTTCGAGTTACCGTTTGTGCAAGAGTTCGAATTTGTTCCGACGACTGGCCCTTATCATGGCCGTTGGCGTGAATTGGAGGTGGTTGCACACCACGATGAAACAGAACTCAAGCTGTGGTTTGAGATCGATAGAAATCGCGATGGCGCCAAAGGCATGTTAGCGAGCTTGCTTGGTATTGGTCAGCTACAGCGTCAATTGAGCGTCCCGCTTGATACCTCACCAGAAGATGCCGGTAAGATGGTGGTCGAGTATTTAGAAAGCGCGTCTTAGTTGAATCGCATATATTCACCTAGTCACAACGGTTAGCTTATCGCACATCTTAGAAGTCATTTTGTCATAAAAATTTAAGCTTACACGTGTAAGCTTAATGTGCAATACTGGGTCAATCGAACATTTACTCTAGTAGGATACACATGTCTGCATCATCAGCCAGCGAATACAGTGACATCGAAGAACGCGCTAATGCGATAACCCATGGTTTGGGCGTCGTACTTGGCGTAGTGGGCCTGATCCTGTTACTGATTCGTGCGTTTGATTACCAAGCCGACATGCTAACGGTTGCCAGTATGGCGGTGTATGGCAGCAGCATTATCCTTCTGTTTCTTGCTTCTACGCTTTACCACTCGATCACCACCGAAAAAACCAAGCGCTTACTCAAAACCCTCGATCATTGTGCGATTTACTTACTGATCGCAGGCAGCTACACGCCCTTTTTATTGGTCGGTTTAAGAACCCCTCTCGCAATGGGTTTGATGGCGGTTATCTGGGGAATTGCGTTGGTCGGTATTATCATGAAGATAGCATTCGTGTACCGATTTAAGCGTTTATCGCTGTTCATTTACTTAGCGATGGGTTGGCTATCTTTGATTGTGGTTTATCAATTGGCGATGAACATCGATATAGGTGGTTTGGTGTTACTGGCAGTTGGCGGGGTGATTTACTCGTTGGGTGTGATTTTCTATGTGGCAAAACGCATCCCTTATAACCATGCTATCTGGCACTTGTTTGTATTGGCGGGCTGCGCTTGCCATTTCTTTGCTATCTATCTGTACGTGACTCCGGTTTAGCGAGTCAGCACTTCTACGATTTGAGCTTTGATTTGATACTCTGGGTATTGATCAACAGCTAGGTTAAGCGACGTACCTTCGGCATCGGTTTTTGGTCGAAGGTAGGTATCTGCCATACGCTTTATCGATTTCCAAACCGCTACTGTTTTCTCTTCTAATAACTCACCATTTGGTGAATATACACCTAACTTCAAAGACACTAAGATGACAGCCTGCGTACCTTGGTTAGTAATAGCCGTAGGGATGATCAGCTCGCCGTCTTCATAGCGACTTGCACCTAGTACAACATCCACTCCTGATTGAGACAGCTGTAAGCTTGGCTTCTTGCTATCAACGATAATCGTTGTACCACGCACATTAGTCGCGATTGGGACAGCTACAACCGGCGCAGCTGCAACAGACACTGCGATTTCTGATGTTGTTGCCGTTTCCGTTTGTTTCTGTGTCACGTATTGCCACGTAAAGTCATCTTTTAGAAGTATCTGTTTACCATCTTGCAGAGTCACCATTTGGTCGGCGAATGCAGAGCTGCTAAGCAGTGCGCTTGCGATAAGTAGGTATGATTTCATCTGTGTTTCCTTAAATATTCGCGTAATTAGCGTCGCCAAAAGGCTGGGAAAAATAGAACAATTAGCGTCAGTATCTCAAGTCGGCCCATCAACATGCCTAAACTTAATAACCATTTTGCGGCGTCAGGTAGTGGAGCAAAGTTACCTGTTGGGCCGATCACGCTACCCATGCCTGGACCAACGTTGGCAACGGCTGTGATAGCGCCAGATATACTGGTCACAGGATCAAGTCCCATTGCGCTCAAGCCGCCTGCAATTAAGATAATCGTGATAAAGAACATCAAACCAAATGCCACGAGTGAACGTACAATATCGTCATTCACAGGTCGCTGATTGTAGCGTTGAACAAACACGCCCGATGGGTGAATTAGCTTCATCATTTGTTTGTGGAGCATGGTCATCGCGATCTGGAAGCGGAAGATTTTGATACCGCCAGAGGTTGAACCCGAGCAAGCTCCCGCCATCATTAGGAATGCAAACAAGGTAGTTGGTAGTGCACCCCACGCGGTGAAGTCTTCTAAGCCAAAACCGGTTGTGGTGACGACTGATACGATGTTGAACATCGAAACACGCATCGCATCCATGACTGTGTAGCCATCTCTCATGACCAACCATGTGGAGATCACGGCACTGGTGACTAAGAACAGGTAAGTGAAGCCTCTGACTTGCGCATCTTTGTAGAGTATTGAGAGCTTTCTGCCTCGCAGTGCGCTAACAAACAGTAAGAACGGCAGGCCGCCAAGGAACATGAACAGGGTTCCTACCCAATGAGCGCTGTTAGAGAAGTGGTTCATTGAGCCATCTGATGTTGAGTAACCACCCGTCGACAGTGTTGTGAAGGCATGATTGATCGCATCGAAGATGCCCATGCCTGCAAACAGATAGCTAATGATGCATAAGCCAGTCAGAACTAAATAAACCGCCACGATGTTCTTCGCGACTGTTTTCGCTCGTGGGCTACTTTTATCTGACCAATCGGATGATTCGGTTTGGAACAGGCGCATACCACCGACGTTGAGCATTGGCAGAACCGCTACCGCCATAACGATAAAGCCGATGCCACCTAACCATTGCAGTATTGAACGCCACAGCAGAATGCTTGGTGCCATGCTGTCTAAGCCGCTTAATACGGTTGAGCCTGTTGTGGTGATACCAGACATGGTTTCAAAATAGGCGTCAGTGAAGCTGATGTGGTTGATGAAGACAAACGGCAGTGCAGCAAAGGCACTGGCAATCGTCCAGACCAGAGAGGTGATCAGGAACATGTCCCGCACCCCAAGTCGGAACTTAGCTGAACGGCCTAAACTCAAGCAGATGAACGCCACTATGTGCGTGATCACTACCGATTGACCAAACTCGAGGAAGCCACCGGTGCCTGTGAAAAAGGCAACCAATGTAGGGATGTACATGAAAAGGGCGAGTTTTGATAACACTAACCCTATCACTAATAATATCGGACGAAAGTTGACCATAGCTTAATAGACCATCGCTTTGTGTCGGAGCGTCGTTCCCACAAAAAGAAAGTTGCGAGAACGATGCTTACGAGAACAAGGCTATAAGAAGAACGGGCTCGGTTGGAATAGAGACTCAACATCAGGTACGTATTTCTTGTCCACTAGGAACATCACTACGTGGTCATCTTGTTCGATTACGGTTCTATCGTGCGCGATAAGTACTTCTTCTCCGCGAACAATCGCACCAATAGTGGTACCCGGTGGTAGTTTGATATCGCCAATCGCTCGGCCAACAACCTTAGAGGTGGTTTCGTCACCGTGAGCAATGGCTTCGATCGCTTCAGCAGCGCCGCGACGTAGAGATGATACGTTTACAATATCAGCACGACGAACGTGAGTAAGCAGCGCAGAAATGGTCGCTTGCTGTGGAGAGATCGCAATATCAATCACACCACCCTGAACAAGGTCTACGTAAGCACCACGCTGAATCAGTACCATTACCTTCTTGGCGCCCATTCGCTTCGCCAGCATTGCTGACATGATGTTGGTTTCATCTTCATTGGTTAGGGCGATGAACACATCTACCTGATCGATGTTCTCTTCGGTTAGCAGTTCTTGGTCTGCTGCATCGCCACAGAATACGATGGTGTTTTCTAATTCTTCAGATAGCTTCTCGGCGCGAGTGTAGCTGCGCTCGATAAGTTTGATGCTGTAGCTCTGCTCTAGGCGTTTCGCCAAGCTTGCACCAATGTTACCACCGCCAACGATCATGATGCGTCGGTAGGGTTTCTCTAGGCGTTGCAGTTCACTCATTACTGAGCGGATGTGGTTACTTGCTGCCACAAAGAAAACCTCATCATCGGCTTCAATGATGGTAGTGCCTTGTGGGCGAATTGGGCGACCTTGACGGAAAATAGCGGCTACACGAGTATCGATGTGCGGCATGTGCTCACGCAAAGCAGACAGGGCGTTACCAACCAATGGCCCACCGTAGTAAGCTTTTACTGCTACTAGGCTAACCTTCTGTTCAGCAAAACTCACAACCTGCAGTGCACCTGGGTATTGAATCAGGCGCTCGATGTAGCTGGTGACGAGTTCTTCGGGTGCAATCAGGTGATCGACTGGGATAGCACCTGATTTGAATAGCGCTTCTTTCTCTTCTAGATATTGAGGAGAACGAATACGAGCAATTCGGTTTGGCGTATTAAACAGAGAGAAGGCAACCTGACATGCGGCCATGTTGGTTTCATCCATGTTGGTTACGGCAACCAACATGTCGGCATCTTGTGCGCCCGCTTCACGTAGTGTGTTCGGGTGGCTGGCATAACCGTTTACAACCCTAAGGTCGTATTTGTCCTGAAGTTCACGCAGTCGGTCGGCATTACGGTCGACGATGGTGATGTCATTGTTTTCACCCACTAGGTTTTCAGCAAGGGTACCGCCAACTTGTCCAGCACCTAGAATAATGATCTTCATAGCCTTTCTCTTATTTTTTGCCGTTGTAATTCTAGTGAACTCATTTCGCTTTGATAATGCACTAGAAAGAAACAGCGGCTAAGAAATAAATTCTTAGCCGCTGTTAGTTGTTATGCCTGTTTTACTAGAACTGCGTAGTAGAAGCCATCCATATCTTCTTCGCCAGGCAGTATTTGACGACCCGGTTTTTCGATATCAGACCCAACCAGCGTTGCGTTCTCGGTACGCTCTAAGAATGCTTTCACTTGCAGCACGTTTTCTTGCGGCGTGATAGAACATGTCGCATAAACCATGGTGCCGCCTTCTTTTAGCTGGCGCCACATTGCATCCAAGATTTCGCTTTGTAGTTCTGCTAGTGCATCAATATCAGATGCACGGCGTAGCCACTTAATGTCAGGGTGACGGCGAATTACACCGGTCGCTGAACACGGAGCATCAAGTAGGATGCGATCGAACTGACTGCCCGTCCACCATTCTTCAGGGTAGCGAGCATCCCCACAGATTACGTCGGCACGTAGTTGTAGGCGTTCAAGGTTATCGTAAACACGGTCTAGGCGTTTAATATCACTGTCGATTGCAACCACTTCAGTGTCTTGAGTATGTTCAAGAATGTGTGCAGTTTTACCGCCAGGTGCTGCGCAGCAGTCTAGGATTAGCTCACCATCTTTTGGTGTTAGGTAATCAACAGAAAGTTGAGCTGCAGCGTCTTGTACTGATACCCAGCCTCGGTCGAAACCAGGAAGCAAAGTAACATCACAAGGTGACGCTAATTTTATGGCATCAGCCGCTTCAGGGTGCAGTGTGTATTCAATGTTTTCGTTTTTAAGCAGTTCAACATACTCGTCACGAGTGTGGTGTTGGCGGTTTACACGCAGCCACATTGGTGCCTTGCTGTTGTTTGCTTCAACCAATTGCTCCCACTGATCTGGGTAGCTTTCTTGAAGCATTTTTAGGATCCAGCTTGGATGGCTGTATTTGCCCGCATTGTGGCTAACGGCTTTCTCATCTAGCTCTTCTTGATCGCGCAGGTAGCTGCGAAGCACTGCGTTGATCAAACCACTCAGGCTTGGGCCGCGCAGTGTTTTGGTTGCTTCAACGGTTTCAGCAACGGCAGCATGAGAAGGAATGCGCATAAAGCTCAACTGGTAAATGCCTACTAAGATCAGGTGGTGGAATACGCGCTTTTTACCTTTAAGCGAGTTTTCCATCAGTTCGTTAGCGATTGACTCTAAGCGAGGCAGGTAACGAAGTGCGCCGTAGCAAATCTCTTGCAGTAGAGCATGGTCTCGCGGGCGGATCGTTTTTTGAGCCGCAGGGAGAGCGTGTGAAAGAGAGTGGCCTTTATCGACAACTTGGAATAGGACATTTGCAGCAGCAGCGCGAACATTCATGAGGGATACCGAATATTTATTTGAATACATGAGGGCATCTCTGCCCTCGTAAAGGTTTTCTAAACTGTGTTTTTATAAGCTACACGTCTTTAAGTACATATTGAGTAGCTTTAAAGCGGTTAAGAAAGTTGAGTACCAACTTCAAACCAGCTTGCACGTGAGTTCAAGATGTCTTGAACTGACATGGCTTTTTTGCCTGGAACTTGTAGCTGTTCCAATACTAGTACTTTGTCGCCAGTCGCAACATAAATACCAGTCTTATCTGCTTTGATGATTGAGCCAGCTGGCGCAGATGTCGACTCTTCATCAACACGTGTCTGCCAAACTTTAATGCTTTTTTCATCATTAGAGCTGCTATCAACAATCGCAAAGTGACTCATTGGCCACGGGTTGAAAGCGCGCACACAACGTTCGATGTGTTCTGCACAGTCATTCCAATCAATTTTTGCTTCTTCTTTGCTCAGCTTCTTCGCGTAGTTAGCAAGTTCGTCGTCTTGCTTCTCAGCAACAGCCTTACCAGAAGCGATGTCTGCTAAACACTCAACAAGAGCATCAGGACCAAGGCCCGCCAACTTCTCGTACATTGACGCACTGGTGTCTGTTGCATCGATTGGTAGCGTCGCGATACTTAACATATCACCAGTATCTAGGCCGATATCCATCTGCATGATCGTCACGCCAGTCTCTTTATCGCCCGCCCAGATAGAGCGTTGGATCGGAGCAGCACCACGCCAGCGCGGTAGGATAGAGCCATGTACGTTGATACAACCCAAGCGAGGCGTATCTAATACAGCTTGTGGAAGAAGCAAGCCGTAAGCGACAACAACCATGATGTCAGCATTCAAATCTGCTAGCTCTTGCTTAGCTTCATCTGACTTGAAGTTTTCTGGTTGGTAAACCGGAATATTGTTTTCAAGTGCGATGTTTTTTACTGGGCTCGCGGTCAGTTTTTTACCGCGGCCTGCTGGACGATCTGGCTGTGTGTAAACAGCAATAACTTCATGCTCCGAAGACAACAACGCCGCCAAGTGACGGGCGGCGAAATCCGGAGTACCTGCGAAGACAATTCTTAAAGATTGACCCAAGGTAGACTTCCTTCTTAATTTAGTAATAGCAGCGGTTATTAACCTTGTTTCTCGTTGAAACGTTTAATCTTCGCTAGCTTATCTTGAATACGTTTGCGCTTTAGTGGCGATAGGTAATCAACAAACAACTTGCCTTCTAGGTGGTCAAGTTCGTGCTGAACACAGATAGCCAGAAGGTCGTCAGCGTCGAATGTGAATTCGTTGCCTTCACGGTCTAGTGCTTTAACCGTTACTTCTGCAGCGCGAGGTACTAGAGCTCGAGCGCCTGGTACAGATAGACAGCCTTCTTCGATACCATCTTCGCCACGTTTGTCGGTAATTTCAGGGTTGATCAGAACCATAGGCTCGTCACGTGTTTCTGAAATATCGATAACAACGATGCGCTGGTGGAAATCTACTTGCGTTGCAGCAAGACCGATACCTTCTTCGTCGTACATGGTTTCAATCATGTCATCAACGAACTTTTGAATCTCTGGGGTAACTTCTTTTACCGGTTTCGCCACGGTACGTAGACGATCATCTGGTAATGTTAATACTTGTAATACAGACATATACACTCGAAATATTGAACTGTGCCGAAACAGCTTAAACCTTGTTGGCTCAATTCTAGACATTTTAGAGGTCAAATGACAGCATCCTGAAGGTAATTCTCTAATCAGATGTCATATATTCAGACCAAGGAACCTAGGTCATGCGTCATTTTTTCCCCGCTTTATCTCTTATTTGTGCCTCGCTTTCGTTCGCCACTATGGCTGAAAATAGTGAACAACCTTTAACCATTAAACAAGGCGCACCCGAAGCGTATGTGGTGGTGAAGGGCGATACTTTGTGGGATATCTCCGCGATGTATCTCGATAGCCCATGGCTGTGGCCGAGGTTGTGGCAGGTCAATCCTGAGATCGAAAACCCTCACCTTATTTACCCCGGAGATAAATTGTCTCTGGTTTGGATTAATGGCGAGCCTGTATTGAGCCTCAAACCCGTCATCAAGCTAAGCCCTAAGATTCGTGTCTCTGAGAAGAAAGCAGTACCTACCGTCAATGAGGGGCTGGTTTTGCCGTATCTACAGTCTGATCGCTTGGTGGAGCAACAAGATATCCAATCGGCGCAACGAGTGTTGGGGACAAGTGATGGTAAACGTTTCTTATCAGGTGAAGACCGACTATTTATCTCGGGCAATCAGCAACATCAAAAATGGGGTATTTACCGTTCTGTCGAAACTTACCAACGACAGCAACCTCAAGCGAGTATGACTTCTTTGCGTTTAGTCGCCACAGCGCGCTTGAAAGAGGTGGATGCTGAGTTCAGTAGTTTGCAAATAGAGACTCAGCTACAAGAGGTACTGCTCAACGACCTCGTGTTACCAGAACTTGGCGTTGGTCAGGTGAAGCTCTCAACTACGTTTTATCCTGCACCTAGTGCCGCGGGTCAGTTTGCTAATATCTTGGGCTCATTAGATGGCAGCCAATACAGTGCAAAGAATCAGGTCGTGGTTATTAATAAAGGCTCACAGGACAATCTTCGCCAAGGATCTATGTTTACGCTTAGTGAAAGCGGCGCGGTGGTGTTTGGTAAGCAGGGTGAATATAGCTATAAAGAGTCAGCGGCGAGCGATAAGGTGCAGTTGCCAAGTACCTCACTCGGTAGCTTGATGGTCATTCGTCCTTATGAGTATTTTAGCTTGGCCTTGATCACTCAGAGCTCTAAGCCTGTTAGTAATGACATTCTGGCGGTATCGCCTTTGGACCTTGCTGTGACGGAAGAGCTTAAGGGCACCGAGTGAATGAGCAACAACTGAGCGCTTGGCTAACTCTAAGTTTTGTACCGCAATTGGGTGGCAAGCGCCTTTCTCGTCTGCTGAGTATCGACTCCCCTTCGAACATTGTTGGCTACTCAAGTCAGCAGCTGCAAGCGATTGGCTTGTCAGCTAAGCAAATCTCCTATTTAAGAGAGCAAGCCCCAAGAGAAGTGGAGGCTTGCCTAGCGTGGCAAGCAAGACAACCCAACCATCACATCATTACCCCGAATTGCTCGCATTATCCCAAACTGCTGAATGAGACAGCCTCTGCGCCGAGCGCGCTTTTCGTTAAAGGTCACGTTGAAAAACTGATTGAGCCTCAAATCGCAATGGTCGGCAGTCGTAATGCCAGCATCGAAGGGCTGCAGACAGCGAAGTCCTTCGCCAAAGAGTTCGTCCAAAACGGTTTGATTGTCACGAGTGGCTTAGCGTTGGGCATTGACGGTTACGCTCATGATGGTGCTCTAGATAAAGGAGGAGAGACTTTCGCGGTTTTAGGTTCAGGTTTGGATTCCATTTACCCAGCACGGCACAGAAACTTAGCCGATAGAATCTGTGAAAATGGTGCATTGGTTTCAGAGTTTCGCCCAAGTGCCAAACCTCGACCTGAACATTTCCCTCGCCGTAACCGTATTATAAGTGGGTTATCGCTCGGAACCTTGGTAGTGAAGCGGCTGAGAAGAGTGGCTCTTTGATTACAGCTCGCTATGCCATGGAGCAAGGCCGAGAGGTGTTTGCGTTACCAGGCTCTATTCATAGTCCAACCAGCCGTGGCGGCAATAGATTAATTAAAGCTGGTGCATGTTTGGTGCAAAATGCTCAAGATGTTCTGATCGAAATAAAGAGTCTGTTAGACTGGTCTATAGATCAGCAGCCCAGTTTGTTCGAGCCTACGCCGAATGAGTGTGAAAATGAACAATTGCCATTTCCACAGCTGTTAGCTAACGTAGGATTAGAGGCGACACCCGTTGATATTTTGGCACAGAGAACCCATATACCTGTGCATGAGGTCATGATGCAGCTTTTAGAGCTTGAGCTCTCAGGGCATGTTGTTGCAGTTTCCGGTGGCTATATTCGAAAGGGGAGAGGCTAAGCTATGATGATGGACATACTGATGTACTTGTTTGAAACCTACATCCATAGCGATTCTGAATTGCAGGTGGATCAAGATGAGCTGGAAGATGAGCTTCTTCGAGCAGGGTTTCACCAAGATGATATTTATAAGGCCCTCCATTGGTTAGAAGATCTTGCTGCATTGCAAGATACCGAGAACCAAGCGGCGATTAGTGTGTGTTCCAATACCTCGATGCGTATTTATACCAGTCGAGAGATTTCACGTATTAATATGGAGTGTCGAGGCTTCTTATTGTTCCTTGAGCAGATCAACGTGCTTACGACAGAGATTCGTGAAATGGTGATTGATCGTGTGATGGGGCTTGAGACCAACGAATTTGAATTGGATGATCTGAAATGGATTATCTTAATGGTGCTATTTAATGTGCCGGGTAATGAAAGTGCTTACACGCAAATGGAAGAGCTGTTGTACACCAAAGAGCAAGGTATCTTGCATTAATACAGGCTTGTCATGAGTAGTAAGATTGATAATCAGCTTTTTTCAGCACATGAACATGCGTTAGAGCGTGAACCATGTCCACAGTGTGGTGGAGAGCTTCAGCTTCGCCATGGTAAGCACGGCCCATTTTTAGGCTGTAAGCAGTATCCGAGCTGTGATTACATCAAGCCTTTGCATCAAAACGATGGCCATGTGGTGAAAGAGTTGGGTGTACCGTGTCCTAAATGCCAAAACGAATTGGTATTAAGGCAAGGCCGCTTTGGGATGTTCATTGGTTGTAGTAGCTACCCAACGTGTAATCACATCGAATCTTTGGATCAACCCAAAGAACAACCTGAAGAGCAGCCACTTGTTGCTTGCCCTGAGTGTGGCAGAGGCCATTTGGTTGAGCGTAAATCTCGCTATGGCAAAACCTTCTATGCTTGTGATAACTACCCTAAGTGTAAGTTCGCAGTAAACCAACCACCTGTTCTAGGCCGCTGTGAAGAGTGCCAGTTCCCGTTGTTACTTGAGAAGAAAACAGCCAGTGGTATCAAGAAGCAATGCGCTGATCGCAAGTGTCATCACATTCAATCTCAATAACCTGATGCTATAGACAAAAAAACGGCGCTCACTGAGCGCCATTTTTATATCAAATCCACAATGTCGGCTACTTCATCTGCTCAGCAAACTCATGCACAGCAGGGTAAGCTTGCTTATCGAGAATATCTGCCAGTGAGCATAACGCTCTTTGCAGTTCTGCGTTGTAGTCAGCGCTCACGTTAATGTGGCCCATCTTACGACCTGCACGCTTCTCTTTGCCATACCAATGAACATGACAACCACCTTGAGCCAAAATTGCTTCAGGTAGAGTATCTTCACCAAGAATGTTGATCATTGCGGTTGGGCGAATCAGTTTAGTACTGCCTAGTGGCATACCACACACAGCACGTAGGTGGTTCTCAAACTGACAAGTTTCAGCGCCTTGTTGCGTCCAGTGGCCAGAGTTATGAACACGTGGTGCAATCTCGTTAACCAGCAGTGAACCTTTAACATCAAAGAACTCTAACGCTAGCACGCCAACGTAATCCAAACGTTCTGCAACAGCGGTGAACATGGTTTTTGCTTGCTCTTGCAGTTCAATGTCATCAATCGCTGTCGATAAGCTCAATACGCCGTCGGTGTGAACATTTTCAGCCAGTGGGTACACTTGAATCTCGCCATTGGCGCCACGAGCACCGACAAGTGATACTTCGCGGTCAAACGGAACGAACTCTTCAGCCACAATAGCTTGGTTGTCGGTCGCGGCAATGCACTCCGCCATTTCTGTCCAAGTTGACTCAACATTATCTAATGTCTTTAAGCGCCACTGGCCTTTGCCATCGTAGCCGCCAAGTGTGCTCTTCAAGACCATTGGCAAGCCTACGTGAGCAATCGCAGCGTCAAAGTCTTCGCGAGAGTTAATCACGTAGTACTTGGCATTTTTCACGTTTGCTTCGTCTAACAGGGCTTTTTCAAGACGACGGTCACCGCCAGCTTTGATTGCTTCTGTTGTCGGCAAGAACTTACCGCTGCGCTCACATACCTCAAGCACGTCGTGAGGGATATGTTCGAACTCTGCAGTAATGACGTCTGCACGCTCAATCGCATTGTCTAAGCCGTTGCCTAGAATCGCTTGCGTTAATGGGTGAACAATATTTTTGCTGCCAACATCAAAAGCAGAAATTTCAATATTCAGCGGTGCCCCAGCTAGGGACATCATGCGAGCAAGTTGGCCCGCGCCTAACACAAGAACATGCATGGGAATTAGTCCTCTGCAGGGTTTGGATTAGCAAGAACCGTTTCTGTTTGCTCAGAGCGGAACGCTTCTACTTTTGCCATCACGTCTTCATTGTGTGTACCAATGATTTGAGCGGCTAGGATGCCAGCGTTAGCAGCACCAGCTTCACCGATAGCCAGAGTACCTACCGCGATACCTTTTGGCATTTGTACGATAGAAAGTAGCGAGTCCATGCCTTTCAGTGCTTTAGACTGAACAGGAACACCTAAAACAGGGACGCTTGTGAAAGCTGCAGCCATGCCCGGAAGATGCGCAGCACCGCCAGCACCAGCAATAATCACTTTAATACCGCGCTCTTTCGCACTGGTTGCGTAGTCAGCAAGCAACTGAGGTGTGCGGTGAGCAGAAACCACTTTTGTTTCGTACGCCACGCCAAACTGATCCAACATTTCTGCAGCTAGCTTCATTGTTGGCCAATCAGATTTAGAACCCATGATAATACCGACAGTCATCTCAAACTCCTTCAGGTACGATTTAATTAGTGATTAGATATTTTGCGCGCATTATACGGGTAAAATTGCTTAAGGAAAACGTTTGCGTCAGTCTAGGTTGTTAATTGATACATTTTATAAACAAATAGCTTTAGTCACAGTGAATGATAATTTGTACACTTAGCGAGTTCGATAACAGAATTAATGAGGCAACCCTTGGATAACTTTCAACATACTTTGCAGGCATTACAACAAGGTGAAGTCATTGCTTACCCGACAGAAGGCGTTTTTGGGGTCGGTTGTGATCCCGATAATCCACAAGCCATCAAGAAATTGCTCGATTTAAAACAGCGACCGATGGAGAAAGGGTTGATCTTAATTGCTGCAAGTTACGAGCAGTTGTTGCCTTATATTGACGAAAGCCAACTAACCGATGACCAATTAGCGACGGTTAAAGCGACATGGCCAGGCCCGGTCACTTGGATTATGCCAACCAGCAGTAAAGTTACTGACTGGGTAAGCGGTCAATTTGATTCGATCGCGGTACGCGTGACGGATCACCCTTTGGTTCAAAGAATGTGTAATGAATTCGGCAAGCCGTTAACCTCTACCAGTGCTAACCTGACTGGCGAGCCGCCTTGTATGACGACTGAAGAAGTTCAACAGCAACTGGGTCAACATTTGGTGGCTATTTTAGAAGGTCAAACGGGTGGTCGTGAGAAGCCAAGCGAAATTAGAGATGCAAAAACGTCGAAAATATTAAGACAGGGTTAAACCCTGCAGAGGAAGAAAGATGTCAGCAATTGATAAAGAAGCAGTAAAACAGTTTTTACTGAGCCTACAAGATTCGATTTGCCAACAGCTTGAGCAAGCTGATGGCACAGCACTGTTTGAAGAAGATGCATGGGAGCGTGAACCTGGCGAACACCTTGGTGGCGGTGGTCGAACTCGCGTGATGACCAATGGTGCAGTATTCGAGCAAGGTGGGGTTAATTTCTCTCACGTAGCGGGTAAGGCAATGCCAGCTTCAGCAACAGCTCATCGCCCTGAGTTAGCTGGACGTAAGTTTGAAGCGATGGGGGTTTCATTAGTTATCCACCCTAAAAACCCATACATCCCAACCTCACATGCGAACGTTCGGTTCTTTATTGCGGAAAAAGAGGGGGAAGACCCGATTTGGTGGTTTGGTGGTGGTTTTGACTTAACGCCATTTTATCCTTTCGATGAAGACTGCCAATCTTGGCATCAAACCGCTAAAGATCTTTGTGCGCCGTTTGGTGATGATGTCTATCAAGAACATAAAGAGTGGTGTGATAAATACTTCTATCTGCCTCACCGAGACGAAACACGTGGTGTTGGTGGCTTGTTCTTTGATGACTTAAATGAGTGGGGTTTCGATAAGAGCTTTGCTTATATGCAGGCGGTCGGTGAAGGCTTTGTAGCCGCCTATCTACCAATTGTAGAACGACGAAAAGAGACGTCTTACGGTGAGCGTGAGCGTGACTTCCAGCTATATCGTCGTGGTCGCTATGTTGAATTTAACCTAGTTTACGACCGTGGCACCTTATTTGGTTTACAAAGCGGTGGTCGCACAGAGTCTATATTGATGTCTATGCCGCCGCTGGCTCGTTGGGAATACCGCTACGAACCACAAGCGGGTTCACCAGAAGCTCTTCTTTATAGTGACTACCTAAAACCTCGAGTTTGGTAGTTCTTCCTTCCTTATAGGGATAGTGATAGGGTCATCTATATAGATGACCCTTTTTATTATTTCTGTTAGGTAAGGATATGACACAGCAAGTAGATCGTTATGCCGTTTTCGGTAATCCTATTGGGCAAAGCAAATCGCCATTCATTCATACATTATTTGCTCGCCAAACCAGCCAACAACTTACCTATACAGCACTCCAGCCAGAACAAGGTGAATTCATCATTGCTGCTCAAGCTTTTTTTAGTGAAGGTGGTAGAGGGTGTAATGTCACAGCGCCATTTAAAGAAGATGCTTATCAGTTCGCTAATCGCCTGACTGAAAGAGCTGAACTAGCCGGTGCTGTAAACACACTTAAGAAGCTCGATGATGGAGAGATCATTGGTGATAACACCGATGGTGAAGGCTTAGTTCAAGACCTTCTTCAACATCAAGTTATGCTCGAAGGGGCTCGCGTTCTTCTGCTTGGCGCTGGTGGTGCTGCTCGAGGAGTGATCCAACCTCTTCTCGACCAAAAGCCACAACAGTTGGTAGTCGCTAATCGAACCAGTTCAAAGGCTGAACTTCTGGCCGAAATGTTTTCTTCACATGGAAACATCAAAGGAATGGGGTTAAGCGATGTTAATGAAGGGTTTGATGTCATCGTTAACTCGACCTCGTCTGGTCTAAGTGGTCAGCTTCCTGAAATTTCTGAGGTTATTTTCAATTCGAATAGTGCCGTTTATGACATGGTTTACGGGTCGGGCAACACGGTATTCAATCAGTGGGCATTAGATAATGGTGTTCACGCTGCTTATGATGGTTTGGGTATGTTGGTAGGACAGGCCGCTGAGAGCTTCATGCTTTGGCGTGGCCTTCGTCCGGGAACAAAACAGATTTTAAGAGAACTACGTAAAAACCTAGAGATGTAATGAGGTATTTATAAAAAATGAATCAATCAATTCTATTTCCTGATATCCAAGATTGGGATGAAGAAAATCAATCAGTCATCTTCCCAGCACAGCAGTCTGGCGCACTGATTGAGTGTGTTATGTCTATTGAAGAGCTGTCTCGATTGGCAGGTAAAGGTATAGAAGAAGGCGATCAAGCTTTAGTTATCTTTTCAGAGTTACGTTTTGATATTGAAGAGCTAGCGGAAGAGTTAATAGAAGAAGAGGAGTATGACTCCTCTAATCGGATTCAGATCAAAGTGCTTTAGACTGGTAGCACAGAGTCTAGATAGTCGTTTTTATTCTGAACATAGTTGTCAGCTGACTTCTGTAAAAAGGCACGCTCTTTATCATTTAATGGGCGTGCTTGTTTTACTGGGCTTCCTACATAGAGATAACCGCTTTCAAGTACCTTGTTTGGCGGAATTAAGCTACCAGCACCAATCATCACATCTTCTTTAATAACCACGCCATCGAGCACGATAGCTCCCATACCAACAAGTACACGATCTTCAATGGTGCAGCCGTGTAGCATTACTTTATGACCGATAGTGACATCATTACCTATTAGTAGAGGATAACCCTCAGGGTTTTCTGCATTCTTATGGGTGACGTGCAAAACGCTGCCGTCTTGGATATTAGTTCTATTTCCAATATGAATGTGGTTCACATCTCCTCGAGCTGCAACCAAAGGCCACACACTAGAGTCGTCACCTATTTTGATATCACCAACCAGTACCGAACTTGTATCTATATAGACACCTTGTCCAATCTGAGGGGATATTCCTTTATAACTGCGTATTGAACTCATAAATCCTCCTTTATATAGGCACCTTAAGCCTTTAATTAAGGGGAATACTAGTGAAAACGGGGTGTTTTGAACAAAAAACGCTCGAACAATCAAAAAAGTAAGAAAAACTTCAAAAAGGGCTTGCCAGTGTGATCGAAATCTCTATAATGCGACCTCGTTGAAACGGGAAGGCTTCGCAAGAAACCAAAACGAATCAGCAGGTCAAATTAGCCAAGCTAAGCGCTTGAAAAAAGTTTTGAAAATAGTGGTTGACACTAAAGCTTAAATCGCTAAAATGGCCGTCCGATTTGAGCGAAGCTCAAAAAGGAAAAGCTCTTTAACAATTTAAACCTATCAATCTGTGTGGGCACTCGTTGATGAATATCAAAACGTTTTATCGTTAGATAAAACAGATTCTTCGGAATCAAAATTGATTTCAATGAACTGAGTGACCAATACGTTTAACTACTTGTAGTTATTCGGCACAGTCAATTCATTACCATTCTGTTGGAATGGTAATAGCTTTAGAATTACATGTTTACTTCGGTAAATATTAGTTTTGAAGTCAGTATTCGTTGAGTCACAAAATCTTAAATTGAAGAGTTTGATCATGGCTCAGATTGAACGCTGGCGGCAGGCCTAACACATGCAAGTCGAGCGGAAACGACAACATTGATTCTTCGGAGGATTTGTTGGGTGTCGAGCGGCGGACGGGTGAGTAATGCCTAGGAAATTGCCTTGATGTGGGGGATAACCATTGGAAACGATGGCTAATACCGCATAATGCCTACGGGCCAAAGAGGGGGACCTTCGGGCCTCTCGCGTCAAGATATGCCTAGGTGGGATTAGCTAGTTGGTGAGGTAATGGCTCACCAAGGCGACGATCCCTAGCTGGTCTGAGAGGATGATCAGCCACACTGGAACTGAGACACGGTCCAGACTCCTACGGGAGGCAGCAGTGGGGAATATTGCACAATGGGCGAAAGCCTGATGCAGCCATGCCGCGTGTATGAAGAAGGCCTTCGGGTTGTAAAGTACTTTCAGTTGTGAGGAAGGGTGTGTAGTTAATAGCTGCGCATCTTGACGTTAGCAACAGAAGAAGCACCGGCTAACTCCGTGCCAGCAGCCGCGGTAATACGGAGGGTGCGAGCGTTAATCGGAATTACTGGGCGTAAAGCGCATGCAGGTGGTTCATTAAGTCAGATGTGAAAGCCCGGGGCTCAACCTCGGAACTGCATTTGAAACTGGTGAACTAGAGTGCTGTAGAGGGGGGTAGAATTTCAGGTGTAGCGGTGAAATGCGTAGAGATCTGAAGGAATACCAGTGGCGAAGGCGGCCCCCTGGACAGACACTGACACTCAGATGCGAAAGCGTGGGGAGCAAACAGGATTAGATACCCTGGTAGTCCACGCCGTAAACGATGTCTACTTGGAGGTTGTGGCCTTGAGCCGTGGCTTTCGGAGCTAACGCGTTAAGTAGACCGCCTGGGGAGTACGGTCGCAAGATTAAAACTCAAATGAATTGACGGGGGCCCGCACAAGCGGTGGAGCATGTGGTTTAATTCGATGCAACGCGAAGAACCTTACCTACTCTTGACATCCAGAGAAGCCAGCGGAGACGCAGGTGTGCCTTCGGGAACTCTGAGACAGGTGCTGCATGGCTGTCGTCAGCTCGTGTTGTGAAATGTTGGGTTAAGTCCCGCAACGAGCGCAACCCTTATCCTTGTTTGCCAGCGAGTAATGTCGGGAACTCCAGGGAGACTGCCGGTGATAAACCGGAGGAAGGTGGGGACGACGTCAAGTCATCATGGCCCTTACGAGTAGGGCTACACACGTGCTACAATGGCGCATACAGAGGGCAGCAAGCTAGCGATAGTGAGCGAATCCCAAAAAGTGCGTCGTAGTCCGGATTGGAGTCTGCAACTCGACTCCATGAAGTCGGAATCGCTAGTAATCGTAGATCAGAATGCTACGGTGAATACGTTCCCGGGCCTTGTACACACCGCCCGTCACACCATGGGAGTGGGCTGCAAAAGAAGTGGGTAGTTTAACCTTTCGGGGAGGACGCTCACCACTTTGTGGTTCATGACTGGGGTGAAGTCGTAACAAGGTAGCCCTAGGGGAACCTGGGGCTGGATCACCTCCTTATACGAAGATACCACGATGAGTGTCCACACAGATTGATTAGGTTTAGAAAAGCAAAGAGAAGAAGAACTCCCAAGGTTCTTCGAAGTTTGTTTCTACTTTTTAAAGTGGAGATAAATTAGCAGTGTCCCGTTCGTCTAGAGGCCTAGGACACCGCCCTTTCACGGCGGTAACAGGGGTTCGACTCCCCTACGGGATACCATTGGGTCGTTAGCTCAGTTGGTAGAGCAGTTGACTTTTAATCAATTGGTCGCAGGTTCGAATCCTGCACGACCCACCATTTCCTCCCAAGGAAATAAAAGTATGGGGCTATAGCTCAGCTGGGAGAGCGCCTGCCTTGCACGCAGGAGGTCTGCGGTTCGATCCCGCATAGCTCCACCATTCTTTCTCCATGAAGGAATTAAAACTATCATGGGCGATTAGCTCAGTTGGGAGAGCACCTGCCTTACAAGCAGGGGGTCACTGGTTCGAGCCCGGTATCGCCCACCATCTTTAAGCATTCTCGTAAGAGAGTATTTAAAAATGATTTTGAAAGTTTAACACTTGAAAAACTCTTGCTCTTTAACAATTTGGAAAGCTGACTGATTTGATTACTTACGAGTAATTCAAATCAAATTTAAAAGTTCTCAATGTTTATCTTTCATTAGATAAACACAACAAACACATTCAAGTGTCTTGTATTCGAATCAATCTTTACATTGATTCACAATTGAGTCCGGCAAACAGTCATCAGGAATTAACCCTTCTTGATGACAACCAAAAACCTTGGTTAGTTGCCATACACTAAGACCCTTTCGGGTTGTATGGTTAAGTGACTAAGCGTACACGGTGGATGCCTTGGCAGTCAGAGGCGATGAAAGACGTAATAACTTGCGATAAGCCCAGATTAGGTAGTAATAATCTTTTGAGTCTGGGATTTCTGAATGGGGAAACCCACGTGCATAAGCACGTATCCTGTTGTGAATACATAGCAACAGGAGGCAAACCGGGGGAACTGAAACATCTAAGTACCCCGAGGAAGAGAAATCAACCGAGATTCCGAAAGTAGCGGCGAGCGAAATTGGATTAGCCCTTAAGCTTTTAATGATGCAGGTGAAGAGTCTGGAAAGTCTCGCAATAAAGGGTGATAGCCCCGTAACCGACACATCATAATCAGTGAAATCGAGTAGGGCGGGACACGTGATATCCTGTCTGAATATGGGGGGACCATCCTCCAAGGCTAAATACTACTGACTGACCGATAGTGAACCAGTACCGTGAGGGAAAGGCGAAAAGAACCCCTGTGAGGGGAGTGAAATAGAACCTGAAACCGTGTACGTACAAGCAGTAGGAGCACCTTCGTGGTGTGACTGCGTACCTTTTGTATAATGGGTCAGCGACTTAATTTTAGTAGCAAGGTTAACCGTTTAGGGGAGCCGTAGGGAAACCGAGTCTTAACTGGGCGTACAGTTGCTAGGATTAGACCCGAAACCAGGTGATCTAGCCATGGGCAGGTTGAAGGTTGAGTAACATCAACTGGAGGACCGAACCGACTAATGTTGAAAAATTAGCGGATGACTTGTGGCTAGGGGTGAAAGGCCAATCAAACCTGGAGATAGCTGGTTCTCCCCGAAAGCTATTTAGGTAGCGCCTCGGACGAATACTACTGGGGGTAGAGCACTGTTAAGGCTAGGGGGTCATCCCGACTTACCAACCCTTTGCAAACTCCGAATACCAGTAAGTACTATCCGGGAGACACACGGCGGGTGCTAACGTCCGTCGTGGAGAGGGAAACAACCCAGACCGCCAGCTAAGGTCCCAAAGTATAGCTAAGTGGGAAACGATGTGGGAAGGCTCAGACAGCCAGGATGTTGGCTTAGAAGCAGCCATCATTTAAAGAAAGCGTAATAGCTCACTGGTCGAGTCGGCCTGCGCGGAAGATGTAACGGGGCTAAGCTATACACCGAAGCTGCGGCTACGTACCTTAGGGTATGTGGGGTAGGGGAGCGTTCTGTAAGCCGTTGAAGGTGTGCTGTAAGGCATGCTGGAGGTATCAGAAGTGCGAATGCTGACATGAGTAACGATAAAGGGAGTGAAAAACTCCCTCGCCGGAAGACCAAGGGTTCCTGTCCAACGTTAATCGGGGCAGGGTAAGTCGACTCCTAAGGCGAGGCCGAAAGGCGTAGTCGATGGGAAACGGGTTAATATTCCCGTACTTCTTACAATTGCGATGGGGGGACGGAGAAGGCTAGGTGGGCCTGGCGACGGTTGTCCAGGTTCAAGTATGTAGGCGGAAAGTTTAGGTAAATCCGGACTTTCTTAACGCTGAGATACGATGTCGAGCTACTACGGTAGTGAAGTCATTGATGCCATGCTTCCAGGAAAAGCCTCTAAGCTTCAGATTGTAAGGAATCGTACCCCAAACCGACACAGGTGGTCGGGTAGAGAATACCAAGGCGCTTGAGAGAACTCGGGTGAAGGAACTAGGCAAAATGGTACCGTAACTTCGGGAGAAGGTACGCTCTTATCAGTGAAGTCCCTTGCGGATGGAGCAGACGAGAGTCGCAGATACCAGGTGGCTGCAACTGTTTATTAAAAACACAGCACTGTGCAAAATCGTAAGATGACGTATACGGTGTGACGCCTGCCCGGTGCCGGAAGGTTAATTGATGGGGTTAGACTTCGGTCGAAGCTCTTGATCGAAGCCCCGGTAAACGGCGGCCGTAACTATAACGGTCCTAAGGTAGCGAAATTCCTTGTCGGGTAAGTTCCGACCTGCACGAATGGCGTAATGATGGCCACGCTGTCTCCACCCGAGACTCAGTGAAATTGAAATCGCTGTGAAGATGCAGTGTACCCGCGGCTAGACGGAAAGACCCCGTGAACCTTTACTACAGCTTGGCACTGAACATTGAACCTACATGTGTAGGATAGGTGGGAGACTATGAAACCGCGTCGCTAGATGTGGTGGAGTCGTCCTTGAAATACCACCCTTGTAGTTTTGATGTTCTAACGTTGGTCCCTGAATCGGGATTACGGACAGTGCCTGGTGGGTAGTTTGACTGGGGCGGTCTCCTCCCAAAGAGTAACGGAGGAGCACGAAGGTGGGCTAAACACGGTTGGACATCGTGTGGTTAGTGCAATGGCATAAGCCCGCTTGACTGCGAGAATGACAATTCGAGCAGGTGCGAAAGCAGGTCATAGTGATCCGGTGGTTCTGAATGGAAGGGCCATCGCTCAACGGATAAAAGGTACTCCGGGGATAACAGGCTGATACCGCCCAAGAGTTCATATCGACGGCGGTGTTTGGCACCTCGATGTCGGCTCATCACATCCTGGGGCTGAAGTCGGTCCCAAGGGTATGGCTGTTCGCCATTTAAAGTGGTACGCGAGCTGGGTTTAGAACGTCGTGAGACAGTTCGGTCCCTATCTGCCGTGGGCGTTGGAAAATTGAAAGGGGCTGCTCCTAGTACGAGAGGACCGGAGTGGACGAACCTCTGGTGTTCGGGTTGTCATGCCAATGGCATTGCCCGGTAGCTAAGTTCGGAATCGATAACCGCTGAAAGCATCTAAGCGGGAAGCGAGCCTTGAGATGAGTTTTCCCTGGCACTATAAGTGTCCTAAAGGGTTGTCGTAGACTACGACGTTGATAGGCAGGGTGTGTAAGTGCTGCGAGGCATTGAGCTAACCTGTACTAATTGCCCGTGAGGCTTAACCATACAACACCCAAGGGGTTTTGTGGACTCAAAGAAAGACCAGACCTTGAATGAGTTTGAAGAGATACTTTTAAATCCAGTTTTCCGAATTTTAAAATTTGCTTGGCGACCATAGCATTGTGGACCCACCTGATTCCATGCCGAACTCAGAAGTGAAACACAATAGCGCCGATGGTAGTGTGGGGTTTCCCCATGTGAGAGTAGGACATCGCCAGGCTTTAATTTCGTTGTTTGCATAGCAAATGACAACTTCAACAGTGCACAAATCTGTTGATGACAATTTGTTGGAGGGATGGCTGAGTGGTCGAAAGCACCGGTCTTGAAAACCGGCAACCGTTAATAGCGGTTCTAGGGTTCAAATCCCTATCCCTCCACCACCATTGAAAAGCCCGCTGAGAAATCAGCGGGCTTTTTCATATCTGCTATTTAGAAGAACAAAAAAGAGCACTAACGTGCTCTCTATTATTCTCTTAACCAGCATATCTAAAGTTAACTAGTCAGGGAGATACTTTCCTTCGGCTACCTGCCAAAACGCTCTAATCAGTGGGTTCTCAAGTTGAGATCGTTTACAGCAAACTCCTAATTCAAACGGTTTTATCGGCTCTATTTTCAAACGATCGACTTTGTCTCTCACTGGACTGTTGTTAATGACGACATCAGGAGCAATACCTACTCCACAACCTAGCGCAACCATACTTACAATCGCCTCATGCCCAGATACCTGTGCGTAAATGCTGGGCTTAATCTTCATCTTTTTGAACCACGCATTAGCACGTTCACGAGCAGTACCTGCTTCGGGTATGATAAAAGGAACCTCATTCCAATTTGGCTTTTCGGATTGCAGTTGCTGACTAAAGCTACTGACACCGGATGGGATGATTACTGACAGTGGTATATCGCTAATGGTTTCGAATTCTAATCTTGAAGGCAAAATGTCTGGTTTAGCTGAAATAGCAATATCAGCTTCATCATTCAGTATCTTGTCAATGGACTGCGCTGGATCACCGGTAGAGAGCTTAAACTCAATATACGGATGAATAGCTCTGAATTCGGTAATGAGTTCAGGAAGGTGACTGTAGCTTGCTGTTACGGAACAGAAAATACGGATCTCACCCTTTAGCTCCTGTTCTCCGCCTTTTAGATGAAGATTATATTGCTGCCACTCGCCAACGATGCTCAATGCCACAGGTAATAGGTGTTTACCTGCCGGAGTGAGATCAACACTTCGATTATCCCTGATAAGCAGTTCTTGCCCTGTTTCTTCCTCAAGCTTTTGTATCTGACGACTAAGAGCAGAAGGACTGACGTGCATAGCAGCAGCTGTTTTGCTGAAACTCTTGCTATCACATAAATGTATAAATAATTGTAGAGATTTTATGTTCATGTTCTGTGATCGTTTCCATGTTGCATTTATTGCAATAACTAATTGTGAATATATCACTTTCAGCAACGGGATGTCTGTTTTAGTATGAAGTCATTCGATAGAGAGATATCGACCTTACGGACTTATTTTTAAAGGAGTGCCCTACAATGGCTAACTATTTCAATACATTAAACCTTCGTGAGCAACTAGACCAATTAGGTCGCTGCCGTTTCATGGATCGTGAAGAATTTACGACTGAAGCTGAATACCTTGAAGGTAAGAAGATCGTCATTGTTGGCTGTGGTGCTCAAGGCCTAAACCAAGGTCTAAACATGCGTGATTCTGGTCTAGACGTATCTTACGCTCTACGCCAAGCTGCAATTGATGAGAAGCGTCAATCATTCAAGAATGCTGACGAAAACGGCTTTGTAGTTGGTAGCTACGAAACGCTAATCCCTCAAGCAGACCTAGTGATTAACCTTACTCCTGATAAGCAACACACTAATGTTGTTGAGACAGTAATGCCTCTAATGAAAGAAGGTGCTGCTCTTGGTTACTCTCATGGTTTCAACGTTGTTGAAGAAGGCATGCAATTACGTGCTGACCTTACCGTTGTAATGGTTGCACCTAAGTGCCCAGGTTCTGAAGTACGTGAAGAGTACAAGCGTGGTTTCGGTGTTCCAACACTGATCGCTGTTCACCCAGAAAATGACCCTAAAGGCGAAGGCTGGGATATCGCTAAAGCTTGGGCTGCAGGTACTGGTGGTCACCGTGCAGGTTGCCTAGAGTCTTCATTCGTAGCTGAAGTTAAATCTGACCTTATGGGTGAGCAAACCATTCTATGTGGCATGCTACAAGCAGGTTCTATCGTATCTTACGAGAAGATGATTGCTGATGGCATCGAACCAGGCTACGCAGGTAAACTTCTACAATACGGTTGGGAAACGATTACTGAAGCACTTAAGTTCGGTGGCGTAACTCACATGATGGATCGTCTATCTAACCCAGCTAAAGTTAAAGCGTTTGAGCTTTCTGAAGAGCTAAAAGATCTAATGCGTCCGCTTTACAACAAGCACATGGATGACATCATTTCTGGTCACTTCTCTAGCACTATGATGGCTGACTGGGCGAACGATGACGTGAACCTACTAGGCTGGCGTGAAGAGACAGGCGAAACGGCATTCGAAAACTACCCAGCTTCTGACGTAGAAATCTCAGAGCAAGAGTACTTCGATAACGGTATCCTTATGGTTGCTATGGTTCGTGCGGGTGTTGAGCTAGCATTCGAAGCAATGACAGCATCTGGCATCATCGATGAGTCTGCTTACTACGAGTCTCTACATGAGCTTCCACTAATCGCAAACACAGTTGCTCGTAAGCGTCTTTACGAAATGAACGTTGTAATCTCTGATACAGCTGAGTACGGTAACTACCTATTCGCAAACGTGGCAACACCGCTACTACGCGAACAGTTCATGCCTTCAGTTGCAACTGACGTAATCGGTCGCGGTCTAGGTGAAACATCTAACCAAGTAGATAACGCGAAGCTGATTGAAGTAAACGAAGCTATCCGTAACCACCCTGTAGAGTACATTGGTGAAGAGCTACGTAGCTACATGAGCGACATGAAGCGTATCGCAGTAGGCGGTTAATTAGTCGCTTAGATACTGATAAATTTGTAGGAAAAGCAAAGCAGTATCATTGGCTCCTTACAGGTTGGAGTTATTATTAAGCAACACAACATCTAATAAAAAGGCTTGGTCGCCGTTGACCAAGCCTTTTTGCTTTTAGGCGCAAAGTTATACAGATCAGTAGAATTGACATTGCTTGATAGGTCTTAGACGTCGAATTTCAGTTCTTGATTGAGCCTTAGAAATACAAAAGGGTTGGTGTTTTCACACCAACCCTTTCAGTTTTCTTGCTCTAAGGCTTACTTGTCAGCAATTTTTGCTTCTAAATCCGCTAGCTTCTGTTCCATCTCTGTCAGCTTTTGACGAGTGCGAAGCAGTACTTGTGTTTGAACATCAAACTCTTCACGGCTCACAACGTCTAGCTTGTTTAGTTGGCCTTGGATAACTTGGCGAACTTTTTGATCTACATCTGAACCAAGCTCTTTGACTGGTTGAGGCATAGAATCGTGGATCTGCTTAGCAATCTGCTCTAGTTTTTTTGGATCAAACATATCAATTAAAACTCCTGAATATTTACCACTATTCTATTTAATCACACTTGAGATGTCGCCTATGGCGTATAAAAAAAGGCCACCGAAGTAGCCTTTTTATTGTTAATACGACTTAGCGATTACTTATTATCAGCTAATTCTCTGTGTGCCGCTTTTGCTTCATCGACGCGAGCTAGTTTTTCTAGGTCTTTGTCTTCAACAAATACAGGTAGAGGTTTGTGTTTTTCAGCCAAGTAGCTATAAATCACTGGCAGTACAAATAGCGTGAAGATAGTACCAATCGCTAGACCAGCAACGATTACGATACCAATACTAAAGCGCTGAGCTGCACCCGCACCACTTGCGTACATCAGTGGGATTAGACCCGCGATCATCGCAGCGGTTGTCATCAGGATTGGACGAAGACGAACCTTCGCAGCTTCCATTACCGCTTCGATACGAGTCTTGTGATGATGCAACTGTTCTTCTTTTGCAACTTCACAGATCAAGATACCGTGCTTGGTAATCAGGCCAACCAAGGTGATCAAACCTACTTGCGAGTAGATGTTCATCGTTGCCGCACCCCAAGCCAGAGCTATTAGGGCACCGCAGATCGCCAGTGGTACAGATACCATGATAACCAATGGATCTTTCAGAGATTCGAATTGAATCGCCAGTACCAAGAAGATGATAGCCAGTGCTAGACCAAAGGTCGCGTAAAGTGCGCTACCTTCAGTTACGTATTGACGTGCTTCTCCCATGTAATCGTGGTTGTAGCCACTTGGAAGCTTATTTTCCGCCGTGTCTTCAAACCATGCAATTGCATCACCCATTGCAGCGCCTGGAGCAGGTACTGCACCAATCGTAGCTGAGTTCAATTGGTTGAAGTGAGGAAGAGAGCGAGGTTCTGCCACAACATCAATCGTAATCAAACTGCCTAGTGGTACAGCATTACCGTCCGCAGCACGTACGTAGTAGTTATTCATCGATTCTGGGTTCAAACGGAATTTACGTTCAACCTGAGGGATAACCTCGTAAGAACGACCATTCAAGTCGATACGGTTTACGTAGCCATCTGACATCATGGTACCTAGCGTGATACCTATATCTTGCATGGTTACGCCGTATGCGCCCGCTTTATCCTTGTCGATGTGTACTTTCATCGTTGCTGAGTCGTAGTTCAGATCGAGATCCGAGTATACGAATAGTGGGTTTGTCGCTACATCAGTCAAAATGTCAGTGGTGATTTGGAACAAGCTTTCAAAACTGTTTGGCGTTGTAATAACAAACTGAATTGGAAGGCCTGAACCTGCACCTGGTAGTTCTGGCATTTGGAAGGCTGTTACGGCCATTCCAGGAACATCTTTCACCAAACCACCAACGCGGTTTGCTACCTCAGACTGGCTTGCTTCACGCTCACTCCAAGGAACCATAGATGCAATACCAAACGCTTGGTTTGCATTAGGAACACCTGTGAACACCTGCGCGTAAGCTACTTCTGGCTGATCAGACAGAATCTTGTTTACGTCGTTCATGGTATTTTGCATGAAGTCTAAGTTCGCATTAGATGGTGCAGTACCCATCAGCATGATTACACCTTTATCTTCTGAAGGTGCTAATTCACTAGGGATGAACTTGAACAACATCGGCAAACTTGCAAATACGATGATAGCAAAGCCAATAAATACCGGGCGATGTTGCATTACCGCGCCAAGCATACGCTCGTAACGGTTAGTCATACCATCCAAAACGCTATGAACCTTCTGCTCAAACTTGCTCGGCTCAGCGTGAGCTTTCAGCATTTTTGAACACATCATTGGCGACAGCGTTAGTGCCACGATACCTGATACAAATACAGAACCGGCTAGGGTTAATGCGAACTCTTTAAATAGTGAGCCCGTGATACCGCCCATCATTGCGATTGGAGCGTATACCGCACCTAGCGTGAGTGTCATTGCGATAACCGGGACCGCAATTTCACGAGTACCGATGATCGCAGCGCGGAAAGGGGACTCTCCGAGCTTGATATGCCTGTCGACGTTTTCAAGTACCACGATCGCATCATCTACCACCAGACCGATGGCGAGTACCATTGCCAGTAGTGTCATCAGGTTCCAAGAGAAGCCCATCGCCTGCATTACCATTGCCACACCAATCAGGGATAGTGGGATAGTAACGATAGGGATCAGTACTGCTCGGAATGAACCTAAGAACAATGTGATTACGATTAATACGATTAATGCCGCTTCAAGAATTGTCTTGATAACTTCTTGAATTGACTCGTTAATCGCAATGGTTGAATCGTACATTACGTTCATTGAGATGTTGCTTGGAAGGTTCTTCTCTAGCTGAGGAAGAAGCTCAAGTACATCTGCAGCGATGTTGATTGGGTTCGCACTTGGTGCCGCATTAATTGCTGCAACAACCGCCTCCTGACCGTTCGCACTTGCACGATAAACGTCGTGGCTTTTCTCTAGAGAAACCTTAGCGATGTCAGACAGACGGATAATCTCACCTTCACCACTTCTAACGACTAAGTTCTCTAACTCTTCAGTGTTTGATACTTGTGTATCGGCACTGCCGTTATAAAGAACGAATTCGCCAGTAGCTTGACCTGTCGCTGACTGGTAGTTGTTGGCATTCAATACCGACATAACATCAGTAGCAGTTAGGTTAACAGCTGCCATTTTTGATGGATCTAGCCATACGCGCAGTGCGTATTTCATACCACCATAAAGGTCGACTTTAGATACACCATTTACCGTAAATAGCTGCGGGTTGATTACACGCTCTAGATAATCGGTAATTTGGCTTGATACGAGCTCATCACTGGTAAAACCAATATAAAGTACCGCGGTCGTTGAACCGGTCGACATGGTTACGGTTGGATCTTCGGCTTCTTTTGGAAGCTGAGAACGTACCGAGTTTGTCTTGGCCAGTATGTCAGACAGCGCCGCATTCGGGTCGGTGTTCAACTTCATGTTAACTGTGATAGTTGAACTACCCAGTACAGAAGATGAAGTCATATAATCGATATTATCCGCTTGAGCCACAGCCTGTTCGAGGGGCTGGGTTATAAAGCCTTGGATAAGATCGGCACTTGCACCGTAGTAACTCGTTGTTACGGTTACCACGGTATTCGTCATTTCAGGGTATTCACGCACCTGCATTTTGAAGATTGCTTGTAGACCAAGCAGCGCAATCAAAAAGCTGATGGATACCGCTAGAACTGGACGTTTAATAAAAACATCAGTAAAGCGCATTATGCCTCCAGTTACAGCTTAGGTGTTTCAGATGGTGGAGTGATCGCATCACTTTCCACAACCTTAACTTTGGCACCGTTACTTAGACGAACTTGGCCAGAAGTTACAACTGTATCGCCAGCTTTAACACCCTCAAGGATGTGAGCAATATCAGCGGTACGTTCACCTACTTTTACAACATGTTGAGCAACACGTTGAACACCGTCTTCTTCCGTTAGGATGTAAACATTGTCACCGTATAGTGTGAAGGTGATTGCTGTTTGAGGTAGTGTTACTTGGTTCTCTAGCTTAGGCAGAATGATGTTGGCACGAGCGAACATACCGCTACGAAGCTTGCCATCATTGTTCGGAATGTCTGCTTGAACTTGAATCAAACCACTTTGGATGCTTACTGCAGGTTCGATTGCACTAATAGAACCTTCGAAAGGTTTTTCAGGGTAAGCGTCCACGAAGATATCGATAGCTTGACCAACATTGATGCGTGAGATGTCTGTTTGAGAAACGGTGAAGCGCAGGCGCATTACACTGGTGTCTTCTAAACGAACAATATCAGTACCCGACTGCAGGTATTGACCTAGATACACATTACGGATACCGACTTTTCCATCGAATGGTGCACGGATTTCACGGCGTTCAATCGATGCTTTCAGGCTTTCAATGTCAGCAGATAGAGAGAAGTAGTTCGCTTCTGCTTCATCGTATGCTTCTTTAGAGATCGAACCTTTCTTATATAGACCTTGGTAACGTTTGTATTTTGCTTTCGCAGCAGGCAAACGAGCTTCAGAGCTCTTTAGGTTTGCTTTTTCTACGTCAGAATCGAGACGTACTAGTTGCTGACCATTCTTAACATCAGTACCAGATTCGAAAGAGATTTGATCAATGACACCGCTGGTTTCGTTGGCTAGCGTTACACCTTGGTTTGGTTCGATGAAACCAATCGCTTCAATCACTGGAACCCAGTCGATCGGCTGAACTTCAGTTACCGTTACTGGAAATTCTGGCTCAGGGCGGTTGGCCATAAACTCAGCAATTTTTTGTTGTTTGAACATGTTGAACCCGATAACGCTGCCGAAAAGCAGTACAGCGATGAGTAACATGAAGAAAGTCCACTTTTTCATTATGGTCAAAACTCCGATCTAGTGTGTAATTATTGCGTCCCAACTGGCTTCAATGGCTGCTTCTAATGCGGCCTCATCCATTTGGTAAAAACCTAAAGAGTGCTTGCGTGCAAGTGACACGCTAGCGGCTAAACTTAAACCACTTAAAATTTCATTATTGAGTGGTTTAAAAATTCCTTGCTCTTTACCCTCGTTAAACAGTAGCTCAACTTGGGCAAACATTTTTCTTTCAAGTTCCCTAAATGCCATACTATTTATTGCAGGTAGAGAATCGTACTGAACCCTGTTTTTGATTGCTGCAGGGTCTGTACCCGCTAAGTTCCATATGTTTAACCACATAGTTCTATAACGCAGCTTTATTGAATCTGAATCATTAACACCATTTTGAACAGCGTCCGCGACTCTTTGAGTTACCTGAATGCGAACATCTTCAATTAAATGGTCTTTATCATCGAAATATCGATAAATAGTCCCGGCAGCCACTCCTGCTTCTTTGGCCAGTTTTTGCATTGATAAGCCTTGAAAGCCGACCTCCGCAATTAACTTTTCCGCAGCAGAGAGTATCTGTAAGCGTTTATCTTGAGATGTATTATTGGTCATAGACTAATCACTAGTGAATGAACGTTCATTCATTATAGCCTGAATTACGTACATTTGTGCAACAGAGTTTTGCATAAATAGAGTAAAATTCTTGTGTAAGAGAGCATAGCATTCGTACCGTTGCACCATTATTATAGGCGCGCGTGAACAAATAGACCTTTTAACCATGTTGAGAAAGTAATGAAACTGAACCCAAGACAAGATGAAGCTGTGAAATACGTCTCTGGTCCTTGCCTCGTTTTAGCGGGCGCAGGCTCAGGTAAGACACGTGTAATCACCAACAAAATCGCTTATTTGGTTCAGGAATGTGGTTATAAAGCTCGTAACATTGCCGCGGTAACTTTTACTAATAAAGCGGCGCGTGAAATGAAAGAGCGTGTTGGACAAACCCTAGGAAAAGGCGAGTCGAAAGGGCTCATTGTTTCGACCTTCCATACCATGGGCCTTACGATCATCCGTCGAGAGTACAAAGCGCTTGGCTTAAAAGCGGGTTTTTCTCTATTTGATGATCAAGACCAGTTAGCTTTATTAAAAGAGCTAACGGAGAAACAAATCGATGGTGATAAGGATTTGTTACGTGCATTGATGAGCACAATTTCAAATTGGAAAAATGACATGTTGACGCCAGATCAGGCGAAAGCACGTGCTCAAGGTGAACAAGAGCAGTTATTTGCATTCTGTTTTGAGATGTATCAAAAACAAATGAAGGCTTATAACGCATTAGACTTTGATGATTTGATCGCAATGCCTGTTTTGCTATTGAAAACCAATCAAGAAGTACGTGAACGTTGGCAATCTCGCATTCGTTACCTATTGGTCGATGAGTATCAAGATACCAACACCAGTCAATATGAACTGGTTCGTTTGCTCGTGGGTGAACGCGGTCGCTTAACTGTGGTAGGCGACGATGATCAGTCGATCTATTCATGGCGTGGTGCGAAACCACAAAACTTGGTGTTACTTGGTGAGGATTACCCTAACCTACGCCTTATTAAGCTTGAGCAAAACTACCGCTCAACCAGTCGTATCTTGCGTGCGGCGAACATCTTGATCGCCAATAACCCGCACGTGTACGAGAAGTCTCTGTTCTCTGAGATCCCGGATGGCGAAAAGCTCAAAGTACTTAATGCCAAGAATGAAGAGCACGAAGCCGAGCGTATTACTGGTGAAATCATTGCGCATAAATTTTTGAATCGTACTGAGTACAAAGACTACGCGGTACTTTATCGAGGCAACCATCAATCTCGATTGATTGAAAAAGCGCTGATGCAAAACCGAGTGCCTTATAAGATTTCTGGCGGTACCTCTTTCTTCGCTAGAGCTGAGATAAAAGACATCATGGCGTACCTGCGAGTATTGGTGAACCCGGATGATGACAATGCCTTCCTACGTATTGTGAATACTCCGCGTCGCGAGATTGGCCCTGTTACACTAGAGAAGCTGGGCAGTTACGCCAATATGCGCGGCAAAAGCCTATTTGAAGCCAGCTTCGAAATGGGGTTAGAACAGACATTGACTGGTCGTGGTTTAGAAAACCTCCGTCGTTTTTCTGATTGGATTGTTCGTATCTCCGATAATGCTGAACGTGGAAACACCGTTGAAGCGGTGCGATCCTTGGTTCGTGACATCAATTACGAAGATTGGCTCTACGAAACCTCCCCAAGTCCGAAAGCGGCAGAGATGCGAATGAAGAACGTGTCTGATCTCTATAGTTGGATTGTTGCCGATCTAGAAGGTGATAATTACGATAAAGAAGAGAAGACGCTTCGCGAAGTCGTTCAACGTTTAACCTTGCGTGACATGATGGAACGTGGGGAAGATAACGACGATGCAGACCAAGTTCAATTGATGACGCTGCATGCTTCGAAAGGCCTAGAGTTTCCTTATGTGTTCTTGATGGGGGCAGAAGAGGGTATTCTTCCGCACCAAACCAGTGTTGATGAAGGTAATGTAGAAGAAGAACGTCGTCTTATGTATGTAGGCATTACCCGAGCGCAAAAAGAGCTGACTTTCACTAAGTGTCGTGAGCGTAGACAGTACGGTGAGTTGATCAAGCCGACGCAAAGCCGCTTCTTAGATGAATTGCCTCATGAGGATGTGGAGTGGGAATCGGTGAAAAAACCGCAGTCGGCTGAAGAGAGAATGGAAAAAGGGCAGGCACACATTGCCAATATTCGTGCGATGTTCAATAAGAAGTAATAGACAGAGTTTCAGGTAATAAAAAAGGTGACCATGAGGTCACCTTTTTTATATCAATCTATTTTGGCTTACAGGCCAGCAATCATGTGCTCGATAGCATCTTTGATTTCATCGTCAGAACAGTCCATACATGAACCTTTAGCAGGCATTGCATTGAAACCGTTGATTGCGTGATCTGCTAGGATGTCTCGGCCTTGTGCAATTCGTGGAGCCCAATCACCAGCATCGCCAGCTTTTGGAGCGCCGCTCACACCTGATGCGTGACAAGCAATACAGAAGGTTCCGTAAACTGCTGCGCCATCACGAGGGCCTGTTGGTTCAGCAACGACTGGCTCACTACCGACTAGGTATACTTGACCAACTGGTTTGATGCGCTCAGCAATAAGATCTTGCTCCGCTTCACTTAGGCCTGAAGCCATAACGCCAGTGGAAAAGGTTAAAGCTGCGATAACAACAGTTAAAATTCGACGAGACATATCCATTAAACTCACTTTACATTCCCAAGGTAAGTACATGCTTACCAATTTATAGTGTTAGAGGGGTGTGTTGATTTAAGTTGCAAAAAGCGACTGTTAAATCAATGTAAATAATGGGTGATTATATCCTGATAAGTTGTTGCAATAAACAACAACTTATAAGCTCCAGAGGGTTGTAGTACTCAAATAAGGGGTTTATCACATATTAACTGTCGAAAAAGAGACCAAACAGAAAAAAAAGTTAAAAAAGTACTAGACGACCTTAGGTGATATACGTATTATTCCACTCCGCCGACAGGGCATGCGCCTGTAGCTCAGCTGGATAGAGCGTTGGCCTCCGGAGCCAAAGGCCGAAGGTTCGAATCCTTTCAGGCGCGCCATCCGGTCTCTTACTTCGGTAAGTGAGAATTGGCAAAAAAGAAACAATGGTGGCTATAGCTCAGTTGGTAGAGCCCTGGATTGTGATTCCGGTGGTCGCGAGTTCGAATCTCGTTAGCCACCCCATTCTTTCTTTACAAAATAACGGTAGCTTCGGCTTCCAGTGTTGACTCATTATTCCCAAGAGTCGAGACAAAATTAGTCGGTGAATAGCGCAGCTTGGTAGCGCATCTGGTTTGGGACCAGAGGGTCGGGGGTTCGAATCCCTCTTCACCGACCACTATTTCAATAATCGCCTGATAGCGGTTATATAAAAAATTAGTGGTGGCTATAGCTCAGTTGGTAGAGCCCTGGATTGTGATTCCGGTGGTCGCGAGTTCGAATCTCGTTAGCCACCCCATTAATTTTGGTAACTTCTTTGAAGTTCCCTGTTTGAGAAATCAAGCGAAATGTCTCGGTGAATAGCGCAGCTTGGTAGCGCATCTGGTTTGGGACCAGAGGGTCGGGGGTTCGAATCCCTCTTCACCGACCACATTAAGAAGCCTCGTCAGAAATGACGAGGCTTTTTTGCATCTATCGTATCGGAAATTCTTCAACTTTTTATTTTTGAGTGCTGGGAACTAACTTGTTTAGATATCTCTCGTAGCACCACTTCAATCAAGTGCTCTTTATATAAAACACCCACCATCGATTTTCTAGATTCTCACGCCTTAATTGAGATGAGCGCTTTATGAAATGCGCTGATCTATATCTAATTTTATATAAATAAATCACTCAATTATTCGACAGGCTAATGAGTTTGGTCTAAAGATTTTTATTAAAAGTGAAATCTGCCCCTAAATTTGCTCACTAAGGCCTGTAATTGACAGCTTTCTTTACTCCCAGTCGCTTAAATTCTTCTCTAATTTATTAAACCTTTCGTTTTTCTGGTTTGTATTCGCTGAAATAATAGGAGAGGTTGAATGTATGGCTAAATTAGATCTATCTGGTTGTTTTATTTGCTTAAATTAATAAATTTGGTATTTGTTTCTATAGTGTTAATTGTTTTTTGGAATAATTATTTGTTTTTAATGACTGATAGTGAGATCTGCTTTGAACCATAGGTTTAACTCTACAAGTAAGTAGTAGTAAGGGATTTGTGAGTGTTTATTACCAACAATATGATGTTGTTTTTTCTTACTATATGCTCTCTATGTGAATAGTTATGTGGTACTTTTGCTTGCTAAGCGTTTAATGTCGACTTTTTATCCTATTTTTGTTGCTTTTCTGTGAATTATTTGCCAAATTGTCAACCGTATAAAATATCAGAACAATATTCTGGTAAGAATGGATTCAATTTTGCAGACAGGGCAGAGAGCTGCCAAAGCAGTAGAGGTCTGGTAATGTCACTTTTAGAAGTAAAAAATCTTCGTATCGAATACCCATCACGTCATGGTGTACACGCTGCAGTAAAATCATTGTCGTTTAGCATTGAGCGCGGCGAGATTGTCGGTGTTGTTGGTGAATCTGGCGCTGGTAAGTCAACAGTTGGTAATGCTGTGATCGATTTGCTAAGCCCTCCCGGTCGTATTGCGAGCGGTGAAGTGTTCCTTGATGGCGAAAAAGTATCGGGTTTATCTCCGGAAGAGATGCGTAAAGTTCGCGGCTCTAAGATTGGATTTATCTTTCAAGATCCAATGACTTCTCTTAATCCTCTATTTACCGTAGAACAGCAATTAAAAGAAACCATCCATGCCAATATGAAGGTATCGGATGCAGAAGCTTATCAGCGTTCATTAGACTTAATGAACCAAGTGGGTATCCCACAACCTGAAAACCGCCTTAAACAGTATCCGCACCAATTCTCTGGTGGTATGCGTCAGCGTGTGGTTATCGCGATTGCATTGGCAGGCGAACCTGACCTGATCATCGCCGATGAACCAACAACCGCTCTAGACGTATCTATCCAAGACCAAATATTAGGCTTGATTCGCGATCTATGTATTAAGAAAAACGTAGGTTGTATGTTGGTGACCCACGATATGGGTGTTGTATCTAACGTGACTGACCGTGTTGCGGTTATGTACCGTGGTGATCTGGTTGAATTCGGCCCAACGAAACAAGTATTGGGTACACCTGAACACCCATACACGCACAGCTTGATTTCAGCCGTTCCTCGCTCAGACCGTAAACTCGACCGTTTCCCTCTTGTTAGCTACATCGAAGAAGCACACGAGATGGAAGCCTTAGATGTAAAAAATCACTGGTTAGGTCAAAGCCAAGATCATCGTGAATACACAGGTCCGCTACTGAACGTAGAAAACGTTAACCTGCGCTTTACGACAAAAGATTCTTTCTTCGAAAGCCGTCGCGAGTATGTGCAAGCTTCAAACAATGTAAGCTTTGAAGTGCATGAAGGTGAAACCTTTGGTTTAGTGGGTGAGTCTGGTTCTGGTAAATCAACCATTGCACGTGTTATCGCAGGCCTATACGCCCCTAACTCAGGCAAAGTAACCTTTGAAGGTGTCGATCTTACTGGGCTTAAATCTGAAAAAGAACGTCGCCCAATGCGTCGTCAAATGCAGATGGTTTTCCAAAACCCATATACGTCAATGAACCCACGTATGAAGATTTTCGACATCATCGCAGAGCCAATTCGTTTCCATAAACTGACTCGCAACGAGAACGAAACTCGTCAGATTGTTCATGATTTGTTGGATCATGTTGGTCTTGGACAAATGGCAGGGGTTAAATACCCGCATGAATTCTCAGGCGGTCAGCGTCAGCGTATTTCTATCGCTCGTGCTTTGGCAACGCGACCTCGCCTATTGATTTGTGATGAACCAACATCGGCGTTAGATGTATCGGTACAGGCGCAGATCCTAAACCTATTAAAAGATCTACAAGACGAACTCAACCTAACCATGCTGTTCATCAGTCATGATTTACCGGTTATTCGTCAGATGTGTGATCGTGTTGGCGTGATGCAGATGGGTACGCTACTGGAAGTAGCACCTACTGAGCAGTTATTTAACTCTCCACAGCATGAATATAGCCAACACCTGATTTCTTTAATGCCTGAATTTACGGGCTTACGAGAAGAAAAAGCAGTGGCACAAGCCGCAATATAAATTTCAGCAGGGTAGAGGCTTAGCCTGCCTGAAATACAATAACAGACGCAAATACAACAACTAGGGATCTGGATTCCCGCATGAAGGAGTTATGCAATGAAAACCATGAAAAGCAAATTAGCAGTAGCTTTGATGGCAGCTGGCCTAAGCTTTAGTGCAGCAGCAGCAGATATTACTGTTGGCTACGCAGCTGACCCAGTGTCACTTGACCCGCACGAGCAGCTATCTGGCGGCACACTGCAAATGTCTCACATGGTGTTTGACCCTCTAGTACGTTTCACTCAAGAGATGGATTTTGAAGGCCGCCTAGCGACAAGCTGGGAACGTGTCAATGAAACGACTTTCCGCTTTAATCTACGTCAGGGTGTTAAATTCCACTCAGGCAATGAACTAACAGCTGACGATGTTGTGTGGACATTCGAACGTCTACAAGCATCTCCAGACTTTAAGTCTATCTTCACGCCTTACGAGAAGATGGTAAAAGTGGATGACTACACAGTTGAACTAGTCTCTAAAGCGGCTTACCCACTAGTACTACAAACAGCAACTTACATCTTCCCAATGGACAGCAAGTTTTACTCAGGCCAAACAGCCGAAGGTAATGACAAGTCTGAGCTAGTTAAGCACGGTAACTCGTTCGCTTCTACAAACGTTTCAGGTACAGGTCCATTCATCGTTACTCAACGTGAGCAAGGCGTTAAAGTAACGTTTGAGCGTTTTAACGATTACTGGGATACAGAAACGAAAGGTAACGTAGACAAGCTAACATTGGTTCCAATCAAAGAAGATGCAACACGTGTTGCAGCACTTCTTTCTGGCGATGTAGACATGATTCACCCAGTAGCACCTAACGATCACAAGCGTGTTAAAAACGCTAAAAACATCGATCTAGTGACGCTGCCTGGTACTCGTATCATTACGTTCCAAATGAATCAAAACAGCAACGAAGCACTGAAAGATGTGCGCGTTCGTCAAGCAATCGTTCATGCGATTAACAATGAAGGTATTGTTAAGAAAATCATGAAAGGTTTCGCTACTGCAGCTGGTCAGCAAAGCCCAACAGGCTACGCGGGTCATGATGATGCACTCGTACCTCGCTACGACCTGAAAAAAGCAAAAGAGCTAATGAAGGAAGCGGGCTACGAAGATGGCTTTACGCTAACGATGATGGCACCTAACAACCGTTACGTGAACGATGCAAAAGTTGCTCAAGCGTCAGCGGCAATGCTATCTAAGATTGGTATCAAAGTTGATCTTAAAACGATGCCTAAAGCGCAATACTGGCCTGAGTTTGACCTATGTTCAGCAGACATGATGATGATCGGTTGGCACTCAGATACAGAAGATTCAGCTAACTTCAGTGAGTTCCTAACAATGACTCGTAACGAAGAAACGGGTCGTGGCCAATACAACTGTTCTGGTTACTCAAACCCAGAGATGGATGCAATTGTAGAAGCTTCTAACACTGAAACTGACCCTGTTAAGCGTTCTGAAATGCTGAAAGGCGTTGAAGCAACACTTTACAACGACGCAGCGTTTGTTCCTCTTCACTGGCAAAGTGAAGCGTGGGGCGCGAAGTCTAACGTAGGTGCAGCAGACGTAGTAAACCCAATGGTTATGCCTTACTTCGGCGACCTAGTTGTAAAATAATCTAGCTTGCTAGAATCGAGAGCCTGAAAAGCTTCAGGCTCTCGAATTATTAAGAAATAGATTTAAGTTTCGGTATTTGGTCTTCCTTCAGTCTGGCTAAATACCTTTTTTAAGACTGAAATTTTTTATCTAGTCGCGGATTTTGATTAGATAGTCATGGATAGATAAGGGGCAAGGAATGGTTACGTTTCTGGTCAAGCGCCTGTTTCAGGCACTGATAGTGATGTTTGTGATCAGTTTGGTGGCGTTTGCCATACAGGATAACCTGGGCGACCCGTTGCGTGAGTTAGTCGGTCAATCTGTTTCAGAATCGGAGCGTCAAGCGCTGCGTGATGAACTCGGCTTAAATGATCCCTTCATTACAAAATACACTCGCTTTGTAGGCGCTGCTCTACAGGGTGATCTTGGTACTTCGTACTTCTTTAAGCGTCCGGCTGTGGACGTGATTCTCGATAAGCTAGTAGCCACACTAGAGTTAGTGTTTGGCGCTTCTATTATTATTGTTTGCCTGTCGATTCCACTAGGCGTTTACTCCGCTATTCACCCTAAGAGCTTTTTTACCAAGCTGATTATGGCGGGTAGTAGTGTTGGTATCTCGGTTCCTGTGTTCTTGACGGCCATTATGTTGATGTATGTCTTCTCTATCGAGTTAGGCTGGCTACCGTCCTTTGGTCGTGGTGATACGGCAAACTGGTTTGGTTGGGAATCTGGTTTCCTAACACTTGATGGCTTGGCGCACCTTGTGCTTCCAAGTATTGCTTTGGCTTCAATCATGCTACCGCTGTTCATACGTCTCGTACGTTCTGAAATGCTGGAAGTATTGAGCTCGGAATACATCAAATTCGGCAAAGCGAAAGGCTTAGCGTTAAATAAAATCTATTACCAACATGCATTGAAAAACACCATGCTACCGGTACTTACCGTTGGTGGTGTTCAGATTGGTACTATGGTGGCTTACACCATTCTTACGGAAACGGTTTTCCAGTGGCCAGGTACAGGCTTCTTATTCTTAGAAGCGATCAACCGTGTAGATACACCACTGATTACCGCATACGTTATTTTTGTTGGTCTTATTTTCGTAGTGACTAACACGATTGTTGATTTGCTTTACGGTGTTATCAACCCAACCGTTAACATCACAGGGAAAGGAGCATAATCATGGAACAGACATCGACAGTGCCGTCTCGCTGGGAACGTTTTAAGCAATCTGACATTGTGTATTACTTCTTACGCGACAAAGTGGCAATGGTGAGTTTTGCCATTTTCTCAATCTTCTTAGTGATGGCTCTAGCTGCACCTATTCTAGCGCCAACAGACCCGTACGACGTGACATCGATTGATATCATGGACTCAGAACTTCCACCATCATGGATGGAAGACGGCGAAGACCGCTTCTTGCTAGGAACGGATGAGCAAGGCCGTGATATTTTATCGACCATGCTTTACGGTTCGCGTTTATCACTGACCATTGGTTTCTTGGCGGTAGGTCTACAACTGACGCTTGGTATCATCATTGGCTTGTCTGCGGGTTACTTCGGTGGCCGTATTGATAGCTTCTTGATGCGTTTTGCGGATGTTCAGCTCTCTTTCTCGACCATGATGGTTGCGATCATTGTCTCGGCCATCTTTAAGGCAAGCTTTGGTAGTGACTTCTATGCGCAATACGCCGTTGTCATGCTGGTGGTCATCATTGGTATTGCCGAATGGCCTCAGTATGCGCGTACCATTCGTGCATCTGTATTGGCAGAGAAGAAGAAAGAATATGTAGAAGCAGCTCGCGTGATGGGCTTTAAAGCGCCACGTATTATGTTCCGCCATATTCTACCGAACTGTTTATCGCCAATTTTGGTTATCTCTACGGTACAGGTGGCAAATGCCATCATGTCGGAAGCGGCACTTTCTTTCCTAGGTTTAGGTTTGCCAGTCGACCAACCATCACTGGGTGCCCTGATCAGTACCGGCTTTAACTACATTTTCTCTGGAGCATGGTGGATCACAGCATTCCCAGGTGTGCTTTTGGTAACACTCGTTCTAGTGATCAACCTATTAGGCGACTGGTTACGTGACGTATTTAACCCTAAAATTTATAAAGGGTGATAACGCGGATTGATTTTTAGTAAAAAAAATCACTAAACTAAGAGCCGTAAGCAATTACGGCTCTTTTTTTGCTTAATGGATCTGGAACTAAGTATTATTGACATGGTCAATAATACTTAAAATGGAATTCATGTTTTATCGACATAGAATCGGTAACAATTAGCCCGAGAGGGTTTAAGTGGTGGTTATGAAATTGACAATGAATGCTGTATGTCGTGCTGTGAGTAAAAATTATCGTATGGGGCTTATTGCTGCATCCCTCTTGGCATCGAGTCAGGTTAATGCAGAATCGGTTCTATGTGATGCTACTCAAGCAAGCACTAATCAATTACCACAGCTAGAACAATCATGTCCGATCGGTAAGGGTGTTTGGGGCAGCAAGGCGCCTAAACGTCATTCAGCTAATGAACTGTTTTGGGTTCAATGTGGCCTGCTTAATAAGCCTTTGTCATTGAGCCGAGCGAAGCCTCTTTATGAAAAGATCTCGACCAATGTATGGATGAAGCCTGAAGGTGGCGATTATCGTTGTCTGATTGGCCCTTATTCAACATTCTCTGATGCGAGAAAAGACCTCGCTCAGGTGCGTAAAGTGTCTGGATACAGCGAAGCCTTCATTCGTATGGTTGATAAGTCCCAGACCTCGTCACAGCCTATCGTTGCAAAATCGGCAGAGCCAAAAATGGTCAAGCCTAAAGCTCCTGTAAAACCCAAACCAGCAGCAAAGCCTGCACCTAAACCTGTGGTCGCGACTTCAGCGGTAGCCGCAACGAGTGCAGCCGCAATCCAAGCGATTCCTAGCAATGGTTCAAGTTCGGGTAATGATCTCGATATTGAAGTTCGTGTGACCGCTAATGTTGCGGGCAACAAGTATGCGGTGCCATATTTGTCGGACCATAAACAGCAGTTCTATATGGAACAGGGAAAACCTTGGAGTCGTTTAGATTTTGGTAGTGCCGAACTTGTGTGTAATCAGATCGGCATGAAGTTGATGAATGAACAGCAGTGGCAGAGTATCCTTGGCTCAAAAGTCATGGAAAAGCAGAACTGGCCAATGCACTTACCTTATTGGGGAGCGGATAAAAAAGGCCTGTTCACTAACGGTAACGTAAACCAGCTCAAAGGCTCTTCATTACTCAACGTGATGTGCGTTAAGTAACAACGACCGTTATAAGACTAAACAAGCCTCAGCCATTGCTGGGGCTTTGTTGTTTATGCGTCTAACTTTCTCAACGTCGGTTTTACTGTTGAATGTTGACCCGTTTCTTCAATACAAATTTGATTAAAAATCGCTAAAAATTGTTCAAATAGAGTAGTTGGTGCGTAGAAAACCATAACTCAAGCAATAAGGTGATTGAGATTATGAGTTTGAAGAAACGATTAGAAGACGTAGCCCCGCGTTTTGAAGCCGGAGGTAAATACGAAAAGCTTTACCCAGTCTATGAGGCGTTTGCCACCATCTTTTACACGCCCGGTAATGTAAACCGAGGCTTGACCCATGTTCGAGATAGTATCGATCTCAAGCGTATTATGATTTTGGTGTGGCTGGCGACTTTCCCTGCCATGTTCTGGGGCATGTATAACGTCGGGCACCAGAGTGTCTCGGCACTGACATCCAGTTATCAACTTGATGAACTTACCTCGGTTATTGAGAGTAGCTGGCGCTTGTCGTGGGCATTTGGTGATGCACCGTCCTTAATGGCAAGTGGCTGGGGGAGTCAGATGTTGCTCGGCGCCCTCTACTTCTTACCCGTTTACGCGACGGTTTTCGTTGTTGGTGGTTTTTGGGAGGTGTTGTTTGCCGTTGTGCGTAAGCATGAGGTGAACGAAGGCTTTTTTGTTAGCTCGGTTCTCTTTGCCTTAATTCTTCCGCCGACTATCCCTTTATGGCAAGCAGCGTTAGGTATCACCTTTGGTATCGTTGTCGCGAAAGAGCTGTTTGGTGGTACAGGACGAAGCTTCCTTAACCCAGCTCTTGCAGGTCGAGCCTTTCTATATTTTGCCTATCCAGCCAACATGTCGGGCGGGCTTGTGTGGGTTGCCGCTGACGGTTACTCCGGTGCGACCCCTTTAAGTCAATGGTATGAAGGTGGCAGCACGTCACTCATCAATAACATGACTGGCGAGGCGATCACTTGGATGGACGCCTTTATCGGTAATATTCCGGGTTCGATGGGTGAGGTTTCTTCATTGCTTATCATGTTGACGGGTCTGATTCTGATTGTCATGAAGATCGCCTCTTGGCGCATTGTCACTGGTGTGATTATTGGCCTCGTCGTGACTTCGAGTTTGATGAACTGGATTGGCTCTGATACCAACTCGATGTTCTCGATGCCGTTTTACTGGCACTTTGTGTTGGGTGGTGTTGCGTTTGGTACTTTCTTCATGGCAACCGACCCAGTTTCTGCCGCTTTTACCAATCAGAGTAAGTGGGCTTACGGGATTCTTATTGGCGTAATGACGGTCGGTATTCGAGTGCTCAACCCTGCCTATCCAGAGGGCATCATGTTGGCCATCCTGTTCGCCAATCTCTTCGCCCCACTGTTCGACTTTATTGTGAAAGAGCAAAACATCAAACGCAGGCAGAAACGAACATTACGTTGATTTCAATGCGAAACAGGGAAAGTTACTCTCATAAGAAAGGCTTGCATCGTTGCAAGCCTTTCAATTTTTATCGCGATTGATTTGAAGTTGATTCAACTCCACTTCAAATCAATCTCGAAAGGTTGGGTGTTACCGCAATGCTCACCACACATTTCGTCGTAGGCGCTGTTATGAACCAGCATTGCTGATGCTACGCCTTGGTCGCTAAAGTGATCGCGTGCTTGGTTAACGCTCAAAAACTTCATTGGGTGCTGGTGGTCGTCTTTGATTAACTGCTTTTGCTCGCCAATGATTTGGTAAGCCAAGTAGATCCCGCCTTCAAATGATTCAATGAGTAGATTCATAACAAACTCCATGTTGCTCTCGATAGTTCTTTGTTTCTGTATCTACGTTGATGGTTGTTTGAAGGTTCATGTGTGTTAAAAATGAAAAAACCAGAAGCTCAGCTTCTGGTTTATTAATAAGTAATCAAATTAACTCAAAGGTTAGTTGATTTTCTGCATGATGCTAACACGGCCATCGGTGTTGCCTGTGTTGTCCATCTTACGACGAATCAGCAAGCCCTCATCCCAGTTGGTACCAGCAGGTTGGTATTCCCACTTAACGAAGTATTCATCTTTTGAGCTACAAGCTTTGCCAGCAACATAATTGTTTTGGTCACAGAAGCGAACCACAGTGTTCAGTTCTGTCAGTGTGGCTTTTGAAGCTCGACCTGTTTGATCAAACCACCAGTAATCTATATTAGCTAGTTGTTTATAAGTGTAAGGGGTACCAGAATCTTCCATACCCTCTGGTGCTGTTGATCCACACTCTTGGCCTGTGGTCGTTGCTCCGGATGAATCAAATTTCATGGTGCTTACTGCAATTTCACCGTTTTCACAGATTTCTTTTGTTTCCCATGTACCAGTGAAATCCACGTAACGTTCAGAATCTTTTGTTGGAATCTCGTAGTAGTAAGCAACACGCTTTGTTTTTCTGTCTACTGAACAGTTTGTAGAACTGCAATCGGTGTTATCTTCTAACTCTTCTTTTTCAGTGATTTCAGTATAAACCTTAGTGACAGGATCGTAGGAGCCAGAAATATTTTGGTTGACCCATGAATGACCACCATCGTCGTTATCGTTGAACTTTTCATCTGCGGTAAAGTGATTGAGTTCGTTAACCGTGGCTACTGAGAATGGTAGGAAGTTGCCTACAGTTTCCCAGTCCATTGACTCATCATCATTTTCTTCACCATCAGGATTAACGAGCAAGTATTTAAAGTTGCCTCCCAAAGCGTAATGAGAAGCAGGGACACCACTACATGTGTTTGGGGCTGTGAACGTATTACTAGGGTCGCCAGCCAAGCAGTTCAGGTAATCCTGGGCAAAGCCTTCCGTTAACTGAGCGTCATTAGACCCTTTTAGATAAGCTAAACTCGCGGTGTTTACTTGATAGTCCATTTGAACCATGCCACGTGTCGCTTCAAACAAGTCATTTGGTAGAGTTTTATCAGCATGAACAAAGGTGAAGTTGCCATCTAAACGTTCTTGGGTTACGTCAATGTAACGAACAAATTGGCCGTTTTTCTCTGCAAATGGGTTTACTGAACCATCACCACGCTTCATTGAACCAAACGCGTTTTCCATATGCGTTAGAGCGTCGCTTTCTGATGTGATATTTGCAGCTTCTACGCCAATCGTAGTTAAGAAGTCCGTCACGCTTGTACTATCGTCTAGGCTTAGACCTTTCATCTTCGCTAACGTCGCAGCATCAGGTTCGCGCAGCGCATCTGGAATTGTCAGTACTTCATCAGAAGAGCTACCAAATTGGTTATCTAAAGACTGAAGTAAAATTGCTAAGTTAAGTGCGCGAGCGTATTTTCCCGCCGCTTCAAATGGAGTCAGTACATCACGGTTTGATGCTGCACCTACTTTTAAGCCGTTTTTACCACCAATGAAGAAGGTCACAGTGTCGTTAGTTTTAGCGGTAAACTCGCCTTCGCTATTTGTAACCCCGTTTAAGCCTGAACTGGTGTTGTAGTAGATACCTTCAACAGCTGCATCGATAAATTTGTTGGTTGTCGTCGATGGTTCTGTCGGTGCTGTTACACCTGAGTTAGAACTATCGCTACCACAACCTGTTAAAGCCACTGCAATCGCCGCTGCGAGAATACTCACTTTTTTCATTACTCGTACATCCTTTATGTAATAGAGCTATTTGTTATTTTTATGCGTGTGATTTTATAGCGCGCGATTGTAGTGTGATCTTTCTTCCAAGTTAAGTGTGTAAAATGCTGTTCGGTTAATAAACATTCAAACCATGCGGTAAAAAATACAAAAAGCCGACAGATGTCAGCTTTTTAATAATATCACTTTGACTTACAAGAGCTTATTTTGAGCTGTGCCCCTGCTGCAAGACACGAGATTTGAGTGAAATACCGTAAATTATTTTTCAATAAATTGGGTTGTGCTGCGTGTTTATTTTTCTTGTTAGCCAACAGCGAGAAAACTTTAAATCCTTTTCAATTAGGCTGTCGCTACAAGTTAGTAGCTGGCTAATTTCTTGAGTTTGAAGCCCCATAAGGTATTTCAGTTTGAATGCTTGTGATTGCCTTGGGTAATTCAAAGTAAAGTGGTCCACAGCCTTATCCATAATAATTAGCTGCTCGAAATGCCTGTCTTCTTGAGGGGGGACTTTTGTGGGCAGTTGGCGTTTCTGTGCCTGTTGACGTCGAGCGTTATCGATAAGTATTTGTCGCATGATTTTTGCTGCCATTAACAGGAAATCACGAGTGTCTTCTATTGATTGAGTATCGGCAAAAGAGAGCTTTAGGTAAGCATCGTGAACTAACGCCGTTGTGTTGTTGATGCTATTCCAAGACACCCAACAACTTTGCTCATGCTTGGTCGTGCTCCTTTTTCTCTCTTTTTGAGCGAGAGCGTAGAGGTGGGCGTAAGCGAAACGATAGAGTTTCTGTTCTGCCCATTTGTGCCCAGCTTTCCAATCTCTCATGATCGACTCTATATCAGTAAGTTGGTTACTCATGGTTAGCAGTTTCCTTTTGTTGATTCTGTCCTAGTTGTTTGTGGGGCAATTATTCGTAACAGTTTCATCTTTGTTTTTGTTGGTATACCAGGATCGCCTAAAACCGCTTTATGGGTATGTTTTAGTACTGTATTGATCGATGCTTTCGACTTAGGGCTCTCTTTTATCTGAGAAAGCGTTCGGACAAATTGCTTTGTGACTCTTTCTGATGCGCGCTTTTCTATTTGAAGTTGTTGGTTTTTTTTGATCAAAGGTGTGTAGAAACCTACACCACACCAAATGAGCATAGTAGATAAAGCACATTGAATTGGACGGCGTTGGCATAGCTTCAGAACGGAATAAAATGGTTGGTTTTGATATGCGGAGATTGGACGACAAGCGATCAGCTGCGTAATGTCGTTATAGAGTTCATTGGTACTCGAATAGCGCAGTAAGGCGTGGCTTCGTGTCGCTTTTTGAATTATGCAGTTTAGGTCCCCCTGACTTATCGGTAGTTTAGGAAACATAAAGCTTAAGACCTTTCCTAGAGCGTAAATATCGCATCGGACTGTGGGGGGGCTTCCGCTGATTTGCTCTGGACTAGCGTAGTCATGACTGTAGGCATTGATAGTAAGTGGGTGAGCTGATAATTGGTCACTGATTCCTCTCATTAAATTAAAGTCGAGTATCTTTGGGCTCCCCTCACAATCGATTAATATATTTTCTGGCTTCAAGTCGGTATGCAGCACTTGGTGTTTGTGTGCGTGTGATATAGCAGAGCATATCTTTAAAAATAGATTGAGCTTTTTGGGGTAGCTCAGGGTGTAGGTCGCAAGGTACTCGTTTAACGTGCAACCTTTAATATGTTCCATAACGATGTAGACAGACCCTTCATGTGTCCCTCCATCGATCACCTTGGTTATATATGGGTGATTCAACGTCGCAAGTGCTTGTGCTTCTTGAAACAGATACTCTTTATCTATGAGGTGGGATAAAGCGGGTTGAATGAGTTTTATGGCAAGATCTTGATGGAATGTCTTATCCACTCGAGTAGCAGCATAGACAACACCAATACCGCCACGACCTATTTCGTAAGATAGGTGGTATTTATCAATGCATGTATTAGAGAAGTTAGCTTTTTTGTCGGTAGCTTGAAGGGCGCTTACACCAAAGATGTGTGTAAGAGGCTCTAGAGCTGACGTGCAGAGAAGGGGATAAATCTTGTTATACAGTTCGACTTGGTGTGATTTTAGTTCTTTTAGGTATTTTGTTTTTTCTGCCTCAGATAGGTCCAATAATTGATAAAAAAGATCGGTTATATGGGTGTTGGCTACTGACATTGTCGCTTGTTCAAGAATTATTATGAACGGGATTCTATAAGTACGAGCTATAGATTTTGCTGAGATTTGACAATCTTTTATAATTTTTTATATATCAGTGCTTTGTGTGTTCTTTTTTTGTTCAAGGTGGTTAATAAAAAGCAGGCCTAAGCCTGCTTCTATCTTTAATCTTATGATCTGCGATTAACGCATCGTCACAAATTCTTCTGAGCCCGTTGGGTGAATTGCCACAACAGAGTCGAAATCTGCTTTGGTTGCGCCCATCTTCATTGCAACGCCGAAGCCTTGAATCATTTCATCAACAGTGAAACCGATGCCGTGTAGGCCAACTACAGTCTCTTCTTCACCAGCACATACTAGCTTCATCTTACAAGGTTGACGGTGTTGAGTGACTGCTGTGTACATTGCAGTAAAACCAGACGTGTATACCTTGATGTTGTCTTTGCCGTATTGCTCTTCAGCTTCTTGAGTCGTTAGACCAATTGTGCCGATAGGTGGGTGGCTGAATACAACAGTAGGAACGAGCGTGTAGTCCATCTTCGCGTTGGTTTGACCATTGAATAGACGCTCAGAAAGCTGACGACCTGCTTTAACAGCAACAGGTGTTAGCTCGATGCCGCCTTCCATGATGTCACCAACACAGTAGATGCCAGGAACGTTGGTTGCTTGGAATTCGTCTACTTTGATGTAGCCACGGTCGTTTGTTGCAACGCCCGTTGATGCTAGGTTGATAGCGTCAGTTGCTGGGTGACGGCCGATAGCCCAGATTAGGTGGTCAACGTTTTGAGTGTTGCCGTTCTCTAGATGCAGAGTCAGTGTGCCATCTGCTTCTTTCACTACTTCTTTAGGAACAGAGTGCGTGTGAAGTGTTGGGCCTTCCGCTTCCATTACTTCAACCAGTGTCTCAACAATCATTGGATCGAAGCTACGTAGTGGCGACTCTTTACGACAGAACAGATGTGTTTCAGTGCCAAGTGCACTTAGTACGCCTGCGATCTCAACTGCGATGTAGCCCGCGCCGATAACAGCAACACGTTTAGGTTGCTCCATCAGGTCGAAGAAACCGTTTGAGTCGATACCGTGCTCTGCGCCAGGGATGTTTGGAATGGTTGGACGACCACCTACTGCGATCAGGATGTGATCCGCTGTGTAGTGTTCACCGTTAACTTCAACGGTTTTTTCGTCAACAAACTTAGCAAAGCCTTTGATTACGTTTATTTTGTTGTTACCAAGAACGCGATCGTAAGATTGGTGGATACGACCAATGTACGCTTGGCGGTTTTCAACCAGTTTGCCCCAGTCGAAGCCTTTTACGTCAACGTCGAAGCCGTAGTCTTTTGAGTATAGGTTGATCGCTTCAGCAACCTGAGCACCGTGCCACATAACCTTTTTAGGAACACAACCAACGTTTACACAAGTACCACCAAGGTCTTGAGCTTCGATAAGTGCAACTTTTGCACCGTGCATTGCTGCGCGGTTAGCTGATGCGATGCCGCCTGAACCGCCGCCGATACAGATGTAATCAAAATGAGTCGCCATTACTTTCTCCATTTATTGAAGGCTGTGGGTACAGTGAGCGCACTGAACACCTACGTCCTATAGATTCTTAAATTGTCTAATTATTATATTGAGGGCAGATCGGTTGAACTCAATCTCCCTGTTTAAAATTTATTCGTGTACGTCACAGTCTGTTGAAGATTCTGCAAACTATGACGTTAAGTTCGAGATTACTCGGGTACGATCCACTCTACTTTGAAGTGACCGGTTGCCGGCGCAATTGCTTCCTTCAAGAATGGAAGAATTTCGTTCATTTGGCTTTCTAGCTTCCAAGGCGGGTTGATAACAATCATGCCTGATGCTGTCATGCCACGCTCATTGGTGTCTGGTGATACGCCAAGTTCGATTTGTAGAATCTTGTTAATGCCTAGGCCTTCAAGTCCTTCAATCATGTCTTCGATATCACAGCGGTTTACCACTGGGTACCAAATTGCGTAGATACCGGTTGCCCAGCGCTTATGGCTTTGAGCAATCGCAGTCACAACATCACGATACTCTTTTGCCAGCTCGTAAGGCGGATCGATCAGTACCAAACCACGACGTTCTTTTGGTGGCAGGCTGCCTTTTAAGCGTTGGAAGCCATCTTCTTTATAGATAGACACCTGACGATCGCGGTGGAACTCTTGCTCAAGTAGAGGGTGGTCTGCAGGGTGAAGTTCGGTTAATACCATGCGGTCTTGATCACGGAGGTGTGCACGTGCAACTCGTGGTGAACCTGGATAGAAACGCAGTTTTTCGCCATTGTTGAGTGCAGAGATAGACTCAAGGTAGCTTTGAATGTCTTCAGGAAGTTCTGTTTGTGCCCAGACGCGGGCAATGCCTTGTTTGTACTCGCCCGTTTTTTCAGACCATTCATGCGTTAAGTCATAACGACCTACACCAGAGTGAGTGTCATGGTAAACAAAAGGCTTATCCTTCTGTTTCAAAGAATTAAGAATAAGGCTCTGTACGATATGCTTTACTACGTCGGCATGGTTACCCGCGTGGAAGCTGTGGCGATAACTTAACAAATTAAACTCTCGTAACACTCTCGAATTAGAGTGTGGTTAGTGTAGGTGGGGTTAATTTGACTATTATAACCCCCAATGGACCATAAATTCTCGAACAATTCAGGAACAGTCGTTCGCAATATGCAGTTAGTTATTGGTTCTACTATTGAAATTTGCCTTCATGAGCACTATTTAATAACTATTCGCAGGTGATTTTTTAGGGCGATCCTTAGCCTGATGACTGTAAGACGACCTCATTACAAAAAAGACGAAAGTCTCTAAAGCCAAAGGAATGTTTATATGTCTAATCCGCTATTAACCTTCACGGACTTACCTCCGTTTTCACAGATCAAACCTGAGCACGTTAAGCCAGCGGTTGAGCAAGTGATTGAAGAGTGTCGCAACAAGATAGAACAAGTACTTGAAGGTAATACTTCACCAAGCTGGGACAACCTCGTTGCTCCGATTGAAGAAGTGGATGATCGTTTAGGTCGCATTTGGTCACCTGTAAGCCATATGAATTCTGTGATGAACAGCGATGAGCTGCGTGACGCTTATGAGAGCTGTCTGCCTGTGCTTTCTGAGTACGGCACGTGGGTTGGTCAACATAAAGGTTTGTTCGAAGCGTATAAAGCGATCAAGGCGAGTGAGGCGTTCTCGGCATTAGACCAAGCTCAACAAAAAACCATTACCGACGCACTGCGTGACTTTGAATTGTCAGGCATTGGCTTACCCGCAGACGAGCAGCATCGCTACGGCGAGATCAGTAAACGCCAGTCTGAGCTGGGTTCTCAATTCTCAAACAATGTGCTTGATGCAACCATGGGTTGGAGCAAGCAGGTAACAGACATGGCTGAACTGGCCGGTATGCCTGAGTCGGCATTGGCAGCAGCACAAGCCGCGGCAGAAGCTAAAGAGCAGGAAGGTTACCTACTGACTCTAGATATCCCATCATACCTGCCGGTGATGACGTACTGTGATAACCAAGCGCTACGTAAAGAGCTGTACGAAGCCTACGTAACTCGCGCTTCAGATCGCGGTCCAAATGCTGGTAAGTGGGACAACACTGAGATCATTACTGAACAACTTAAGCTGCGTCACGAGATCGCACGCATGCTTGGCTTTAGCACTTACAGCGAAAAATCTCTGTCGACTAAGATGGCAGAAACGCCAGACCAAGTACTTGGTTTCCTTAACGACCTAGCAGTAAAAGCCAAACCACAAGGTGAGCGCGAAGTAGAAGAGCTACGTCAATTTGCTGAGAAAGAGTTTGGTGTCTCTGAGCTAAACCTGTGGGACATCGCTTACTACAGCGAGAAACAAAAACAGAACTTGTTCGAGATCTCTGATGAAGAGCTTCGTCCATACTTCCCTGAGTCGAACGCAGTGTCTGGTTTGTTCGAAGTACTAAATCGTGTGTTTGGTATGTCTGTGACTGAGCGTGAAGGTGTGGATACATGGCATGATTCAGTGCGCTTCTTTGACATCTTTGATGCGACAGGCACATTGCGCGGTAGCTTCTACCTAGATCTATACGCACGTGAACACAAACGTGGCGGCGCTTGGATGGACGACTGTCGCGGTCGTCGCATTACTCAATCTGGTGAGCTACAGACGCCTGTTGCTTACCTAACGTGTAACTTCAACAAGCCAGTCGGTGACAAACCAGCACTGTTTACTCACGATGAAGTGGTCACTTTGTTCCACGAATTTGGCCACGGTATCCACCACATGCTAACGCAAGTTGAAGCGGGTGCAGTTGCGGGTATTAACGGTGTGCCTTGGGATGCCGTTGAGCTACCAAGTCAGTTCCTAGAAAACTGGTGTTGGGAAGAGGAAGCGCTGTCATTCATTTCTGGTCACTTCGAAACGGGTGAAGCGCTACCAAAAGAGATGTTAGAGAAGATGCTAGCGGCGAAGAACTTCCAATCTGCGATGTTTATCCTGCGTCAGCTAGAGCTTGGCTTGTTCGATTTCACACTGCACACAGAATACGATCCAGAAGTCGGTGCTCGCGTACTAGAAACACTAGCTGACGTGAAGTCTAAGGTTTCTGTATTGCCAAGCCTTGATTGGAACCGCTTCTCACACAGCTTTGGGCATATCTTTGCTGGTGGCTACAGCGCGGGTTACTACAGCTACCTATGGGCAGAAGTATTGTCTGCAGATGCGTTCTCTGCATTTGAAGAAGAGGGCATCTTCAACACTGAAACCGGCAATCGTTTCCTGAACAACATCCTTGAGATGGGTGGCAGTGAAGAGCCGATGGAGCTGTTCAAACGCTTCCGTGGTCGTGAGCCTCAAATCGATGCGATGCTGCGTCATGCGGGTATCAGCGCTTAATATTGTGCTGGTCAGAATGTAAAAAGAGCCTCATTGTGAGGCTCTTTTTGTATCGATTTATCAAACGATTATGGATTTACATTGCGGTTGATAGGGTTCTGCAATGAAATTAGTGTCTCAGTCGATTGAACCTCGTCAATCGCCTGCAATTTATCAATCAGTACGAACTGCAACTCTTCGATCGATTTACACATCAGTTTAACGAAAATGTTGTAGGCGCCAGTGGTGTAGTACGCCTCAACCACTTCATCTAATGCATTAAGCTTGGCAATGGCTGAGTGGTAGTCGCGAGCTGCGTTAAGGTTGATACCAATAAAACAACACACGTCGTAACCAAGCTTCTTGGTGTTTACCACAACCTCGGTTCGCTCAATAATGTCGGCCGATCTCATCTTTTCGATACGAACGTGAATCGTCGCGGGACTGACATCGAATTTCTTTGCCATTTCAGCATAAGGCGTGCGCGCATCTTCCATCAAAGTTTTGAGAATGGCACGGTCTAGGTCATCCAGACGAGCAGTAGTTGTGGACATGCGTAAACCCTTATATCGAATGAAAATAGTTCGGCTAGAGTACATATCATAGCCAAGGGTGATAATATTAGCAGCAACGATGATGTTAAGGTGAATTCAGTGCGATTTTGGTTGTTATTTCTTGTGATGTGTTGGAGTACGTTTGCTTCAGCGCAGACAAAAGATGTGTTGGTGATTCACTCTTACCATCAAGGTTTTTTCTGGACAGATGATTTCCACAAAGGGCTAGCGGCAGAGCTTGACCGAGATGGCCTGTCTTATCGTGTCGTTTATCTTGATAGTAAGCGCTCTCAAAATCCTGAGTATCTTGAGCGTGTTTACCAGCTTTATCACACCAAACTGCTGCATGAAGAGTTTGCTGCCGTTGTGGTCAGTGACAATAACGCGCTCAACTTAATGAAGCGCCTTGCGCCCGATCTCAAAGATACTCCTGTTATCTTTGGCGGTATCAACAACTTCTCTCCCGAAATGATTGAAGGTTTGAACGCGACGGGTATTAGTGAGGATATTGATTTAGTCGGTAATATCGAACTCATCAAGCGTCTTCAATCGACTGTCAAAAAAATCTATATTGTCACCGACCATTCAGTGACGGGCCAAGCCATTCGTGCTCAAGTCGACCTGTTTGTTAGAAAACACCCAGAATTTTCCGATCTTGTTGAACACTATGTTCCTGATTCTTATCAAGAGCTCGTGGCATTTTCTCAGAGTGCCGATCTCGGAAAAAGCTTGCTGTTTTGGGCGTATTATCGCGATGCCAATGGTCGAGTCAGCAGCGATGAAGACTGGCGCGTTCTCAATACACAGACTCAAATGCCATTGTATATGGTGCATGACTTGGGGCTTGGGTTTGGTGCTATCGGAGGCGTGATTCAGAGTGGTGAGACGCAGGGGCGAGATACTGGGCGTGTTCTATTGAATGTGTTGGCTAATCCGGATAAACCGCTGCCCCAAGTGGTTGCTGGCGCGCCAGAAATCAAACTCGATTACCAACAAATTTCTCGTTGGGATTTGGGCGCAGAGAATGAAGCGGCAGTCACTTTCCTAAATAAGCCTAAGCCATTTCTCGCGCGCTATCGCGACGAGATTCGTACGATTGGTTTGCTGTTTTTAGCCATGGCGTGCGTGATTGCCACCTTGGTGTATTACCTGAACCGACTTAAAAAAAGCGAACGGGCAAGCCGAAAAAGCCAAATGTTGCTCGAGTCGATCTTCGATCAAAGCCTGCAATTTATGGGCATTATCGACAAAAATGGGGTGCTGTTGTCGAGTAACAGCAAGCTGCATGAACTTCTTTATAATCAAGGCTACAAGCTTGGTACTCCGCTTCAAAACCACCAACATTGGGAAGAGTCTGCACGTGAAATACTGAAGGAGTATTTTACGAGCAAAGAAACGCCGCCAGCTTTGCGCTTTGAAGCGGAAGTATGGTGTCGTGACCGTGGTGTGATGGTATTAGAGATTTCTCTGAAGTCGATGCCGGGCAATGAAGAGGATGATACCCAATTCTTATTTGAAGCGCGTGATGTGACTTCCCGTAAACTTGCTGAAAACAAACTGTTCCAACGCGAAGCCAACCTTAAACTGTATTACGACAAGCAACCCGTAATGATGATTACGCTGGATGGCAACAACCGTATTCAGCAAGTGAACCAGTTTGCTGAAGAGGTGTTAGGTTATCCTCTGGAACAATTGCTAGGTCATCGTCCAAGAGAGTTCTATGTCGATGAAAATGCAATGATCCCGCGTCATATCTTGTTGCAACCACAACATAAGGTGCGCGGCGTGTGGCGCCGTGATATCGAATATCGTCATGCGGATGGCAGCACAATCTGGATTCGTGAAAACATTCGTCCATTGGTTGAATCCGATCAGCTGTTGATTGTTGGCGAAGACATCACCGAGACTCATGAGCTTTCTGAAAAGTTAGAGTATCAGGCTCGCTATGACTTGCTCACTGGTACCTTTAACCGCAATCACTTTGCACAAGAATTGCAAAAGGCATTAAAAGAAGTCGAGAGCCACATGCGTACTCACGCCATGCTGTTTTTGGACTTAGACCAACTTAAGGTCTTAAACGATACTGCTGGCCACGAAGCGGGTGATGCTGCAATCATGTTTAGCGCTAAGCTGCTGGAAGACGTCCTGCCATACAATGCCGTGTTGGCACGTATGGGCGGCGATGAGTTTGCTGTATTAATCAAAGACTGCACTGAGCGAGATGCGGTTAATGTGTGTCGCAGTATCATCTCAATGATGAGTGAGAATCCATTCTTGTGGGGTGATATTCGCCTTAACCTGACCAGCTCTATCGGTATTCGATTGATTGACCATACCGCGGCTTCACCGCAAATGGTGCATGCTCAGGCTGATGCCGCTTGTCATGCAGCGAAAGAAGAAGGGCGTAATCGCTATAACCTTTATCATCAAGATGATGAAGATATCCGTCGTCGTCACTTAGAAATGGAGTGCGTCAATCTCGTCCATGAGGCCTTGGCGAATGATCGTTTAGAGTTGTTTGCACAGCGTATTCTTGGTTTAGACAAAGACAGCGAGAAAATGCATTTCGAGATCTTGGTGAGAATCAAAAACATCAAGGGTGAGTACATCTCTCCGGGGATCTTCATGCCTGCATCAGAGCGCTATAATATTGCGCACTTGATTGACCGCCGAGTCGTGAGCCAAACCCTCGCTTGGTTGGAAGGTCGACCAAAGGTGATAGATGAACTTGGAATGTGCTCTATCAATCTGTCTGGTCACTCGATGGGTAATCGAGAGTTTGTTGAGTTCTTGATTGAAAGTTTGGCGAACTCGTCAGTGCCTTGCCATAAGATTTGTCTAGAAATCACTGAAACGGCCGCGATGAGCAACATGAAACAAGCGATCAAATTCTTTACTCGCATTAAAGAGCTTGGCTGTATGATTGCACTCGATGACTTTGGTTCAGGCTTATCATCGTTTGGCTACCTGAAGAAATTGCCAGTCGATATTGTGAAGATTGATGGCCTATTTGTACGCGATATTGATGTCAACGAAATGGATCATGTGATGGTTCGTTCTATCAATGACTTGGCCAAGCAGATGGGTAAACACACGGTAGCTGAGTTTGTTGAAAACACTCAGATCATCGACAAGCTGATCGAGCTCGGTGTTAACTACGCGCAAGGCTACATTATTGGTCGACCTAAGCCGCTTGCAGAGCTCGTTGAAGAGTTACAACAAGAGCGAACGTTAGAGCATTTAGATTAAGCGAACCAAGCGACACTATGAGTATTCTTTAGCACTAGCGACGCTAATCATTTACAGCGCTAACAAGCTTTCAGAACTAATAGTTTGCACCGCTAATATGTATTGTTGAGGCAATCAGGTAAACTGGTTGCCTCTTTTGTTTTAATACTACTGTCTGTTGGAGACGACCTTGCTACTACAACTGATTTGCGAAGATGCCACCCAAATCGATCATCTAAATGACTTAGCGACCCGTTGGAATTTATCTCATGATGAAAACAGCGATTTCGCTTTGGTACTGACTAGCGAGCGACTTGAGTTACGTAAAGTCGATGAACCTAAGCTTGGTGCTATCTTTGTTGATTTGGTCGGAGGCGCAGTCGGTCACAGACGTAAGTTTGGTGGTGGTAAAGGTCAGGCAATTGCTAAGGCCGCAGGTCTAAATAAAGGGGCAACACCGACCATCTTAGATGGCACCGCTGGTTTAGGACGTGATGCGTTTGTTCTAGCTTCGTTGGGCTGTAAAGTACAGATGGTAGAGCGACATCCAGTTGTGGCTGCATTATTGGATGACGGCCTGCAGAGAGCACAAAAAGACCCAGACATCGGTGGTTGGGTGAGTGAACGTATGAAGTTGATTCATGCTTCTAGCCATGATGCCCTAGATAAGCTGAGTAACGATCCTGAATTCGAACAGCCTGATGTGGTGTATCTCGACCCTATGTACCCGCACCCTGAGAACAAAAAGAAATCGGCTTTGGTTAAGAAAGAGATGCGCGTATTCCAATCTTTGGTTGGTGCAGATCTGGATGCCGATGGTTTGTTTGAGCCTGCGATGAAGCTCGCATCAAAGCGTGTTGTGGTCAAAAGACCGGATTACGCGGCGTGGTTAGACGAGCAAAAACCAAGCATGGCGATCGAAACCAAAAAGAACCGTTTTGATGTCTATGTGAAAGCATCAATGACTTAGCAGCACGCTAAGAAAGTTTCCCGTCATAAATACGATAAATTGCCATTTAACACTTGCGATAGTCGCGTTACGGATGTATATCTAACTAAGAATCATTATTATTCTTAGCTGGAGTTGTAGCATGGCTAAACGCTTTTGTAAGTTAAACCGTCGAGATATCACTGAACACCTAGGCGAGATCCACAGCTTGGTTACCCAACCTAAGTTTGTGTGTCGTTCTTGTGCGCGTTCATCGTCGGATCAAGCGAACCTATGCAAACCAACAGCAATCCCACCGATTGATTGTCAGAATAAACCCGTTGAAGAAAAAGTCGCGTGTGGTCTACTTGCTGAAACATTGCCAACTCCAGACGTTTCTCTTATCGAGGTCATGGACAGCGCTGAGCCAGTTGTACAAATCTTTGACCCTGCGGTTGTAGCAACAGCGGATAAAGTCGCGTTGAAAAAAGCCAAGTTGAAAAAATTGATGGCGAAGGCGAGCGGCGATGAGAAAGCTGAACTCAAACAAGCGAAGAAAGCGGCGAAGAAACAAGAGAAGTACAACAAAAAGCTCGCGAAGATGATTAAGAAGCAGCAAAAGCTGTTTAAGAAAAGCCAAAAATTGGAAAGTGACCTTGAACGCATCAACCTACAACTTGATGACGTAGCCTTCACTGAAACCAAGACCCAGGTAGTGAGCCATAGTCACATTCACTGAAGTTGATTCGAAGAATTTATTGCTATACAGATGATTTAAAAAGAGCGACCTACGGTCGCTCTTTTGCTTTTTGGATATTAATTTTAGCCAAATACAGCTTGTTAGCTTAACGCGCTAGGCATTACTAGCATCTCTCGCAACACGCTTCTTAACCCAAGTCTCATTAACCCACAAAGACAGCAAGATAACCCCACCACCAATGGAAAGTCGTACTAGGTCGACATCTCTATTCCAGATAAGGATATTCACCACAAGGCCTGCTGGGACTAACACATTGTTCATCACGGCAAGTGCGCCAGCATTTACCATGCACGCGCCTTTGTTCCACATAAAGTAACCCATTCCTGAAGCAATTAAGCCGAGGTAAAGCAGGATTCCCCATTGAAGTGTGGTCGTAGGCAGTTTTTCAGGGTTGCCCAATAGCATGAAAGCAACTGAAGCCACACACAGAGCACCTAGATAAAAATAACCAAACACCGTGTGTTGAGGTAATTCAGTCGCTTCTTTTTCCATTACCACTTTATAGCCGACCTGACCGATAGCAAAGCATAGGTTCGCCCCTTGCACGACAAGGAAGCCGACCAAAAAGTTTTCATTGATGCCCGCGAATTTAATAAACACCGCGCCTAATACCGCAATAGCAGCAGTCACTAGGTACCAAGGTGAGAATTGCCCTTTGAGAAAGTCATAAATAAGCGTGACATAAATTGGGGTAAAGACGGTAAACAAAAGGACTTCAGGAACTGACAGCAGCAAGAACGACTGATAATAGAAGCAATACATCAGCCCAAGCTGAATACCACCAATAGCCATCAATTTAGCGATCAGCTTACGTGAGACGCCACGAAACTTAAGGAAGGGAAGAAATACGAGACCCGCAAGGGCAACACGCATCAAAACAGAGAACCAAGCATCAACCTGACCAGCAAGGTAGACGCCGATCAGGCTAAAGGAGAAGGCCCATAGGAGGGTAACACCAGCTAAATAGCTCATAGTAAAACTTCGTTAATAAGATATGAGCTGTATGTTACCTAACCTTAAATCATTAGTCTTCTGAATCTCTTAGAGGCACGACCAGCATATCAACTGGAGAGGCGTTGATCAGTTGTCGCGTTGAAGAAAGCAGTTTGCTCCAGAAGTCTTGATGGTGACCACAAACCACTAAATCAACATTGAACTCGTTGATGGTGTCACACAGCTCATGACTCAGGTCGCCACTGCCCACTAAGGTGTGGGTGATCGGGTATTGAGCATGCTCAGCAAAGTTTTGCAGCTGAACTCGAGATGCTTCCATTGCGTTATGCTGAGTTTCCGCCATGTTGATATCGATTAGGCCGGTATACAGCTCGGCATAGTTAATATCGATATGGATAAAAGAGACTTTGGCTTCCAATGGCTTTGCCAATGCTACCGCTTTATCCACAATTAATTTGCTGTCTTCTGATAAATCGACCGCGACCAAAATATGTTTGTAACTCATATCGCTACCTCCTTTATTCATTGTCTGTTTAAAGATTAGCACTATGCGATGGCTTTTTTTGCTGAAGTGATCTCATATCCATCGTCTTGCGTACTGGTTCTTCGAATTGTTGGTTAAGTAATGGTCAGCGAGATATTCATTAAATAGTGATATAGTAGAGAAAACTAAGGTGTAATCAGGAGACTTTAATGCTGTCTAAAACAATGGTTGATCAACTCAACGATCAAATTAATCTAGAATTTTTCTCATCCAACCTATACTTACAAATGAGTGCTTGGTGTGAAGACAAAGGATTTGAAGGTGCAGCAGAGTTTCTGCGTGTTCATGCAGTAGAAGAAATGGAACACATGCAGCGTCTTTTCACTTACGTTAGTGAAACAGGTGCAATGCCAATTCTAGGTGCTATTGAAGCGCCAAAACATGAATTCGACAGCCTTGGTGCCGTGTTCCGTGAAACATACGAACATGAGCAAATGATCACTGAAAAAATCAACAAACTGGCTCACGTTGCTTTCACATCACAAGATTACTCAACCTTTAACTTCCTGCAATGGTACGTTGCGGAGCAACACGAAGAAGAGAAGTTGTTTAAAGGTGTATTGGATAAGCTAGAGCTCGTTGGTGAAGACGGTAAAGCACTGTTCTTTATTGATAAAGACCTAGCGCAATTGGCAAAAGATGGTTCATCTTCAATTATGGAAGCTCCTGCAGTTTAGGCTGTAAGAAAAAGACACTGATTATCTTTTTCTTTTGAGTCTTCCCTTGAAGATGTAGGGAGGAAAGGATGATCAGCGGCGACACTATTCTATTTGCACTAATGGTTGTGACATGTGTGAACTGGGCGCGTTATTTTACTGCGCTGAGAACACTCATTTATATTATGCGAGAAGCACATCCTCTACTTTATCAACAAGTAGACGGAGGTGGGTTCTTCACAACTCATGGCAATATGACCAAGCAGGTTCGCCTGTTTAGTTACATCAAAAGCAAAGAGTATCACCATCATCACGACGAAGTTTTTACGTCGAAGTGTGATCGTGTAAGACAGTTATTTATACTCTCTTCCGCTCTGTTGGGTGTCACGTTGCTGTCTTCATTCATCGTTTAAATTCCAGATGAGTTGAGTGATTAACTAGAACTCAGTTCGTTGATTTGGTCATCCATATTGGCTTATGGGAACTGACTGGAATTTGCACGAATGAACATCAATTGCAAAGTTGAAAATTGCCGTTAGAATAGCGAGCAATTAGTAAGGATGTGCTGTTATGCACATCCTTTTTTATTGGTGGCGTTATGGGCACAAGGCGTGCTTCGTGATGCAAAAGTGAAGAAAGCAGAACCGCAATGAGTGAAAAATTTGACGTAATCGTAATTGGCGCAGGTGCAGCTGGCTTGATGTGTGCAGCAGAAGCAGGCAAGCGCGGCCGACGAGTGCTCGTCGTAGATCATGCCAAAAAACCGGGAAGAAAAATCCTTATTGCTGGTGGCGGTCGCTGTAACTTTACTAACTATGATGTCACAGCAAAAAACTTTTTAAGTCAAAACCCCCACTTTGTTAAATCTGCACTGGCTCAATATACCAATTGGGATTTCATTTCGATGATCTACAAGCATGGTATTGAGTTTGAAGAGCGTGATCACGGGCAATTGTTCTGTGTGAATGACCATAACTCAAAAGATATCGTCACCATGTTGCTAGCAGAGTGTAAGCAAGCAAAGGTTGAAGAGCGTTACCGTTGTGATGTTCATTCTATTGAGAAAACAGACGCTGGCTTCAAGATGCATCTCAACACCGATGAAGTAGAGTGTGATTCATTGGTTATTGCAACCGGTGGCCTTTCAATGCCAAAACTAGGCGCGACGCCATTTGGTTATAAAGTGGCAGAGCAGTTTGGTTTATCTGTGGTGCCAACAACCGCTGGCTTGGTGCCATTTACTCTGCATAAAGAAGACAAAGAAGCCTTTGCTGAGCTTTCTGGCATCGCGATTCCTACCGAGATCACCGCGCAAGACGGCACTTTATTCAAAGAAGCGCTGCTGTTTACTCACCGCGGCCTATCTGGCCCTTCGGTACTGCAAATCTCTTCATTTTGGAAAGCGGGTCAGTCGGTTTCCATCAACCTAGTTCCTGAAGTGGACGTTGCTGAGTTACTTGAAAACTCTCGTGAGAAACACCCAAATCAGAGCCTGAAAAATACCTTAGCGAAAGCATTACCAAAGCGTTTCGTTGAGGTGCTGATTGATCGTAAAGAGCTTGAAGATAAGCCGCTCAAACAGTTCAACGAAAAGCAGTTAAATGAGATTGTAGAGCATCTAGAGAACTGGAAAATTGCGCCCAACGGCACCGAAGGCTACCGAACGGCTGAAGTGACTTTAGGCGGTGTCGACACCAATCACCTCTCTTCAAAAACGATGGAATGTAAGACGGTTTCTGGCCTCTACTTCATCGGTGAAGTAATGGACGTAACAGGTTGGTTAGGTGGTTATAACTTCCAATGGTGTTGGAGCTCAGGCTTCGCAGCAGGCCAGTGGGTTTAAGCTTTTTGCTTACCGATTAGGTTTCAATTTACATAAAAATGGCGAGTCATAGGACTCGCCATTTTTGTATTTACAGATTGCTATCGTTGATCATTCAGGAAGTTGCGTATTGCGATAATCCTATTCTTTCTGGGCATCAACTTTCAGAGCTGGGGTTGTTTTTTTTCTTTCCCCACTTGATCTGCTGGATAACAAGGCCTGCAATAATTAGCATCAAACCAAACAGCGTCGCGGGGTGAATCTCTTCGCCAATAATGGTTGAAAGTAGCATTAGCGAGATAAACGGTGAGGCGAAAATTAGGTTGCTGATACGTGCCGTATTGTTGGTTAGCTTGAGTGCCGATAGCCACAAAACAAAGGTAATACCCATCTCGAATAGGCCAACATAAGTCACGGCCATCCAACCTTTCGCTGTGATTTGGCTAAAACTCTCGCCTTCGTAAACGGTTAAACCAATTGCGAATGGCAATGCCACTAAGAACCCAAGTAATACACCCACCACAGGGTCAGCTTTATTTTTGGTATTGAGAATCCAGTACCCTGCCCACAGCAGTGTTGAAAGCAGAGCAAGTGCCACACCGAGTGGGCTATCGAATTGCATGCCTAGCACATCGCCTTTGGTGGCAATAACTACCACACCCGCATAGCTGAAGGTACACGCCACCCAATCTTGTTTACGAATCTTTTGCCCTAGAAAAACCGCTGCCATTAGAGTCAGCGTGATCGCCCAACTGTAGTTGATGGCTTGAGCTTGAGATGCTGGTAACAAGTCGTAGGCTTTGAATAGAATCAGGTAGTAGGCTAGAGGGTTGACCAAACCGAGCAGTAAGTAATACCAAGGGTTTGAAAGAAACGTGGTACTCAGTTGAGAAAGCTTACCTTGAAACGCGCAAACGGCGATCAGCGCAATCGACGACACAATGCTGGCGATGGTCAGCATTTGAATCGGTGAAAACTCAGCAAGGGTCAGCTTAAAAGCAGTAGCGACTGTTGACCACAGCAATACCGCAGCAAGGCCAAAGCCCAAGGCACGACGTTCGTTCATAGCAACTCATTCTAATTTGATGGGACAGAATACGGAGCGCCTAGTCTATCTGTCGAATTTTAATACGGCAAACTGGACATTTATCCAGTATCAAAATACCATTTAATGAGTTATCTCCAATTAGGCTAAATCATTATCATGCAATGGATTATCGAACATCAGGCAACGCTTATTGCTGCTATTTCCGGCGCGCTCGTCAGCGGCGGTGTGGTGGGCTGGTGGATCAAACAGAAGTTCTCTTTTCAGCAGCGACTTCTTGAACAGCAACTAGAGTCCGACCGTTTGCTGCATGAGTCACAACAATCTCAGCTCAAATCTTCACTCGCAGAGGCACAACAAGAGCTCAATGAGCTGGATGATGATCGAGATAAAGCGGCATTTGAACTTAAGCAGGCACATGGCAAGGTGATGGCTGCGATGGAGAAGCTGCGCTATTTTGAAGCCGTGAAGCAAGAGCGTCAGCAGTATGCCGACGATATTAATGTTCTTAAGGAGCATAAGTCTGAGTTGGAGGCTGAGCTTCGCGAGCAAGAAGCTCGGCACGACCAAGAAAACCTCGCCAACAGTGAAAAACTGCAATTGTTAGAGCAGGCAGAGTCCCGATTGAAGCAGCAGTTCGAACTGTTAGCGAATCAACTGTTTGAGAGCAAAACCGCTAAGGTCGATCAACAAAACAAGCAAAGCTTAGAGGGTTTGTTGTCTCCATTGAGAGAGCAGTTAGAAGGCTTTAAGAAGCAGGTTAATGATAGCTTCAGTCAAGAAGCCAAAGAGCGTCACACCTTAGTTCATGAGCTTAAAAACCTGCAGCGTCTCAATGAGAGCATGACGCGTGAAGCGGTTAACCTGACTCAGGCGTTAAAGGGTGATAATAAGCAACAAGGTAACTGGGGCGAAGTGGTACTGGCTCGTGTGTTGGCGGATTCAGGCTTAAGAGAAGGCCATGAATATCAAACTCAGGTGAACCTGCAAAACGATGCCGGAAAGCGTTACCAACCGGATGTGATTGTGCATTTGCCACAAGACAAGCAAGTGGTGGTGGATTCGAAAATGGCGTTGGTGGCATTTGAGCGCTACTTCAACGCTGAGACCGATCAACAACGCGACGCAGCACTGCGTGATCATTTGGCTTCACTGCGAGCGCACATTAAAGGCTTGAGTCAGAAGGATTATCATCAACTCAAAGGCATACAGAGCCTTGATTATGTATTGATGTTTATTCCGGTAGAACCTGCGTTTCAAGTTGCGATTCAAGCTGACCCTAGCTTGGTCAAAGACGCGATGGAACAAAACATTATCTTAGTCAGCCCTACGACCTTGCTGGTGGCACTGCGTACCATTGATAACCTGTGGCGCAACGAAAGACAGAACCAGAATGCACAAATCATTGCAGAGCGGGCGAGCAAACTTTACGACAAGCTGCGCTTGTTTGTGGATGATATGGAAGGTCTTGGCAGTTCACTTGATAGAGCCAACCAAAGCTATCAAGGTGCCATGAATAAGCTGGTGACTGGTCGTGGTAACGTGATTCGTCAGGCCGAAAGCTTTAAGCAATTGGGTGTTGAGGTGAAGAAACCTATCTCAGTTGGCTTGGCGGAAATCGCTCAAAATGAGGCTTTTTCAGAAAATGCCTCCTTAGTAGAAAGACAACCCGCTGAGGATAAAGTAAACTAATCGGCCGCAGCGCCTCTAAATAGAGAGTGCACTGTCGATGAGAACTTACCATGGTAGATAACAGCATTATGGACACAAGCGTGCAGACAAATTCAGCAGTAGAGTCAGAAACCACACACTTTGGTTTCGAAACAGTCGCGAAAGACCAAAAAGTCGCGAAAGTAGCAGAGGTATTTCACTCTGTAGCCGCTAAATACGACATCATGAATGACTTAATGTCGGGTGGTGTTCACCGCTTGTGGAAGCGATTTACGATTGATTGCAGTGGCGTTCGCCCGGGTCAACGTATCCTAGACCTTGGTGGTGGTACTGGCGACCTTACTGCGAAATTCTCGCGCATCGTTGGTGAAAAAGGCCACGTGGTTCTTGCTGATATCAACAACTCAATGCTGAATGTTGGCCGCGATAAACTGCGTGATAGCGGCATTGTTGGCAACGTACACTACGTTCAAGCCAATGCTGAAGAGCTGCCATTCCCAGACAACTACTTTGATTGCATTACCATCAGCTTCTGTCTGCGTAACGTAACAGATAAAGACCAAGCGCTGCGTTCAATGTACCGCGTGCTTAAGCCAGGTGGCCGTCTGTTGGTTCTTGAGTTTTCTAAGCCAGTGCTTGAGCCATTGTCAAAGGTTTACGATGCATACTCTTTCCACCTATTGCCAAAAATGGGTGAGCTAATTGCTAACGATGCAGACAGCTATCGTTACCTTGCAGAATCAATCCGCATGCACCCTAACCAAGAAACCTTGGAAGGCATGATGCAAGAAGCGGGTTTTGAAAATACTAAATACTTCAACCTAACGGGCGGCATTGTTGCGCTGCACCGCGGTTACAAGTTCTAGTCGAACTTGGTAGCAGGCTCGTTGAGTGTGCTAAAAAATAAGAATAAAGATAGAACGGATAGGTTAACGCTTATCCGTTTTCAAAGGTAAGGACAGTCATGCCATTTGATCCATTGGTTACCGCGGTTATTGAAACCTCTTTAAATACTTTCGTGAACGATGATCCAGCTTTGGTTCGTCGTTTGTCTCGTTTAAAGGGGCAGATCATTCAAGTTAATTTGAAAGAGCTGAATAAAACTCTCACTTTCGTTTTTAGCCAACAAATCGATGTGTTGTCTGACTACGAAGGACAACCTGATTGCTACCTATCTTTGAACCTATCGGTACTGCCAGAACTGCGTGAGCAATCGAACATCACCAAACTGATCAAGCAAGATAAGCTAATCTTAGAGGGTGATATTCAACTGGCTCAGAAATTTGCTCAGCTAATGACAGACTGCAAGCCTGACTTGGAAGAGTGGCTATCGCGAGTGACGGGCGATGTGGTTGCTCATACCTTGGTACAAGGCGTTAAGAATGTTGGCGGTCTTGTAGCTAAGCAAGCGACTAAGCATCAAAACCATCTTGCTCAGGTATTAACTGAAGAGTGGAAGATTGCACCAGCGCCATTAGAAGTGGCACATTTTTGCGATCAGGTTGATGACGTGAAAAGCTCAGCTGCACGTCTTGAAGCTAAATTGAACGCTCTGTTGGAGAAAGCATGACCCCAACAGAACTGAAACGTCTTTATCATATTATCAAGGTACAGTTGGAATACGGCCTTGATGAATTGATGCCTGAGCACCAGTTGACTAAAGCCCCTTTACTGGCGAGAAAGTCACTGTTTTGGCTCAAGAATAAGCATCAAGATAAAGAATTAGGCCACCGCTTGCGTTTAGCGTTGCAAGAGTTAGGGCCTGTTTGGATTAAGTTTGGTCAGATGATGTCAACGCGTCGCGACCTATTTCCTCCTCATATCGCTGATCAGCTAGCACTATTGCAAGACCAAGTGGCACCATTTGATGGTCAATTGGCTAAACGAGATATGGAAAAAGCCCTCGGTGGTAGCCTAGATAACTGGTTTACCGATTTTGATATCGAGCCACTGGCTTCAGCTTCTATCGCTCAGGTGCATACTGCGAAGCTTAAAGAGAGCGGTCGTGAGATTGTTCTGAAGGTAATTCGCCCTGATATTCGCCCGGTGATTGATGCAGATCTAAAACTGATGCACCGAATGGCGCGTATAGTCGCTAAGTCGCTTCCTGAAGCACGTCGTTTGAAACCTGTTGAGGTGGTTCACGAGTACGAAAAAACGTTACTGGATGAACTAGACCTGCGCCGCGAGGCAGCGAATGCGATTCAACTGCGACGTAATTTTGAAGGCAGCGAAGAGCTGTATGTTCCAGAGGTTATCCCTGATTTAAGCAGTGAAACCTTGATGGTGTCAGAGCGAATCTATGGTATTCAAGTTTCAGATATTGAAACCCTGAACGCCAATGGCACGAACATGAAATTGCTGGCTGAACGTGGTGTGACGGTATTCTTCACCCAAGTGTTCCGCGACAGTTTTTTCCATGCAGACATGCACCCAGGTAACGTATTCGTTAACCCTGAAAATCCAGATAACCCGCAGTGGATTGGCTTGGATTGTGGCATTGTTGGCACGCTCAACAGCGAAGATAAGCGTTATTTAGCCGAAAACCTACTGGCTTTCTTTAACCGAGATTATCGTAAGGTCGCAGAGCTTCACGTGGATTCTGGTTGGGTGCCACACGACACCAACGTCAACGATTTCGAATTCGCGATTCGTATGGTGTGTGAGCCGATTTTTGCAAAACCACTTGGCGAGATCTCATTTGGCCATGTGTTGCTAAACTTATTTAATACAGCAAGACGTTTCAACATGGAGGTTCAACCTCAGTTGGTGCTTCTTCAGAAGACCTTGTTGTATGTGGAAGGCCTAGGCCGCCAGTTGTATCCGCAACTTGATTTGTGGGCAACGGCTAAGCCTTTCCTTGAAACCTGGATGATGAATCAGGTGGGGCCACAAGCTGTGATTAACGCAGTAAAAGAGCGAGCGCCATTCTGGGCAGAAAAACTGCCAGAACTGCCAGAGCTACTTTATGACAGCTTGCGTCAAGGTAAAGCCATGAACCACAGAATGGATCAGCTTTATCAAGGCTATAGAGATAGTAAGCGTCAGCAAGCAACTGGAAAGTTTTTGTTTGGCGTTGGAGCAACTTTAGTCGTATGCTCCGCAATATTAGTTTCAAGCCCTTATGAGCAGCTATCTATGGGCTGTGGCATCGCAGGTGTCACATTTTGGCTGCTAAGTTGGCGAGCTTACCGTCGTTAGACAGTAAACTTCCTTAATATTTTTTATGTGTAGACAGACCCGAGGACAATGACAATGGGTGGTATCAGTATTTGGCAACTTCTAATCATTGCTGTAATTGTAATTTTGCTATTCGGAACGAAGAAGCTGCGCGGCATGGGCGGTGACTTAGGTTCAGCGGTTAAAGGCTTCAAAAAAGCAATGAGCGATGAAGATAAGCCTGCAGATAAGAAAGATGCAGACTTTGAACCAAAGAATATTGAACAGCAGAAGAAAGAAGCTAGCGCTGAAACAACTGCTGAAACAAAGAAAGACAAAGAGCAGGCGTAAATCGTGTTTGATATCGGTTTTTGGGAACTGGTATTAATATCTGTCGTTGGGTTAGTGGTTTTAGGGCCTGAGCGTTTGCCCGTTGCAATTCGTAGTATCTCCAAGTTTGTTGGGCAAGCGAAAAGCATGGCAAATAGTGTGAAAGATGAACTTTCTCATGAGCTTAAGGTTCAAGAACTGCAAGAAAACCTACGCAAGGCGGAAAAAATGGGTATGGAAGATTTATCTCCAGACCTAAAAGCGTCAGTCGATGAACTCAAGCAGGCCGCTGCTGAAGTTCAACGTCCGTATGCTAAGCCTGAGTCTGATAAGCCAAGTGAGACTAAACCTAGTGTCACGGAAACTGTTGAATCTGAAACCATTCAGGTCAACAGCGAAGCTTCAGCACCGTCAGATAAGAAAGCCGAATAGTCTCGCAAGGAGGAGTCGCCGGATACTTGAGTCGCTAGATGTTTAAGTCGATAGCTATTCAAGTAGATATCTATTCAAGTGGATAGATAGGTGTGCGGCTCCTTTTCGATCTTCCTGTTTAAGAGGTTTGACATGTCTTCGACTGAGCAGACACAGCCTTTAATTAGCCATCTTCTAGAACTTCGTAATCGCTTATTACGTGCGATTGTTGCGGTTCTGGTGGTGTTTGTTGGGCTAATTTATTTCGCTAATGATATTTATGAGTTCGTCTCTGCACCTTTGGTAGATCGCTTACCTGAAGGCGCGACGATGATTGCAACCGATGTTGCGTCGCCATTTTTCACACCTTTAAAACTGACCTTGATCGCGTCTATATTTCTCGCGGTTCCGTTCATTTTGTATCAGGTGTGGGCTTTTGTCGCTCCGGGTTTATACAAGCATGAGAAGCGCTTGATCATGCCATTATTGGCTTCAAGCTCATTGCTGTTTTACTGTGGTGTGGCGTTCGCTTACTTCATTGTATTCCCGTTGGTATTTGGCTTTTTTACCGCCATCTCATTGGGGGGAGTAGAGTTCGCAACCGACATATCGAGTTACCTTGATTTTGTACTCGCGCTGTTCTTTGCCTTTGGTATTGCTTTTGAAGTGCCAGTCGCGATTATCTTGCTATGTTGGACGGGTGCAACGACACCTAAAGAACTGGCAGAGAAGCGTCCTTACATTGTTGTGGGTGCGTTTATTGTCGGCATGATGCTAACGCCGCCCGATATGATCTCGCAGACACTGTTGGCGATTCCGATGTGTATTCTGTTTGAGATTGGCCTATTCTTCGCGCGTTTCTATGTGCGTAAACCAGATGCCGATGAAGAGGAAGAAACTGAATCTTAACTCGCAAAGTGCTGTAAGAGCATAAGCAGTAGAGTCCTTCAGCAAAAATCACATAATAAAAAAGCGGCCTTGGGCCGCTTTTTTATTATGTCTGTTTATCGAATCTTTAACTGATAGCCACAGTTCTGACATATATAGAGCTCTTTAATCCCTAATATTTTATGCCATAGAGTTCGATGTTGACGCTGTAAGTGCTGTGAATGGTCACACATAATCAACTACCTCCATATGCAGGTGGTTGATAGTATACACATCACTTTGTTTTAACAAATAAATAGGCTATAAATTCATAAAATCAAGTTATTAATAGTTTTATCATAAATTAAACAATGACTTAGCATTGATGGTGGTTATATTTTCGACTTCTTCAAGGGTGATTCCGCGCAGTTCAGCGATACGTTTTGCGACCAATTCTGTGTAGGCTGGCTCATTGCGTTTACCGCGATTTGGCGCAGGTGCTAAATATGGGCAGTCTGTTTCTAGGATGACGTAATTCATATCCAGATGTGGAATTACCTTATCCATACCTGAGTTCTTGAAGGTCGACACGCCACCTAAACCTAAATGAAAGCCTAGCTCGTTGATCGCTTGAGCTTCCTCTAAGCTGCTGCCAAAACAATGGAACACACCACGTAAGTTGCCATCTTGTTCTTGGCGAAGCAGGGCAAGTGTCTCTTCAATAGAATCACGCGTGTGGATCACGACAGGTAGGTCTAGATCTTTTGCCCACTGCAGTTGAGTTACAAACGCCATCTCTTGTTCGGCCTTAAAGGTTTTGTCCCAGTACAGGTCGATACCGATTTCACCCACGGCGATAAAGTCATGCTTATCAAACCAAGCTCGAATGGTTTTCAGGGTCTGCTCGATATTTGCATCCACATAACAAGGGTGTAAGCCCATCATTGAACGACACACCTCAGGGAATTGTGCTTCCGTCGCTAACATGGGTTCGATAGATTCTAAATCGATGTTAGGTAATAGAATGGTATCAATACCTTGAGCCAGTGCACGCTGCACCACTTGTTCACGGTCTTCGTCGAATTCACTCGCGTAAATATGGGCATGGGTGTCGATCATTATTTTGTCCTGAAAGCGGTTTGTACTGAGTTGTCATGAGTATACGGCAGTGTGAGGAGAAGGTCATTTTTTGCCATTTATCCCTTTTTTTGAATGGGTTTTTCGCTTTACTGCTAGCGTCCTGAGCCATCAGTGATATGCTTTTGCCAGTATTTAGCACTTTTCATATCTAAGCATTTTGGTGTTTAGACTAGGCAAGGAGAATCTAGTGTCTGTTTCAATTCAAGGTCAATTCCCAGGTCGCCGTATGCGTCGTATGCGTAAACATGACTTTAGCCGTCGCTTAATGGCAGAAAATCAGTTGTCTGTAGATGACCTAATCTACCCAATGTTTATCTTGATGGGTAAAGAGCGCCGTGAGCCTGTAGAGTCAATGCCAGGTGTTGAGCGTCTGTCTATCGACCTTATGCTTGAGGAAGCGGATTACCTGTCAAAATTGGGTGTTCCTGCGATTGCTCTGTTTCCGGTAGTGAACCAAGATGCGAAAAGCTTATGTGCCGCTGAAGCTCATAACTCGGAAGGTTTGGTGCAGCGTGCAGTACGCTTACTCAAAGAACACGTGCCAAATATGGGCGTTATTACTGATGTAGCACTCGACCCGTTCACCACTCATGGTCAAGACGGCATCATCGATGAAGATGGCTATGTGATGAATGACGAGACGACTGAAGTCTTGATCAAGCAGGCTCTGTCTCATGCTGAAGCGGGTGCTGATGTGGTTGCACCGTCGGATATGATGGATGGCCGTATTGGTAAGATCCGTGAAGCCCTAGAAGAAGCTGGCTACATTCATACCCAAATCATGGCCTACTCTGCGAAATATGCATCGTGCTACTACGGTCCGTTCCGTGATGCGGTCGGCAGTGCTTCGAACCTGAAAGGTGGTAACAAGAAGAACTACCAGATGGATCCTGCGAACAGCGATGAAGCAATTCACGAAGTGGCAATGGATCTCAATGAAGGTGCGGATATGGTGATGGTTAAGCCAGGCATGCCTTACCTAGACATCGTGCGCCGTGTTAAGCATGAGCTACAAGCGCCGACTTTTGCTTACCAAGTATCTGGCGAGTATGCGATGCATAAAGCTGCGATCCTGAATGGCTGGCTGAAAGAGCGCGAAACCGTAATGGAATCACTGTTGTGCTTTAAGCGTGCTGGTGCTGATGGCATCCTGACGTACTTCGCGAAAGATGTCGCAGAGTGGCTTGCTGAAGATAACGCACAAGCTGCTGAGCACCTGCAAGGCAAGTAAGTACGGTTAAGCAAACCATATGATCACTAAAGGGTTGGCCGTTGTGCCAGCCCTTTTGTTTTATGAGGATGAAACAAGATGTCTGTCATTGTGCGTGAAGGCTCATTAGAAGAGGTGGTTTCTGTTGTTGAACAGATAACCGAGTTTGCCAAAAAAGAGACTGTAGCGTCTTTATCGGAGCGATTAGCGGGTAAAACAAGCCTGATCCTCGTTGCTGAAGAAGCGGGTGTGTTACTGGGTTTTAAGATCGGTTATGAATTGGATGAAAACACTTTTTATAGCTGGTTTGGTGGTGTTTCATCATTGGCAAGAAACAAGGGTGTGGCGCAAGCGCAACTTGATGTTCAAGAACAGTGGGTGAAGCAGCAGGGCTATCAACAACTGAAAGTGAAATCTCGTAACCAGTTTCCAGCCATGCTGCGTTTGTTATTGAGAAACGGTTACCTAATCGAAAAATTAGAAGAAAAAGAAGACATTAATACCAATAGAATTCATTTTTTGAAGCAAATTTGAGCACTGTAATTAAAGGATTAGAAATTAAATGAGATTTATTATCATTTAAGTGTTGACTATTAAATGAGAATCATTATTATTAACTTCGTCTTAGGGAATGAGGAAATGTTCACAAGGATGTTAAGTACTCAAGTATCTACTTGGTTACCCAACAGAATTCTCGCGAACTTGTACTAAGTTCTTTTTGACACGACATTGCTCACATTGCTTCCAGTGTAATTTATAGCTTTTAGGTAAAGCTGTGATATTCAATTTGAATAGCTTTACCGGTTTTTGCTAGGCGACATCTTCGGGTGTCGCTTTTTTTATATCTCAATTTCAACAAGATGCATATTTAGTGGCACGTATTTTTATGAATAAAACGCCATCAGCATTCTTTTCCACAATCCAAGATCTAAAAAAGATCGTTTATCATATGTTCGATCTGTAAAATAATTCTTTATTTTCATGTATTTATATCTGTTTTTCGCTTGTCTTAGTTGAGTTCTCAACAGGGTGGGTAAATAATATAAACAGAGTTATCCACAGATGGGCCTTGTCGCAGAACAAAAAATAACAATAAATTGATTACAACGAACACAATCGAGTCAACGGATAAGGATCGACAACGTAGAATCCAATTAGCAGACGTGGCATCCTTAACAGATTATTTCTGTACTTACTGGATACACAAACATTATGGCTCGTATTCCTGATAATCCATTGATTTTGATCGATGGCTCTTCTTACCTATATCGCGCGTTCCATGCTTACCCTGGCACCATGAGTAATGGTGATATCCCAACCAATGCTGTTTATGGCGTGGTTAACATGCTGCGCAGCATGATGCGTCAATTTGCTTCTGATCGTATTGCGGTTATTTTTGATGCGAAAGGGAAAACGTTCCGTGATGATATGTACCCAGAGTACAAAGCAAACCGTCCACCGATGCCTGATGATCTTCGTTGTCAGATCGAGCCGCTGCACAACGTAATTCGTGCAATGGGTCTACCGCTTATCTCTATCCCTGGGGTTGAAGCCGATGACGTGATTGGTACGCTGGCTTCTCAAGCTTCCGCGATGGGTATGCCAGTTCTTATCAGTACTGGCGATAAAGATATGGCCCAACTGGTTGATGAGAACGTTACTTTGATCAATACCATGACTAATGTTGTGATGGATCGTGAAGGCGTTATCGAGAAGTTTGGTATCCCACCAGAGTTGATCATCGATTACCTTGCTCTAATGGGCGATAAAGTCGATAACATCCCAGGTGTTCCGGGTGTGGGTGATAAGACAGCTACGGCATTACTGCAGGGTATTGGTAGCATCGAAAAGCTGTATCAAAACCTTGATGATATTGCGGCGCTTGGTTTCCGTGGTTCGAAGACGATGGCTAAGAAGCTGGCTGATAATAAAGCCAATGCTGACATGTCTTATGAGCTTGCGACGATTAAACTCGATGTTGAATTAGAAGACACGCCAGAGTCTCTCGTTAAAGCACAACCAAATACTGATGAGTTGATTAAGCTATACGGCCAATTGGTCTTCAAATCTTGGCTAAACGAGCTACTTGAAGGTGGTAGCGGTGTGGTTGAGGCGGATGAGAAATCTGCCGCAGCGGGAGCTGGCTCGGTACGCAGCAGCACAGCATCAACCACTTCTACCGTAGAGATGAATACCTCTGCAGTGACGATTGATCGCAGTAACTACGAAACGATTCTAGATGAAGCGTCATTCAATGTATGGCTAGAGAAGCTCAAAGCCGCAGACGTGTTTGCCTTTGATACCGAGACTGACAGCCTAGATTACATGGTTGCGAACCTCGTTGGCCTGTCATTTGCGACTGAAGAAGGTGTTGCCGCTTACGTACCTGTTGCTCACGACTACCTAGACGCACCACAACAGCTGGATCGCGATTGGGTGCTTGAACAGCTGAAACCGATTCTTGAAGATGACGCACAAGCGAAAGTGGGTCAAAACCTAAAATACGATATGAGTGTGCTAGCGCGCTACGGTATCGAGATGAAGGGTATTAAGTTCGATACCATGTTGGCGTCATACGTTTTTAATAGCGTAGGTGGCAAGCATGACATGGACAGCCTAGCGCTGCGTTTCCTACAACATAGCTGCATCTCATTTGAGCAAATTGCAGGTAAAGGTAAGAAGCAACTGACTTTCAACCAGATTGAGCTGGGTGAGGCTTCTCCATATGCTGCGGAAGATGCTGACGTGACTTTACGTCTTCATAACCGCCTGATGGAAAACATCGAGAAAGATGAAAAGTTAAAATCGATCTATGAAGAGATCGAAGTACCGCTAATTCCTGTGATGTCTCGTATTGAGCGCACCGGTGTATTCATCGACGACATGTTGTTGGGCGCTCAATCGCAAGAGATTGCGGTTCGTCTTGATGAGCTAGAACAGAAAGCTTACGAGATTGCAGAGCAAGAGTTCAACATGAACTCGCCAAAACAGCTGCAAGCGATCTTGTTCGAAAAGATGGGTCTGCCTGTTATTAAGAAAACGCCTTCTGGTGCCGCTTCGACTAACGAAGAAGTGTTGCAAGAGTTAGCGTTAGACTATCCATTGCCTAAACTGATCATTGAGTATCGTGGCCTGGCGAAACTGAAGTCAACGTACACCGATAAACTGCCGAAGATGATCAACGCTGAAACGGGTCGTGTTCATACGTCTTATCATCAAGCCGTGACTGCGACGGGCCGTTTGTCTTCGACCGATCCAAACCTACAGAACATCCCAATTCGTAATGAAGAAGGTCGTCGGATCCGCCAAGCATTCGTTGCACAACATGGTTGGAAGATCCTAGCGGTCGATTACTCTCAAATTGAATTGCGTATCATGGCGCACCTATCGGGTGATAAAGCGTTACTGGAAGCATTCCAACAAGGCAAAGATATCCACGCGGCAACCGCTGCTGAGATTATTGGTGTTGATATTGAGAGTGTGACCACTGAACAACGTCGTCGTGCTAAGGCTGTTAACTTTGGTCTTATCTATGGCATGAGTGCCTTTGGTTTGGCTAAGCAGTTGGGCATTCCTCGTGGTGAAGCGCAGCACTACATGGACACTTACTTCGAACGCTACCCAGGCGTAATGCAGTACATGGAAGACACTCGCAGCGCTGCTTCAGAGCAAGGCTTCGTTGAAACCATTTACGGTCGTCGTTTGCATCTTCCTGAAATCCAATCTCGTAATGGCATGCGTCGTAAAGCGGCTGAGCGTGCGGCGATCAATGCGCCAATGCAAGGCACTGCGGCAGACATCATCAAGAAAGCGATGTTGTTAGTGGATGAGTGGATTCAAGCCGAAGGCGATGGTCGTGTGAAGCTATTGATGCAAGTACACGATGAATTGGTATTTGAAGTTCAAGAGTCAGCTTTAGCCGAAATTGAAAGTAAAGTACAAGAATTGATGGAGTCAGCAGCAGATCTTGAAGTACCGTTAGTCGCGGAAGCAGGCCACGGTGACAACTGGGATCAAGCCCACTAATCAGTTTTCGACCTTATTGAGTAAATTAGTATGAGCCAGTGCACAAACACTGGCTTTTTTTTGTCTCAAATAAAGTCGAGTTGTAGAAAGAGCTTAGGTGTTTTAATAAAACATTCATGAAAAAAAACTACAAAAATTGTTTTCATTTCTGAGCAATTGTTGTACATTAAATCTCGTAGGGTACAGAGGTAAGATGTTCTATCTTTCAGACCTTTTGTTTCACGTTATTGGATTAGGCTGATTCAGCCGCCCCAGCCAGCATTTGGCTGGGGCGTTTTTTCTTGTGCGAAAGAAAAATATTTCCAACCTATAATTTCCTCGTTAATCGGCTTCTTTTTAGTATCTTTCTTATTCTTCTCGAAACTTTCTCTCTATCACTTTATTTGTCTTCAATCTGGAATTTGATCAGCAATTGGTAATTTAAATCCGTCTCTAAGTGGATTGTTTTATTCTTGAAAATAACTTTTATTTTACAAGTAACTCATAATGCATTGATCAATTACGTCCTATTTATCAGTGTATTGAGTAGGTGAATGCTCAATGTAATCCATGATTTCTTGTTGTTTTTCGGTACTGAATTTAAGTGCTTCGGCTGTGATCTGTATTGAGTGCGCCATGGAAGAGATGTTATGGGTCGCTTTCACCAAGGTTTGCTGCATGGGTTTGAGGATAAGTAGGTAGATAGCCGTTAACGCGATAATAATGACCGCGATCACCGCCGCCAACGCAATAATGATTTTAGTTTGGATATCATCTAGCAGTAGTTGACTGGTTTTCTTAAAGGCGAGTCGAGAATTGTCTAAGGCTTGCGGCAGTTGGTTGAGGGATGTTTTGGTTGAACTGGCGAGCTTATTAATGCTCTCAACGGTTTGGTTCAAGGCTTGCTGCTGGTCATCGCTGAGGTTGGGGTTGTTGACGATGGCTTGCAACGATTGTGATATCACCTCGAGAGATTCGCTTGCCTCCTGAGCATACTTCTCCATGCCGTCGAGATCTAAGGTCATATCAACATTGACTAGAGCAGCCTCGGTCTTGGGCTTTTCCGCTTCAGATGCTACACCGGAAAATGAGATCAATATAAGTGCGATGGTCGCCAAGGTTTTTTTCCACATGAGTATTCCTTTCTCACTGTTCTGTTTGTCAAAGGTTGTCTTTTAGTATGGTTCACTTCTCTCTCTTCTAACTGATTAATATTGTCTTTAACTCTCAAGATCTAGGTTTAACTCACTCATTTGTGGGTAAAAAATACCCCACCTATAAAAGGCAGGGTATTGATAAGGCTAAATCACTGGTTGTCAGTGCTTTAACCTCTAATTATAGATAATGCTCTATATAGAGGAACTACTCTGAGTCGTTGTGCTCTTCGTCAGCTAATTCATCAAGGATTTGATCGGCAAATACCGGAGCAAACCACTCATCCATCTTGGCACGTAGCTGGTCAACGCCGATGCCCTTCATTGAAGAGAAGACATCAACCGCAACATCACCACCGAAAGATTTCGCATCGTTACGGATTTTCAGTAGTTGTGCTTTACGCGCGCCACTTTTCAGTTTGTCTGCTTTTGTTAACAAAACCTGTACTGGGATGCGGCTATCGATAGCCCAGTAGATCATTTGTTGGTCAAGGTCCTTCATTGGGTGACGGATATCCATCAATACCACTAAACCTTTTAGGCTTTCGCGTCGTTGTAGGTATTCACCTAGCGACTTCTGCCATTTTTTCTTCATCTCAAGCGGTACTTGAGCGAAGCCATATCCAGGCAAATCGACAATATGACAGCCGTCGGTAACCTTAAATAGGTTAATTAGCTGAGTTCGACCTGGGGTTTTACTGGTTTTCGCCAAGCTTTTTTGGTTTGTAACGCGGTTTAGTGCGCTAGATTTACCAGCATTGGAGCGTCCTGCAAACGCAATTTCGATCCCTTCGTCTTCTGGTAAGTGACGAATATCAGGTGCACTGGTAATGAAATGCGTGTTTTGATAATGAATTTTTACGCTCACTGTTAACTCCATCTCGACTTTGTGTAGTCGATTGATTACTTTTTTGTGAATTTGTGTAAAATAACCGTGCTCGGCATAAGGTCGCCTATTGTACCATGAGTGGCAACATAGAGTGGTACTGGAAGCTTGATAATTATAATGGAATGTCATGAAGAAATTAGCGCTAATTTTGAGTCTTTTAGCCAGCTGCTCAGTATGGGCTCAAGGTAGTATTGAAGCTGGTAAAGCCAAATCACAAACATGTGTTGCCTGCCACGGTGCTGACGGCAACAGTCTGATCACGCAGTACCCTAAACTGGCTGGTCAACATGAGAAGTATCTAGAGAAGCAGTTAAAAGAGCTTAAGCTAGGTATGACGAGTGGTGGTAAGCAAGGTCGTAATGAACCTGTAATGGGTGCAATGGCGATGTCTTTATCTGAAGAAGATATGGCTGACCTAGCGGCATACTACGCATCTCTACCTATCTCGAACAACTCTACACCTGAAAATGTTGTAGATGAAGGTAAGGTTCTTTACACCGCTGGTAACGCAGAACGTGGCGTAACGGCGTGTATTGCTTGTCACGGTCCACGTGGTAACGGTACCGAGCTTTCTGGTTTCCCTAAGATTTCAGGCCAACACGCAGATTACATCAAGGCTCAACTTGAGAAATTCCGCGATGGTAGCCGTAATAACGACATGAATGCGATGATGCGTGATGTAGCTAAAAAGTTAACAGACGCAGATATTGATACCTTATCGAAGTACGTTGGTGGTTTACACTAATATGTCGGTTTCTTGTTCTTAGCCAGAACAAAGAAATGTACGTTCGAGCAAAATTGAAGAGACGCCCCAATCAGCAATGGTTGGGGCGTTTTCTTTTGTATTGATTTTATTTATGCGTTTTCAGCTCATGTCTAATTTATCAATGTGTGATCGATTTGTGTACGAAAGTGTGAAGTCGCACTCTTGTAGTCTTTTTGTAACACGGTAAAGTAACCGCCATCAGCTAGGAGCTGACTTAGATATGGATGATCATCTAGTCTAACGGTATAGACAGAAACGGATCAGGCTAGGACAGCCCAGCAACAAGGTGTTAGAAAAGGATAGCCAAAACTCATCAGGACGATGAACAACAAATAAATTTGGCATGGAAAGCACCAATAACAAATGGAGATTTGTGTACCAAGTTGAGTATACAAATTTTGGCCGATATAGGCAGATTTAGAGAGCGATAGGTTTTCCTATCGCTTTTTTTATTGATTTGATGAAAAAACACCCAATACCCCTCCACTATAAACTCAGTTTCTGGTATGTTTCGCATCCCTGTTTAAGGATGTGCTATGTATACTTGTCCCTTATGCCATCACCAAGGCGTGAATCACTATTTTGAAGACAAACGTAGAGCGTATCTACAATGTCAGCAATGTGAACTGGTATTTGTTAAACCTGAACAAAGGTTAGAAGCAAAAGAAGAAAAAGCACACTATGATCTCCATGAGAACGATCCTAGTGATGCGGGCTACCGCCGCTTTTTATCTCGCATCGCGGATCCCTTAACAGACAAAATTTCATCTAACTCACAAGGGTTGGATTTTGGTTGTGGCCCAGGCCCTACGCTATCTATTATGTTAGAAGAAGCCGGACACACCATGGAGTTGTACGATATTTATTACCATCCAGAGACTTCTGTGTTGGAGAAAACGTATGACTTTATGACTGCTACCGAGGTGATAGAGCACCTTTATCACCCAGACAAAGTGTGGCAGCAATGGTTGAATTTAGTTAAACCCAAGGGCTGGATTGGTCTCATGACTAAGCTAGTAATAGACGTAGATGCGTTTGCTGGTTGGCACTATAAGAATGACCCGACACATGTCGTCTTCTTTAGTCGTCAAACATTCCAGTTTTTGGCCGAGCGGGATAAGCTCGAACTAGAATTTTTTGGAAGTGATGTAATTTTACTGAGGAAAGTGCAGTAATGGGTCGTAGTAAGAAATCAAGAAAGCCGGGAGCACTTGGCGCTCCTGAACCTATGGTAACAAGAAACCGTAGTGAATCTGATGTTGAAGGTCGTGAACGCAAGCGTGTTAAAAAGCGCAAAGGTCTTAAATCTGGCAGCCGTCACTCAGATGGTAGTGAAGCGAGACAGCGTAAAGCTGCGCAAGATCGTGACCCTCGTTTAGGCAGCAAGAAAAAAATTCCGCTGATTGTTGAGCCAACTAAGAAGCCGACGAAACAAGAGCGTAAGCTATCTAACGAACAAGAGTTAGAGATGCTTGAGAATGATGCTCAACTGAACACATTGTTAGATCGTATCGAAAATGGTGAAAACCTAGGTGCTGGTCTACAGAAGTTCGTTGATGAGAAACTTGATCGTATTGAACACCTAATGGGCCGTCTAGGTCTGCTAGAGCCAGAAGACGATGAAGAAGAGATCTTCGAAGAAGCACCTGTTGTCGCTAAGAAGAAGAAAGCAAGCTCTGACGAAGACTTGTTGTCTCAATTCGAAGATATCGATTTAGACAGCTTTAAAGGTTAAGACGAAATGAATGTAACCTTATTAGCAATTGCTGGTGGAATTATCATTCTCGGCTTGGGCTCTTATGCAGGTTACCTTCTACTTCAAGTGAAGAAGCAGACGGAGTTGCAAAAGCAGCATCAAGCACTTGCCATTGAAAAACGTAACGCAACGATTTACGACAACGTAAATACCTTGTGTTTAGCGGGCATTCAAGGCCAGTGTGATTTACCTGAGATCAGTATCCGAGTGTGTATCATTATGGATAATGTTCAAGGTGATGAGCGTGTCGATTTTGATTCTGAATATCCTGCTCTTTCTGAGTTGTACCATATCGTTAAAGATATGGCGCGCGGAGACGGAAGGCAGGAACTGACCAAGAAAGAACGCATGCAGCAGAATCTCACACGCCATAAGGCAGAGACTCGCTTGAATGATGCGGTTATCGAAGATTTGAAAAGGTTGCAGGAGAAGGTTAAGCCTCTCAACAATCAAATCAATATTCAGATGATCTAGTCACTGAGACTTTTAATATAGAGGCTTGTTTAATACAGGGTGTTCTTAAGACACGCTGTTCTTAATGCACCTTATCTTTATAGATAGTGTTAAATGAGCCTTCTTACCTTTTGCACCTTTTTATTTCGGTGCATTGTTAGTGATCAAGCTAGCAGTTCTGAGTTTTTATCTGAAAAAAAGATTTTGTCTTGAAACGTCCTTACAAGTCGTGTGGCAAAATAACCCGTCTATATTTTAATGTATGTAAAATGATTTGAGAGACCTTAGGTTCTCGCGGATCTAAATTGGAATTACCGCTATGTCGAGCAAGCCAGTAACAACGAATCAGCAAATCGTTTGGGATCAAGAAATCTTAAACAAGTATAACTATTCGGGACCTCGTTACACTTCATACCCAACCGCGTTGGAGTTTCATGAAGCGTTTACCGTCGCTGATTACGACATGGCGTGTACTCAGTACCCAGAGCGTCCTCTCTCTCTTTACGTACATATCCCGTTCTGTCACAAGCTTTGTTACTACTGTGGTTGTAACAAGGTCATTACTCGTCACTCGCATAAAGCCGATGAGTACTTGGATGTGATCGAACATGAGATTCGTCAGCGTGCTTCTTTACTGAATGGCCGCGAAGTGACTCAACTTCACTTCGGTGGTGGTACGCCAACATTCTTAACTAAAGCTCAAATTACCCGTTTGATGCTGATCCTACGTGATGAGTTTAACTTTACGGCTGATGCTGAAATCAGTATCGAAGTTGACCCACGTGAAATCGAATTAGATGTCCTTGATCACCTGCGTAGCGAAGGCTTTAACCGCCTGAGTATTGGTGTCCAAGACTTCAACAAAGAAGTGCAAAAGCTGGTTAACCGTGAGCAAGATGAAGAGTTCATCATCGCGATGGTTCAGCGTGCCAAAGAGCTGGGTTTCCGTTCAACCAACCTAGACTTGATCTACGGCCTACCAAAGCAGACTCAAGCGTTGTTCGCGGAAACATTGAAGCAAGTACTTGAGATGAAACCGGGTCGTTTATCGGTATTTAACTACGCACACATGCCGCAACTGTTTGCTGCGCAGCGTAAGATTAAAGATGAAGACCTGCCTGAGCCGAAAGAGAAGATGGCTATCCTACAAGATACCATTGAGACTTTAACGGGCGCGGGCTACCAGTTCATTGGTATGGATCACTTTGCTTTACCTGAAGACGAGCTAGCAGTTGCACAACGTGAAGGTATTCTGCATCGTAACTTCCAAGGCTACACGACCCAAGGTGAAGCTGACCTAATTGGTTTCGGTGTTTCTGCTATCTCAATGGTCGGTGATGCTTATGCACAAAACCAGAAAGAGCTGAAGAAGTACTACGCACAAGTTAACGACCTGCGTCATGCACTTTGGAAAGGCGTTGCTCTAGACAGTGACGACCTTCTACGTCGTGAAGTGATCAAACAGCTGATTTGTAACTTCAAGCTTGATAAAACGATGATTGAATCTGAGTTCTCGGTTAACTTTAATCGTTACTTCAAAGAAGACCTAGGGCTGCTGAAAACCTTCATCAACGATGAGTTGGTTGAAGTTGACGATAAAGAAATCCGCGTGACTCTACGTGGTCGCTTGTTGATTCGTAATATCTGTATGTGTTTCGATAAATACCTACGTGCGAAAGCTCGCCAACAGCAGTTCTCTCGCGTTATCTAATCGCTCGATTGAGAATAGAAACATAAAAAATGCCAGCATCATGCTGGCATTTTTGTATCTGTGTATTGCTGCTCTAAGACTGTCTACAACCCGGCTAGGTAGCGCTCTCTTTGATGCTTTGTTTACTTTTGGTATTTTGTTGAGCGTTGGCATTCTTTTGAACATTGATGAGATCAGTTGGCCACTGCTCAAACGGAACAGGACGGCTGTATAAGAAGCCTTGTGCCAGTGGGCATTGCAGTTGTTTGAGCAAATCAGCCTGCTGTTGAGTTTCCACACCTTCCGCAACTAAGTTCACCTTAAAGCCTTTGGTTATGTTGACGATAGCCGCAACGATTGAGCTGTCTAAGCTTTCTTGTTCGAGCTTACAGACGAAGCTTCGATCAATTTTAAGACAATCAAATGGCAGCTTCTGCAGGTAGGCAAGCGATGAATAACCGGTGCCAAAGTCGTCAATTGCAATCGAAATCCCCAGCGCTTTGAGTGTCAGCATGTTATCGATGATGGTTGGGTCATTGTCGACGATGCGTGACTCCGTGATCTCCAATGTCAGGTTTTGGGCGGGTAACTTGGTATCACGCAGCGTGTTTTTAACCAACTCAATAAATCCGCTTTCACTCAGTTGGTCGACAGACAAGTTAACGTGAATAGAGAAGTCTTCACTCCATTTTCCTGATTCGATCGCGATGGCGGTATCTCGACAAGACTTATGCAGAATTTGCTGACCAATATCGTAGATGAGCCCTGTTTCTTCCGCGAGTGGAATGAATTCCAACGGTGAGATAATGCCTTCATCAGTGATCCAGCGGGCTAGGGCTTCAGCGCCGATTGTTGAGCCCGACTCTAGGTCGATAATAGGTTGGTAAAAGGGTTCGAATTGTTGCAGTTCGATCGCTTTGTTGAGGCGGGCTAGCATCTTGGTTCGGTGTCTAGAGGCCTTGCCCATTTCTGGACTGTAGATGCTGACACGCGCTTTATCTTGCTTGGCATTGCTCAGTGCAATACTGCTGTTGCGAAGCCATAAGGTAACGTCTTGGTCATTTGATACGTGAACGACACCAATCGATACCTTAATCACCACGTTTTCTGATTCCATGGAAAATGGCGAAGCAAAGGTTTGGAGTAGTCGGTTAGCAAGCAGCTGAACGTCGTCGTCTTGAGTTACATTGGGTGCGTAGATCGCGAACTCATCGCCACCAGTACGAGCCAACAAGTACTCCGTTGGCAGAATGCCGCGCAGTCGAGCGGCTGCGATGATCAGCAGTTGGTCACCATTGTAATGGCCAAGGCTATCATTGATATCCCGGAAGCGATCGATACCAACCAAATAAAGCGTTCCTTCCTCTGTTTCGGTGCTTTTCTTTGCAGCATCAATAAAGCCTTCTCGGCTATACAATTTGGTTAGTGAGTCATAGGTAAGCTGAGATTGTAATTGCTGGAAAGAGGCCTTTAAGTTGTTGGCCATCTCATTGAAGGCTGCTACTAGCATGCTGGTTTCGTAGATATTACCCGGTTTCGGCATGCTGTTATTCCAATCGCCATTGGCTAGGCGTTTTGCAGCGTCGGCGGTTGAGGTTATCGGTCGAATTACGCGATTAAAGGCAATCAGCCCTGCGATGATGCCAATACAGCTGAGCGCGAGCCCAAGTAGCCAACTGTTTCTTTGATTTTCTGGTAGTTCACCGAGCAGGTTAGACTCAGGGATCGACATGCCAATAAACCAAGTGATGCCATGCCCATCTTCAAAAGGTGTGAGCTGGTTGAAGTATCGTTGGTCATCGAGATTAAAACTGAAACGTTGAACGGCCATGTTTTTAACCAAGTGAAACTGGTCAACGTAACTGGCACTCTTTTGTATGACTGGATTAGAACTTTCTGTTGCGAGGAGACGTTGGCCCTTGTGGGTTTTACCTGTTCCCCAAGACACGACGCTGCCGCCTTCTGAGTGAGCAACTAAACGTTGTTGCTGATCGATGATGTAGACAGAGGCATCGGTATTATTTTTCAAATCTCTCAAGAATGCGTTGAAGGTGTTGATCTTAATATCGCTGACAATGACCGCTTTAAATTCGTCGTTATCATAAATAGGCGCAAGTGCTGACAGGGTGATCTCTTGGCGTTCATCGGCATTGGCGTAAATGGGCGACCACACGGCTTTTTTCTGATTCGCAACTGGCGTATACCAAGGGCGCACTCGCGGGTCATACCCTGAGATGACAGAACGAATGTCTTCACTTATCTTGCTGCCACGGTAGATAACTAGCTGATCTTGAGTGCGGTCATCCTGCACCATCAAGGTATAACCATCGTTTGCTTCTTTACGAAACCCCACATAATTTCCGTCTTCAGAACCAAAACCAATCACATCAAGTTGCGGTACTACGGTGAAGTGATCGGAAAACTTATAAAGAATGTAATCTTGAACTTTGCTGAGGTTTCCAGCTTGGTAGAGGTGGTGGTAGCCAATGTTATGGCTGAGTGAGAGGTTGGCGTGAAACGGCTTTTCTAAAAAATCGGACAGGCTTTTATGAACATTGTCAGTGAGTGATGCTAGCTGACGTGCACTAATATCACTCACCATCTCTTTGTAGCTTTGTTTTTGAGTGAAAACCATTACGCCCATAGTGAACAGAAAAATCATCACGAATGGGAGAACCACCGCGGTTCTCAATGTAATTTGTGTTTTCAAAGACATCTTTAGCTACAACTTTAGTGAATGGCATACCTTAATTGTACCGACACTAAGCAAACCAAGCGACCCTTTTTTGGTTAAAAAGTAGCTGCATCGAAAGTCATATCAGGTCAGTACAATTCTTTGAGCTTACGGGTTAGGGTGTTTCTTCCCCAGCCTAAAACCTTGGCTGCATCCTGTTTGTGACCATTGGTATGGTTGAGTGCAGCCTCTAGCAGTATACGTTCAAACTCTGGCAGAGCATAAGTTAGCAGCTCTTTTTCTCCTGAATCAAGCGCACACTTTGCCCAATTAGCTAGCAGTTGCTGCCAGTTATCACCAGAGCCTGAAGTGGTCACCACTTTCTCTTCCAGTAACTCAGGAGGCAGATCTGAAGGTAATATTTCACTACCGCTGGCCATTACAGTGAGCCAACGACAAATATTTTCCAGCTGACGTACGTTACCTGGCCAATTCAGTTGATTGAGCTTTAGGATCGTCTCTGGGTGGAGTGTTTTTACTTCTACACCGAGTTCTTCGGCGGCAGAGGCTAAGAAGTGATGAGTCAGTTTCTCAATATCTTGTTTACGTTCACGCAGCGCAGGAATATGGATTCGAATCACATTCAGTCGATGGAAAAGGTCTTCACGAAATCCCCCTTCATGCACCAGTCTTTCTAAATCTTGGTGGGTTGCCGCAACGATACGTACATCAACCTTAACTGCAGAGTGACCGCCCACTCTATAAAATTGGCCGTCCGACAAGACACGTAGCAAGCGGGTTTGAATATCAAGTGGCATATCACCAATCTCATCCAAAAATAGCGTGCCGCCGTTGGCTTGTTCAAAGCGTCCTTGGCGAACACTGTTGGCTCCGGTAAAGGCGCCTTTCTCGTGGCCAAAAAGTTCGGATTCGATCAAGTCTTTAGGGATTGCTGCCATGTTGAGGGCAATGAATGGTTTCTTTGCTCTCGGGCTGTGGCGGTGCAAAGCGTGCGCGACTAACTCTTTACCCGTACCGGACTCACCATTAATCAGAACAGAAATAGATGAACGAGATAGACGACCAATAGCGCGGAAAACTTCCTGCATCGCGGGTGCTTCACCGATGATTTCGGGTGCGTTGGTTTCTTCGGCAACTTCGCTGGCTTGTTCACGCTTCTGTTCTTGGCTGTGTGCAATTGCTCGTTCTACTAGGGTCAGTGTTTCATCAATATCGAAAGGCTTTGGTAGATATTCAAAAGCGCCTTTTTGATAAGCATTCACCGCCGCATCAAGGTCTGAGTGCGCGGTCATAATGATCACGGGTAGGTCGGGAGAGCGTTGATGAACCTGATGCAACAGCTCAATTCCATCGATACCAGGCATGCGGATATCAGACACTAATACGTCTGGCGTTTCGCGCTCAAGCGCCAGCAAAACGCTCTCTGCATCAGCAAATGTTTCGCACTTAATATCCGCAGATGACAGCGTCTTTTCTACGACCCAGCGTATAGAACTGTCGTCATCGACGACCCAAACGTAACCCTTACTCATAATTCAATTCCTTTGCAGCCAAATCTATTGTGATAATCATTGTTGTTTTTATTGTTCGGTATTCGTTGTTGCCGATGAAACGTTGTTTCCTATGGGAATCAAGGCTTCGCTTATATCGGCAAATAAATCGTGAATGTGGTGTTACCTGGCCAGCTCTCAACATCAATTTTTCCGTTGTGCTGATCGATCAGGTTTTGAGATATCGATAACCCTAAGCCTGTGCCACCCTCTCGCCCGCTGACCATTGGGTAAAAGAGGGTGTCTTTTAGCTCATCCGGGATGCCCGGGCCGTTGTCGCTGATCTCAATGCGAGCCGCGAGCTTGTGTCGTTTGCCATGAATATTGGCTTGATGCACCGTTCTGGTGCGGATGGTGATTTTACCGGACTCTTGCGCCTTCAAAATCTGTGCAGCGTTACTCACGATATTGAGCATAGCTTGTTCAACTTGAGCGGAATCCATCATTATCGCCGGCAGGCTAGGGTCGTAATCTCTTTCGATGGCGAGTGTTGAGCCCGCTTCAAGCTCTACTAACTGTCGAACTTTTTCTAAAATTTGATGAAGGTTCTCTTCGGTTTTTTTGCCTGGTTTTTGTGGACCAAGAAGACGGTCTACCAAGGCTCTCAAGCGATCGGCTTGTTCAATAATGATCTGCGTGTATTCATTGAGGGACTGATCGGGCAACATTTTTCCAAGCAGTTGCGCCGCTCCTCTTAAACCACCCAATGGGTTTTTGATTTCATGGGCCAACCCGCGCACCAGTAGCTTAGCCGCTTGTTGTTGTGCGTGTTGGTTTAGCTCTTGGCTGAGGCGTCTTTGCTGGTCTATCTTGCGCATCTCCACTAGTAGCAAGGTTTCACGCTGCCATGAGATAGGGCTTACGGTGACTTCTAACATCAGTGGGCGATTGTCGACAACAAAGGTAACGTCGCTGTCTGTGATGCTTTGGCCACTTTGTAGAGGCTGAGTTAGAAGTGCTAAGTCGAGAGAAGCATGTTGAATTAACTGGCTTAGTGGGTGATCGACGATGCGTCTCGCGCTTTGAGAGAAGAGTTGTTCAGCTGCAGGGTTTGCGTATCGCACGAACAATTGCTCATCGAGCATCAAGGTCGCGGTCACCATATTGTCGAGAATGGCGTTGGAAAGATGATGTGTATCTATGCTGTCGCTTTGGGCTGATCGATTCACTATTTCGTCCTTGAACTGGTGTTTTTCTCACTGCACCAAATTGGTGCGTAGCTAAGTTCAAGTATGGCTCATATCAACCAGAAGCTAAAGATAATTCATTAGAGTCGCTGAAAGCTGCTTCGATTGGGTGAAAAGTAGAGGTAATTCAGTCTCTTTTAACACATTGGCCTACTTGAGCGTCGCTCGATGTAAATACACGGTGACTGGACTAGTAGATGCAATAAGCTTGCCGCTTCTATGTGCTTGAATTGCAATGGTGTGAGTACCTCGATCGATGCCTTTCAATTCCCAAGTTGGCTGGGTTTGTGGAGCACCATAACGGCGGCCATCGAGCATTAATTGCAACTGCTCACCAATGCCTAGCTTGCGGTTGAGTTCGATTTGAATGGGGATTAAGCCGCGGTTGTTACGGATGGTTTGATCGTGAATGGGAGTCAGCATGGTAAGTGTTAGCTGAGCTGGTGCCTCGTGTTCCGTCGTTTTTGCTTTAGCTGGCGTTTTAGTTGTAGTTGATGCTGCAGCGTCAACAGGCGTTGAGGCCTCAAATTTAGGGGCTGGCGCTGACGCTTGTACATCAGGCAGGCGAAGAGATTTAGCACCTTGATCGGTTGGGGTATCACTAAAGTGGAGTACGCCATCTTCGTCTACCCAGGTATATACCGTTTGAGCAGAGCACGAGAATGCGACTGTTAACCCGATTAGGAACAGTATGTTTTTCATATCGTTAGCCTCTTTCCACCGTTAGGTGTTTTCACGTTTGGCGTTGGTTTTGTTATTGATTTTATTGTATTTATAGCAACAGCCTCTGAGGGCTTTTGTTTAATATATGGTACGAGGAAGCTGGGGGAGGGAGAATAGAAAAAAGGCCCACCTGCGAGGCGAGCCTAATATTTTTCTAGAGTTTCTTACTTATTGCAGTAAGAAGACCGACTAAAAATTAAACTGAGTAGTACAGTTCAAACTCAAGTGGGTGTGTCGCCATGTTCACGCGTTGTACATCGTCAGATTTCAGTGTGATGTAAGAGTCAATGAAGTCGTCAGAGAATACGCCGCCAGCTGTTAGGAACTCACGATCAGCGTCTAGAGCTTTAAGCGCTACTTCTAGAGATTCTGCAACTGTTGGGATTTCAGCCGCTTCTTCTGCAGGAAGGTCGTATAGATCTTTATCCATAGCTTCGCCTGGGTGGATCTTGTTCTTGATACCGTCAAGGCCAGCCATCAGCATTGCTGAGTAGCATAGGTATGGGTTCGCTGCTGGGTCACCAAAACGTAGCTCGATACGACGTGCTTTCGGGCTTGGTACTACTGGGATACGGATAGAAGCAGAACGGTTACGTGCTGAGTAAGCAAGCATTACCGGAGCTTCAAAACCAGGTACAAGACGCTTGTACGAGTTTGTTGATGGGTTAGCAAATGCGTTGATTGCACGAGCGTGTTTGATTACACCACCGATGTAGTAAAGCGCCATTTCAGATAGGCCGCCGTACTTATCACCAGCAAACAGGTTAACGCCGTCTTTTGCTAGAGATTGGTGAACGTGCATACCAGAACCGTTATCACCAACTAGTGGCTTAGGCATGAATGTCGCTGTTTTACCAAATGCGTGAGCAACGTTGTGTACAACGTACTTGTAGATTTGAGTCTCATCCGCTTTTGTTGTTAGCGTGTTGAAGCGAGTTGCGATTTCGTTTTGACCCGCAGTTGCTACTTCGTGGTGGTGAGCTTCAACAACTAGACCCATCTCTTCCATTACTAGACACATTGCAGAACGGATGTCTTGAGAAGAATCTACAGGAGCTACTGGGAAGTAACCGCCTTTAACGCCAGGACGGTGACCTTTGTTACCGCCTTCGATGTCAGAACCTGTGTTCCAAGCTGCTTCTACGTCATCAATCTTGAAGAAAGAACCAGACATGTCATTTGAGAATTTAACATCATCAAATAGGAAGAATTCTGGCTCAGGACCGACTAGAACTGTATCTGCGATACCAGTAGAGCGTAGGTATTCTTCAGAACGTTTAGCGATTGAGCGAGGGTCACGGTCGTAGCCTTGCATTGTTGCAGGCTCAAGAATGTCACAACGGATGTTTAGCGTTGCGTCTTCTGTGAATGGGTCAAGAACGGCAGATGATGCGTCAGGCATCATTACCATGTCAGATTCGTTAATGCCTTTCCAACCTGCTACTGAAGAGCCGTCGAACATTTTACCTTCTTCAAAGAAGTCAGCGTCAACTTGGTGAGAAGGAATAGAGATATGCTGCTCTTTACCTTTTGTATCAGTAAAACGTAAGTCGATAAATTTAACTTCGTTCTCTTGGATCAGGGATAGTACATTTTCTACTGACATCTTGGATAACCTCCAGTGTTATTAATTCGGTATTAGCTCGATTCGGTTGAAACCAGCATTGATTAATGTCTGTATGTGCATTAATCGATGCTGATTTATCTATTGCCAAAAGCGTGCCAAAAAAATTATTCCATTAATTTCAATTGCTTAGTCGTTTTTGTTTGCGTTTATCTTTGAGTTTTGCACCAAAATGATCTCTGCGTGCACCGTGTTGGTGCAATGCGCTTGATGTGCACCAATATGATGAATCACAAACGAATACCATTCAGCAACGAATTGAGTACGTTGTCAATCCACTTTTCTTTTTCGGGGTAGATTTGGCTCGAAGTTAGCGCGCAATGATTTTAAAAATCGTACGAATTTAGCTGTTCTATACTGTATTGAATCGATGTTAAGCGAATATGAATCGCTAATAGAGAAAAAAGCCTTGGTTCAGATCACATATTTCTGGGTTTTTTTCTAAAATCTGGTATATTATTGACCGTTTTTTAAATCAAGCTAGCGGTTATTATCCAAACAATTGAGATAATTGACGGCTACCTTTTATGAGTGAATCGAGAATCCATGTCTACTCCACAGATTGATAAGTTAAGAAATATCGCGATCATCGCGCACGTTGACCACGGTAAAACGACTTTGGTTGATAAACTGCTACAACAGTCAGGCACTCTTGAGTCTCGTGGTGAAGCTGAAGAGCGTGTCATGGATTCGAATGACATCGAAAAAGAGCGTGGCATTACAATCCTTGCTAAGAACACAGCAATCAACTGGAATGATTACCGCATCAACATCGTAGATACTCCGGGACACGCGGACTTCGGCGGTGAAGTTGAGCGTATTATGTCTATGGTTGATTCAGTTCTTCTGATCGTAGATGCAGTTGACGGCCCAATGCCTCAAACTCGTTTCGTAACGCAAAAAGCATTCGCACACGGCCTTAAGCCAATCGTTGTTATCAACAAGATTGACCGTCCTGGTGCTCGTCCTGATTGGGTTATGGATCAAGTATTCGACCTTTTCGACAACCTAGGTGCTACTGATGAGCAACTAGACTTTACTGTTGTTTACGCTTCAGCTCTAAACGGTTGGGCAACAATGGAAGAAGGCGCAGTTGGCACAGACATGGAACCACTGTTCCAAGCTGTTGTTGATACAGTAGAAGCGCCTGCAGTTGACCTTGACGGTCCACTACAAATGCAAATTTCGCAACTTGATTACAGCTCTTACGTAGGTGTTATCGGTGTTGCTCGTGTTACTCGTGGTTCGGTTAAGCCAAACCAACAAGTAACTATCGTGAATGCTGAAGGCAAGAAACGTAACGGTAAAGTAGGTACTGTACTTGGTTACCTAGGTCTTGAGCGTCACGAAGTAGAACAAGCTAACGCTGGCGACATCATTGCAATCACTGGTCTTGGTGAACTGAAAATTTCAGACACTATCTGTGACGTAAACAATGTTGAAGCAATGGAACCACTGTCTGTTGATGAACCAACAGTAACAATGACTTTCCAAGTAAACACTTCTCCGTTCGCGGGTAAAGAAGGTAAGTTTGTAACTTCACGTAACATCCTTGAGCGTCTTGAAAAAGAATTGGTTCATAACGTTGCACTACGTGTTGAAGAAACTGAAAGTCCAGACCGTTTCCGTGTATCAGGCCGTGGTGAGCTTCACCTTTCTATCCTGATCGAAAACATGCGTCGTGAAGGTTTCGAGCTAGCAGTATCTCGTCCAGAAGTAATCATCAAAGAAGAAGATGGTCAGAAAATGGAACCGTTCGAAACGGTTACTATCGATGTAGTTGAAGAGCACCAAGGTGCAATCATGGAAAGCATCGGTCTACGTAAGGGTGAGCTAACAGATATGGCACCAGATGGTAAAGGCCGTGTTCGCATGGACTTCATGATGCCTTCTCGTGGTCTTATCGGTTTCCAAACTGAATTCCTTACAATGACATCTGGTTCTGGTCTTATTTACCACTCGTTCGATCATTACGGTCCTTACAAAGGCGGTATCATTGGTCAGCGTAACAACGGTGTTCTAATCTCGAACGCAACGGGTAAAGCTCTTACTTACGCTCTATTCTTCCTTCAAGCTCGTGGTCGTCTATTCACAGAGCACGCTGATGAAGTTTATGAAGGTCAAGTAATCGGTATTCACAACCGTTCAAACGACCTGACAGTAAACTGTCTAAAAGGTAAGCAACTAACGAACGTTCGTGCATCTGGTACTGATGAAGCACAAGTTCTTTCTCCACCGATCAAGCACACTCTAGAGCAAGCTCTTGAGTTTATCGATGAAGATGAACTAGTAGAAGTAACGCCACTAAACGTACGTATCCGTAAGAAGCTTCTTACTGAAAACGAACGTAAGCGTGCAGCACGTCCAGCTAAGGCTTAATTGCCAGCTGACTAGCTTCTAGCTAAGTAGATAAGAAAGCCCCGAGTAGCCTAGCTGCTCGGGGCTTTTGTTTTTTAGTTAGTTTAGATTCGAGTAAACGAGATGCGAGATACGAAGGGCATTCAAGTATTCGTTATCCTTAAGAGGGAGGAACGACTGAGTTGGGTAGTTAGCTTTTGATTCCTAGGTAACTTTCAACGGATTGAACTCGCTCTGCTACCGACATAAATGGCACTTCGACAACCTCATAGCCAAGCTCTTGGTAGACTCTGACTAACGCGTGGTGAATCTCTAGTGCTTCTTCAAACGGATAAGGGCGCACTTCATCTTGAACATAGATAGAAGCTTCAGGGCAGCAGAATAGGACTTGGAAGTGATAGCCTTGACTCGCTTCTCGGTAGTTATCATCAACCTCAAGATTAGCCTGAGACAAGTAACCACAGATATCTGGAATCGCACGGTCAAGAAACGCAACCGGATGCTGATTGGCCTGTTCCTTTTGCTCATTCATGATAGTGAGACACAGGCGAGCAAAGCCCGGAAGATCTAACCAAGGTAAGATACCGTTCTCAAGTTGGCTCAGCTTTTCTATCAACTGGCGAGAGGATTCAGCGAAGGTTGGGTAACCCATGTCACCCAAGGCGTTAATCAGCGTTGTTTTTCCGGCTCCGGGACCGCCAGTAATAATGATAGGCTGCATGGTGTTGTACTCTGTAGCGCTACTTCTGGTTCAGTTGAGCTAAGAACTTATCCGACTCTGCTATCGCCGCATTCATCTGTTCTATCGCGTAGGCGATGTCTTTTTCTAAGCTCATAAACTCTCCCTGCAATGAACCAACGGCACTCGCATTGAGGTTGTGCTTGAGATAAAGCGTGTTGTCGCGAAGAGTGTTGAGTACCGGATCCATTTTCTTCTCAGCTCTTTTCATCGCTGATAGCATGGTTTGGTAAGACGATTTGGTTTCACGCAGCTTTTTCTCACTTGATCGACGCAGCGAATCACTGGTGTAGAGATCTAACTCTCCCTGCCACTCTTCAAATAGTGCATCGGACACATCTTCAATCGCAGCAATGCGGTCACTGACATTTTGTGCGGCTTTCTCACTGTCTTGGTATTTATCATTAATCTTGTTGTACATGTCTTCAAGGTCGCCACCACTGAAGTTAGTCAGGCTACTCAAGGCTTCAAGTGCGCTGGTAAACTCTTCCTGAGCATCCTGCTGCGACTCTTTTGCATCTTCCACTCTGTCGACCATAATGTCGCGTTTGTGGTAGCCCACTTGCTCCATAGCGGAGTAATAAGCTGACTGGCATCCAGTAAGAGTAAAAATAGAGAGGACTATAACTATTAAATAAGGCATCCTAGTTTCCTATAGTTAAATAATATCAATCGTAGTAAATAACTGCTCAACCTAGCTTGTTAAAATGCTCGATAACGGCGTTAGAATTTTTGATTGTAGAATGACTACTTATCGAAAAACTCTTCCTTGTTCTCAAGCCTTTTTCCTACGCTATTTTTGAACATTTACTTACTGTGATTAATACAACGGAATATTAATTAGGACTATGAACGAGTTACAAGGGAGTTACAAGTTGAAGATAAAAAAGGTCGCCACACTCAGTATTCAGTTTTCTCGCTATCTTTTGGCGCGAATGACGCACGATCGAGTCAACGTGAATGCGGGCTATTTGGCGTACATTACCTTGCTCTCGATCGTACCGATGTTGACGGTTCTGCTCTCTATCTTGTCGTCATTCTCCATCTTTGCTGATGTCGGTATCGTGATTCAAAATTTCGTCATTACCAACTTTGTTCCAGCGTCAGGGGATGCAGTGCACGGTGCTTTGTTAGAGTTCGTTGCCAATACCGGTAAGATGACGGCGGTCGGTAGTGTGTTCTTATTCATTGCTGCACTGATGCTGATCTCCAATATCGATAAGAACCTAAACTACATCTGGCGTGTTAATGAGAAGCGACGTGCGGTGCTGTCTTTCTCTATGTACTGGATGGTGTTAACGCTTGGGCCTATATTGGTCGGTGCGAGCATTGCTGCTACCTCTTATGTGACATCCTTAAGCTTGCTACAAAATGAAGTTGTCTCTGGCGCCTTTAATACCGTGATTCGCAAACTTCCTTTAATTCTCTCTTTCTTTGCGTTCTTCGGTTTGTACCTGCTGGTTCCCAACAAAAAGATACACTTTTCTCATGCAGCTGCTGGCTCTTTGGTTGCGGCTCTGTTGTTCGAACTCAGTAAGAAAGGCTTTGCAGCCTACATTACGCAATTCCCTTCTTACCAGTTGATTTATGGCGCATTAGCAGCGATTCCGATTCTTTTTGTCTGGGTGTATTTGTGTTGGTTGATCGTGCTGGTGGGTGCCGAGGTGACCGCTGCTCTTGGTGAGCACGAACAGTGGAGTGACCCGCAAGAAATGGTACACTCAACGGATAACGACAAAATTACAGAGCAAGGAAACAACAGTGATAGCACTGATCCAGAGAGTAAGTGAAGCTGCCGTCCGTGTTGATGGCGAAGTAGTGGGTGAGATTGAGCAAGGTTTATTGGTTCTGTTAGGCGTAGAAAAAGGTGATGACGAAGCCAAAGCCAAACGTTTGATGGAACGAGTGACCACTTATCGTGTCTTTGGAGATGAGGACGAGAAAATGAACCTCAACGTGAAGCAGGTAGAAGGTAAGGTATTAGTGGTGTCTCAATTCACTCTGCCAGCCGATACCAAGAAAGGCACGCGAGCGGGCTTTTCTCGTGGTGCTCACCCCGAAGATGCAGAGCGTCTTTACAACTATTTCTCAGACCAATGTGAATCAGTGTTGCCAACGGAACGTGGTCGATTCGCAGCCGACATGAAAGTGTCTTTGGTTAATGATGGCCCAGTGACATTCTGGCTGCAGGTTTAGGCTTAAAGGAATAAGCATGTTTAAACTCATAACCCCAACCACCGAAAATCAGTTAAATAAGTATTACCATTTTCGTTGGCAGATGCTCCGTGAACCTTGGCGAATGCCGGTAGGTTCAGAGCGCGATGAATATGATCCAATGAGTCACCATCGCATGATTGTTGATGGTCGAGGTCGTCCGATGGCGATTGGTCGTCTGTATATCACCCCAGATCTAGAAGGTCAGATCCGCTACATGGCGGTTAAGAACTCTCGCCGTAGTAAAGGTATGGGTTCGTTGATTCTAGTCGCGCTTGAGTCATTGGCTCGTCAGGAGGGTGCAAAGCGCTTGGTGTGTAATGCACGTGAAGATGCGATCTCATTCTATGAGAAGAATGACTTTGAGCGTCGTGGTGAGATTAACGACCAACGCGGTCCTGTGCGTCACCAACAGATGGTTAAGCAACTTGACCCAATGGCTGATGTATTGCGTAAGCCTGAATGGTGTAACGAACTTCAGCAACGCTGGGAACACCAGATCCCGATCAGTGACAAGATGGGCATCAAGATAAACCAATACACAGGTTACCAATTTGAGTGTAGCGCTCAGCTGAATCCCAATCTGAACCCTCACAACACCATGTTTGCAGGCTCTGCCTTTACTTTAGCGACCTTAACCGGTTGGGGTATGACTTGGTTATTGATGAAAGAGCGCGGGCTGACCGGTGATATCGTGCTGGCAGACAGTAATATTCGTTATCGTCACCCAGTTGAGCAAAACCCTGTTGCCTCTACTTCATTGGATGGTATCAGTGGCGACTTGGATCGCCTTGCGTCAGGCAGAAAGGCACGTATCATCATTCACGTGACTATTCATAGCGGCGATGTGGAAGCTGTAGAGTTTACGGGAACCTATATGCTGATCCCCGACTACAAAAAGATACTCTCGACAGATACCAATGTGAACGAATAGCTAACACCGGTAATACTGTCGATATTGACTGAAAGCGCTACTCCTGAGGAGTGGCGCTTTTTTGTTGGCAGTCGTTAATCTCCGAATACTCAGCTTGGGTGAGCTTTCCTGAGATTTGATGGCATGTGTCCGATAGGGTAATCGAGAGAGTGTGTTGCTCGTTTTTAAGCAAGTCGAGCTCTCCAGAGACCTCACCGTTGAGCGTTTGAACTCTTTGTGTACCTTGCTCTGCTGCGGATGCACCAATAATGTGCATTGGTTCGAGAGTGAAGCGACCACGGTCAAAATTCGCATTAAGCTCTGGGATTTCGAAGACGTTATCGGTTGAGGTTTCAGAAAGCGTGTCGTTAAAGGTCATCACACCCTGGCGAACGCTGCCAGTGAGTTGCCCTGTGGTTGAATAACCGAGCATCAGTGAGTCGCCATATAAACCTGCGGCTTGAAGTTCAAACTCGCCATAGCCGGTTGCATCGAGTGGTAATTCAAGTCGCTGCAGCATGGGTGCTATCGGTAACCCATCGGCAGAAATATCTAAGCTCCATGGCTTGCTGATTTGGTTAAAGTCGAGAGTGGCATTCGCTTCAATATAGCCATTCTTCAATGGTGCAAACAGGCGTGTCAGCGTCCATTTTCCTTGCTCGCTATTCATTTCAACCACAGGCTGAGCACTGAGAATATTTTGGTAGCTGGCATCATTGGCACTGGCCATTAACTTGCCTTGCCACAATCCTAGTTTTCTATCTTGTAGCAGTTGAACCTGATGCCCCTCGACATGAAGTCCTGAGACCTGCCAGTAAGGTTTTTTTGCGAGTTGGATGAGTTGGCTACGCTCTATATTTAGTCGATGAATAGAGGCTTGCTGTAGCTGTGTAAGCCAAGGGATTAAACGAGTGGCCGGTAGATTTTCATCTTGGCTTTCAGTAATCCATTTTATGCCCTGAACATCAAGTTGTGCGAGTTCAACTGAGCTTGGTGTTACCGTCCCGTTCATTTGGATACTGCCTTGTCGCCATTGCGTATAGAAATCCTCAATCAGGATCTGTTCCGGTTGAAGGTTTAACTGAATACTCGGGTCGACAAACAAGTCATCATCGATGGTGACGCCTTCTGCTTGTAGGGAAAAGGTGGCTTGTTGTTGCTGCCACAGCTGAAACGGTACCTGAACATTTTCTAATGAAGCATCGAAGCCAGCTAAGTGGCCACTTTTCCATTCCACATCGCTGCGCAAGATATCTAAACTGTTGATGTGGTTTATCTGAATACCTGCTCCATCCCATTTTTTGCTCAAGAGGCTTTGGGTCTGTTTCTCGTTGAGTCGCAGGCCGTCGATGGTGATATTCACTAATGACCAATCATGTTTATATTGCTCTGCTTGTCCGGAAATTTTGGCGCCACGCCAATCAAATGAAGCGCCATAAAGGGTGCTGTCACTCGGTTTAAGGTCTAGGTCAATCAACAGGTTATCAAACGCTTCGCCTTGCCAATACAGCTGCGAGGCTGAGAGTTGGATTTTGCCATAGGGTAGTAGCGAGCTGCTGTCGTCCCATGTTGGATATGAGATCTGGAGGTCGATGCCTCGAGCATTAAACTCTGGCGTTGAAAAATCGAGATTGTTGATGGCCAGCTGGTGGAGTTTGATGTTTGGCTGGGTAAATAATTGCGTGAATGTCTCTAGATCGTCTGCTTCCAATTGCAGGCCACTGATCAACACAGATTCAAAGACCAGTTTGGCTTCTGCAATTGAGTTAGGGCTGAACCAAAGATCGATCTTGTCGATATATAGAGGTGCCTGCTTTTCGGGTTGGCTTTGGGTAACGCCCATTAAGGTGATGTGATAAGGCGCCTGATACTCAACATCTTCAATGAGCACAGGTTGTTCAATCGCATGTTTGATAAAAAAGTTAGCAACATCCGCACGGTATTGCGTCTGCAGGCTTAATAGCAACGCTGCGATAGTTGCAACGGCGATAGCCAACACAATGCCGAACACCATGAATACCTTTTTCATTCCCTGAAAGCCTTAAATTTCAATCGTCTTAAAACAGAGTGGAACAAAAAGGGTCAAGCATCAACAAAAAAGCCCCTCAAAAGAGGGGCTTGCTACAAAAATATCATTTTAAATTGGGCGTTCGCTTATGGCTAAGCCCGAGCAGATGGTTGGATTAGTCCAGTTGAGGACCAGCCGCAACCAGTGACTTACCTTCAGCGTTGTCAGTGTACTTATCAAAGTTGTTGATGAAGCGTTCTGCTAGATCTTTCGCTTTGCTTTCCCATTGTAGTGGGTCAGTGTACGTGTCGCGTGGGTCAAGAATCGCTGGGTCAACATCGTGCAACGCTAGCGGTACTTCTAGGTTAAACATAGGGATAACCTTAGTCTCAGCTTGGTCGATTGAGCCATCTAGGATAGCGTCGATGATGCCACGAGTATCTTGGATTGAGATACGTTTGCCTGTGCCATTCCAACCTGTGTTCACTAGGTAAGCTTCAGCGCCAGCCGCTTTCATACGCTTCACAAGTACTTCAGCGTACTGAGTTGGGTGAAGAGTTAGGAATGCCGCACCAAATGCCGCAGAGAACGTTGGTGTTGGTTCAGTAATACCACGCTCAGTGCCCGCTAGTTTCGCAGTGAAGCCAGATAGGAAGTGGTACTTCGTTTGCTCTGGAGTCAGTTTAGAAACGGGTGGTAGTACACCGAATGCATCAGCAGTTAGGAAGATAACCTTTTGAGCATGACCTGCTTTTGATACAGGCTTAACGATGTTGTCGATGTGGTGAATCGGGTAAGAAACACGAGTGTTCTCTGTTTTTGAACCGTCATCAAAATCGATAGAACCATCGCCACGAACCGTTACGTTTTCTAACAGTGCATCACGACGGATTGCATTGTAGATTTCAGGTTCTGCTTCTTTAGATAGACGAATGGTCTTCGCGTAACAACCGCCTTCAAAGTTGAAGATGCCATCGTCATCCCAACCGTGCTCATCATCACCGATTAGCTCACGCTTAGGATCCGTTGATAGGGTTGTTTTACCTGTGCCCGATAGACCGAAGAAAATCGCTACATCGCCTTCTTCACCGACGTTAGCACTACAGTGCATTGAAGCAATGCCTTGAAGAGGAAGTAGGTAGTTCATCATTGCGAACATGCCTTTCTTCATCTCACCGCCGTACCAAGTACCACCGATGATTTGAACGCGTTCTGTTAGGTTGAAAGCAACGAAGTTTTCAGAGTTTAGACCCTGCTTTTCCCAGTTAGGGTTAGTTGTTTTAGCACCGTTCATTACCACGAAATCAGGTTCGAACGTTGCTAGCTCTTCGTCTGTTGGACGAATGAACATGTTCTTAACGAAGTGCGCTTGCCACGCTACTTCAGTGATAATACGTACACTTAAGCGCGTATCAGGGTTAGCACCACAGTAACCGTCAATGACAAACAGGCGCTTGCCAGATAGCTGAGTTGTCACAAGCTCTTTAAGCTCATCCCATACTTCAGTTGTAATCGGTTTGTTGTCATTTTTGCCTTGATCTGACCACCACATGGTATCGCGCGTGGTGTCATCTTTAACAATGTACTTATCTTTTGGTGAGCGGCCAGTAAAGATACCAGTGTCAACCGCAACAGAGCCTAGTTCCGTTACTACGCCTTTTTCGTAGCCTTCCAAACCTGGCAGTGTCTCTTCAACGAATAACTGCTCGTAGCTAGGATTACGAAGAACTTCAGTAACGCCAGTCAGTCCGTGCTTAGTTAGATCAATTTGTGCAGCCTTAGTATGTTCCATAACGGTCATAGGTGCTCCTTGTAGGATATTTTGTAGGGATTTTGTATTAATTTTTTATTGTTATCTGCTCACCATGCTAGCAACGAGACTCTGGGGAAACAGGGATACAGCTCAAAAAGTATCCATATTAATCTTGGGGTTTTAAGCGTCTCGTCACATATTGGCCTAACTAGTCTATCCTGTACGCAAACCTTTGCGCTAGGGGCGAGAACATTATTAATTGATTAAAATTAAGCGGTGATTTTATTACGAGATGTTACGGGCTTTGCGCTATTTTGATCACAAAAAAGGCCAGCTGAGTGCTGACCTTTGTAGGGTAAATTACGTGTTTTTGGTACGCTGTAAATTAATGAACCGTATTGTCGCCTTTATCTGCTGCTTCTGCGTACAGTGCGTCAACGTCGTTCTTGTCAAACGAGTAGTTTGTGCCACAGTAATCGCAGTGAAGAGCCACACTTCCTTCAGTGCTGATGATGTCGTAGATCTCTTCTTGAGCAACAGTAATGATAGCCGCACCACTACGTTGACGAGAACAACCACAGAAGAACTCAACCGGTTGTGGGGTAAATACCTGAACCTTCTCTTGGTTGTATAGACGGTACAACAGGTCGTTCGCTTCTAGAGAGAACAACTCTTCATTTTTTACAGTGTCAGTTAACTGCTCTAGGTGTTCGAAGTCATCTGGCGTACCAGTACCGTCAGGCATAACCTGCAGAAGCATACCAGCAGCGTGTGCTTTGCCTTCATGTTCACCCGTGCGCAGCCATAGACGAGTCTTTAGCTGTTCAGAGTTTGCGAAGTAACCTTCAAGTACTTCAGCAAGCGTGTCACCTTCAAGACCAACGATGCCTTGGTAACGCTCACCTTTTTTAGGATCGATAGTGATCACTAGGTGGCCTTTACCTATCAGGTCGTGTAGGCCTGCGTCGTCAGCAATATCACCGTCAAAGCGAGCAACACCACGGATCTTCTGATCGTTATCGCCATTAATAACAGCGAGAGATACTGGGCCATCACCTTGCAGTTGCATCGTGATAGAGCCTTCAAACTTTAGAGTCGCCGTTAGTAGCGTCGTTGAAACCAGTAGCTCACCCAACAGCTTTTGCACTGGCGCTGGGTATTCCTTGCTAGAAATAATCTGTTGGTACGCTTCGTCCATTTGTACCAATTCACCACGTACTGATAGGTCTTCAAATAGGTAGCGATTTAAAACATTACTTGTAGACATTGGGTCTGCCATTTGGCTATTCCTTCTAGCTTATTGAGTCTTGAACTTGATGATGTCACGACGTTGCTTTTTGTCTGGGCGACGTTCTGGTGCTGGGCTATGAGCATTAAGTTTGCGCTGTTGTGCAAACTCTTCTCTTTTTGCCAAGCTTTCGGTGGTTTCTTCATAGAGTGTCTGAGCGACTGGCGCCCCGCCACGGTGTGCGGATATTTTCTCTATGGTGACCGTCTTTTCTTCATTACCTTGGCGCAGAGTAATTACTGCACCAAGTTCTACGATTTTGCTAGGTTTGCTGCGCTGACCATTATAGTGGACTTTGCCACCATCGACCATGTTGCGAGCAATTGAACGAGTCTTATAAAAGCGTGCTGCCCACAACCATTTATCGAGTCTGACAGCTTCATTAGTCGTTTTCATATAGGACAGTGCCTTTTCAGTTAGAAATGAATGCGGTTTAACTGTTAATCACAGTATGCAACTTATTTTATTTGATGACGCTTATCACATTTAGTAGAAGCTTATGTGGAGGCGACTGGCTTTTTTTTCAAGGAAGATTACAAAATAGCTCAGGTAATGCCGATTTATAGATTTGCTATGATATAGTTCAGGATCTTATGCTTTTAATAAGCTGGAACAGAATTTATGAACAAAAAAGCTGATAGTTTAGTAGGTTACAGCTTTATTCGTTATAGAAAGGGTTAGGGAACGTGAACTTTTTAGAGCTCAAACTTCGCATGGATAACTCTCCGGTGCTGAGCCGATTTTTAGAGAATGGATTTTTACTCCAGCAGAAACTGAGCCTTGTTCTTTGTTGTGTGTTAATCGCAGCTTCCGCATGGATTTTAGGACAGCTTGCATGGTTTATCGAACCTGCCGAGCAAACCGTTGTGCCTTGGAAAGCAACGGCTTCATCGTCTTCTGCTCCTCAATCGACTCTTGATATCTCTTCTTTGCAGCAGAGCAACTTTTTTGGCGCATATAACCCAACCAAGCCTGCTGTGGTTGAGCAGCAAGTTATTCAAGATGCTCCAAAAACGCGACTGAATCTGGTTTTGGTGGGTGCGGTTGCCAGCTCTAACCCCAAATTAAGCTTAGCTGTGATTGCGAATCGTGGCACACAAGCAACCTACGGAATTAACGAAGAGATCGAAGGCACGCGCGCTAAGTTAAAAGCGGTATTAGTCGATCGCGTGATTATCGATAACTCAGGCCGAGATGAAACCTTGATGCTTGAAGGTATTGAGTACAAGCGTCTGGCCGTTTCAGAACCGGCACCACCCCGTGCCTCTTCTTCTGTCCGTGGTAACAACCCAGCTTCTGCAGAAGAGAAGCTTGATGAAATTAAAGCGAAGATAATGAAAGATCCGCAACAAATCTTCCAATATGTTCGACTGTCTCAGGTGAAGCGTGACGATAAAGTGATCGGTTATCGTGTGAGCCCTGGCAAAGATTCAGAACTTTTTAACTCTGTTGGGCTCCAAAACGGAGATATTGCGACTCAGTTAAATGGACAAGACCTGACAGACCCTGCTGCTATGGGCAACATATTCCGTTCCATCTCAGAACTGACAGAGCTAAACCTGGTGGTCGAGAGAGATGGTCAACAACATGAAGTGTTTATTGAATTTTAAAACTTTGCGTCTAACGAAGGACGAAAGTGTAGGAGAAGTACGTGAAGCATTGGTTTAAGAAAAGTGCATGGTTATTGGCAGGAAGCTTAATCTGCACACCCGCAGCCATAGCGAGTGATTTTAGTGCCAGCTTTAAGGGCACTGACATTCAAGAGTTTATTAATATTGTTGGCCGCAACTTAGAGAAGACGATCATCGTTGACCCTTCGGTGCGCGGGAAAATTGATGTTCGTAGTTACGATGTGCTCAATGAAGAGCAATATTACAGCTTCTTCTTAAATGTTTTAGAAGTGTATGGCTACGCGGTGGTCGAAATGGACTCGGGTGTTCTTAAGATCATCAAAGCCAAAGATTCTAAAACGTCGGCAATTCCAGTTGTTGGAGACGGTGACACGATCAATGGCGACAATGTTGTCACACGCGTCGTGACCGTTCGTAATGTTTCAGTACGTGAACTTTCTCCTTTGCTTCGCCAGCTGAATGATAATGCGGGTGCGGGTAACGTTGTGCATTACGACCCTGCAAATATCATTCTAATTACTGGCCGTGCAGCCGTTGTTAATCGTTTAGCAGAGATCATCAAGCGTGTTGACCAAGCGGGTGATAAAGAGATCGAAGTCGTTGAGCTAAAGAATGCTTCTGCGGCAGAAATGGTGCGTATTGTCGATGCATTGAGCAAAACCACCGATGCGAAAAACACACCTGCATTTCTACAACCTAAATTAGTTGCCGATGAGCGTACCAATGCGATTCTTATCTCAGGCGACCCTAAGGTACGTAGCCGTTTAAGAAGGCTGATTGAACAGCTTGATGTTGAAATGGCAACCAAAGGCAACAACCAAGTAATTTACCTTAAATACGCAAAAGCCGAAGATTTAGTCGATGTGCTGAAAGGCGTGTCGGACAACCTGCAATCAGAAAAGCAGACATCAACCAAAGGCAGTTCATCGCAACGTAATCAAGTGATGATCTCTGCTCACAGTGACACCAACTCTTTAGTGATCACGGCTCAGCCAGACATTATGAATGCGCTACAAGATGTGATCGCACAGCTGGATATTCGTCGTGCTCAAGTATTGATTGAAGCTTTAATTGTCGAAATGGCAGAAGGTGACGGCATTAACCTTGGTGTGCAATGGGGTAACCTTGATACTGGTGCTGTGATTCAGTACGGCAACACAGGTGCATCGATTGGTGGTGTGATGGTTGGTTTAGAAGAAGCCAAAGACACTGAAACGACTACCGCAGTATATGATGACAATGGTGCCTTTGTACGTAATGAAACGACAACCGAATCAGGTGATTATTCAACGTTAGCTTCTGCACTTTCTGGCGTGAATGGTGCTGCTATGAGTGTCGTTATGGGCGATTGGACAGCGTTGATCAGTGCGGTAGCAACCGATTCAAACTCTAACATCCTATCTTCTCCGAGTATTACCGTGATGGATAACGGCGAGGCTTCATTCATTGTGGGTGAAGAGGTGCCTGTTCTAACCGGCTCTACAGCAGGCTCAAGCAACGATAACCCATTCCAAACGGTTGAACGTAAAGAAGTGGGTATCAAGCTGAAAGTCGTGCCACAAATCAATGAAGGCGACTCGGTTCAATTGCAAATAGAACAAGAAGTATCGAACGTATTAGGTGCAAACGGGGCTGTTGATGTTCGTTTTGCTAAGCGTCAGCTAAATACGTCAGTGATTGTTCAAGATGGTCAGATGCTGGTACTTGGTGGCTTGATTGATGAGCGCGCACTGGAAAGTGAATCCAAAGTACCATTCCTAGGCGACATCCCTGTTCTCGGACACCTGTTCAAATCAACCAGTACTCAGGTTGAGAAAAAGAATTTAATGGTCTTCATCAAACCAACCATTATTCGTGATGGTATGACAGCCGATGGTATCACTCAGCGTAAATACAACTTCATCCGTGCTGAGCAGCTGTATAAGTCAGAGCAAGGCCTGAAACTGATGGATGACGATAACATCCCGGTATTGCCTAAATTTGGTGCAGAGATGAATCACCCGGCTGAGATCCAAGCCTTCATCGATCAAATGGAAACAGAATAATGGCTCAATTGGTAGGGGCGGCAAGTACTTATCAGCGCTTGCCGTTTAGCTTTGCAAATCGCTACAAGATGGTGTTGGAGTATCAACATCCAGAGCGTGCACCGATACTTTATTATGTTGAGCCACTGAAATCGGCGGCGATCATTGAAGTAAGTCGTGTTGTGAAAAATGGTTTCACGCCACAAGCGATCGGCGCAGACGAATTTGATAAAAAACTGACGGACGCGTATCAGCGTGACTCGTCGGAAGCTCGTCAGCTAATGGAAGACATTGGTGCCGACAACGACGACTTTTTCTCTCTAGCAGAAGAGCTGCCTCAAGACGAAGACTTGCTTGAATCAGAAGACGATGCGCCAATCATCAAGTTAATCAACGCGATGCTGGGTGAGGCGATCAAAGAGGGTGCTTCGGATATTCATATCGAAACCTTCGAGAAGTCACTGTCTATCCGCTTCCGTATTGATGGTGTATTACGTGATGTTCTTGCGCCAAGCCGCAAACTGGCCCCGCTGTTGGTTTCACGTGTCAAGGTTATGGCTAAGCTGGATATTGCGGAAAAACGCGTGCCACAAGATGGTCGTATTTCTCTGCGTATTGGTGGCCGAGCGGTCGACGTGCGTGTTTCAACCATGCCGTCTTCGCACGGTGAACGTGTGGTAATGCGTCTGTTGGACAAAAACGCCACTCGCTTAGACTTGCACAGCTTAGGCATGACGGCAGAGAACCACGAGAACTTCCGTAAGCTGATTCAGCGCCCACACGGCATCATCTTGGTGACCGGCCCAACGGGTTCTGGTAAATCAACAACCTTGTATGCTGGTCTACAAGAGCTCAACAGCAATGAGCGAAATATCCTAACTGTTGAAGATCCAATCGAATTTGATATTGATGGTATTGGCCAAACACAAGTGAACCCTAAGGTTGATATGACCTTTGCGCGCGGTTTACGTGCGATTCTTCGTCAAGATCCCGATGTGGTTATGATTGGTGAGATCCGTGATTTGGAAACCGCCGAGATTGCAGTACAAGCTTCTTTGACGGGTCACTTGGTTATGTCGACTCTCCATACCAATACCGCGATAGGTGCGATTACGCGTCTACGTGATATGGGTATTGAACCTTTCTTGATCTCCTCTTCACTGCTCGGTGTTCTGGCGCAGCGCTTGGTTCGAACCTTGTGTAGCGAGTGTAAAGAACCGTACGAAGCTGACAAAGAACAGAAAAAGTTGTTTGGCCTGAAGAAGAAAGACAGCCTAACCCTTTATCATGCCAAAGGCTGTGACCACTGTAGCCACAAAGGTTACCGAGGTCGTACCGGTATTCATGAGCTATTGATGATTGATGATTCGGTACAAGAGTTGATTCACAGTGAGTCTGGAGAACAGGCCATTGAGAAGGCAATTCGTGGCACAACCCCAAGTATTCGCGATGATGGCTTGAGCAAAGTTCTGAAAGGGGTAACGTCCCTAGAAGAAGTGATGCGCGTGACCAAGGAAGTCTAGTATGGCGGCATTTGAATACAAAGCATTGGATGCCAAAGGCAAAAGCAAAAAAGGCTCTATTGAAGCAGATAATGCTCGTCAGGCTCGACAAAGAATAAAAGAACTTGGCTTGATGCCGGTTGAGATGACCGAGGCTAAAGCAAAAACAGCAAAAGGTGCTCAGCCGTCGACCAGCTTTAAACGCGGTATTAGTACACCTGATTTGGCTTTGATTACGCGTCAGATATCAACGCTAGTCCAATCTGGAATGCCGCTAGAAGAGTGCTTGAAAGCGGTAGCCGAGCAATCTGAAAAGCCACGTATTCGAACTATGTTGTTGGCAGTTCGCTCTAAGGTGACGGAAGGTTATTCGTTAGCGGACAGTCTGTCTGATTTCCCTCACATCTTCGATGAGCTGTTTAGAGCCATGGTCGCAGCTGGTGAGAAATCTGGCCACTTAGATGCGGTATTGGAACGACTGGCTGACTACGCTGAGAATCGTCAGAAAATGCGCTCTAAGCTGCTGCAAGCGATGATCTACCCAATCGTGCTGGTGGTGTTTGCGGTGACGATTGTTTCGTTCCTACTAGCAACGGTAGTGCCTAAGATCGTAGAGCCGATTATTCAGATGGGCCAAGAACTTCCTCAATCGACACAATTTTTATTAGCATCGAGTGAATTTATTCAGAATTGGGGTATCCAATTACTGTTGCTGACCCTTGGTGTGATTGTTCTTGTGAAGACCGCGCTGAAAAAGCCGGGCGTTCGTATGAGTTGGGATCGCAATCTATTGAGTATCCCGCTGATCGGCAAGATAGCGAAAGGGATCAATACCTCTCGCTTTGCACGAACACTTTCTATCTGTACATCGAGTGCGATTCCAATCCTTGAAGGGATGAAGGTCGCGGTTGATGTTATGTCGAATCACCATGTGAAACAGCAAGTATTACAGGCATCAGACAGCGTTCGAGAAGGCGCGAGCCTGCGTAAAGCGCTCGATCAAACCAAGCTCTTCCCACCGATGATGCTGCATATGATTGCCAGTGGTGAGCAGAGTGGTCAGTTGGAACAGATGCTGACAAGAGCGGCAGACAACCAAGACCAAAGCTTTGAGTCGACGGTTAATATCGCTCTAGGTATCTTTACCCCAGCCCTTATCGCGTTGATGGCAGGCTTAGTGCTGTTTATCGTGATGGCGACACTGATGCCAATGCTTGAAATGAACAATTTAATGAGTGGTTAACGTACTGCTCATCAGACGTTAGTTTTTGGATTATCGAGAAAAAGGACATCATTTCCCTTAACTCGCTATCTGTAATTTGGAGAAAATAATGAAAAATAAAATGAAAAAACAGTCAGGCTTTACTCTTTTGGAAGTCATGGTTGTTGTCGTTATCCTTGGTGTTTTAGCAAGCTTTGTTGTACCTAACCTTTTAGGCAACAAAGAGAAAGCGGATCAACAAAAAGCCATTACGGATATCGTGGCGCTAGAAAACGCGTTAGATATGTATAAGTTGGATAACAGCGTTTACCCAACGACGGATCAAGGTCTTGATGGATTGGTGACAAAACCAAGCAGTCCAGAGCCTCGTAACTACCGTGACGGTGGCTACATCAAGCGTCTACCAAACGACCCTTGGGGCAATGAGTACCAATACCTAAGCCCTGGTGACAACGGTACGATTGATATCTTCACTCTTGGCGCTGATGGTCAAGAAGGCGGTGAAGGTATCGCTGCGGATATCGGTAACTGGAACATGCAGGATTTCCAATAAGCTTCGGCTTGTTGCTTGATTCGTTCCTGTTGGTTGATAAGTTATTGAGCTTGATACGTTATTGATGGTAGGACGTAAACAGATGGAGTCTACAAGGTGAAAACTAAGCAAACACAGCCAGGTTTCACCTTGATTGAGATTCTCTTGGTGTTGGTACTACTGTCAGTAACGGCGGTCGCGGTGATTTCGACCATTCCTACCAACAGCAAAGATGTTGCCAAAAAATACGCTCAAAGCTTTTATCAGCGAATTCAGCTACTCAATGAAGAGGCTATTTTGAGTGGTTTAGATTTTGGTGTTCGTGTTGATGAAAAGAAATCGACTTACGTTTTGATGACTTTGAAGTCTGATGGTTGGCAAGAAACTGAGTTCGAAAAGATCCCCTCTTCAACTGAATTACCAGAAGACCTCGCACTGACACTGACACTCGGTGGCGGCGCGTGGGAAGACGACGATCGCCTTTTTAATCCGGGAAGCTTATTTGATGAAGATATGTTTGCGGATCTGGAAGAGGAAAAGAAGCCAAAGCCACCACAGATCTACATCTTGTCGAGTGCTGAAACGACACCGTTTACGCTTTCTTTCTACCCAAACACCGGTGATACCGTGCAAGATGGCTGGCGTATTCGAGTGTTAGATAATGGTGTGATTCGATTGCTAGAGCCGGGAGAAGAAGATGAAGAGGAATAACCGTTCTCGTGGTATGCCTCTTGGTTCTCGAGGAATGACTCTGCTTGAAGTATTAGTTGCGCTCGCTATCTTCGCTACAGCGGCGATCAGTGTGATTCGTGCCGTCACCCAGCACATTAATACACTCAGCTATCTAGAAGAAAAAACCTTCGCAGCAATGGTCGTTGATAATCAAATGGCCTTAGTGATGCTGCATCCTGAGAAGCTTAAAAAAGCGCAGGGCACGCAAGAGTTAGCGGGAAGAGAGTGGTTCTGGAAGGTGACTCCCATTGATACCAGCGATAATTTATTAAAGGCGTTTGATGTGAGTGCGGCAACCAGCAAGAAAGCGTCTCCAGTCGTTACGGTGCGAAGTTATGTGGTTAACTAAGAGCGTGTGGTCAACTAAGACCATGTCGCTAAATAAAAGCATGTCGGCAAATAAGCCTACGCCGCGTAAACCAGGTCTTTCTTCCAAAGGTAAAGGCTTTACCCTAATTGAAGTTTTGGTCTCGATCGCTATCTTTGCCACGTTAAGTATGGCGGCTTATCAGGTAGTGAATCAGGTTCAGCGCAGCAACGAGCTCTCAATTGAGCGCAGTGCTCGTTTAAATCAACTGCAACGTAGCTTAGTCATTTTAGATAATGATTTTCGCCAGATGGCGGTACGAAAATTTCGTACCAATGGTGAAGAAGCATCATCTAAGCTGATCTTAATGAAAGAGTATTTACTGGACTCCGACAGTGTTGGCATCATGTTTACTCGCCTAGGTTGGCACAACCCGCAGCAGCAGTTTCCTCGCGGAGAAGTAACGAAAGTTGGCTACCGCATCAAAGAAGAAACACTTGAGCGTGTATGGTGGCGTTACCCAGATACGCCTGCAGGGCAAGAAGGTGTGATTACCCCTTTGCTTGATGATGTCGAAAGTTTTGAAATCGAGTTTTATGACGGGAGTCGCTGGGGTAAAGAGTGGCAAACCGATAAGTCCCTGCCGAAAGCGGTGAGGCTCAAGCTGACACTGAAAGACTATGGTGAGATAGAGCGTGTTTATCTCACTCCCGGTGGCACCCTAGATCAGGCCGATGATGCTTCAAGTAATGACTCTTCAGGCAGTAGTGAGGGGAATAATGACTCATCGAACTAATAAGCGTATAGCGACAAGGTCAGCCTTGGGACGTAAACAACATGGTGTCGCGCTGATCATTATTCTGATGCTATTGGCGATCATGGCCACTATTGCTGGCAGCATGTCTGAACGTCTGTTTACTCAATTTAAACGTGTTGGTAACCAATTGAATTACCAGCAAGCTTACTGGTACAGCATTGGTGTGGAAGCGCTTGTGCAAGACGGCATTAGGCAAAGCTACAAAGACAGTGATACCGTAAACTTAAGCCAGCCGTGGGCGTTAGAAGAGCAAGTGTACCCGCTCGATTATGGCCAAGTTAAGGGTCGAATCGTTGACGCTCAGGCGTGTTTTAATCTTAATGCCTTGGCTGGGGTTACGACGACTTCAAGTAACCAGACACCTTATTTAATCACGGTTTGGCAAACCTTGTTGGAAAACCAAGATGTTGAGCCTTATCAGGCGGAGGTCATCGCAAATTCCAGCTGGGAGTTTGTAGATAGTGATACCCGAACCACCTCTTCGTCTGGCGTAGAAGACAGCACCTATGAAGCGATGAAGCCCTCTTATTTGGCGGCGAATGGCTTAATGGCGGATGAATCTGAGCTGCGAGCGGTTTATCAGGTCACTGGTGAAGTGATGAATAAGGTTCGCCCATTTGTTTGCGCTTTACCCACCGATGATTTCCGTTTGAATGTGAATACTCTCACGGAAAAGCAGGCGCCTTTATTGGAAGCGATGTTTGCCCCTGGTTTAAGTGAATCGGATGCCAAGCAGCTGATAGACAAACGCCCGTTTGATGGTTGGGATACGGTCGACGCATTTATGGCCGAACCTGCCATTGTTGGCGTGAGTGCCGAAGTCAGCAAGAAAGCGAAAGCATATTTAACTGTAGATAGCGCCTATTTTGAGCTAGATGCAGAGGTATTAGTTGAGCAGTCACGTGTACGTATACGGACGCTTTTCTATAGTAGTAATCGAGAAACAGTGACGGTAGTACGCCGTCGTTTTGGAGGAATCAGTGAGCGAGTTTCTGACCGTTCGACTGAGTAGCGAACCACAAAGCCCTGTGCAGTGGTTAGTTTGGTCGACAAGCCAACAAGAAGTGATAGCAAGTGGCGAACTGTCTAGCTGGGAACAGCTTGACGAGTTAACGCCTTACGCTGAAAAGCGCAGCTGTATCGCTTTATTGCCGGGAAATGAATGCTTAATTAAGCGTGTTGAGATCCCGAAAGGTGCTGCTCGCCAGTTCGACTCTATGTTGCCGTTTTTGTTAGAAGACGAAGTGGCACAAGATATCGAAGACTTACATCTGACTATTTTAGATAAAGACGCGAGTCACGCTACCGTGTGTGGTGTGGATCGTGAATGGCTAAAACACGCTTTAGAGCTGTTTCGCGAAGCCAATATTATCTTCCGTAAGGTGCTGCCAGATACACTAGCCGTGCCTTTTGAAGAACAGGGCATCAGTGCGTTGCAGATAGACCAGCATTGGTTATTGCGCCAAGGTCACTATCAAGCCGTATCGATTAGCGAAGCATGGTTACCGATGTTCCTGCAAAGTGACTGGGTTGTTGCTGGTGAGGAAGAGCAAGCGACGACAATTTTCAGCTACACCGCGATGCCGAGCGACGACGTTCAACAACAAAGTGGTGTGGAGTGGCAAGCTAAGCCTGCTGAATTGGTGATGTCTTTATTGAGTCAGCAAGCGATCACAAGCAGCGTGAATTTACTGACTGGCACCTTTAAAACCAAATCTTCATTCAGTAAATATTGGCGTGTTTGGCAGAAAGTGGCGATTGCTGCTTGTTTGCTGGTGGCCGTGATTGTGACTCAACAAGTATTGAAGGTTCAGCAGTATGAAGCGCAAGCCGAAGCTTACAGAGCCGAGAGTGAACGTATTTTTAGAGCTGTGCTGCCAGGTAAACAACGAATTCCGACAATAAGCTACCTTAAGCGTCAGATGAATGATGAAGCTAAGAAATACGGTGGCTCAGGCGAGGGTGACTCCTTACTCGGTTGGCTAGCATTGTTGCCTGAAACCTTAGGGCAAGTGAAGTCGATCGAAATTGAAAGCATTCGTTATGATGGTAACCGTTCTGAGGTTCGACTTCAGGCGAAAAGCTCTGACTTCCAACACTTTGAGACCGTAAGGGTGAAACTCGAAGAGAAGTTTGTCGTTGAGCAAGGGCCATTGAATCGCAATGGCGATGCCGTATTTGGCAGCTTTACTCTTAAACCCCATCAATAACCTGCGTAAGGAGATCAGTGATGAGAAATATGATTGAACCACTCCAAGCGTGGTGGACTTCAATAAGTCAAAGAGAGCAACGATTAGTTGTTGGTTGCTCAGTTTTATTGGTGTTGGGTGTCGTTTATTGGGGGTTATTACAGCCACTCAGTCAGCGAGCTGAACTTGCACAAAGTCGTATTCAAAGTGAGAAGCAGCTTCTTGCTTGGGTAACGGACAAAGCCAATCAAGTGGTTGAACTACGAGGCAGCGGTGGCATCAGTGCCAGTCAGCCTTTAAACCAATCAGTGCCTGCTTCTATGCGTCGGTTTAACATCGAGCTGATACGCGTGCAACCACGTGGTGAGATGCTGCAAGTATGGATTAAGCCTGTGCCATTTAATAAGTTCGTTGACTGGCTGACATACCTGAAAGAAAAGCAGGGTGTTGAGGTTGAGTTTATGGATATTGATCGCTCTGATAGCCCTGGGGTTATTGAGATCAACCGACTACAGTTTAAACGAGGTTAATGTGAAACGCGGTTTATCTTTCAAATATGGCCTGTTATTCAGCGTCATTTTTATCGTTTTTTTCTCGGTAAGCTTGTTGTTGCATTTGCCTGCCGCTTTTGCTCTCAAGCATGCGCCCGTCGTGCGTGGTTTAAGCATTGAAGGTGTTGAGGGTACAGTTTGGCAAGGTCGCGCTAACAATATTGCGTGGCAGCGTGTCAATTACGGCTCAGTGCAGTGGGACTTCCAGTTCTCTAAATTATTCCAAGCCAAAGCTGAGCTTGCGGTTCGCTTTGGCCGTAATAGCGACATGAATTTATCAGGTAAAGGACGCGTCGGGTACAGCATGAGCGGTGCTTACGCGGAAAACTTAGTCGCATCCATGCCAGCAAGAAACGTGATGAAATATGCGCCGGCTATCCCAGTGCCAGTGTCTATTGCAGGACAAGTTGAACTGACGATCAAACACGCAGTTCATGCTCAGCCTTGGTGCCAATCGGGCGAAGGTACGCTTGCTTGGTCTGGTGCAGCTGTCGACTCGCCAGTGGGTTCATTAGACCTCGGCCCTGTGATTGCGGATATTACCTGTGAAGACAACACTATTGCAGCTAAAGGCATCCAGAAGAGTGAGCAAGTGGACAGTGAGTTCTCTGCGAGCGTAACGCCAAATCAAAGCTACACCTCGGCGGCATGGTTTAAGCCAGGCGCTGAATTCCCATCAGCGATGCAGAGCCAGCTTAAGTGGTTGGGCAACCCTGACAGCCAGGGTAAATATCAGTTTACTTACCAAGGTCGTTTTTAACCCGGTATCGACTTCTGAGCTAGCATCCGCTGGTTATCAAATAACGAGATATAAAAAATGGGCACCTCAATGAGGTGCCCATTTTGTTTGAATGCTTAACTGGTTAACCACGATCAAAGCCGTCGAGTTTAGTCTTTACCTTGTAAGATATCTGCCCACGGCAAGTCGGCATCACCAAGAACAATGAAGTTTGGATTCTCTAGAGTATCCCTTTCATTGTAAGAGAGCGGCTCTAATTGAGTGCTCAGAATTCGACCGCCAGCTTCTTCAACAATGCACTGGGTTGCGGCGGTATCCCACTCTCCGGTTGGTCCAATACGTAGATAACAATCCACAGCGCCTTCTGCGACTAAACATGCCTTAAGCGCTGCTGAGCCAAGAGGAACCAAGTCGTAGTTCCAAGCAGAGCTCATACGACTAGTGATGCGGTTGATGTCTTGGCGACGGCTGATCGCCATTGCGATTGACTGGTTTGGCAGCTCGTGACGATGCGTTTTGATTTTCACGCTGTCATTAAGATCTGGGATCTTCCAAGCGCCTTTGCCACTGTAAGCATAATAGCTCACGCCTGAAACGGGTGCGTACACGACGCCCATTACCGGCTTGTTATGCTCAATTAAGGCAATAATTGTCGCGAAATCACCACTTCTTGCAATGAACTCCTGCGTACCATCCAGCGGGTCAACCAACCAGTAACGATCCCATTGAGAGCGTTGCTCTAGGCTGATGTCAGCGTCTTCTTCAGATAATACGGGAATATCAGGCGTCAATTCACTGAGTTTTTTTAATATCAGCTTATGTGCTGCAAGGTCAGCACTGGTTACGGGAGTGTCATCACTCTTGGTGAACTCTTCGTAATCCTTTTTCTCATAGATCTCTAAGATGAGCTGTCCAGCCGATCGAGCGATCTCAATGACTGGAGGGAGGAGGTGAGACAAATCTTTTGTTATTGGCATAAATATTCTCTTACTCTTCGAGCGAGCCTGAATGTTCTAATTATTGTTTAATACACGAAGGGCTAATAGTAGAGCTGTAATACTGCGAGCCTCACAGAAGTCGAGATGCGTTAACAGTTCTTCGGCTTGAGCAAGTGGCCAGCGGACAATGTCTAGTGGCTCTGGCTCATCACCTTCTAGCTTCTCTGGATAGAGTTCTTCTGCGATAAACAGCGTCATTTTGCTAGAGAAATAAGAGGGGGCGAGAATCACTTCTTTTAAAGGCGTGAGTTTATTAGCGCCAAAGCCAATCTCTTCTTTTAGTTCACGAACCGCGGCTTCATTTGGCTGTTCGCCGGGATCAATCAGTCCTTTTGGGAAGCCGAGCTCATAGCGTTCAGTACCCGCTGCGTATTCACGCACCAACAGAATATCGCCCTGCTCAGTAATCGGAACCATCATTACTGCGTTGCGGCCGCTAGGCTTCATGCGTTCGTAGGTACGCTCTACACCGTTGGAAAAGCGTAAATCGAGAGACTCGATAGAGAATAGTTTTGATTGAGCGACAGTTTGTTGAGCCAAAATTTCTGGCTTGGTCCTTTTTGTCATTGCGCTCGCTCCTTAGCTCATTGGAATTCTTTCTTATAAAGTCATTCTAATATAGGGGAAATAGAGTTGAGTTCCTAGATCCTAGTTTTCATATCCTGAAATTATTGAATCAGGAACCGATTGCGATCACTTGAATACCTTACTGCAAATGGTAACGGCTCGTTATTATTGGCATTGAATGAGAAATAGACGGTTCGGAAGTACTCTTGTTGTTTTAAACACAAAAAAAGGTTGATGCTTGCGCATCAACCTTTTCATTAAATCTTTAACTTTCTACTGGCTAAGACTGTATGAGTGCTTAGTCGTAAGGTGCTTAGTAGTAAGAATGCTCACCGCGATCGTGCTCAGTTGCATCACGAACGGCAGTCAATTCACCTTCGAATTGTTGAAGAAGTTCTTTCTCGATGCCTTCTTTAAGCGTTACATCAACCATAGAACAACCGTTACAACCGCCGCCGAATGCAACGATAGCTGCACCTTCTTCAGTGATCTCTACTAGGCTAACGTGACCGCCGTGGCCAGCAAGCTGTGGGTTCACTTGTGTTTGGATTGCATACTCAACACGTTCTATCAACGTTGCATCGTCTGATACTTTACGCATCTTCGCGTTTGGTGCTTTAAGTGTAAGTTGAGAGCCCATTTTGTCTGTAACGAAGTCAATTTCAGCTTCATCCAGGAATGGTAGGCTTAGCTCATCTACGTACGCAGAGAAAGCTTCAAAAGAAAGCTTTGTGTCAGACGCTTCGATAGCATCTGTTGGGCAGTAAGAAACACCACACTCAGCGTTTTGCGTACCTGGGTTTACCACGAACACACGAATGTTTGTACCTTCAGGCTGCTGTGACAGCAGATTGGCAAAATGAGTTTGAGCGGTTTCTGTAATAGTAATATTTGACACGACGAATACCTGAGTAGATTTGTAGGTTATTAGCGCCATTCTACTCCTGTCAGATTTGTAATTCAGCCCTTTTTTGTTGGATTGCTGTACAAGTAGTGATTCACACTATTTATCCAGAGGGCTCAGGAGTGCGGCAGATACAGTAAATATCAATCCTTTTCACGCCCACTTCAAGTAGTAATTGGCATAATTGATACACTGTACTGCCTGTGGTTACAACATCATCAATTATTGCAATATGAGGATAATCAGTCGCTTCAAAGTCGCGGTGAAGAAGCGTGAAAGCTCCGTTCAGGTTACGCAACCTTATAGATTTGGTTAACCCTTGTTGAGAAAGCGTGGCGCGATTTCGCCGAAACAATACATCACTTTTCACTCCTAATTCTTGAGCGGTATAGTTCGCCAATAACTGGCTTTGGTTAAAGCTGCGTTGAATGTATCGAGTCCAATGTAAAGGGACGCTGGCAATCAGCGGGGCTGGATGGTCAATGCGTGAGGCTAACAACTTCGACAGATCGCGAGCAAACCAAAACTTATCGGAATACTTCATCTGCTGAATATAGCGCGCGGTTGGGAAGGTGTAATCGCCCACACAATAAAGACGATGCCACGGTGGAGGTTTAGATAAACACTGACCACATTGTTCGACGGTAGTGAGAGTTTTTAAGCCACACCGCTGACAGCGCGGCACTGGCTCGAAGAGATTAAGACAATCATTACACCATCGCGGATGAGCATCATTGGGGGATTTATCCAATTTACACAGGTGACATTGAGGTGTGACCAGCCGTGGTGTGTGTTTTTGTAGCCAATCAGATAACATAGCTCGCAGTGCTTTTGGGTTGTGGTGTTCTTTTTACTCACCATACTGAAACGTACCCTTGATGGTGGATGAAATAAGTAGGGAATATTGAGAATGAGTGACACGTTATATTGGCATGTTTCAGGGCAAGGACCTGATTTGGTACTGGTTCACGGCTGGGGAATGAACGGTGCGGTATGGCAACAAACCGTGAATGCACTAGAAGCTGATTTTCGAGTACATGTGGTGGATTTGCCGGGGTATGGGCATAGCGCGCATTGTCACGCTCAAGATCTTGAAGATATTGCCCAACAACTTATCGCTGACGCACCTAAGCAGGCGATTTGGGTGGGTTGGTCGCTGGGGGGCTTGGTCGCGACACACATGGCTCTGCATCATTCCGATTACGTGAGCAAACTGGTGACTGTCGCCAGCTCCCCTAAATTCGCGGCCGAAAAAGAACCCGTATTATGGCGAGGTATTCAGCCAAACGTGTTAACCGCATTCACCGAGCAACTGGTTGAAGATTTTCAGACCACCATCGAACGCTTTATGGCGCTGCAAGCCATGGGCAGTCCTTCTGCAAGGCAAGATGTTAAACAACTCAAGCAAGCAGTGCTGTCTCGTCCGTTGCCGAACCCTGATTCTTTATTGGCTGGCTTAAAGATGCTGTCTGATGTCGACCTACGTGAACAATTACCGCAGATTTCAGTACCGATACTGCGTTTGTATGGTCGACTGGATGGTTTAGTGCCAATAAAAGTTGCCAAAGATTTGGGTGCTGCACTGCCTCATACCGAGCAATACATCTTTACTCAGTCCTCGCATGCGCCATTTATGACCGAAGCGGATGCCTTCTACAGTGAGTTGATTAGCTTCGCACAAAAATAATCGCTAAATTTATCGCTGACTTGGTCGATATATAACCTAATACCAATCACAGTAAGTAAGTGTTCAAAGATAGCGTAGGAAAAAGGTTTGAGAACAAGGCAGAGCTTTTTGATAAGTAGTTATTCTACAATCAAAAATTCTAACGCCGTTATCGAGCATTTTAACAAGCTAGGATGAGCAGTTATTTACTACGATTGGTATAACCAAAGCGTTGCATGATACTCAGACCTCACTCTCTCCTGAGCTGATTGCGGTAAGTTTTGGTCTATGCCTGTTGTGTAACTCAGCACAGCAGTGTTATGGCAATAGTGATGGGCGATTCTTGAGGAGAGTTCGCGATGATTGTGTCACCTGCAACTGCAGTAAGTGTGCCACTGATCGCCCCATCCGTTAATGTGCAAACAGAGCAAGTTGCGCGTGATAATAGAGTTCGAGAGCCTGTCGCTCCCGCAGTAGCATTGGCAAAAACCAATGCAGAACGAAAGGTAAAACCGGACGATAAACGAAGGCAGCAGTCGGCTTGGGATCCTTCAGACCATCCTGGTTATGAAATGGATAATGAGTCAGAAGCCAATTCGATTAGCCATGAAGAACCTCAAGATCCTTTTGATAGGTTATTCAGCTTGTTGGCACTGAAGACATACAGTGCCGACCAAGGAAAAGGCTATACCATGCGTTTTCGCCTGCCAAAGCATGTTTTAGATGCGGCGATCCAGGAGGGACAGATGGAGAAACGACGTAAGGTCATAAAATACCATTATGGTCATGCTGTTGCGCCTCATGCTCCATCAGAAATGCTGATTGTGTTGTAATTATACTCTTCATACTTGAAGCTGCAGCGTTGTTAAGTGCGTAAGTTCCCCCTAATCACATAGAACCCCTATGCTCATAGGGCTGAACTTACTTGTTGCCTAGCTGCAACTCCAATTATTTTGAGTATAAAATACTCAGAATACAGCTAAGCTTCGATGTCTCTTTTGAACACATAATAAAAAAACCTGCATACCCTAAGGGATGCAGGTTTTTTGTTTTAGGCGAATCAGTTTGCCAGATGCGCTAACGGATTATTTCTTCGCTTTAGCAAAGGCAGCAGCGAAAGCACCCCCCATCGCAGCGTTTTGTTGCGGCTCCTCACGACGGCGTTGTCCACCTTGTGAGTTTTGATTTGGTCGGTTTTGCGTACGAGGTGCACTTGAACGTTGCGCTCGATTATCTTGTCCAGGTTCATCTTTCATGCGCATGCTTAGTGCAATACGTTTACGCTGAACATCCACTTCCATCACTTTCACTTTCACGATATCACCGGCTTTCACCACTTCACGTGGGTCAGCGACAAAGCGATCGGTCAGTGCTGAAATGTGTACCAAGCCGTCTTGGTGAACACCAATATCTACGAACGCACCAAAGTTAGCCACGTTTGAAACCACACCTTCTAAGATCATGCCAGGTTCTAAGTCAGACATGCTATTTACGCCATCGGCGAACGTCGCAGTCTTGAACTCAGGACGAGGATCTCGACCCGGCTTATCCAGCTCTTTGATGATGTCGGTTACCGTCGGTACACCGAAGTTCTCATTGGTGTAATCAACCGCATGTAAACCACGTAAGAAGTCTGTATTGCCTACCAGAGACTTGATGTCTTTCTGGTTTTTCTCTGCGATGGTTTTTACCAATGGGTAAGCTTCTGGGTGAACCGATGATGCGTCTAGCGGGTTCTTACCATCCATGATACGCAGGAAGCCAGCACACTGTTCAAAGGCTTTTGGCCCTAAACGAGCGACTTTCTTCAAGGTAGTACGGGCTTCAAAGCGACCGTTTTCATCACGGAAATCCACGATGTTCTGAGCGATGGTGCTAGAAAGGCCTGCTACGCGAGTAAGTAGCGCGGCAGACGCGGTGTTCACATCAACACCTACGGCGTTTACACAGTCTTCGACAATCGCATCTAGGCGCTTAGCGAGCATAGTTTGGCTAACGTCGTGTTGGTATTGGCCCACACCGATCGATTTAGGGTCTATCTTCACTAGTTCTGCCAGTGGATCTTGTAGACGACGCGCAATAGACACCGCACCACGAATCGAGACATCCATATTCGGGAATTCTTTTGCCGCTAGCTCAGAAGCAGAATAAACCGATGCGCCCGCTTCGCTAACAATGATTTTCTGTGCTGTTAGGTTGCCACGCTTAATCACATCAGCAACAAAGCTGTCGGTTTCGCGTGAAGCCGTACCATTACCAATCGCAATCAAATCAACATTGAACTGGCGAACCATCTGCTCAACAACGTGTGCCGATTTGTCGTATTGCTTTTGAGGTGGGTGAGGGTAAATGGTCTCTGTTGCCAGAACCTTACCGGTTGAATCCACCACGGCGATTTTCGAACCAGTACGTAAACCTGGGTCCAAGCCCAAAGTTGCACGAGGACCAGCGGGTGCCGCCATCAGCAGGTCTTTAAGGTTGGTTGCGAACACTTCAATCGCTTCGATTTCACCGCGTTCTTTCATCGCGCCCATCAGCTCAGTTTCCATGTGCATAGAAACCTTGATACGCCACGCCCAGCTAATCACTTGCTTACGCCATGCATCTGCAGGTGCGCTGCTTAGGGTAATACCGTAGTGATCAGAGATGATGTTTTCGCAGTATGAACCGCGTACACCTTCTTCTTGTTCAGGGTCTGCATTCATTGCCAACGTTAAGAAGCCTTCATTACGGCCGCGCAACATGGCAAGGGCACGGTGAGAAGGCACTTTGTTGAGTGTTTCGTTGTGTTCGAAATAGTCTTTGAATTTCTCGCCTGCTTGCTCTTTTCCTGTCACGACACGTGAAACGAGTTCTGAGTTACGCGTTAGATGTTGGCGAATCTTTTCAAGTAGGTTTGCGTCTTCTGCAATACGCTCCATCACGATTGCACGTGCCCCATCGAGTGCGGCTTTAGTATCAGCAATGCCTTTATCGCTGCTGATGAAGTTAGCGGCTTCGGTTTCAGGATCGTGCTGTGGTTCATTCCATAGTGTATCGGCAAGTGGCTCTAAGCCTGCTTCGATTGCGATTTGACCTTTGGTACGACGCTTTGGTTTGTATGGCAGGTATAAATCTTCAAGGCGCGTCTTGCTGTCGGCTTGAGTGATATCACGCTCCAGTTCTGGCGTTAGCTTGCCTTGGTCTTGAATCGATTTCAGGATCGTTTGGCGACGATCGTCTAGTTCGCGAAGGTATGAAAGGCGACTATCAAGATTACGTAGTTGGGTATCGTCTAAGCCACCCGTGACTTCTTTACGGTAGCGGGCAATAAAGGGAACGGTATTACCGTCGTCAATTAGGTTTACTGCGGCGGTGACTTGCTCTGAACGAACATTCAGTTCTTCAGCAATCAGTCGACAGATAGCTTGGCTCATCCGATGAATCTCTTATTTAATATCATGACAAATACATGGGGGTGAGCGTACGCTTTTTCTAGCTTTGACTGTGTAATTATCCTGTCAGAAGTCCAATTTCCGTTTCTGATACCCACTTTGTGCGAGATCTCTCACACGTGGTGTGCGACTAAGTCACTTTAAATCGATGAAATCGTCTTAAAATAAACCTAAGTTGCTGATTTTATTTGGTTGTGTGTTTGTGGGCGTATTTCTTACCTGAAATGTTTTTTGAGACTGTCTAGGAAACCTGCCCAAATACCGTAATATTTAACTTGTCGACAGGGAGTTGGCAGGAACAGGAAAAGCCTAACGGACTAGGTATCTTCAGGATGAAGATTTGATTACTTAGGATGAGTGGTCAGCAAGGAAGTGATAATCTCTGGATGAGATTCGCCAGTCAGGATGACAGGCTAGAATGGACACCGCTAGGATGGCGATGAACAAAAAGGAAATTGGTTAAAGGATTTAGCCACTATCAAGGAAAGATGCAGGGAGCACCTTATCTCGAAGAGATAAACAGTAGCCGGATTGCTGCGATAGAGACTTAACCCCGTCAGGCGAAAGCCTAGCGGGGTTTTCTTTTATCTGGCGTTTGGTTTTGCTTGAACACTCAGCTCATCGCTAAGTGTTTATTAGGTTTGATTATTCGTCGTCTGCGTAGCGAATAGAGTTAATGAACCACTCTTTGTCGCCTTCCGGTGTGGTTACCGTAAACTCGTCATCTACTTCTTTCTTGAGCAGAGCTCTAGCCATTGGTGAGTCGATAGAGATATAGCCTTTGGCATCGCCGTAGATCTCTTCAGGGCCGACAATTCGAAACTTCTTTATTTCCCCATCATCATTCTCAATTTCGACCCAAGCACCGAAAAATACCTTACCTTCTTGTTGTGGCGAGTAATCCACGATAGTGACATCTGGTAGGAATTTGCGTAGGAAACGCACTCGGCGATCAATCTGACGAAGCAAACGCTTATTGAAGGTGTAATCTGCGTTTTCTGAACGATCTCCAAGGCTTGCAGCCCAAGTGACTATCTTAGTGATTTCAGGACGCTTCTCGTGCCATAAGTGGTCATGTTCTGCTTTGAGCTTGTTATAACCTTCACGGGTGATAAGTTTGGTTTTCATAAATCTGACTTAATGAAATGATGATCTAAGATAGAATATATAGAAAGGCAACATACGTTAACAATTATTTAGGCGACTTTTCCCTCAATAATGTTACATTTTTAATGTCTTATACCAATATACAATTTACCAAGAATGCTTAACCTTAGGTTTAAGCTTTAATAGGTGGAACCATTACATGCAAGAAAACTACAAAATTTTAGTGGTCGATGACGATGCTCGTTTACGTGCACTGCTAGAACGCTATCTGTCAGAGCAAGGCTTTCAAGTGCGTAGCGTGGCAAACAGTGAGCAGATGGACCGCCTGTTAACCCGTGAAAACTTTCACTTGATGGTATTGGATTTAATGTTGCCGGGCGAAGACGGTCTTTCTATCTGTCGTCGTCTACGAAACGCAAACAACTCGCTACCAATCCTGATGCTTACAGCAAAGGGTGACGAAGTGGATCGCATTGTGGGTTTGGAAGTGGGTGCTGATGATTACCTGCCAAAACCATTTAACCCACGTGAACTGCTTGCTCGTATCAAAGCGGTAATGCGTCGCCAAGTGATTGAAGCACCGGGCGCGCCAAGCACAGAAGAGTCTGTGGTTGAGTTTGGTGAGTTCCGCCTAAACCTAGGTACACGTGAAATGTTCCGCGGTGAAGAGCCTATGCCTCTTACCTCAGGTGAATTTGCGGTTCTGAAATCACTGGTCACTAACGCTCGTGAGCCAATGTCTCGCGATAAGCTGATGAACATGGCTCGTGGTCGTGAATATTCAGCAATGGAACGTTCTATCGATGTTCAGATTTCACGTCTGCGTCGTCTTGTTGAAGAAGATCCAAGCAAACCCCGTTATATCCAAACGGTGTGGGGCTTGGGTTATGTATTCGTTCCAGATGGCAAAGCTGTGTAATCTAGCTTTGCTTGTTCTGTGATTCAGAATTCTTTATTTACGGGTCATCTCATTAATATGCGATGGCCCGTTTTGTATTCAGCACAATGGTTTACAGCTATAGTTCCCACTATATCCCTTTATCATCCCTCACTTTAGGTCTCCTATGCGCATACGTAGCTCCTTTACTCAGTCGATAGTGCTCTTCTTAACCCTGTTGGTTGCTAGCCAAGTTTTTTCTTATTACGCCGTATTCAACTATGCCTTGATGCCGAGTTTGCAGCAGTTCAATAAGATTCTGGCTCACGAGTTAAACCTAGTATTGGATCAAGGCAGTGATATTGAAATCGATGCGCCACTGCGTCAGCGTGTGCTTGAGCAACTTGGGGTGACCGTTCACGCCAAAGACAGTGAAGCATCGGGCGAGTATTACCATGCGATGGCGATTGACCTAATGAGTGAGGAAATGACCAAAGAGCTAGGTTCTGAAACGGAAGTTCGGCTAATTCTAGGTAAAGAGAGTTACGTGCTGTGGATGGACATCGCTCAGTTACCTAACTCATTGATTCGCATACCTCTATCAGAACTTCAAGAAGAAGACTTCGCACCTCTATTTCGTAATAGCTTGATCATGGCGATGTTGATTGTTGCTGGTGGTTGGCTGTTTATCCGATTGCAAAATCGCCCGCTGATAGCGTTAGAAACAGCAGCTCAAGGCGTAGGGCGAGGTGATATTCCACCGCCACTGCCAGTGCAGGGGGCGCAAGAGATTCGCTCGGTGACTCGAGCCTTTAATCAGATGTCGAAAGGCATTCAAGAACTGGAAGAAGATAGAGCCCTGCTGATGGCGGGTATCAGTCATGACCTACGTACGCCACTGACCCGCATTCGCTTGGCCACTGAAATGATGTCGCCCGAAGACAGCTATTTAGCGGAAGGGATCATTAGTGATACTGAAGAGTGTAACGAGATCATCAGTCAGTTTATGGACTACCTAAAGCCCGTTGATCGAGAGTCATTCCAAGCGGTATTTGTCGATGATATTGCCCGTGAAGTGTCCAGTTCAGAAGGTGGCTACGAGATACAGATTGAAACCGACATTCCGGAAGCAATGAAACCCGCATTAGGTAACCCGATTGCGATGAAGCGTGCCGTGAGTAACTTGGTGGTGAATGCACTGCGTTACGGCAATGGTTGGGTGAAGGTTTCGACGGGGATGACGGCCGATAATAAACTGGCTTGGGTGACCGTTGAAGATAATGGCCCAGGGATCCCGCAAGACCAAGTGGGTAAGTTGTTTGAACCGTTTACGCGTGGTGATACTGCTCGTGGTAGTGAAGGTACTGGCTTAGGTTTAGCGATCGTCAAACGTATTGTCAGTCAGCACCAAGGTGCTGTTGTGGTCAATAACCGCAGTGAGGGTGGCTTAAAAGCGCAGATCAGTTTCCCTGTTAAGCTGTAAGCTAAGTTTAATGGTTTGGCGAGTCGGTTGGGTTTCGGCTTAGAGATCCCCGACTCGGTCATTCCTCCCTCTCGAGGATGACGGCGTTAAGGGCATTCTGAGTCATTCACCAAACAAATTGTGTTTACTCTCGAATTTGCTTCCTGTCATGCAGAAACAGAAACAGAAACAGAAACAGAAACAGAAACAGAAACAGAGGGTGGTGGCAGTAGTAGAGTGGCTCGAACACCCCTACCATCTTCCGTCATTCCCTATAGTGAGGAACGAACGAGTAGGGAATCTCGCTCTTGCTTGATGAAAGTTACGCACATTAAAAAGGCTTCCTTTAGAGAAGCCTTTTTACGTTTTGGATGACGTTAATTTTGCTCATTAAGCCTTAGAGTAAACATCGCGCTCACCCAACCAGCGGTTGATGATCGCCTTGGCATTGTCTGGGTAGCTATCGTGAATATGACGCGCAATACGCTGCACTTCAGGTATCAAACGTTGGTCTCGTACCAAATCAGCAATCTTGAAGTCAGCCAAGCCTGTTTGTTTGGTACCAAGTAGTTCACCGGGGCCACGAATCTCTAAATCACGCTGAGCAATAACAAAGCCATCGTTACTTTCACGAAGTACCCCTAAGCGCTTCTGAGCCGTTTTAGACAGCGGAGAGTGATACAGCAGTACACAATGGCTCGCGACCGAACCACGGCCAACACGGCCACGCAGTTGGTGCAGTTGCGCTAGACCAAGACGCTCTGGGTTCTCGATGATCATTAAGCTCGAATTCGGTACATCCACACCGACTTCAATCACGGTTGTAGCAACTAACAGGTGCAGTTTGTTCTCTTTGAATTCCTGCATCACCGCTTGTTTCTCAGCGGGTTTCATTCGGCCATGTACGAGACCAATCTTTACGTCGGGCAGTTTGCGTTGCAGCTCTTCTGCCGTATCCGCTGCAGCTTGAGCTTCCAGTACTTCCGATTCATCAATCAACGTACACACCCAATAGGCTTGTTTACCTTCATTGAGACACGCATTTTTCACACGTTCAACAATGTCATCGCGCTTGGTATCAGGAATCGCGACGGTTTGAATTGGTGTTCGCCCCGGTGGTAGTTCATCAATAATTGAGGTTTCGAGGTCGGCATAGGCCGTCATCGCCAGCGTTCGTGGAATCGGTGTTGCCGTCATCACCAGTTGGTGAGGGTAATAACCTTGCTTCGCGCCTTTTTCACGCAGCTCTAGTCGCTGGTGGACACCAAACCGGTGTTGCTCATCAATGATCACTAAACCAAGATTTTTGAACTCGACATGCTCTTGAAATAGCGCATGAGTTCCCACCACCATTTTTGCTTCGCCGCTGGCAATTCGTGCCAGTTCGGTTTCACGAGCCTTACCTTTGAGTTTACCTGCCAGCCAACCGACTTGAATGCCCATCGCCTCAAACCAGTTGGCAAAGTTAATCGCGTGTTGTTCTGCGAGTAGTTCGGTTGGTGCCATCAGTGCCACTTGCTGACCGTGTTCGAGTGCGCGAACAGCCGCGAGTGCAGCCACTAAGGTTTTACCAGAGCCCACATCACCTTGCACTAAACGCATCATAGGGTGCGGCTTTTCAAGGTCAGCTTCGATCTCTTTGGTTACTCGTGCTTGTGCGTTGGTTGGCGAGAATGGCAGCTGAGCTAACAGTTTATCTTTGAGGGTGTTCACCGGAGGAAAGGGCATTGCCTTGTCTTGCTGCCCTTTGCTACGAACAGACAACATCGACAGGTTTTGAGCCAGTAACTCTTCCATAATCAGGCGCAGTTGCGCAGGGTGTTTTCCTTCATCAAACAGCTCTAGGTCGATTCCTGGAGGAGGTCTGTGAATGGTGTGCAGTGCTTGTGCGAGGGTAATTTGGTGGTCGTATAAACCTGATGGGAGAAGCTCGTTAACTGCGGCCTTGTCGATTAGCTCTAAGGCTTGATCGGTAAGGTTACGCAGCGTGACTTGTCTTAGCCCTTCAGTGGTTGGGTACACCGGAGTTAGGTTGGCTTCAACGTCTGGTTGCTGCCTTGGTGCAAAGAATTTGTAATCCGGATGGACGATCTCAAGCCCCATATTACCGCGCTTGATCTCACCATAGGCGTGGACTTGTTTGCCTTCGGCAAAGTTATTCTTCATACCTGCGGTGAAGTTGAAAAAGCGTAGGGTAATGGTGCCGTTACCATCACTGATTTTTACCGCCAACATCTTACGTTTACCAAAAATAGTATCGACGTGCATTACCTTGCCTTGCACCGCAGCCCAAAGGCCAGCGTGCAGCTTTACGATTGGATAGATTCGAGTTCGATCTTCATAGCGCAAAGGCAGGTGAAACAGCAGGTCTTGTACATTGTTAAGCCCAACCTTTTCCAGTTTCTCTGCGACTTTTGCGCCGACTCCAGATAAAGAGTTGAGAGGGATAGCAGATAAAAGCTGTGACATAACAAGGCTCATAAACGTAAGAGAGATAATCTATTCAAGCATTTTACTGGATTTTTGTACAGGGTAAAGCTTAGAAGCAGATACGGGATGAGAGTGAACGAGATGCGAGAGATAAGAGCAGATACGGGATGCGAGTAAACGAGATGCGAAGGGATGAAGAGCAGATGCGGGATGAGAGTAAACGAGATGCGAAGGGATGAAGAGCAGGTGCGGGATGAGAGTAAACGAGATGCGAAGGGATGAAGAGCAGGTGCGGGATGCGGGTAAACGAGATTCGAAGAGATTAAGAGCAGATGCGAGATACGGGTAAACGAGATTCGAAAAGATTAAGGGCAGATGCAGGATATGGGTGAGCGAGCTAAGAAAAGAACAGAGCGGCACAAAAAATTAAAGCAGACTCGAAATACGAAGAGTTGAGTAGTGAAAAGCTTGTGCTCTTCGCATCTCGAGACTCGTATCTCTCATCTGCTTTATCTGTCTGCTTTTAGATCTAGTTCTTGCGACGTCTTACTTTCAGTGCGTGTGGCATCACACGTAGCTTTTTCATAATACTTGCAAGGTGAACACGATCTTTAGTGGTCAGCAAGATAGTCACTGTGTACAGGCGTCCGTCACGTTCTTCGGTTGAAATACCGTGAATGTTAGAGCCAGTCTTTGAGATAACGTTCGTTAACTCAGCCAGTGCACCTTGATGGTTCTGCAGTTCGACCTGAAGTTCAGCTGTGAACTCTTGGTCGTAATCGTCAGACCATTCAACCGCCATGTATTTGTCTGGTTCTTTCTGGTAACCACGAACGTTTGGACACGTTTCACGGTGAACCACAAGACCACGACCTGGAGATACATGGGCAATGATGTGATCGTCTGGAATCGGGTGACAACAGTTCGCGAATGTCAGTAGTAGACCTTCAGCACCACGGATAGGCAATTTCTTCCTCGGTGTGTCGCTGTTGTGTTCTACTTCCGTCAGTTCGTCTGCATCACCTAATAGGCGACGTGCAATCACGATACTCATCAGTTCACCAAGGCCAATCGATGCGAGTAAGTCTTCAACGCTGTTTAAGCGTAGGTCTGACAGTACATGCTCGAGATTTTCTTGGCCGATATCGGCAATAGAGTGTTCACCAAGTGCGTGATTCAGTAGACGGCGACCCAGCGTAATCGACTCTTCGCGGCGCATTGTTTTCAGAACCTGACGGATCTTAGTACGTGCGCGTGAGGTCACTACGTAGTTGAGCCATGCAGCATTCGGACGTGCGCCCGGAGCACTGATGATCTCAATCGTTTGACCGTTCTTAAGCGACTTGCTGAGTGGGTAAGGGTTCATGTCGACACGAGCACCTACACACATGTTGCCGACATCGGTATGTACCGCGTAAGCAAAATCGACCGCTGTTGCACCCGCAGGAAGTTCGACGATGCGACCTTTTGGCGTGAACACGAAGATCTCATCTGGGAACAGATCAGATTTAACGTTTTCAATGAATTCGAATGAGTTACCCGCGCTTTGTTGAAGCTCAAGTAAGCTCTGCATCCAACGCTGTGCTTTAACCTGTGCGGTTGTCCCATTGCTACTGCGTGAGCCACTGCCTTTATAAGACCAGTGCGCCGCGACACCTTTGTCGGCCATTTGCTCCATATCTTCGGTACGGATCTGAACCTCTACAGGTACCCCGTGAGGGCCGATCATTGACGTATGAAGAGATTGGTAGCCGTTGGCTTTTGGTACCGCAATGTAATCTTTCATGCGGCCCGGGCGTGGCTTGTACAAGCTGTGAGCCTGACCAAGTGCTCGATAACAAGTGTCTGGGGTATCAACCACTACGCGGAAAGCGTAGATGTCCATAATGGTGTGAAAGCGCTGTTCTTTGGTTTTCATCTTGTTATAGATTGAGAACAAGTTCTTTTCACGACCCACGACGCGAGCAGACAAACCGACTTCTTCGAGACGGCCTTCAATTTCGCTATGGATACGTTGGATCATTTCCTTACGGTTACCACGAGCAGCTTTCACTACATTTCTGAGTACGCGATAACGGTTAGGATAAAGGGCTTCAAAGCCCAACTCTTCTAGCTCAGTCTTGATGTTATGAATACCAAGGCGATGAGCGAGCGGAGAATAGATCTCTAGGGTTTCACGAGCGATACGACGCTTTTTATCAGGACGAAGTGCCCCAAGCGTACGCATGTTGTGAGTACGGTCAGCTAATTTGATCAAGATAACGCGGATGTCTTGCACCATGGCGAGAACCATCTTACGGAAGTTCTCTGCTTGCGCTTCTTTGCGATCACGAAATTTAAGCTTATCCAGCTTAGATACACCATCAACCAATTCAGCAACGGTATTGCCGAACTTTTCCTCGAGATCTTCTTTAGTGACATCACAATCTTCGATGACATCATGAAGCAAGGCTGCTTGTAGGGTTTCGATATCCAGACGCATTTCTGCCAGGATTCTTGAAACAGCTACAGGGTGGATAATGTATGGTTCACCGCTTGAACGGGTTTGCCCTTCATGGGCGTCTCTCGCTACCACATAAGATTGACGCAGAGCCTCTATTTGAGGCTCTGTTAGGTATTCTTGGGCAACGTCTTTGAGGCTATCGAATAGATACAAATTAAAGGCCCGGAAGGTTAATTAGTTCGAATGACGCTATTAGCGACGAATATGAGCTAACGAGTGTGAGCGATGCTGCTTACTGCTGCAAGTTCAGCCGCTTCTTGCTCTTGTTGCTCTTGACGCTCACGAGCATCTAGTACGTCTTTAGTGATAAGACCTTCTTCGATTTCGCGAAGAGCGATAACCGTTGGCTTATCGTTTTCTTCAGGCACTAGTGAATCTTTGCCGCCAGTTTGCATTTGACGTGCGCGGCGAGCCGCAATAAGAACTAGGTCGAAACGGTTGCCAACTTTTTCAACAGCGTCTTGAACAGTTACGCGTGCCATGAGGACTCCAAATAGTAATTAACTAATAAATTTTAGATGACGAGAAAGTATACAAGTTTAACTAGAGACTTTCTAGCTCACCGTATACTTATCTCAATGGAAAATCTAGTTCTAGATTATTCCGCTAGTAGTGCTGTAAGCATGCCGCTGTATTTAGCTGCTTGCTTATCTTCTTTTAAGCGCTCCGCACGAATGATTGCTCTGAAGTCCATTAAGGCTGCATCAAAGTCATCATTCACGATCACATAATCGTATTCTGCATAGTGAGAAATCTCAGATTTTGCTTCGCTCATGCGTTTCGCAATAACTTCGTCGCTATCTTGACCGCGAACATTCAAACGACGCTCTAGCTCACCATTTGATGGTGGAAGAATGAAGACACTCTTCGCTTGAGGCATTTGTTCACGGATCTGACGAGCACCTTGCCAGTCGATATCTAGGAATACATCGATACCGCGGTTTAGGTTTTCTTCAATCCAAACACGTGAAGTGCCGTAGTAGTTGCCGAATACTTCAGCATACTCTAGGAACTCACTCTTCTTGATGAGATCTTCAAAGTGATGTTTCTCTACAAAGTGGTAGTGAACACCATTTTCTTCACCAGGGCGCATACCGCGAGTGGTGTGTGAAACAGATACCTTCATTGCGTAGGTTGGATTGGTTTCCAGCATTGCTGAGATCAAGCTCGATTTACCTGCGCCACTAGGTGCAGATACGATGTAAAGAGTACCTATGCCCATCTGTATATTTCCACTGTTGGTTGGATTGAGTGAGGGCGATAAACCGACACTATAAAAGATAGCACTGACTCTAATTTTTGTTCCGATGGTTGCATCTATTAAGGGATAACAAGTAAAACTAATAGAGATAACTGGTGAAAATTAGGTCAGAAAAATGGAGGCGAAGAGTAGCATATTTAGATGATTGAGAACAACTGGCTTGATCGTTATTTATTCTCAAATGATCCTTTGTCTGATCTTCATATAAATGTAATGACCTATCATGTTCAGTTTTTTATGTGATCTGAACAAAATTTGTTGAAGTTTTAATCTCAACCCTTACAATCCGCGCAAACGATTAAATGCTGTATATATCTAGTGATATGGACTAGATGTTTCTACTACCGAGCCTACCTTGGTGACTACAGTTTTTAGTGTAGAGACCCCTCTATTCTCACAGCATTTGAATCTCAAATTTCTTAATTTATTACATAGGTTTTGTTGTGAATACCGACTCCACCCTGAAAGCCCAGAAAACGTCTGGCTCGCTTGACACCCTGTTCAAACTCTCAGAGAGAAAGACCACGATCAGCACTGAGCTATACGCAGGTTTTATCACCTTCTTAGCGATGAGTTATATCTTGGCGGTTAACCCAGCAATTTTGGGTGGTGTCCCGGGAATGGACAAAGGAGCTGTATTTACGGCAACCGCTCTTTCTGCGGCTATCGCAACGCTTATCATGGGCATTTGGGGTAACTATCCAGTGATGCTAGCACCTGGCATGAGCATGAACGGCTTCTTCAAAGGCTTACTGTTAAGTGGTTCGGTCGCAGTACTTTGGAATGAAGCGTTATTCGGCATCTTCCTATCGGGTATCCTTTATCTTGCTTTCTCATTGACTAATATTCGTAAGTCGATGATTGAATCTATTCCTGAAGATTTGAAGCTGGCGATTACTGTATCTCTCGGCTTATTCATTGCTTTCCTAGGCCTAAAGAATGCGGGCATCATCGTGTCTAACCCGTTCGTATTGGTTGGCTTAGGTGACATCTCCGATCCACAAGTGGTTATCGCTTATGTGAGTATCTTCATCGCACTGGGCTGTATGGTTCGTGACATTAAGCTGGCAACGTTTATCTCGTTTGTTTCGGCGATTGCATTGACGATTTTGGCTGATGTGTTCTTAGGTACATCAAACGCACCAATCCCAGACCAATTCATTTCTATGCCACCAAGCATGGCGGGCAGCTTCGGCGCGATCTTTGATTTCTCAGCTTTCACCCCTGAGAAAATGTTCGATCTATTGTTCATCGTCCTTATTTTTCTGATTGTCGACTTCTTCGACGGCTTAAGCACGATTGTTGGTGTAGGTCGTGATGCGGGTATCATCGACAAAGACGGTAAGGTGCCAAACGCAAAATCGGCGCTAGTGGCTGATGCGGGCGGTACGGTGATTGGTTCTATTTTAGGTACTACATCGATTACCGCTTTCTCTGAGTCGGGTATTGCTTCTTCTCAAGGTGCGAAAACGGGCTTGGCAGCAGTCATGGTGGCTGGCTTATTCCTAATTTCGCTCTTCCTATACCCAATCTTCTCTATCTTCTCGGCGGCAATGGTTGCGCCGGCGATGGTCGTGGTAGGTATCTACATGGTTGGCCGTCTTGGTCAGATTAACTGGGAAAAGAAAGAGTCACGCATTGCAGCTTTCTTCACCATCATGTTCACCGTTTTAAGCTTCTCACCAGCAAACGGCATGGCGATGGGCTTCATCAGCTACGCATTTACTATGGTTGTGGCAGGTAAGCGCAAAGAAGTTCACCCTCTTATCTACGGCCTGTGTGTGGTGTTCTTAACTTATCTGATTCTGCTATAAGCTTGATTAGTGGATTAAGTAGTCAGTAAGTAAAAGACAGATGGCTCTGCAGTGATTGTGGGGCCATTTTTGTCTCTGTTGCTTGGTTGGCTCACGTTTAATTGATGGCGCTATCTTAAACTTGAGAGTGCGCGACTTATATTGATGCATGCTATTGTAGAGATTGGATTAATTATTTTTGAAGAGTGACTATGCCTTCTCACTTACCTAAGTCTTTTAGTAAGCCTTTCCTTAAGGTTTTCCACATTCTTGAAGCCGTTCTATTGGTGGCGATCACACTGGCGACACTGTTTGCCATGATGGAAGAGTTTATGCACGTCTTTGCGGAACGTCGAGTGCAACTGACCGACATTCTTTTGATGTTCATTTACTTGGAAGTATTGGCGATGGTTCAGCAGTTCGTGATGAACGGTAAGATCCCGGTACGATACCCGATCTACATTGCGATGATGGCGATTGCTCGTTACATCACCTTAGGTATGAAAGAGTTAGATGCAGTACTTATCGTTTGGTTGTCTGTTGCTGCATTTATCTTAGCTGCAGCCACACTGCTGATTCGAGTAGGGCATCATTACTGGCCATATGTCGATCTTCGAACTAAGCAGCCGGATGAGTAACTCAATCAGGTAATAAGCTATTAAGAGCCCAGCCATGTTGCTGGGTTTTTTATTCTTCAAATTTGAGTTAATTAGACTCTAATGTGTCTTTTGTTGTGTGAGAGATTAAGTGTCAATATGACTATTAATGTTGTTTTTTCCTTGCTGAATAAGGGTTTGAGTCTTGGCATGAATGTTGATTGGTAAGTATTAGACTCATATAAGGAACACGCTATGCATTTTGAAAGCACTCATTATAAACCTGAAATTTTCTCCGAAAAGGTTGCACTTCTTGTTACTCGACTTCTCAAAAAAACACTTAACTTGTTTTATGGAAAACACTTAGCCAAACGAGCGATGTTGTTGGAAACCATAGCTGCTGTGCCGGGTATGGTGGCAGGAGTGTTCAATCACCTCAAAGCTCTGCGCCGCATGAAAGATGACGGTGGCTGGATCAAAGAGCTATTGGACGAAGCAGATAATGAACGGATGCATTTGATGATTTTCCTTACTGTTACTAAGCCGTCCATTATAGAACGTATTTTAGTGATGTTATTACAGTTCATCTTTCTACTTATCTATGGCGTGATCTATTTAGTCTCATCTAAAACGGCACATAGGATCGTTGGTTATTTTGAAGAGGAAGCTTGTAATAGTTATTCAGAATATATCTCGAAAATTCAAGATGGCACGTTGCCCAATCATCCTGCGCCTGAGATTGCGATTAAATACTATCGTTTACCCGAGAATGCCATGTTTTTGGATGTGCTTTTCTGCATAAGAGAAGATGAAGCTAAACATAGAGACAAGAACCACGACATTGCCAATCTCTATAAAACCCAGGACTTACCCGATCACCAGTGCTAATCATCAAAAGACCGATTTATGATAAATAAAGCTCAGCAACCAGAAAATAAAGTCGTCTTCATTGCCTTCAAACTCTGGGGTGTGGTTGAGCTTTTCTATGGACCCGAGAAATACGGTCTTACCTGATGGTGAGCGCTTTTGGGTGCGTATGATGAGTAAATTTTTTGAGATCAAAGTCTTATAAATTAAGCTCTGTGGCATAGCAGAGCTTTAATAAAAGCTAACCGAACAAAAAAACATCAATTTTTTCAAATAAAGCTTTACAACCCGGCCCAGATCACCAAGAATGGCGTCGCTCTGTTTTCAGAGTTATTAAATGAAACATCAGTTGTAAAGTAAAACCCTTAGTATTGCTTCATTGTTATTCTCAGTGTTTCCCTTGGCTTCATAGATACATTAAATAATTCAAGCTTTCAGCGCATCGCACTTTTGGCGATTAATTTTTTATTTTTATATAAGGGACACATCATGTCTAACAAAACAAACGGCGTAGTAAAATGGTTTAACGAAGAGAAAGGTTTCGGTTTCCTAACTCAAGACAACGGCGGCGCTGACGTATTCGTACACTTCCGTGCAATCGCTTCTGAAGGTTTCAAGACTCTTAAAGAAGGCCAACAAGTGTCTTTCGAAGTAGAGCAAGGCCAAAAAGGTCTTCAAGCTGCAAACGTTGTAGCTCTATAAGATTTTAAGTCGACGCAGGTTGCATTAGCAACTTGCGTCACTTTCTCCCTTAAATCTTTCCCCTCAGTTCCACCTGTAATATCCCCTCAAAATATTCTAAAATCCTTTGTTACATCCGCTTCTCTGTTTTATCTATAGCTGTATCTATCTCTTGCTCCAAACAAACCTCTTGCGTAACAACTTACTCATCCTGATTGGCATTATTGTATCCATAAAAAAAGCCCCTAAAACTAGGAGCTTGTCTTTAAGTTAATCAACACTGATTCAGCTAATGGCTATTCAGCGTGCTACTGACAAACTGTTATTCAATGTTCTGAATTTGCTCACGCATCTGTTCGATAAGAACTTTAAGCTCTACGCCTGATGCAGTGATGTCTGTGCTGATCGACTTAGATGCTAGCGTGTTTGATTCACGGTTGAATTCTTGCATCATGAAGTCAAGTTTACGGCCACAAGCGCCACCTTTCTTCAAGACTACATTCGCTTCTTTCACATGAGAGTCTAGGCGGTCTAGTTCTTCTGCTACGTCTGACTTCTGAGCCAGTAGGATAAGTTCTTGCTCAACACGAGAACCTTCAAGTTCAATTTTAGCATCTTCAAATTTGGTAAGAAGACGCTCACGTTGCCATTCTAAGATCTCAGGCATGCGTGCACGAACTTTAACTACTTCTTCAGTGATCGCATCTAAACGCTGAACGATTAGCGCTTTCATGTTTTCGCCTTCACGAGCACGAGCGTCAATGAACTCTGCGATTGCATCGTTGAATGCTTCAAGTAAATCTTTGTTGATGGCATCCATATCTTGCTCTGGCGTTTCCATCACGCCAGGCCAGTTCATGACTTGGAATGGGTTCAGACGGCTGTCTTCTCCTGTCATGGTCATAACTTGGTTAGCGGCATTGATCACTTGCTGAGCCAAACCTTCGTTAATGCTTAGCTCGCCTTTCGCGGCTGGGTTTGCTTCGAAGCGTAGGTTACATTCAACCTTGCCGCGAGCTAGACGTTTACGGAAACGCTCACGTAGGATTGGTTCTAAACCACGGAACTGTTCAGGCATACGGAAGTAAGTTTCTAGGTAGCGTTGGTTTACACTACGGATTTCCCATACTGCTGTACCCCAATCGCCTTTTACTTCTTTGCGTGCGTACGCGGTCATACTATAAATCATCGAATTTTCCTGTCTTTTATCATTCTGAAAATAACGCGCACGCATAGTATCACGATATGGTGTGCTCCCGAAGCTTGTGGCTTTTCACTATAAATAGCCTTTCATGATAAATAGCTTTGAACGGTAAATAGATTTGAAAGATAAACTGCTATATAATCTTGCCCCAATCAAAACTGTCTCACCCCTTTCTTAGGTGATGCACTCTTTCGATAGTAAATCACTTCAGACTGTTAATAAGGTAGATACCAATGCGTCCAAATGACCGCGCTGTAGATCAAATTCGTCCAATTAAAATTACTCGTAACTACACAGCTTATGCTGAAGGTTCTGTATTAGTTGAGTTCGGCAACACTAAAGTTCTATGTAATGCGACGGTAGAAGAAAACGTACCGCGTTGGTTAAAAGGCCAAGGAAAGGGTTGGGTAACGGCTGAATACGGCATGCTTCCACGTGCAACGCACACTCGTAACCGTCGTGAAGCGGCGAGCGGTAAGCAAGGTGGTCGTACGATGGAAATCCAACGTCTGATCGCGCGTAGCCTACGTGCTGTTGTTGATCTTAAAGTAATGGGTGAAATCATGATCACTGTCGATTGTGATGTTATCCAAGCAGACGGCGGTACTCGTACTGCTTCTATTTCAGGTGCAAGCGTTGCAATGGCGGATGCTATCAACAGCCTACTAGCAAGCGGTAAACTGAAAAAGAACCCGATGAAAGGCCATGTAGCGGCAGTTTCAGTGGGCATCGTGGGTGCACAAGCACTGTGTGACCTTGAGTACGTTGAAGACTCAGCAGCAGATACCGATATGAACGTTGTAATGACGGAAGACGGTAAGATGATTGAGATTCAGGGCACCGCAGAAGGCGAACCGTTCAGCCACGAAGAGCTGATGCAGCTTTTAGCTCTGGCGAATAAGGGCATTACCGATATCGTCGAAGCGCAGAAAGCTGCGTTGGCCGATTAGTTTCTAGATAGCTCCCAATTTGGGGGCTATTTTTTTGTCTGTAAAACTCGAAAGGGTAGTGCAGAGCGTAAGTTAAGTTTTATTGAATAAACGTAGAGGAAAAACATGAAAGCATATCAACGTGAATTTATTGAATTTGCACTAGAGAAAGAAGTACTTAAGTTTGGTGAGTTTACTTTAAAGTCTGGCCGTAAGAGCCCTTACTTCTTCAATGCTGGATTGTTTAATACAGGTCGTGATCTAGCGCGTTTAGGTCGCTTCTACGCAGCAGCCTTGGCAGATTCAGGTATTGAGTTCGATGTACTATTTGGCCCTGCATACAAAGGTATCCCAATCGCAACAACAACAGCGGTTGCACTAGCGGATCACCACGATGTGGACACGCCTTACTGTTTCAACCGTAAAGAAGCGAAGAACCACGGTGAAGGTGGCAACCTAGTGGGTAGCGAACTTGAAGGCCGCATCATGTTAGTTGATGACGTGATCACTGCAGGTACTGCGATCCGTGAATCGATGGAAATCATCCAAGCAAACGGCGCTGACTTAGCGGGTGTTCTTGTAGCAATTGACCGCCAAGAGAAGGGCAAAGGTGAGTTGTCTGCGATTCAAGAAGTAGAGCGTGACTTCGGTTGTGCGATTATCTCAATCGTTAGCCTGACTGACCTGGTGACTTTCCTTGAAGAGAAAGGCACCGACGCAGCACACCTAGAGTCAGTAAAAGCGTACCGCGCTCAATATGGTATCTAATGCCTGAAGTTCTGAACCTGATGGTTTAGATCCCTAGGTTTAGAATTTCAAAAACAGAAAGGCCCGAAAGATGAAATTCTTTCGGGCCTTTTTTGCTTTTTTATTGAGGTGAGCTGCTGTCTTATCTGAAGATAGGCGCTCTATTTGTAACGGCTACTCTATTTATAACGGCTACTTTATTTGTAACGAATGCCGCGTTCAACTTCTGGATCTTCCATAGTTTTGAAGCGTTTGTGCAGCCACATCCATTGCTCTGGCGCTCGTAAGATGATCTTCTCAAGGTAGCTGTTCATGTAGGCCGCGGCCGCTTTCTCATCTTTCTGCGGATAGTTTTCTTCGATTGACTCATCAGCCATAATCACATACTTACCATCGGCATTTCTAAAGCCTGAACCCGGAACAAGTGCACATCGGCTAGTGTATGCCAGAATACTAGTGCCTGTTGTGGTACACGCATCTTCTACTGCGAAGAAAGGTACAAACACCGACTTGTTACGGCCGTAATCATGATCCGGCAGGTAAAAAAGGATCTCACCCTGACGCAGGATTCGAATCATACGCTTCACGTCTTTACGGTGGATTAGACGGTTGCCGTTTTGAGTACGACCACGGTATTGAATGAATTCATAAGCTGGATTGTTGTGCGGGCGATAAACACCTAAACCTGAAATACCAAGTACCGCCATTGCTCGTGCGGTGATCTCTAGGTTCAAGGCATGTACACAACATAGAAGAACGCCTTTACCGTTGGCTTTGTGTGTACGTAGCGTTTGGGTATCTTTATCCACTAGGATTCTTTTGAAACGCCACGTCGGCCAAAACCAGGTAATACCGGTTTCGATCAGCGCCATACCAGTATTCTTAAAGTTTTCACTGACCATAGCCGCGACTTCGTCTGCAGGCTTATCTGGGAAGGCAAGTTCCAAGTTACGTGTTGCCACAGCGACACGCTTTTTGCCATAACGAGCGCCAAGAGAACCTAATGAACGGCCTAACAGCAGTAATACACGGTAAGGTAGAACGTTAACGAGAAACGCCAGTAACCCAAAACCGAACCAAACTCCCCAATGTTTAGGGTGGAGCAAAGCCAAGGTAAAAGGTGGCTTAGTAAGAACGTGTTGTGCGGTGCTGTTTTCCGGAGATGTTTTCGTCGTCATAACCATCACTTAAGGTTGGGTTTACTTAATTTGAGCGCTCAGTAGTGCCCAGTAAGCATCAAAATTTTCGGTTGGTTGATATTTGAAATCAGAGCGAACAAACCGATTCAGACTGCCTTCAACCTGACCGAGCAGTTGAGCCGCTAAGATTTTTTCGTCAACCGGGAACGATTTGCCTTCACGAAGTTTTCTTTCACGCAGGATTTGACGAAGCTGAGTTTCAATACGCTCAAAAAGCTGATTGATTCGTTCACGCAGGCGCTCATTTTCAAACATTAGAGCATGACCCGATAAAATACGAGTCAATCCAGGGTTACGCTCAGAAAAGACCAAAATAAGCTGCATGACTAAGCGGATACGCTCAAGTGTGTCTTTCTCTTCATCTAGAATGCGGTTGATTCGAGACATCAACGCTTCTTCAATGAACTCGATTAGGCCTTCAAACATGCGTGCTTTGCTTGGGAAGTGGCGGTAGAGCGCCGCTTCAGATACGCCGACTTGCTTGGCCAACTTTACCGTTGTGATACGAGAAGCACCTTCGGTCGATTCCAACATTTGTGCCAGTGCTTGCAGGATTTCTTCACGACGGTTTGATTTTCGAGTACCAGCCATCTATTTACTTCCTTTCCTAAAGATGAGGATTGAGTGAAGCAGGATTATAAACACCATTCAATTCTGTTCCTAGTTTTGTAAGACCTAGGTCAACAGAATCGAGAGGTGTCAGCACATTGTCAGCGCGAAATCGTGTATTTATTCGACAATAAGTTGTTGGATCTGATCGAGGATCTGGAAGCCAAGGGTATCTTTGCTATCAAGTGGCAAAGATTTATCACCGCCTTTCCAATAAAGGTGCAATTCATTGCTACTGCTATTGAAGCCTTGGCCTTCGACAGAAACGTCATTGGCGCAAATCATGTCGAGGTTCTTTCTTTCCAGTTTGCCACGAGCATATTTCTCAACATCTTGAGTTTCAGCTGCGAAGCCTACGGTAAATGGACGGCCTTCCGTCATTGAGGCAACAGAAGCGACAATGTCTGGGTTCTTAACCATTTGAATGGTCATGTCATCTTTACCATCCACTTTTTTAAGCTTCTGGTCTGCAATGGTCTCAGGGCGGTAATCGGCAACCGCAGCGCAGCTGATGAAAATATCGTGCTGAGCGGCGTTAGCGCTAACGGCATTAAACATCTGTTGTGCGCTGTCGACATCAATACGATTAACCTTGTTTGGCGTTGATAGTGATACAGGGCCGCTGATTAGAGTTACCGTTGCGCCTTGTTTAGCGGCCGCTTCAGCCAGTGCATAGCCCATCTTGCCTGAGCTGTGGTTGGTAATGTAACGGACAGGGTCGATGGCTTCACGAGTTGGACCTGCCGTAATCAATACAGAACGGCCAGTAAGCGGTTTAGGTTGGAAGAAGTCTTCACAACGGTGCACAAGTTGCATTGGCTCTAGCATGCGACCCATACCGACATCACCACAGGCTTGTTCGCCAGCAGCGGGCCCCCAGATCTCACAACCACGACGTTTTAGTGTGGCGATGTTCTCTTGAGTTGCAGGGTTGCTGTACATTTGTTGGTTCATTGCAGGAGATACCGCAACTGGCGCATCGGTTGCTAAAACCAAAGTGGTCAGTAGGTCGTTACCCATGCCTGCGGTCATGCGCGCAATAAGATCAGCGGTTGCGGGTGCTAATAAGACTAGGTCAGCCCATTTCGCCAGTTCGATGTGCCCCATGGAAGCTTCAGCAGCAGGATCAAGCAAACTATCAGACACTGGCCTTCCAGAGACGGCTTGCATGGTGAGAGGAGTAATGAACTCCTTGGCTGCATTCGTCATCACGACTTGTACCTGCGCCCCTCGTTCAATTAAGCGTCGAGTCAGTTCGGCACATTTATACGCAGCAATACCACCACTAATGCCAAGGAGGATTTTTTTTCCAGCTAGGCCTTGTTGGTCAGCGTTACTCAGTTGATTAACCAATGTTTGCATGATTCTGTTCCTTAATTTCTCTGGGACTTACGATATCAGAACAAAGGATTAGTGCCTAGAAGCAGAATTCGAACAGACTTGATGCTCATCAAATTGGTGTTATCAAACTTATCAATTGCACGGTTTTGCTAGCGACTCGTTTCCTTTTCTCTTTATCAAAGGATCTCTGGTGGCAAGCTCATTAAGCTGACGGGTCGTATTCATGATCCTAAATAGCCTTTATATGCCTATAAGTAAGATGCCTGTTGAGTCGATGCCAAGAGAAAAGCTACTGAGTCGAGGGCCTGACTCTTTAAGTGATGCGGAGTTGTTAGCGATATTTCTTCGAACCGGCACACAAGGGATGAACGTTTTAGAGTTATCTGACAAGTTGATCAAAGATTTTGGTTCGTTGCGCCAACTTTTTTCTGCAACCGAAACCGAGTTCTGTGCTCATAAAGGGATGGGACAGGCCAAATATGTCCAATTACAGGCAGTTTTGGAGATGACGCAACGTTATTTAGCAGAGACTTTATCTCGAGGGGACGCATTAACCAGCCCAAGCCATACCAAGTTGTATCTTTCGAGTATATTGCGCGACCGCCAGCGAGAAGCCTTCTATATATTGTTCCTAGATAATCAAAATAGGGTAATAAAGGATGAAGTTATGTTTGAAGGAACCATTGATGCAGCATCGGTATACCCGAGAGAAGTGGTTAAACGGGCACTCCATCATAATGCAGCCGCATTAATCCTAGCGCACAACCATCCTTCTGGTGTCGCAGAGCCAAGCCAAGCAGATAGGCGAATTACACGTAGATTAACCGATGCATTGTCGCTAGTAGACATCCGAATTCTCGACCATTTTGTCGTTGGAGATGGCGAAGTTATCTCTTTTGCAGAGCGTGGATGGATTTGAATCACATTTTAGGTTGTTAGTTGCGTTAAATCTGCTATCATTCCGCCCACATTTTAGAACCTTAAATCAGCTCTGATTACTCAAATAGCTGCCCTGTTCAAAAAAAGATCACGAAATCCTTAAAAAGGATCTGTTCGGGTCTTGAGCAATGCATGTCAAGTTAGTATAATACGCGACCTTTGATAGCCTTGAATGGATTTTCCATTATGGTTTTTACCTCTATTTTCAGAATTGATAGAGAGGTTCGGCCACCAAGGTTGATATCGAGCTGAAACGATTTGGAGAGACATTCATGTCCCGAGTATGTCAAGTAACTGGTAAGCGTCCAGTAACGGGTAACAACCGTTCACACGCACGCAATGCTACCAAGCGTCGTTTTCTGCCGAACCTACAAACTCACCGTTTCTGGGTAGAGAGCGAAAAACGTTTTGTTAAACTACGTCTAACTGCTAAAGGCATGCGTATTATTGATAAGAAAGGCATCGATGCTGTTCTTGTTGATATCCGTGCACGTGGCGAAAACGTTTAAGAGGAATTAAGCAATGGCTAAAGGCATTCGTGAGAAAATCCGTCTAGTATCTTCTGCTGGAACTGGTCACTTCTACACAACTGACAAGAACAAGCGTAACATGCCAGGCAAATTTGAGATCAAAAAGTTTGATCCAGTAGTTCGCCAGCACGTTATGTACAAAGAAGCTAAAATCAAGTAATTGATAGCCCCTTTGTCTCTTCTTTTATAGAAGAATAAATTAAAAACCCAGCTTATAGCTGGGTTTTTTTATGCCAAAAATTTAGGAAGCCCCAGTATTTTGAGAAGCTTAAGCTTTTTCGAGAAGACTCAGTGTTTTTGATAGACGTAAGTTTCATTGGCTCAATTTGGCACCTACTGCACAGACGTTACACTTGCCGATGGGCTTATGTGATAGAAAACCGCGCAACATAGAAAGTATCGCCTTTTTCACGATATACTGAACACTCAATAGGTTAGATGAGCAGAATCAGATGAGATATCGTGGACGTCGATGGAACAACATACTCATGTTAAGCGTAATCGCTTTTATTGGGGTGCTAAACCTTCCAACATTGATCAAAACGTACCTTATCGAACCTGAGCCTGAACTTCAGACAAGCAGCCCTTATCCTTACCTCTTAAACCCAACAGCAAAACTTCAAGCCTTACACTTCGCTAAGTGGTCGGTAGTACAAGAAGACGGTCATTGGGTTTATCAAATGAAAGAGTTTGCATCAGAGCAAAGTGTGAGTGCCCAAGAGTTATCGCAACGCTGGCAACAGCTAGTAGGCACGGAAGTCGACGCTAAAACTTATACCGACCTGACTCCCCAGCTTAATACGCCGCACACCATTGAAGTTTGGTATCAAGACCAAGAAGAGCCCCAGCGTATTACCTATTATCAACTTGCTGAGTTTTGGTTGCTAAAAAACTGGAATGATCAGTGGCTGGCGGTGTCTATTGAAGAGAGCTACTTGTTTCCAAGCTTGGGCTCAGAAGATGCATTTAAGTCAGACAAGCCATCTATATCAGACAAACCACCTAAATCGGACGACTAACTATGCCTGAATTACCCGAAGTTGAAGTAAGCCGCATGGGGATCTCGCCTCATTTAGTTGGCGAAACCATTAAAACCCTTACTTTTCGCACGCCTAAGCTACGTTGGGATATCCCACAAGAGCTTAAGCGATTAGAAGGGCAGGTGATTCGCTCTATTTCACGCCGAGCTAAGTACCTATTGATAGAAACCGATACCGGAACAGCCATTGTTCACCTTGGGATGTCTGGCTCACTGCGCGTGTTAGACGCAGATTTCCCGCCAGCAAAACACGATCACGTGGATCTTAAGTTAACCAATGGCAAGATATTGCGTTACAACGATCCGCGTCGCTTTGGTGCGTGGTTATGGTCGGCGCCTAATGAAATACATACAGTATTACTGGGTTCTGGTCCTGAGCCACTAACTGACGACTTCAACGCAGATTACATTGCTGAGAAAGCAGAAAAGCGTAAGGTTGCCGTCAAACAGTTCATTATGGACAACAAAGTAGTGGTCGGTGTGGGTAATATCTACGCCAATGAAGCGTTGTTTTCTTCACGAATTCATCCACTTCGCCCAGCAAGCAAAGTGACAAAAGAAGAGTGGGTCTTGTTAACCAAAGAGATCAAACAAGTACTCGCTACCGCCATCAAACAAGGCGGAACCACACTCAAAGACTTCGCCCAAGCGGATGGTAAGCCCGGATACTTCGCTCAAGAACTGCAAGTTTATGGGAAAGCCGGTGAAGAGTGCCCGAGTTGTGGTGAGAAACTTGAAGAGCAAAAAATCGGACAAAGGAATACGTTTTTTTGCTCTCAATGTCAGGTATAGAAAAACTGAACCTATGTTCACTTTTTTAAGCTAGTAGATATGCGGTCTAGTAGCTACAATTGCAATAATTATATGAATTGAGAATAGTAGAATGAAATATTTAGTAACTGGCGTTGCTGGCTTTATTGGCTCTGCGGTTTCAGAGCGACTATGTGCGGCAGGACATGAAGTTATCGGGATTGATAACTTAAATGACTACTACGAAGTCTCTTTAAAGCATGACCGTCTGAAACGTATCGAGCATGAAAACCTGACTTTTATCGAGCTGGATCTTGCTGATAGAGAAGGCATGGCGAAGCTGTTTGCTGAGCAAAAGTTTGACCGTGTCATTCATTTAGCAGCGCAGGCTGGCGTTCGTTACTCAATTGATAACCCAATGGCGTATGCCGATAGCAATCTTGTCGGTCACTTAGCTATTCTTGAGGGTTGTCGCCATAACAAGGTTGAACACCTCGTTTATGCATCATCAAGCTCTGTTTATGGCTTGAATCAAAAAATGCCATTCCATACAGCAGACAGTGTTGATCACCCGATCTCACTATACGCTGCGACCAAGAAGTCGAATGAGTTGATGGCGCATACCTATTCTCATTTATATGACGTACCAACGACCGGTCTACGTTTCTTTACGGTTTACGGCCCTTGGAGTCGCCCTGATATGGCAATGTTCAAGTTTGCGAACTTAATCGTAGCAGGCAAAGAAATCGACATTTATAACAACGGCGACATGATGCGCGACTTCACTTATATCGATGATATTGTTGAAGGTATTATTCGTGTTCAAGATCGTATTCCAGCTAAGCAGCCAGATTGGACTGTGGAGCAAGGCTCACCAGCAACCAGTTCAGCACCATATCGCGTATTTAACATTGGTCATGGTAGTCCGGTTAAATTAATGGACTACATTGAAGCATTAGAAGGTGCTTTAGGTATTGAAGCGAAAAAGAACTTCATGCCAATGCAGCCAGGTGATGTGTACGCGACTTACGCTGATACTGACGATCTGTTTGAAGCGGTTGGCTACAAGCCTCAAGTTAAGATCCAAGAGGGAGCGAAAGCTTTCGCAGATTGGTATCGTAGTTATTATCAAATTAGAGTGATTGATTAAAATATGAAAATCGTAGAGTCAATAGAGAGCTTTGATACAGACCACAAAGGGCGCTCCTTCATGTCCCTTTGGCTTCTAGCATTAAAGCAATGCTGTAGGCGCGGTTATGTGCTTTTTAAAGGTGTTGATGGTAATGATATATCTATTAAAAAGTTAACCTCTAAATCAAAGATATTGCTCGATATAAGGAAGCGTTCAAAAGGTAATAAAGTAATCTTTGAAGCAGGTTTTTCTGGAAGAGTAGATATAAAAATATCGGGTAACAATAATACACTCTATGTTGGCAAGAACACTATCTTAGATAACGTGAAGGTGGAAATCTTATCCAATAATGCGGTTATGGCCATCGGTGAGGACGTTACTATGGGGAAAGGGCGTTTAAATATTTCTGATGCGTCCGGACAGTTCTCTTCGATTGTTAGTGGCAAGGCTGACGTTCGTTCGGAAAACATGCCCAAGTCTGAGAGAATCAATTTGACCATCGGAGATGGTTCAATGATTGCTGAAGGTGTTACGATGATGACCGCTGATGGTCATCCAATTTTAAATTCTGACGGCATTAAAATCAGTAGCTATGGTGATATCAGATTGGGTAAGCACGTCTGGGTCGGTTCTAATGCAACGATATTGAAAGGTGTAACTGTAGGTCGTGGTTCGGTGATTGGTTTAAATAGTGTTGTGACGAAGCCAATACCTGACAATACGATAGCAGTTGGTATCCCTTGTAAGCCAATTAAGCAAGATTTTGGCTTTTGGGCAAGAAGTGTCTCTACTTCGAATATAGAAATTGCAAAGCAGAGACTCGATATTAGTTGATGTTTCGATGTGCCATGAGTAAAGCAACTTTGGGTGGCACAAACTGACTGATATCCCCACCGTGGATCGCGACTTCACGAACAATAGTTGAAGAGAGAAAAGCATACTCTTCTGAAGGGGTTAGAAATACGCTTTCAAGGCCGGGTAGGAGTTTGCGATACATGCTAGTTAGTCCAAACTCGTACTCGAAATCCATTGTTGTTCTCAGGCCACGCACCAACACGTTAGCTTTCTGTTGCTTCGCAAAATCGACCAGCAACCCAGAAAATCCTTTAACAGACACGTTAGATAAGTGAGACACGGCATCATGCAACAACTCTACTCGTTCATCTAATTCAAACATGGTCTTTTTACTTGGGCTCGCCGCTACTCCTACAGTGATGTGGTCAAACATGCTTGCAGCACGGACGATAATATCGAGGTGCCCATTGGTGACCGGATCGAAAGTTCCTGGGTAGATAACGTGTGTGGTCATATTAGCTGTCCTTGCTTAGTGTTTTAATGGAGCTTAAGGCTTTGTCGAGTTTCTGCTTTACCATCTCGATGGTGATGTCCTTCATCAGATCATCGCCTTTTGCGCGAGTTCCCCATGGAAGGTCTTCGACTGGCTTACCTTGTTGAGCTTCTACATGCTGTTGATAAACACTCACTACGATATCGATATCGTTGTAAGGGCCTGTTCTACGAGGGTCGCTGTGTGCGTACAAGCCGATTACAGGCGTTGACTGCGTAGTTGCCAAGTGGGCTGGGCCAGTATCAGGTGCCAATACCACCGTTGCATGTTTCAGTACGGCAGTCAGTTGCTTCAAGTTCGTTTTGCCAATCAAGTTGGTTACTGGCGACTGGCATAATTTTTCGATGTCGCTACCTAGGTTAACTTCTCTTGGTGCCGGAGAACCACATAACACCACTTGCATGCCTTGTTCGACAGCATAATCAGCAATAGCTGCATATCGCTCAGTTAACCAATTGCGTGAATCTTTGCTTGCAGCTGGGGAGATAACCAAGGTTGGCTTATCTACCATGGTGCTAATTGCTAGTTGTTCGTCTTCCGGCGTTAAAGGGATATCCCATTGAGGCTTATCGAAGGGTACACCAATGTAGCGAGCGAATTCGGCAAAGTTATCCAATACATGAAACTTGTCTGAAATAGGCAGATGGCGATTAGTAAAGAGTGATTGCATTTCACGAGTACGGTTTTTTCCAAATCCCACTTTGCACTTCGCCTTTATCCCCCATGATAGTAAGCTGGCTCTGAGTGCGGCTTGCATATGCAGAAGAGCATCAAATTTACGATCAGATAGCTGACGCCATAATTCACGCATTCCTTTGAAGCCTTGTTTCTTATCGAAAACAATAACCTCAATACCGGGTAGATCGCCGATCAGCATGGCTTCTATTTTGCCCGTTATCCAAGTGATTTTCGTTTCAGGCCACTGCTTCTGTATGGCTTGAACCACAGAAATAGCATGGCAAACATCGCCAATCGCGGAGAGGCGAAGTATGCAAAGAGATTGAGGTGCAGTTGAGAACAGTGACATAAAGTGCCCGAAAAAAGTGAATAACATCAGAATTATGCAGATACTCGCATTAGTTGTAAAATAGCAATGACGAAAAGCGACCCAAAGGCCTCATAGATGGAAACGATTAACGCTAAGAACCAAACAATTTGGTATGACCCTGAACTTCTGGCTCAAGTGCCGGAGGATGAAATGGTTCAGATCTTTGAGGCACAATACTGGCAGCAACAAGACGCCATTTCAGGCAGTGCTCAAGGACGTGGTACCACATGGTTCATTCAGCTTGATGGAATACAGGCCGCATTGCGCCATTATCGCCGTGGCGGATTGTTTGGGAAGCTAGTCGAAGATCAATATCGTTTTTCTGATTGGGAGAGTACACGCTGTGCGATGGAGCTTAATGTTCTCAAGGCATTGGCAAACGCAGGCGTGAATGTACCGAAGCCCATTGCTGCTAGAGCCATTAAAAGCGGACTACTTTATCGAGCGGACTTAATGTCTGAACGAATTCCCAATGCCAAAGATCTGGTTGATGTCTTGGTCAATGGCCCGATAGATGCGGATATTTATCGTCGAATTGGCCAAGAGGTACGCAAGATGCATGATGCTGGGGTTAATCATACCGATCTCAACATTCATAATATCCTGCTTGATGATTCGCAAAATGTTTGGATTATTGACTTTGATAAGTGTGGTCAGCAAGCGGGTGATGACTGGAAAGAAGGTAACTTGAATCGCTTAAAGCGCTCGTTCCTAAAAGAAGTGAACAAGCGCCAGATTGAATGGCAAGAGTCGGATTGGGAGCCGATGTTAAAGGGCTACCAAGGCTAATTTGGTCAAATAGTTGTTAGCTAAGAATGTATTCCAAGGTTTTATCCAACGCCCCTCGGTTCTGTTCAACTACTTGATAAGCCGCTAAGCCTTTATCTTTACGTAATTTAGGTTGGGTGAATAGCTCTCTGAGTTGGCTTGCAATGTCACTGCTATCTTGACAAATAACCACGGCATTGGCCTCCAGTAGCTTGTCTGTGATCTCGCTGAAGTTAAAATAGCTAGGGCCATTGAGTAAAGGTAACTGCAGGGCCGCCGGCTCTAGAAGATTGTGGCCACCTACCTTATCGCCCACAAGACTTCCTCCCATAAAGCACACATCAGATCCGCCGAGTAATACCAACATTTCTCCCATCGTATCCGCAATATATACTTCAACATCAGAGGTGATTGGTTGTTGACTCGTTCGAGTGAGGGTGTTGAATTCGTGTTGTCTAGCCAGTTCCGTCACTTGGTTAAATCGTTCTGGGTGACGAGGCACAATCATCAGCAAGGTATTAGGATTATCTTTAAGGAGCTGTTTATGAGCGTCTAAGACAATTTCATCTTCGCCTTGATGAGTGCTGGCTGCTATCCACACACAACGTTCAAAGCCAATTTGTTCACGTAACGCTTTGCCTTTTGATACTTGTTCAGCTGAAACTTCAATATCAAACTTGATCGACCCAGTCACATGCACAGATGCTTTATCTAACCCTAATCGTATAAAACGCTCAGCATCACTTGGGTATTGGCAAAGTACTTGAGAGAGATTTTTGGCTAAGAGGTCAAAAACGGCTTGGAATTTAGCATAACGCTGGCACGAGCGTTCAGATAGGCGAGCGTTAAGTACCGAAATTGGGATCCCAGCTTTTGCGACGCAGTGCAGTGTGTTTGGCCATAACTCGGTTTCCATGATTAACATCTGTTTAGGCTGAACAGTCTTCAAAAAACCTCTAATACACCAAGAAAAATCAATCGGCATGTAGCGATGCTCGACTAAATCACCGAGTTTTTCTATCTGCTCTGCACCCGTGCTGGTCGTTGTGGTAACGATTATGGCTTGGTTTGGATTTCGTCGTTTCAGTTGCTTGATGATCGGTACGGCGGCAATAGATTCACCCACCGAGACTGCGTGAATCCAGATAGGATTTTCACCTTGAGTCTTTGGTGTGATGCCGAAATGTTCTTTCCAACGCTGACCAAAACTTGGCTTTCCGGGTTTGCTCTTATAAAGCCCATACAGCAGTAGCGGAGAAGCCAATGACAATATGAGAGTATAGATAAGTCGTATAAGCATAAGAACAGTGACACCAGAAGGTAAAATCAATATTCAGAAGAGTATTTTCTTCAATCTCGAAAGTAAAGAGCGTTATAATTAAATGCTTAGTTGCGCTTTCAAACGGACATGGTGAATTTTATCTCATCGCTTATGCAAACCGATCAAACCTATCGTTTCTTGCTCTATGTCGAGCAAAATTATTCATTTGCTATTCTTCGCCCATTCTATGATTACGCGAAGCAACTCGGTCATGAGGTTAAGTGGCTGCTTGTTGGTGACGACGCTTCTGAACATCTATTACTGGATCAAGAGCAGAGCGTCTCTTTGACAGAAGCTGTTGCCTTTAATCCTTCAGCTGTTCTAGTGCCCGGCGATCGTGTTCCAGCGTTTATTCCAGGGTTGAAGGTGCAAGTGTTTCACGGTTTGAATGAGAGCAAACGAGGGAACTTATACCCTGAGCGTGGTCTATTTGATTTGTATTGCACTGAAGGCCATGAAAGAACGAGCTCATTGGAACCACTAGCTAAGCAGCGCGGCTATTTTCAAGTAAAAGAGACCGGGTGGCTGAAGCTCGATAGCTTGTTTAATTATCAAGCTAGTGAGAATCGTCATGAGAGACCTCAAATTCTGTTCGCTTCCACTTTTTCGCCAAGCTTATCGTGTGCAGAGTTGGTTTATGAAGAGCTTAAGCGCCTCAGTCAACTGAGCCAGTGGCAATGGTTAGTGACTCTTCATCCGAAAATGAATCAAGAGACACGAACGAAATATCAAGCATTGGAAGGGGATAACCTTCTCTTTTTCGATAATGACCGAGTGATTGAAATGCAACATCGAGCTGATGTTATGGTGTGTGACAACTCATCGATATTTCAGGAATTCTTGCTGCTCAATAAGCCTGTTGTCACGGTAAATAATCGAGACCCTCAAGCAAGTTTTATTAATATTGCTCAGGCTGAACAGTTAGAATCAGCTATTGAGCAAGCAATGCTAGCTGATGGAGCTAGAGATAACGCTATCGCTAATTACGGCCCGTCAATTACTCCATATCTAGATGGGCAATCGTCGGCTAGGGTCCTGAACGCTATTACCGATGTGTTGGAAAGCGGCTGGCAAGATAACAAGCCAAAAAATTGGATTCGTAACTTTAAAATCCGTAAATCATTAAACTATTGGAAATTCTAGGGCTGAATAATGAAAATCTTAGTTTGTGCATCGTATCTACATGCTTGGAATAGTATTCGCCCTGAAGCGGAAATATTTGTAGAACTTGCAAATCAAGGTCACTCCGTGACTGTGATGACCCAAGGGGAGTCTGAGTACGTCGACAGGCTTCGAAAAAGTGGTATCAAGGTTATCGATTGCTACCCCAAAAGAAAGATTTGCTTTGATACGATTAAGAGAATTAGAAGCGAACTAAAGAGTGGGGCATATGACATATGTTACGCCTTTAACTCAAAGACTATACCTAATGCCGCATTTGCATGTATTGGTCTCAAGGTGAAGCTGATTGCGTACCGAGGAACAACTGGCGGCTTGTATAGACATGATCCAAGTGCTTATCTGACGCAACTGCACCCTCGCGTAGATGGCGTAGTCTGTGTGTCGGAGGCTGTTCGACAGGATGTCATCAAGCGAGTTTGGAAAAACAAAGATAATGTTGTGACTATTTATAAAGGCCATCAATTAGAGTGGTATCAAGTCGACCCAACTTCTAGGGAGTCGCTTGAGTTGAATCAGACAGATGTTGTTGCCTTTTGTGCTGCACACGTTCGCCCTAGTAAGGGTATTTCTACCCTCCTCGAGGCGACTAAGTATATTACAACCCCCAATTTTCACCTAGTGCTTGCAGGCAGTGGCTATGAGCCTCACTTTGATGAGATGAAAAATAGCCCGATCTCAGATAGAATTCACTATATTGGTCATCGAAAAGACATTCCGTCATTAATGGCCATGGCTGATATTCAGGTACAGCCATCCGTTAGTGGGGAGGGGCTGCCTCGTACAATTATTGAAGCGATGGCTAATGGAACAGCATCAGTTGTTACCACTACAGGCGGAGCACCAGAGCTTGTCGATGATGGAAAAACAGGTTTTATTGTTCCCACTGCTGATGCTCAGGCGCTAGGTGAAGCGATTAATAAAATCGCTCAGGATAAACAACAATGCTCAGATATGGGGCTTGCTGCTAAAGAGAGACTAGCACGCTACTTTAGCTCTAAAGTGACAGTGGCTGAACACTTAAAGTATTTTGAACGTTTACTAGGCCATTCAAACTAGCTCAATGAAAAAGGTATATTGATTCAATGAGAACATTATCAGCGTTAATTATTTGTAAAAACGAAGAAGACCGCATTCGACCTTGTTTCGAATCGCTAAAAGGTTTTGCTGATGAAATAATTGTTTATGATTCTGGTAGTACGGACAAAACAGTTGAAATAGCACGAGAATACACAGATAAAATCTGGGTTACAGAAGATTGGCCTGGAGATGGTTATCAAAAAGCTAGGGCTTTTGAGCAGGCTACGTGTGATTGGGCTTTAATAATCGATGCTGATGAGTACTTAGATGAAGAGATGAAATCAGAGATAACGCATCAATTAAGTGATCCCAAACTAGAAGAAGTTGCTTTTAAACTCCCTTGGGGCAATCTGATTCTAGGGAAACAAATGCGCTTTGGTCGATCGTCTAGAGCTCCTAAACGTCTTTTTAAGTGTGATGGAGCTTCGATCACTAAAGTGGTTGTGCATGCCAATGTAGAAACTGAAGGGAAGGTATCTACACTGAAAAAAGGCTTTTTGATGCATAACTCGTTACGCGGCTTTGATCATTTGATGGAGAAAAGTCGAGTATATGGTTGGGAAACTACGAAAAAATATTACAGTAAAGGTAAGCCAAGTTTAGGGATTCCCATCGCTATTGTACGATCAGTTTGGACATTTTTCCTAATTTATATTATCCGATTAGGATTTTTAGACGGTAGTCGTGGTCTATTGATGGCAATGAACTTTGCCCAATCGTCATTTAACAAATATGCGGGCCTGTGGTACTTAGAGCAAGAAGCTAAGCTTAAAGAAACCAGAAAATAAATGAATATCTACCTTTGCTCTACACTGCGACATTTTTTGTTTGCAACACTAAAATCTTTGAGTGTTCGGGATGAATTGAGTCATATTATTGTTATTACAGATCAACAAGGACTTGACCCGAATCGCTTCGAATTATCTGTTTTGCCAAGCACTATTTCTGTGAAGTTTGTAGAACGAAAACAAATTTTGGATAATGTGTATGGTGGGAAGTTAGGTTTTGTTCATAAGTTATTCGCCACTGCAAATATATCGAGTAAGTTTTTCCAAGAGAGAACATTAAAGAAACTTGATGAATGTGACTTGTTGAGTTCAGAATATGGTTTAAAGGGCACCACTTTATATTTGTTTAATGACCGTAACAGGTTAGCTAGGCTCATGCGCCTAGCCTTTATTGAGTACGAAGTCATCGAAGATGGGTTGTCTAATTATACAGGTTCAGAACTGAGCCTTGCAGAGCGGTATGTCTTAAGTAAAAAAGGCCGTCGCTTTATTGGTGATGATAAACGTTGTAGTGCTATTCATTTGCTGACTCCTAAGCTAGCTGCTAGCCAGCTTGCCCCCAAAGTTAAGCCAATAAATTTCATTAGCTACATCAATGTGAATTCATTTATTTACCCGTTATTTAAAGTGGATAAATCTAAGGTTTCTATTCCTGAGGTCATAATAGCTACACAGCCTATATCTATCGGTAACATGATTGAGTCTGAGTGTGATATTGCTGTTTTTCAAAAGATAGTCGATTATCTTAAATTTAAAGATTATTCATACGCCTTCAAAGTTCACCCACGTGAAAATGAAATGAAATACAGGATAGAATTTCCAGATACAGACTTTATTGAAAGTAAAATACCATTAGAGTTACTAGCTTTCTCTTCATGTGAATCTCCAATAGTACTATCAATATACTCTAGCGCAGGTATGGGCTTTGAGGAACATTGTCGTAGAGCCACTTTAATCAAAGATGAGGAGGCAGAGTATCAAGCTGATATTTATGCTCAATGGCAAAAAGATCTTATAGATGTAGATAAAAGATTAGAGAGAATATTATGATTAAGAAAATGGTTTTTGTAATATCAGCACTAAGAGGTGGTGGGGCAGAGAAATTTGTTCTAAATCTCTATAAAGCTATGGAGAAATATCAAGGATATGAGTGCCATATTGTTTCAATTGAAAAAGCTGTAGATCATAAAATTTCAGGATATCGAGTACATTTTGTAAGTGATTTTTGTAATGTATCTAAAAAAGGTATACGCCGCCTTTGGTACAAGAAAAATGTAGCTAGTGCTATTGATAAGTTTGTGAAAGATAACATTAGTAAAGATGCATTGATATTATCTAATATGCTGCTTGCTGATAAAATAATGTCTGAAAGTAAGCTTAAAACTTTTCATGTTATCCATAGTCCATATAATGATGTATTTCTTCATGGAGTTTCGAAAATTAAGAAAGCACTAATTAAGAGAAAGGTGAATGGTTGGTATCAGAACCACCCTTTAATTTTTGTTTCTGAACATGCAAAAGATAGTTTTGATTTGTCATTTAACATATGTAAAGAAAGTTATGTCATACATAATCCAGTTAATGTGGTTATTGATAGTTCAGATAATTTAGATATTACTGATGATTATATTATTCATGTTGGGAGGTTTAATCGAGAGAAAAGACATGATCGATTAATTGAGATATTTAGCAAGATAAAAGATACTAAAGTCAAGTTATTGTTGATTGGTGATGGTAAATTAAAATCGGCGATAGAGGCTGATGTAGAAAGAAGAGGTCTAAAAGATAGAGTTGTTTTTTACGGTTTTAAATGTAACCCTTATCAATATATTAGAAAATCAAAAGGCCTTTTACTCACGTCTGATTTCGAAGGACTATCGATGGTTCTTTTGGAGGCGATAAGTCTTGGGGTTCCTGTATTATCAACAGATTGTAGTCAAGCCATTAGAAATGTTGTAATTGATAATGAATCTAGCTTAGTTCCGCTTGATGATACGAATTTGTTCGCTAAAAAAGTTGATGAGTTATTGATTTCACCAGAAAGATTTATTTCTAAAGAAAATGAAATATTTCATCCTAAATTTGTAGCTCAACAATATCATAGTTTGTTCAAGCGCCAATAAGTTTCTGTTTTGTAGAAGGTTACTTGTTTCTAAACTGTATATGTATTTCAATTGTTATTTCCCCACTTCGATTGGAGCACGTAGCTGAAAATAATTCAGTATTAGAAATGGGAATAAGAAAAAGCTCTGATTCATAGGTACTTCTGTTAATGAGCATATTGTTACGCTCATTGCCAAAGAAGTGATTATTATTCGACTTTCTTTACTAATGAAGTTTCTTTTTTTCCAGCATTGGTATAAAGGAAAGTAAATCGTAAGAAGACACAAAATCAAACCTATTATTCCGCTTCTTACAGCTTTGTCTATATATTGATTGTGAAAATGACTAGGTGAAAAACTTGCGATTGTTTTAAAGAAAGAATCTCTCTTGCTGATTTTATTTAACTCATTCTTAAATTTATTACCTACACCAAAAAAAGGTTTTTCCGCTATAATATATGGAGCTGACATCCACATTTGTAAACGAAGACCTATTGAGGTTTTGTAATTACCAGTACTTAGCGTGGTTATTTCATTTCTAGTTGACTCTATTCGTTCAATTAAAGGCTTATGAGTGAAAGTCGTAATGGCTAAGATGAATGTTATTATTAGTAGAAATGTTTTTCTGATGTTTTTTTGTGTCAATGTCGTCATTGCGATCAATAGTAACGATGTAATTAAAAGTGAAAGAATTGGTCCCCTAGACTCTGTTAGGAAAATCGATATAGTAAATAAAAAATAGGAAAAAATATAAATGTAACGTTTGGTTTTTAGGCCATAATATAAACTGTATGAAGCAAAAAGACATAATGACATTGAGTAAGTTATTGGGTTAAAAGGCCATGTCGCTCTATCGATGTTTAAAAAGTATTTTGAATAAATTACAAATAAAAAAGAGGCAATAGAAGCGATAACTATCAATGCGGGGAATGAAGATACGGTTATTTTATCTTTTGGAAAAAAAAGGAAAAACAAGCAACAGGCGATGAGAGTTCTTATTTCACCAGAACCGTAACCAATAGTTTTGTATAATACTGAACCATATAATGTTGATAGTATTAAAATAACTATATATGGGTCTTTAATATTTTCTCTTATGGCGTGTGTCTTATATTTGAAAATGCAAGAAATAATCGAAATTAAGAATAAAGAAATAACAGCCTTATCCCAGCCAAAATAAAATAAACCAACACTAAAGATGCTAAAAATAGGTAGATAAATGAGAAATGTGAAAAAGTTATCTGAGGTAGAGTTGGTCATTTTAGATCTTATAAGGGTTTATATTGCTGTCCGGACGAGTCTTAAGCAGCCTTAAGATCCACATATATTGCTCAGGCTTTTTGCTTACGTAGTCTTCAATGCATTGATTCATCATACGCGCGTCCTCCTCTTCACTGCCTGTTGGGAAAGGTAGGGCAGGATAAAAATCCAACGTGTATTGACCAGTATTACTATCGTATTGAGCAAACAAGGGCACAATTTTAGCTTTGCTTAGTTTTGATAGGCGACCAAGGCCTGAGATAGTTGCTTTTTGAGTCGCGAAAAAGTCAACGAAGACACTGTGCTCACGGCCAAGATCTTCATCAGGGAGATAGTAACCCAGGTACCCATCACGCACTGACTTGATGAAAGGTTTGATACCACCACTGCGATCATAAACACGACCACCATATTGCACGCGCTGTCGGTGCATCAACCAGTCACTGAGTTTGTTTTTCTGAGCTTTCGCCATCGCAGATACCGGAAGGTCACGTGATGCTAATAATACCGCTGGGATATCGATAGCCCATGTGTGTGGTACCAGCAAGATCACATTCTCGCCGCTGTCCGTAATATCGGTTAGGTTACTCAGGCCGTTTATCGAAGTGTTGTTCTCTAGCCAAGTTTTACTCTTGAGTGTCAGTGAAGCAAATCCCATCAAAAATGAGATGGAAGTAACGTATGACTGATAGAGAGTTTCTTCGCGCTGTTCTACAGACTGTTCCGGGAAACACATCTCAAGGTTTACGCGAGCTCGGCGGTTAGCCTTATTCTTGATTTTTACAGCTTGTTTAGCCATAAACTTAGCGAGTGCTAAACGAATGCTATTAGGTAAGAAGCAGACTAAAGACGATAACAGAACAGCAATCCAAGTGCCCCAGTATTTAGGTGCTAGAAATCCCCATTCAAACTCAGGATTGTAAGCTTTTGGATCAAAATCATTACGTTGTGTGGTCATTCGTTCACTACATTATTTAAATCAGAGAGTTAACTTTATATCGGTCACTCAGGGAATGATTATGTTTACTAGATTCTCCAATAATTCCCCCTAAAAGTAGGGGCACTATTAGTCTTAATCTGAAATATAAAGCTTACAACTATGCGTTTACGAGCTTCATGTACTCAGCGACACCATCTGCCACTGTTCTAAACTCGATATCGCAACCAGTACTGCGAAGTTTCGTTAAGTCAGCTTGAGTGAATTCTTGGTAAGCGCCTTTCAAATGCTCAGGGAAAGGAATCGTTTCGATTTCTCCTTTACCATGGTGCTTGATTACGGCTTTTGCGACTTCTTCAAAAGACTCTGCGTTGCCTGTACCTAGGTTGAAAATACCTGAAACACCGTTTTCTAGGAACCATAGGTTTACTGCTGCTACATCACCGACATACACAAAATCACGCTTGAAGGTTTCGCTGCCTGCGAACAACTTAGGGTTTTCACCGGCATTCATTTGGTTGTTTAAGTGAAATGCTACTGAGGCCATGCTGCCTTTGTGTTGCTCGCGTGGACCATAAACATTGAAGTAACGGAAGCCAACGATTTGTGGAAGCGTTTCGTTATGCGCTACGGCATCCGCGGTTAGGCGACGAACGTAGTTATCAAACTGCTGTTTTGAGTAGCCGTAGATATTTAATGCACCTTCATATTCTCGCTCTTCAATGAAAGTATCGGTTTCACCATAAGTCGCAGCTGAAGAGGCATACAAGAAAGGAATTTCACGCTCAACACAGTAATGAAGTAGCTCTTTTGAGTATTCATAGTTGTTGAGCATCATGTATTTGCCATCCCACTCAGTGGTAGCAGAGCATGCTCCTTCATGGAAAACAGCTTCAATATGACCAAAATCATCACCGGCCATAACTTGAGTTAGGAAGTCATCACGATCCATGTAATCCGTAATGTCTAGGTCTACAAGGTTCTTAAATTTCTTACCATCTTTTAAGTTGTCGACGACCAGGATATCGTTGTGGCCCGCTTCATTTAGCGCCTTAACAATATTGCTGCCAATCATGCCAGCACCACCCGTTACGATAATCATAATTTCTAACTCTTTTGAATACAAAACTGTCACGAGTATAGCAAGGAATGGATAAAGCGGGCTAGTGGAATAATTCCCCAACCAGAGTATGATACGGCAAGCTAAGTTATAAATTATGTTGAGTTAATGACTCAAAACTATAGGTATTATCATGAAGATTGCAGTAGCCGGTACTGGGTATGTGGGTCTATCAAACGCAATGCTGTTAGCACAACATCATGAAGTAGTCGCGGTAGATATCATTGATGAAAAAGTGACAATGCTGAATAATAAGCAGTCACCGATTGTAGATAATGAGATTGAGCACTTTCTATCAAATAAGACTCTGAATTTCAGGGCGACAACAGATAAGTCGGCTTACAAAGATGCTGAGTTTGTCATTATTGCTACTCCAACTGATTATGATCCAAAAAACAATTATTTTGATACCAGCTCTGTAGAATCGGTCATTAAAGACGTCATGGATATCAATCCAAATGCCGTCATGGTGATCAAATCAACGGTGCCTGTTGGTTATACTGAGCGCGTTAAGCAAGAGCTGAACTGTGAAAACGTTATGTTCTCACCAGAGTTTTTACGTGAAGGTAAGGCTCTGTACGATAACCTACACCCATCACGAATTATCGTAGGTGAGTGTTCTGAGCGAGCTAAAGTGTTTGCTAATCTCCTAGTTGAAGGCGCTGAAAAAGAAAATATAGATGTGCTATTTACTCACTCAACAGAAGCAGAAGCAGTAAAGTTATTCTCAAATACTTATCTAGCGATGCGAGTTTCTTATTTCAATGAGCTTGATTCTTACGCCGAAGCGCACGGCTTGGATTCTCGTCAGATCATCGAAGGCGTTGGTTTAGACCCTCGTATTGGTAATCACTATAACAACCCTTCATTTGGTTACGGTGGTTACTGCTTACCTAAAGACACCAAACAGCTGTTAGCTAACTATCAAGATGTACCAAACAACATTGTTGGTGCTATTGTCGATGCTAACCGCACTCGTAAGGACTTCATTGCGGATTCAATTATTAAGCGCTCGCCTAAAATTGTAGGTATTTATCGTTTGATCATGAAGGCCGGGTCGGACAACTTCCGTGCGTCGTCGATTCAAGGGATTATGAAGCGCTTGAAAGCTAAAGGTATTGAAGTGGTCGTATTCGAACCTGTGTTAGAGGAAGAGCATTTCTTTAACTCGAAGGTTTATTCTGACCTAGAAGAATTCAAAGCCGTATCAGATGTGATTGTTTCTAACAGAATGGTAGAAGAGATCGCAGACGTTGCAGATAAGGTGTACACGCGAGACCTCTTTGGCAGTGATTGATCTAGTTTTATTTTAGCTAATGCTAATTAGACCAGATGTTAACAGCTCGATCTATCCGTTTAGTGGCGATATACTGAACCACTAAACGGATAGGGATACTAATAACTAATGAAAACACGTGACAAGATTGTTTACGCTGCTCTAGAGCTTTTTAATGAGCACGGTGAGCGCAGTATTACGACCAATCATATTGCCGAGCATATCGAGATTAGCCCTGGTAACCTCTACTATCACTTCCGTAACAAACAAGAAATTGTCCGTGACATCTTTACTCTCTATTCAACAGAGTTGCTTGAAAGGTTCACGCCGATTCAAGGCCAACAAGAAAGCCTGACGCTACTAAAGACCTACTTAGATTCTATCTTCACACTGATGTGGAAGTACCGATTCTTCTATGCGAATCTGCCTGAAATATTGTCACGCGATGAAAAACTGCACCTTGATTACATGGCTGTGCAAGAAAGATTGCAAACGAACCTTGTTGATATCATGAGAGCCTTTGTTGAGTTGAACTTGCTAAAAGCAACGGATGCGGAAATGAAGTCGATGGTTACTTCCCTTCACTTGATCGCATCGGGTTGGTTAGCTTATCAGTCTGCGATGTCTCCAAAAGCCCAAATTACAGAGCAAGTGGTACATCAAGGGATGCTACAGATGATAGCGACTGTGAAGCCTATTGCGACTGCCCAAGGTTTTGAGCAGCTGACATTATTGGAAGATGGTGTGAGAGCGTTGAACTCTAAGTAGAAAGAGACGAGTAAACGAAAAGCAGGATATAGCGGCGACTAGGCTAGCGTTTTTCATGCAACGTTTTACTCTAACGTTGCATCTGCTTTTAAGCTCTTCGCATTTCGTTTACTCGAATCCCTCATCTGCCCTTATCTGACTAACCAACTCTTTGGATTCTGAGCTTGGCTGTTTCTGCGAATCTCAAAATACAGTGATGGGCGCGTTTGGCCGCCAGTGTCACCAGCAAGCGCGATGGCTTCACCTGCTTTAACCTTATCACCTTCCTTCTTCAATAGTGCTTGGTTAAAGCCATAGAGCGTCATGTCGCCTTTGCCGTGGTCAAGTAGTACCACTAATCCATAACCTCGTAAGTACTCGGCAAAAACTACCGTTCCTGAGTAAACCGATTTTACCTGCTGACCGTACTTAGCGTTGATCACCATGCCTTTCCAGTTAATTTGGCCCGTTTGGCGTGAGCCGTAGTTATGCAGAACTTTGTCTTTGATTGGCCAAGGCAGCTTGCCTTTGCGCTTGGCTAACCCATCCATAGGGACGGCATTACGTCTTTCTCGAGCCGCTTTCTCTGCTTTCGCTATTTCAGCTTTTAGGCGAGTTTCATTGCGTTGAAGCTCCGCCAAGTAATTCTTATCACCCGAGATGTTTTTCTTGATGCTGCCAACGGTTTTCTTACGCTGCGTTTGAGTCTGAGATAACTTATCGCGCTTGGTGGTTTGCTGTTTTAGCAGGGTCGTAATTTGTTCCTGCTCGAGTTGACGCTGTTTATGGCTCTCTTCTAATTCAAGTTGTGTCTGTTCAATCGTTTTGATTGTTGCGGAGCGAGCTTTGGCAAGGTGTTGGTAGTAGTGACTGATACGATCTTCTTCCACACCTGTATTGAGGATGTGAGAAGACGCTTTAGCTCGACTTGTCATGTAGTAAGTCTGAATCAGTTGTTCTAATTTGTCGGTGTGGACTTTTTTCTGAGCAGTAAGCGCTTTAATCTTGGTGTCTAAGTTGGCAATATTTGCATTGGCCGTATTGAGTTGCTTTTTACTGTCTAGAATCGCTTTTTCAAGCGAAGCGATGGATAGCTCTTGTTTCTTGAGGTTTGCTTGTAAGCTGTCGAGTTTTTTCTGCTGTGAGGACAGGTTTTTTTGTTGGCGAGATATTTCGCTCGATACGCCTCTCAGTTCCCCCTGAGAGGCGGCAAATGACGATGTAGATAAAAGAGCAGCACAAAGGCTGGTAGATATCAGAAGAGTCCGGCTAATGGCTCGAATTTGTTTCATCATTATCGTCATTTAGTTGTATTCATCTGCTCTTAATTTTTCGAATTTCGCTGAATCGAATCCCGCATCTGCTTTTAAGCTCTTCGCATCTCGATACTCGTATCCCGTTACTGCTGTTTTATATCCCATCACCATGGATGAAGTTTTGCGAGCGACCATTGAACCCTTGGTCCATATCTAAAGATGGTTTGTCTGTTTTCGGTTTTCCCACAATTTTTGCAGGAACGCCAGCGACTGTTGTGTGAGGGGGTACGGCTTGTAGCACAACAGAGCAAGAACCGATCTTAGCGCCTTCGCCCACTTCGATGTTGCCAAGGATTTTAGCGCCAGCACCAATCATTACGCCTTCGCGGATCTTAGGATGACGATCGCCGCCTTCTTTACCGGTACCACCAAGGGTCACGTCTTGAAGGATAGATACATCATTTTCAACGACGGCTGTTTCACCGATCACAATGCCTGTTGCGTGGTCGAGCATGATTGCTTTGCCGATGCGTGCTGCTGGGTGAATATCAACTTGGCAAGCAACCGAGATTTGGTTTTGTAGGTAAGTGGCAAGTGCAATACGACCTTGTTTCCACAGCCAATTAGCCACTCGGTAGCCTTGTAGAGCATGGTAGCCTTTCAGATAAAGCAGAGGCATCGAGTACATCTCGACCGCAGGATCTCGATTTACCGTCGCGCAAATATCACAAGCGGCCGCATCGATAATAGATTGATCTTGCTTAAATGCTTGTTCAACCACTTCACGCACTGCCATTGCAGGCATTGAAGCCGTCTTTAGCTTGTTTGCTAGGATGTAGCTAAGGGCTGCGCCTAAACTTTCATGGTTGATAATGGTGGCATGATAAAAACTCGCAAGCATAGGTTCTTGCTCCGACTGCTGTCGAGCTTCCTTCACAATGCATTGCCAAACTTTTTGTTGTTCACAGTGTTTCATTTTACCATCCATTATTTTTAAGGGGCAGATGCGAGTGAGCTTAGAAGAACAGATTAGAGTCGCGAGATGCGAGTAACGAAAAGCATATCCGTCGAACTTTGAATGTGCTCTTAATCTTTCGTATCTCGTTTATCCGAATCTCTCTACTGTTCTTGCGTTACCCATATCCCGTATCTGCTCTTATTATCTTTCTGACTTTTTGTCTCGAGCAAGTAAGTCTTGTGCTGCTAAGTGTGCATCTTTCCCTTGATACAGCACTTGATAAATTTGTTCAACAATTGGCATCTCGACGCCCATGCGTTCTGATAATAACCAAACTTCTTTGGTGTTGCGATAACCTTCAACGACTTGGCCAATTTCTTCTTGTGCGGTATCTACATCTTTGCCTGCGCCAAGCGCCAAACCAAAGCGACGGTTACGTGATTGGTTATCAGTACACGTTAGTACTAGGTCGCCTAATCCAGCCATACCCATGAAGGTTTCTGGTTGCGCGCCAAGAGCAGCACCTAATCGGCTCATTTCAGCCAAGCCGCGAGTGATAAGTGCGGTACGAGCATTAGCACCAAAGCCAATACCATCCGACATGCCTGCGCCAATTGCGATAACATTCTTCACTGCGCCGCCAAGCTGCATACCAATGAAATCTGAGTTTGCATACACGCGGAATGTTTTACCGCAGTGGATTTTTTCTTGAAGCTCTTCTAGGAAAACTTCATCAGGTGAAGCTACAGAGATAGCCGTTGGCATGCCCATCGCTAACTCTTTGGCGAAGGTCGGCCCTGATAGAACCGCTAACGAGTACCCATCACCAAGCACATCGTGCGCGACATCTTTAAGCAGGCGACCTGTTTCTGGCTCTAGGCCTTTGGTCGCCCAACAGATGCGAGAGTCTGAGGCTAAGTAAGGTTTAACGCTGTTAAGCACGACGCCGAATACGTGGCTCGGTACAACAAGCAAAAGGTCTCGGCTTGAAGTTATTGCTTTTTCTAAGTCAGATTCAATGATCAGACTTTCTGGGAATTCTATATTTGGTAGAAACTCGTTGTTCGCACGCTCTGATTCAAGGCGATTCATATGAACAGGATCATGTCCCCAAAGAACAACATTGGCACCGTTACGCGCTAGAGATATCGCTAAAGATGTCCCGTAAGAGCCTGCGCCAATTACAGTCATAGTGATCTCTTTGCCGTAAGCGCTGTCTTTACCGTAAGCATCTGTCGTGTTCGTCGGGCGAGTTGTTTCTGTCATGCTTCCACCTAAAAATAATGAGGGAAATCGAAGAGTTCTGAAAAAGCTATCCACTAAAATAGGAAGAGCTTTCAATCTTAGTACAGTGTAAAGAAAAAATGCACATCGCAGAAGTTACGATGTGCATTTAAAAGCTAACTAGCGCTTGAAACGTTAGAGTTAAGTTCTACTTTGAGACTTAAGCCTGTTCGCCTTCAGCTTGTTGAGCTTGGTTTTGTAGGTAGTTCATGAACAAAGCATCGAAGTTTACTGGAGCTAGGTTCAGTTGTGGGAACGTACCTTTAACTACTAGGCTAGAAATTGTTTCACGAGCGTATGGGAACAGGATGTTCGGGCAGAATGCGCCTAGGCAATGAGCCAGTTGACCAGCTTCCATTTCGCTTGCAGAGAAGATGCCGCCTTGTTGAACTTCACAAAGGAATGCAGTGTCTTCTGCGTTCTTAACCGTAACCGTTAGACGTAGGATTACTTCGTAAACGCCTTCGCCAAGTTCACGGCTTTGAGTGTCTAGGTCCAGTTTTACATCTGGGTTCCACTCTTTCTGAAACATGTCTGGAGAGTTTGGCGCTTCGAAAGATACGTCTTTTAGGAAGATCCGTTGGATTGCGAAGTTTTGTTGTGCGTCTTGTTGTGCTGCTTCAGCCATTTTCTTGTCCTTAAAAATTTATAATTAGGTTTTGTTCGCCATATCTGCCGGACAAAACCTTAAAGTCATATTCGTGTAATCAGGTCAGTCTGCTTCTTGTCTTTAATGGTTTGTTACCTTTAACGACTTCTTACCTTTAACCTATTTTTTACCTTTAACCAAAGGTAGGTTAGCTTCGTTCCAAGCTACTAAGCCGCTTTTCAGTATGCTTACGTTTTCGAAACCTGCTTTAACCAGCAAGTTCGCGCTTTCTTGAGCTGTTTGACCTGTCTTGCATACTACGATGATTGGGTCTGCTTTGTGGCTTTCAAGGCTACCAAAGCTATTTGCTTTGATATCTGATGGCAAAATGTGAACTGCGTCCGTAATATGACCCTTTTTGAACTCATCTTTAGTACGAATATCAACCACAACACCGTTTTCACGGTTAATCATGTGTGTGGTTTGCGCTGCCGTGATCTCTTTGTAGGCTGCGTTTGATGTCTTGATAACGTTCGCAATGATGGCAACAACCAAGCCGATCCATACGATGGCTAAAATCATATTCTCTTGAACAAATGGAACTAACTCTTGCATATCTTGAACTCTTATTCGTTATTGGGCGAAAATTTATAGGCAAAGAGTATAGCGAGAAAGGGTCGGAGAATACAGAGGAAGGCGTTGTGGAACTCAGTGTTACCTCTCTTTCTTAGTACATCGCGTCTCGTTCACTCGAATCCCACATTCACACTTCAAATTATTCAACAATCCTAGCTTTTGGTTCTCCCCCTTAAACACCGGACTATAGTGAGTGGTGATGTCAATAAAAGGGGGAGTTAGAGGGGGTTGCTAGCGATGCTTAACCAACCCTTCCCAGCCTCCCCTTATATTGATATTTTTTGCCAAGTAACAGTCGTGATAAAAGGGAGGAGCTAAAAGCACCGCTCGTATCTGCTTCTAGCTCTTCGCATCCCGTTTACTTGTATCTTATCTCTTCACCTAATAGTAAAAAATAACGGCGTCATTCCCTACAGTGAGGCTCGAGCGTGATAGGGAATCTCTTTTCGTCGTGAGTACCAAACATGTAAATTGGACGTGACATTGAGATTCCAGATATTTCGTCCCTCAATTCTGGAATGACGGAGTTTAATAGAGGGGCGAATCCCGCTTACCCGTTACTCGTATCTGCTCTTGAACACCCGCATCTACTTCTTCACCACGCCACCCGTTAAATACAATCCAATCGCTGCTAACACTGGATAACCAAACGCTTCATTGGTCATTTCCCCCCAAGGGTTTCCAATCGTAGCCGTGCATGCAGCCCAAAATCACCATCACATGCAGTGCCACATAAGGAATGGTGAACAACAACACGATGTAGCGCTGTACCAACTTAAAAGGTTCATACGCTTTAAGCAATGCCAGCTTGTGCTTCGCTTTTTCTTCATCAGTAAAAAACATCGCATCTCCTGTGTTGGTGATTGCATCTAACGCTTTGCTAATGGAAGACTGGCTCCCAAATATTCTTCCGAACAATGTCATACTGCTCCTTGGTTTATTGATTGGCTTGGGCCGCATGTATACTTTGACTGTATAACTTTCTGATTCGACAACCTTAGCGAGACCTCTCCTCCGCCATTTGTGCGTTGAATTAGATTCCCTATCACGTTCGTCCCTCACTGTAGGGAATGACGACTTTTTGATTTAATTAATACCCTCTAGCAGCATCGTTTAACTTACCCATACCACCATATTGTCATTCCAGAACTGAGGAACGAAGTATCTGGAATCTGCTTTTAGTCTCTTCGCTACTCGTTCTCGCGCCACCCTCACCTGCTCCTCTAGCTTTTCGCATCCCGCATCTGCCTCTAGGCTCTTAAAGCCATAACCGGACACGCCTTATTCACACCCCAATCTTTATGCCCCTTAACATTCTCATCTGAAATCAAAAACTGCTCTTGTAGCGCAGCCATCAAATCAAACAATGCCTTACGCTGAGCAAGCGTGAAGTTATCTTCTGGTTGCAGCTCGGCATTACAGCCACCGACCATACAAACCCCAATATTGCCTTTGTTGTGGCCTTTCACATGCGCGCCAGTTTGCGACAACGGCCTGCCCACTTGGACATCCCCATTGCGACGAATCACAAAGTGATACCCCACATCACGCCAGCCTCTCTTTTTATGCCATCGGCGAATCTCGGCTACGTCTAAATCTTGCTTTGCCGGCGTGGCGCTGCAATGCACCGTAATAAAAGAGTAGGGCGGGCAATGAGGTAGGCGGAGTAAAACCGAAACCAGACTGAAAGCATACGGAGTTAACAGAAAAGGGGGATGCTGATGGTAAACAAGGCTCTAACGAAGGGATGAGCTCTACCTGGCTAGCCTGTTCTTGCGAACAATCCCGCTCTTGTAAAACAGAAGCCTCTAAAGGCTGGTGTGGAACTCGATCAGTTGCTGGTGGAGTGTTTGACAAAATAAATCCTCTTGTTGTTGTAACCAGGTGACTAAAGGCGTAGATAACGATTCTTTTAAATTAGGGTGCAATGCGATGTGTTGTCGCAAACTGGTGGCTACGGTTTTGGCATAACAAGAGTGGTGGCTGACATAACGTAAATACATCACGCAATAACCCAGTGGCTGCCTGCGCCGTGCTCGGCTGATCATCCAACAAATATCGTCATAGCTAGGATGTTCAAAGCGAGTATCTTCAAAGAGCAGATTTTTACAACGAGCACCTTCAAAATCAGGCTCTTCGAAGCGCTGGTCTTCGAAATGCTTACCTTCATAGCACTTGTCCTCATAAGCCTTTTCCTTATAAACCCCAGCCTCACTGCTCTCGAAGCCATATTGGTCATCACATAACAATGTGTGGTGTGACTGAGTGAGGGAGTTAGCACGGCACTCGATGCTCGCCATTCCGGGTTGGTACGCTAAAATAAAAAGAGAAACTATCGCCTTCATTAAGCACCTTATTGCTGCATGGAGAGGGCAATGTACTTCAAGATTTGTGATTGGGGTTGGCGGTAATGACGCGAAAACGGAGGAACACAAAAAAGTGAGAGGTGCTTCGAAGGCTATCAGTCTAGATGGCTGTGTTGTTGCATATCGATGAGAGCAAGCAGGATAAACACTTTTTGTTACTTTTTATCTCGCCTTACCTTTGCCCCTAATACTTAAAAAAGTGGTGTTAATAACTTGTTATGCAAACGAATGGCTCTAGCCAGATCAAAGGTAATAGTTAGACCAAGACAAGCGCTAGACCAAGGCCAATATCAACTAACAACGAGCGTTAATCATGTGTGTTTCTCTTATTCTTTCTTGTATCCCATTAAAAACCGGCTCGCCCATCAGCAAGTTGGTGTTATTAAAATTAGCCGACAATGCAGACGCGCGCGGCGTGTGTTTTCCTTCCCTAAATTACTTAGCGCAATATTGCGAAGTGTCGGTAAGAACCGTGAAACGACACGTTAACGAGCTCGAAAAACAAGGCTTTGTGAAGCGAATAAAGCGCTTTGATGATTCAGGACGCCAGCGCAGCAATATCTATCAGCTGCGCCTACCCAGCGACAGCCACATTCAACAGGCCGATTTAAACCAAGCAGATAGAGGTTTAGACCAAACCGACCATTCAGACACTCCCCTGGGTGACTCAAGATCCAACACGGAGAGTGATCATCCTGCACACATAATCTTTCATAAAGAACATAAAACAGAGTTGAGCTTGAAAAGCGATATCTTAGATGACACCGATGTGCTTGATCTCCCAAGCGGTTCTGAACAACATGAGCTATCGACACCTAAAACCAAAAATGAAGCCGTGATTCACCTGCTCACCAAAGAGGGCAGCGCGCCATTTATCATGAGTTCACCACCATACTAGAGCGCACCTACCCAAAGTTAGATGTGCTGCAAGAACTGCATGCCATGCAAGCGTGGTTGTACATCAACCCGGATAAGCGCAAACCCTTTGAGCACATTGGCCACTTTGTGAATGGCTGGCTAAGAAGAAGCGCCCAAGCCAAAACGAAGCAGAGCTCGTCATCATTTTTCCATCAAACAAGAGCGGCTAAGCAAACAAAAGCGGTGAAACCCTCAAAGAAAGCTAAATCAATAAAAGCCGTAGGATCAAGAAAAGCAGATGCGCCCTCAACAGCTTCAAACCAAGCGCAGCCAGTCAAAAGCAATCAAGTCGAAAGCAAATCTCAAAACCCTACACCTGTCTCTCAGGCCCTAGCGGACTACAACGCCAAAAGCACCACCAACCCGTTCGAAGCTCGAATCAAGGCTCTAGTTCAATCCAAATCGGCGAGCACAGACTCCAAGCAGTGACCATTCGATGATTCACAGACTAAGCGCTTATTCACATAGCCAAAAGCTAAGGAAAACCAAAGGCTAAGGCAGACCAAATGCGAGTGCAGACAAAAACGGCAAGAAACAAAAAGTAGAATTAGGGAGAGGGCAAATGGACGAGAGCAGCCTAAGAAAACTGACAACGGAAGAAAAAGTCACCATTTTAGAAAAAGAGATAGCGCGAGTGGAAGGACGTATTGGAGAGTTCTTGAAACTGCTGGTTAACCACTACCCACAAGGGCTAACACGCACCGAGATCAAAGCGTTATTGGTTGTGAACAACAACCCAAGCTTCGTGTCTCTGTACCGAAAGGGCAATATTTTCATTGATATAGAAAAGCGCTACTGCGATGCTGCACAAGAAAACCGCTACCACATAGGAACCCAGTACCTGCAAGACGTACAATGCTGCCGGTGGTTAAATACGTGGTAACAAGCTGACTAATCAAGGTATTATTTTCACTAGTTAATATACGCCTGTTTTGCTAGAATTCTCGCTAATTAGAACCGTGTGAACTCCATAGAAGTGGTTTACCTTGCCTTTAGGAGCCAAACCTAAGGGCGGTAGCGTATCTAAAGTAGAATGGGTCTCAACGAAATAGCACTAAAAGCTGTTGAGTGACAGGGTAGGGAGAAATCATCAACATGCCCTTGTTTTAAGGCTTCGTGGCTTGTTAGGCACTCTATTTTTCAATATGGTTAGCTAGTACCATCACATAATTGACAATTAACCGATGATCAATTTGTAGATCATTTTCAGTGTTTTCTAATACCTCCATAGAAAAATTGGAGGTCCAACAGTGAGTAACCAACACCCATTTATGCATTTTGATGTCATCCCAGATTACCGCCAACAAGGCAAAGTCGAACTGATATTATTTTGTTAACAATTTGCGCCGTACTTGCCGGTCAAGATGATTGGAAAGCCATTCATCTTTACGGCTAAGCACAGTTAGCTTTTTTAAAGCGGTTTGGTGATTTTAGTCATGGTGTACCTTCTACATCGACAATAGCAAGAGCGATGGGAATGATTAATGCCACTCGCCTACAGAAGTGTTTTATCGAATGGATGAAGGATTGTACTGAGCTGACTAAGGGTGAAGTGATTGCCATTGATGGTAAAACCGTTAGGGGCTCTTATGATGACTCTCGCGGTCTTGGTGCTATTCACATGGTAAACGCTTTTGCGACTGAAAATGGTGTTAGTCTCGGACAACATAAAGTTTACGAGAAATCGAACGAGATCACTGCTATCCCAGAGTTACTCGAACTGCTTGATATATCAGGTTGTTTGGTCACTATTGATGCAATGGGATGCCAAAAGAAAATTGCTCAGAAAATACTTAATAAGAATGCCGATTACTTACTGGCGGTTAAAGGTAATCAGGGGCGTTTAGAGCAAGCGTTTAATGATTATTTCGATATGAGTATGCTGCAAAATCATGATGGTGATTCGTATAGCACGCAGGAAAAGTCTCGTGGCCGCCAGGAAACAAGACTGGCCTTAACGAATACTGATTTGAGTGTTTTAGGTGATGTTGGACTTGAATGGCCAGAGCTAAAAACAATGGGTATCGTTGTTTCTTTGCGACAAAAGGAAGAGGTCGCGAAAGAGTCAGAATTCACGGTTAGATACTACATTAGCTCGAAGGAATTAAGTGCTAAAGAATTGTTAAATGCCATACGTTCACATTGGTTGGTTGAGTCGATGCACTGGTCGTTAGATACCGCTTTCGGTGAAGATGCCAGCCGAAAACGAGTAGATGAAGGTGCAGAAAATTTTGCAAGGATCAGGCAAATGTGCTTAAACATGCTGAAGAGTGAAACGACTCTCAAAGCGAGTATTAAACACAAAAGAGCCATGTGTGCGATGAATTGTGAGTATCTTTTAAAGGTTCTGGCAAGCCTTTATTGACGGGAATGTTCATGATTTTTCCGTGCGTTAAATACTGAGTTCCGAGAGAGAGTTTTGTTTGGGATTTAAGGTGTTTTAATAAATTTGCAACTCATGCGGGAACCCTGAGGGTTCTGGCAAGCCTTTATTGACGGGGATGTATATGATTTTTCCGTGTACAAGGGACTGTCAAAAATAGGCTGTCTCAAAATGAATAAAAAGTGTCTCAGCATGTTTTTATGACTGAGGTTGAAGTGTCGAAAATTTCATAAATAGAACTTAAAATATGCAATATAATATCGAAATTCAGCCAGCAGGCGTTAAGTATACAAGTAAAGATAACCTACTTGATGATGCTTTATTACAATCAATACCACTAGAACATAGCTGTAAAACAGGCGACTGTGGTGCTTGTAGCGCTGAAATAATTACAGGAAATGTGGAAAATGAGCATGGTAACATAGTTACCCAAGGTGAAATTCTCACTTGCCAATCCAAAGCAAAATCAGATGTTGTTCTAAAAGCTAATTATTATCCAGAGCTTGTTCATATAAAACAGCAGACAATACCATGTAAAGTTGCAAGTTTTGAATATGTTACTGAAGATATTATATCGATTAAGTTCCGATTTCCACCAACAGCCAAATTTGATTACTTGCCAGGTCAATATGTGGATTTAAGTTTTAAAGGTGTTAAGCGAAGCTACTCAATCGCAAATGCTAAATCTGAATCAAAAGAGCTAGAGCTTCATATTCGAAAAGTACCAAATGGACAAATGTCAGAATTATTGTTTGGCGAGCTGAAAGAAAATCAATTAATGCGTATAGAAGGGCCGAAAGGAACTTTCTTTGTGAAAGATAATGTTAAGCCATTAATTTTAATAGCGACAGGTACCGGTATTGCCCCAATACAAGCTATAGTAGAAGAACTCATAGCAAAAGAAGATAAGCGTGATGTTCATATTTACTGGGGAATGCAATATCAGAAAGAATTATATTGCAATGAGTTAGTTGTATTAGCTAATCAAAATCAGAACATATCATTTACAGCAGTATTATCGCGCGAACTTGAACCATTACCTAATTATAAACAAGGTTATGTTCAAAATGCAGTTGTTCGAGATTTTGATTCATTAGTAAATGTCGAAGTTTATGCGTGCGGTTCTATTCGTATGATAGAAGACTCAAAAACTTTGTTCTTACAATATCAATTACCGGTTGATGCATTTTTTTCAGATGCATTTACACCGGCAAAATAATTTAAAAGTTAGTTGGAGTATATAATGAAAGCAGTCATCTTAGCTGGTGGTTTAGGAACACGCTTAAGTGAAGAAACATCAGTAAAGCCAAAACCAATGGTGGAAATCGGTGGTAAACCTATTTTATGGCATATAATGAAGCAATACTCAGCGCATGGTGTAAATGATTTCATTATTTGTTGTGGTTATAAAGGCTATGTAATTAAAGAATACTTCGCTAACTATTTCTTGCACATGTCAGATGTAACATTTGATATGAAAAATAACGAAATGAAGGTACACAGAAAACGGGCTGAGCCATGGACAGTAACGTTAGTAGACACTGGTGATAACTCGATGACTGGTGGCCGCTTAGGGCGTGTTGCTGATTACTTAAAAGATGAAGAAGCATTTTGCTTTACTTATGGTGATGGCGTAGGTGATGTAGATATTACAAAAACGATCGAATTCCATAAGTCTCACGGTAAAAACGCAACATTAACAGCAACGTTCCCTCCTGGTCGATTCGGTGCGTTAGATATTACTGCTGGTCAAGTAAAAAGTTTCAAAGAAAAGCCTAAAGGTGATGGAGCAATGATCAATGGTGGCTTCTTTGTATTGTCGCCAGAAGTGTTAGATCTGATTGACGGTGATAGCTGTACTTGGGAGCAATACCCGCTAAACAAATTAGCAGAAGATGGCGAATTGATGGCGTATGAGCACCATGGCTTCTGGCAACCAATGGATACGTTAAGAGATAAAGTGTATTTAGAAGAGCTTTGGCAAGATGGCAAGGCACCTTGGAAAATTTGGGAGTAAATGATGAATCCTAGTTTTTGGCAGGGAAAAAAAGTATTTATTACCGGACATACTGGGTTTAAAGGTGGCTGGTTGTCATTGTGGCTTCAGGAAATGGGAGCAATAGTAAAAGGGTATTCATTACCTGCACCAACTACACCTAGCTTGTTTGAAGAAGCAAAAGTGTGGTCTGGTATGTCGACTGAAGAAGGTGATATTCGAGATTTCCCACACCTTAGAGAAGTGATTTCTGAATTTAAACCTGAAATAGTGTTCCACATGGCAGCACAACCATTAGTACGTTTATCTTATGATGAACCGATGGAAACTTATTCGACTAACGTGATGGGAACTGTTTATTTGCTTGAGGCTGTGAAACAAGTTGGTGGTGTTAAAGCAGTTGTAAATATTACTTCAGATAAATGCTATGAAAATAGAGAATGGGTTTGGGGTTACCGTGAAGATGAAGCTATGGGGGGGTATGACCCATACAGTAACAGTAAAGGCTGTGCTGAGTTAGTTGCTTCTTCATACCGACAATCTTTCTTTAATAAAGATAAATATGAACAGCATGGTTGTGCGTTAGCTTCAGTTCGTGCAGGTAACGTTATTGGCGGTGGTGATTGGGCTGACGATAGACTGATTCCTGATATGCTGAATGCTTTTTCTAATAATGAAAAAGTAGAAATCCGCAGCCCTCACGCAATTAGACCTTGGCAACATGTTTTAGAACCGCTTTCTGGTTATATAACCATAGCTGAGCATCTATATGAGAAAGGTCCTGATTTTGCAGAAGGTTGGAACTTTGGGCCAAAAGAAGAAGATGCAAAACCTGTTGAATGGATTGTTGAGCGATTAACTCAACAATGGGGAGAAGGTGCTGAGTGGTATTTAAGTGAGGGAGAGCACCCTCATGAGGCTCATTACTTGAAACTCGATTGTTCAAAAGCAAAAATGCGTTTGGATTGGCAACCCGTTTGGGACTTAAGTACCACATTAGATAAAATCGTTAATTGGCAAAAAGCATGGCTTAATAAAGAAGACATGAAACAATATACGATTAACGAAATTAACGAATATATGACAGCAAGAGTAGGTAAATAAAATGTCTAAAGAGCAACTAAGAAGTCAAATAGCTGAACTTGTTGAGCAATATGCAGCGTTAGAGTACGCACCAAAAGAATTTGTTGGTGGTAAGAGTATTGTACCGCCGTCAGGAAAAGTATTAGGAGCGAAAGAGCTTCAGTTAATGGTTGAAGCGTCTTTAGATGGTTGGCTAACTACAGGTCGTTTTAATGATGCATTTGAAAAGCGTCTAGGTGAATACCTTGGCGTACCGTATGTATTAACGACAACGTCAGGCTCTTCAGCAAACCTTTTGGCATTAACAGCACTAACATCACCAAAACTTGGTGATCGCCAGTTAAAACCCGGTGACGAGGTGATTACGGTAGCCGCTGGTTTCCCAACGACTGTAAACCCAACTATTCAAAATGGTTTAATTCCAGTGTTTGTAGATGTTGATATCCCTACATACCAGATTAAATCAGAAATGATCGAAGCAGCTGTAACTGATAAAACTAAAGCTATTATGGTTGCTCATACACTTGGCAATGTCTTTGACTTAACCGAGGCTCGCCGTGTAGCGGATAAGTATAACTTATGGTTAATTGAAGATTGCTGTGATGCATTAGGTTCGACTTACAACGGTCAAATGGTTGGTACATTTGGTGATATTTCGACACTTAGCTTTTATCCTGCTCACCATATCACAATGGGTGAGGGAGGCGCTGTATTTACGAAAGATAAAGAACTTCGTAAATTAATTGAATCATTCCGTGATTGGGGCCGTGATTGTTATTGCGCTCCAGGTTGTGATAATACATGTAAGAAACGGTTTGATATGCAGCTAGGTTCTCTACCTCAAGGTTACGATCATAAATACACTTACTCACATTTAGGCTACAACTTAAAAATTACAGATATGCAAGCTGCTTGTGGATTAGCTCAAATGGATCGAGTTGAAGATCTAGTACAAGCACGTAAAGATAATTACACATATCTAAAAGAAGGATTAGCTTCTTGTGAAGAGTTTATTATTCTTCCAGAAGCAACCGATAATTCTGATCCATCTTGGTTTGGTTTCCCTATCACTATTAAACCTGAAAGTGGTATTGACCGTGTTGAATTATTGAAATTCATGGATCAGCACAAAATTGGTACGCGTTTACTATTTGCAGGCAACTTAACGCGTCAACCTTACTTTAAAGATGTTGACTATCGTGTTGTTGGTGAATTAACTAATACTGATTTAATTATGAATAATACGTTCTGGATTGGAGTGTATCCTGGTTTAACCAATGATCATTTAGATTTTATTATTGAAAAGTTTGAAGAGTTTTTTGGTTTAAGTTTCTAATATAAAGAAGGAAGGCTAACGCAGATGTTAGCCTTTAATACGCATGAATATTAAAGAATTAGAAATACCTGGCTGCTATCAGATCACTCCGAACATATTTACTGATGATCGAGGTTTATTTATCAAGACCTTTCACAGTGAAACGCTCTGTGAATATGGGCTTGATTTAAATCTGAAAGAAGAGTTTTATTCAATATCAAAAAAAAATGTTCTGCGTGGGCTTCACTTTCAAACTCCACCGTCAGCACACAATAAGTTGGTGTATTGTCCCAAAGGTGCTGTATTAGACTTTTTTGTTGATGTACGTATTGGTTCTCCCACTTATGGTCAGCATTTGTCTATTGAATTAAATGAAAAAAATGGAGTGATTCTATATTTACCTGTCGGTATTGCTCATGGTTTCTTAAGTTTAGAAGATGATTCATTAATGGTATACAAAACCGACAGCAGTTATGATCCTGAGGCTGACGGCGGGTTATTGTTTAGCTCATGTAATATAAAGCTCCCTCTTAATGCTCAGCAACTCATCACTTCAGAAAGAGACCTTAATCTGGCTTCTTTCCATGAATACAAAAGTGAGTTTGTATATGAGTAAAGTAGTTATTACGGGGGCAAATGGCTTCCTAGGGCGAAATTTAGTTCAGAATTTTTTAAATTTAGGCGATGAAGTTGTTTCAATTGTCAGAGTAAATGGATCTAGAGAGCATTTAGTTAATTTAAATACTCAAATTATTGAGTATGATGGAACCATAGCTTCCCTTGAGTGCTGTCTTGATGAAGAATCAATTGTTATACACACAGCTGCTTATTATGTTGCAGAGCATCAGATAAAAGACTTGCCAATATTAATTCAATCTAATCTAGAATATGGTTTAAATTTGCTAGAAGCTATGCGAATAACTGGTGCGCATAAAATAATTAATATTGGAACTGCATGGCAAGGTTATAAAGGTGATAAACGAAGAGCTGTAAATTTGTATGCTGCAACGAAGCAGGCTTTTGAAGATTTTATAGCATATTATTGCGATGCAGAAGGATTTTCTTCGATTTCACTAAGGTTAAATGATACCTATGGCGAAGAAGATGAGCGAATGAAATTAGTGAAACTGCTGATTAATGCAGGAGTTACAAAAACAGCGCTTAACATGAGCGCTGGAGATCAAAAAGTAAATTTAACGCATATTAGTGATGTATGTGCCGCCATCTTAGTTTCAGTATCTAATTTACCTAGCGCTAACAAACTGGATGTTTATAACTTAATTAATCAAGATGAATATTCCCTAAAAGAGTTAGTTAAAATTATTGAAGATGAACTAAACATGACTATTCCGGTTAATTTTGGCGTAAGAGAATATAGATCTAGAGAGGTGATGGAGCCAATAAAATCAAACAATTTTAACTTTTATTCTCCAGTGGTCACGCTTCGATCAGGAATTAAAAAAATATATAATCAATCAAATGATAAATAAAGCATCGAAAAAAGATATAATTTGGGGTTATTTAGCTCAGTTTTTGAATATTGGTTCAGGCATAATAATACTACCAGTAGCCATTAAACTTCTTAGTGCAGAAGATATGGGGCTCTGGTATTTGTTTATGGCGATTGCAGGTTTTGTGCAATTGCTTGAGTTTGGTATTCAGCCAACAATTAGTAGAATGACGTCCTATATATATGCTGGTGCACTAGAGTTACTATCGGAAGGCTTACCTAAAATATCAAATAATATTGATTATCAATTGTTGTACGACCTAATTTCCGCAGCAAAGAAAATGTATCTATACGTGTCAGTTGTTGCTGCTTTTATTTTATTGTTATTAGGGACTTTATATTTAGACTCGTTTAAAGAATTTAAGCAGTCACAAATGATCGCATGGTGTATTTTCTCATCATCAACTGTAATAAATTTGTATTTTACATACTTTAACGGCTTGCTCTCTGGGAGAGGAAACCAGACAGATAGTTATAGGATAATAGCGATTTCAAAATTGCTTATGTTAATTATAACAATTCCTTTGCTGTGGTTTGACTGGGGACTGTTATCGATGTCTGTAGGCACTCTTGCATCAGTGGTTTTATCTAGAATTTTATACCATCGTACTTTTTATAATAGTGACCGTGATGACATCAGGGAGTTAAATAAACTTAAAGGTGTAGCTGAAAATTTAGTAAATACAATATGGTTGTCCGCTTGGAAGTTGGGTGTCACTAGCTTTGGTGGATTTATGATTTTAAAGGTTAATACATTTGTAGCATCAAGTTATCTCGGCTTAAAAGTTGCGGCAAGCTATGGGTTGACGATTCAGGTTGTTGGTTTAATCTATGCAGTTAGTAATATGTTATTTGTGTTGAGCTTACCAAAGATGAACGTTCTTCAAAGCCAAAATAAAAAAAGTGAATTAAAACGTTTTTTTGTTAAGATAAACATATATACCCAGGTAATGTTTTTAGTTGGAAGCCTTTTATTACTAACTTTTGGAAGTTATTTTTTAAGTATACTCTCTCCAAATATAACTTTACTAGCAACCCCTATTCTATTATTGATTTTAGCTACATATCAATTGGAGTTGAACCATGCAGTATGTGCTACATATTTAACTACGCTTAATAAAGTGCCATTTTTGAATGCATCTTTAATTTCTGGTTTTTCGATTTTCGGATCGAGTGTATATTTAATGAATAATACCAATTTAGGTATTCTTGGGTTGGTTGTGTCACAATTTCTCGTACAAGCTTTATATAATAACTGGTATTGGCCTAGAGAGGTGTATAAGAGTCTTTATGGTAAATGATAGATTTGAAAAGTATAGCCACGTTGTATCTCATCTAATTCTCGATTTCTCTGTCGGATTTCAGGAGCCTGAAATTTCAATAATGATTCCAACATATAAAAGGCATCATTTATTAAATCGCGCTATTAATTCCATATCAAATCAAGTTACAGGAGTTAATTATGAAATAGTCATTGTTGACAATGATGGTGATGGCGAGTTTAATACTGAGTTGATGGAAGTGATTTCAGGATTTAATAATGAAAACATTAAGTATTACAGGAATGCCGAGAATATAGGAATGTTTGGCAATTGGAATAGGTGTATTCAATTAGCTAGAGGTAATTTAATTTGCATACTCAACGATGATGATTATTTAAAACCTGACTTTATTGAAAGTGCTTGTAATATAATTTATTCCAAGCAGGTCCGGTGTGTCAGTTTTGATATTGACTATAATGATTTGAGGCTTGGAAATGAGCATGTGTCAAATAATGATGTTGTAGAAAAAATCAATGCCAATAAAATTTTGACTAAAAATCATTTGTTTTTCAAGAACTATATCAATGGTAGCTTAGGTGTTGTTTTCGAAAAAAATATTGCGGTTGAATTGGGTGGTTTTGACGAGGAACTTTTTCCAATATCCGATTGGGATTTCTGGTTTCGTTGGGTGGCCAAGGGGAATCTAATTTTAAAAATTAATCAAATTGGTGCGACTTACACAATAGGATTTAATGAAAGCTTGAAGCCAGAAGTTATATCGAAATTTTCAACGATGGCGACTAAATGCAGAAAGACATGGGTGTTAGAAAGACAAGTTTCAAACTTATATGGCCTACTTGTAAAACCGATGGGTTTTTTTGATAATTATTCGGCACATAATTCTTTTGACCAGAATTTTAAGGTTAAAAAGTTAGATAAAGCTAGAGTGATGTGTATGTACTTTTTTATTAATTATATACTCAATCCAATATTTGATATTATGTCAAGAGTAAGAAAATGACGATCTTATACGCAATTTTACTTTTCTTATGTGGTTTTTTACCTAATGGTTTAATTTTTGGCATACCGTTAATGAAAATTGTTTTGTTATTAGCGGTACTGACGATTGCGATAAGATTTTTTATTTATAGAGAACGATTGAACGCTAATGTTGTATTGATGACATTATTTATTTTGATTGTAATGTTATTCTCGTATTTAAAAGGGATTTCTTTTAATCAAGAACAAGCTTCATTTCAGTTTAATAATATACTAATGTTTGTTGTTTTTTATTTTTGTTTGTTTTCAATTGTTCGTTCGAATGCAGGTTATAACTCAAGTTGGATTTTTAGAGGGTATTTTCTGTTGATTGCTTTCAAGTTGGTATTTTTTTCTTTTATTTTTTTTGATTTTGTTTCAATAAAGGAATTTCAAGATTTTTCAGTTAAATTTTTCGGTGTTGAACCGATTATGATGATTATCTCAGATGGTATGGTGAGAATTCAATATCAAGTCGATATATTAATCATCCCATCAATGTATTTTGTATGGTGTAGATTAAGAGAAAAGATTGGAATGGCACAAGTGATGATGGCACTTATGCTTGTTGTAAACATATGTATCACTTATAGTAAATTTTATTTCATTTTTGCTTTGTTTTTTGTTTTTGTAGCTTTTTGTTTTACTAGTGTTAGGGGGGCGGGGATTTGTTTTTCTCTGGTTTTCTTGTTTTTATTTTTATTTTCAGGTGAGGTTGAGGGTTTCTTATATAATAGATTCTTTAGTCCGGAGAATTCTTATTCTGACGCTGTTAGATATGAACAGTTTAGTTATTTATTAGACCATGTTGCTATAAATCCATTATTCGGTCAAGGATTAGGGTATTACATTTCAAATTACTTACGGTCAAATGTTGAAATGTATTCATATGAAATACAGTGGTTGTCTTTGATTATGCAAGTTGGATTTGTTGGTATCGTTGTGTTTGTATTTTTTATTTTATCTGGACTTGTGTCAAATGTTAGGCTTAAGTTTACTAAAAATAGTTTGTTGTGGGCGTTTGCTGTGTTTTTTTTAATGTTGGTATCATTTACAAATCCAATGTTAACAACGCCTGCAATGGCTGCGTCGTTATATAGTTTTAAGGTTGTTACTGATGGAAAAAAATGTTGATGTGGTGCTCGCTTCTTATAATGGTTCTAGTTTTATTCAAGAACAAATTAGAAGCATGATTGAAAGTGATGGTTTTCATCGCTATGTCAATAGACTTATTGTTTCAGATGATAATTCGACGGACAATACGGTTTCATTGATTAATTCATTTAACTCTGAAGTGGTTGATTTGTACTCTAACGAGCATGATGGTGGTGTGATCGGAAATTTTGAATCTGCATTATCAAAATCAAAATCAGATTATATTATATTATCAGACCAGGATGATGTTTGGTGTCACAATAAAATTAATGTATTATTGAATGGTATTAAAAAAACTGAAGTCAACCGTGAGACGCCAGCATTGTTTTTTACAGATTTGAAAGTGGTTGATGAAAATCTAAATGTGATAAATGAATCTTTTTGGAATCATCAACAAATTAATCCAGAGCTAGGTTTGTCATTGAAAGGTGTTTTAATGCAAAACGTATCTCCCGGATGCGCAATGATAATTAATAGAGCTTTGCTTTTGAAAGCTCTTCCATTCGGCGGTGATATCTTGATGCATGATTGGTGGTTGTTGTTAATTGCAAATGAATTCGGAAACGTGGGGTATTCTCGAGATGCTACATTTTTATATCGACAACATGGTGCTAATGTTGTTGGTGCTGGTTCCATGACATTCAGAGAAAAGGTAACTAGGTTTATAAATGGCAAATCAGACACGTTTAATCGTGTTTTGATTCAATCTAAAAAGCTATATAATCTGTTACCTAAAGATTCTTCGAATAGAGGAATCGTTCGGTCTCTTATTGAAGTCAATGATATGACAATATGGGCTAGAGTTGGGTTAGCTCTTTCTCTCTATGATTCAAGACGTTGCTTTCAACGCAATTTGGCGATAATTATTAGAATTATCTTTTTCAAAAAGGATTAGTTATGCATATTTTGGTCACTGGTGGAGCAGGTTTTATTGGTTCAGCAGTTGTTCGTAACATTATAAATAACACAAATAATAGTGTTATTAATTTAGATAAATTAACTTATGCGGGTAATTTAGAATCATTATTGGATATTGAATCGAATGAACGCTATGCGTTCGAGCAAGTTGATATTTGTGATAGGGTTGAGCTAGAAAGGGTGTTTTTAGAACATAAACCAGAAGCGGTAATGCATCTAGCGGCAGAGTCCCATGTTGACCGCTCAATTGATGGTCCTGCAGACTTTATGCAAACTAACATTATGGGGACATTCACTCTATTAGAAGCAGCGCGTACTTATTGGTCTACTTTACCTGAAGACAAAAAGCAAGCTTTCCGCTTCCATCACATTAGTACCGATGAGGTGTACGGTGATTTGGAAGGAACTGATGACTTATTTACGGAAGAAACATCTTATGAGCCAAGCTCTCCATATTCGGCTTCTAAAGCATCAAGCGATCATTTAGTGAGGGCATGGAATCGTACCTACGGTCTGCCAGTGATTGTGACAAACTGCTCAAATAATTATGGCCCTTATCACTTTCCTGAGAAGTTAATACCGCATGTTATTTTAAATGCACTAGATGCTAAACCTTTGCCTATTTATGGTGATGGTAGCCAAATTCGGGATTGGCTATATGTAGAAGACCATGCACGTGCACTTTATAAAGTGGTAATAGAAGGTGTTGTGGGTGAAACCTACAACATTGGTGGGCACAATGAAAAGAAAAATATCGAAGTGGTAGAAACGCTTTGTACTATTCTTGATGAATTAAAGCCTATCTCTGATAACCCTGCTTTTTCTTCATCGAAAATAACTAATTACAAAGAACTCATTACCTTTGTTAAAGACCGACCAGGTCACGATGTCCGCTATGCAATCGACGCATCAAAAATTGAAAAAGAGCTAGGTTGGGTACCTAAAGAAAGTTTCGAAACAGGTATTAGAAAGACAGTTGAATGGTATTTAAATAATGAAAACTGGTGGAAGCGTGTATTAAACGGTGAATACCAACTTGAACGTATCGGAGATAAGTAATTATGACTAACGCTTCAGTTTCAAAGTATAAAGGTATTATTTTAGCTGGTGGTTCAGGCAGTCGTTTGCATCCTATTACGTTAGGCACTTCTAAACAGTTATTACCTATCTATGACAAACCAATGATTTTCTACCCGCTTTCAGTTTTAATGCTCGCGGGTATTAAAGAGATTCTTATTATCTCAACACCAGAAGATTTACCTAATTTTGAGCGTATGTTGGGTAATGGTAGTCAATTTGGTGTTCAAATCAGCTACAAAGAGCAACCAACTCCTGATGGGTTAGCACAGGCATTTATTCTCGGTGAAGAGTTTATTGGTGATGCTAATGTTGCTTTAGTATTAGGTGATAACATCTTCTATGGTCAACACTTTTCAGACAAACTATTAGCTGCTGCACAAGTTGAAAAAGGTGCCTCAGTATTTGGCTATCATGTTTCTGACCCCGAGCGTTTCGGTGTGGTTGAGTTTGATAAAAGAGGTAAGGCGTTAAGTCTTGAAGAGAAGCCTGAGCACCCTAAATCTAACTATGCAGTCACTGGTTTATATTTCTATGATAATGATGTGGTTGAAATTGCTAAAAACATTAAACCATCACATCGTGGTGAGTTAGAAATTACCGATGTGAATATTGCTTACTTAGAGCGTGGTGATTTGAATGTTGAGTTATTAGGCCGTGGTTTTGCTTGGCTTGATACAGGTACGCATGACTCATTACTTGAAGCGAGTCAATTTGTACAAACCGTTGAAAATCGTCAAGGCTTTAAGGTCGCTTGTTTAGAAGAGATTGCTTATATGCAAGGCTGGTTATCTAAAGATGAACTGCTTGATCAGGCAGAAAAACTGAAGAAAACAGGATACGGTCAGTACTTATTTAATATCGCTAATGGAATGATTTAATGAAATTTATTGATACTGCTATTTCTGATGTAAAAATTGTTGAAGTCAATGTCTTTGGCGATGAACGCGGTTTCTTTATGGAAACTTTTCGTGCAGATGAGTTTATGAAACAAACAGGTGCTAAACCATTTGTTCAAGACAACCACAGTAAGTCAACGAAAGGTACTTTGCGAGGTCTGCATTTCCAGGAAGAACAAACACAGGGTAAGTTAGTGCGCGTTACCTCGGGTGCTGTTTACGATGTTGCTGTAGATATGCGCCAATCTTCGCCAACGTTTGGTAATGCAGTAGGGGTGGAACTTTCGGCTGAAAATAAGCGTCAATTGTGGGTGCCAGAAGGTTTTGCACACGGTTTCTATGTAATGACTGATTCTGCTGAATTTGTTTATAAGTGTACGGATTATTATCACCCTGAATCTGAAGTGTCTGTTCGTTGGGATGATATTGAACTTGCTATTGAATGGCCATTAGTTGATGGCGAATTGCCTAAGCTGTCTGCAAAAGACGCAGATGGTTTTTCTTTTCAAGATGCTCCAAAATTTGATTAATAGGTAAAAGTCAGTATGAAAGTTGTTATTACAGGGAAAGGCGGTCAGCTTGCTTGGGAATTAGATCAGCTAGCACCACAAGGTGTTGAAGTTATTAGTGTCGGTATTAATGAGCTTGATATTACCAATGAGATATTGGTTACTGAGTTTCTAACCAACACTAAACCTGATTTAGTAATTAATGCAGCGGCTTATACTGCGGTAGATAAGGCTGAAGAAGATACAGAGATTGCTTATGCAGTGAATGAGTTTGGTACTAAATACTTAGCTAATACCTGTAAGCAAATTAATGCGCGTATCTTACACGTATCTACTGACTTTGTATTTGATGGCTCTAGTACTACGCCTTATAAAACGGATTCAAAGCCTAACCCTATCAATGTTTATGGTGCTTCAAAGCTTGCTGGAGATATAGCTTTACAAGAGATATTACCTGATGCGAGTGTTATTGTACGAACTGCTTGGGTATATTCAGTAAACGGTAACAATTTCGTTAAAAGCATGCTTCGCTTGATGCAAGAGAAGCCACAGCTTGGTATTATCTGTGACCAAGTGGGTACGCCTACTTGGGCTAAAGGTCTCGCGCAATGGTTGTGGGCTATCGCAGATAAACCTGAAGTAACTGGTACCTATCACTGGACCGACGCTGGTGTTGCTTCATGGTATGATTTTGCTATTGCGATTCAAGAGTTAGGTATTGAGAAAGGGCTACTAAAAGAGACAATTCCTATTTTACCTATCTCAACTTCAGCATACCCAACCCCCGCTAAACGTCCAGCTTTCTCTGTGATTGATAAATCAAGTTCAGAAGAAGTATCTGACATAAAAACAACACACTGGCGTAAGCAATTATCAGAAATGATGGATAGTTTGTAATTATATAGTTGCTCGACACTCTGAAGTATAAGATATAAATAGCATTCTAGTAGTATAGGAGAAATTTTGAAACATAATAAACCTTCAGTTGTAGTGTTGTTAGCTGCATATAATGGAGAGCAATATATTGCAGAACAGCTAAACACCATAATAGCGCAGAAAGGTGTAAAACTGTCCATACTAATTAGTGTAGATAAGAGTACGGACTCTACGCTGATGATTGCTCAAGATTATGAGTCTAAATATCCTGATATTGTAACAGTATTGCCCTATGGCGATAAGTATGGTTCTGCGGGGCAAAATTTTACACGGTTATTATGTGATGTTGATTTTAGTGGCTATCAATATATTTCATTTGCAGACCAAGATGATATATGGCTTCCTGATAAGTTACAGAGAGCTATTGTTGAACTGGAGTTTAACGGTGTAGATGGTTACTCTGCAAATGTTACGGCATTTTGGGAAACCGGCAGGGAAGCATTAATAAAGAAAGATTACAAACAAGTTGAATTTGATTATTTATTTGAATCCCCAGGCCCAGGGTGTACCTTTGTATTTAATCGACGGTTAGCTTTATCATTAAAAAAACACTTACTCTCTAAAAAAGATGATCTTAACAAGTTGTGGTTACATGATTGGTACTGCTACTCTTTTGCTCGTTTTAATGAGTTTAAATGGTTCATTGATAGTGTCCCATTGATGAAGTACAGGCAGCATAGTAGTAATGAAGTTGGAGCTAATGACGGTTGGGCAAGCTTTAAAAATCGATTAAAAGTTATCCTGAGCGGTGACGGTTTTTCAAAGGTACTAACTCAAGCATATTTTATTGGGCAGTCGGAATTAGAGCCAATTAAGTTAATAAAGAACAGAAGTCGCTTTTCAATGTTTAGGTTATTGTTTGTGTCTTGGAAGTGTCGCCGTCAATTTTCACATAAAATGATGCTATCAGTAGCATGTTTATTATTTATTATTATAGGTTGCTCTTATCGTGACTCAGAATAAACGAGTATTAGTTACAGGGGCTAGTGGTTTCATTGGTAGTAATGTTTTAGCTTCACTATCAACTAAATACTGTATGATTTCCCAATATCGTAAAAGTGCTTCTATTGTAAGCGAGCCTAATCGACACTTTAAATTGGATATTAACATTCATACAAATTGGTCTAATCACTTGAAAAATATAGACACGATCGTTCATTTAGCAGCAGTTGCCCATAATAACTCCACTGATTCTAACTATATTGATGAGGTGAATGTTCATGGCACTGTTAACCTTGCACAGCAAGCGATTGATCATGGAGTAAAGCGATTTGTGTTTATTAGCTCGATTGGAGTCTTGGGTAATAGTACAACTAAGGGAAAAGTTTTTAATGAGGATTCTGAACCGGCACCTCATTCACAATACGCCCAATCAAAACTTGATGCAGAAAATGCATTATTGAAAATCGCAGAAGAAACAGGTCTCGAAGTCGTTATTCTTCGTCCTGTACTTGTTTATGGTGTGGGAGCTCCTGGTAATTTCGGTAAATTAGTTAATTTGGTTAGCAAAGTGCCTATGCTACCTTTCGCTTTATGTGGTAATAAACGCAGTTTTATTTCGGTTGAAAATTTAGCTAATTTTATCTCTGTGTGTATTGAACATCCAAAAGCTAAGAATGAGATATTCTGTATTTCAGATGGCGTGGATGTTTCTATCAAAGAGTTTACGAATGGTATTGCTAAAGGATTAGGAAAACCTTTAATTCAGCTTCCTATACCAAATTTTATTTTTTTTATATTGGGAAAATTGACAGGCAGGCATGAGCAGATTGAACAGTTAACAGGAAACTTACAGGTTAACTCTAATAAAGCTAGAGAACGGTTAGGTTGGAAACCACCATATACGATGGCTGATACATTTGACCGTTTAATAAATAAACAAGGTAAAAGGTAACATGATCCGTTTAATTGACTTTCTAGCTGCTTTCTTTGGTTTACTATTTTTATGGCCGATATTATTAATTGTTACGATTATTGGCTTATTTGATACAGGCTCTCCAATCTTCATTCAAGAACGATTAGGAAGGCATAAAAAGCCATTTAAATTGATTAAGTTCCGTACCATGTCAATTGAAACTAAATCAGTGGCTAGTCACTTAGCGAGTAATGCTTCAATTACAAGGTTAGGTAACTTTCTACGTAAAACTAAAATTGATGAACTGCCACAACTAATTAATGTTGTTAAAGGTGAAATGAGCTTAGTTGGTCCGCGTCCAAATTTATTCAATCAAGAAGAGTTGATCCAAGAACGTGATGCATTAGGGGTTTACGATGTATTACCGGGTGTTACGGGTTTGGCTCAGGTGCAAAACATCGATATGTCAACGCCTGCTTTATTAGCTAAAACTGACAAGCAGATGATTGATACCTTAACCATTAAAGATTACTTTAAGTATATTCTGATGACTGCGACGGGCAGTGGTTCGGGCGATGCTGTCAAAAAGTAAGACTAATAGTCTAGGGGAAAATCATCAACATGCTCATGTTTAAAGGTTTGGTGGCTTATTAGGTACTCGATTTTTCAATATGGTTAGCTCGTACTATCACATAATTGACAATTAACTGATGACCAATTTGTAGATCATTTCCAGTGTGTTTCCTAATACCTTCAAGAAAAAATACAGGACATCCATGTAATTGACAGGTTTAAAATCGCCGATTAGCCTTACTTTATCTCTTTAGATTTTGTTCGCTGGTTTTCAGGACAACTCAAGCACGTTCAACTCAGTTTCCCTCATGGCAAGATCATGAAAGTCCCTTATGAAATAAGGGATGACGTGAAGTAGTGCTTTCATTAATTAGTACACCGAAATCACAATAATCTTAATACATCCAAGATCGATTTGATTTAGGTGTGATCATATACTTTTTTTAACAGCAGATATTTAGCCTAGGGTTCCCGCATGTTATTTGTCAGCTCAATGAACTCAACCCCTCAACGTTTTATGCTAAGCGCCAGCAACTCAAAAAGGCGGATGTCTCTCAAGGCTTTGTACGAGCAGAGGTCGTCGAAAAGACAACGAAATATCAAGCTCAAATAGCCACGGCTAACATGACACTTCTCATCAATGATGTGGAGCTGAGTATTCCTCAAGGCACGCCCGCTGCCTACCTGGCAGAACTCATTGGAGCGTTGTCATGAAACGCATGCTCAGCGCACCAGAGATTTATCTGTATCGTGAGAGTGTCGACTTTAGGAAGTCCATCAATGGCCTCGCAGCGATTATCGAAAGTGACACCGATTTACCTCTAGGAAGTGGTGCACTGTTCCTGTTCACCAATAAACAGGCCAAGATCATGAAAACCCCTTATGGAATAAGGGATGACGTGAAGTAATATTTTCACTAATTAGACACTGAAGTCACAATAATCTCAATACATCCAAGCTCGATTTGATGATCAGCTTTAGGTGTGATCATATACTGTTTTTTAGCAGCAGATATTTAGCCTAATGAACGGATTAAGCCTTTTGGACTAGGGAGAAATCATCAACATGCCCATGTTTTAAGGCTTCGTGGCTTGTTAGGCACTCTATTTTTCAATATGGTTAGCTATTACCATCACATAATTGACAATTAACCGATGATCAATTTGTAGATCATTTTCAGTGTTTTCTAATACCTCCATAGAAAAATTGGAGGTCCAACAGTGAGTAACCAACACCCATTTATGCATTTTGATGTCATCCCAGATTACCGCCAACAAGGCAAAGTCGAACATAAGTTAACTGATATCATTTTGTTAACAATTTGCGCCGTACTTGCCGGTCAAGATGATTGGAAAGCCATTCATCTTTACGGCTAAGCACAGTTAGCTTTTTAAAGCGGTTTGGTGATTTTAGTCATGGTGTACCTTCTACATCGACAATAGCAAGAGCGATGGGAATGATTAATGCCACTCGCCTACAGAAGTGTTTTATCGAATAGATGAAGGATTGTACTGAGCTGACTAAGGGTGAAGTGATTGCCATTGATGGTAAAACCGTTAGGGGCTCTTATGATGACTCTCGCGGTCTTGGTGCTATTCACATGGTAAACGCTTTTGCGACTGAAAATGGTGTTAGTCTCGGACAACATAAAGTTTACGAGAAATCGAACGAGATCACTGCCATCCCAGAGTTACTCGAACTGCCTGATATATCAGGTTGTTTGGTCACTATTGATGCAATGGGATGCCAAAAGAAAATTGCTCAGAAAATACTTGATAAGAATGCCGATTACTTACTGGCGGTTAAAGGTAATCAGGGGCGTTTAGAGCAAGCGTTTAATGATTATTTCGATATGAGTATGCTGCAAAATCATGATGGTGATTCGTATAGCACGCAGGAAAAGTCTCGTGGCCGCCAGGAAACAAGACTGGCCTTAACGAATACTGATTTGAGTGTTTTAGGTGATGTTGGACTTGAATGGCCAGAGCTAAAAACAATGGGTATCGTTGTTTCTTTGCGACAAAAGGAAGAGGTCGCGAAAGAGTCAGAATTCACGGTTAGATACTACATTAGCTCGAAGGAATTAAGTGCTAAAGAATTGTTAAATGCCATACGTTCACATTGGTTGGTTGAGTCGATGCACTGGTCGTTAGATACCGCTTTCGGTGAAGATGCCAGCCGAAAACGAGTAGATGAAGGTCAGAAAATTTTGCAAGGATCAGGCAAATGTGCTTAAACATGCTGAAGAGTGAAACGACTCTCAAAGCGAGTATTAAACACAAAAGAGCCATGTGTGCGATGAATTGTGAGTATCTTTTAAAGGTTCTGGCAAGCCTTTATTGACGGGGATGTTCATGATTTTTCCGTGCGTTAAATACTGAGTTCCGAGAGAGAGTTTTGTTTGGGATTTAAGGTGTTTTAATAAATTTGCAACTCATGCGGGAACCCTGGTGGGTAAACCTATCGGTTTACTTCAAATATCCTGAATATGTTCGAAAGGCAATTTACACAACAAATGCTATTGAGGCCGTTCATCGTCAGTTCCGCAAACTGACCAAAACGAAAGGTGGGTTCCTGAATGAAAATAGCTTGCTAAAACTCTTATATGCGGGGATATTGAATTCTTCTAAGAAATGGACAATACCAATCCAGAACTGGAATATGACATTATCTCAATTAGCGATTCACTATGAAGGTCGGTTGGATGACTTCTTAGATACCTAGCTAAAATTAGCTGACACAGAATTCTGAACGCCCTCTGATTTTTCCGTGAGTGTCAAAACTAGTAATAGCCCATTTCTTTGATATATGCCTCAATATTTTTCACTGGCTTTATAAATAACTATTAATAATAAGAATCATTTTATGCAACGTCTAAACTTTATATGGCAACTCTCTCGTGTGAAAAAGCGGGTGATCAGTGTACTGATCGATACTTTGTTCATCTTGATGGCTTTGCATGCGGCATTGTGGACAAGGCTGGGTGAAGTCAAATTGTTGGTTAACAATGATGATTTTTTTTTCGTGGGATTAGTTGTTTTATCGACGATTTTAATTTTTACCAAAATGGGGCTTTATCGAGCGATTCTTCGCTATTTAACCTTCCATGCCCTCTTTGTTTTGTCTGTAGGGACGTTCCTCTCTGCACTGGCGTTGGCGGTATTTGCGTATTATTTTCAAGAGCCTATCCCTCGTACAGTGCCGTTTATCTATTGTTCTTATCTCGTGCTCCTTTGTGGTGGCAGTCGTCTTATAGTGAGGAACCTAGTGGCGGTTATTAACAAGGAATCTCGTCAGCAAGTATTGATTTATGGTGCAGGCTCGGGAGGGAGGCAGCTTGCTGTGGCGTTACGTGCCTCTGAAATATATCAAGTTAGAGCATTTATTGACGATGATAAAACCTTAACCGACACCTTGATTTTAGGGTTGCCTGTCATAAAAGTTGAGCAAGCCGAGGCGCTTATTCAAAAATACGCTGTAAGCAAAATATTTTTAGCCGTCCCAAGTGCTTCTCGCTCTCGTCGTAAACAAATCTTAGGCTTATTGGCCCCTCTTCCGGTAGAGATTCAAACGGTACCCGATATGGCGGATATCGTATCAGGTAAAGCAAAGATCGATGAGCTTATCGATGTGCCTATCGAAGATTTGCTCGGTCGTGATGCGGTTGCGCCTCAGCAAGTACTGATGGAAGCCAATATCAAAGGTAAAGTGGTGATGGTGACCGGTGCTGGTGGCTCTATTGGCTCTGAGTTGTGTCGTCAAATATTAAAACAACAACCTAAAGCCTTAGTGCTGCTTGAGGTCTCCGAGTTTGGCTTGTATCAAATTGACCGTGAGCTTTCCCTAGTAAAAGAAACGAACGGTTACGATGTTGAAATCGTGCCGTTATTAGGCTCCGTTCAGCGCTCACATCGCTTGTTGACCTCAATGCAGTCTTTTGGTGTCCAAACGGTTTATCATGCAGCAGCTTATAAGCATGTTCCTCTTGTTGAATACAATGTAGTGGAAGGCGTACGTAATAACGTATACGGCACTTACTATACGGCTAAGGCGGCGATTGAAGCCGGTGTTGAATCATTTGTACTGATCTCAACAGACAAAGCGGTGCGCCCTACTAACGTGATGGGCACCACCAAGCGCATGGCGGAATTAGGATTACAAGCCTTAGCGCAGCAAGAAAACCAAAAAGAGAACGGTACTCGTTTTTGTATGGTGCGCTTTGGCAACGTACTTGGTTCTTCAGGTTCCGTAATTCCATTGTTTAAGAAGCAAATTAAAGCCGGTGGGCCGCTTACTGTGACTCACCCAGATATCACCCGCTTCTTTATGACGATTCCTGAGGCTGCTCAACTGGTGATTCAAGCTGGTGCGATGGGCAAGGGCGGAGATGTTTTCGTACTTGATATGGGTGAGTCGGTGAAAATTACCGACCTTGCGGAAAACTTGATTAAGTTATCCGGCCTGTCAGTTAAGAACGAAGAGAATCAGCATGGGGATATCGAGATTCAATTCTCAGGCTTACGTCCGGGAGAAAAGCTGTATGAAGAACTATTGATTGGCGATAATGTTGCGCGTACTGCTCACGAACGTATCATGACTGCGCAAGAGGTGTTCTTACCAATTGATGAGTATGACACGCTGATCGAGTCTTTAGATTTTGCTTGTCACAACTTAAAGCATGATACTATTCGACAATTGCTTCTTGATGCACCAACCGGTTTTAATCCAACCGATGGAATTGGGGATTTAGTTTGGAATGCGAGTCAAGTGCAAGAAGCGCCAAATTCAGCCAGTGCTTAGTGTGAAGCCAATGCTTAGTGAAAGCCAGTGTATAGCGAAAGGCGATGATAACGGTGAAAGTTAATAGTTAATAAAGAGCCTCGTAATGTGATTACGGGGCTCTTTTTGATTGTGTCGAATGCGTAGCGAGTACTTAATCTTCTAAGTGATTAGAACAGTCAGCTAAAGACAAAATGACATTTTTTTTCACATCCGATCCGCCTACCTACGACGTTTCTTGATCTTCCACTACAGTTTTGACTGTAAACTGTAGTAAAATTACGCTAATTTGTTTTTATACCGATTTATTTTGAATTGAACGAGGTCAGTCCTATGTCAGCTAAGAAGCCAATGGCTCTAGTGATCCTTGACGGTTACGGTTACCGTGAAGACAACCAAGACAACGCTATCGCGAACGCTAATACACCTGTATTAGACGGTCTTATTGCTAACCAACCTAACACGCTAATCTCGGCTTCTGGCTTAGATGTAGGCCTACCAGATGGTCAAATGGGTAACTCAGAAGTGGGTCACACCAACATCGGTGCGGGTCGCGTGGTATACCAAGATTTAACGCGCATTACTAAATCAATCGCAGACGGTGAGTTCGGTCAAACGGAAGCGCTAGTGAATGCTGTTGATAAAGCGGTTAAAGCAGACAAAGCGGTTCACATCATGGGCCTTATGTCTCCAGGTGGCGTTCACTCTCATGAAGATCACATCTACGCGGCTGTTGAAATGGCAGCAGAGCGTGGCGCAGAGAAAATCTACCTACACGCATTCCTAGACGGCCGTGATACGCCGCCACGTAGCGCTGAAAACACACTTGCACGCTTCCAAGCGTTGTTCGCTAAGCTAGGTAAAGGCCGTGTGGCTTCGCTTATTGGTCGTTATTACGCAATGGACCGTGATAACAACTGGGATCGCGTTCAAGAATCTTACGACCTGCTGACTGAAGCAAAAGCGGAATTCACATTCGACACGGCGGTTGCAGGCCTAGAAGCGGCTTACGCTCGTGACGAAAACGATGAGTTCGTGAAAGCGACTGAAATTAAAGCAGAAGGCGAAGAGTCTGCCGCTATCGTTGATGGCGATGCGGTTATCTTCATGAACTACCGTGCTGACCGTGCTCGTGAAATCACACGCGCATTCGTGCCTGATTTCGACGGCTTTGCTCGTAACGTATTTCCAGCAATCGATTTCGTGATGCTAACTCAATACGCAGCAGACATTCCACTGCTATGTGCATTCCCACCGGCTTCTCTAGAGAACACCTACGGCGAATGGTTATCGAAAGAAGGCAAAACGCAGCTACGTATCTCTGAAACAGAGAAATACGCGCACGTGACGTTCTTCTTCAACGGCGGTAAAGAAGACGAGTTTGAAGGCGAAGAGCGTCAGCTTGTTGCGTCTCCAAAAGTAGCGACTTACGACCTACAGCCAGAAATGAGCGCACCAGAGCTAACTGAAAAGCTCGTTGCTGCAATCAAAGGCGGCAAATACGACGCGATCGTTTGTAACTTTCCTAACTGTGACATGGTTGGCCACACTGGTGTTTACGATGCAGCGGTTAAAGCAGTCGAATCGTTAGACGAATGTCTTGGCAAAGTGGTTGAAGCAATCAAAGAAGCCGATGGCCAACTGCTTATCACTGCTGACCACGGTAACGCGGAAATGATGGTAAACCCAGAAACGGGCGGCATCCACACAGCGCACACTAACCTACCGGTTCCACTTATCTACGTAGGCAGTAAAGACGTTGAGTTCAAAGAAGGCGGTAAGCTGTCTGACCTAGCACCAACGATGCTTTCTCTATCTGGTATTGATATCCCAGCTGAAATGTCAGGTGACGTGATCGTTAAGTAATCACTTTACTTTCATCGAATACTAGAACGGCTGCACGCGAGTGTAGCCTTTTTTGTATCTGGAGTAAGGGGAATAGATGCGAGTAAACGAGATACGAAGAGCTTTAAGGGCAGGTACGGGATGCGAGTAAACGGGATGCGAAGAGCTTAAGTGCAGATACGGGATACGAAGAGCTTAAGGGCTGGTGCATGATGCGAGTAAGCGAGTCACGAACAGCACGAGAGCTGTTACATATTTTCGCATCTCGAATCTCGTTACTCTCATCTGCTCTAGACTGTCATTCCAGAATTGAGGAACGAAATATCTGGAATATCATGCCATGTATTACTTGTCATATTCGGTGCTCTACATAAAGAGAGATTCCCTATCACGCTCGTGCCTCGCTGTAGGGAATGACGTAATGATAAAGGGTAGGTACATCATTCGAGCAATGTGCTTTACGCATCTCGTTACTCGCTCTCATCCTTCTCTATAGCCGAAAGCTCAAAATCCAACAACCACTTTTTGCGGTTCATACCGCCGGTGTAGCCGGTTAATGTTCCATTCGCACCGATGACTCTATGGCAGGGAACAACGACGCTAAACGGGTTCTTGCCGTTCGCACCACCTACCGCTCTTACGGCTTTTGGGTTATCCATTCTCTTTGCTTGTTCGCCATAACTGATGGTTTCGCCATAAGGAATGGTTGTTAAAGCCTGCCAAGCTGCTTTTTGAAAGTCCGTGCCTTTTATCACTCTTAATGGCAAATCGAATTTTGTTCGTTGACCTGCGAAGTACTCATCTAACTGTTTTGCCGCCAGTTGGCATAGCTGATCTGGGTTGCTAGTCATTAGCTCTTCGTGATTTATATGGTCAATTTCAATAATAGATATACCATTACTCACAATGATCATCTTGCCAATCGGTGCGTTATAGAGCATTTTGTAAGTACTGTCTTCCATGTCTTCTTCCTTCTTTCTAGTCTTTAGTATCTCGTACCTGCTTTTCAAGCTCTTCGCATCTCGATACTCGTATCTCGCATCTGATTTTTAGGCTCTTCGCATCTCGTTTACTCTCATCTCGCATCTTTTTTTATGCGAAGCGCAAAGCAATACCCTGAAATACCGCCCATGATGTTCCCCAAGGCTAAGCCGATAAACAACCCTTCAACACCATCAATTTGGCTACCTATCCAAGCGAAAGGCAATGTGAATATAAACAAGCGCATGAAGCTCCACTGGAAGGCTTTGAGTGGTTGATGCATCGCATTCATCGCACTAATCAGCATCATCACAATACCTTGGAATCCATAGCTAAATGGGACTACTAATAGGTAATGCCACAATATGCCTCGCACAGACTCTTCTTGAGAAAATAGGGCGGCTAGAGGGATGCTCAATGGCACCATCATTAAGAAAATCAAGCCCTGAAATAGCACAGCAAAACGCATGCTTAAGAACAGCGCTTTGAAACTGCGCTGCGGGTTATCAGCGCCAAAGTTTTGCGCCATGAAAGGCGTAAGGGCAGAAGTTAAAGACATCAACACGATGATCAAAATCGATTCAATACGCTGGGCAGCTCCGTAAGCCGCCACGGCTTCTGTCCCTTGTTTGGCTAGCATCATCATGATAATGGCGCCAGCTAGTGGGTTCAGGGCATTGGAGAGTGCAGCGGGTGTGCCGATGGATAAGATCTGTTTCCAGTCATCGATGATGTTTTTTAGTTTGGGCGGAGCCAGCAGCTTTTCTCGTAGGATTAATACATACAGTGAGCCACATAACGCACCAAACCAACTGAATCCACTAGCAATCGCAGCGCCTTGAATCCCTAGCTCAGGGAAAGGCCCATAACCGAAGATCAGCAGTGGGTCGAGAATGCCGTTAATCAGGCCAGCCAGCATCATGATCTTGGCGGGTGTTTTTGTATCGCCACTCGCTCGTATTGCGCTGTTGCCTGCCATTGGAATCACAAGTAGTGGTATCGCTAAATACCAGACCGACATGTATTCGGATATCAGTGGCAGTAACTCAGGTTCTGCGCCTAACAGAGTAAACATGGGTTCTAGCGTTACGAGCCCCAGTGTTGATGCAAAACCAACAAGAAGCACCGCAAGTAATAAACCGTGGCAGGTAAAGCGAGCTGCATTTTGCGCGCAGCCTTGGCCAAGTAACCGCCCGATACACGTCGACAAGCCAATGCCTATGCCCATGGTAATGCAATTGATGGCGAAGGTGACAGGGAAGGTAAAACTTACCGCTGCAAGGGCTTGCGTGCCGAGCAATGAGATAAAGAATGTATCGACAAGGTTAAACATCAAGATCGCCACCATGCCGAATATTGTCGGTATGGTCATAGTGCGTAAAGTCTGTGCTATCGGGGCAGTGAGAAGCCCATGCTTATCTTGCATGTAAAACGCCGTTGGAACTAGAATATGAGTAGAATACAGTGAATTGTGAGTAGTCTGAAGATCGCTTTCATAAAGTTTACAAATCACACAATACTAACAGCATACGGTGTGATAGCATTCTGCCGTTATTAATTTAGATGTTTTGAGAGAATTACAGTGAAGCAGCAGAACCAAACGCAACCATATTCCCAAGAAAATCCGCCAAGATTCCACTCAAGTGACGAAATTGATCTGCGAGAGCTTATTAGAGCTCTATGGGACGGTAAACTAATCATTATATTGGTCACAGCTTTATTTATCATTGGCAGTATTGGTTTTGCATTGTTAGCTCAAGAATGGTGGTCATCTGAAGCGAAAGTTACAAAAGCACAATCACAAGATATTGCTGCATATCAGCAGCAAGTGAGACAGTTTCAACCAGTTTTTGATATTTATCAAGAAGATGGTACTGTTCTTGTTAGCAAGGAGTTGAATCATTTGGTGAGTTCTGATGTGTTATTTCAACGTTTTGTGAATAAATTTAATTCAACTAATAACAAAAGAGAGTTCTTAGATAATAGTGTTGAGTTTCAAGAATATAAAGATTCTGCATTTAGCAGTAATGTTGACATGACTGCTGACGAAGTCAGAGTTTTATCTACTAAGTGGTTTAATAGAATCTCCGCTACTAAAGTTGATAACAAGGATGCAAGCTTATCGTATACCGTTAGCTTTCAGACAACGACCAAGGATAGTAGCTTTGACTTACTATCCGCGTATATTAAGGCTACTGAGTTCAGTGTTCACCAAGATGCATTTAACAACTTACGAGCTGTAGTTGATGGCAAGAGAAATGAACTTATTCAGCAAAAAAGAATTTTAGAGAGCCAGGCAATTAATCAATTATTAGTTGAAACTGAGCGAACAAAATACGCAGCTCAAATTGCTAATTCTGCAGGCGTAGATAGACCGATTCAAACAGGTAATGAAAAAGAGTTGTTTAGTATACATTTAGGCTCTAAGGGGTTAGAAGCTAAAGTTAAAGCTTTAGAATCTGTTAAAAACTTAAGCGTTATAGAGCCACGTCTTCAACAAATAAATGCAAAGCTGCAAATGCTTGATGATCTCGAGATAGATAGAGCAGTTCGGTTTCAAACCTTTCGTTTCCTAGAAAATGTTGAACAACCAATAACTCGTGATAAACCTAAGCGTGCTTTGATTGTCGTCCTAGGCGCATTGTTAGGTGGAGCGCTAGGTTTTGTGATAGTTCTAATTCGTTTTGTGTTTAGAAAAGAAGATTAAGTTTAAATGGCCAGTGTGATTCACTGGCCATTCTTCTTTCTACAGATGTGTTGTTTGAGTTTCCTCACAAAAAGTATCTCTTCCCCCTTGGGATCTTTCACTTCGCCCCAACATACTGATTAACCCATGCCAATCGTGGCAACTATCATATTAAATGGAAATTATCAGGAGATACGACCGATGAATATCCGTCCTCTACACGACCGAGTTATCGTTGAGCGCCAAGAAGTTGAATCTAAATCTGCTGGTGGCATCGTTCTAACTGGTTCTGCCGCTGAAAAATCAACGCGCGGTACTATTCTAGCTGTTGGCAAAGGCCGCATTCTAGAAAATGGTTCAGTACAACCATTGGACGTTAAAGTTGGCGATACCGTTATCTTCTCTGAAGGCTACGGCACTAAAACTGAAAAGATCGACGGCAAAGAAGTTCTGATCATGTCTGAAAACGACATCATGGCGATCGTTGAGTAATCCGACCCATAAAATTGAACTGATTGAACAAAGAATTTAAAGGAAATAAAGATGGCTGCTAAAGACGTTAAATTTGGTAACGACGCACGTATTAAAATGCTAGAAGGTGTAAACGTTCTGGCTGACGCAGTAAAAGTAACGCTAGGTCCTAAAGGCCGTAACGTTGTTCTAGATAAATCATTTGGCGCACCAACGATCACTAAAGATGGTGTTTCAGTTGCACGTGAAATCGAACTTGAAGACAAGTTCCAAAACATGGGCGCACAAATGGTTAAAGAAGTGGCTTCGCAAGCGAATGACGCGGCGGGCGACGGAACAACAACAGCTACAGTATTGGCTCAGTCTATTATCGCTGAAGGCCTAAAAGCGGTTGCTGCTGGCATGAACCCAATGGATCTTAAGCGCGGCATCGACAAAGCGGTTATCGCGGCTGTTGAAGAGCTGAAGAACCTTTCTGTTCCTTGTTCAGACACGAAAGCTATCGCGCAAGTAGGTACTATCTCTGCGAACTCTGATTCGACAGTAGGTAACATCATTGCTGAAGCGATGGAAAAAGTAGGTCGTGATGGCGTAATCACGGTTGAAGAAGGTCAGGCTCTGCAAGACGAGTTAGACGTAGTGGAAGGTATGCAGTTCGACCGCGGTTACCTATCTCCTTACTTCATCAACAACCAAGAAGCAGGTTCTGTTGATCTAGAAAGCCCATTCATTCTTCTTATCGACAAGAAAGTTTCGAACATCCGTGAACTTCTTCCGACTCTAGAAGCAGTTGCTAAGGCATCTCGTCCACTTCTTATCATCGCTGAAGACGTAGAAGGCGAAGCGCTAGCAACTCTTGTTGTGAACAACATGCGTGGCATCGTTAAAGTGGCTGCGGTTAAAGCACCTGGTTTCGGCGACCGTCGTAAATCTATGCTGCAAGACATCGCTATCCTAACGGGCGGCACGGTAATCTCTGAAGAGATCGGCTTAGACCTTGAGAAAGTAACGCTAGAAGACCTAGGTCAAGCTAAGCGCATTACGATCACTAAAGAAAACTCAACCATCATCGATGGTGCGGGTAATGAAGAGATGATTAAAGGTCGCGTTTCTCAAATTCGTCAACAAATCGAAGATGCAACGTCTGACTACGATAAAGAAAAACTTCAAGAGCGCGTAGCTAAGCTAGCTGGCGGTGTTGCAGTAATCAAAGTAGGCGCAGCAACTGAAGTTGAGATGAAAGAGAAGAAAGACCGCGTTGAAGATGCACTTCACGCAACTCGCGCTGCTGTTGAAGAAGGTGTGGTTGCTGGTGGTGGTGTTGCACTTATCCGCGCTGCGTCTAAAGTTGCTGGCCTTGAAGGCGACAACGAAGAGCAAAATGTAGGTATCCGCGTTGCATTACGTGCAATGGAAGCTCCTATTCGTCAAATCACTAAGAACGCAGGTGATGAAGAGTCTGTTGTTGCTAACAACGTTCGTGCTGGCGAAGGTAACTACGGTTACAACGCGGCTACGGGTGAATACGGTGACATGATTGCAATGGGTATCCTAGATCCAACTAAGGTAACTCGTTCTGCACTTCAGTTCGCAGCATCAGTTGCTGGTCTTATGATCACAACAGAAGCTATGATCACTGACAAGCCACAAGATTCTGGCCCTGCAATGCCTGATATGGGTGGCATGGGCGGTATGGGTGGCATGGGCGGCATGATGTAATCATCCCCCTTTCTCGTAACAGAGAAAGCCATACATAAGCTTTAGAACGGAGACCTCGGTCTCCGTTTTTGTTTTTGAAGAGCAGATACTTAAGAGCAGATACTTAAGAGCAGATACGAGATGCGAGTAATCGGGATACGAAGAGCTTTAAAGACAGATGATAGGTGCGAGTAAGCGAAATTTGAGAAGATAAAAGCATAGAATCTGAACTATCTCTAACTTGGTTCTTTATTAATACTTTTCTACGATGTTCTTTTGAGATGATTAGGTTTTCGGTCTTTAGGTAGAAATTGTGCTTTACAGAAAACTTGATGTTTGGCAGCGCAGTCGTCTGCTGTCGATCTCTGTTTACAGGGAAATGGTTCTATGTTGTGATTTTGGTTTTAAAGATCAGATTACTCGCAGTGCTTTATCTGTACCTAGTAATATCGCTGAAGGTTGTGAGCGAAAGTCTCTTAAAGAGCGTAAGCACTTCTTTGCAATCGCTAAGGGCTCAATCGGTGAGTTTGCAACACAAGCTGACATAGGCTCTGAGGTTGGGTTCATTTCCAAGAACGTTGGTGATAAATGGCAATCTGAAGCACTTCAAATCTCACGCATGTTAGGAGCTTTAATCAAGTCACTAGAACAGTAAACCTCTTTGCCTTTCGCATCCCGTGCACTCGAATCCCACATCTGCTTTTATCTCAGCTCTTTGCTTTTCGTATCTCGTTCACTCGAATCCCGCATCTGCTCTTAAGCTTCTCGCATCTCGTTCACTCGAATCCCACATCTGCTCTTAAGCTTTTCGCATCTCGTTTACTCGCATCCCGTATCTGCTCTTAACCATTGCTCTTTATGACTTAGCGGCTTATATTCAACAGTACAGTTATGACATCAATTTAACATGGCTAACTGTTTAATTAAGGATAATAAATGCTTGATTGAAAATGGATTATCAAGTTAACAATAAGTCAGTGGAGACTTCCCCAATGAAAAAATTACTTTCAGTACTTGCTGTGTCTGCAGCAGTAATGGCACCGGCTGCATTCGCTTCTTCGCCTGTTATGTTCTCAACCATTAACGGCTTCAACGCACCTGACTCAGATGCGGTTGGCGGTGTGCGCTTGGCTCTGCTTCACGGACAAGTGAACGACCTTAAAGGCCTTGATCTTGCTGTTGTTGGTATGTCAGAGACGCAAACCACGACGGGTGTAAACTTGGGCATTTTTGGTGCATCAAAAGTAAATCAAGAGATGACTGGTGCTTCACTTGGTTTCTTCAACTGGAATACAGGTAAAACGACGGGTCTAAACCTAGGTGCTGTAAACATTACTAATGATGTGAAAGGCGTGAACGTGAGCTTCGTAAACTACTCTGAAGGCGACACCATGGTTGATGTTGGCGCAGCTAACCTTTCTGAAGTATCAACGGTTCAAGTAGGCATCTTCAACAAAACAACGAAGATCGAAGGCGTACAGATTGGCTTGATCAACTGTGCTGATAACGGTTTCTTCCCGTGCTTCCCTATTGTGAACTTTGCTAAGTAAATTGTAGTGAGCCTTTCAACTCCCTATTGGCGAGTTACTTTTTTTAGTAAGGCTTAAAGCTTTCAATGTTTAAACCTATTAACGCCTAAGCCCTTGAGCTTAGGCGTCATTGCTTTCCATTCCTAACGCACATATCTCAAATGACTCAATAAGCATTCTGTTTTATATTTGCTATTGCAGTATTTTTACTTATAAGTACAATGTGCGATAAATTTCCAACGATGATTTATATGCTTTGATTAATACCCATACCGTCGATTTTAAAAAGGCTTTTTTAAGTCTGACCGCCAGTTTTTTAGTAGTTTTGGGCTTGTTGCTCGTTGATTCAGCGGAAGAATCAGATAAACAGTATGGAATCGAAAACCAAGGCGTGACACGCTCTTTAGCGGAGCTCACACAGATCATAAATGCGCTTGAGTACAACATTACGGCGCTCTATCCACTGCATGGGGATACCTATGTATTCTCGCATGAGAAAAAGATCGAAGATGAAACGTGCTATTTCACCAGTGAAGAGCAGCATGCCCCTCGCTTTGACTTTATGTTCTCTGGCCCTAGCGAGATGTGCGACCCTAAGTCGGATCTTCATACCGAAGCCGGTAAGCGTCTGTTTATCGCGCCAACCATGGCTTATTTCGCCAATACCATAGAGACCATCTCTGCGATCTACTTTATTTCAAAAGAGAAGTTTATTATCTCTTCCCCCTCCGATATTGCCCAATATATGAAAGGCGATACGTTCGACTCTGTCGTAAATAGCCGACCATATTGGATTAATACGATTCGCTTTGGCTTAGCTCAAGGCCAAGGGCAAGACCAAGTGGTGTACACCGGTCAATACGATGACTATTTAACGGGTAAGAAAGTCGTGACTCTCACCAAGGGCATCTACGTTAATGGTAAGTTTAAAGGTGTATTGGGTGTCGATGGTTATGTCTCTAACCTAGTATCGAACCCTACCCATGGCTATAAAGTCACGAGTACTCGAGGCGTAAACAAGTACGGGTTTATGGACTTTACCTATTCCAAGCCTCTGTATGTTGATGGCATTAATACCCAGCTATACCTGAGTATTGAAGAAGATAAGATCGAGCACTTTCTACATGTTTTGGAGATGGAAAGAGTCCAGCTTGTCATCTTATTAGTGTTGTATTTCATCTTATCTTTATGGCTGTGGCGTGTATATGTCAAACAAGAGCACAAGCGGTTGAATGATTTAGCGATGCTTGACCCCATGACGGGGCTAATGAATCGACGCGGCTTTGAAGCTAAATTGTTAGCACAAGAAGAAGCATCGATTATTGGCTTCGGTGTGTTCGATATTGACGACTTTAAAAAGGTGAATGATCAATATGGGCACAAAGTCGGAGACGAAGTAATTTGCCATGTTGCTCAGTTGATGATGAACAGCATTAGACAGCAAGATATTGTCGCCAGATTTGGCGGGGAGGAGTTTGTCGTGGCTATTACTGGCGAATCATCGGAGTTGCTTACGTCGATTTTTGAGCGCATACAAAACGACATTAGTTTACAAAGTTACCGTTGTGCGAATGGTGACAAGATTGATATATCGGTTTCAGGGGGAGCGACGCTTTATTCGTTGTATAAGTTCGATAGTGTCGGGCACTTGTGGGAAAACCAGAGTATTCGCGCTTCCGACGAGCAGCTTTATAAGGCTAAAGCTTCGGGCAAGAATCAGGTGCTGATTCACGTTTACTAAGAGTTGTGCTTTGGTTTGGAATACGTTTCTAAACGAATAAGTGAACAAGCGAGTAGCCTAGTTGTTTTCCAACTAGGCTTTTTGATTTGATTTGATTTGATTTGATGAAGAGGGGGAGTTGTTACTTTTTCATTCGCCCTTTGTTCATCCATTTCTGGTGAACACCACGGCGTAAACTTTGGAAGCTGTTCTCGACCTTGTCGACCCCAAGTAGAATCACTAGAGCCATTAGCGTGATAATGACCGACTGCGAAAGGTGCCCTAACGCAATCATCATCCCCAACGCCGCCAACACCCAAATAATGGCCGCTGACGTGACACCATGAATCTTTCCATCCAATGTCATCATTACACCGGCACCAAGAAAACCCACCCCAGTAATGATCTGGCCAAGCACACGAGCTTGATCGAGAGTGTTGGGGGATAGGCTAATCGCCATGGTGAGGAAGAAATAGGTACCGCTGATGATCAGAATCGACGTTCGGATTCCGACGGGTTTACCGCGTGTTTGTCTTTCGATTCCGATTAAAGAACCACATAACATGCATGCTGCAAGGCCTGCCCAGCTAAAGGGGGCAAGGTTGAGAGTTTGTTCTATAAATTGTGACATATCACCCCTCCTAAGAATTTAGAATAGAGCCGAGTATGCTAATAATAGACCGGACGATCGAACAAAAAATTTTTGTCTTAACGGTTGGTGCTAATGATGAAGCGCTAGCAGCCTGTCGTGGTTAGAGTGAATACTGGTGTTGTCGTCTCGGTCGCTTCTTGATACTCAAGATAGCAGTTATCCCCTACCTTTTTACGATTTGCTGGAGCGTAGATAATTTTTCCATCTTTGTCATTACTGTTCGTAAAGTACCAATCTGCATTACCGACTCCCCACTCAGCATCAAGAAAGGTTGATTCGATGAGCATTGACCAAGCGTCGCTGTTGATTGCTGCTGGGTAGCCGTAGACGACTGAGATATCGTCGCCCTCAACATTAACGGATGCGCTAGCTGCTTTATCTAAGCCTAATGCTGATGTCTTACCATAAAGCATAGCACTTGCACCTTCCATTCCGCCCTTCAGGCCATTTAATGTTGAGATGCGAGCATCGGTTTGAAGGTTGAGGAACTTAGAAGCTGCAGTCACCGAAACAATACCCAGAATCACGATGACCACAACCAGTTCGATAATGGTGAAGCCTTTCTGTTGAGTCTGTGATTGTGAGCAAGCGCTTAAGGCATTGGGATTCATTGATACAACTTCTTTATTCAATGTGTAGATCGAGTGGCGTCTTGCTGCTGCGGCCGCCAATCTCGCGAGTGAGTTTTGGTACTAGGTAGCCAGAAACTTCAGAGATCAGACCTTTGAAGTGGTACTTGGCCTCTTCATCAGAAATATAGAAATGAGCGGCGCCCTGAACTTTATCAAGCACATGCATATAGTAAGGTAAAACACCGGCGTCGAATAGCTTCTCACTCAATTCTTTCAATGAGTTAGCGCTATCATTGACCCCTTTTAGCATCACGCCTTGATTAAGCAGAGTTGCACCACTTAGTTTCAATTTATGGAAGGCTTGTTTGAGCTCTAAGTTGATTTCATTGGCATGATTAATATGGCTGACCATCACCACGTTTAGACGAGTATTAGCCAATGTTTGGCACAGTTCGTCAGTCACGCGAGCGGGGATTACAACCGGTAAACGGCTATGGATTCGAACGGTTTTCACATGCGGAATCTGTTCGATGGCATTGATCAGCCAATCTAGTTCGCTGTCCTTTGCCATCAGTGGGTCACCTCCCGACAAGATTACTTCGTTGATCTCAGGGTGTTGAGCTACATACTCTAAGCTGAATTGCCAAACTGACTTTGAGCCTTTGTTGTCTTGATAAGGGAAGTGACGGCGGAAGCAGTAGCGACAGTTGATAGCGCAACCGCCTTTTACGATCATTAGCGCGCGACTTTTATATTTATGCAGCAACCCTGGGATCGCGTTGTCTTGTTCTTCCAGTGGATCAGCCGAATAACCTTGGTGTACTTCGAACTCTTCGCTTAAAGGTAATACCTGACGCAGTAATGGATCGTGAGGGTTGCCTTTTTCCATTCGCTCGACAAAGCTAAGAGGTACCCGAAGTGCAAATAACTCACGAGCAGCGAAGCCTGCTTGCCAAGGTGTTGGGTCTATTTCCAATGCTTCAAGCAGTTTTGTCGGGTCAGAGATCGCATTCGATAGTTGTTTGAGCCAGTTTTGCTCAACAGATTCGACTTTTCGGGTTATGATATGCGGCATTGAAATTAACTCAAAGATGTGGAAGAGAAAATCATGGCGTCAGTAAGCACCAATGAATTCAAAGGCGGTTTAAAATTCATGTTAGATAACGAGCCTTGCGCAATTATCGACAATGAATACGTTAAGCCAGGTAAAGGCCAAGCGTTTAACCGTGTAAAACTTCGTAAACTGCTGTCAGGCAAAGTGTTAGAGAAAACATTCAAGTCAGGCGAAAGCTTCGAGCTTGCAGATGTTGTTGACGTTGAACTAGGCTACCTATACAACGATGGCGAATTCTACCACTTCATGAACAACGAAACATTTGAGCAAATCGCAGCAGACGTAAAAGCAGTCGCTGATTCAGCAAAATGGTTAGTTGAAAATGACGTTTGTACTCTAACGTTGTGGAATGATAACCCTATCACTGTTACTCCGCCAAACTTTGTTGAGATCGAAGTAACTGAAACTGATCCTGGCCTGAAAGGCGATACACAGGGTACGGGTGGTAAACCTGCAACTCTAGCAACTGGCGCGGTAGTTCGTGTTCCTCTATTCATCGCTATCGGTGAAGTTGTTAAAGTTGATACTCGTACTGGCGAATACGTTGGTCGTGTAAAATAATTTGATTGTACCCATCTTGTTTAGGATGGCTCAGTGAAATAGAAAAGGTCGCTTGTGAGCGGCCTTTTTTGTATCTGGCGATCAGGAAAAGCAGAAGGGCAGATGCGAGTATACGGGATGCGAGATACGAAGAGCGGTAAGGGCAGATTAGAGTAAGCGAGATACGGGATACGAAAAGCAGGAAGAGCAAGAGTGAGTGAGCTAGATGTGTGATATTCGACAAACAATAAAAAAGCAGAGCTGGATAACCTAGCTCTGCTTTTGTTTTTCTGCTCTTAAGCTCTTCGATACTCGTTTACTCGAATCCCGAATCTGCTCTTAACTGTTAAATCATGAAGATAAAGATAACAGACAATGCGCTGATTAGGCCGGCAACGAAGTAGCACCCCACTTTACCTGCAACGCCGACGTGGAACTTAAGGTCGTGCATGCCGTGGTGAAGGCGGTGCATTGCGTGCCACATTGGCAGTGCTAGCGTACCGATGATGAATAGCGCACCGATAATGCTGGTGGCGAATTCAGAGACACGCTCGTAGCTCATTGCATCTGCATCAATAATGCCCATTGGCACTAAGATACCCAGCACTAAGATAGTGATTGGTGTGATCATCGCGAACCAAGTACCGCCAGCGCCGAATAGGCCCCACCAGATTGGCTCATCAGAACGTTGCGGATTGTGGTTAACATTGTAATTTGTGTTCATAACGAAGCTCCTTACACCACCATCAGAACGATTAAAGAAATAAATGCCACCGCTGCCCACTGGGTCAGTACGATGATTCTTTTATCTACCAATTTACCTTTAAGACGGATTGGCATTACTTGAGGCATCATGCTGAAGAAGGTCTGAGCGTGCAGTAAGCTGCCTAGCAGTGCCACGATGTTGATACCAACAACGATAGGGTTAGCCATAAAGCTCAACCAACCAGCCCAAGCTTCAGGACCTTTCACTAGTGCACCCAAACCAAAGGTTAGGAACAGAGTGAATAGAATCAAAGGCAGTACAGTCGCTTCACGTAGCATGTAGAAGCGGTAGAACGGATGGTTGCTCCACCACGTTCTCTTCATCTCACGAACATAAGGCTTACGATTGCTCATATTATGCCTCCTCTGCTGTTTTTACTTGCGATCCATCAGGCTTGAACATCGAGATAACGAAGTCCATTGAAGACTCAACTTTGCCTTGGTTAACTGCCGCTGCTGGGTCTACTTTCTTCGGACATACGTCAGAACAGTAACCTACAAACGTACAGCCCCAAGCGCCGTTGTCGCCATTGATAAGCTTCATACGTTCAGCTTTACCATTGTCACGGCTATCTAGGTTGTAGCGGTGAGCAAGAGCAAGTGCCGCAGGGCCAATGAACTCAGGGTTTAGACCAAACTGAGGACACGCTGCGTAACACAAACCACAGTTGATGCAGCCAGCGAACTGTTTGTACTTCGCCATTTGCTCTGGAGTTTGGATGTTAGTGCCGTCTTCTGGCTTGCGATCATTACCGATGATGTAAGGCTTGATTGCTTCAAGGCGCTCGATGAACGGCGTCATGTCGACAATCAAATCTTTCTCGATTGGGAAGTTAGCCAAAGGCTCAATCTTGAAGCCATTCGGGTAATCACGTAAGAAGCTCTTACACGCCAGTTTTGGCACGCCATCAACCATGATGCCGCAAGAACCACAAATCGCCATACGACAAGACCAACGGTAAGACAGGTCTTTATCTAGGTTATCTTTGATGTAACCGATCGCATCAAGTACTGACATGGTTTCATCAAACGGAACTTCAAAGGTTTGAAAGTGAGGTTCTGCATCGTGCTCAGGGTCATAACGCAGAATTTCAATTTTTTGGATTCGATTCGCTGACATTATGCTTGCTCCTCTTCGCTCTTCTTCGCATTCTCTTCTGCTGCTTTTTCAGCGGCAGCGGCTTTCTCGGCTGCTTCACCGTATAGACGAGCTTTAGGTTGAGATTTAGTAATCTTAACGCCGCTGTAGTCGATGGTTGGTGCTGCATCTTCGTTGTAGAAAGAGAGAGAGTGTTTCAGGAAGTTCACATCATCACGTTCTGTGCAGTTGTCGTCTAGACGTTGGTGTGCACCGCGAGATTCCTTACGAAGGATCGCTGAGTGAACCATCGCTTCGGCAACTTCAAGGCCGTAACCTACTTCGATAGCGTAAAGTAGGTCAGTGTTGAACACTTTGCCTTTGTCTTTAATGCTGATCTTCTTGTAGCGAGCTTTCAGTTCTGTGATTTTGTTGATGGTTTCTTGCATCAAGTCTTCTTGACGGTAGATACCACAACCCGCTTCCATGGTGTGACCCATTTCAGTGCGGATGTCAGCCCAGTTCTCATCGCCTTCTTGAGCTAAGATGCCTGCGATGCGATCTTCAACCGCTTTAATTTGCTTAGCGATGGCGTCTTCATTCCAGCCTTTGAATTCAGCAGCGCGTTTCACGGCTTGCTCACCGGCTACGCGGCCAAATACCACGAACTCAGCCAGAGAGTTAGAACCTAGGCGGTTTGCACCGTGTAGGCCAACTGAAGCACATTCACCAACGGCGAATAGGCCTTTAATGCGAGTTTCACACGTACCGTTAGTTTCAATACCACCCATGGTGTAGTGAACGGTTGGACGAATTGGGATTGGCTCTTTTGCTGGGTCAACGTTTACGTACGCTTTTGCAAGCTCACAGATGAACGGTAGACGTTCTTGCAGGTACTCTTCACCAAGGTGGCGAAGGTCAAGGTGTACTACATCACCAAGTGGGTGCTTGATGGTGTTGCCTTTCTGCTGCTCGTGCCAGAATGCTTGAGAAACTTTGTCACGAGGACCCAGTTCCATGTATTTGTTTTTCGGCTCGCCCACTGGAGTTTCAGGGCCCATGCCGTAATCTTGCAGGTAACGGTAGCCGTTCTTGTTGACGATGATACCGCCTTCACCACGACAACCTTCGGTCATCAAGATGCCAGTGCCCGGTAGGCCTGTTGGGTGGTATTGAACGAACTCCATGTCACGCAGTGGTACACCGTGGCGATAAGCCATTGCCATACCGTCGCCAGTTACGATGCCGCCGTTGGTATTACAGTGGTAAACACGACCTGCGCCACCGGTTGCTAACACAACAGATTTCGCTTTAATCGTAACAAGCTCACCTTCAGACATATGAATCGCGATTAGGCCTTGTACTTCGCCATCTTCAACGATCAAATCCACCACAAAGTACTCATCAAATCGTTTGATTGTGTCGTACTTCATCGAAGTCTGGAACAGAGTATGAAGCATGTGGAAGCCGGTTTTATCCGCTGCGAACCACGTTCTTTCTACCTTCATACCGCCGAATCGGCGTACGTTTACTTCACCGTTTTCTTTACGACTCCATGGGCAGCCCCATTGTTCCATTTGGATCATTTCGCGAGTCGAGTTTTCAACAAAGTATTCAACAACATCCTGTTCACATAGCCAGTCGCCACCGCCAACAGTATCGTTGAAGTGGTTATCTAGGCTATCTTCGTCTTTAATTACTGCTGCTGAACCGCCTTCTGCCGCTACCGTGTGCGAACGCATTGGGTAAACTTTAGAAATCAGTGCTACTTCCAATTCAGGATTAGCTTCAGCCGCAGCGATAGCTGTACGAAGACCAGCGCCGCCTGCGCCGATGACTGCGATATCTGTGGTAATTGTCTTCACAGTTATTCTCCAGTGTGATGCGGAGTATTCCGCTTGTTATTATAAAAAGTTAGAGAGCAGTAAACGGCATCAACCGATCATCACCCCTAAGCCTTAAGTGGTAGGTTCAGTGTAAGAGAGGAGGGCGTTTCAAAAATTGATGTATTTAGGTTTTTGCTCCAGTAATGCATATGGAGGCATAGAATTTATAGGTTATGTGACTGCAATCACGGCAATCAATTGTTGATAACGATTAACCCACAGGACTGGTGTTAACGGCTTGTTGAGTATGATTTTCGTTATCAATGTTGATGCGGAAGCTGTATTGATAATTGTATTGTAGAACGTAATTTTCTGGCTTCATTAAAACAACATTTTGCTTTCATCAATAGACAGATAGATGCTTACAAAAGAGACGAAAGGTGGTAATTTTCGTCGCCTAGAATTCAGTGATATGGAACTTGATAATGCACTCCACATGGCAACCCGCCGCAACCATTAAGCAGTTAAAGCAACGTGCTGATATCCTTAATCAAATTCGCCAGTTCTTTACAGAGCGAAACGTGTTGGAAGTGGATACACCAGCCATGAGTCATGCCACGGTGACGGATGTGCATTTGCATACGTTCAAAACTGAATTCGTAGGGCCGGGTTATGCGCACGGCCAGCCATTGTTCTTTATGACGAGCCCAGAGTTTCATATGAAACGGCTGTTAGCGGCGGGCAGTGGCTGTATTTACCAAATTTGTAAGTCTTTTCGTAATGAAGAAAACGGCCGTTACCATAACCCTGAGTTCACCATGTTGGAGTGGTATCGCGTTGGATTTGATCATCATGACCTGATGGATGAAATGGATTTGCTGTTACAGCAGGCTCTAAAATCCGGTGTTGCGGAGCGAATGACTTACCAGCAAGCCTTTATTGATGTACTGGGTGTGTGTCCATTAGAAGATTCGATGGATACCTTAAAGCAGGCTGCCGCGAAACTAGGGCTCAGAGACATTGCAGATCCAGAACAAGATCGCGATACCTTATTGCAACTCCTGTTTAGTATTGGTGTTGAGGCGAAAATAGGCCAGCAGGTGCCTGCGTTTGTGTATGACTTCCCAGCATCACAAGCGGCGTTAGCCAAGATCAATCCAAACGATTCACGGGTCGCCGATCGCTTTGAGGTGTATTTCAAAGGTATCGAGCTAGCTAACGGCTTTCATGAGTTAGATAAACCACAAGAACAACTGCAGCGTTTTGAAGATGATAATGCCAAGCGTATTGAGATGGGATTATCACCTCAACCGATTGATCATCATTTGATTGAGGCATTAAAAGCGGGCTTACCAGACTGTGCCGGTGTTGCTTTAGGTATCGACCGTCTGATCATGCTAGCGTTAGGTTATGACCATATTGATGATGTGATGGCTTTCCCGTTTCCGCGTTCTTAGTTTATTGCTTTTGTTTTTACTGAGAGTTAGTGGTCCTTAGCTATTCACGGTTAACTATTAACTCTCAGTTTCCAATCAGCTTCCAGTTTACTTCACTAGCTAGCTGACCAAGATACCGGTGCCCAACACAGCAACAATGGCACCTATCCAAGCGTAGGAATTTGGTCTCTGCTTGGTATAAAGCCAGAGTATTGGTAACAACATGATTGGCGTGGTTGAAGATAACAGAGCGACCATGCCGACATTGCCTTCCTGCAACGCATACAAGATCAGCGTCATTCCCACCGCCATTGCTAAAAAGCCGTTAACTGCGGTAATCGCGAATATCTGCTTATTCATTGGGTTAAGTGCGCGTGAAAGTTTAGCGCCCGTTAAGCGAAACAGTGAGTGAGCCACAAAGGCGGTGATCATTCGAATGGCTGAGGCGGCTATTGGGTCAATGCTGGTTTGCATCACGGGTTTGGCAATAATGCCGCCCAATGCTTGGCAAATCGCCGCTGTGATTCCCAGAGCAACACCAATCCACACTGTGCCTTTGATGGTTTCAAGTTGGTTATTCGATTGCCCTCGACGGCCAAAGAATATCGCAGTTAATACACCACTAAATACCAATGCAGAACCGATCAGCTCCACCGAAGTCATGCTTTCGCTAAACAGGAAATAACCGAGAATCGCCGAGAACACGGCATGGCAAGAGAACAGTAAGCCAGCTTGGCGCGGTCCCATGCGATTCAAACAAGCAAATAGGGCAGTATCACCAATGAAGATACCAATCAGGCCTGACAGCATCATAGGCGTCACCAGATCGGCTTCCACACTTGACCAACCACCAGTAAACCAAGCCATGCTCGATAAGATGATCGCGGTACAACCCATTCTCCAACGACTATAGGCGAAAGAACCTAAGTGTTGAGCAGGCTTTACTGACATTAGGCTCGCAATCGCCCAAAGAAAAGCGGCAGCAAGAGCCAACCATTCGAATCCCATCTGAATAACATCCTTGTGTCTGGGATAAATTAGCTCATCAATATGCATCAAACCGAACCGAGAACAAAGTGATTCTTAATAAAAGCACCGCTTTGCTGCTCAGTTACCGCCTTGATCCTCAGTTACTGTTTTGTTCCGGTTATCCGTTTCGCTTGTCTGACTAGCGAGGCTTTATACTTTAAAGCGTTCCACATCTTGGCGCATCGATTCAGCAGCGCTGCTCATTTCATTTGAGCTATTGCGACTGCTTTCCGCCTGTTGTGCCAAATCGTCAGAGGCATCTTTGATTCCTTGCGTATTACGGCTGATGTCTTCGCTCACCGCGCGTTGCTCTTCTGCAGCGCTGGCTATTTGCAGCGCCATGTCGTTGATTTCAGTGATCGCTTGCGTGATTTTAGTCAGGCTGCCATGGGCTTGCTCAGCGAAGCCAACACTGTTCTCTGCCAGTTGAGTGCTGGTGGTCATGCTTTCAACAGCATGTTCGGTATTTTTCTGCAGCGTATCAATCATCACGCGAATTTCTTCGGTCGAGCCATGCGTTCTCTGACTTAACACGCGCACTTCATCGGCCACAACCGCAAATCCACGACCTTGTTCACCTGCTCGAGCGGCTTCAATCGCAGCATTTAATGCCAACAGGTTGGTCTGTTCGGCAATGCCTTGAATGGTGGAGAGGATCTGGTTAATGCTTTGAGCATTGCTCTCTAATTCACGAATAACATTGGCTGCATCTTCAACTTGTGTTGCTAGGCCAGTAATCGCATCGCGGTTTTGTTGGATTACCTCTTGGCCTTCGTTACAAGCGGTAGCGGATGCCTGAGAAGCGGATGCCGTTAATTCGGCATGGCTAGCCACTTCGGCTGCGGTGGCGGACATCTCATGAATCGCGGTCGCAATTTGGTTGATATCGTTTTGTTGATTCTCAACGCTAATCGAAGATTGGGTCGCCAGCTGATTGGCTTTCTCTGCATGATTGTTGAGATCGTGGCTGTGTTCTATCACGCCCTTCAACATGCTTTGCATTTGGCTTAAGAACTGGTTCACAAGCTCGGCAAGTTTACCAATCTCATCCATACGTGTGATATCAATACGCTGAGTGAGATCGCCTCTGCCTTGAGCCAATTGAGTCAGCGCTGTAGACAGTGTTTGTAATGGAGAAAGCAGGCGGTTGATCACCATTGTGCTCGCAATTGAAATGATGATGTACAAAACCAAAGAGGTCAGCGTGATGAATTGAATGGCATCGGATACTGCAGAAAACGCCATCTCTTTATCGATAACAATGCCTAGCGACCAATCGGTATTCGGAACATTGGCAATATAGACCAGCTTATCGCCTTGACCAGGCCAAGTGAGAGTGGTGATCATCTGGTCTTGGAGTAGTTGTGAAACCTTGTTGGTTGTTAGCTCTGGATTCAAACTGGTCAATGGTTTTTGACTCAGTTCTTCATCACTGTAGGCAACGATGTTGTTGTTGCCATCGACTAAAAACGCAAAGCCATCGTTATCCAGTTTTACATTGAGCACGGTATCAATAATGCTGGTTACGGTTAGATCGGCCGCGAGAACACCTTGTCTATCGCCACTGAATGCTTTCGCAAAGCTGATGACAATGCTGCCGTCAAAGTCTTGATAAGGTTCGGTAATGATGAGGTCTGATGTTGCGTTGGCGTCCTTATACCAAGGGCGAGTGCGTGGGTCATAGCCTGCTGGCCAATCTTCACCTTTGTCGCCATAGGCGATAGTGCCATCGCTGAATCCTGCATAAACAGATAGGAATTGCCCGGCTTGTTTGGTGATCAATAACTCGCGATCAGAGTTACTATTGCTTGAAATAGTCGATTCATTGGCAAGCATCATATCGCTGCGGATAGAGAGCCAATCGGCAATGTAATTGGTGGTGCCAACACTGACATTTTTCATTTCTTGGTTGATCGCGACTTCAGTCTCTTGAGTTAGCTGATTGACCGATATCCAAGCTTGAGCGCCACTTACGACGGCAATAATGACCGCAATTGCGATCTGAATTTTAAACTTAATAGTATGTCTCAAGGTCCATTCCTCTCTTATTAGACAAAAACCTAACTACGGTGACGTACTTGATATTGAAGTGGTGTGTTTCTTATGGGGGTATATTGCCGTTGTCTTAGGCAGAATGAATGTGTTTAAAATCATAAATTCTAAATATATTTACTCTGATTTTTGTAAAACAGTGAAGTAAAGTCACAGTTATTTATTGAGTTAAATTTCAATCACTTGTTGTGGTCATTGTGCGTGAGATAGCGTTAATAGGCGCTAAATTTACATTTAGCGCCTTAGTCGGAATAAAAGTGATCGTTGAACGTCTATTAGGTGATGATGAACAACGCGAGGTAGACCATTAACAAGCCGACAATACCTAAGATGATGCCCATCTTCGCCATGTCTTTGCTTTCGATGAGGCCAGTTGAGTAAGCCAGTGAGTTGGGTGGTGTCGATACTGGAAGAATCATACCGAGTGATGCGGAGAAGGCGACCACAACTAACAAGCCTTGTAAGCCGCCAATCGCGACCAAACTTTCCATGGACGCGCCAATTGCAGCGGCTATCGGCATCAACAAGTTGGCAGTCGCGGTGTTCGACATGAAGTTCGCCATTAACCAACACACGATAGATAGAGTTAGTACCACAGCAGCAGGAGAGAGCGATTCATAATCAATCGCGTGCGCTAATGCGGCAGCTAGTCCTGTTTTGTCTAAGCCAATACCAATCGCAATACCACCCGCGACTAACCACAACACATCCCAGTTAATCAGCTTGAGCTCTTCTTTGCCCATGATGCCGGTCAGAGTGAACACCGCCAGTGGAATGATCGAGACCACATAAGTGTTCATGCCGTGCAGTTTGGTGGTCATCCACAACAGGATAGTGGCAGCGAAGGTGACGTAAACGACAATCGCTCTCCAACTTTTTCTAAATTGACCATCAAGCTTGAGAACCATGTTTCTTTCTTTAGAAGGGAAGAGTTTTTGTAGAAGGAACCAAGCGATGGTCAGTTGGATGATCACAAAGGGTAAGCCCATCATCATCCAGCTAAGGAAGTCGATACTGTTCTCGCCAGTTAGGTATTGCAGTGCGATCGCATTGGGTGGCGTACCGATTGGTGTCGCGATACCGCCAGTATTGGCAGCAATTGGAATACATAACACGAGCGCTTTAATCCCCATGTCGCCTTTTGGCGCAGAGGCTACGATCGGACCTAGCAGCGCAAGCATCATTACCGTTGTGGCGGTATTCGACATGAACATCGAGAACACTGCAGTGATCAGCATTAAACCGAGCATGATGAAGCGCGGCTCTGTGCCAAACGGCTTAAGCAGCACTCGAGCTAGGTTGTTGTCGAGTTCGTACTTAGATGCGGAGATGGCGAGAGCAAAACCACCCATGAAAAGGATGATGATTGGTGACGAAAATGCACCGAAGATGTCGGTATATTTGATTAACTCACCGAGATCGTGTCCCGCTGGTGGATTTCTAAATAAGTGTAGGCCTTTGTCGGAGATCATCACCAGTTCAAGTGCAATGATCAGAATTGAGGTGGCGAATACCGGAACGGGCTCTAGTACCCAAAGCAGTGCAGCTAAGAGGAATATGGCCAGTAAGCGGTGTTGAATCAGCGTGAGATCATCGATTGGTATTGAATCTATCGGCATGAATAACACGCCTAAGGGAATCGCAAAACAAATCAACAGCTTGACCAGAACGCCAATATTGAGTTTAGGCATGTACAAAGACCCTATAAAAAATATCTTCAAATAGAGTAAGTTATCTGGATTTTTGGTACTTGGAGACGGGTTGTAAAATCGAAAAGTTGTTTAAGGTTTCGACAGTTGTTTTGTTTTTGGTCAATCTTTTGTCTGGGCAATTCGACGTCCTGCTCGTTGGGAGTAAGGTTGTCGGTAGTTAGACTTGTTGAAATCTTGGAGGGAAGTGTCTGGAGCTAGATAAGAAAAAGGCGCGTTCTTCTCTAAATATAGAAAAATAACGCGCCTTTAAAACTAAATGAGCTAACTCAAACCGTTAAGCTTGGTCAGTGTTCTCTGCTGAATCAACAGCTTCAGTCTCAACTTCTTTACCCGCAATGTGCGCGAAAGGGGTGCCTAGAACGGTCTTCTCACCATTCTGCATCGTTTCGTCAAACTTGATTGCATCTTTAGCAAATAGGTTGATAACCGTTGAACCAAGCTTGAAGCGACCCATCTCTTCGCCTTTCTTCAAGATGATAGATTTATCACCTTGTGCCGGGTAATCCCACTTGTAAACTGAGTTACCGCGAGGTGGCGTGATGGTGCCAGCCCATACTTGCTCGATGCTACCTACGATAGTTGCACCAACCAGCACTTGTGCCATTGGGCCAAATTCAGTATCAAAGATACAAACCACACGCTCGTTACGTGCGAATAGGTTTGGAACGTTCTCTGCCGTTAGCGGGTTTACTGAGAAAAGGTCTCCTGGAACGTAGATCATCTGACGCAGTGTGCCATCGCATGGCATGTGCACGCGGTGATAATCACTTGGCGACAAGTAAAGCGTTGCGAATTCGCCGTCTTTAAATTCATCGGCTAGAGCAGCATCACCACCCAATAGCTCACGAGCTGAGTAGTTATGGTTTTTAGCTTGAATCAGTTGACCATCAGTAATTGGGCCAAATTGGCTTACGCGAGCATCAGCAGGGTGAACAATAACAGAGTCACCTTCTGCGATAGGGCGCATGCCTTCTTTCAATTCACGTACGAAGAATTCATTGAATGTTTTAAAGTGTTTTGGATCGCTATGCAGAGCTTCATCCATGTTTACTTTGTATTGCTTGATGAACCAGTTGATGATCGCTGTCGTTAAACCACCCGCTTTAGCAGACGCCAGTTTACCAACTAAACGAGTCAGGCCATGTTGTGGGATCCAGTACTGCAATCCAACTTTAATCTTATCCATTGTATTAATTTTCCAATGCTAATTGTTTTTCAATTAAATCTGTCGATGACGGTTTAGGGCGCGAGATGTTACTTAAATTCGCGCCAATTGTCAGTAAATGCACACATTTGTTCACAAAAACGCGATTAGAGATCGGCTTTCTTGCTTCGTGAGTACTGACGGTTATCTTTGTTGTCAGCCATTGTTTCAATAATACGGTGGTAGCTAGCAAAGCGTAAGCGGCTAATTTTTCCGTCTTCAACGGCTTCACGCAGAAGACATCCTGGGTCGTCATTGTGTTTACAATCGCGGAACTTACAGCCACCTAGGTATGGCTTGAATTCAATGAAAGCATCTGTGACTTCATCGGGTTCTAAATGCCATAGGCCGAATTCACGTACCCCAGGGGAATCGATAAGATCACCACCAGAAGGGAAGTGATACAAACGCGCTGCTGTGGTGGTGTGTTGACCCAGCCCTGAGTTTTCAGAAACTGCACCTTCTTCAATGTCCAGTGTTGGCATCAGTGCATTCACTACGCTGGATTTACCTACGCCAGATTGACCAACGAAAATGTTGATACGATCTTTCAGTTCAGCTTCTAACTCTTTGATGCCGTAACCCGACTCTTTACTCACGAACATGACTTTATAGCCGATTTTCTCGTATATCTTCAGTGTTTCGCGGTATTCGCTAATTTGTTGCTCTGTCAGCAAGTCGACTTTATTGAGTACAACTAAAGGAGCAATATTCACCGTTTCAGAGGCGATCAAGTAACGGTCGATGATATTAAGTGATAGCTCTGGTAGTACAGCTGAAACGATAACCATTTGGTCTACGTTTGCGGCAACCGGTTTTAGGCCGTCATAGTAGTCAGGACGAGTTAGCATTGATGTTCTAGGCTCAACGGCTTCGACAACACCAGAGATGCCAGCCATTGATTCAAGCCCTGCGCGCCAAGTTACTTTGTCTCCGGAAACTAACGTTTCGATACTACGACGTAAGTTACAACGGTGAACTTCGTTGGTTTCAAGATCTTCGATATCAGCATGTTGACCAAAGCGCGTAATCACGAGTCCGCTTTTTGTTCCGCCAAGCATGTTCTCATCCCACTGGATAGAATCTTCTTTCTTGAGTCGCTTGTTCTGGTTGCTACGTACGCGACGTACCTGACCTTTGGTTAACTTCTTTTTTTTAGCCACAATTTTTCACTTAACACATCTAACTTGATGATTGAGGACTCAAACAGGATGTTATTGGTGCCACTGATTTCGATGGCCCTAAAGCTAGTTTGAGTATAGTTATTTGGGTATAGTACCTCTTTTACACATAAACAAATAGGCGACGCCTTATGTCCTTTAGCGATCAGAACCTTATTTGGGTTGATCTAGAGATGACAGGACTTGATCCTGAAACTCATAAAATTATTGAAATTGCTTCTATCGTTACAGATAGTGAGCTCAACATTCTGGCTGAAGGGCCTGTTTTGGCCATTCACCAACCTCAGAGTGAACTGGATAAGATGGATGAGTGGTGTACGACGACTCATACTGGCAGCGGTTTAGTAAAGAGAATTCAAGAAAGCACCGTTTCAGAGCAAGACGCAATCAAACAAACGATTGAGTTTCTTGAAAAGTGGGTACCGAAAGGTAAATCGCCTATTTGTGGTAACAGCATTGGCCAAGATCGCCGTTTCCTATACAAGCACATGCCAGAGTTGGAAGAGTACTTCCACTACCGCTATGTCGACGTAAGCACTTTGAAAGAGCTTGCGCGTCGTTGGAAACCTGAAGTACTCGATGGTTTTTCTAAATCAGGAAGCCACCTTGCATTAGACGATATTCGAGAGTCGATTGCAGAGCTACAGTACTACCGAAAAACAATCATTAGCATCTAATCTGATTGAATGATCACGTTTATCTAACTTTTCAGGTACATACAGGGCATTTTTTTTGCAAATTTGTGTGCTTTTTCAGCAGTTGAGTAAAAACTTGCTGATTTTTGCATTAAGGACTTGCATCACAAAAAAATGCTCTTATAATTCGCAGCCCTGAACGGCGAAAGACGTTTTCAGATTGCGATACTAGCTCAGTTGGTAGAGCGCAACCTTGCCAAGGTTGAGGTCATCGGTTCGAACCCGATGTATCGCTCCAAATTCTCTCTTTTTTAGAGAACAGTTTCATTGTCTTAAACAATGCATCCGGACGCGGGATGGAGCAGTTTGGTAGCTCGTCGGGCTCATAACCCGAAGGTCGTCGGTTCAAATCCGGCTCCCGCAACCACATTACAGTTGAACGTTGGTTTGATGCTTCTTAGCAGACAAGATGAACGGTTAGCTTATGCGATACTAGCTCAGTTGGTAGAGCGCAACCTTGCCAAGGTTGAGGTCATCGGTTCGAACCCGATGTATCGCTCCAAATTCTCTCTTTTTAGAGAACAGTTTCATTGTCTTAAACAATGCATCCGGACGCGGGATGGAGCAGTTTGGTAGCTCGTCGGGCTCATAACCCGAAGGTCGTCGGTTCAAATCCGGCTCCCGCAACCACATTACAGTTGAACGTTGATTTGAAGCTTCTTAGCAGAAAGATGGACGGTTAGCTTATGCGATACTAGCTCAGTTGGTAGAGCGCAACCTTGCCAAGGTTGAGGTCATCGGTTCGAACCCGATGTATCGCTCCAAATTCTATTCTTAGAAGCTGTCTCTTTGAGAAAGTGCTCAGAATGAAAATGGTTTAGTCTCATTGTCTTAAACAATGCATCCGGACGCGGGATGGAGCAGTTTGGTAGCTCGTCGGGCTCATAACCCGAAGGTCGTCGGTTCAAATCCGGCTCCCGCAACCACATTACAGTTAAACGTTGGTTTGATGCTTCTTAGCAGACAAGATGAACGGTTAGCTTATGCGATACTAGCTCAGTTGGTAGAGCGCAACCTTGCCAAGGTTGAGGTCATCGGTTCGAACCCGATGTATCGCTCCAATTTAAAGCCTCATTGTCTTAAACAATGCATCCGGACGCGGGATGGAGCAGTTTGGTAGCTCGTCGGGCTCATAACCCGAAGGTCGTCGGTTCAAATCCGGCTCCCGCAACCACATTACAGTTGAACGTTGATTTGATGCTTCTTAGCAGACAAGATGGACGGTTAGCTTATGCGATACTAGCTCAGTTGGTAGAGCGCAACCTTGCCAAGGTTGAGGTCATCGGTTCGAACCCGATGTATCGCTCCAAATTCTATTCTTAGAGCCTTGCTCAGAATGAAAATGGTTTAGTCTCATTGTCTTAAACAATGCATCCGGACGCGGGATGGAGCAGTTTGGTAGCTCGTCGGGCTCATAACCCGAAGGTCGTCGGTTCAAATCCGGCTCCCGCAACCACATTACAGTTAAACGTTGATTTGATGCTTCTTAGCAGACAAGATGAACGGTTAGCTCATGCGATACTAGCTCAGTTGGTAGAGCGCAACCTTGCCAAGGTTGAGGTCATCGGTTCGAACCCGATGTATCGCTCCAAATTCTCTCTTTTTAGAGAACAGTTTCATTGTCTTAAACAATGCATCCGGACGCGGGATGGAGCAGTTTGGTAGCTCGTCGGGCTCATAACCCGAAGGTCGTCGGTTCAAATCCGGCTCCCGCAACCACATTACAGTTGAACGTTGATTTGATGCTTCTTAGCAGACAAGATGGACGGTTAGCTTATGCGATACTAGCTCAGTTGGTAGAGCGCAACCTTGCCAAGGTTGAGGTCATCGGTTCGAACCCGATGTATCGCTCCAAATTCTATTGTTAGAGCCTTGCTCAGAATGAAAATGGTTTAGTCTCATTGTCTTAAACGGTAATGATGCGAAAAGAGAAACATCCGGACGCGGGATGGAGCAGTTTGGTAGCTCGTCGGGCTCATAACCCGAAGGTCGTCGGTTCAAATCCGGCTCCCGCAACCACATTACAGTTAAACGTTAATTTGCTGCTTCTTAGCAGAAAAGATGAACGGTTAGCTTATGCGATACTAGCTCAGTTGGTAGAGCGCAACCTTGCCAAGGTTGAGGTCATCGGTTCGAACCCGATGTATCGCTCCAGTTTACTCTTCATGGTAAACAAAACTCTTTAAACCACAGCGTTTAAAGACGACCTTACCGGTCACGCTCTTTCTTTAATGCTGCGAAGCATAATCCCCCAAAAAAGAAAATAATCCTCCATCATGGTGGATATTTTTTTGTCTTAAATTTTTCTTAGCAACTGGAATGCTAGCAAACATCAGGTCTCTGAAGCAGATACTTGAGGTTTTTCACATCTATAAACAGACTTATCCACAAAGTGTTAGGTGTGGATAACTTGGTTGATAAAGTTATTTCAGACTTAATTCTTTACATATCTCAAAAAGATCTTTCTTTATTTCAATGCGTTAGCAAAACGCAACTCTCTGTAACTTGTTGTTTTATATTGGATTGTCACTTGGCTTGTGATTGAGCTAAAGATCGTTAACTTGTTGTTTTTTGATCTTAATCATTTATGGGCTTTGTGTTTAACTTTATGCGGGTGTTGGAAGTTTACGAAATATTTTAATTTTTTCCACATTGCCAAAATTGAGAACAAGGTCAAACATTGTTCTAATATTATGTGCAACGGGTTGTCTTAAATATTGGACTATTTAGGCAGGTTAATTAGCCAATCGTTGGTGCTTAAAGGGCTAGGCGTCTCTTGGCAGGCCTTTCTCAACAATGCGTATTAGTCGGTGCTTTTTGGTGGAGATTTTGCTGCTATTTTTTTGCACGCCATTAGCGTTGGGTAACTGTTGTAGTTGTTTATTCAAAGCCCACTCAATATGCACATCCAACATGTCGTTTTTGCCTTGATGAGATTCTAGTGTTTCAATAATGCGTTGTTGAAATGGCGCATTGCCCATAGCAACAAAGATATTGCGCAACCATTGGGTGTGTCCGATACGCCTTATTGCTGAGCCTTCCATTTTCTTTAGGAAGGTGGCTTCGTCCCAACTTGAAAGTGAAACGAGATCGGCCTCTTGGAAATCTTCTCTACGATGAAAGTCTGTTTGCTCTGTGAGTTCGGCATGACGATTCCACGGGCAAACTAACTGACAGTCATCACAACCATAAATACGGTTACCAATTGCGTCTCTAAATTCTTCCGGGATCACACCATCGTATTCAATGGTTAAGTACGAAATACACTTACGCGCATCGACAACACCGTCGGCGATAATGGCACCCGTTGGGCAGGATGTGATACATGCGGTACATTTCCCACACTCATCGACACTCGGTGTATCGACTGGCAGAGGAATGTTAACCAACAGTTCGCCTAGGAAGAACCAAGACCCTGCGTCTTTATCCAGAATTAACGAGTGTTTACCAGTCCAGCCTAATCCAGCTTTTTGAGCTAATGGCCTTTCTAAAATAGGCGCTGAATCCACAAAAGGACGTGAGTCAAATCCCTCAACTTCTTTTTCAATTCTTTGTCCCAGCTTTTTCAACTGGTTACGGAACAATTTGTGATAATCGCGGCCTAAAGAATAACGGCTGATATAGCCCTGAGTGGTATCGTTTAGGTTGGATGCAAACTGAGCTTCTGGTGGTAGGTAATTCATTCTAGCGCTGATTACTCGAATGGTCCCTGGGTGAAGTTCATCTGGACGCGCACGCATCATTCCATGCCGAGCCATCCAATCCATCTCGCCGTGATTGCCAGCATCTAGCCATGCTTGAAGAGGGGCTTCGTGTTCACTCAAATCGACATCGCAGATGCCAACTTTTTGAAAGCCGAGCTCTTTTCCCCAGATTTTAATTTGTTCAGCAAGATGGTCTAGATTCATGGCTTAATTCTTATTTTCTCTGTTTTACAATTAGAGATAAGGCTAATTAAAATTAGGTTCGGCAAAAATGGGGGCGGATCTTAACGGATCTTTACGATATTAACCAGAACAGACGTGTTTTGAGCAGTATTTTTCATAGAACTTACACTTGAGTGCTTGTCTCCCAAAAGCATCACGGTTTACTATTCTTGTTCTTTTGATTTTTATATAGTCAACGATCGATTTTTAGAGAACGTATTCATGAGCACGAAACAATTTACTTTGAAAGATGAACAAGCAACGATTCAACTAGGAACGGAGCTTTCTAATCTTTGCTCACAGCAGACGACTATTTATCTGCATGGTGATCTTGGCGCAGGAAAAACGACGTTCAGTCGTGGCTTTGTAAAAGCACTTGGCCATCAAGGAAATGTAAAGAGCCCAACGTATACTCTAGTTGAACCTTATCAACTTGCAGATTGGCAGGTGTACCACTTTGACCTTTATCGTTTGGCCGATCCTGAAGAGTTAGAGTTCATGGGTATCCGTGATTACTTTACTCCAGACGCTATTTGTTTGGTTGAATGGCCTGAGAAAGGTTATGGGATGCTACCTGAAGCAGATTTGGATATTGATATTCGTTACCAAGACGATCACCGTATTGTTTCTTTAACCGCTAATAGTGAATACGGACAGCGCTTACTTAGTCAGTTGGAGTTATGTTGATTTCTAAACGCCTTTTATCATCAGTAGCCGTAATGGCTGCTGTTTTTTCTTTACTGTTTTCTTCACTTGTTTCTGCAAACTCACTGAAAGGGTTGAGGGTTTGGCCTTCACCTGAAGAAACTCGTGTGGTTATCGACCTTAAATCAGAAGCGGATTTTAGCTATTTTACTTTGAGTAGCCCAAGTCGTTTAGTTGTCGATTTAAAACATACCAATCTTGCGACCAAGTTACCTGTTGTGGTGAAGGATAGCCCCGTTCTGTCGAAAGTTCGTAAGAGCTCCCCGCCAGACAAAAATACCTATCGCTTGGTTTTCGAGTTGAAGAAATCCTCTAAAGCCGATTTGTTTAAATTGAGCCCGACTCCTGGTGGTCAGTATGGGCATCGTTTGGTGATTGACTTCCCTCATGGTGCGACAAGTAAGGGAGCAACATCGAAGCCGAGTAAGCCAACAGTTAGCAAAAATATTAATCAGGTTAAACGTCAGAAAGACATTCTGATTGTGATAGACCCTGGTCATGGTGGTGAAGATCCTGGCTCTATTGGTCCAAGTCGTAAGTATGAAAAGAATGCGACTCTGAGTATTTCTCGCAAGCTTGCTGCACAGTTGAATGCGGTCCCGGGGATCAAAACTCGCATGACTCGCAATGCCGACTACTTTGTAAACCTTAACCGACGTGTTGCGATTGCTCGTGAAAATGAAGCTCACTTGTTTATCTCTATTCACGCGGATGCGTTTACGACTCCTCAACCACGAGGTGGTTCGGTGTTTGTGTTGAATACTCGACGCGCCAATACGGAGATCTCGCGCTGGATCGAGAACAAAGAGAAACAGTCTGAATTGCTCGGTGGTAGCGGTGCAGCTTTCACTGGCAACATTGATGATAAAAACGTAAACCAAACTCTGCTTGATTTGCAGTTCAGCCACTCTCAAAAAGAGGGCTATAAGCTTGCAACAACGATTCTGTCTGAGATGGGTAAGGTCGCTAAGCTTCATAACAGCAAACCAATCAATACCAGTTTGGCGGTATTGCGTTCACCACAGATACCATCGGTATTGGTAGAAACAGGCTTTATTTCAAACCCGACGGAAGAGAAGCTTCTTTTCCAACGCTCGCATCAAGATAAATTAGCACGAGCAGTGACTAAAGCGGTCGTTAAGTATTTGAAGGCTAACCCGCCTGAAGGGATTATCTTGTCTAATGCAACGTCATCAACCGGTGGTGTGAGCCAACATAAAGTCTCTCGTGGCGAGTCTTTATCGGTGATTGCGAGTAAATATGGCACGTCGACGCAGACCTTGATGAAACTCAACAATCTGAAATCGAGCAGCCTAGCGATCGGTCAAGTACTTAAGATCCCAAGTAGTGCTTCAGGTTCGTCATCAAGCAGTGCAGTGAAAACTAAGACCATCACTCACACGGTTAAGTCTGGAGAGTATCTAGGCAAGATAGCCAGCCGTTATAAAGTTCGAGTTGCAGATATCAAACGTGAGAACCGCTTGAAGTCTGAAACCGTGAGAGTCGGCCAGAAGCTACGCATTACGATTGAAGTTAAAGATGTCCCTCTGCGCAAACATAAAGTCGCAAGAGGTGACTACCTAGGTAAGATTGCTTCTAAATACGGCGTGAGCGTCAACAGCATTCGCCAAGCGAATAAGCTACGATCTGACAGCCTAGCAGTGGGTCAGGTGTTGATTATTCCGCACAAATAAGCTTTTAACGCAGACATGTTTCCATCAGTGGCAGTAAGGTAGCTATAAATATGACGATCAAAATACTGCCAGCTCGGTTAGCGAACCAAATCGCAGCGGGTGAAGTGGTAGAAAGACCAGCTTCTGTTGTGAAAGAGTTGGTTGAGAACAGTTTGGATTCAGGTGCCACACGTATCGATATTGATATCGAGAAAGGTGGCGCCAAGATGATCCGCGTTCGTGACAACGGCAAGGGCATCGTTAAAGATGAGCTTGCCTTGGCGCTGAGTCGTCATGCTACCTCCAAGATCCATACCCTTGATGACCTTGAGGCGATCGTCAGCCTTGGTTTTCGTGGTGAAGCGCTCGCGAGTATCAGCTCTGTTGCGCGCTTAACCATGACTTCACGCCCTGCGACTCAAGATCAAGCTTGGGCAGCACACAGTGAAGGCCGTGATATGCAGGTGAAATTGCAGCCTGCCGCGCATCCTATTGGTACTTCGGTTGAAGTGTTGGACCTGTTCTTCAACACACCAGCACGCCGCAAGTTTTTGCGTACTGAGAAAACCGAATTCACGCATATTGATGAGCTGCTTAAACGTATCGCATTGAGTCGCTTTGATGTGACGATCAACCTTCGTCATAACGGTAAGATGATTCGTCAGTACCGCGCTGCAAAAACACAAGTTCAAGCAGAAAAGCGTATCGCTGCGGTATGCGGCAATCCTTTTGTTCGTCATATGCTTAAGATTGAGCTAGAACATCAAGGTCTAAAACTTCATGGTTGGATCACCACGCCTGAAGGGGCAAGACAACAAAGCGATCTACAATACTGCTATGTGAACGGTCGTATGATGCGAGACAAGCTGATCAATCATGCGATTCGTCAAAGCTATGAGACCAGCCTGCGCCCAGATCAGTTTGCAACTTATGTGTTGTTCATTGAGCTAGACCCGCATCAAGTCGATGTGAATGTTCACCCTGCCAAACATGAAGTGCGCTTCCATCAAGCCCGCCTTGTGCACGACTTTATTTACCAAGCATTGAGTGATGGCTTAGCACAAAGTAAACAAATTGATGCTGCGCCAATCAATCAATCGGCTTTTCATCAGTCAGAAGCCCCTAATTATCAGCAAGATAGTTCGATGTCTGAAACGGGGGATGTTGCGAGTTTTTCTGAGCCAGAAAGTATAACGCCGACTCATTCGGATCAAACACAGATCTCTGAGAGGCTGCGACACGCCATTGAGCAGACGCCAGCCTACCCAAGAAAAGCCGAATCTGAGCAGGTTTATGATAACCCTCAGCACAGCGTTAATGATGCTGGGCAGCACTATAGCTCACCAGAAAACAGAGGTTCATCGTCTAGCAGAGGCTCTTCAACCAACTTAGATTCGTCAACTAACATGAGTTCAGCTAGCACAGGCTCGTCGGCTCGTGAAACCAGCTTTACAGGTTCTCCTCGTCAAGAGTGGATAGAGTCTCGACCTGCTCCGAGAAAAGAAAAAGAACCCAACCAACATCATGCTGAGCCCGCGCCTTCAAAGCGCGAAGTGAAAGCCTATAAAGAGCTGTTGAAAACGCCAGATTTTGATGATCAAGTTGTACAGCCTTCACTTTCTCAAGAGCATGTAGCACCAGTAGAAACCAGAGACAACATAGAAAACAAAGAAGCTAAGCCTGCTCAACAGAATCCTGTTCATTTAAAGCCAAGAGCACCTGTGACGGACTTAGGCAAAGCAGTCTCGGTAGTGGAACGTCAGTATCTTGTGATGGGGAACAAAAACGGCAGCGTATTGGTGTCTCTAGCCAAAGCGGAATTGCTACGTGTGATTGGCCAACTTGACACTCGAGAAGGGGCGTTAAAAAGCCAGCCGCTGTTGGTGCCTTTATCAATCAAATTAGGTGCTGATTTAGTCGGTGTCGCTAAGGCGCTAAGCCCAATGCTGTCCGTGCTTGGTATCGAGCTTAAAGCTAGGAATAACGAAGCGATAATGGTGATGGGAGTGCCTTCTCCTTTGAGGCAGCAAAACTTACAAATTTTGATCCCAGATCTGTTATCGTACGCGGCTTCAATAAACGCTCAGGCCTCGGAGATTCAAGGTCACAGCTTTTCTAACGATACGTTGCTATTACTGGTTAACTGGATCGGGATTCAGACAGCACAAGTAAAAAACGACTACACTTTATCTGAAGCGGTTCAACTAGTTGGGGAACTTGAGCAACTTTGGCATGGTCTACTTCCATTAGATGATCCCGAATTTGTTAATCCTATCGACTTTTCAGCGACCATCGCAGCTTTTATGGCTTAGTTGTTTATCGATTTAAAGACTCAAGTTTATTGACGGTTTAACTTTTTGCGACGACATTTATCTTCGCAACGATACGTATTTTTGCGACAAGAAAGCCCTTTGCTATAAAGCGCTATAACAGAGAAACCAATACAAAATATCATGACTGAAAAATTACCTTTAGCGTTGTTTTTAATGGGCCCAACGGCATCAGGAAAAACAGACTTAGCTATCCGCTTACGTCAGAAGTATCCGGTAGAGATCATCAGTGTCGATTCGGCATTGATCTATAAAGACATGGATATCGGCACCGCTAAACCGGATGCAGAAGAGCTTGCGCTCGCGCCTCATCGCTTGATTGATATTCTTGATCCAAGCGAAGCGTATTCTGCGGCAGATTTTCGTCGTGATGCGATCAATGAAATGAATGCCATTGTAGCGGAAGGTAAAATCCCGTTACTTGTTGGTGGCACAATGCTTTACTACAAGGCATTGTTGGAAGGTTTATCGCCACTACCAGCAGCGGATCAAGAGATTCGTAAGCAGATTGAAGCGGAGTCTATTGAACAGGGTTGGCAGGCATTGCACGATCAATTAAGAGAGATAGATCCCGTATCCGCTGAAAGAATACACCCAAATGATCCACAAAGGCTTTCAAGGGCATTGGAAGTTTATCGAATTTCGGGTAAAACATTAACAGAGCTAACTCAAACGAAAGGCGATAGCCTGCCATTTCGTGTAAAACAATTTGCAATAGCTCCCAAGGAAAGGAAAGAACTCCATCGCCGCATTGAGCTGCGTTTCGAGAAGATGATAGAAGCGGGTTTTGAAGATGAAATGAAGGCGTTGTACGCCAGAGAAGATCTTCATCCTGAACTGCCATCGATTCGATGCGTTGGTTATAGGCAGATGTGGGATTATTTAGATGGGAATTGTGATTTAGACGAAGCGGTTTTCCGTGGTGTCTGTGCAACCCGTCAATTGGCCAAGCGACAAATCACCTGGTTACGCAGTTGGGATGATTTAACTTGGTTAGATAGCGAAAACATTGAACACGCGTTAGAAACTCTTTCAGATGCAATAGCATCTGATTAGTATTGCTGTGTATAATGTGATCGCTTTTGCGTGAATATACTCTGGAAAGGATCAGTTATTGAGGCTTTTAAAAATCACAGCCTTTCAATAACAACGGAGTTTTTTTATTCGTTTAGCTCAGATGCAAAGGCCGCACCTTTTTGTGCACCACTAGCTAAATAATTACAACAAAATATAAATAAGGAAAATAAAATGGCTAAGGGGCAATCGCTACAAGACCCATTCCTAAATGCACTCCGTCGTGAGCGCATTCCAGTCTCTATCTATTTTGTTAACGGCATTAAGCTGCAAGGTCAGATCGAGTCTTTCGATCAATTCGTGATCTTATTGAAGAACACAGTAAACCAAATGGTTTACAAGCATGCGATTTCTACTGTGGTTCCTGCTCGTGCAGTTAGTCACCACAGCGGCGAGCAACGTGCGCCATCTGATCGTCCAGAGAAGACTGAAGATTAATCGTTCAAATAATACAGCTTGCGCTGTAATAAGGAGTTGGTTGCTTGTTTGACCGTTATGAATCCGGCGAGCGAGCCGTACTTGTTCATATCAACTTCACGCAAGAGGGAGAATGGGAAGACCTGAGCGAATGTGAAATGCTGGTCTCCTCAGCGGGGGTAGAAACGCTACAAGTGATTACTGGTAGCCGACAATCCCCACTCCCTAAATACTACGTTGGAGAAGGTAAAGCCCTAGAAATCGCACAAGCTGTTCAGCTAACCGGTGCTGAAATTGTGATTTTTAACCACTCCCTCTCTCCTGCCCAAGAGCGCAACCTCGAGCAATTGTGTAAATGTCGTGTGATTGATCGCACGGGTTTGATCTTAGATATCTTTGCACAACGTGCGCGAACTCATGAAGGTAAGCTACAAGTTGAGCTCGCTCAGCTTCGTCATATCTCTACTCGATTGATTCGTGGTTGGACTCACCTTGAAAGGCAGAAAGGTGGTATTGGTCTTCGTGGTCCAGGTGAAACTCAACTGGAAACCGATCGACGTTTGTTGCGTGACCGTATAAAAGCGATATTACGTCGTTTAGCGAAAGTGGCTAAGCAGCGTGAACAAGGACGACGTGCTCGTAATCGAGCTGAAATCCCAACAATTTCTTTGGTTGGTTATACCAACGCAGGGAAATCAACACTTTTCAATCGAATCACTAGTGCAGGTGTTTATGCAGCAGACCAACTGTTTGCAACCCTAGACCCAACACTACGTAAGATTGAATTGGCAGATGTCGGGCCTGCAATTCTCGCAGATACCGTAGGTTTTATCCGTCATCTACCGCACGATCTGGTCGCTGCGTTCAAGGCTACGTTACAAGAGACGCAGGAAGCTGACATTTTGTTACATGTTGTTGATGCCAGTGATGACCGCTTTCGTGAGAACATTCAGGCTGTTCATGAAGTATTAGAAGAAATCGATGCTCATGAAGTGCCAACCCTTGTAGTCATGAACAAAATTGACTGCATGGAAGACCAAAAACCTCGAATTGAAAGAGACGAAGAGGGCGCACCTCGCGCTGTTTGGGTTTCTGCAATGGAAGGAGAAGGTATTGAACTGCTGTTTGAAGCTTTAACTGAGCGTTTAGCGAGTCAGATGGTTCAATTCCGGTTGTGTATTCCACATCAACATCAGGGCCGTATTCGCAGCTTATTCTTCGAGATGAAATGTATTCAACAGGAAGAGTATGATGAAAATGGTAACTTGTTGATAGATATCCGAATGCAACAAATAGATTGGTCTAAACTTGAAAAAAGAGAAGGGGCGCTCTTAGGTGACTTTATCGTTACCAAAGAGACTGCTACAGTATAACGTCATATCAAATGATGGAGCTTTCTAATGGCGTGGAATGAGCCTGGAAATAACAACAACGGCGATAATAACGGCCGCGATAATGACCCTTGGGGTAAGAACAATAATCGCGGCGGCCGAGATCAAGGACCGCCAGACTTAGACGAAGTGTTTAGTAAACTAAGTCAAAAGTTAGGTGGCAAGTTTGGTAAAAAAGGTGGCAACGGTAACGGGCCATCTATCGGTGGTGGCGGTGCGATTGGCTTTGGTGTCATTGCTGTCATTGCGATTGCTATCTGGTTCTTCGCTGGTTTCTACACCGTTGGCGAAGCAGAAAGAGCAGTAGTACTTCGATTGGGTCAGTTCGACCGTATCGAAGAGCCTGGTCTTAACTGGCACCCACGCTTCATCGATGAAATCAAAGATGAGCAACTAGTAAACGTTCAAGCGATTCGTTCTCTACGTGCTGCTGGCACGATGCTAACGAAAGATGAAAACGTTGTGACCGTTGAAATGGGTGTTCAATACCGTGTTTCTGACCCATACAAGTACTTGTATCGTGTAACGAATGCAGACGACAGTTTACGCCAAGCAACCGATTCTGCGCTTCGTGCGGTAATTGGTGACTCTCTAATGGATAGTATCCTAACAAGTGGTCGTCAGCAGATTCGTCAAAGCACTCAAGAAACGTTGAACCGTATTATTGATAGCTACGACATGGGTATTCTGATTGTTGACGTGAACTTCCAGTCAGCACGTCCACCTGAGCAAGTGAAAGATGCATTTGATGATGCTATCGCGGCTCGTGAGGATGAAGAGCGTTTCGAGCGTGAAGCTGAAGCTTACCGAAATGACATTCTTCCAAAAGCAACAGGTCGTGCTGAGCGTTTGAAGAAAGAAGCGGTGGGTTACTCAGAGCGCACAGTTAATGGTGCTCTAGGTCAAGTGGCTCAGTTCGAGAAACTGCTACCTGAATACCAAGCAGCTCCTGAAGTAACACGTAACCGTATGTACCTTGATACAATGGAAAAAGTGTATTCAAGCACATCGAAAGTCCTGATTGATTCTGAATCAAGCGGTAATTTGCTATACCTACCAATTGATAAGCTAGGCGCACAAGGTGGTTCTCAGTCGGGCACTCGCCCTGCAAAAGCATCATCAACTTACGATCAAATTGAGTTAGAAACTCAAGCGGATCCTAAGCCTAGCACTCAAACTCGTTCAGACAGTTCACGCCAAGGGAGATACTAATAATGCGTAAATTAATGATCCCTGTATTAGTTGTGACGATTGCCCTTCTATTGATGTCACTGTTTGTGATTCAAGAAGGCGAACGTGGCATGGTAATTCGTTTTGGTCGAGTTCTCGATGACAACGGCGTATCACGAATCTATGAACCAGGCCTGCACTTTAAACTGCCTATGTTTGATCGCGTAAAAGTACTTGATGCTCGTATTCAAACGATGGATGGTCGTTCTGACCGTTTCGTAACATCAGAGAAAAAAGACGTTCTAATTGATACCTACGCAAAATGGCGTATTGCTGATTTTGGACGTTTTTACCTGAGTACCGGCGGCGGTAATATCATGACGGCAGAAGCACTTCTTGAGCGTAAAGTGACAGATGTTCTTCGTTCTGAAATTGGTTCTCGTGAAATTAAGCAGATCGTGTCAGGCCCTCGTAATAAGGACATCCTGCCAGACTCTGCTGATAGCGAAGTTGTCACAACGGTAGCGGCTGCAGAAGCACTAGAAGTTGATGGCGAACGCGATAAGATCATGGAAAACGTTTTGTCTGGAACGGCAGAAAGTGCGATGGCTGATTTAGGTGTTGAAGTTGTTGATTTCCGAATGAAGAAGATTAACCTTCCTGACGAAATCAGTGAATCTATCTACCGCCGTATGCGTGCAGAACGTGAGTCGGTTGCTCGTAGACACCGTTCACAAGGTCGTGAGAAAGCGGAAGTTATCCGTGCTCAAGCTGAGCTAGAAGTGGCAACAGTTCTTGCTGAAGCTGACCGTACAGCTCGAATCACTCGTGGTGATGCTGATGCAGAAGCAGCGAAGATCTACTCTGATGCATTTAGCAAAGACCCTGAGTTTTATGGCTTCATGCGTTCATTGCAAGCTTATGAGACATCATTTAGCGATAAGAGCGACATTCTAGTTCTGGATCCGAAGACTGACTTCTTCCAATACATGAATCAAGCAAGTGGCGCTCCAGCAAAATAATCTGATGCGTTAGCGAATGCTTAGCTCAATAAGCAAAATACGTTAAAATTTAAAAGGCTCCCATTGTGGGAGCCTTTTTGTTTTCTATGACTTATTTCAGGAGGAGACATGTTTGTGGATTCACTATTGGGCGCGAGGGAAGGCACTTAATAGCATTCTACTTACAGAAACCTAGCGGTAGGTCATGAAAGCGATAACCGCGCCAGCCACCACAAGACAGCCTCCAATGCGGCGCAGTTGCGTGTCTGGTTGCTCGCTCAGTTGCGCGACCATGTTTCTCCAGCCATTGGGTGCAATCAAGGGGCCGAGCCCTTCAACAATAAGTACGAGCCCAATAGCGAGCCAAATTGATTGAGACATGGTTCTGCCTTTTATCTGTAAAAAAGCAATGATATCAGTATCTTTACACATCTGCCCCCAGTTATGGCTGGTTTATTTTTGTACAGCGTTAACGTTTATGAACAAAAAGTGACTGCAAGAAGTGTGATTCAGTGCTAGAATCCATTTTTAATTAGCAACAGAAATTGGAAAGATGGGAAATAACGTAGTCGTTCTAGGCACCCAATGGGGTGATGAAGGTAAAGGTAAAATCGTTGACCTTTTAACTGAAGATGCAAAATACGTGGTTCGCTACCAAGGCGGTCACAATGCAGGTCACACACTTGTAATTGACGGTGAAAAAACCGTTCTTCACTTAATTCCATCAGGTATCCTACGCAATAACGTTAAATGTGTTATTGGTAATGGTGTAGTATTATCGCCTGACGCACTTCTTAAAGAAATGAAACCTCTTGAAGATCGCGGTATCCCAGTACGTGAGCGTCTTTTCATCTCTGAAGCTTGTCCTCTAATTCTTCCGTACCACATTGCAATCGACAACGCGCGTGAAATCGCTCGTGGCGCTAAAGCTATCGGTACAACGGGTCGTGGTATCGGTCCTGCTTACGAAGATAAAGTTGCTCGTCGCGGTCTACGCGTTGGTGACCTTTTCGATAAAGAAGCATTTGCTGAGAAGCTAAAAGAAGTTATGGAATTCCACAACTTCCAACTAGAGCACTTCTACAAAGCTGAAACAGTAAGCTACGAAGAAGTTCTTGAGCAAGCGATGAGCTACGCAGACATGTTAACTGCGATGGTTATCGACGTAACTGACGAACTAGACGCAGCACGTAAGCGCGGCGACAAGATCATGTTCGAAGGTGCTCAAGGTACGCTACTAGATATCGACCACGGTACTTACCCATACGTAACGTCTTCTAACACGACTGCTGGTGGTGTTGCTGCAGGTTCTGGTTTCGGTCCTCGTCATATCGGTTACATCCTTGGTATTACTAAGGCTTACTGTACTCGTGTTGGTTCAGGTCCATTCCCAACTGAGCTATACGATGGCCTTGAGAAGCAAGACCCAGTTGGTAAGCACCTAGGCGATGTTGGTCACGAGTTTGGCGCAACAACTGGTCGTCTACGTCGTACTGGTTGGTTCGATGCTGTCGCTATGCGTCGTGCAATCCAAATCAACTCTCTATCAGGTATCTGTCTAACTAAACTAGACGTTCTAGATGGCCTAGAAGAACTAAAAATCTGTACTGGTTACAAGATGAAAGATGGTTCTATCCTAGAAGTTTCTCCAATGGCTGCTGAGTCATTCGAAGAAGCGACGCCAATCTACGAAACAATGCCTGGTTGGTCTGAAAACACATTTGGTGCTAAATCTATCGACGCGCTTCCACAAGCTGCTCTAGATTACATCAAGCGTATCGAAGACCTAACTGGTGTTCCAATTGATATCGTATCAACTGGCCCAGATCGTAACGAAACTATCATCAAGGTTCACCCATACGGCGCATAATGCCTACTGAGTGATTACCACAGCACTAACAGTGCTTTGATAATTAAATCGTTTCTAAAAGCCGACTTTCTTAAGTCGGCTTTTTAATACCTGCAATTTAGCCACTCACTCTTTGATGGTGATCTTTTAAGCGTCATCAGGCAAAATATTGCCCATTAGCGGCAAGTTTTGTCTAAAGCCATCAAGGTTGTTGCCGATACAGATATCATGGAAAGTGAAGTTCACCCTATTTTTGGTCGTCTACCTCGGTAGCCAATAAAAAATAGATAACTTTAGCGACAGATAATTGAGTGCAGGTATGAAGCTACGAATTGTGGCAGCTTCATTAATAATGGCGCTGAGCTCACCCTTGAGTCATGCAAATTTGGCTGATGTGGGAGAGCCCGTTCCAATATATACAGAAGCTGAACTGATTAAATTAATCGAAAATAATCGACATCTAGAGCGTGTGAAAGCGGATAAGTGCCAGCTGGTAGAAGATATCGTTGCTCGTGCAACGCGTATTAGCTTGCCTTCTTATGAGTTTTTATACGGTGATATGCTGGCGTGGGGTGTGTGTGTTCCACAAGATGTAGAGCTTGGTCTTTACTATATGGAAAACGCAGCGCATCAAGGTTTACCCGCAGCACTAGAGCAACTGGGTCGTTATTATTCTCGTGGAACCTTGGTTCAACAAGACAAAGAGCGTGCAATTCCGTACCTACGTGAAGCGGCCTCTATGGGTAACCTAAGTGCAAGCATTCACTTAGCCGAACTTTTACTTCGTGATTACGGTAGCCCGTTAGATTATGAAGATGCTTACCGCTGGTTATACAACTCGGTGACAGCAGATGATAGGCAACACAAACGTATTACTGTGCTTCGAAGCGGTTTGGAGCGGAGAATGCCAGACAATATTATTGCTCGAGCAAAACGCCGAGATGTGTTCTGGTAATTACGAATGTAAATTAAGGTTGATGGCTAACGACTGCACTCGTTAATCATCTATCTTGAACTAGAAAGATATCGATATGAAAAGGCCTCGTAGGTAAATACCTATGAGGCCTTTTTTGATCTGAACGGAAAACCGTTTATCTCATTCGGTGACGTTATTGAACAACTTCACCAGATTCAATTACCGTTTTACGAACGACTTTGGTGAAATCGAGTGCTTCTTGACGAATCTTGTCTTCATCGACGGTTAGCATGTCGCGATCTTGCATGATGACCTTACCATCGACGATGGTGTGGCGAACGTTACCAGAGTTAGCTGAGTAAACTAAAGCTGAGTATGGGTTGTAGACCGGAATCATGTTTGGCGCTTTAGTATCGATCACTATGATGTCGGCAAGCTTGCCTGCCTCAAGAGAACCGATCTTATCTTCCATGTGTAGCGCTTTTGCTGCGCCCATTGTCGCCATGTCGATCACTTTGATCGGTGGCATTGCTGCACGATCTTTGTGGACTAGCTTGTGAACTTTAGCCACTTGGTTGAATTCATCAATGGTGCTCAGGGTGTTACCAGACATTGGGCCATCGGTACCTAAACCAATACGAACGTTTTCGTCGTACATCTTAAGCGCAGGGGATACGCCTTTCGCGGATTTGATATTGGCACTCATGTTATGCGCTACGCCCATATCTGACTTTTTCACCAGTTCGATATCATGATCGTCTACTAGGATCATGTGTGCACCCACCAAGTTTTTGTTTAATGCACCGATGCTGTCCATGTATTGAACTGGAGAAAGTCCTTCTGAACGCTCTGCGATTTTCTCTTCTTCACGGTGTGATTCTGCAAGGTGAATCATTACTGGTACATCTAACTCTAGAGAGAGCTTAGATATTTTCTGCAGGACTTCAGTGGTATTGGTGTAAGGCGCATGTGGGGCAAACGCAGGTGTGATTCGCGGGTGATCTTTGTATTCTTCAATGAAGTTCAATGCGTACTTAATGCCTTCTTCGGCGTTAGCTGCATCGGCTACAGGGAACTTAATCACTGTTTCACCTAAGATGGCACGCATGCCGATCTTATCGACGGTTTTCGCTACTTCATCTTCGAAATAGTACATGTCGGCGTAAGTGGTCACACCGCCTTTTACCATTTCGACGTTACCTAGGTTGGCACCAATACGTACCATGTCTCGTGACACCAACTTCTTCTCTAGAGGGAAGATATAACGGTGAAGTCGGTCTGGCACATCATCGGCTAATGAACGAAACACCGTCATCGATACGTGAGTGTGAGTATTGATGAGACCCGGCATCACGATATCACCATCAACATCTAAAACTTGCTTAGCTTGGTATTGCTTCTCTAGTGAAGCATCACCAACCGCAATGATTTTGTTGTCTTTGACGACAACAGTACCGCTTTCATAAACCGTTTTGTCTTGGTTCATGGTCAGAACCATCGCATCGGTAATCATCAGGTCAGCTTTTTCCATTGCCGAGCTAGCAAATGGAAATAGAGCTAGGCTTGCCATTGCTGAAGCCAATAAGGTGCGTTTTAGTTTCATATCATACTCAGAACAGGAGTTGGTAAAGTGCGTGGATAATAGTGTATTTCATTCATGGCGCAAACGTTTGTTTTATCGTTTGCTTAAAATTTTGATGATAGTCCACGTCTATGAAGCGATGTTTCACAAAGTGAAGATATGTATCAATCTGAGGTTATTTGAGGGTTTTCCAAAGCATATCTGTAGGTTACCCCTAGCATCAGATATACTAGGGGTATATACCTTCCTTGCTTAAGCAGGCCCGCCTATGTCAAAAAACACACCAACGTCAGAAAACACGACAGCGACAACCACTGTTGATCCTTTTGCCGACCGAGAGTCGAAAAATTACGAAAACCCAGTACCAAGCCGAGAGTTCATTATTTCGTTTCTAACTGAAGCGAATATTCCAATGAACCGTAACGATCTATTCGAAGCTTTGGGTCTGGCTGGAGAGGAACAATACGAAGGGCTGCGTCGTCGTTTACGTGCAATGGAGCGTGATGGACAGCTTATCTTTACTCGTCGTCAGTGCTACGCATTGCCTGAGAAGATGGAACTGATTAAAGGCTATGTGATTGGTCATAAAGACGGTCATGGTTGGGTTCGCCCAGATGGAAGCGTTGGTAAAGATAACGATATCTTGTTGCCACACCATCAGATGAAAACCATCATGCACGGTGATTACGTACTGGCTCAGCCTACTGACAACAGTAAGCGTGGTCGTCGTGAAGGTCGTTTGGTTCGTGTTCTTGAAGAGCGCACAACCCCACTTGTTGGTCGTTTCTTCTTAGAATATGGCCATTCTTACGTGGTTGCTGATGATTCGCGTATTAGTCACGACATCCAGATCCCTACTGAGCATAAAGGCGGTGCTCGAATGGGTAATGTGGTTGTGATTGAAATTACGGATCGCGGTGGTCGTTCTCGTAACATGATGGGTAAAGTGACCGAAGTTCTTGGTGAAAACATGGCTCCGGGTATGGAAACGCAGATTGCTATCCGTACTCACCAGATCCCACAAGAGTGGCCTGAAGCGGTAGATAAGCAAATCGAAAATCTTGGTGAACATGTTCCTGAAGAAGCAAAAGAAGGACGTGTTGATCTACGCAAACTGCCATTGGTTACGATTGATGGCGAAGATGCGCGTGACTTCGATGATGCGGTTTATTGTGAAGCGAAGAAAGGCGGTGGCTGGCGTTTATGGGTAGCGATCGCTGACGTAAGTTACTACGTTCGCCCAGATACGGCGCTAGACAAAGAAGCGATTAACCGTGGTAACTCGGTATACTTCCCGTCACAAGTTGTCCCAATGCTGCCAGAAGTACTTTCAAATGGTTTGTGTTCATTGAACCCTCAAGTCGACCGTTTGTGTATGGTGTGTGAGATGACTATCTCAGACAAAGGTAAACTGTCGGGTTACAAGCACTACGAAGCGGTAATGAATTCTCATGCTCGTCTTACTTATAACAAAGTAGGCGCGATCTTAGATGGCAATGAAGAATTACGTGAACGTTACGAACCAGAAGTACCACATCTTGAAGAGCTTCATAAGATGTACAAGGTGCTTAAGAAAACGCGTGACGAACGTGGTGCGATTGAATTTGAAACGGTAGAAACTAAGTTTATCTTCAATGCGGATCGTAAGATTGACCGTATTGAGCCAGTAATTCGTAACGATGCACACAAGATCATCGAAGAATGTATGATTCTTGCGAATATCGCATCGGCATCTTACGTAGAAAAAGCCAAAGAGCCTGCGCTGTACCGTGTTCACGATACTCCGGGTGAAGAGCGCTTAATGGGCTTTAAGAGCTTCTTAAGTGAATTAGGTTTAACGCTAGAAGGTGGCTTGTCGCCATCTCCGGTAGATTATGCACAACTGATGCAACAGATTAACGAACGTGAAGATCGTGAATTAATCCAAACTATGCTGTTGCGCTCAATGAAGCAAGCGGTATACAACGCGGATAACGCGGGTCACTTTGGTCTAGCTCTTAAACGCTATGCTCACTTTACCTCGCCAATTCGTCGTTACCCAGATTTGCTATTGCACCGTGCGATTAAGTACCTTATTGCGAAAGAAGAAGGCCGTAACAGCGAACGTTGGACGCCAACTGGTGGTTACCACTACACTTTCGATGATATGGACTTCTACGGCGAGCAGTGTTCAATGACTGAGCGTCGTGCTGATGATGCTACACGTGAAGTGAACGACTGGCTGAAATGTGAATACATGCAAGACCATGTCGGTGAAGTGATGGATGGCGTGATTGCCAACGTGACTGGCTTCGGTTTCTTTGTGCGTCTAACTGAACTGCACATCGATGGTCTGGTACATATTTCTGCGCTAGCGAATGACTACTATCAATTTGATGCTGTTGGTCAGCGTTTGGTTGGTGAAAGCTCTGGTAATATCTACCGCTTGGGTGATTCGGTTAAAGTGAAGGTTTCGGCGGTTAACTTAGAAACTCGTCAAATCGACTTTGATTTAGAAGACACCGACCGTCAGCCGCGTGGTAAAGGTAAAACAGCCAAGAAGCGTGCAGCTGAAGCGATGAAAAAGGCGAAAAGCAAGAAGCGTTCAGCGGTGAAGAGCAATAAGCCGGGCGTACCTGCAACGCCTTTGGTTGAACCAACTAAACGACCAGATGGAAGTAGCGAAAGCTCAGCTAAGAAGAAAAAGCCAGCGAATAAAACCGGTGCTGCTAAAGCTCGTGCTAAGAAAAAGCGCGCAGCAAGCCGTAAGCCAAAGGCTGATAAGTCTTAAGCTATCGTCATCACAGTGACTAGTAGGGCTTAAACGTCTAACGAATTTAAATGCGAGAGTATCAGGCGGAAGATGCATGCTCTCGAAATAAACAACACAGAGATGGGTGCATCGGGTTTGATGCCTTCACCTCTGAGCAATAAGAGTAACCAGAGACAATGAGTAACGAATTTATTTACGGTATTCACGCGGTGAAAGCCGTACTAGAAAAAGATCCAGCGCGCTTTATTGAAGCGTACGTGCTTAAAGGTCGTCAAGACGATCGCCTTCTTCCATTATTGAATCAACTGCAGCAATTTGGCGTGTCGATTCAACAAATGGGCCGCAAGCCACTTGATGAAAAAGCACAAGGTGCAAATCACCAAGGTCTTATTGCTAAGGTGAAGCCTGCTAAGCAGCTTAATGAAACCCACCTAGACGATATCCTTGCGCAGCACGAACAGCCTCTGCTGTTGGTTCTAGACGGCGTAACAGACCCTCACAACCTAGGTGCTTGCTTACGTAATGCAGATGCCGCAGGTGTGGCCGCTGTTATCGTTCCTAAAGACCGCTCTTCGCCGCTAACGGCAACAGTAAGTAAGGTTGCTTGTGGCGCTGCAGAAACGGTTCCGCTAGTACGAGTGACTAACCTGGCTCGCACAATGCGAGCACTGCAAGAGCAAGGTGTATGGTTTGTCGGTACCGCAGGTGAAGCAACGCATGATATCTATCAAGCGAAGTTGACTGGTCCGCTTGCTGTTGTGATGGGTGCTGAAGGTGACGGCATGCGTCGTTTAACGCGTGAAACGTGTGATGACCTGATTAAGATTCCAATGTCAGGCAGCGTGTCGAGCCTAAACGTTTCAGTGGCTTCTGGTATTTGTTTATTTGAAGCGGTACGTCAGCGTCTAGCTCAGTAACGTTCGACTTAACAAAGCCTAAACGACTTAAGTCTATGAATTTATTAACGCTCACTACTTGCTGTTGGGCGTTTCTTTTTAGGTAATTATGACGGAGCCTATTGGTTTGTCAGATGGCTAGATGGCGAAAGAAAAACTGTTTCATTATTCACCAAATACCACTTGCCAATACCGGGTTCTTTCTATAATATTTGCCGTCCTTAAAACTCGGTCATTTTTCTTTAGTTCCTTGCTTCCCTTGGACGACCGAGCCTTTCGTGGAAGCTAATAATCCGTAAGGAGCAACCAAATGCGTCATTATGAAATCGTATTCATGGTTCACCCTGATCAAAGCGAGCAAGTTGCTGGCATGATCGAGCGTTACACTGGTTCAATCACTGAAGCTGGTGGTACTATCCACCGTCTAGAAGACTGGGGCCGCCGTCAAATGGCTTACCCAATCAACAAACTTCACAAAGCTCACTACGTTCTTATGAACGTTGAAGCTGGCCAAGAAGTGATGGACGAGCTAGAAACTGCTTTCCGTTTTAACGATGCAGTTCTACGTAACATGATCATGCGCACTAAAGGCGCTGTGACTGAGCAATCTATCATGCTTAAGCAAAAAGAAGAGCGTGCAGAGCGTGCTCCTCGTCGTGATGACCGTGAAGAACGTGCACCACGTCGTGAAGAAGAAGCTAAGCCAGAAGCTGCTGCTGAGTAATTCTTTTTTGGCCTTTTAGGTCATTAAATTTTATTCAACTCGTTTAGGTATTTCCACTACAAGCATTTGCTTACGCTTATTTATAAGCCTGTGTGAATACCGCATTATTAAATTTAGATCAGGAGATAGCCCATGGCTCGTTTCTTCCGTCGTCGTAAATTCTGCCGTTTTACTGCAGAAGGCGTACAAGAGATTGACTACAAAGACGTAGCAACTCTAAAAAACTACATCACTGAAGCTGGTAAAATTGTACCTAGCCGTATCACTGGTACAAGTGCTAAATACCAACGTCAGCTAGCTCGCGCTATCAAGCGTTCTCGTTACCTAGCTCTACTACCGTACACTGACAAGCATCAGTAATCGGTAATAGTTAATAATAGTTTAAGAGGACTAAGATAATGCAAGTTATTCTACTTGATAAAATCGGTAACCTAGGTGGCCTTGGCGACCAAGTAAACGTTAAATCTGGTTACGCTCGTAACTTCCTTATCCCACAGGGTAAAGTAGTTATGGCAACTAAAGAAAACGTTGCTATGTTCGAAACTCGTCGTGCTGAACTAGAAGCTAAAGTTGCTGAGCAACTAGCTGCTTGTGAAGCTCGTGCAGAGACAGTTAACACTCTAGAAGGCGTTACAATCGCTTCTAAAGCTGGTGACGAAGGCAAACTATTCGGTTCTATCGGTACTCGTGACATCGCTGACGCTATTACAGCGGCAGGTGTTGCAGTAGCTAAGAGCGAAGTACGCCTACCTGAAGGCGCTCTACGTAACATCGGTGAATTCGAAGTAAGCATCCAACTTCACTCTGAAGTTTTTGCTACTGCGAAAATCACGATCGTTGCTGAGTAATTTCAGTACCAAGACGAATTCTTTCTTTTGAAAGTTTTAAACACCAGCTTCGGCTGGTGTTTTTTTATGTCTGAAATATAGGAAAACATAAGGGATGGTTGCAGTAGGTAAAAAGCTTACAGTGATCCATAAGCTCTTATTGCTGAACAGGTCGTTCTCAAGGTTAGAAGTGGCCTTAAGATTAGAACTGCTCCTGAGACTAGAATTGAAAGAGCAGGTTAATCGACAGCACAGAGTCTTCTTTGCTTAATCCATTAGGTACCTTATCGTGGTACTGACGAGAATGAGCAATCTTCAGTGCAATATTGTCAGTAATATCGTTGATCGCTTCTAATTCAGTATCAAATTTCAGGTTACTGTGACCAGATACTAACGTCACATCGGCTTTGAGCTGTAAATTCTTCAATACTTGCCATGATGTGTTCACATTGCCACGGAAAATGGCTTCCTCAACAATCTCAGGAAAGATGATGTCATCGTCGTCTAATTCATCGAGATTCGGTTCTTGGTAACGAAAACCAGGGCCCACTTCGACTTCCAACACAAATTCTTCTGTATTTGAAAATTGGTAACCCAAACCACTAGAAACGGTATAGTCCTTAAAATAAGCGCTATAACGTGAGTCGACACCTTTGAAGCTGCCGTAGAGGTAGGTTTTTGGACTTAACTTATAGTCACTCTGAGCCGAGTAAGTCGATTGCCTTTTGTCTTCTTCACCATCTTTGTAGAGGTTGTAGTATTTCCATTCGCCACTGGTTCTATGACGGCCAGTCGTATACTCACCATTTAGGCGGGCATTTAACGATCGAGAATCAGAATTACCAGTATGCGACTGATATCCAAATTCGACTTCAGTCTTTAACGGGTTAGGCAGTTCTGTGTCACTCGTATCACTCGGTGCGATATCCATATCTTTTTCAGGTGTCGGTGCAACAACGATCGGCTCAGCAGCAGGTTCTGGTACTACTATCGAGTCGAGGATTGCATCAACAGAGGCTTTAGCATCATCCGCTAAGGCCAAAGGAGTGCTCAAGAGACCAATACTTAAAATACCAGTGCTCAGAGCCAATGATTTGGACACACATACCTCTAGTTATACAGTGAATGAATGGAAGGATCGTAATGCTACCCTTGGTTAATTCCGTCAGCAATAGGTAAATTCTTACTGAAGAATAAAACAATCCCCGAGGATTGCATTACAAATGCATGTTCTTGGGTATAATGAACGATCATTATTAGTTATTGAGTGTAGTCATAGTGGATACCAGAAGTCAGAAATCAGCCAACGATCAGGTGGACGCCATCAAAGTCCCACCACATTCATTAGAAGCTGAGCAATCTGTTATCGGCGGTTTGTTGCTGGACAACGAACGCTGGGATACGGTTTCAGAAAAAGTCGTGAGCAAGGACTTTTACAGTCGCCCTCACCGTCTGATCTTCGAAGCAGTAAAAGATATCCTTGAAGAAAGTTCTCCTCTGGATCTTATTACACTCTCTGAACATTTAGAGTTGCGTGAGCAGCTCGAAGAAGTTGGCGGTTTTGCATACCTTGCCGACCTTGCTAAAAATACCCCAAGTGCGGCGAATATAAACGCTTACGCAGATATCGTGGCGCAACGTGCATTGGTACGTAGCCTGATTGGTGTGGCGAATGAGATTGCCGATTCAGGGTACGATCCTCAAGGCCGTACATCGGAAGAGCTTGTTGATCTGGCTGAGAGTAAGGTCTTTGCGATTGCAGAAGGCCGAGCAAGTGAAAACGAAGGTCCACAAAACGTTGATAGCATTCTAGAGAAGACTCTGGAACGTATCGAAATCCTATATAAAACGCCACAAGATGGTGTGACTGGTGTCGATACTGGCTTCAACGACCTCAACAAGAAAACGGCAGGCCTACAGGGTTCTGACTTAATTATTGTTGCTGCGCGTCCATCGATGGGTAAAACCACCTTTGCGATGAACTTATGTGAAAACGCGGCGATGAAACAAGACAAGCCGGTTCTGATCTTCTCTCTTGAGATGCCAGCCGAACAGCTGATGATGCGTATGCTTGCGTCACTTTCTCGTGTCGACCAAACCAAGATTCGTACTGGTCAATTGGATGATGAAGATTGGGCGCGTATTTCATCGAGTATGGGTATTCTGATGGATAAGAAGAATATGTATATCGATGATAGCTCAGGCTTAACACCTACAGAGGTGCGTTCGCGTGCTCGACGTATCGCTCGTGAGCATGATGGTATCTCTATGATCATGATAGATTACCTTCAATTGATGCGTGTACCTTCACTATCTGAAAACCGTACCTTAGAGATCGCTGAAATTTCGCGTTCCCTAAAAGCCCTTGCGAAAGAGTTGAACGTGCCGGTTGTAGCACTTTCTCAGCTTAACCGTTCCCTAGAGCAACGTGCTGATAAGCGCCCAGTAAACTCGGATTTGCGTGAATCAGGTTCTATCGAGCAAGATGCCGATTTGATCATGTTTATCTATCGTGATGAGGTTTATAACCCAGACAGTTCACTGAAAGGCATCGCAGAGATCATCCTTGGTAAGCAACGTAACGGTCCTATCGGTTCGGTTCGTTTGACATTCCAAGGTCAACACTCCCGATTTGATAACTATGCAGGACCTGCATTTGATGATGAGTAAGTTAATGACTTATATGAAAGCAGCGACAGCGAGCATTGATCTCGGTGCATTGGAACACAACCTTCAACTGATTAAGTCAAAAGCACCTAACTGTAAAGTTATGTCGGTTGTGAAGGCGAATGGCTACGGCCATGGTTTATTGCACATCGCCAAGCACTCGAAAAACTCAGATGCCTTCGGTGTTGCTCGTATTGAAGAAGCATTGCAACTTCGTGCTGGTGGCATAGTTAAACCTATTCTATTGTTGGAAGGTTTTTACTCGTCAGGTGATTTACCAATATTAGTGACCAATAACATCCAAACTGTGGTGCATTGTGAAGAGCAATTAAGTGCGTTAGAGAATGCGGAATTAGAAACACCAGTCGTGGTATGGCTAAAAGTAGACAGCGGCATGCATCGTTTAGGTGCCCGTCCTGAGCAATACCAAAACTTTGTTGAGCGTTTGCATCAATGTGCGAATGTAGCGAAACCTCTTCGTTACATGAGCCACTTTGGTTGCGCTGATGAACTGGATAGAACAACCACCGTTGAACAGACTGAGCTTTTCTTATCTCTCACTGACGGTTGTGAAGGTGAGCGCTCACTTGCTGCCTCTGCTGGTCTATTAGCTTGGCCTGACAGCCACCTTGATTGGGTTCGTCCGGGAATCATCTCTTACGGTGTTTCGCCTTTTGCTGATAAATCAGCAAAAGATCTAGGCTTTAAGCCTGTGATGACCCTGACGTCACACCTGATTGCTGTTCGTGATGTCAAAGCCGGTGAGAGCGTTGGCTATGGCGGAAACTGGACCAGTGAGCGTGATACCAAGGTTGGTGTTATCGCTATCGGGTACGGTGATGGCTATCCACGCATGGCCCCTAATGGAACGCCAGTGTTTGTAAATGGTAGAAAAGCACCGATTGCAGGCCGTGTTTCCATGGACATGCTAACGGTTGACCTAGGCCCTGATGCTGTAGATCAAGTCGGTGATGAAGCGACTCTGTGGGGGAAAGGTTTACCTTCAGAAGAAGTGGCGGAACATATCGGCACTATTGCGTATGAGCTGGTCACTAAGCTGACTTCGCGCGTTGCGATGGAGTATGTGAAGTAGCTATGGACCTTGTAAAGTAAATGGTGTTCATGCGAACGACACGACGCTGGCTAATTTCAGCTATGGCATTGCTCGGTGTCAGCTTTTCTTCTTACGCGGTGAGTGAAGAAAAAGATACGGCCTTTGTCCCTTTCTATTTCAGCACCGAAACCATGGGTAACACCTTTGGGGTTGCTGGTGTCGCAAGGGGTGTTTGGCAACCTCAAGCCGCGCTGTTTGGGATGGCACTCTATTCGGATAAAGACAGCTATGTTGGCTTTTTGTCCGCTTTCAACTTTGCACTTTCTGAGAATGTTCTATTCAGTACTCAGATGTACCAAGCACGCTTCAACGACAATCCTTACTACATTGGCTCTCAAGGCGATAACGATTCATCCATTGATGATAAAACCATTGCCGATGGTTTAGAGCAAAATTATCAGTTTGAATTTAAGTATTTGCTACCTTGGGGCAATGTTGTAGAACATGGCTTGTTAGGGGCTTTTCAGCCAATTAAGGATGTTAGCTTTGCCTCACCTGTTGATTCGGGTGTCAGCTCGATTATCTTCACACCTTTTTATACCGCTCGTGAGCTAGAAGGTTTAAACAACGCGGAAGAGGCGACAGGCTTTAGTCTGGCTTTGGATTGGGATAACCGTGATAGCACACGTAACCCAACTAAAGGTTCTCATACTAACCTTGAGTTCACTACCGGTGCCGATAGTTGGTCTAACGATGACTTGTGGTTGAAGTGGACGTTCCAAAACAGTCAGTATTTCGCATTAGGCCCTTTAGGCGACTTGTTTGACCAACAAGTCGTGGCACTCGATTTCTATACCGCTGATACACCAACTTGGGATAACTGTTCTGGGCAGGATTGCGCGCGTCCACCCGAGACAGAACAAGCTCGACTTGGTGGATTGTATCGATTGAGAGGCTATACCGGTGGGCGTTACCACGGGCGTTCTGCAGTTCATTATTCAGCGGAATATCGAGTCATCCCTGATTGGCAACCGCTAGGTGATATTCCTTTAATTAACTACTACGATTTGCCTTGGTGGCAATGGGTGGCGTTTGCTGAAGTAGGGCGTGTTGCGGACGAGTACGATATCAAAACACTGCACACAGACATGAAATGGAGCCTCGGTGGCGCGGTTCGTTTCCAAGTGGAAGGCATTGTTGTTCGTGCAGAATTAGCCCGAGGCGGTGATGAAGGGACCTTTCGGGTTATGATAAACCAGCCTTTCTAAAGCTTTCGGCCTATGGTAGGCCAAATGCTATTTTTATAAGAGTGGTCGTGGAAACACACCACTCTTTTTTATTAAGAAGAGACTGTTTTTATTAAAAAGATCTAGCTTTCAAGCCGTCTACTCACCTTGAATCGTAGCAATCACAGTTCTACTACCACCACAATCTCGGTGCTCACCTAAGTAAATGCCCTGCCATGTTCCCAAAGTTAGACGACCATTAGTGATGGGTATTGTCACACTGGAGCCAAGTGTTGATGCTTTAATGTGAGCCGGCATATCATCATCACCTTCATAAGTGTGTCTGTAGTAGGGCGCTCGCTCGGGTACAAACTTATTAAAGTGCGATTCCATATCGGAACGAACGGTAGGATCCGCGTTCTCATTTAACGTGAGACTGGCTGAGGTATGTTGAATAAAGAGATGTAATAAACCAACAGATAGAGAGTTGATACCGTGTATCTGTTGTTCAATTTCATCAGTAATGAGATGGAATCCACGCTTTCGTGCATTTAGGTGTATAGTCTTCTGAATCCACATACGCCATCCTTTATAATGTATTTGGAAAAAAAGTGGTTTAACGCTATCTTTTGAACTTGAATTTATCAGGTATCGCTCACATTTAATTATGTTAGAGCTAGAGTCTGTACCGATTCTGCTATCAGGAAATCTAATCCTGATTTATCTCAAGGTACAGCTCTTCATATACGGCATAATACGTCGTGAAAAAAAATTACAAAGAATCTTTCAGTGCTGACGCGGTTTGGTCATCACAGAAAAATATAAACTTTCGCCTAATCGGGGGTTCTATTCATCACTTAAGTGACGTTTAGAATAAAACCTACAGTAACATCGGGATAGATACCATGTTGAAAAATATCAACCCAACGCAAACACAAGCGTGGAAAGCGCTAACGGCACATTTTGAGTCTGCTCAAGATATGGATATGAAAGAGCTGTTTGCTCAAGATGCAAAGCGTTTCGAGAGCTTTTCTACTCGTTTCGGTTCTGACATCTTAGTGGATTACTCTAAGAACCTAGTTGACGCTGAAACTATGCAGCACCTATTTGCTCTTGCAAACGAGACTGAAGTTAAGTCTGCAATTGAAGCGATGTTCGGTGGTGATGCAATCAACAAAACTGAAGGTCGTTCAGTTCTTCACACGGCTCTACGTAACCGTAGCGACAACCCAGTAATGGTTGATGGCAAAGACGTAATGCCTGCTGTTAACGCTGTACTAGCAAAAATGGAACTGTTCACACACCGCATCGTTTCTGGTGAGTGGAAAGGTTACACAGGTAAAGAGATCACTGATGTAGTCAACATCGGTATCGGCGGTTCGGACCTTGGTCCATACATGGTGACTGAAGCTTTAACACCATACAAAACTCGCCTAAATATGCACTTTGTTTCTAACGTAGATGGCACTCACATTGTTGAGACGCTTAAGCCGTTGAACCCAGAAACTACGTTGTTCCTAGTGGCATCTAAAACATTCACCACTCAAGAAACAATGACGAATGCACACTCTGCACGTGATTGGTTCTTGGCTGAAGCGGGTGATTCTGCACACGTTGCTAAACACTTCGCAGCACTATCAACAAACGCAGCTTCAGTGGCTGAGTTTGGTATTGATACTGACAACATGTTTGAATTCTGGGATTGGGTTGGTGGTCGTTACTCACTATGGTCTGCGATCGGCCTTTCTATCTCACTGTCTGTTGGCTTCGATAACTTCGTAGAGCTATTAGATGGCGCTCACGAGATGGATAACCACTTTGCTTCAACTGAGTTTGAAAGCAACATCCCAGTTATCCTTGCGCTTATCGGCATTTGGTACAATAACTTCCACGGTGCTGAGTCAGAAGCAATCCTACCTTACGATCAATACATGCACCGTTTTGCTGCTTACTTCCAGCAAGGTAACATGGAATCGAACGGTAAGTTTGTAGACCGCGAAGGCAACCCGGTAGAGTACCAAACAGGTCCTATCATCTGGGGTGAACCTGGTACAAACGGCCAGCACGCTTTCTACCAACTGATTCACCAAGGCACTAAGCTGATCCCATCAGACTTCATCGCGCCTGCAATCAGCCATAACCCAGCATCTGATCACCACCAGAAGCTGATGTCTAACTTCTTTGCTCAAACTGAAGCATTAGCATTCGGTAAGACAAAAGAGACAGTAGAAGCTGAATTCCTAGCGGCTGGTAAAACAGCAGAAGAAGCAGCGGAACTTGCTCCTTTCAAAGTATTTGAAGGCAACCGTCCAACGAACTCAATTCTTGTTAAGCAAATGACTCCTCGCACTTTAGGTAACCTAATCGCGATGTACGAGCACAAGATTTTTGTTCAAGGCGTTATCTGGAACATCTTCAGTTTCGACCAATGGGGCGTAGAACTTGGTAAGCAACTAGCAAACCAAATTCTTCCTGAGCTTGCTGATGATGCTCAAGTAACATCTCACGACAGCTCAACTAACGGTCTAATCAACGCATTTAAAGCGCTGAAAGCTTAAGACTGTTTAAGTAATAACTGTAAACGCCAACCTTTCGGTTGGCGTTTTTTATGTCCGTTGATTTTACGGCAATAAAAAAGGCTGACGTATGTACGTCAGCCTTTCGTTTTTTTATTTACTCGATTGTCTCTATTCGAAACAGATCTCGATGAAGGCATTACCCCATTGAGATGAGAAAGGCATGATGATGATTGCTCCGTCACACTTGTGACGAATAGTGTGGCCTTTACCTGAAACAACGATAGGCGTTGCCATATCGAAATCAAATCCGCTTTCTGCAAGAATACGTTTTGCGCCGCCAGTCACCATGTTAGTGATTTCACCCACCATATCGGTCACTTCTTCGTTCAAGCCGTTCGGGCGCTCACCCAGCATGTTTTCCATGATTTCTAGGGCAAGACCTTCATCAAAGGTGATCGACATTGAACCACGAGATTGTGTACCCACCATACCAATCAGGCCGGATACATCACCACGAGCTATTTCGTCTTTCTTAACTCTCGGTTTTTGTGGCTTCAATTCTAGAGAAGCCATCGTTTTTAATACATTCATTAAAGAAGCTAAAAACGGGTTTACAAATTCAGCGCGCATAATGTTCTTCTATAATCTTATTCTTTCATATCAGAGGAGCAAGTTTGGCATACACCATGAGATTCAATAACATGATTCGTTAATTGAAAACCGTGCTTCTCCGCGTTGTTAGCGAGTTGAGTGATAAGAGCATCGTCTTGTAGCTCTATTACTGTCCCACATTTATCGCAGATTAATAGCTGCGAAAAGTGTTGGTTTGCATTGCATGAACAGCAACATATGAAGCTGTTGGTTGACTCAACTCGATGAATGAAACCTTGTTCCAACAAAAAATCTAAAGCGCGATAAACTGTAGGAGGTTTGGCTTGCGGTTCACTCTGCTTTAATTGCTCTAACAATTCATAAGCACTGGAGGCTTTTTTATTAGAGAGGATGAGCTCAAACACACGCTTTCGTTGGGGAGTTAGTCTAACTCCTCGTGATGCGCATATCCCTTCAACTTGCTCTATCAATGTGTGGTCCAAATTTTTCACCATTCAATCGGACATCCCTAATCAAACACTATTTCTAGGTTACTTTATTTTGGGAGCCAATGATTTCTATTAAAGTCAGGTACAGAGCGTATTGTGACCCACGACTTTGAATAAGACAAGGTAACTCAAAATGACATTGTGACTCAAGGCATAACTGATTAATGAGGCTGAATTAGAGATCTGGTGAATAGGTTTATAAAAAAGTGTGAGGTAAAGTTCATATAGCACAAACAAGGCATAGCATTTACAATAGCCGACCTTGCTTTTGCTGGGTATTCCAGCATATTTTTTTGACTCGCTACTAGGGTACTTTGCCATGACACATTCATGTAGGTTGTCCGTCGCTCCAATGCTCGATTGGACTCACTTTTAAGTAATAGCAGTGGTTAAAAGCAAGTCATACGTACTATATCCGTACTACTCCGGTCTCCATTTCTGATTTAACTCTATTATTAATCACATTTACTCGACTTAAAGCGTAGTTAATTAATTCCTTTCTCGATAAATTATGACGAGTTTCTATCTCAAGGTCGTCATTTAGAGACGATACTTTTAAAAGGGTTGATGCATCAATCGAGGTTATTACTCGTCCATCACGTAAAGGGAGGATCGTTAGGCTACTTACTTCAAAGTAATGGTGGATAGCACTACCTGCGTACGAACTATCAAACTTCGCACATTGAGAGAAGACTTCTAAAACAATCTGTGCTCGATATAGAATGTCTATTATCTTGTATGCATAACAAGCGCTCCTCAAATTTTTTAGGTTATTGTTCTCACTTGCCTGTAGGTTGTGATATGTATCAGCGTCCTTAGATTTTTCGTTGTATTGTATCGTGGTGAATTGACTCATAGACAATTCATTATCAGCGAGAAGATCAAGTAGCTGACCATAATAAGTCTCAGCATGGGCCATTATTGTGAGCATTGTTTGGTCAGTATCCACACCAGAAACAATACCAGAGCACGCTTTTTCTAGGGATAGTATGAATTGTTGATCGACAAAGTAGTCACCACTTTCAATCAAGTTTGGAAATAAAACTTTATGGAGATGACGAATGTTTAGGTTGTAGATAGTTGATTGCCTATCATGTTGAGCTGCTATATTAGTAATTTGCTCTTTTGCATACTTTTCAAACTCCTCTAGATGTTTGTAATAGTTGGTAAAGAGGTTTTGTTTGTTAGTTAGCACTATTTGCTTTTTTGTTTGTTCGGAACGATGGTTTGCCGCAAATACGGCACCAGTAGGAATTGATAGAGCTAGAAAGCCTAAAGGCACCTTGAAGTATTCGAGAAAGTTGTTGAACCCTACGTACGTCCAGTCCCAATCTCCCAATAGTTTAGAGTTATGAATGATCACAAAGCACATAATCAAAAAGGTAACAATAAAGCCAAAGGCTGTGAACCTAACGATTTTTAGTCCAAAGAAACTAGTATCCGGATCGAAGTAAGTCTTTTGCTCTTTCATTTACATTCTCTGCCCTGACCAAACCACCTCACCGATGATCTCGAAGTCGTTGCCTTTAATCTCTTCTTTTCCTAGTTCCCATGCTTCATACGCACTATTGTCACTGACTACCTTGATACCGTTTGGTAGGAATTGAAGTCTCTTCACCATCAATCGATTGTCATATCTGAATACGTAAATCCCATCAGTAGAAAAACCATCAACACGGTTCACCATTACAACGCTTTGATTCTTAAGAGTTGGGATCATGCTGTCACCGCGAACGGGCATCAGGAAGATATTGTTTGGGTTAAAGCCAAGCTCTTGCCTAATGAACTTCTCACTAAAAACCATTGCGCTAGATTCTTCTTCTTTCTCAACAAGCGCACCTTGTCCTGCACTCACTTCGATATCGAAAAACTTCAACGCAATGTAGCCAGTCGGCAAACTGACGGCTTTTTGTGATAGCTGTCTAGCTTTGAGGAATATTTTTTCAGGGATATTCTGACGCTCTCTCCATGTGTAAATAGTCTTCGGAGATATCTCCAAAACCTTTGCTAGCTCTGCGTTCGTAGAGGTATTTGTAACCTCTTTAAGCTTCCTCAAACTTAACTCAAATTCGCTCATTGTTGCCTCGATTCTTCAAAAATGTGTTGAAATCCAAAAGTAATGCCTCATAATTGACTCAAATCGACTTTGAGGAGTTATGAGGAATTGTGAATTAGTTGCAATTACCTCAAGTGTACTACATGGAGGAATTATGAACACAAGATTTGCTTTGCTTGCGCGATTTGAAAACCCAACTGTTGAACTTAAACAAATCAGCCAAGAGTTTTTTGGCATCACTCCCAAGACGGCAGAACAGAAAGCCAAAGGCTGTGATTTTCCCGTTCCTACTTTTAAGTTGCGCGATTCAGAGCGCAGCCCCTCGTTGGTCAAGATTGAAGACTTGGCGGCATACATCGATAAGCGTCATGCAGAGGCTAAGCAAGATTGGCTATCAGTAAACGGATAAGAGGATTGAATATGAATAACGTAACGACACCGGTTCATAGCATTAACGTAGATTTTTCTCATTCAAGTGAAGCTAAAGAGCTTTTCATGATTGTTAAAGGTCGTTTGTCTTGGTTAAGCCCATCCTCACCTGAATTTGAGTTTCTACACCCGATTTATGATCAGCTAGTCGAAGCTGCAACTTTATTGGAAAGTTTGGAGGAATAGGCATGCAGGTATCTGACCCTATCCACTTACCTTGTCCCGATATGCTTGGCATGGTTGACCCAAAACCGGAACTACGTGAGCGCTCTATTCATTTGATAGAGCAACTACGTGAGAAGCACGGTTTGGCGAAGCGTTCAAAGCGCAAAGCTAGACCGATGAATTACCAATGTTCAACAAGTCGTTGTTCAGGGTGGTAACTGAATGAATCACTTATATGAGCCGCAAGGCGATCGTGAAATAACGAATATCTTGAGCCCACACGATGTGGGCTATGTAACTGCCTTGGCGCAAGATGTTGCGACAACTGAAAAAAATATAGCCGCTATCGAGAGCGGTTTTTTTAGTGCTCCAAATTCTGATTGGATGGAAAGTGAGCAAAACAAGCTGCATGCAATGGAGCAAGTTCATTTTCATAGAACGAAAGAATCAGCGGAAACTTGGCAGTTAGTTCAAGACGGGAAACTAACGTTAATCACCCCTGAGTATTTCAAGAAAACTAAGCGCGGAGCGCACGCCGTAGGCGTGGAAACACTAGGCTTGTCAAAGGGCGGCAAAGTCCGACACGACAAAAGACGCCACTTGGATCGCTTTACTACCCGCTCACGCCGCCTAAAACCGCGCTCAAAGAGCCAAAGTGTTCATGTTGAGTCACAGCACTACGGAATTGAACAAAACGCGCCACAAGTCGGATGGGTGCGAGATAAAGACCGAAATTGTCTTGATTACATCCCCAAAGGGCAAAGTCGAGCTTACTTGCTTAAGCGAGAGTGGGCTCAACAGGTGAAACTGCAAGTCACTTACCACCCAAGCCCAAGCGATGCGCCGCAATCACCAACTGGTGAGCGTTTCACTGAAAAGTTGAGTTCAAACGCAGTTAAGAAAATCTTTGAGGCGGGTGCGTATGTCGCTACTTGCCATGGCGGTTTTACTACGTTTCTGACCTTAACTTTTACCGAAGAACAGCGAAAGCATTTGTTCGGCGGTGAAGCGCTGACCGATGAGGGTTTAGCGTATTGCCCCATTCAAACCACCATAGGCAAAGAAGTATCTCGTTTTCTAGATGGCCTTAAAAAAATGTATCAGCGAGGTTTTGAATATCAACCATCAGAGGTGGGTGAGCTTTCACTTACTGACAAAGTGGTTGTGCAGGGTAATCAAGGGCGACCATTGAAAGCTATCTGGAGAACGAAAGACGAAAACAAGCAGATTCGAACGCATACCCAAGAGCTACACGGAGCAACTAAAAAGCCTTTCGACTTTCATTATGTTTGGGTTGCTGAATGCCCCGCGAATGAAAACGGTGAGCCGAATCCACACGTTCATATTTTATTGAATTACCACGTACCAAAAGAACATTTTCAAGGGTGGGCAAAACGTGTTGAACGGCTTTGGGGTCATGGCATGGCAAATCTTCAACGCATTCAGCATAAAGACGCGGCGGCGGGTTACCTGATCAAGGCGATCGGTTATGCCGCGAAAGGTAGCAACGCTGACCAAGGTTTAATTAAAGGTAATCGCTATAACATCGCCCGTTGTAGTCGCGCCCCTGAGTGGGAGGCTCTAGCGAGTTTCGATGTTTCTAACATGACGGGAATTATCAAAGAGTGCGGGTATCGATTAGAGCAATGGAAAGCACCGATTAAGCGGGATATTGCTCGAAAGCAACTCAAATTAAATGAGGCTAAAAAGGCCGCAGATATAAATAAAAAACAACGCAAGTTTGATGCCGTTGGCAAGCTCAATCGGTTAATGAAAAAACTCGGTAGCGAAGTTAGACAAGAGAAAGAGCGCTTGAGCAGTCGCGGCGTATTTGCCAGTTCGGATAATCAATTTTCTATCAGTTTTGAGGGGGAGACTTGTGAGCAAAAGGCCAATCAATTTTTAGAGTGGGCGGCAGGGGCTCGCGGTTGGAGTATGACGACCGAGGATGCGTATTTAGATGATATACGCCTTGAAGCAAAAGACCGCTACCGCCAAGCCTTTCAACGTTGGCAAGTCAATCAGGCCAATTGGTTAAGTCTGCTTAATCAGGATTTGCCACCAATACCACCTTACGAAATTCAACAAGAGCTACTCGGTCAGGCCATGAACGAAGTAGAGCAATATTATCAACAACAGGTAATCCAATGACGGAAAAAACACTGCAAAGCGAAACAACCCGTTTGCTTAATGAAATGGATTCGGAATCGCAAGCATATAAGCCCCCAATGGGATTTGGTTTTATCAAACCTTGGTTAGTGAAAACTATCTGGCTTTTTAAAGCCTTTAATCAACGTCTAGACGCATTAGAAAAGGAAAACGGCTAATGGAAAATGAAACCCAAATATTAGGTTATGTGCAATGCCGAACTTGCTCACAACCAAAAGCGATTAAGCAAGGCAAAGGAAAACGAGCTGCGTTTGTTCATGGCCGTTGTGAATGTGGGCCTGATACGCGAACAGGTAAAGCGGCTCAAGCCGAAATGAAAGCGTTTAAATCCTTGGAAGAGGTTCAAGCAGATATCGAAACAATCAATAACCCAGTTGTGGAAGCACAACCAATGGCAATTGAACCGGAAAAAGAAAAGGAATCTAAACCAAAAAATGAGAGTGAGCCAAAGCCAATCACAACCGTTAAATGCGTTGGTATTGGTGCAGTGCTTGGCTTGTTCTTCGGTGGTGTAATCAAAACAATCAAAGTGGTGGCGTAAATGGAACAAACAGAACAACTAGACCAAATCGAAATTGAAGAACTAGAGCAGCATGACGAAAGTGAAGAGCTTGCTTTGTTGGCCGAACTTGGCGAAGAAGATTTCGACCCTTCCCAATCCGAACAAAAAAACGATGCTAAACAAGCAGCACTGTTGGCAGGTGAAGCAACAGCGAGTGCGGTTCTTGGCGTGACAGAGCAAATGCTAAAACAATTCGGTCACCAAGAATTTGCTTTTGATGCTGAACAAGCTCAAAGCGTTGCAAGTGCAGCCGCGCCGTTGTTCGTTAAATATGGTGGTGAACTTCCACCGTGGTTGGCTCATTACAAAGAAGAACTGTCATTTGTGATCGCAGCTGGTGCACTCGGTTTTACTTCGTTTAACCAAATCCGAACCCTTAAAGCGATTGATGAAGCGAAAGAGGTAAACCCTCAAGAGACGGAATCAGAGGGAAAAGAGGAAGTGCAATAAATGCAACCAATTAACCCAAATAATGCCCTTAAGAATGGTCACGTGTTTGCGGTTGGTATGAGCGGCAGCGGTAAAACCTCTGCCGCTAAAAAGCTGTTTATCAAATCTACCGACCAAGTAGCCATGTTTGATCCAATGGGCGACTACAGCGGAAAACTAGCAGGGCGAGTGGTGCGCGGTTACTCCAGTATTAAGGAGTTTGCCGCCGCACTGATTGCAGGGCGTAAAACAAAGCAGGGCTTTAAGATTGCGTATCAACCGACTCATGAAACCACATCAAAGGACTTCGATAGGTTTTGTCAGGTCGTTTGGGCTATGGGGAACGGAAAGCATACCAAACCATTAAAAATTATTTGTGAAGAGGTAGCCGAGCACAGTGAAAATGCGGGTAAAGCGGTTGGCTACCATGGGAAAATATTGCGCTTAGGCAGGAAATTTAACCTACACACTATCAACCTGTTTCAACGTGGTCAGGAAGTATCGAAGACCATTATTGATAACTGTCAGCATGCTTGTGTGATGATGCAAAAGACCAAAGCCAGTGCGACCTATTTGGAAAAAATGACCGGAATCTCTGCTGATGCGATCGAGCAACTCGACCCGCTTGAGTATCTACTTCAAGACGGGAAAGCATTCAAAAAGGGCGTTATCCGGTGGTAGTTTGTGATTCAAGTCTCATTTAAACCAAACCTAAACCAAATAAGTATTAGGAATCCAAACCAAATCATTTGTTTAAGTAAAGGCCGTCCAATGTTGGGCGGTCTTTTTTATAGGAAAACAAATGGCAGGTTTTACACCAAAAAAATTAGCAGTCATTGCTGTGCTAGCAGGCATTGTGGCAGCGGGTGTTGTTTGGGCTTCAAACAACGTTGATGCTGTTGAAGACCAAATCGGTTAAGGGAGTTAGTTATTATGTCTACTCCAACCAAACTGAACTCTTTTACGGGTACGGGCTACGGTGAGAAAGCTACGTTAACCATTCCGATTGGTCCTACGTACGATGAGATTTTTCTCGAAACCAATCTAAGTGCGGCTCAACTTCGACGCGTAACCATCAGCTTGAATGCGGATGAAATTATCGTTCTTGATGGTGAGCTGATTAAAAAGATTGAAGCGTACAAAGGTCTTGCTCAAACGGATGGTTTTTTCACTATTCCATTAGCTGATATTTCTGCAAAAACTAAGAACGGGGTTCGTTACACGGGTCTTGTGACTGAAGCAGGTGACAATATCACTCTGGAAGTTGAGATTGCAGATTCTGCTCAAGACAACGCGCCTGCTATCAAGCTTCAAGCGTGGGCAACAGTGTCAGCGCGTCAGCCTGCTCGTGTTGTTATCCCACAAATCAAAAAGCAGACGATGCAAGCAAGCTCAACAGAAAATGAGTTTCTTGATCTCGTTTCTGGCCCTCTTCATTTAGTGCGCCGCATGCACTTCATGAGTGATCAAATCCACTCTCTACAAATCTATCGTGATTTCGTGAAAGTGCATGATTCAAGCCGTGCGCTTGAAGATATGCGCGCCAAACGAAACCGCCGTTTTTGGCAGTCGGGTTGTTACCACTTTGACCCAATCATGCGCGGCTTTTATATCGATGAGCTGTTTCCTACGGCGCACGGTTCAGAGCTGAAATTCACCGTGAAAACTCATAAGCCTGTTGGCTCAATTCCAATCATTGTTGAGTCGGTGCTCGTTGTTCGCCCTGACTTAGTGTAGGGGGTGACTATTGGCTTTTTGGGATGACTTAACGGACTTCGGTTCTGGTCTGCTTGATGACGTTGGCGAGGGGATGGGCAACTTGATTGATGTCGCGACCAAAGACGACTCATCGAAAAATGCAGCCACAACGCAACAGCCACAACAAACAGTGAAAGATAACCACGGCAACGCGGTTACGGGTTCCTCTTTACAGAGTAACGACAAAACCCTTTTGTATGTGGGAGGTGGTATTGGTGCTGCGGTGCTTTTACTTGGTCTTATCGTTGTTTTGAAAAACTAACAGGGGGAAGAGTTATGCCATTAATCGTGGTTCTTCCTCTATTAGCGGGTGGTCTTGGTTTTGGTGCGGGTTTCTGGTCTGGAAGTAGCGCAACCAAGCTATTAAAAATCGGTGCCGTTGGTGGCGGTTGCTATGTGACTTATCGAGTCATTAAGGGGAACAAATGATACCAGGTATCGGTGGTGGCTTGAGTGCAGGCGGTTCTATGCCAATCAGTGCCGGAGGCGGCGCAGCAGGACCAAGTGAAGCAACGGGCACCAATTCAATTGGCGGTATTCGAAATGGAGCGATCAACTTTGGTGGTAGTGCGGGGCAAAAGCTCGCGCAAAACATACCGTTTGTGTTGTTAGCTGTTGGAATTGCGTGGGTGGCATTTAAGAAATGAATTTTATGTTGATTAGACCCACTCGCGCAGATATTGCCGCTCAATTTTCGCTAATTAAATCCGCATTCAATGGAGTGTCACAAGCTAAGGCTGAATTTGATTTTTGCTGTGATGCGGTGAAAACCAAACGAGCCAGTTTTTATCACTTGAAAGGGGGAGGCGTTTCGGTTCGCTTTGTGGGCTTTGTCACCAGTGACAATGATTATTTGATTCTAGCAATGACAGGTAAGGGGCTTGTGAAAGCAGCGCCTTGCATCATTGAAGCTGTGAAATCCCAAGGGTATCGCTCAATCAAATATCACACGGTTCGCCGTGGCATGGTGCGAATACTTGAGCGTTTCGGTTTTTCGGTTTCGGGTAAATCAGGCCGCGAGTCTGTTTTATCCCTTGTTTTGGAGAATGACTAATGGGCGGAGGTGGTAGCAGTTCAAGTAAGAACGTAACCAACACCACGAACACGAGCGGCACCAGTGCCATTAGTGGGGATAACCTTGGTGTCGTTCTCTCTGGCATAAATGGCAACGTTGGCAATATCTCTATGACTGATCACGGCTCAGTAAAAGCCGCGTCAGAAATAGCGAAACGGGCGATGGATAGCAATAGTGCCGCAATGGATAAAGCAGCGCGTTTAGGTTCGGATGCACTCCGCGCCAATGAACATGCGGTAGATGAGTCGTTTGATTTTGGTCGTGATGCGATCAAGTCAAACGAGAACGTCAGCAAAGAGGCTCTTAAACTAAACGGCCAAATTGCTTCTGATTCGATTAAGGCAAATAAAGACTCATTAAGAGCGGCACTAGATAACGGTCAGGAATCAATATCTAAGGCATTCGTATTTGGTGAGAAAGCGTTAGAAAACAGCCGCCGAACTAGTGAAAAGGCGTTAGACAATATGCGCTCGAACAGCGCGGATACAACGTCAGCTATTAAGTCTATGGCAGCACAATCGGGAGAAAACGCCCGAGCTGCTTTGGCCATGGCAGAAAACACCGCATCACGCAGTCAAACGGGTAGCTCTGGTGATATCAGTAAGGTGGCAATTGCTGTTGCCATTTCTTTTGCTATCGCAGGCGTTGCTCTTGCGTTCAAGGGGGACTAGATGAAAGCGATAACTTTAGAACCTAGTGCAGTAAAGCGCTTTGGTGTCGGTTCGGCTCGTTTACTGATCGTCCGTGAAGCTCAGGAATATTTGTATGTCCGAAGCGATAACGGCGAAAAAATCCGTGTAGATGCAGGCGATACGTTAGACGTTTCAAGCTTTAAAGAGCTAGAGATATCTAACCCACATGCCGCATCTATTCGTGTTGTGTATCAGCTTACTAAGCAGAACCTGAAAACAACGCCGCCTGCTAACGTGAAATTTGCTGAGTCTATGGCTATCAGTGAAGTGCGCTCGGTTGTCACGACCCGACAAGAGATTGCACAGCGCTTTATTAGTCGCGACCACATTCTGATTCAGCCAAACAACAAAGTTCGTTTAGTTAATGCTTCGGTTACACGACTAGAAGCGATTATTCAGAACATTAGTGATGCAGAAGCCGAGGCGATGCTCGGTGACTCGCATGTTTCTGCTGTAGTGGGTTTACCCGTTTTGGGTGACCGCACAGCACCCGCAGGAATCACACTGACGGGAGGCGGCGAACTGTGGGCGTATAACAACAGCAATACACCATTAAAACTGGCACTGATGGAGGTTCACCGATGAGCCACTTCATGCCACGCCGAGCGGTCGTGAAATACGACCCGCTCACCGAACACTTAAAGAACCTACAACCTGAACAGGTAGACGCGTTGGAAATGATGCGCGGCGTATACAGCAATCAGGTATCACTAAGCTCGGCGGTAGTTTCATTACAACGCCACGCTTTCAATTCAGATAATGACGTTCACGAACTGGCCGACAGTGTCGCAGCTAATACGTTGCCACGACTACAGGACGTAGCGGAAGAAATGGAGAAAGAACTCAATGAGTGATTTTACGGCAATCGGGCAATTGGTGACCGAAGCCCGAAACCTACTAGATAGCATCAAGGGTGGTGCTATCCGAACCATGCAAACGCAGTTTGATGCGTTGAAGCAAGTGATTACGACTGATGGTGCAAAGGTTGTTTCTGATGTTGATTCACTTGGGCGCAGTAAGTTGCAACAGCTTGATTCTGAGCTCGCCCGAGTTAAACAAGGTGTTGATATTCAAACGCTAGGAGGCCAAGGACGTTACGTCACTGAAATTACAGTGAATGGCGATAAGGATACTTTCTACCCTGTTAGTTTTCGAATGGACAAAAACGGTGAAACTGAGATCCAGATTTATCGTAATTACGCTTGGAACCGCAAAGGTTCATCAGATGAAAGTGACTTTAATACGAGCCATGTAGCTGGTGTTTTAGTTTCTTTACGTGGTCAAACTTATGCATGGGATGGGAACGCAAACTACCTTCGAACTGTTGTTAACTATCAACGTTATCGTCAATGCGTTGCAGCGGTCGGCTTTCAAGCTTATTGCCAAGCTGAAAAGTTAGATCCTTTAGGGCCTGACACTGCCTATAACAAAGCGGGTTTGGGATATGTGGCTAAGATTGATTCTGGTTTTATGTTGCGTGGCGGTAAGCTGAAATATCAAATTATTTCAAACAAACCAATCCAATTTTCTTTGTTGAGTGACGGGGATGTTATAGCGAGCAGCGCAGCATCAAATACCAATGTTAAGTGGGTAGCAAAAACATTACCACTAGCCTCTGCAGAGACTGGTGATCGATCAAACAAACACTCAACAACTTATATAGGCTACGACAAACCAGAGGTTAGCGCATGATTAAACAGTTAATTGTTAACTCCGAAACCCTTATTAACGTTCCTGCTGATAAAGCGATCCTTATTGAGCTTGGCTTATCAGAGTTGGAAGCCGACAGCGTATTAGCAGAGCATGAAAGTGCTCAGGAGTTAGTTGCTATTCGAGAGCATCGTGCCCCGCTATTGGTTGAAGCCGATCACTTAGTCAACCTTGCATTGGATAGTGAAGTCGAGATCACACCATTTCGCCAGTATCGCCAACAACTTCGCGATATTACTCAAACCTACAAGACGCTTAAGGATGTGGTATGGCCTCAAAAACCATCATTGCCGCAAGCGTCTGCATAATTGGGGGGCTAGCTTACATGACATATAGAAAAACTCTGCCGCGTGGTGTGCGTAACAACAACCCGCTAAATATTCGTGAGTCCAAAGGTGATCGCACTCAGTGGGATGGTGAGCATCTACTCGACCTCGATAAAAGCTTCGAAGAGTTCAAGCATCCGGTTTATGGCTTTCGAGCAGGGGCGCGTGTTCTTCGTAGCTACTCACGACAAGGCTTTCAAACCTTAAGCGAAATGATAAACCGCTTCGCTCCGTCAGTGGAGAACGACACCGAGCTATACATTAAACACGTTAGCGAGTGGACGGGCATCGGTCGTAATCAGGTTGTCGATGTGAACAACAACGAACAACTAGCAAAGCTATTACATGCAATGAGTCGTAAAGAAGTCGGGAGTTATTACGGTTTAAGCATGGCGCGTGAAGGAGTTGCCATGGCATGACCAAAGAAGACTACAAAAAAATAGCTATTACCGTAGTAGGTGGCGTACTCGCCGCCTACACCATTAAGTATTTACGACAGAGCAAATTACTATGAAAAGCTTACTAGAAAAAATCGGTATCGACCTTGACCAACCATCGACTAAAAAGGGTTTAGCGCTACTTGGCGCGGGAGCTGCTTTGGTATCCGGTCACCCTGAACTTATCACCGCTAGCGTATCGGCAGACGGTGTTCAATTCGGTGGCATTATTGGGGCAAGTGCTCCAATAGTATTTGGCCTATGGGAAACCCTACGCAATGAGTTTAAATGATGGAAGTATATCAAGCTCTAATTATTGCTGCTGTGACTGGTGGTATATCAAGTGTCGCAACAGTAGCTGCAATCAAAGTAGATATTACTTGGATTAAAGAAAAGCAGAGGGAACACTCACAAAGAATTATTAAGTTGGAAAGTATATCGACCAAATTACACCTGTAGGCAAGTGCCTACAGGCTGTTAGAGAATTTTTTGAAATCTCTCCAAGTCATAAAAAACTCTTTGAAGGCAATAATTAGGACGCCGACTCCAACCTGAGCAATGATACAGGCATATAAATACTCTTTTTTATCGCTCTCTTCGCCATAACTGAAAGTTAAGCTGTCGGGGATAAACATCGTTATAAGGAATATCACACAAACACCCAATAACCACCCCATGGTGCTATGAAGGTTGGATGTGAGTACTTTTAGGTATCCAGTTCTCTTTGTGTTTTCAATCAAAGTGTGGGACGACGATGTAAGTAAAGTAATAGAGCCCATAGCAAAGCCGAATAAAATGCCAGCGAATGTCGAAACAGTCGATGCTATTGGCTGTAAGTGAGCCATTTTTAACTGACTGATCACGGGCCAAGTTAGATACATAATAAAAAGCGTAAGAGGGTACGCACTTAAATTGATTAAGTGTTTAATGTTTACCCCTCTTGTTGTTGCTTTTTTATCTATCATCTCTACGCTAATCTATTGTTGGGTTCACCAAAAAAGCTTAAAAGCTCTGCATTTTTAGCTTCTCTAGCATCTTCTAGTTTAGTCCACATATCGAACCCGTTCGGATATCTTCCATTCATATCTACACTGTCGTAGTGCGTTACTCGATCAGTAACCATATCAATAGGGTGTTCGATGCCGGTTTGGTCATGCTCTGTTAATAAGTCTAACTTTTTAACCTCTAAAGTTTCTTGTAACTCTCTGAATGCTCTCTTTAAGCTATTGTCTAAGTATCTTTCTTGGGGATCATCTGAGCGAGCATCACCTCGAAAAACAAGATTCATACTTGCTGATCTTGTTCCGTTGAGAGCTGCAATTATTGAATTGTTAAAGTCGTGATTAACATTCCTAAGTAGCTCAGGGTTAAGTGGTCTTGCAATAGTGATCTTCGCTGACCTTACTTGTACGTGGCCATTGGCAAGCCACTCTAGATTAGCGGGTTCAATTATAGGATTAAGTGCGGTTACGTAGTTTGTTGGTGATAAGTAACCCCCTAAATTTTGCCAGTTTACACACAATCTATTTCTTTGAAGTATTAGAAGAGAGTAGTCGCTATAGTAAACGAAGTGCGTTTTTTCTAATAGGTTTTCGTTTTCTTCTAAAGGCAGTTCTCTTTCTTCGCCTCCCGCAATTGCTGCGTGCGGTAGGTTATTTTTCCTGTGTCTACCTATAACACCGCGGAAACCGTAGGCTGTTTCCCTAATATCTCGCAGTTCCATAAGGTGTTTCCCAACAGTTCTCACTGTATTTTGTCGTCCAGCTTGATACTGCTCAAAGAGACCTCTGAATACACTGGTTGTGTCTAGAGGTAGAGCATTTGCTTGTGAGGACTGAGTTTCACATGCATAGAAATCAAAAAGAAATTTTTAGTTGCCATTAATAACCTACTAAAGAGCTGAAGCAAATATTGCTTGTTTGGCTTATATTACATCGCATATGAATGTCTGTGAATTGCTTGTGATTGATTATTGTGACGTTAAGTTTTTTTGGTGTGTAGTTTGTGTGGAAATAGCTGAGTATAAACCTGCCATAAGATATTCAAGTTCCTATGACCGGTAACTTGAGCCACCTCTTCAATCGAATATCCTTTTTCAAATAACCGACTGGCTCCCTCTCTTCGTAAGTCGTGATACCTTAAATCCTCAATACCTAATTCGTTTCTCACTCTTTGAAACCCTGCGCTAACACTTCGTGAGTTGTATGGGAAAATGAGTTCGCCTTTGTTCGGTTGTTTCAGTGCGATCTCAAATGACTCACCAAGTAGTGGAACAATCATGTGGTTACCTTCTTTTTTCCTTGGGTCTTTTCTGTCTCTGACAAGAATTGTTTTATGTTCTTGGTTGAGGTCTTCCCAACGAAGCTTGCAGACTTCGCCAATTCGCATGCAAGTGAGAATGCTAAACTCAAGAATGTCGGTGAACGGGATTCGAGTTTTGCCGTTTGGCCGGAAAGACTCACGTTGTTCTAATCCAAGCTTTAAGCGTTTTAGTTCTTCGGAAGTTGGGCGGCGTGTTCGTTTCTGGCTTTTACCTATTAGTGCCATATCAATGAGAACCGGAATTGCTTCATCAAATATCTGAAAGTTGGCCGCGATATTGAACACAGGCTTTGCTTTTTTCATCACAGAACGGAGATAAGCAACATCGTGATAGACCGTTGCACCGCCAGCTCCTCCACCTTTTCTATTTTTACAGTGTTGGATTAAGTCGCTAGTTCTTAGCTTGTCGCTTTCAATCTTGGATATGTCACAGTCACGAAGAAGCTTAATTACGTATTGCTTCGTTCGTCCTGTTTTATCCCATAAATCAGGCTCTTCCATAAACTTGTCCAGAAGTACGTACAACGGTACGGATTTCTGTCCGGATTCGTCAGGGTTTTCTAGCTCAAGAACCCGCTTGTTTGCATAGGTTCTAGCGAGTTCTTTTTTCCTGAATGTTTTCGATTCCCTGTGTATAATCGCCGAATTCTTTTTGACTACAATGTCCACTGTGAAGCGTGATTCACCGCTTTTTAGTGTTCTTTTTTTAATGCTAAATGATGCCATTCGTCCTACTCCATCGATACGTACTATATGCGTACTGAAAGGGTGAGTTTGGGGCAACTCTAGCAAACTGCTGTATATATATACAGTATATAGATTTCGAGTAACACCTTATGAAACCTGACAATACTAGTAAATACGCGGCTAACCGCTTATCCGTTGCACCCATGCTCGATTGGACTGACCGCCACTGTCGTTACTTTCACCGTTTGCTTTCTCAGCAGACTCTTCTGTACACGGAAATGGTAACCACAGGTGCGATCTTACATGGTAAGGGTGACTTTCTAGAATATAACGAGCAAGAACATCCTCTTGCTCTTCAACTTGGCGGCTCAAACCCTGTTGATTTAGCAGCTTGTGCCAAGCTTGCTGGTGAGCGTGGCTATGATGAAGTAAACCTAAATGTAGGTTGTCCTTCAGACCGAGTTCAGAATGGTCGTTTTGGTGCATGCTTGATGGCTGAACCTGAGCTGGTGGCAGATTGCGTATCGGCGATGAAAGAAGTGACTGATATTCCAATTACTGTGAAAACGCGAATTGGTATCGATGACCAAGACTCTTATGAGTTTCTGACTAAGTTTGTTTCGACGGTTTCTGAAAAAGGTGGCTGTGAGCAATTTACTATTCATGCTCGTAAAGCATGGTTGAGTGGCCTTAGCCCGAAAGAGAACCGCGAGATCCCACCGCTAGATTACGATCGTGCATACCAAATCAAGAAAGACTTCTCTGATCTGGTGATTGCTGTGAATGGTGGCATTACTACTCTTGAGCAAACTAAAGAGCACTTGCAACACCTTGATGGTGTGATGATCGGTCGTGAGGCTTATCATAGCCCGTTTATCTTGGCTGAAGTTGATCAACAGATTTTTGGTTTGGATACGCCAATTAAGAAGCGCTCACAAGTAGTTGAAGAGATGTATCCGTACATCGAACGTGAACTTTCAAACGGTGCAAGCCTAGGGCACATCTCTCGTCATATGCTTGGTTTATTCCAAAGCATGCCGGGCGCAAGACAATGGCGTCGTTACATCAGTGAGAATGCGCATAAGAAAGGCGCGGGCATTGAGGTGGTGCAGACAGCATTGGCTAAGATCCCTAAAGAGCTAAACGTATAACCTCCCTCTAGGTTAAAAGTTCGAGCTTAAAAGCCCAAGATTTAAATCTAAGGTTAAATTCGCCATTAGAGGCTAAATTTACCATTGATGGTTTCTTTAAAAGCCACGCATTAAGATGTGTGGCTTTTTATTTACCTGATAAATAAGGGTTTTATTGTTTTTACTAACTTGGTATGGAAGCTGCAATGTTAGAAAGTAGGAAAGATAGGTCATTAACTCATTAGGGAGACCATTATGTTTGAATTAATCTTTGTTCTTATTTTCGTCGCAACTCTACTTGTCACTGGTATCACGTTTATGACGGTATTGGCTGCAACCGGAGTCGCGTTAGCAGTCATGTTGGTTTTAGGTATGATGGGCGTCGTGTTTAAGTTGCTGCCTTGGTTAATCGTAATTGCATTGGGTATCTGGTTTTTCAAAAACTTTGTACACAGTTCTAACCAAAGACGTTACTAAGGTCATGGTGTCGTCAAATCTTTGAACGTCAGCGGTTTATCGTTTGAGAATTTAAGATGTGTGATAGAATTTTCCCCAATAATCTATGAATGTGCATACAATTAGCACAACGATATGGAATTGGAGCTATCTCAAATGAATAAAATGCCATTAATTGCTTTAGTGGGAATGCTATCTTTAAGCTCGGCAGTATCTGCTGAAGAAGAGTTTTCTTACACGGCTAAAGTCGGTGCCGATATGTGGTGGGGAAGTACAAAGCTAAACGAAGTTAGACAAGATGATGATTCTAACTCTCCTTCGTTGTATTTCGCATTTGAGCATAATGCCCCGATGCTACCAAACGCTAGTTTTCGCTATACTTCTGTCGATGCGGATTCATTGGCCTTCGATAAGTACGACTACACCTTCTATTACACATTGTTAGATCACAAGCTGATGAACTTTGATGCAGGTGTGACGTTTACTCAGTATTCAAACTCGAATTACATCGAACCGAAAACAGGTGGCGCTCAAACAAGCTTTGATGAATTTACTTGGAGCTTCTACGGTAACGCAGAGATCAACGTTCCTGACACCAACTTCGATATCATTGGTACGATGGAGTTTGGTGATAGCAGTGGTATTAAGAGCACTGACTTGATGGCGGGTGTTCAGTACCGAATTCCAGTATCAGAATCTGAAATTGCCCTGCGTGGTGGTTACCGTGTTATCGATCTAGATTCGGATGAGTTCTTTAGCTCTGATCTAGGCAAGAGCTTTGTCATGGTAGATGGTTGGTTTGCTGGCGCTGAAGTGCGCTTCTAGGCTATTCAAGTTCATTTAGAACAAATTTTAAGAACGCCACTTTATTAAGTGGCGTTTTTTATATCTATTGATTATATCTTTCTGGAATTAGTTAGCACATTCATCACTTTCGACCATCCTTAATACAGAGAGCTAATTAGCGTCTATTCTTAAAAGGGCTATGTTGTGAGGTCAAAGCAAGGGATGGAATATGACACTCAATGAATTACGAAATTTATATCGAGAAAATCTGTTGGTTGAAGCGATCATAGAGCCCTCAATTCAAGAGGGGTCTTGGGTTGTGGAGTTTCGCCATATGGGAGGCGGCTTTGTTTTGCTTACTGATGTTCATGGTGAAGAGTGTCATTACGCGGATTTAGACCTAGCATCTAAGTCGGCAATGGCGGTTGGCTTTCAACAAGTTCGTATTGAAAACCAGTAACTCAATTGACGTTTCAATCGGTTTTTACTTCCAAAAAGTTATAAAACATACTTTTCTATTCTTTCTTGTTATTAAAAGGAGTGGTTAATCTATCGTCACGCAATGATTAGGGATGTCGTGACCATGTCTTTAAATAAGAAAGAGTCTTCACAAAATAATAATGCACAGTCTGGGGCTAATGAGTTACCTGGGCTAGCAGCACCACTTAATGACCAACAATTGGGTCATCTTCAGCAAACTGTTTCTGAATTATCTTCTCAACAACTGGCATGGGTCAGTGGTTACCTTTGGGGTGTGAGCCAAACTCAGCCTGTGGGTGCCGCCGCGCCAATCGCTCAAGCAGCCGCTGCAGTAGCCGCAAAACCTGCGGGTAAGCTCAGCATTATCTTCGCATCCCAAACCGGTAATGCGAAAGGTGTCGCTGAATCGCTTGAGGCAGAAGCGAAAGCCTTAGGGATTGCTGTCGAGCTTTTCGATGCAAGTGATTATAAAGGTAAGAACCTAGCCAAAGAGACACACGTCATTTTTGTGGCTTCAACCAATGGTGAGGGCGAAGCCCCTGATAACGCTATTGAGTTGCATGAATTCCTTCAATCGAAGAAAGCGCCAAAATTATCAAACCTACAATACGGTGTGATCGGTTTAGGTGACTCAAGCTATGAGTTCTTCTGCCAAACGGCTAAAGACTTCGATAACTTCCTCGCTAAGCTTGGTGCTAAATCGTTTGTCGACCGTCTTGATTGTGATGTTGATTACGAAGAGTCAGCAACGGAATGGCGCGCTAAAGCATTAGAGCAAGTAAAAGAGACGCTATCGACAGGTACTGAAGCCGATGTGGTTCAATTACCAGTAGGTCAAGCGGCTGCCGGTCATTCGCAATACACCAAACAAAACCCATACACCGCGACATTATTGACGAGCCAAAAGATCACCGGTCGTGATTCGGGTAAAGATGTTCGTCATATCGAGATTGATCTTGATGAGTCGGGTATTACTTACCAACCAGGTGATGCGCTAGGCGTATGGTTTGAAAACAGTTCAGAACTCGCAAATCAGATTCTTTCTAAGGTTGGGTTGTCTGGTATCGAAAGTGTCGATGTCGATGGTGACAACTTATCTGTCCACAGTGCACTCGTCAGTAAATTCGAGATTACATCTTCAAACCCTCAACTTGTGACTAAGTTTGCTGAGCTATCGGGCAGCAAGAAGTTAATCAAGCTAGTGGAAGATAAAGACAAGCTTCGTGAATACGCGGGTAATACTCAAGTTGTCGATGTTTTAGCTGAGAAGAAAACTAAGCTATCGGCTGATGAATTGATTGGTCTACTACGTAAGCTGACTCCGCGCCTTTACTCTATTGCATCAAGCCAAGCAGAAGTGGATGAAGAAGTTCACTTAACGGTTGGTCTGGTTGAATACCAAAAGGGCGATGAATCTCGTTTAGGCGGAGCTTCTAGCTTCTTAGCTCAACGACTTGAAGAAGGTGGTGAAGTGAAGGTGTTCGTTGAGAACAACAATAACTTCAAACTACCACAAGACGATAATACGCCAATCATCATGGTCGGCCCGGGTACCGGTATCGCACCATTCCGCAGTTTTGTTCAAGAGCGTGAAAACAATGACGCTCAAGGTAAGAGCTGGCTGTTCTTTGGTGACCGAACCTTTACGCAAGATTTCTTATATCAAGTTGAATGGCAGAAGTACCTTAAATCTGGTGCGCTAACCAAGCTTGATGTTGCCTTTAGTCGTGACCAAAAAGAAAAGGTTTATGTTCAAGATCGCTTAATCGAACAAGCAGAGCAGGTTTGGCAATGGCTGCAAGAGGGCGCGTACCTCTATGTATGTGGCGATGCAACTCGAATGGCAAAAGATGTTCATGAAGCGTTAGTTACGATAGCGGAAAAACATGGCAATCAGAGCCGCGAACAAGCTGAACAATATATTAATGATTTACGTAAAGCGAAACGTTACCAAAGGGATGTGTACTAATGAGCAAGCAAGTAATAGAGCAAGAAGTGCTAGGTCAAGTACTGGGACCTTTGGCTGACAATGAACGTCTGAAGCGTGAAAGTAAAAATCTTCGCGGTACAATTGAACAAGATCTTCAAGACCGTATCACTGGTGGTTTTACCGCAGATAACTTTCAACTGATCCGTTTCCACGGTATGTACCAGCAAGATGACCGTGATATTCGTAACGAACGTACCAAGCAAAAGTTAGAACCTTTACATAATGTAATGCTGCGTGCTCGTATGCCAGGCGGCATCATCACTCCGAAGCAATGGTTAGCGATTGATAAATTCGCAGATGAAAGCACCTCTTATGGTTCTATCCGTCTCACAACTCGTCAAACTTTCCAGTTTCACGGTGTGTTGAAGCCGAACATTAAGTTAATGCACCAAACACTAAACAGTATTGGTATTGATTCAATCGCGACTGCGGGTGACGTAAACCGAAATGTTCTATGTACGACAAACCCAGTTGAGTCTGAGCTTCACCAAGAAGCTTACGAGTGGGCGAAAAAGATCAGTGAGCATCTATTACCTAAGACACGTGCTTATGCTGAGATCTGGTTAGATGGTGAAAAGCTAGCAACAACGGATGAAGAACCTATCTTAGGTAGCAACTACCTACCGCGTAAGTTCAAGACTACGGTTGTCATTCCTCCGCAAAATGACGTAGATGTTCATGCTAACGATCTTAACTTTATCGCGATTGCTAAAGACGGAAAGCTGGTGGGCTTTAACGTATTAGTTGGCGGTGGTCTTGCAATGACGCACGGCGATACTTCTACTTATGCACGTAAAGCTGACGACTTTGGTTTTGTTCCATTGGAAAAAACGTTAGATGTCGCCGCAGCGGTGGTAACGACTCAGCGTGATTGGGGTAACCGTTCGAACCGTAAGAACGCCAAAACCAAATACACACTCGATCGTGTTGGTATTGATGTATTCAAAGCAGAAGTAGAAAAACGTGCAGGCGTTGAGTTTTCTGAAAGTCGTCCTTATGAGTTTACTGGCCGTGGCGACCGTATCGGTTGGGCGGAAGGCATTGATGGTAAGCACCACTTAGCGTTATTCATCGAGAATGGTCGTTTACTTGATTTCCCGGATAAAGCCCTGAAAACAGGTGTTGCTGAAATAGCGAAGATCCACAAAGGTGACTTCCGCATGACAGCGAACCAAAACCTAATTGTTGCAGGTGTACCTAAGAGCCAAAAGGCAAAAATTGAAAAGCTGGCACGTCAATACGGGCTGATGGATGATGCCGTTTCCGAGCAGCGCAAGAACTCAATGGCCTGTGTGGCATTCCCAACATGTCCTTTAGCAATGGCAGAAGCTGAGCGTTTTCTTCCCGAGTTTGTAACGGATGTTGAAGACATTCTGAAGAAACATGGATTACCAGAAGAAGACAACATCATCCTTCGTATCACGGGTTGTCCAAACGGTTGTGGTCGTGCAATGTTGGCTGAACTGGGTTTAGTCGGCAAGGCACCGGGGCGTTACAACATGCACTTAGGTGGCAACAAAGCCGGAACTCGTATCCCGAAGATGTATAAAGAGAACATCACGTCAGCTCAGATTTTAGAAGAGATTGATTCGCTGGTGGGACGTTGGGCTACGGAACGTAACGACAATGAAGGGTTTGGTGATTTTACTATCCGAGCTGGCATCATCGAAGAGGTGATCATTTCAAAGAGGGATCTGCATGCATAATTCTGTCGCTTCAAAATTGAAGTTAGCAGAACTACTCGCATTGACTAAGACGGAGCAGATACTTCGTCTTGGACAAATTAATGCTGAGTTAGAACAGCTAACTGCATTAGAAAGAGTGAAGTGGGCTCTAGAAAACTTAGAAGGAACACATGTGGTGTCTTCTAGTTTCGGAATCCAAGCGGCGTTGATGCTGCACTTAGTGACTCAAGCAAAACCCGATATTCCAGTTATTCTTACGGACACTGGGTATCTATTCCCGGAAACGTATCGATTTATCGATGAGTTGAGTCAGAAGTTGACTCTAAACCTTCAAGTCTTTCGTTCTCAGCAGAGCCCTAATTGGCAAGAAGCGCAATATGGCAAACTTTGGGATCAAGGTATAGAAGGGATAGAGAAGTACAACAAGCTTAATAAAGTTGAACCGATGAGAAGAGCGCTGGATGAGCTCGAGGCTGGCACTTGGTTTTCTGGGTTGAGAAGAGAGCAATCTCAATCGCGTGCAAACTTACCGATCTTATCTATCCAAAATGGTGTGTTTAAGTTCTTGCCAGTAATTGATTGGACAAATAAAGACGTTCATTATTACTTAGAAGAGCATGGTCTCAGTTACCACCCACTTCGCGAGCAGGGGTACCTTTCTGTTGGAGATACTCATACGACTAAGAAATGGGAACCGGGTATGACCGAAGAAGAAACCCGTTTCAATGGTCTAAAACGAGAATGTGGTCTCCATGAAGACGATGGAGAGCAATATGGCTCTGGGATTTAGACTCATTGCCATTTAAAAAGCTGCCATAAGGCAGCTTTTTTAGTTTCTAGGGGATGAAATTAAAGTAATTGTGGATAAGTCTGTGGTTATTTTGTAGGTACTTTGTAGTTAAACTTGCATAAATAAGGCTTTGGGTGTTTATTCATCACCTAATTGTTATTTTTGCAACTTTTGCTAATAAACACTTGCCAATGTGAGGAACATCTCTATAATGCCGCCTCACTGACACGGTAGATGCCACAAGGCTTCAGCGAAGAATGTTAGTAAGGCAACTAGCTTTAAGCGATAATTCGCTTCTACTTTTAGAAAGTAGAAATTAATTTTCAAAAGTGTTTGACACTGAGAATTAAAACGCTAGAATAGCCGCCTGTTCCGAAGTGATGTAAGTCACAACGAAGAGAAGCTCTTTAACAATTTAAACCTATCAATCTGTGTGGGCACTCGTTGATGAATATCAAAACGTTATTGGTTCTTTTTCGAAAGAGCGTAATAACAGTTACTTCGGTAACAAACTTGATTTCAATGAACTGAGTGACCAATACGTTTAACTACTTGTAGTTATTCGGCACAGTCAATTCATTACCATTCTGTTGGAATGGTAATAGCTTTAGAATTACATGTTCATTTTCGAATGAATATTAGTTTTGAAGTCAGTATTCGTTGAGTCACAAAATCTTAAATTGAAGAGTTTGATCATGGCTCAGATTGAACGCTGGCGGCAGGCCTAACACATGCAAGTCGAGCGGAAACGACAACATTGAATCTTCGGAGGATTTGTTGGGCGTCGAGCGGCGGACGGGTGAGTAATGCCTAGGAAATTGCCTTGATGTGGGGGATAACCATTGGAAACGATGGCTAATACCGCATAATGCCTACGGGCCAAAGAGGGGGACCTTCGGGCCTCTCGCGTCAAGATATGCCTAGGTGGGATTAGCTAGTTGGTGAGGTAATGGCTCACCAAGGCGACGATCCCTAGCTGGTCTGAGAGGATGATCAGCCACACTGGAACTGAGACACGGTCCAGACTCCTACGGGAGGCAGCAGTGGGGAATATTGCACAATGGGCGAAAGCCTGATGCAGCCATGCCGCGTGTATGAAGAAGGCCTTCGGGTTGTAAAGTACTTTCAGTTGTGAGGAAGGGTGTGTAGTTAATAGCTGCGCATCTTGACGTTAGCAACAGAAGAAGCACCGGCTAACTCCGTGCCAGCAGCCGCGGTAATACGGAGGGTGCGAGCGTTAATCGGAATTACTGGGCGTAAAGCGCATGCAGGTGGTTCATTAAGTCAGATGTGAAAGCCCGGGGCTCAACCTCGGAACTGCATTTGAAACTGGTGAACTAGAGTGCTGTAGAGGGGGGTAGAATTTCAGGTGTAGCGGTGAAATGCGTAGAGATCTGAAGGAATACCAGTGGCGAAGGCGGCCCCCTGGACAGACACTGACACTCAGATGCGAAAGCGTGGGGAGCAAACAGGATTAGATACCCTGGTAGTCCACGCCGTAAACGATGTCTACTTGGAGGTTGTGGCCTTGAGCCGTGGCTTTCGGAGCTAACGCGTTAAGTAGACCGCCTGGGGAGTACGGTCGCAAGATTAAAACTCAAATGAATTGACGGGGGCCCGCACAAGCGGTGGAGCATGTGGTTTAATTCGATGCAACGCGAAGAACCTTACCTACTCTTGACATCCAGAGAAGCCAGCGGAGACGCAGGTGTGCCTTCGGGAGCTCTGAGACAGGTGCTGCATGGCTGTCGTCAGCTCGTGTTGTGAAATGTTGGGTTAAGTCCCGCAACGAGCGCAACCCTTATCCTTGTTTGCCAGCGAGTAATGTCGGGAACTCCAGGGAGACTGCCGGTGATAAACCGGAGGAAGGTGGGGACGACGTCAAGTCATCATGGCCCTTACGAGTAGGGCTACACACGTGCTACAATGGCGCATACAGAGGGCAGCAAGCTAGCGATAGTGAGCGAATCCCAAAAAGTGCGTCGTAGTCCGGATTGGAGTCTGCAACTCGACTCCATGAAGTCGGAATCGCTAGTAATCGTGAATCAGAATGTCACGGTGAATACGTTCCCGGGCCTTGTACACACCGCCCGTCACACCATGGGAGTGGGCTGCAAAAGAAGTGGGTAGTTTAACCTTTCGGGGAGGACGCTCACCACTTTGTGGTTCATGACTGGGGTGAAGTCGTAACAAGGTAGCCCTAGGGGAACCTGGGGCTGGATCACCTCCTTATACGAAGATAGTCACGATGAGTGTCCACACAGATTGATGGTTTAGATTTAGTTAAAGCCAGAGCTTTAATTAATAACGTAAGTTATTGATTAAAGCTTTTTGCTTTATGCTCTTTAACAATTTGGAAAGCTGACTGATTGATTTACTTACGAGTAATTCAATCAAATTTAAAAGTTCTCAATGTTTATCTTTATTGATAAACACAACAAACACATTCAAGTGTCTTGTATTCGAATCAAACGTTAGTTTGATTCACAATTGAGTCCGGCAAACAGTTATCAAGAATTAACCCTTCTTGATGACAACCAAAAACCTTGGTTAGTTGCCATACACTAAGACCCTTTCGGGTTGTATGGTTAAGTGACTAAGCGTACACGGTGGATGCCTTGGCAGTCAGAGGCGATGAAAGACGTAATAACTTGCGATAAGCCCAGATTAGGTAGTAATAACCTTTTGAGTCTGGGATTTCTGAATGGGGAAACCCACGTGCATAAGCACGTATCCTGTTGTGAATACATAGCAACAGGAGGCAAACCGGGGGAACTGAAACATCTAAGTACCCCGAGGAAGAGAAATCAACCGAGATTCCGAAAGTAGCGGCGAGCGAAATTGGATTAGCCCTTAAGCTTTTAATGATGCAGGTGAAGAGTCTGGAAAGTCTCGCAATAAAGGGTGATAGCCCCGTAACCGACACATCATAATCAGTGAAATCGAGTAGGGCGGGACACGTGATATCCTGTCTGAATATGGGGGGACCATCCTCCAAGGCTAAATACTACTGACTGACCGATAGTGAACCAGTACCGTGAGGGAAAGGCGAAAAGAACCCCTGTGAGGGGAGTGAAATAGAACCTGAAACCGTGTACGTACAAGCAGTAGGAGCACCTTCGTGGTGTGACTGCGTACCTTTTGTATAATGGGTCAGCGACTTAATTTTAGTAGCAAGGTTAACCGTTTAGGGGAGCCGTAGGGAAACCGAGTCTTAACTGGGCGTACAGTTGCTAGGATTAGACCCGAAACCAGGTGATCTAGCCATGGGCAGGTTGAAGGTTGAGTAACATCAACTGGAGGACCGAACCGACTAATGTTGAAAAATTAGCGGATGACTTGTGGCTAGGGGTGAAAGGCCAATCAAACCTGGAGATAGCTGGTTCTCCCCGAAAGCTATTTAGGTAGCGCCTCGGACGAATACTACTGGGGGTAGAGCACTGTTAAGGCTAGGGGGTCATCCCGACTTACCAACCCTTTGCAAACTCCGAATACCAGTAAGTACTATCCGGGAGACACACGGCGGGTGCTAACGTCCGTCGTGGAGAGGGAAACAACCCAGACCGCCAGCTAAGGTCCCAAAGTATAGCTAAGTGGGAAACGATGTGGGAAGGCTCAGACAGCCAGGATGTTGGCTTAGAAGCAGCCATCATTTAAAGAAAGCGTAATAGCTCACTGGTCGAGTCGGCCTGCGCGGAAGATGTAACGGGGCTAAGCTATACACCGAAGCTGCGGCTACGTACCTTAGGGTATGTGGGGTAGGGGAGCGTTCTGTAAGCCGTTGAAGGTGGTCTGTAAGGGCTGCTGGAGGTATCAGAAGTGCGAATGCTGACATGAGTAACGATAAAGGGAGTGAAAAACTCCCTCGCCGGAAGACCAAGGGTTCCTGTCCAACGTTAATCGGGGCAGGGTAAGTCGACTCCTAAGGCGAGGCCGAAAGGCGTAGTCGATGGGAAACGGGTTAATATTCCCGTACTTCTTACAATTGCGATGGGGGGACGGAGAAGGCTAGGTGGGCCTGGCGACGGTTGTCCAGGTTCAAGTATGTAGGCGGAAAGTTTAGGTAAATCCGGACTTTCTTAACGCTGAGATACGATGTCGAGCTACTACGGTAGTGAAGTCATTGATGCCATGCTTCCAGGAAAAGCCTCTAAGCTTCAGATTGTAAGGAATCGTACCCCAAACCGACACAGGTGGTCGGGTAGAGAATACCAAGGCGCTTGAGAGAACTCGGGTGAAGGAACTAGGCAAAATGGTACCGTAACTTCGGGAGAAGGTACGCTCTTATCAGTGAAGTCCCTTGCGGATGGAGCAGACGAGAGTCGCAGATACCAGGTGGCTGCAACTGTTTATTAAAAACACAGCACTGTGCAAAATCGTAAGATGACGTATACGGTGTGACGCCTGCCCGGTGCCGGAAGGTTAATTGATGGGGTTAGACTTCGGTCGAAGCTCTTGATCGAAGCCCCGGTAAACGGCGGCCGTAACTATAACGGTCCTAAGGTAGCGAAATTCCTTGTCGGGTAAGTTCCGACCTGCACGAATGGCGTAATGATGGCCACGCTGTCTCCACCCGAGACTCAGTGAAATTGAAATCGCTGTGAAGATGCAGTGTACCCGCGGCTAGACGGAAAGACCCCGTGAACCTTTACTACAGCTTGGCACTGAACATTGAACCTACATGTGTAGGATAGGTGGGAGACTATGAAACCGCGTCGCTAGATGTGGTGGAGTCGTCCTTGAAATACCACCCTTGTAGTTTTGATGTTCTAACGTTGGTCCCTGAATCGGGATTACGGACAGTGCCTGGTGGGTAGTTTGACTGGGGCGGTCTCCTCCCAAAGAGTAACGGAGGAGCACGAAGGTGGGCTAAACACGGTTGGACATCGTGTGGTTAGTGCAATGGCATAAGCCCGCTTGACTGCGAGAATGACAATTCGAGCAGGTGCGAAAGCAGGTCATAGTGATCCGGTGGTTCTGAATGGAAGGGCCATCGCTCAACGGATAAAAGGTACTCCGGGGATAACAGGCTGATACCGCCCAAGAGTTCATATCGACGGCGGTGTTTGGCACCTCGATGTCGGCTCATCACATCCTGGGGCTGAAGTCGGTCCCAAGGGTATGGCTGTTCGCCATTTAAAGTGGTACGCGAGCTGGGTTTAGAACGTCGTGAGACAGTTCGGTCCCTATCTGCCGTGGGCGTTGGAAAATTGAAAGGGGCTGCTCCTAGTACGAGAGGACCGGAGTGGACGAACCTCTGGTGTTCGGGTTGTCATGCCAATGGCATTGCCCGGTAGCTAAGTTCGGAATCGATAACCGCTGAAAGCATCTAAGCGGGAAGCGAGCCTTGAGATGAGTTTTCCCTGGCGCTATAAGCGTCCTAAAGGGTTGTCGTAGACTACGACGTTGATAGGCAGGGTGTGTAAGTGCTGCGAGGCATTGAGCTAACCTGTACTAATTGCCCGTGAGGCTTAACCATACAACACCCAAGGGGTTTTGTGGACTCAAAGAAATACCAAACGCTTGAATGAGTTTGAAGAGATACTTTTAAATCAGTTTTCCGAATTTTAAAATTTGCTTGGCGACCATAGCATTGTGGACCCACCTGATTCCATGCCGAACTCAGAAGTGAAACACAATAGCGCCGATGGTAGTGTGGGGCTTCCCCATGTGAGAGTAGGACATCGCCAGGCTTTAATTTCGACTTTGTCTATTTAATAGACAAGTCACCATAGAGTTCTAAGTTTTCTTAGAGTTTTATGTTGACTTTCAAAGTGGAAAGCGTATTATACGCGTCCTGCTTACGTGCTAAGGCACTGAAAGCAAAGCTCTTTAACAATTTAAACCTATCAATCTGTGTGGGCACTCGTTGATGAATATCAAAACGTTATTACTTAGGTAATAGCAGTTACTTCGGTAACACAATGATTTCAATGAACTGAGTGACCAATACGTTTAACTACTTGTAGTTATTCGGCACAGTCAATTCATTACCATTCTGTTGGAATGGTAATAGCTTTAGAATTACATGTTTACTTCGGTAAATATTAGTTTTGAAGTCAGTATTCGTTGAGTCACAAAATCTTAAATTGAAGAGTTTGATCATGGCTCAGATTGAACGCTGGCGGCAGGCCTAACACATGCAAGTCGAGCGGAAACGACATTATTGATTCTTCGGAGGATTTAATGGGCGTCGAGCGGCGGACGGGTGAGTAATGCCTAGGAAATTGCCTTGATGTGGGGGATAACCATTGGAAACGATGGCTAATACCGCATAATGCCTACGGGCCAAAGAGGGGGATCTTCGGACCTCTCGCGTCAAGATATGCCTAGGTGGGATTAGCTAGTTGGTGAGGTAATGGCTCACCAAGGCGACGATCCCTAGCTGGTCTGAGAGGATGATCAGCCACACTGGAACTGAGACACGGTCCAGACTCCTACGGGAGGCAGCAGTGGGGAATATTGCACAATGGGCGAAAGCCTGATGCAGCCATGCCGCGTGTATGAAGAAGGCCTTCGGGTTGTAAAGTACTTTCAGTTGTGAGGAAGGGTGTGTAGTTAATAGCTGCATATCTTGACGTTAGCAACAGAAGAAGCACCGGCTAACTCCGTGCCAGCAGCCGCGGTAATACGGAGGGTGCGAGCGTTAATCGGAATTACTGGGCGTAAAGCGCATGCAGGTGGTTCATTAAGTCAGATGTGAAAGCCCGGGGCTCAACCTCGGAACTGCATTTGAAACTGGTGAACTAGAGTGCTGTAGAGGGGGGTAGAATTTCAGGTGTAGCGGTGAAATGCGTAGAGATCTGAAGGAATACCAGTGGCGAAGGCGGCCCCCTGGACAGACACTGACACTCAGATGCGAAAGCGTGGGGAGCAAACAGGATTAGATACCCTGGTAGTCCACGCCGTAAACGATGTCTACTTGGAGGTTGTGGCCTTGAGCCGTGGCTTTCGGAGCTAACGCGTTAAGTAGACCGCCTGGGGAGTACGGTCGCAAGATTAAAACTCAAATGAATTGACGGGGGCCCGCACAAGCGGTGGAGCATGTGGTTTAATTCGATGCAACGCGAAGAACCTTACCTACTCTTGACATCCAGAGAAGCCAGCGGAGACGCAGGTGTGCCTTCGGGAGCTCTGAGACAGGTGCTGCATGGCTGTCGTCAGCTCGTGTTGTGAAATGTTGGGTTAAGTCCCGCAACGAGCGCAACCCTTATCCTTGTTTGCCAGCGAGTAATGTCGGGAACTCCAGGGAGACTGCCGGTGATAAACCGGAGGAAGGTGGGGACGACGTCAAGTCATCATGGCCCTTACGAGTAGGGCTACACACGTGCTACAATGGCGCATACAGAGGGCAGCAAGCTAGCGATAGTGAGCGAATCCCAAAAAGTGCGTCGTAGTCCGGATTGGAGTCTGCAACTCGACTCCATGAAGTCGGAATCGCTAGTAATCGTGAATCAGAATGTCACGGTGAATACGTTCCCGGGCCTTGTACACACCGCCCGTCACACCATGGGAGTGGGCTGCAAAAGAAGTGGGTAGTTTAACCTTTCGGGGAGGACGCTCACCACTTTGTGGTTCATGACTGGGGTGAAGTCGTAACAAGGTAGCCCTAGGGGAACCTGGGGCTGGATCACCTCCTTATACGAAGATAGTCACGATGAGTGTCCACACAGATTGATGGTTTAGAAAAGTTAAGAGATACTAGTGTCCCGTTCGTCTAGAGGCCTAGGACACCGCCCTTTCACGGCGGTAACAGGGGTTCGACTCCCCTACGGGATACCATCTTTAAGTATTCTCTTCTATCAGAGTATTTAAAAATGGTTCATTAGTTTGAATCAAGCTCTTTAACAATTTGGAAAGCTGACTGATTTGATTACTTACGAGTAATTCAAATCAAATTTAAAAGTTCTCAATGTTTATCTTTATTGATAAACACAACAAACACATTCAAGTGTCTTGTATTCGAATCAATGTTTACATTGATTCACAATTGAGTCCGGCAAACAGTCATCAGGAATTAACCCTTCTTGATGACAACCAAAAACCTTGGTTAGTTGCCATACACTAAGACCCTTTCGGGTTGTATGGTTAAGTGACTAAGCGTACACGGTGGATGCCTTGGCAGTCAGAGGCGATGAAAGACGTAATAACTTGCGATAAGCCCAGATTAGGTAGTAATAACCTTTTGAGTCTGGGATTTCTGAATGGGGAAACCCACGTGCATAAGCACGTATCCTGTTGTGAATACATAGCAACAGGAGGCAAACCGGGGGAACTGAAACATCTAAGTACCCCGAGGAAGAGAAATCAACCGAGATTCCGAAAGTAGCGGCGAGCGAAATTGGATTAGCCCTTAAGCTTTTAATGATGCAGGTGAAGAGTCTGGAAAGTCTCGCAATAAAGGGTGATAGCCCCGTAACCGACACATCATAATCAGTGAAATCGAGTAGGGCGGGACACGTGATATCCTGTCTGAATATGGGGGGACCATCCTCCAAGGCTAAATACTACTGACTGACCGATAGTGAACCAGTACCGTGAGGGAAAGGCGAAAAGAACCCCTGTGAGGGGAGTGAAATAGAACCTGAAACCGTGTACGTACAAGCAGTAGGAGCACCTTCGTGGTGTGACTGCGTACCTTTTGTATAATGGGTCAGCGACTTAATTTTAGTAGCAAGGTTAACCGTTTAGGGGAGCCGTAGGGAAACCGAGTCTTAACTGGGCGTACAGTTGCTAGGATTAGACCCGAAACCAGGTGATCTAGCCATGGGCAGGTTGAAGGTTGAGTAACATCAACTGGAGGACCGAACCGACTAATGTTGAAAAATTAGCGGATGACTTGTGGCTAGGGGTGAAAGGCCAATCAAACCTGGAGATAGCTGGTTCTCCCCGAAAGCTATTTAGGTAGCGCCTCGGACGAATACTACTGGGGGTAGAGCACTGTTAAGGCTAGGGGGTCATCCCGACTTACCAACCCTTTGCAAACTCCGAATACCAGTAAGTACTATCCGGGAGACACACGGCGGGTGCTAACGTCCGTCGTGGAGAGGGAAACAACCCAGACCGCCAGCTAAGGTCCCAAAGTATAGCTAAGTGGGAAACGATGTGGGAAGGCTCAGACAGCCAGGATGTTGGCTTAGAAGCAGCCATCATTTAAAGAAAGCGTAATAGCTCACTGGTCGAGTCGGCCTGCGCGGAAGATGTAACGGGGCTAAGCTATACACCGAAGCTGCGGCTACGTACCTTAGGGTATGTGGGGTAGGGGAGCGTTCTGTAAGCCGTTGAAGGTGGTCTGTAAGGGCTGCTGGAGGTATCAGAAGTGCGAATGCTGACATGAGTAACGATAAAGGGAGTGAAAAACTCCCTCGCCGGAAGACCAAGGGTTCCTGTCCAACGTTAATCGGGGCAGGGTAAGTCGACTCCTAAGGCGAGGCCGAAAGGCGTAGTCGATGGGAAACGGGTTAATATTCCCGTACTTCTTACAATTGCGATGGGGGGACGGAGAAGGCTAGGTGGGCCTGGCGACGGTTGTCCAGGTTCAAGTATGTAGGCGGAAAGTTTAGGTAAATCCGGACTTTCTTAACGCTGAGATACGATGTCGAGCTACTACGGTAGTGAAGTCATTGATGCCATGCTTCCAGGAAAAGCCTCTAAGCTTCAGATTGTAAGGAATCGTACCCCAAACCGACACAGGTGGTCGGGTAGAGAATACCAAGGCGCTTGAGAGAACTCGGGTGAAGGAACTAGGCAAAATGGTACCGTAACTTCGGGAGAAGGTACGCTCTTATCAGTGAAGTCCCTTGCGGATGGAGCAGACGAGAGTCGCAGATACCAGGTGGCTGCAACTGTTTATTAAAAACACAGCACTGTGCAAAATCGTAAGATGACGTATACGGTGTGACGCCTGCCCGGTGCCGGAAGGTTAATTGATGGGGTTAGACTTCGGTCGAAGCTCTTGATCGAAGCCCCGGTAAACGGCGGCCGTAACTATAACGGTCCTAAGGTAGCGAAATTCCTTGTCGGGTAAGTTCCGACCTGCACGAATGGCGTAATGATGGCCACGCTGTCTCCACCCGAGACTCAGTGAAATTGAAATCGCTGTGAAGATGCAGTGTACCCGCGGCTAGACGGAAAGACCCCGTGAACCTTTACTACAGCTTGGCACTGAACATTGAACCTACATGTGTAGGATAGGTGGGAGACTATGAAACCGCGTCGCTAGATGTGGTGGAGTCGTCCTTGAAATACCACCCTTGTAGTTTTGATGTTCTAACGTTGGTCCCTGAATCGGGATTACGGACAGTGCCTGGTGGGTAGTTTGACTGGGGCGGTCTCCTCCCAAAGAGTAACGGAGGAGCACGAAGGTGGGCTAAACACGGTTGGACATCGTGTGGTTAGTGCAATGGCATAAGCCCGCTTGACTGCGAGAATGACAATTCGAGCAGGTGCGAAAGCAGGTCATAGTGATCCGGTGGTTCTGAATGGAAGGGCCATCGCTCAACGGATAAAAGGTACTCCGGGGATAACAGGCTGATACCGCCCAAGAGTTCATATCGACGGCGGTGTTTGGCACCTCGATGTCGGCTCATCACATCCTGGGGCTGAAGTCGGTCCCAAGGGTATGGCTGTTCGCCATTTAAAGTGGTACGCGAGCTGGGTTTAGAACGTCGTGAGACAGTTCGGTCCCTATCTGCCGTGGGCGTTGGAAAATTGAAAGGGGCTGCTCCTAGTACGAGAGGACCGGAGTGGACGAACCTCTGGTGTTCGGGTTGTCATGCCAATGGCATTGCCCGGTAGCTAAGTTCGGAATCGATAACCGCTGAAAGCATCTAAGCGGGAAGCGAGCCTTGAGATGAGTTTTCCCTGGCGCTATAAGCGTCCTAAAGGGTTGTCGTAGACTACGACGTTGATAGGCAGGGTGTGTAAGTGCTGCGAGGCATTGAGCTAACCTGTACTAATTGCCCGTGAGGCTTAACCATACAACACCCAAGGGGTTTTGTGGACTCAAAGAAATACCAAACGCTTGAATGAGTTTGAAGAGATACTTTTAAATCAGTTTTCCGAATTTTAAAATTTGCTTGGCGACCATAGCATTGTGGACCCACCTGATTCCATGCCGAACTCAGAAGTGAAACACAATAGCGCCGATGGTAGTGTGGGGCTTCCCCATGTGAGAGTAGGACATCGCCAGGCTTTAAATTAAATCTTTAGGTTGACCGACCTGGAGATATGGACGCTCACTTAGTGAGTTGACCACTGCGGAGTGGTAGTTCAGTTGGTTAGAATACCGGCCTGTCACGCCGGGGGTCGCGGGTTCGAGTCCCGTCCACTCCGCCACTTATTCGATAACCTCGCCTAGTGCGAGGTTTTTTCGAATCTGAAGTAGTAAAAATTTTAGGGGTGTAGCTCCAATTGGCAGAGCAGCGGATTCCAAATCCGCGTGTTGGGAGTTCGAATCTCTCCACCCCTGCCATCTTCAAAGTGCATTTTTATGCATGAAAAAAAGGCCACTCATTGAGTGGCCTTTTTGCTATCTGCAATTTATTTTATCGACGTTTTTTTCGCTTCTTGGTGATGCTTTTTGCTTTCACAACACGCCCACCTTTGGCGAAGCGGTACCCCTTTTTTAACGTGCCGTTTCTTTTGACCCCTGTTTTAGCCATTCTTTTTACCCTCTAAAATTGTTTCAATGATGGTCAAGCGTTTATCTTGCTTCCATAACACAACGAGTAACGCTATCCAGGTCGGCGATAAGCCCATGCTGTTCAGTGAGACGAGTAGCTCCATTACTTACCCCTGAATTTAAATGAAAAGAACTCCAGTAAGTAACGCACCATAGAGCGAAAACCAAACGTGTCGATGACCACTGCGCCCACTATGTACCAATAGTATTCGGGCACAAATTCCAACGCTTTGAAGCCTTCTTGCACATGCTCGGCATAGTCTGGAATAAACGACAAGATGAGAGGAACAAACACCACTAAGAGAATGAACTCATCTTTAAGGCCGCGATCTTTGAGGCTCACCCTATCTAAATCGGCGGCCTTTTCATCACCAGACTGTAAACGCTTCACTTGAGCTTGGTGACGCTCTTGTTCGAGCTCATCTTGTCGCTTGAGAGCGTTCGCTTTATTGAGGCCATGCTGCTTATAGGCATCAATACCGCCGGTAATGAGGTTTGCGATGGCGCCTATCATGCGTAAACCCGTTTATCGAGTTCCACATGAGGCCCGTCTTTAAAGCTGACCCAATCCCCACCCCAGACAATAGGGACATTCAGCTCTTGCGCCGCTTGTTTAAACGCCCAACTGACTTGCTCGTAATAACTAAAGCCCCATGTGACTTTGTTGTTTTCGTCATACACGACAAAATCGATGGCATGCCCCGTTTGGTGCCGGCTTTTTTTGCTGTAGCCGTCTAATTGGCTGGCGCCTTTTTTGAAGAGGGCGTTTTGCTCTTCGGCCGTTCGCTTTCCCGAGGTAATCCCAAAATCAAAAGGGGTTAACTCTATCGCCCTGCGAACCACGCGCTTGAGATCGCCATGAACCCCAATCATGCGTGACTCACTTCTTGCTGATAACGCAAACTGACTAAGTGCCTTATCCACGGTTTTTTTGTTCATGAAATACACTCCTAGTAAAGTGAAGAGCACAGCGAGCGCACTCAACTTTTTAATGGCCATTATTCGAAGTCCGGTAACTGGGTCACCAGTAGCGCTCTGGCTGTTGCTCGCTTGGAGAGAACCTCTTGAGGCACGTCAGCACCGGTTTCTACTTGGCGTACTAAATAAAAATCGGTGGCTTCAAGATAGTGCTTTGCGAGCTGTTGGCGAGCGTAGCTCATGTTTTCCCATACAAGAGCCTCGTTAAGCACCACCTCTCCGTCTTGAACAAGGTAGTCATCCAAATTGCTTAATACGTTGTCGGTTAACTCAATATCAAGCGTCTCACAATCCTCTCTAGGTTGCGGTGCATTAACGGAGACAATGAGTCCCATGCGATTAACTTGTACTTTCATTGAATGAAGCCTCACTCTCTTTCATTACCCTTAAATCGACGCCTGAGCCCATTCGAACTTTTATTTTTGTTGCTCCTTTGGGGACAACAATCGTGTGTATTGGGGAGGTTATGGCGTCTCTAGTGGTTGATTCACCTAACTGATAAGTGCATTGCTGATTCATTAGAATGTCATTCTCATCATTGAGAGCCTCAATGTTATACCTTAGATAGGTTCTAAACGTCTCAATCGTAGATCGTCTTGAAGTTTCAACGTTTAGAGTGACTAATGAAAGCTCACAGGGTTGCAAAGGAAACTCCACACTATGGATTTGCAAAGCACTGTCTGTGTATGCCACTGAAAGAGTGCCATCTACATCAACAGATAGACCTTTGCCGCCGAGCGATGGGTTATAAGTTGGGTTATAAACGCTAATCATACGAACTCACCTAGGCGAACCTTGTCACCTGCCAGACCTTCTAGCATCACGGCCTTGTTACTTTTAATCAGCACATGACCGCCGGCGACAACCTCAATAAACCCTTGAACCAAAACAGAGCGATCATTATCTTGAGAGGCTTGAATAAAGAGTCCTTTTCGCTCTTCATTTCCCGCAATGCTTTGCTCGTCTCCCGTCAAATCCAGATGACCCGTATCGACCTTTTGCAAGGTGTAAAGGTCAGCGAGCTTCTCCACGGTTAGCGTGTCATTTTGAATGCGCGTCTTCACTTCTGCTTGAACGGCACTGACAGTGATGGGAGTTAAGATTTCGCTAATCGCGACGGAATTATTAATGTCGATTTTTTGAGATTTGGTGATGATGGGAATGTCTGCCACTTGATATTCAACTGTGACGGATTCCGCCTGATGGTTAAAAAGTTCAAGCTCATCAAAACGAGTGATATCCACCGTATCGCCCCGCCCGATTTCTGTAGGACGTAACGCGTCTCCGCGAAGCATCAGGGAATGACTGGCTTCACGAAGGATGAGGTATTTACCTGCCTGACCCGCGTTAAACTGAATGCTTTCGCCAGCGCTTAAGGTATGGAGTTGTTTCATTTCTTACGCCCCGATACTAAATAGGCCATGGTCATTAACGTACCGAGAATACCCACCATAAGAGACACGTTTTTCAACAGCTCATTATTGCTTTCGTTCTCACCCGTCTGCTCTCTTGCTTTGGATGCATTCGCCATGGCAATGGCGGCTTTGGTGGTTTCCGTTTGTTGACCTGCCATGGATTTAATCGAATCTATCGCGTGCTCACTCAGGTTCGTGTTTGCCCCTATCGCGTATTCACTCAGATCAGCGTTGGCCCCTAATGCACTCTCACCAAAACTAAACGCGCCATCCAGTGCGCTTTCACCAAAATTTAGCGACGCATCCACGCTATCTGACGCCAAATCTAAGGCGTTATGACCAAAGTTAAACGCCTCTTCTGCGGTCTTACCCGCCACTGCCATGGCACCGTGGTCAGTCATGCTTAAATTAATGTCAGAGTTTTCTATCCCTGACAGAGCAAAGCCGTTGTTATCACCACCAATACCCAGACTGTTGTTCTTGTTGGTGGTCGTGGTGATGGTTTTCGCATTGCTCTTTGATTTACTCCGTCCACCCATGTCATCAAACCTTATTTGTAATACGTGCTCATTCTTGTGGGTCTCAATCTCTCGCACGGGCAATTGCAATTTACGCTGAATATAGCGATAAGCGCCGCGCTGATTAAAGTGAGCGCGAATAGAATCAAACCCATTCGCCACTCCGTGATTGAGAGCACTGAGCGTCCCGATGGCCATGTCACCCGCTAAAGCCACCACAACCAACTCCTTAGCGCCAGAGGGGGATTGCTCGCCGCGTAACAACATGAACGTGTCTTCGACTCGATAGAGGGACTCTCGCCCCGCTTTCACTTCAATTTCAGCTTGCTTGAGGTAGTCACCAAGCGCTTTACTTAACTTCGGCTTGGCGTTTCCCCACGTTTCAGGAATTAAGTTACTTTCGAGTGAAAACATACAGCGCAAGAAGCGCTACGAGCGCTATTCCCCACCACGGTATGCCGTTATGACTGCCAAAGTTCATTGCGCCGGCCGTAAAGCCGCTGTTATTGGTGGTGTTGGAGGTGTTCCCAGACGTTGCGGGTCCCGAAGACCCGCCCGTCAAACCACCGCCACCCGTTAAAGAAGTCAATGAACCTAGCATTAGCGAAATACTCCCAATTTATAGGCAAGGTAGAGCAAAGCCATCACCGCAGTCGCGGTTAGGGTTTTGTTGAGCCCCTGGCTCACACCAAATCCGAGTGCTGTTCCAAGCCCAAGACCGCCTAAACCGATAAAAAGTAATGGCATGCGCTAATCCTTGAATAGAACAATGAGAAGAACCACCACCAAGAGCGCCGCTATCCCGCCACCGATATAAAGCAAGGTGTTATCTTTCACTACGGCAGAGCTACCTTGTGGGCTCGTCACGGCATTGCCGTTATTGTCGACCACTGGGGTGTTTGGCTGCTGCGTGGTGTTGGGATTAGACGAATTTGCGTTGTGACCAAATAACCAATCGGCATTTTCTCCCACGCTATCGAGTGCCCCTTCACCAAACTCCAACAGGTCATCAAAAAAGCTCATGCGTGCTCCTTAGTATTTACCTGCGAGCATTTCAGGGCGAACCACTTTGACCGATTCAACCAAAATAGGAATTGAGCCGGCGACGTCACTCGTGGTCACTGAAAACTTCAGATTAGAGCTGTGCTGTGTTGGGAAGAGCTCATCAATAGAAAAGCCACGCACAATCGGATCAAAATGAAAATAGCCCGCTTGTGGCGTACGTTCGTTCCGTTTGGCGTTCGCATTATTGATGAACTTGTTGGCTTCGTACTCTTTCACAAAGTCACGTTCAATTTCGAGCTTGGTGATCCCCGCGTGCATAAAGTGTGCACGGCGCAAACTGATTAACGGACTTGATACTAAGCTCGTAAACTCGTTTACCCCTGCGGCGTTCGCTGGCATGGTTTCACGCTTTATCATTGGAACCAAGATACGGGCAGGTTGCGCATTGGTGACCCAAGCATGAACCTGGATAGACAATGGCTCACCGCTGGCTTTCGCTTTGAACTGAATATCCAAATGAATGTTATCGCCCGCCTCCGTCACGAGTCCTGTGTAGCGAACCCCATTTTTAGTGCGAGCGGTAATGTCACTGAATGGGATCACGTAATGGCCATTCGTATGAGCACGTTGCTTGTAGCGCTCTAACATCAGGATTTCACTGCCCGTTAAGACATAGATTTCCTCTGCATTCAGCGTAATCGACAAGCGTTCAATCTCGGCGGCCTCGGCATTCGTCTCTAGCACTAACTCATGGTAAGTCGGCCCAACAGGAATAGGCAGCGTGCCTTTTTGTCCCCAAGCGGCCCCGACCATGGAATTCAGTTTGATTGGTTTTACTGACATGTTTGTCTCCCCTTAAAACCAGCCACGTTTGCCGTTGATGAGTTGTTTGACTGCTTCTAACGTTGAGACGTTATTAATGATGGCAATCATCAGTAAGGTCAGTACAACAGCAATCAAGATGTTTTTATGCTGAGCTTTCATACACTCCCCTGTCTCTCGACGTTGGATTTCGAACAGATACATTGAGTCTTTATAGAAGTGGAGTTACGTTTAAAAAGAAAGGGGAGTTAACCTATAGGTTGGACGGGTAACCTATAGGTTAAAAAGGTCGGTTATCGGTAGTTCAAATTGAGTCTTGAGCCTGACTGACAGTTCAGCGCCTTATGCTCAATATTACCGATACCATCACGGATCAAGAGGTATTCCGCGATTGGTTTTCCAATACGTTGCTTGTTGACCTTAGCGGATTTCAACGTCGCAATGGTATTCACATCCAACCCGCGTTTATCCGCGATCCATTGAGCATCACTCATAGAATTCACCGCGCCCACCCACCAAATGCTGGATTGCTCGGTCACGGTTTTCGGTACCTCTTGACCTCGTTGAAATATGGAGTGCACCACAAGGCCATACTGACGCCCGCCACGAAACAGCTCACCCGCACGACCTCGAAGTTTGCCAGAGGTTTCTACGCAGGAGGCTAACTCTTCAATCACCGTATAGAGCCGGCTTGCTCGGCCGTTACCGACCGACCACACCACTGACGCGAAAAATTCTAACTCTTCATAGGTTGCCCCATTGGCTGGAACGTACGCCAACTTAAACGAGCCGCCACGACGACGCGCTATCACCAGCGATTTCACAAACGCTAGACGTGACTTCGTGCCATGGCACATTTGCCCTTGAAATTTACTCCCCGCGTAGTTGGTGTAGGGGTCAAAAAAGACCGCTTGTGCGGTTTTAGGGATTAACCCTAAATACTTAACGGCTGAGGTTTTTCCTCCTCCCGTTCCCGCTACATAGAGGGTGTGTTCAGCATCAAAGGATGGGTTAGCGTTAATGGGATTCGGTAGGGCTAGGGGGGTTGGTTTGTTCACTCTCGACCTCCTTGGCCTGCATCAATACGGTCATTTGTTGTTTAGACGAGTAGATCAAGCCCAAAACAGCAAGCAGTAGCGTGGCCTCTTCAATATAGTCCCCAAACACTCCCATCAAGGTTGAACCATGCTTTGCAAAGACCGGTTGCGCGGCATCAATGACGGCTTGTTTACCTTTACCGTCAAATTCAAACTCAACCCCTGAAATAATGGACGTGGCTTGTTCGGTCAAGGCGAACACAATATCCAGTAACCCCGCCATGGCTTCGGTTTTATCTTCAGTGACGGTTTCGGTTGAATCGGTTAGGTTAACCGAATCGGTCTCGCCTTGTTCTTGTTGTTCAAGCTGATCAATGACCGCCCCAAAATCCCCCCAATCATCCACCGCCGCAGGCTCATCCAACAAGACCTCATTCGTTTGCTCCATGCTCCCCTCCTTGCGCTGGTTCGGTTGTGGCTTTCGGTTTGGGTAGCAGTTGAGAAAATGCCCAGATGAGGAAGATAACTGATACCAACGCTGTTATGACTCGTTTAAAGGAAAACGTGCTTTGGGTGTTTTCAGCTTCTTCATCGTCGGCGGTTTCGGTTACCTCTCGGTTGGAAACCGCGTCTTTACTGGTTTCCTGTGTTTCTTCCTGTTCGGTTAACCCCTCGGTTAGTTCGGTTACCTCTGTTCGGTTAGGTTCGGTTATCAAAACCGGATCAACCACCGACAGTTTTTCGGTGACCGTCGGTTGAAGTTCGGTTGAGTCAGCGACAAGATTCGCTTTAATGAACTTGGTCACTTCATGGCTATGTGAGCTGTTACCGCACTTTGGGCAACGGTAATACATCAACCCGATGTTGCGGCTGTTTTTAGGCGGCTCCCCTGTAGCAATCAGTTTCCCTTCACCCACTTGATGGGCGCTGGCGACCGACTGACAAACTGGACAAGATATATACCCACGGGTTGGGTTTTTATGTTCAGCCATGATCTACCTCTGCACTTTCAATCTCATCAAGCTGCTGCTTTTGAACCTCTACGACTGAGCGGTATTTCAGGCGAGCCACCCCATTGAGCTTTTCGAGGTGTTCAAGCTGCTCAAACAAGTTAACGGGAAGGCCTAACGCCTCCAGTGAAAGGTTGCCACTCATCAACATTCCCATGGCTTTTTTCATGAGTGCGCCGGTGTCCATTTCTTTAAAACGGTCAATTTCCACTTTTAGGCTGGCTGTCAGCTTATCAGCCGCATCGAGGGCTGCTAAATCTCGTTGACACTCCTCAAGCGATAGTCTTTTCATTGTCTTCCTCTGTCTCTCGACGTTGGTATTGGATAAAAGGCCCCTGATTCACATCGTTGGCGTGGGTTAAGTCACTCCCAACCGTCCATTTATCAGGCTGAGAGTGGTGTGCTTATCAATGGGAATTTTCGCCCCCATCGATAACGGTTTAAGCAAGCATTGAACCCCTTTTACGCTCCAACCCGTCACGTCCATCAAGGCTTTTTCGAGCGGGGATATCTCCATTTCCGGCGGTGGGTTACACTTATTTTCAGTGCTCCAAGGGACAGCGCTCCGCGCTTTTTTCCACGCGTCCACATCGCACTTCGCCACCACAGAAAAGTGATCGCGGCAGGTCTCGATCACGTGACCTAACCATTCCAACCCGATCACCCGCTTGGTGGTTTCGCCATACTGGTTAATCTGCGTTTCATGGGCGAGTCGTAAATCCCCAATGTGCTGAGTAAATTCTTTCCATCGTGATTTATCTGCATGCTCATGTAGGTCGATTAACGCTTCATCAATCGCCACATCGGCTTTGTTCGCGCGCCTGAGTTGTCGCCATAGACCCACCGCTGGGGAGCCCGATTGAGAGAACTGTTTGATGCCCCACGCACTGGCCCAAGCGCGGACAGAAAGAGCCTTACTGGCCGCGTTACCCTCTGGGAGATGCGCCCCGTTGATGTTCTTAGAGATGTATTTAATGATGTAGCCAGTAGCGCTGCCTTTCTTAGGGTGGCAAGGTTTCGCGTGAAAACGGGCTTTGCGTTTCTTTTTGTTGTAGAGCTCGTCGGCATCTTCACTTCGGGAAATCTTTGCACAAATACGCATGAGTTCGACTTTGTATTCTGCAGGGCAATAGACAAAGGCATGAAGATGAGGTGTGCCGTCTTTGTGGGGCTCGGCCACCCGTAGGCCAAACCAAGGAATGTCTTGTTTGGCGAAGTGGGCGCGGGCCAGTCTCCATTGCTCCATGAGGTTTTGATGCGCTTCTTTGACGGTGCAGCCGTTCCACTTAGGCGAATTACGGTGATATTGGGAGGGCAACGTCCAAGTGATGAAGACCCCTTCGAATCCCATATCGATCGCCCGCTCTTCATCCCCGCGACTGCGAACCACCAACTCAATGTATCGATTTTCTGGATTGGCGGTCGTGCGAGAGGCCACCTCATCGAGATTGAATTCTTGCAGGGTGTCGTGGTTGATGACCACCATGCTTTTCATGAAGGCTTCGGATTCGCGTAATTGCTGCTTGAAGTTGGAGAGAGTCAGGCGCGACACATTGCAATGTTGGCTGGGTTTGTCCCCGACATTGCCAAGGGTGACTTGAGCATGTTCAATGTAGCGCTTGCGAAGGCGTTTGAATTTACGCACTAAGTTTTTAGGGTCTATACAACGACGAATCGCGCACTCTAATAAGATCTCAGCGTCACGAACCGTGAGCGTTTGACCGATATCACGCGTGTCGGCACTCGGAGGCTCGATGAAGACCTTGAGCATCAAATCTCGGATTTGTTCAAAGGCATAGTGCAGGGCGTGATAGTAATCGGTGGGGCTCTCAGGAATGCCATCAATACGCGCTTCGGTGTCGGTCACGGCAATATCATTGATGATATCGACAAAGGCCACAGTGAGTTGAATGGCGAAATTTTTAAGCGCATCATCGCTCATCAAGATGTCGTGAGTCAGTTCGAGCGGTTTGGGCTCATGGCTGACGAAACCAAACGGGAATTTTTGGGTAAAGTGGTGGACGACGTTATCCACAAAGCTCACGCGTTCGGTGATGAATAAGGCGAGATTACGGTCGGTCGGATTGCTGCGCTTTTTCCTCAGCCCTAATTTAAGTTCCAGATCTTGACGCATCATCACCGGCAGGTGCGCTGTGAGATTGGAGACATACTGACTTAACGACAGATTGATGTTGGGTTGATGGAATCGTTTGTAGGTACTCATAGTCCAACCTTAAGTTTTTCCTTTACTCACTGTTCCCCAAGGCTCGATACAACCTCGTTCGGTGCAGTTGTAATTCAAGGGTTTAGGCGTCGGTTTAACGCGCTTTTTAATGCCGTGCTTTTCTCTTAGCTTCGATATTAAGAAACACGCTCTCTCGGTTTTTTCTGGGTCAAAGTCTTTGAGCCCTTCCATATCGGGGCAGGGCTTGTGTATGGGGTCGGTGATAGGCAGCTCTGCGATAGACACTGCCTCTTTGTAAGTAACGTCACTCATACTTATTTTTCTAAGTGCTTTAGTACATTCATGGCTTCAAGCGATTGATTGCGAACATGCACCCAAAAGCTTTGATTTGCTTGCTTTTCAAGAGACAAGCAAGCGTTAACTTTTGGCGTGACTCTTCGTGTAGCGTAATCAAAAAGCTCTTTAGCTTCTTCGTAGGTGTTAACGTCGATATTGATAGAGTAAATTTGTGTTTCCATGACTCCCCCTGCACAACAATGCGCAAATCACCTTCAAGCGGGATGATGGCAAGATGGTAAGTCAGGCCATGGACTGCCTGAATTCATGATGCGATAAACATCCGCTTCATTCTCTTTTTCATCAAGAGAGTCGGCATAGAATCCCCAGTAACGCTTAACCCTTTCCGCTTTGCCGTCTAAGCCAGTATCGAGGCATTGAATGAACGCAAATCCGCGCCCGTGGGTTCGGGCAAAGTGGAGCTGGCATTTTGGGTGATTGCTGTCATAGACAAGGTTGTTCTCGGTTTGGACTTTCATTGGGCTAACTCCTTGCAGGGTGCTTCGTTGAACAAGTACATTTTTGTGCAAGCGTTATCGATGGATTGGGCTAAGCGGTGTTCGCCGCTGGTTTCGGCGTAAACGCGCACTTCATGTAAACGCTCAAGAATCGATTCATGAATGAGCTCAGACTGCGCTTGAGTCACCAAGCTTGATGGGGCGCTTTCTTTTAGGCAGTGCATATCTTGGTGATACGCCTCCACCCAAAAACGGTAAAGGTGTTGAGTGACGTCGGCGTGAGTCATGGGCTTATCCTTGTACGACTATGCGCAAATCACCCTCAAGCGGGAGATGGCAAGATTGGTGGCCATGAACGACGCAGGGTGACCGGCTCGCTCTTCCATTTCTGACACGGCATACGAGAAATTCGAGGAGTGCTCATTGGCTGGCACGACTTCCACCGGTAGGCATTTTTGGTTTGAGAAGATTAGAATGAGAGGGGTCATGATTTCTTCCTCAATATCGACAGTTTGAATTGTCCCGCTTCCATGCGGGCGGCGAGTTCAACGAGGTCGACATACCGTTTTCCTGCATCGAGTTCTTTTTCTATTTCGGGTAAATCAGCGTTATCAAGACGATCGAGTACCTGTCTTTCACTCATTCCGTGAGAACGTGCAAATAAAGGCACAGACATGAATAACGCGGGCAGCATTGGCATGTGATATCCTCCTAGGTTTGATGATTTTCGTGAAATACACGGAAATAGAGTTACTTATTTCTGCTACGCCATTTGTAGTAGTTGGCATTTAAGCTACGTCATATGTAGTAGTGAGGTCAAGTGTGGAATTAGGAAAAAAAATCAAAGCGATACGAATTGCGGAGAGGTTAAGTCAGGAAGAAATGTCACAACTTATTGATATATCAGTAGGAGCTCAGCGAAATTACGAACAAGAAAGAAGAGAACCAAAAGGTGATTTTTTGATGAAGATCACAAAGCATGAGCGCTTCAAAAAGTATACCTATTGGTTGATGACCGATGAAGTTCTCCCTGAGTCGGGCCAGATTAGTCCCGACTTCTCTATACTATCAGAGCTCGGAATTGTCGAAAAAACAACCAGCAACAAGAAACTTGCCTAACGGTTTGCTTGCTTAAATACTATCGTTGGGGGAAGAATGATTTTAAAGAAGAATGCGAATTATTATTCAAGTCTGGCCCCTAATCAGGTGTTTGAGAGTGAACGAAAGGCCATGCAACTTGATAAGCGGTTAGCTTTAAAACTTGAGCGAGAATGTGCGGGTAAGGACTTTAGGACGCTGGATGAATTGATCACGCTTTGGTATCGAATGCACGGTAAGACGCTACGCGATCATATTAGGTTGAGAAAGAGTCTTTATCGAATATCAGAGCGTTTGGGTAACCCCATTGCGAGCGATTTCACCAGTAAAGATTTTGCGCATTACCGAGAGCAACGCAGTATCGAAGTGACGACGACCACCATAAACCGAGAGCATGCCTATCTTAGGGCGATGTTTAACGAGTTGGAGAGGTTAGGGGTGATTGAGTTTGATAATCCGCTGACTAAAATTCGTCAGTTTAAAGAGCGTGAAAAAGAGTTGAGGTATTTGGAGCATGATGAGATCGCAAGGCTCTTGGATTCTTGTCAAACGTTCAGTAACCGGTCTTTGGTGTTCATCGTGAAAATTTGCTTAGCAACGGGGGCTAGGTGGGGGGAAGCGGAAGCGCTTAAGCCCTCACAAATGAAAAATAATCAGATCACGTTTTTGAATACCAAATCATCTAAGAATCGCACCGTGCCGATTAATCAAATACTGTATGGTGAATTAAGCGCTCTTGAGCCTATCAGTGAAGAGCGCATGTTTTTGAATAGCTTATCGACTTTTCGAAAGGCGGTTGCAGAGGCCAATATTGATTTACCGAAAGGACAAATGACTCACGTTCTACGTCATACCTTTGCGAGTCATTATGTGATGAACGGCGGCAATATTGTGAAGTTAAGGGATGTTCTTGGCCATACTGAGATCACAACGACCATGCGTTATGCGCATTTGGCTCCTGAACATTTAGAAGAAACTTTGACGCTGAATCCTTTGAATCAACATCAAGATAATATCCTCTTAGGATAAAAGTTTATTTATCCCATCCATTGAATTTGAGCTTCGCTTGAAGTTTCAAAAGCCCTTCTTGTTGTAATTGTCTTACCCTTTCTCTAGATAAGCCGTACATTTTTCCCAAGTCCTCAAGAGTTAAGGTGTCTTTATTAAAAAGCCCAAATCGATGGGCAATGATACGTTGGTGTTTTACTGGTAGTGAAAGGACGACTGTTTCCAAGCTTTTTAGTAGTTCTTTGTTTTGGTATGCCTTGTCCGGTTCTGGGAATGTTTTTGAGATACATGTTTCAAGGTTGCCATATTCTCTGTTGGTAATATCGACAGAGAAATTTGACTGAATATATCCACTTATTTGAAGAAGTTCGCTGACATGTTTATGGGTACTTTCCGTTTGTTCGGTAATTTCTTTAACAGAGGGAGGTCGGTTTAAGCTAGACAGCATTTTATCAGTTTGTCGAGATAGTCGGTTTATTTCTTTTATAATGTGGATAGGAACCCGTACTGTTCGTTCTGTATTCATTAGAGAGGATTCTATACTTTCTCGAATCCACCAAACTGCATAGGTACTAAAACGAAAACCTTTCTTGTGGTCAAATTTTTCTACAGCTTTGATTAATCCTAGATTCCCTTCTGCTATTAAATCCAAGAGAGTATGGTTATGTAGCCTTTTCTTGGTATATTTTTGGGCGATTTTAACCACTAGCCTCAAATTGGCCTCAATCAAGACATCCCTAGCTAGTTTGTCTCCTTGATGAACAAGCGTCATATAATGATACTCTTGCTCTGGTGTAAGTCGTTCGACCTCCACAATGTCTTTGATATATAGAGAGTAACAATCAGTATTTAAGCTATTTTCTGTTATCAAAAAACTATCCCTCATCGTTTAGTGCCCAAGCAACTTAGTGTGTCTTGGACTTATTCCTTTGAATTACACCGGAAATGTTAGTCGTTTTCCTGTTATGCATCAAACATCATAGTCTTGTTTTTTGATTCTTCTTAAAAATTTAATTTTAAAGTGGGGTAGTTTGTCGAAGCAAGGAATACAGAAATAGCAGGAAATACCTGTATTTCTATTTTTCTTCTTTGGTAAGGGTATGATTTTTATATTGGTTTTTAGAATTCCAAATCCGCGTGTTGGGAGTTCGAATCTCTCCACCCCTGCCATATTTAAGGCTCTAGCAGAAATGCTGGAGCCTTTTTGCTTTCTGAATCTAATTACACTATTGGCAGGCAGTGGATTCCCCGACTTACCAAAACAGCGCGTAAACCTTTACTCATGCCATATTTAAGGCTCTAGACTTCGCTCCCCGGTAGAAAGACTAGAGTCTTTTTGTTTTCTATCAGTCTTACATCAACTCGTACTCGTCAATTGCTTAAGTTCTATCTTGAAATATTAGTACGAAATATTTCTAAGCTTTCTTCTACGAAGTAGGTTTACACAAGCACTGTTATTTTACCTCCTCTTTTTGCTACTACATCAGTTGTTCTATCGAGAAGTTTCGGATCTAGGACGTTAGTGTGCAAAGCTTTGACTCTAATCAGAATGCTTCTTCGATCGTTGTTCTCTTTCTACACTTTATTATGCTTTCAATACTTAACTTGAACAGAAGGACATGTAGAAATACGGCTATTAAACCTAATCAGCTAAATATGGCGATGTCTCTTTACTTAATTTATTTCCGTAAATGCTTTGTGTTTCTCTTCGCTTGAGCATACTAGAACTGGTGGTTGTTTGTTGGGAGGGCTAGGTACGACAAAGAGTCATGATTGCCGATAACAATCATGACTAAAGTGATGGTCAGAGATAAGGGGGGGAACTTTTAAAGTTAAGGACGACCTTTATCGATTAGGTACAGGCACAAAAAAGGCCGCTTATACTAAGCGACCTTCGTTTATATTTTTTCGGTGTTAATCCAATTCTTTCTCAGCTTGTTTCGCTTTCTCTATCATAGGAGTAATTGTCGAACCTTGAACTAATATTGAGAACACAACAACTGCGTATGTCATAACAAGGATTATCTCTTTAACGTCGATTGACTTGTCTTCAATAACCCAAATGCCTGAAGGGATTGAAAGTGCCATTGCTAGAGCTAGACCACCACGCAAGCCACCCCAAGTTAGAATCTTAATCGACCATGGGTTGTAAGTTCTAAAACGTTTAAATCCAATATAAGACAAGAAAACACTTAGGTAGCGTGCACTTAGTACTAGAGGGACTGCGAATGCCATTAAAATCCAGTCTTCTTGGTGGAATTTGAATAGCAGCATAGACATACCAATCAATAAGAAGAGAACGCCATTTAAGAATTCGTCTATGAGTTCCCAGAAATGATCTAGGTGATCTTCACTCTCTTTTGAGAATCCGATAAAGCGAGTCCAGTTACCGATCATGATACCTGATACCACCATTGCCAATGGACCTGATACATGTAGAACTTCAGCAAACGCATAACCAGCAGTTGGGATGCCGATGGTTAATAGCAACTCCATAGAGTGGTCATCGGTGTTGCTGATTAGGTAATGGAATATTAAACCTAGAACAAAGCCATAGACGATGCCGCCAATCGCCTCTTGGACAAATAACATTGTCACACTACCAACCGTCGGAGCCTCTGTACCGAATGCAATGGTGAAGAGTGTTACGAATATAACTAAGCCAAAACCATCATTAAATAATGACTCACCTTCGATTTGAGTAGAGATTCGTCTGGGAGCATCGAGTTTTTTTACTATTGCTAACACGGCAATTGGATCGGTTGGAGAGATTAGAGAACCAAACAGTAAACAATAAATTAGATCAAATTGAATGCCGATGAACTGACAAAACCCATAGAGCACAAATCCAATAAAGAAGGTTGAAAACAGTGTTGCACCTAATGCGAGTACAGTTATTTCCCACTTTTGATCTTTTAAGTTTGGTAGCTTAATCCCCAAGCCGCCCGCGAAGAGTAAGAAACCTAATATTCCTTTCAGGAGGAAATCTTCAAAGTTGATACTAGCAACGGTCTCTGAGGCGATGTCTGCCAACTGGAACCAATTGTTTTGTCCCGCAATGATAATCAATAGAGATAGCATCATTGAGCCAGCTGTAATGGCGATGGTTGTCTGCATTTTACCAATTTTGGTATTCACGAAAGCAATAAGCATGGCTGCAGCGGACAAGAAGCATAAGGTGTAATAGACCGACATTGGGATTCCAATATGTAACAAAGTATGAAAATTAATTTTCGTTGTCTCATGCTTAAATAGCAAACACTTTTTGTCATAGCTTAGTAATCAATTTCCTTTTTTAGACGTCTAGACTCCTTTTTAATGTGTGATAGGATGGAGAGATAATTAAAGGAATGAGGCTGTACCGTGGGAAGTAATGTAAGGCAAAAGATTGAGGCTCTGTTAAAGCAACGAATTTTACTGATTGATGGTGGCATGGGTACCATGATTCAGGATTATAAATTGGAAGAGCAGGACTATCGTGGTGAGCGCTTTGCTGATTGGCATAGTGACTTAAAAGGTAACAATGACCTTTTGGTACTTACACAACCTAAGCTTATCAAAGGTATCCACACGGAGTATTTGGAAGCAGGTGCAGATATCCTTGAAACCAATACCTTTAATGCAACAACCATTGCTATGGCCGACTACGATATGGAAAGTCTTAGCGAAGAAATTAACTATGCTGCTGCTAAACTGGCTCGAGAAGCGGCAGATGAATGGACAGTGAAGACGCCAGAGAAACCTCGTTTCGTAGCGGGTGTTTTAGGTCCAACTAACCGAACTTGTTCTCTCTCCCCAGATGTTAATGATCCGGGCTATCGTAATGTGAGTTTTGATGAACTTGTAGTGGCGTATTCTGAGTCGACTCGTGCTCTTATCAAAGGCGGGTCAGACCTGATTCTTATCGAGACTATCTTCGATACACTCAACGCGAAGGCATGCTCTTTTGCCGTTGAGTCTGTCTTTGAAGAAATGGGTATCACTTTACCAGTTATGATCTCCGGTACTATCACCGATGCATCTGGTCGAACGCTTTCCGGACAAACTACGGAAGCATTCTACAACGCTCTTCGTCATGTAAAGCCAATCTCGTTCGGTTTGAACTGTGCATTAGGTCCCGATGAACTGCGCGAATATGTCGGTGAGATGTCTCGTATCTCCGAGTGTCATGTTTCTGCTCACCCTAACGCGGGTTTACCTAATGCATTTGGTGAGTATGACCTTTCTCCCGAAGATATGGCTGAACACGTTAAGGAATGGGCTGAAAGTGGCTTCTTGAACTTAATTGGTGGTTGTTGTGGTACGACGCCAGAACATATACGCCAAATGGCAGAAGCTGTTGAGGGTGTAACACCGCGCCAACTACCAGATTTACCCGTCTCTTGTCGTCTCTCTGGTTTAGAGCCATTGACGATATCCAAGGAATCTCTATTTGTTAACGTGGGTGAGAGAACTAACGTTACGGGCTCTGCTCGCTTTAAGCGCCTTATCAAAGAAGAGCTATATGATGAAGCTTTGAGTGTGGCTCGAGAGCAAGTTGAGAACGGCGCTCAAATTATCGATATAAACATGGATGAAGGGATGCTAGACGCTGAGGCGTGTATGGTTAAATTCCTTAATCTATGTGCATCTGAGCCTGAGATCTCGAAAGTGCCAGTCATGGTCGACTCTTCAAAATGGGAAGTTATTGAAGCGGGTCTGAAATGTATTCAGGGTAAAGGCATCGTCAACTCTATCTCATTGAAGGAAGGGAAAGAGAAGTTTGTCGAACAAGCTAAACTGGTTCGCCGATATGGTGCAGCCGTTATTGTGATGGCGTTCGATGAAGTTGGCCAAGCTGATACTCGAGAGCGTAAGGTTGAGATTTGTACTAATGCCTACAATATTCTGGTTGATGAAGTGGGCTTCCCACCTGAAGATATTATTTTTGACCCGAACATTTTTGCTGTGGCGACGGGTATTGATGAGCATAACAACTATGCGGTCGATTTCATTGAAGCAGTCGGAGATATCAAACGCGATCTCCCTCATGCGATGATCTCTGGTGGTGTCTCGAATGTTTCGTTCTCATTCCGAGGCAATAACTACGTTCGTGAGGCTATCCACGCAGTATTCCTATATCACTGTTTTAAAAACGGTATGGATATGGGCATCGTAAATGCTGGGCAATTAGAGATTTACGATAATGTGCCTGAGGATTTACGTGAAGCAGTTGAAGATGTGGTTCTAAACCGCCGAGATGATTCCACTGAGCGCTTGCTAGATATCGCGACTGAATATCTAGAACGTGCAGTGGGGAAAGTTGAAGATAAATCTGCTTTAGAGTGGCGTACCTGGCCAGTAGAAAAGCGCTTAGAGCATTCCTTAGTGAAAGGTATTACCGACTTTATTGTTGAAGATACCGAAGAAGCTCGTGTTAATGCCTCCCGCCCTATCGAGGTGATTGAAGGCCCGTTAATGGATGGCATGAACGTGGTTGGTGACCTCTTTGGTGAAGGTAAGATGTTCCTTCCTCAAGTAGTGAAATCTGCACGTGTTATGAAGCAAGCGGTAGCCCATCTAGAACCATTTATTAATGCAACCAAAGACGTTGGTGCGACTAACGGGAAAATCTTACTTGCGACCGTAAAAGGCGATGTTCACGATATTGGTAAAAACATTGTAGGCGTTGTCTTGCAGTGTAATAACTACGAAATTATCGATTTAGGCGTGATGGTTTCATGTGAAAAAATCCTTAAGGTCGCTAAAGAAGAGAACGTCGACATTATAGGCTTATCCGGGCTAATTACTCCTTCTCTTGATGAAATGGTACATGTGGCCAAAGAGATGGAGAGACAAGGCTTTAAACTGCCTCTTCTGATCGGTGGAGCAACCACATCTAAAGCGCATACAGCCGTTAAGATTGAACAGAACTACTCTGAACCTGTGGTCTACGTAAACAATGCTTCACGTGCGGTGGGTGTATGTACCTCATTGCTATCTAAAGAGTTGAAGCCCGCCTTTGTTGAGAAGTTGGATATTGATTACGACCGTGTGCGAGATCAGCACAATCGTAAGAAACCACGTACTAAGCCTGTTACGCTTGAGCGCGCTCGAGCTAATAAAGTGGCGATTGATTGGAGAGCTTATACGCCGCCGGCACCCGCTAAGCCTGGAGTACACATCTTCAATGATTTTGATGTTGCGACTTTACGTCAGTACATCGACTGGACTCCATTCTTTATGACATGGTCGCTAGTCGGAAAGTACCCTGCAATTCTTGATCATGAAGAAGTGGGCGAGGAAGCGAAACGCTTATTCAAAGATGCGAATGATTTATTGGATCGAGTGCAGAAAGAGAAGCTACTTGAAGCTCGTGGGATGTGTGCGATGTTCCCAGCGAACAGTGTTGGCGATGATATCGAGGTATATACCGATGAATCTCGTACTGAAGTGTTAAAGGTTTTGCACAACCTTCGTCAACAAACCGAGAAGCCAAAAGGTTTTAACTACTGTTTGTCTGATTACATTGCACCTAAAGATAGCGGCAAATCGGACTGGATTGGTGGCTTTGCGGTGACTGGTGGTATCGGTGAGCGAGAGCTTGCTGATGAATACAAAGCCAACGGTGATGACTACAACGCGATTATGATTCAGGCGGTTGCTGACCGATTGGCTGAAGCGTTCGCTGAATACTTGCATAAAGAAGTGAGAAAGGACATTTGGGGCTACTCGCCGGATGAGGATTTGTCTAACGACGATTTGATTCGAGAGAAGTACCAAGGTATTCGTCCAGCTCCGGGTTATCCTGCTTGCCCAGAACATACAGAAAAAGGCACGTTGTGGGAGTTGATGGACGTTGAAAAAGCAATCGACATGTCACTAACGACGAGTTACGCAATGTGGCCAGGTGCTTCAGTGTCTGGTATGTATTTTTCACATCCTGATGCCCGATACTTTGCGATTGCACAGATTCAACAGGATCAAGTGGACAGCTATGCCGACCGTAAAGGTTGGGACATGCTGGAAGCTGAGAAGTGGTTAGGTCCAAACATTAACTAGTACGAGCTTTGATTCGTAAAGTAAAAAAGAGAAAGGGTTGCTTAATAGCAACCCTTTTTGTGTCTGTAATTTAGTTATTTATCTGTCGATGATAAACGGACTATCTATTCAAATAACTCTTGATGAAGTTTTTGAATCGCCAACTTAGACACAGATTCATCTAGCAAGAAGCATAGGTTGTGTGGGCTTGCTCCGTAACAAATCATACGTAGGTTGAAATCTTCTAGAGTGCCGAATACCTGCTTTGCATAGCCTTTGCTTTCGCTCATGTTGTTACCAATAAGAGCAACAAGGCATAGGTCGTGTTCAATATCCACGGAACATAGTTCTTCAAGCTCAAAGCGAGCGGCTTCAGGTAACTCAGGAGCACCACCAGAGGTATCGGTTTGATCGAGAGTCAGTGAGACACTGATCTCTGAGGTAGTGATAAGATCGACAGAGATCTTATGTTTAGCCAAGATCTCGAACACTTTTGCTAGGAAGCCATAAGCATGGAACATATTAGCGCTACGTAGCGTAACCATGGTTTGGTTGCAGCGTAGGGCAAGCGCTCGAAATAGAGGGGAGCTTTCAACTTGTTGACGAATCCACGTTCCACCAAGCTCTGGCGCTTTTGATGAGCCGACAAAAACCGGGATTTGATGGCGTAGGGCAGGAACCAGAGTTGAAGGGTGTAATATCTTCGCGCCAAAGTTTGCCATCTCAGAGGCTTCGCTGAAGCTGATTTCTGGGATTGGAGAAGCTTTCGGTGCGATGCGTGGATCGGTAGTGTAGATCCCCGGAACATCAGTCCAAATTTCTAAGCCAATCGCTTGTACCGACTCCGCAATCAGTGCAGCTGAATAATCACTGCCGCCACGACCTAACGTTGTGGTGTTACCTTCGCTATCGGCACCGATAAAACCTTGGGTAACGACAACTTGTTCTTCGCAAAGTGGAATCAGTTTCTGCTGTGCAAGGGCTGCAATATCTTCCAGCTGTGGTTCTGCTTTACCGAAATCATCATTGGTACGCATCACTTCTCTGATGTCAAAACGAACCGCTGGTGTACCACGTTCGCGAATGATTTGAGCGAGGATATGTGTCGACATCAGTTCGCCACATGCGACAAGGTGGTCAGTCAGCTTTGTGCTTACTTGGAATGATGCTGCTTCGGCTGCACTCGCAATATCATCGAGAATGCTATGAACCTCTTTCTCGATAATGATAGGATCGGCTAACTGAGCAAGAATCGTATTATGAATATCGGTTAACTGTGTGACTAGTTCTTGGCGACGAGTTTTATCTTGCACACCATTCGCGAGTTCAACAAGTAGGTTAGTAACGCCTGAGCATGCGCTGCTCACGACCAGTTTCGTATTCGAGTTATTTTCAATAATGGCAGCACAACGGCTCATTGCTTCAAAGTTGGCAACACTTGTTCCACCAAACTTAGCGACATTAAAAGAACCAGCTACATTAGATGCACTCACGATATATCTCCCACGACTTCCTAAAATAAAATTACGATTGGGTAATCCAACGTCCGATGTTTTTCGAAGAGAGTATTTAGAGCAAAAAGAGAGGAATTATTAGAATAGTAACCTCAGAAGCTCCTCACCATATAGAAATGGCGACAGTTGCCGGGATTCAGCCCGCCCAACCGATAATAAAGGTCCTGCATCCTTTTATTATCTCGGCACTGCTCCCCCTTAATGTTTTGTATTGGAAATGCGGTTCCACAAAACATCTGCCTGGGCAGTGCTCCTCTTCTGCTAGATAGCCATTTCATTGAACGTGTTTGCGGTAACAATGTCAATCCGTAACTGGAGATATTTAAAAAATAATTTTAACAATTATGTGACACTGGTGTGACCTCAATACTTATGGCTAATTGCTGAGGTAATCAATTTGCTTTAGGGTGGATTGTTCACAACATTAACGTAAGGGATGTACATGTCTAATTTAACACTCACTACTGCTATTGATAGCTTTTATCCGCCGCACCGAACGTTAATGGGACCGGGGCCCTCAGACATTTCGCCTCAAGTTCTACAGGCCTTGAGCCGCCCAACCATTGGTCACCTCGATCCGTTGTTTATCGCGATGATGGATGAATTGAAACAACTTCTTAAGTATGCATTCCAAACAGAGAATGAGTTTACGATTGCCGTTTCTGCTCCAGGCAGTGCGGGTATGGAAACGTGTTTTGTTAACTTGATTGAGCCTGGCGAGAAGGTGATTGTTTGTCGCAACGGTGTTTTCGGTGAACGTATGCGAGAGAATGTTGTGCGTTGTGGTGGTGAAGCGATCCTTGTTGATGACGAGTGGGGCAAACCAGTCTCTGTGGAAAAGGTAGAAAAGGCATTGGCAGAAAACCCTGATGCTGTTGCTGTCGCATTTGTGCATGCAGAAACGTCTACTGGCGCGTTATCGGATGCTCAAGCGATTTCCGCAGTCGCTCTTCAATTTGATGCGTTGTCGATTGTGGATGCGGTGACATCATTAGGTGGTGTACCATTGTTGGTTGATGAATGGCAACTCGATGCGGTTTATTCAGGAAGTCAAAAGTGTCTATCTTGCGTTCCTGGACTGTCTCCAGTGACTTTCTCTCAACGTGCGGTTGAGAAGATGAAGGCTCGCCAAACTCCGGTACAAAGCTGGTTCCTAGATCAAAGCTTAGTACTGAGTTACTGGAGTGGAGAAGGTAAGCGTAGTTACCACCATACTGCACCCGTCAATAGCCTCTATGCTCTGCATGAGTCGTTGGTTCTATTGAAAAATGAAGGCCTAGACAATGCTTGGTCACGTCACTATGCGATGCACCAAGAACTCAAAGCTGGCGTAGAAGCTTTAGGATTAAAATTTGTGGTTGATGAAGAGAGTCGCCTACCTCAATTGAATGCGCTTTACTTCCCTGAAGGGATTGATGAAGCCAAAATAAGAACGCAGCTGTTAGAAGAATATAATCTTGAAATCGGTGCAGGCCTTGGCTCTTTAGCTGGGAAGGCTTGGCGTATTGGTTTAATGGGTTATGGCGCTCGAAAAGAGAATGTCGCTTTGTGCTTAAAAGCGTTACAAGACGTTCTAAAATAGTAGCTATAAACTGAAGTTCAAAAGAAAAGCGCACGAGAGATCGTGCGCTTTTTTGTGTCTAGGCTAAACGTCATTACAGCAAAATGATTCTAGATTCCTTGGCATCATTTAGCTGAAGAAATGTTGTTTTCTGCTTCTGATATCTTCTTATACTGAACCTTTGAAAAGTCTCGATTTGGGAACAAGAAGCTCGCTTCACTACGAATTTGTTCTGCTTTACTGTGATCGCCCAATCCTTGATACGCGAGAATCAGGTTACTGTAGAAAGCAGGTCTTGGTTTACTCTTTATGATCTCTAGCGACCAATCTATATAAGGCTGGATCAGGCTAGGATCGGCTTTGTAGAGACCGATATTTAGATAGGTACTGTACACGTCCCAATCATAGCGATCTTTCCATACTACGGGGTTCGTTACCTGCTTAAGAATGTCCGGGTTTTTCGGCTTAGACAGTTCAAATTTAGTGAGTACATAATTGGTATGTAAGGCACTCAGCATGTAAAAACTCACCAAGATAGGAACGACTAAGCTCGACACTCTAAATAGGGTTTTACTGACGATACTAAACGGCTGCTGATAGTGGCGAGAAGTCCGTTGATCGACCCAGTAAATCAAAATGATAAAGGTTATCCAGTGAATCGCCGAGTGGTAAAAAGGATACTCAAGCTGAGAATGTAAGAGTATCGGTATGAACAGCGCAAGTAGTGCTAGACGTGTTCCTTTCGCTGAGTTAGCTATGCGTGACATCACCAATACCGCAGCAATCAAGATACCGATAATTGGTACAATTCCACCTTCTACTCCCCAAAACAGGAACTCATTATGTGGGTGATCCATTGAGGGAAGGCCGGGATGATAATTTGAGTTAAGTTGATGTTGGCGAGCCGTGTATAGCGTGTATTCGGATTCGAATTTTCCGTAGCCATAACCGGTAAATGGCTTTTCGATCATCATATCGAGCGCTTGTGGGAAGGTATAGGCTCGTGGACTTTCTAAGTTTGCTTTTTTACTGGCGAAACTATCAGTTGCGCTGAGGCTGATCACCGAAAAAGCGACGACGATACCGACTACCACTGATGCGCACCATCCGTAGAAGCGTTTCTTAGTAGAGAACTTGTATAGATAAGGCAGAATGCAGACAAACCCGATTACGGCAGCCAACCATCCTGTACGTGATGCGATGATGATCAGCAAAGGTACGGTTAAGGTTGGTGTTAGGTAGAGTAAGAACGACTCGCTAATTTTGTGATTATATTTAGCTGGCTGTCTTGCTAAAAGATACGCTGAAAGCACAAAACCTGTAGCAAGAAAGCTTGCCATGACATTCGGTTGTTGGAATATCCCATAAGGTCTATTGGCCGCAGTGTTGTAACCAAATAGGTTGCCAGGTTCCAATAAGAAATATTGCACATAGCCAAAAAGTGCTTGCATAACAACAGCAAGAACAATGAACCACAACATGCGTTGTTTGTGTTTGTTACTGAATTTAAATTGCTGAAGCACCACGAACAAAGCGAAGCCCGCCCACAATCCTAGTAGTCGGCCAGATGCGGCTTGAGGAGAGGCGTTGCTGTAAAGAATGGGTAACGTCAGTATTACGCAGCTTATCAGCAAGCCAACGGTTAACTTTGAATATTTGAGTACTCGGTTAGTGGCAAGCTGGTATAAGCCAATCGCCAACGTAAAACTAAGAGCTAACCAAGTGGTCGGATTAAAGGATAAAGCAAGGCCTGAGCCGCCAGGGTTAGGCATGAAAAAATGCATGGCTAATAAGAATACAACAGCTAAAGAGGCAAGAAATGCCTTGTTAAGCGGGAGCCGAGTTCTCTGATTTTCTAGCTGGGTACCGCTAGTGTGTATTGTTGCCATAAATCCCTAACCTTATAAAAACAGAGCTTGTTCCTTCTGAAACAAGCTCTGTTACTTTAACATTTTTCTGTCTGCTCGCAGGGAGCTATTTTACACCTACTTTAAATTTAACATAGGCTTAAGGAAGCGAGCTGTGTGCGAACCTTCGACTAACGCCACATCTTCAGGTGTACCTTCTGCAACAATTTCACCGCCTCCTTGTCCACCTTCAGGGCCAAGATCTAGGATCCAGTCCGCTGTTTTGACGACGTCTAGGTTATGCTCAATCACGACAACCGTATTACCGTGATCACGTAATCTATGCAGTACCGTTAACAGTTGCTGGATATCGTGGAAATGTAGGCCTGTTGTTGGCTCATCGAGAATGTATAAGGTTTTCCCCGTGTCTCGTTTAGATAACTCTCTTGCCAACTTAACACGTTGTGCTTCACCGCCAGACAAGGTTGTTGCCGCTTGCCCAAGGCGAATGTAGGAAAGGCCAACGTCCATTAGGGTTTGCAGCTTACGAGCAATAACAGGCACTGGGTTGAAGTATTCACGAGCATCTTCCACAGTCATCTCTAGAACTTCGTCAATGGTTTTACCCTTGTAGCGGACCTCTAGAGTCTCACGGTTATAACGCTTACCTTTACACACATCACACGGAACATACACATCTGGCAAGAAATGCATCTCTACTTTGATGACACCGTCTCCCTGACACGCTTCACAGCGACCACCACGAACGTTAAAACTGAATCGACCTGGCTTGTAGCCACGAGATCGTGATTCTTGGGTACCTGCAAATAACTCACGAATTGGCGTGAAAATACCAGTGTAGGTTGCAGGGTTTGATCTAGGGGTGCGACCGATAGGGCTTTGATCAATATCGATCACTTTGTCGAAATGCTCTAAGCCTTTTATCTTTTTGTGCTGCGCTGGAACTGCGGTTGTTGCACCGTTTAATTGAGTGTGGGCAACTTTAAAGAAGGTGTCATTGATTAGTGTAGATTTACCTGACCCCGATACCCCCGTAATACAGCTGAACAAGCCTACAGGGATCGTCGCAGTGACATTCTTTAGGTTGTTCCCAGTCGCGCCAACGATCTCGACCACCTTTTTCTTGTCGATAGGCGTTCTTTGTTTTGGTATCGCAATTTCTTTGGCGCCGCTCAGGTATTGCCCAGTTAAAGAGTTCGGGTTTTCGATGATGTCTTGCATGGTGCCTTCAGCGACCACGTGACCACCGTGAACTCCCGCGCCTGGGCCGATATCGATAACATGGTCTGCACAACGAATCGCATCTTCGTCATGCTCAACAACAAGCACGGTATTTCCTAAGTCTCTTAGGTGAACCAGAGTTTGTAGTAGACGTTCATTATCACGCTGGTGGAGGCCAATCGATGGCTCATCCAGCACATACATAACACCAACTAAACCAGCACCAATTTGACTTGCTAGACGAATCCTTTGCGCTTCACCACCAGACAGTGTTTCTGCACTGCGTGATAGGTTCAGGTAATTCAAACCAACGTTCACCAAGAAACGCAGACGATCATTGATCTCTTTCATCACTTTATCGGCAATTTGCCCACGTTGGCCGCTGAGCGACAAGTTTTGGAAAAACTCTAGCGCATCAGCAATGCTGAGCTGAACGATTTCTGGCAGTGTGGTATCGCCAATAAAGACATTTCGAGCTTCTAACCTTAAGCGCGTACCATCACAGCTAGAACATGATTTCGTTGATATGTACTTGGCAAGATCTTCACGCACTGCGCTAGATTCAGTATCGCGGTAACGGCGCTCTAGCGTATTTAAAATACCTTCAAATGGATGACGCTTAACTCGGATATCACCGCGATCATTGATGTATTTGAATTCAACTTCAGTTCTACCTGAGCCCTTGAGGATGATCTCTTGAGTTTTCTTTGGTAATGAGTTGAACGGAGCATAAAGGTCAAAACCATAATGATCTGACAGAGATGTCAGCATTTGAAAATAATAATAATTTTTCTGATCCCAGCCTTTAATCGCACCTTCAGCAATACTTAGGTTCTCATCTAAAATCACTCTACTTGGGTCAAAATACTGTTGAACCCCAAGTCCATCACACGTACCACAAGCACCTGCCGGGTTATTGAATGAGAACAGGCGAGGCTCGAGTTCTTGCATGCTATAGCCACACTTTGGACAAGCGAAGTTTGCAGAGAATACGATCTCTTCTTGTTCTTTATCATCCATCCAACCGACTACGGCGATGCCACCAGAGAGCTCTAATGTTGTCTCAAACGATTCAGCTAAACGCTGTTGAAGATCTGGGCGAACCTTAAAGCGATCAACGACAACTTCAATGGTGTGCTTCTTGTGCAGTTCCAATGTGGGTGGATCGGACAAATCACAGGTCTCGCCATCAATACGGGCACGGATAAAGCCTTGAGCCGCTAGGTTCTCAAGCGTTTTAACGTGCTCACCTTTACGTTCTTTGACTATCGGAGCCAACAGCATCATCTTTGAACCAGCAGGCAGTTCTAAGACTTTATCGACCATTTGACTGATGGTTTGTGCTGCAAGAGGGGTATTGTGATCAGGACAGCGCGGTTCACCGACACGAGCATAAAGTAGTCTTAGGTAATCATAGACTTCAGTGATGGTGCCAACAGTTGAACGAGGATTGTGAGAAGTTGATTTCTGTTCGATGGAGATGGCTGGAGATAAACCTTCGATGTGGTCGACATCAGGCTTTTCCATGAGAGATAGAAATTGACGAGCGTAGGCCGACAAAGACTCAACATAACGACGTTGACCTTCTGCGTAGAGGGTATCAAACGCAAGTGACGACTTTCCTGAACCTGATAACCCGGTGATAACCGTCAGCTTATCACGAGGTATGGTTAGGTTAATGTCTTTGAGGTTATGCGTACGAGCGCCTCTAATTTCTATTTTATCCATCTCAACAGACCATGTAATTTTAAGTGGCTAAAGTATTACATAGAGTGAGATTTGTGCAAAGTTTTACTGGATAAAAAAACAGTAATAAAAAAGGGCGACTCTTTTGAGTCACCCTTGGAATCGTTTAATGTGCTGCTAACCAACCGCTAATTGCTATCAGTTAAATAACTAAATAGTTAAACAACTCAACAGCTAAACAGCGAGTAAGCCAAAATTAGCGATTAAGCTTCTTTTGTTGTTGAGTGCTTACCTAGTTCGATTTGTTGTTGGTCTTTTTTGTATAGGTTTTCAAAGCAGTAATTTGTTGCTTCGATGTAGCCTTCAACACTACCGCAGTCAAAACGTTGGCCTTTAAATTTGTAAGCCAATACACAGCCTGCTTTTGCTTGTTTTAGTAATGCATCAGTGATCTGGATTTCGCCACCTTTGCCAGGTTCAGTCTGCTCGATAAGCTCAAAGATATCTGGAGTCAGAATGTAACGGCCAATGATTGCTAGATTGCTTGGTGCAGTACCTGGCTCTGGTTTTTCTACCATGTCATCGACACGGAAAAGATCGTCTTTGATCATCTCGCCCGAGATAACACCGTATTTATGTGTTTCGTTTTCAGGCACTTCTTGTACTGCAACGATTGAGCAACGGAACTGTTTGTATAGTGCCACCATTTGAGCCAGAACGCCTTGCTGCTCGTTCACACAAAGGTCATCAGCAAGCACAACGGCAAAAGGTTCATCACCCACAAGTTCACGACCAGTCAAGATAGCATGACCTAGACCTTTCATTTCGCGTTGACGAATGTAGGTGAAGTTTGCTGCTTCAATCGTCTCACGAATATTGATCAGCAAGTCTTCTTTATTAGTGCCGCTGATCTGGTGTTCAAGCTCGTAGTTCTTATCAAAGTGATCCATGATTGAGTGCTTACCACGGCCAGTCACGATGCACATTCCATCCATACCGGCTTCAATTGCTTCTTCAACGCCGTATTCAATTAGAGGTTTGTTTACAACGGGCATCATTTCTTTTGGCATTGACTTGGTTGCAGGTAAGAAGCGAGTACCGTAGCCAGCTGCCGGGAAAAGGCACTTTTTGATCATGATAAGACCCTTTATCTATAATAATTATGGATTCAACCTGAGTGGTTGATATTTCTGAGGGCAACTCTAGCATAAGTTATGTCGAAAATTCAGCAACAATCCGTATGGTTCACTAGAGCTTCCCTCAAAATTATCGTCAGTTTAAGAGGCCGATCAATTATGCAAGTAGATTCTGGTTTGCCCATGCAATGGCTTGGACTCTATTTTTAACGGCTAGCTTACGGAATATCTGATAAAGGTGAGATTTGACCGTGAATTCGCTAATAAACAAATCATCGGCTATTTGAGTGTTTGATGAGCCAGATTGAAGGCAACGAATGACTTGCAGCTCTCTAATGGTTAAGTCAACATTGGTGGGGGTTGTATTGGTGCTCACGATGTTTCGATAGTAGAACAGTAATTGGCTTGCCACCTTTCTAGGTAGCCAATTGTCTCCATTGATCACCTCTTCAAGTCCCTTCGCTATTTTGGCTTTCTCTTCAGTGTTGTAAAACAGACCTTTTAATACGCCAAATGTAATTAACTCCGATGTAGGGAGTGCCTTGGGGACGTTGAATAGAATGATCTCATGATTTTTCCACATCACGGGTAGATTTGGATGAAGGTTCGTTAATTGAGGTACCTCTTTGTAATCAACGAGCAAAATTCGGTTGCTCTGCTTTCGGTCAAATAACATCAAATCATCTGGTGTCATCTTGAAAAGGGTTAGAGATGAAAATTTTTCTATCTCTTTAACATGCAAATAGGTGTTACTCGGATCGATACAGATAAAATGCAAAGTGCGAGCATATCGAGACTTTCTCATTGAAACTCCTTGTTGAATTGGGATTAGATTTCACGTTGTCATGCATGCTTTCGCTTCTCTAGAGCGTTTCTTGTGACTTGCGTTGAATATCAACTTGGAAAGTAAATGAGAGGTTTGTAAGTGGAGAAAAAAGCAACATCGATCTGAATATCATGATTTGTTACGTTTTTATTCTTTGTAGTGAGGCGAGAATAGGAATGCGATTTATCACTGCAGAAAAGCATGCTATTCTTGTGCGCTAAAATTTTCTGAGACTATGAATTTAGACGGAGCAAATCATGGCTAGCCGTGGAGTTAACAAAGTTATATTAGTGGGTAACCTAGGTAATGACCCTGAAATTCGTTACATGCCAAATGGCGGCGCAGTAGCGAACATTACCATTGCAACGTCAGAGTCATGGCGTGACAAAGCAACTGGCGAACAGCGTGAAAAAACAGAATGGCACCGTGTTGCTCTGTTTGGCAAGCTGGCGGAAGTTGCTGGTGAGTACCTACGTAAAGGTTCCCAAGTTTACATTGAAGGTCAACTTCAAACTCGTAAATGGCAAGATCAAAGCGGTCAAGACCGTTACACTACAGAAGTGGTTGTTCAAGGCTTCAACGGTGTAATGCAAATGCTTGGTGGCCGTGCTCAAGGTGGTGCTCCTGCTCAAGGCGGTATGGGTAACAACAACCAACAGCAAGGTGGTTGGGGTCAGCCACAGCAGCCACAACAGCAGCAACAATACAGTGCTCCAGCTCAACAGCAGCCAAAAGCACCTCAACAAGCTCCACAACAGGCTCAACCTCAATATAATGAGCCACCGATGGATTTTGATGATGACATCCCATTTTAGGCTGGAATCTTTGAAAAGTGTAAAGACGATTTGTTGAATTATTACTTAAAGCCCTGCATCTGCAGGGCTTTTTTTGTCTTTTTTTTGAAAGTAGGTTGTCGTATTTGATAGTTCATACTAATTTAGTTTCATTCGGGTTAAAAATGACAAGACAAGGTGGACGGAGATGAGCTATCAAGTGAGTGTTTGGCGCATCGATGATAACGGTGAGCGAGCAGTTGTTGTAGTTGATGACCAGGGCATACCACACGATCAGGTGTCGCGCTATTTACTGGGCAAACGGAATAATCGAGCAACCAAGACGGTTTTGAATCTCGGCAAAAATGTTTGTCAGCTCTATCGCTGGTCGGAAGAATTAGGTATAGACATTGAAGATCGCATTAAATCTGGTCAGATTTTCGGAATCACGGAAATTGACTCCCTAGTTGCTTACCTGTCTATGAACCAACGCCAGCTTAAAAAGCAAAATGAAGAGCAAGGAAACGACGACTGTGTTCTATCGTTTGCAGGATATGTTACTGCGAGTGTGCTGGCACAAAAAATTGACGTGGCGAAGGATTACTTCAAGTGGTTAGGTAACCTAGCGATTGAAGGACGCTTGGTCACTGACCCTTATTACGCAGCTATTGGCCCTGCGATCAAAGACCTCAATGATGCACTGGACGCCCGAAAAGTAACGGGAACCAAAAAAGCTCGCATCGGGCTTACAGTAGAAGAACAACAGTTTTTGTTGTCGGTTACTCACCCTGAACATTCACAAAACCCATTCGAATCTCGCACTCGTATTCGTAACCACTTAATATTTAAGCTTCTAATGCTTTGTGGTGTAAGACTAGGGGAGCTATTGGCATTAGGCACCATTAATTGCCACCTGTTAGGAGACGACCCATATCTCCGCTTTGGTCAGAACTTAACAAAAGAGGTAGACCCTCGCTCTATTCCGCCAGAGGCAAAAACCTTGCCACGTAACATTTATTTGACTGCGGAGTTGGCGGCGGAGGTAGACAGCTACATTATGAATGAGCGTAAAGCGCGGGGACGCATTGCCCGTAAAGCGCCTCCCTATGTGTTTCTTAACACCCTCAAGGAGCCAGCCCCCATGACTGAGGGGTCTATCTACCACATGTGTCAGCTTTTGCGCGAAAAATTCCCCAAACAGCTCGCAAACCTTCATCCACATCGCCTAAGACACTCATTTAATGACAATTTGGCACTGATGTTCGCTGACTCAGCAGGCGACGAGGAATTCCTAAAATTACAGCGTTGGTTAAATGGTTGGAGCAATAGCAGCAAAGAAGGACAAACTTATACCTTGCGCTCAACTGAAATTCGTGGACAGCGTTGTTTGCAGATGCTTCAGGAAAACATCCTGAAAGGGAATTATCATGAACAGGATTACGCGCACCCTGAGCCCAAATACGACGAAGATATCGATATGTAACACTCGGAGGCAACAATGAACGATCAAGACGATACCTCGGTAGATGAGCATGTGGTCAATGACAATGATGGTCAGGATCCGTATTTACCGTTGTTTACTGATTTAAAGATCAAGAGTCGCTTACGTGTCGTCGACACGTCAACGGAGGAATGGGATATCGGCGAGTCAGAAGCTATGTTACTTAACTTCAATCTGCTGGAGACTGACAATGCGGCGTTGCGCGATCAAGTGAAATACACTATTTCATGGTTCATCAAAGGAAAAAGTCCAGGGCATGCCAGGTCTATCTTCAGGGCAGTAAAGGACTTCCTGAATAGCTGTGAGCACTTTGATGAGTCAGGCGCAGAACTTGCGGAGGCCTTGGCGGATGAGCTCCTTTATTACTTCGCCAATAAGCGTAAGTCCTCTGGTGAGGATGCTCTGTCCTTAGTTCGGTTATGGTATCAGCGTGGCGTAGCATTGAAGGTTCCCATATTTCAAAAGAATGTGGGAGACGCGCTTGAGCAATTAAAGCTGAAAGGGCGCACTAAGGGCCTAGATATCCTCGTTAACATCCCTGGAAAAAGTCCGCTGACCTCTAACAAATTGGCAGATTTACGACTGTCGCTGCAACGCTACGCTGATCGATTTGAGGTTGGAACAGCAGCTTATTGGCGACTGGCAGCTACTTGGTTGTTTATTACCCTAGGGATTCGCCCTAAACAACTTCGCCTGCTGATGGTTTGTGATTTCGCGGTTAACATTGATAGTGCGACTAAGCGAAAGGTTTATTTGTTGAATGTCCCCTCTGTTAAAAAACGACTTGAGGCTCCACGCAGTCGGTTTAAGTCTCGGTCTATCCCTGTATTTCTAGGGGAACAGCTTGAGAAGTTGATAGCGTTCAACCTGTATTGGTTGGAGGAACGAAATATTCAGTATAGTGAAACAGAGTTGCCGCTGTTTTTTTCTGAACCGACATTAGCCCCCCATTTGGGACGTAAAGAAGGTGCTAAAACCGAACAGTTTAAGCTTACTTTCGGTTCCCTCGCTATCAGTACTTCCACTCAAAAGACAATTGATCTTCTCAATAAATATCACTTTGCTTCAGGCCTCCCCACGTTTGATGAACCGATTACGCCACGACGTTTGCGTAAAACCTTTGCAACACACGCCGCTGCGTGCGGCACTTCTGCAATGATGCTGATGGAACTACTCGATCACGAGGATTTGCAGCATGTGATGATTTACTACAAGTTGGGGGCCAACTTCGCAATTAAGATTGACCAGCTATATCGAGAGCAATTTGGCACGATGTTTGACTATTTCCAAGGCAACATTACGTTGGAGGCGTTTTCCTCTGCGAATAAAAACAAACAAGTTTTTGGCCCAGATAATTTACGGCGTTTGGTTGGTATTGGTTTCTGTGGAAAAAATGGGCGTTGTAGGAAAGTACCACCTTACTCCTGCTATACCTGTATTAAGTTCGAAGCATGCAATGATAAACAGGTACATAATGAGGTGTTAGAAGGCATGCTTGAAGATGTGGGAGAACTGTTTAAGTACGAGGTTGCGCCTGGTAAGTATGAAATGGAGCACATTAATGCTTGTCGTTCATTGATTGAGCGTTTAGATACGGAGAATAGTTAATGGATGAGGATAAGGTTGTAGCTCCAAACCTAAACGGCGTGAGAACTACGTTTCCAGAAAAAACTAAGCTCAAAACACGCCGAAAACAGGATGTAATTACTCTCTTTATACCTACTGATAATTGCCTTAATAACATGAAAAGCTTTATTGATAGAGCTAAAAAGCTCCATGAACCGTTGTTTGACTATAAAGTTCACTGGGACAAATCCACTTGGAATATTGCTGGCTTTGAATCGACAATAACGACCCGTTCTGTTACGCATGCGGCGAATATTCTTTTTACTGCGGATAACGAAAAAGCTAAAAAGGTCAAGACTTCTAAAGAAGCTGAAGTGCCATTTAAGGAGCCATTTGCTTCTGAGGTTAAGGCATTTATCACCCATAAGCACAACGAAAAGCGAGTTAAGCATGAAACGCATATGGTTGTGATTGGAGTATTTCGGTTGCTATACATGGGATTAGAAAATCAAGTAACCCCCTCGCTAACCGAGCTAAGGCCTGAGCATTTCGATTCGGCCATTCGTCATGCAATGACGGTAAAAAAATTGGCCCGTACAACTTTATCTCCTTGGGGTGAAAGGCTAGCCATGATTGCAAGCATATTGGATAAGCATCGCCTAACACCTGTACTACTTGAATGGGAAAATCCGATCCCACGACAAGGCTCTCGCGGTGGTTCAGAGCAGGCTGCACGTGGTGACAAAAAGGCAAAAAAAGAACGTGCGGAGAAGTTGCCTAAAACAGAAGTTCTCGTTTATTTGGCTGCGCTCTGGGTAAATTACGAGCACATTGAAGAAAAAGACAAGTCATTGTTGTGTATGGCAATCATTCTATTGTTGGCTGGCTTTCGCATGGACGAATTTGTAGGTTTAGATATTAACTGCATCCCAACTCGTGAAGAGTATGAGCAAGCAGAGTTGGAACTCGATCCTCAAACTGGGGTGTATATTAAACCATTGCGAATACGTGCTTGGGCGAAGAAGAAAGCGGAGTGGGACGAAAAAATCGTGCCTCCTGCTGCTGTAGACACCGTATATAAAGTGGTTGAGCGTTTAAAAGCATTGAGTGCCCCCCATCGATACACAACCAAACTGCTACTTGAGGAAGGGAAATGGGATAAATTCGCTGAGTTTGATGATGATGACTTGTTGACTGCTAAGCAAATCCAAACCCTCTTAGGAATTTCTGGGCATTCCACGTCAAACACGATAACAGCGATTAAGCGGTTAGGAGTCGAGAAAGCAACTGAGTCGTCAAACCGTAATACCCTGTTTCGGGTAGGTGATATTCACGAGGCTGCCTCAGACGCTTACCGAGAGCGGGTTGCCCTTATCAAAGATGGACTTGGGCATGAGGGATTAGCAATTCCAATTTGGCGGTTTCTGACATTGCGTTATCACAACCAATACACGCCGAAAGAGCGGCTAAATGTATTTGTAGAACCGCTTAGTGGAACCCAGATTCAGGATTTCTTTCGGGGACGTGATTACATAACTCGTATTCAGAAATCGGGAGTCGGTGGTGAGCAAAGGCGGGTCGAAAGTGTCTTTGAACGGTATAGCTTCACTGAACTAGAAGGGATGACAGAGACGGTTCGAACACACCAATTTCGCCATCTACTTAATACGATGATGCAAGAGTCAGATATGTTTTCGCAGGAAGACATCGCTAAGAATTTTTTGCGCACTAATACTCAAGATAATGACAGTTACAATCATCAAGTTGAACCAAAAAAATATGCAGAAAGGAATAGGCACATCCAGGAGAGCGTCCTGAAGAAACTAAATATTGATGCTGAACAGGCTAAAAAGGTAGTACAGCGATTCCCATTATTGTCCAAAGAAGAATTGCAGCATGATCTGGATGAATCAGGCTCATATCATTTTATGGACATTGGCCGTTGTCGGCACGACTACACGCAATCACCCTGTGGTATGCATTATTCGTGTTTACGTAACTGCATCAACTACAAACGTGAAAAGGGCAATACAACTGAAATTGATAAAATCACCGCACGGCTTGAGCGAACCGAACAGCAAATGGTATTAGCTAATGAAGATGCTGATGATGATTTTACTGGAGCAAACAATTGGTACTTGAACCACAAAGAGCTAGTTGAAGGATGCAAAGCGGCACTTGCTATTGAAGATGATCCAAGCTTTGCAGTTGGTGAGATTATTCAAGTTTTCCCAGATGGTATAGATAACTGTGAAGAGGAACGGGATGAATAGATATATCACTGCCGAAGCAGAAGAAGACATAAAAACTTACCTAGCGGAATGGGAAACGGGTAGGTATGGAAAGAAACTAACCTGGGCCATAGTCGCGAAGGCTTTTACCTATTCTCGCCAGGCATTAAGTGGCAACACCAACATTAAAGATGCTTTCGACAAGGCAAAAAAAGTACTGCGTGAAGCAGATACTCAAGTAGACAATTTTAAGGATCTGGAAAAGGAAAATCAGCACCTTAAAAAAGAGCTAGAGAGATTAGCCAAAGAGAATCACGCGTATCAACAAAAATACCTGAGGTGGCAGATCAATGCACAACTTAGAGGAATAAGTGTTGCTGCGCTGAGTAAGCCCATCAACCCCAGTATTAAAGAAGAGTTGCGTAAGCTCTCAGAAGAAGACCAAGGGTGAGATTAAATTATGGCAACAAGTGCTGAACTGGAAGTGTTAAAGGTAGAGATCAGGAAGTTGCCAGCCAGCCCCAAGCGTGGTGATGCTGTGTATAAAGCGCTTCAGGTATGGATTCCATTACAAACTGATGAAGACTGGGTGCGGCTGGTAAATGAGAAGAGCAAAAAACTCAATCAACGGGAAATTGCCGCTGAACTATGCGCCTCAGACAATATTTGGAAAAAGGAACGGTTCCGTACGCTCCTTGAGCAAATGAATAAAAATGTCGTCGAAAAAGGTCTGCTAGAGGTGGCAATCCCCTACGTTAGTCGTGATAGTGCCTCTCCCAAAAAAACAGAACCAGTGCCTGATGCTGAAAACCCAATTAAAAAACTTCAGGATGCCAAACTCAAAGCTGATCTACGGCGAACAGAGGGGAAACTACAACAGGCCAACCTGCGTATCCGACGACTCGAAGCTGAGCTGAAGAAGTACACAGACCTATCAGAGTTGAATCGTGCACTTGAGCAACTGACTAGACAACGACGCTAACGGGGAACCTATGGGCAACACTGCACCTAAACACCATGAAGAGTTGAAAGAATTCACTGGATTGTTGCGCGTAGTTCGCGTCGACAGTAAGGGGGCTGGCTTGTTTCGGGCGACCTGTACATTGACGGACGACATAGGAGAAATACTGGATCGCGAGGGGCTTTATTATCTAGATTCTTCATATCATCTGATGGGCCACTTCGTGGAGGTAGGACAGGTATGGCTGATTGAGCGGGGGGTGAGGTGGTCAAGTTCCCTTACGACTCAGAATGGCTATGTCAGACCTGCTCACACTATTGAACCCAGTTTGGTGGTGATGTGCCGTCCCAGTGGTAAGCATTTGATTTGGCACTTTACAAACTACCAATGGTATCCAGGTATAGGGGAGAAAAAGGCCGAATCGTTAATTGATACTCTGAGCGACGGCTCGGGATACGTACCGTTATACGATGCGTTAGACAATCAACAAATAGACAGGTTGGCTAGCGCTCCATTGATTACAGAGTGGGATGCTGAGGTGTTAATCGAGGGCTGGGAACGGTATGGCAGCACCGATGTGCTGGCGTGGCTCGAAGACAAACAAATCGAACCAGATCTGGCATGGAGGTTTTTCTCTTTCCATGGCAAGAAAACTATCGAAGCTATCGAGGCTGATCCTTATTGCCTGACATCGTTTAACATGCAATGGCGGGAGGTCGATGAGTTGGCGCAGTTTAAGTTCGAGATCGCTCGTAATGACGAACGCCGCTTGCAGGCTGCTGTGACAGAGGTCTTATGGGGAGCATTCAATGATCACGGACACACCAAAGTTGAATTACCTTACTTTCTGGACAACATGAAGCGCTATGTCGGTGATGATCTAGAGAAGTGGGTGTCGGCGCATACAGGGATGATTGATCAGTCCAGGGGGCTAGTACGTGGTGAGTATATCCATGCCTTTGAGCCTGCTGTAATGGAAATGATGGTAGCTAATCGTATCGCAGACCTACTGAATACCAACTACCAACCGCCACTATCAATCGACACTATCCTTTCTGTTATTAGTGAATTCGAAGTTCAACAAGGCTTCAGGCTCACCAAAGAGCAAAAAGAGGCCGTTTCGACATCTGTTTCTACTCCTTTTTCCATTATCACAGGGGGGGCTGGCGTAGGGAAAACCACCGTACTAAAAGCTTTGTATGCATTATATGACGCAGCGAGTTTTGAACGCGTACAGCTCGCACTGGCTGGCCGTGCAGCGCAACGCATGAGTGAAGCGACAGGAGAGGATGCAACAACCATAGCGGGTCACTTGTATCACTTTGACTGGGGACAGGTCGATGATGCCGATTTAAAACGAATGGTCGTTGTGGTTGATGAGGCCTCGATGGTTGATATCCACACAATGTATCGCTTGGTTGACAGAATCCCACCTCAGGTACACCTGATTTTGATCGGTGACCCATATCAACTTCCTCCAGTCGGTGCGGGATTGGTCTTACATGAATTAGTCGAACGCCCCTATTTGCCTGTATCTCGCTTGAGCGTGGTTAAGCGAACGACGGCTGATAGCTCGATCCCATTGGTTGCTGGAGATGTGCGAAATGGTCGGGTGTCGAATGAGCTGGGAGATAATGTTGAATTTCATAAAGTGGACTTGAAACAAATTGCAAATAGAGCTATCAACGAGTATATGAAGGACACCGAATCATCTCAGATCCTCTGCTCTACCAATGCGATGGTAGACTGCGTGAACACCACAGCGCAGAAGCGATTAAACCCCAATGGGGTAATCTTGCCTTATATCATTGAAGGTAAGATATATGACTCAGAAGTTCGTCTCAATGATCCTGTCATTTGTACAGCCAATCTCTATCGTCAGGAATACGACTTACGCAACGGAACTATGGGGCGCATTATCGAGGTATACAATGAGCCGAGAACCTTTGAGGTTAAACCCTCAAATAAATCCAAAAAAACAAAGTTGATGACCTCATACGGTCGTGCCTGGTGGGATAATGATTCTGATACTGGATTTGAAACCGAGTTACCGATAGAGGTGATTGAGAAGCTTCATCTCGCCTATGGTATAACGGTGCATAAAGCACAGGGTTCACAGTTCAGGCATGTTATTTTTGTCGCCGTTGATGGTCAGAGTCTTGATAGAACTCTGGTGTACACAGCTATTACTCGTGCGAGCCATCACGCTGTAGTTATGGGGGATATTAACGCTGTTAATAAAGCAATTAGTAGACCACCGAGTGCCGCTAACAGGCTTGTTGGACTAGGGCAGTTTTTGGACGAAATTGTAGAAGAACTATAAGGGTTCGTGATGAATATTAAAATTTCATACTGGAAATCGATATGATGTTATTTGTAAATTGAAAATGTATAGAGGTGTATCTGAACTAATCACGGAAAACTAAGCTTTGTAACATTGTGTGTGGGCACCAGTTTTTTGACCAACATTTTGTAATGTTCTCGATTGTGCTGATAGTCGAATTTGAGTTTACTTTACATGCAACAACAACTCATGCACTTTCATGTTTGAAAGTGCTGGCTGTATCGGTTCTGGACAAAAGTGAGTCAGTGACTTTCCTAAATTAGCAAAAGCGGATTAATTCAGGTATGGAACACTTGGTCAGGTAAAAAGCAAGACGCGACCCCAAGATTTCTCTTTCCTAGGTGTGACCCTGTTTAAGTTACTAAAACCCTTGTTCTAGGTAAGAGGCAATATTTTGATATCTATTAGGTTTTAAAGTCTAATAAGTGCTAGATTATGCTCATAATCTCATACAGCCGGAAAATCTACATCATGGCCACTCGGATGTTAAAAGTTGAAGTCGAGAGTGACTTCTTAAGTAAAGTATCAAATGCCTCATCTTATGTTGCCATATCTGAGCTTATATGGAATGCACTAGATGCTGATGCAAACAAAGTCACGGTTAAGTTGAACGAAGACACGTTGTATGGTGGGTTAACAAATATTGAAATCACGGATGATGGATTCGGTATCACTGATGAAATTGCGGATAAGCACTTCAGTAAGCTCGGTGGTTCATGGAAAAAATTCAAACATAAGACTGACTCTGGACGCTTCTTACATGGTCAGGAAGGGCAAGGACGATTTAAACCTTTTTCTCTAGGAAAAGTGATTGATTGGGATACGGTATATTCTGATGAACAAGAAAGTGCTTTAAAAACTTTTACAATAACCGGGATGGCCGATGATATTGGTAATTTCAGAGTTACCGATTCCGAACACACTAAAAGTATGCATTGCGGTACAACTGTTCGCATCTCAGAGTTAAGTAAGAAAGGTCTCACTATCTCTGAAAAGGGGCTTTCTAATTATGTATCCTGTGCATTTGCTATTTACTTATCTAAGTACCCTGATGTTCAGCTATATGTAAATGACATTAAGATCGATCCTTCTGAGCAGATTCTACATCAAGAAACACTTGAGCTTGATCCAGTAACATTTGAAGGGGAGTCTTTTAACTACTCTATGAAAGTTATTGAATGGAAATGTGATACTAAAAACGAGCTTCATTTTTGCGATTCAAATGGTTTCCCTTTACATTCTCATGATAAACAGATCCGAGGTACTAGCGAATTCGAGTTTACAGCGTATTTAGTATCTGAACATATTAGTAAGCTATCTTCTAAAGGTGTTCTTGAATTAGGCGGCTTAGAACCTTCTTTATCTGCACCTCTGCAAGATGCTATTGATAAGCTGAAACATCACTTATTCCTTCGTAAGTTGGCCAAATCAGCCAACATTATCCAAAAATGGAAAGATGAAGAAATATACCCTTATGAAGGGGGATATAGTGATGCGATAGATGAAGTCGAGAGACAAATGTTCGATGTTCTAGCTGTAAATATTAGTCAAGAGTTACCCGAGTTTGAAAAGGCTCCAGTTAAAGTAAAACGCCTTCAATTTCGGTTGCTTAAGCAGATAGTGTCTTCAAACCCTAATGATCTACAGGTCATTTTTGAAGAAGTTCTGAGCTTGTCGTTAAAGAAGCAAAAAGAGCTTGCTGAGCTGCTTGAAGATATTAGCCTTACATCGATAATTAATGCCTCTAAAACTATATCAGACCGATTAAAGTTTATCGTTGGCTTAGAGCACATCATATTTGACCCTGAAAAGAGAAAGGTCCTTAAGGAACGCTGTCAACTACACAAGATCCTTGCAGAGAATACTTGGGTCTTTGGTGATGCGTTCACAATGTCTGTAAATGATCAATCCCTTACTGAAGTTCTTAAGAAGCACCTAAAAGCTATGAGGGTAGACTTGATTCCGGATGAACCTGTGACGAGGGTAGATAAATCAAGAGGAATTGTTGATTTGATGCTTACTCAATCGGTTCCCAAAAACCATGCAGATCAGTTAGAGCATCTGGTGATAGAGCTAAAAGCCCCTAAGGTTCCTATTGGGCCTAAAGAGATACAGCAGATTGAATCTTACGCATTTGCTGTCGCAAGTGATGAGAGGTTTAACAAGTTGGATGTAAAGTGGAATTTTTGGATTGTTTCAAACGATACAACTGAGTATACCGATCATAAACTAAAAGCAGATAGAACGGGACAAGGTATTATTCATCAGACCGATAACATGGTTATTCAAGTTAAAACTTGGGGACAACTAATTAAGGAATGCAAACATAGATTAGAGTTCGTCCGCTCTCATTTGGATCTTGATGTAACTACAACCGAGGGGCTACAATTTCTAAAGTCTCACTATGCTGATTTTACCAAGGATGTCATCTTTGAAGATGAGCTTGTTTCAGAGCAATAAGAAGAATATTCACCGACATAGTGTAAGCATAATGCTTACACTATGTTTGTATCACTTTGTTGAAGCTTAAGTTTTACCACCTACCTATACAGTATCGATTCTGTATTAAGAATACTAACTCCCTAAAGTCATTATCAATATCGTTTTGTGTCACACCAATGTAACGTTACACCCTCAGAGCTGTGGCAAAGTCGTGCAATATTTTTGGTACTTTTGTCGAGGTGATAGCCTCTGGCCTTTCTCATTGCGTGTTTTCACCAATCGATGAGAAAGCTTGGCTAACAGCCCGACGACTCAATGTGTTAGCTGCTTTTTTGATCCGAGGGATGATTTCTAAACTTCTTGGATTTAGTGCTATTTGTGCCACTTTGCCCACCTTTGACTCGCGGATGGTTAAGCGGTCTTCTTCTATATCACTGAACTTAATCGCTACTAAATCAGAAATCCGTAAAGCGAGATTGATACCAACGCTCCAGATGTCCGCCATTAACTTACTATGCAGTATTTCTAATAAGTGGCTATTAAAAATACCTGAATAGTCACCAAAAAAGGTTCGATACATTCAACAACAAGTTCGCATTTTAGTATCGACTTTACTATTTTCGATTGTAGATAGAGTAGTATAGTAGCTACATGATTTTGATAAGTAAGTTCTATAGTTGTGTAGAACTTTCCCTTTATAACGAATAATTGTGGTTTTAATATGGATCAAGACAGTATTGCACGGCAGTTAAGGCACTGGTTAACGCGGAGTTTACCTAGTAACTCTAGCCGAACTGTTAGTGAGCTAGGTATATCCCTCGCTTCTGATGTTGGTTTGAAAAGAACAGAGAATCAGGACAAAGTTGTTTTACTTAGAGCGCAAGTTACACCAGTAAAATCTTTTGTCGTTGGTGTTTTATGTGATGGAATGGGTGGGATGGTTGACGGTGAGGCGTGCGCTTCTCTTGCTATATCTTCTTTTATTTCAAGCTGTATTCGAAATCGCTCATTTGGTGTTGACCAACGTTTGATGAATGCAGTAGAGCATGCTAACCAAGAGGTTTTTAACGAATATAGGGGTAATGGAGGAGCGACTCTTTCTGCATTTATTATTGATAGTGATGGAAAATCTAGCGCTTTAAATGTTGGTGATAGTCGTATTTATATCGCTAGTGACACTGAGGTAACTCAATTATCTACAGACGATACTATCGAAGGCCAACTCAATCGAGAAGTGGAAAATTCTCCAATGAGCGGTAAGTTACTTCAGTTTGTCGGTATTGGTAATGAGTTAGAGGCTCATCAATTAGAGCTACCAAAGTTAACATCGATCTCCAAACTTGTCATGACAAGTGATGGTGTCCATTACATCAACAAAAGTACATTTAGATCTCTGCTGTTACAAGATGTCAAATCGTCAGATCTTTCAAATAGACTAATTGATGTAGCTAAATGGTGTGGGGGACATGACAATGCCACAGCTTTGGTTCTATCGCAGCCTTCTTCCATTTTTTCCAAATCCTTGTCAGCTTTGACTGGTACAGTGCAGCTATGGGACTACAACGGTGATGTTTGTTTTATTGGCATTGATAAAGCTTCATCCAGGAAACTAGAAGCTGTTGAGTTAAGTAGTTCAATCGAAAATGAACCTAGTTTAGATAGTGGCGTGAAATTATCATCAGCCCGAACTGATAATGAAATCAAGGGTGCTTCAGAAAAGAACAAAAGACAAAAAAAACAGTATAAAAAAACGACAAAAGTTCATGAGGTTGAGAAAAATAAAACTGAAGAAACTAAAGATGTCCCACAGTTAAGGATTGATTTTGATGACTAATATACCTTTATCCGGTATTCCTGCTAGATATACACCTCTTGACTCTCACGGTAGTGGGGGCATGAGTGATGTATTTTTCTTCTATGATACTAATTTAGAAAGAAATGTCGCAATTAAATCTATCAGAGATATGAGCCAGATTGATCGGCTGACCGATGAAATTAATGCATTGATGCAACTGCGTTCAAAACATGTTGTGCAAGTTTATGATGTTACTCCTCGCGTTAATGACTCATTTGGAATTGTGATGGAGCATGTAAATGGTAGTGATTTAGTTGACATACCAGCTCACCTTAAACAACCTGAAAATCTACTAAAATTGTTGTGGCAGATTGCTTCTGGGATAAGTGATATACATGCTTCAGGTATCATTCATCGTGATATTAAGCCCAACAATATGAAGCTGGACGAAGAAGGTATACTGAAAATATTTGATTTTGGTCTAGCTAGAAATCAAGGACTAGATGCTCAAACAGTCGGTTTTAAAGGAACTTACTATTTTTCTGCGCCAGAGCAATATCAAGGTGGGAATGTTAACTTTACTACTGCTGTTGATGTTTATGCTTTCGGTGTGACAGCCTTGTACCTAATTACTGAAAATCTCCCCCCTGAACTGTTAAGCATTCCTCCTACTCCTATTACTGGAAATGTATATGACGGTACTTTTTTATCCTCCTATCCACGTTTAGTTGAACTTTTTGAACAGTGCCTTAGCCAAGTCCCTGACGATAGACCTAAAATGATCGAGGTTGTTAACGAAATAGGTAAGCATCTATTATTTAATAAACACCAAGCTCTAACTGTACATAATGGCAATTCACATACATTAAATTCAGTATCGCGAAACGTTCAACTCTCATTGGGGACTATTGGCTCTTGTCATCTTGAATATGATGGTCTGAACTTTACCATGACTAACGTTATTGGTGAGGTATATGTTAATAACGGACTAATTACACAAAACCGTCAAATGAAAGGAGCTTGTGTAATTGCAATTGGCGGTGCACATAGACATGCATATGAACGTAATTACATCACTTTCGATATTTCAAATCCCGAGGTTACATTATGATTGGCCCACATGAGTTAGGTGATATTGTCGTATCTAGGTATAGAATCGATGGGTTTGTTGGCGAAGGAGGTATGCAATATGTCTATTGTGCTTATGATCAATTACTTGGCCGAACCGTTGCACTAAAGACCCCTAAAAACTCATCAGCTGAAAAACGATTCCGTCGAAGTGCGATTGTCTCTGCAAAAGTAAACCACCCTAATGTAGCGAAAACTCTTGATTATGCAGAAGAATTCGATCGATTCTATTTGGTTGAAGAACTAATTGACGGTGATGACTTAGAAGGGGCATTACTGAAGCATGTCGAATATTTAGACCCTTTTTTAATAGCTAGAGTTTTACACTATCTAGCTAAAGGTTTAGCAGCCTCTCACCATGTTGGTGTAATTCATCGTGATTTGAAGCCAACAAATATTATGATTGAAGGTGGTTTTCAAGTAGGTGCCATCAAAATTACTGATTTTGGTATTGCTAAAATGGCAGAAGGAGAGATGACAGAAGCTGCTGAAGGTGGCACTGGCACTCTGAGCACTTCTGCCACAGCTGTGGGGGCACTGCCTTATATGGCACCAGAAGCTATTGAGACACCAAAAGAAGTCGGCTTGAAAGCTGATATTTGGTCGTTAGGAGCTATGACATATGAGTTATTAACTGGCAATAAACCTTTTGGTTCAGGGCTAAGGGCTGTCAGTAAGATATTAAGTGTAGATTACCCTGACTTCCCTCCCTTTGTAACTTCCAACCCACAGTTCCGTTATTTGTCTAGTGAACTTATAAGCATTGTAGAATCATGTTTAAAACTAAATCCTTTGGAACGACCATCAGCAGATGAAATCGTAGAAAAATGCAGCAAACTTTGCTATCCAATTAGCGAGCGTTTTTTCGGAAACATTAGTGAAATACGTTATAACTCCTTTGGTTACATCAGGTTAGAAGATGCTTCACGTGTTTTTTATCACGTTAACTGTGTGTATGGAGATCGACCTGCTATGGGGGAGAGAGTACTACTATCTAAATATCAAGGTGAAGGTTCTGATAGAGCACTCCCTGTAATTAAGGTAAAACAACAATAAAGATTTTGTACAGTTTAGCTGGATAAATTATTAGCCTAAAAAGGGAGCTAATGCTCCCTTCTATGCCACCAGCTTAAATGTACCTACTTCGCACAGTCATACCATCCATCACCACACTCATACTTGAACGTCCCATTAGGATAGGAAACAAACCGATAGTGCATTGCCATATCGCCATTGGGCATTTCAGTTGGCACATTAGTTCGGTGCTCAAATACGTTGTTCTCACCTTCCTCATAACGCTTTGTATGCTCCCACCAATCTGCTCCTACAGAATCTTGGGAACCATAAGTTTGAATGATGAGGGTCAGGTCTTACTTTTTGAATCGACTAGTTTAAGTATCGTAAATATTGATATTCAAGAACTAGCTTTAGGTCGCATTAACTTGCAATGGGGCAAATCTGAGCTAGATAGCACTTTTGAGCAAAATGCCACGAGTAAAACCTCATGTCTACGAAGCTTCTGGACAAAACCTTGCCAGTGCTTTTGCTAAATTAGAAAATCATCAATAACTACAGGTATGGCAAATTTACTTGTGAAGAGCTAGTGCGATGAGTAACATCACACTAGCAAAAGTATTGGTTTATGTTAGGTGCGTACTAAGTGACGTTACGTTAAATTAAGTTCCTCACATTAAGCGACATGCAGCCATCTAACATTCAAAAATCGGTTTAAGTCTTTGATTTCAAATTGACCATGAAAGATTAAATAGGCATAAATAAACGTGTAAATACGGCCGTTCGCCGTAGAGAAAGCGTTAGGATTCCGAGAGGTTTTTGGTATGACTACTGAAATAATATTACTAAGAGGTTTATTTCGAGGAAGTTATCATTGGGGTAATTTCACGGAGCGTTTATCCACTATTTTTCCTGATTGCCCAATTAGTTGTATTGATATTCCCGGCAATGGCTATTTGTCTTCGGAAATATCTCCAAATACCATTTCAGGAATGGTAGAAAGTGTTAGAAATCAACGCAATCGTCAAGGGAAAGTTCTTATCTTAGCTGTTTCAATGGGAGGGATGGTAGGTCTTAAATGGGCAGAATTATACCCACAGGAGGTCGAGTCAGTCATTTGCGTTAATACAACGGCAAAGGACTTTAGCCCTTTTTACGAAAGACTATTGCCACGAAACTATTTAAGAATTGTGAAAGCTTTGTTTTCGTCGTCGTTGAGTCGAGAAGGTGCGATTTATCAGATGGTTTCGAACCAACCATTTAATCGAAAGACAGTCAACGAGTGGGCGAACCACGGTCAAAAATATCCGATAAGTGTTGCAAATTTTTGGCGACAATTGAGAGCTGCTACTGGGTTCGTAGTCTCGAGGCCACAATGTGAACTACATTTTGTTGCTTCGTTAAATGATGGGCTTGTGAATTCTAATGCCACTCAAGCGATGGCTAAGAAGTGGGGTGCTCGGGTAATAGTTAATGAAATAGATGGGCATGATGTAGCGTTAGACAACCCTGAGTGGTTGCTGAAAGTTGTAGGGTCCATTTGGCTCAAAGCCAAACAAATTGTTCAAGAGTGATTCGCAACGCGTGCCTACAAAAGTCGGTGTTTATTATTCCTATTATGTAAAATCTGTGGGTTTGCTATCAGAAACAGCCCTTAAAGCACGTCAAACGCTCTTAGCGAAGATTTTAGACGCTTAATCAAGCGATATAATTCCATACTGTCTTAAAAATTTATAACGATTTCAGAGCGATTTATAGGGCAAAAATCAGCGTGTTCATTTGGGTCAAGAACAGCACAATGACCCCCATTTTTCGTACTTTGTGAGTTTTGGGTGTCAGATTAGTTATATTTGGTCAAAATTCACTCGACCGATAACGTAGGCTTTTTTGGCGAAACCAATAATGGGGCAAAGGTTAGTCAAGTTAGAACAACGCTCGCGTATACGGAAACGCCCAAAGTTATTAGCTTTGGGCGTTTCTTCTAACAAACTTGGTTACGACAAACCGAGCTTTAAAGTGTCATATGCAGAATTGGAAAAGGTTTTTCCATATCATCAAATGGCGAGCGCGAAACGACTTTGAAGCCCATATGCTCGTAGAAACCTACTGCCTGTGGGTTTTGTTCGTTTACATCGACTTTGGTTGCGCCTAACTGCTCTATTGCGTATTGCAGCAGCACCTTGCCAATTCCTTGCCCTCTGGCCTCGTTTAAGATGAAAAGCATTTCAACCTTAGAATCATGGATACCCACGAAGCCTATAATTGAGCCATCATTACTTTTAATACATCTTAACGTGACAGCAGGAAAAGCCTTCTCAATGATAATTGGTTTAAAAAACTCAATATCTTCTTCTGTTATGAAGTCATGAGTTGCTCGGACTGAGTTTTCCCAAACATTCAGCATTTCTGCGTAATCTTCAGGAAGCACACTTTCTACAATCATTGTGTTTTCTCTATAGTTGACTGAAATTCATGTGCAGCCGCGAGCGTGTATTCTATTCGCAAATCATTAAGTAGTCTAATGATGTAAGCAAAGAGTTCTGGCTTGGAATGGGGCAATTCTGCGTTACGATGATCTACACCGTCACTGATGATCTACACCGTCACTGTGTCCCAGAGTTACGAAGTGTCCCGCTGTGAAGGTTCTGTCGAGTAGACGACACTTGTTACCAAGTGCCGCCCCTCTAAGAACCGTACGTGCAACTTTCACTGCATACGGCTCAAGCCTCCACTAAGGCATCATTGATACCCAGCAACTTATAACGCAGTCGGGACAGGTTCTTTCCAAGAGTTGCGGGCTAGCCTTTTGGGTTTTCTCTTCGCCAAGTATTCTTGGTATTGAGGATCAAAAGGGGTCGCTGCACTCCTGATTTTTACGTGTCGCTCGATGGGCACTTTCGCTATTTGGAACAGATTGAAGTGACAGTCCATGTTCATGATTTTCTGCCAACCGTGAAATTGCCACTGGCCTTTACGATTAAGAAAATACTTGTGAACAATCCAGTCTTTGGACTTAGTTGGATGACGTCTAACTGCCCAGTGCCATAGCGCTTGGAATACTTTGTGGCCGACATACCCGAATACTTGTTTGGCAACACAGTGGCGATAGTAACTCGCCCATCCTCTGAGTTTCGGATTTATCAATTTGATAAGGTCATTAACAGGGATGGTTGCGTGCTTTTTAATGAGTTCTCTTAGATTTCTCAAGAATAACAACGTGTTGGATTTACTCGGTTTAATGAGCAATTTCCCTTTGTACTTCCTATGATTGAAGCCCAGAAAGTCAAAGCCATCATCAATATGAGTGATCTTCGTTTTCTCTTCGGAGAGGGTTAACCCTCTTTCTGCCAGAAAGTCAGCAATCAACGGTTTGATATCATTCACTAGCACCTCCTTTGAAGAGCAGGTGACCACGAAATCATCCGCGTAACCGATAAAGTTGGCCCTAGCACCCTTTTTCAGGGCTGTAGATTTTATTTGTTGCTCTATTCCCGCGAGAGTTATTAGCATCAAAGTTGGAGAGATTATTCCACCTTGAGGTGTACCCTCATCGGTATCGTAGAACAGTCCCTTATCCACATAGCCAGACTTTAACCATTGCTCTAACATACGTTTATCTACCGTGATATTGTTCATAAGCCATTCATGCCCGATTTTGTCGAAGCAAGCTTTAATATCTCCCTCAAGAACCCATTTCGCTGATCGCTTTAGAGCCAAACATTTGAAGCACTGACTGACCGCGTCAGCCGTGCTGCGATTTGGCCTAAACCCATAGCTATTGAGGTCGGCAAACGTTTCGGACACAGGCTCTAATGCAAGAAGGTATAGAGCTTGTTGCGCTCTATCAATCATGCATGGAATGCCTAATGGCCTGAGCTTACCGTTCTTTTTGGGAATGTAGATACGTTTGAGTGGTTTTGCAGAGTAAGCCTTGCGACTCAGTTGATTGACTGCTTTCATACGGCGTGCATCTGTGTTCCAGATAACACCGTCTATTCCAGACGTTTTACTGCCTTTATTCTGAGAGACTCGTTTAACCGCAAGAAGCTTGGCTGAACGAGAATGAGTCAAGAGCCACTGTAAAGACTTCACCTTACCGTATTTCTTTTCTCTAGTTGCTTTTGCGATACGCATTTGAAGCTTTAATACGTGCGCTTCAACGGATTTCCAGTCGATGGACTGCCATTGAGCGCCGTCAGAAGATGCACTAATCTCTTTCGAGACCATCATTTGCTTTTCTCCTTGAATAAAGTTCTTCAAATTCTCTCGCAATGGGAGACCAGTCGGAAGTGGGCTCACTTTCGTGATCAGACATAAGTCTGTATCTGCATCATTACAATGTAGCTTTCGCTTTTTCCGACCTCCTATACCTGCATCACTATCGGCCACAAAGGCTTTCCCAAAGGGAGTGATACAGGCTTACCCTGTTCCGTATGTCGCGCAATGTCAGGTTAGATGCCCACTATAGTGCGGAGAGTGCGGCGACCACGAAAAAGTACTGTCCAACCTCTTTCCAACTCTCATTGCCTTTTGGCCACAGCGTATTAACCACTTCCGCTGCTTCATCATATAACGCACCTTGAATGGATTCACATACGTTCATCATACTGACTCCCTAGCACTTACCTGAATTGTGGTTTTCAGGAGGAACGTCCTCTCACGATTCTTTTCCCACTCAGCCCAACGGCCAAGTTTCGTTACATTGTCCGAGCCGCTGCTTTATTCAGGCTCGTAGGTTCATCTGGTGATACAGACGGTTCACTCGTTAAGCGGTGAACAACGCTTCATACGACTTCAGGTCGCACGGACACTTCTGAGTTAAGTTTCCTCGCCGGCAAGAACCTGGACATTAGCGTGTTTGGGCCTTACGAAACCACAAAAGCAGAAATAACTCTCTGCCTAAACGCCCCAAGCCTTAGTTCATCAAACGCGCAAAGTGCGACATCAATATTCTCAGTGTTCCTTGTCGTGCTATTCCATATCAGCTTAGAGCTAAGTCCTCCTCGCTCTTCTAGCAACCCCTTTTCGCTCAGACGGTTGCGCGTAGTATCTGGCTCGGCTTCTGCAAACTTTTTCCACTTTGCATATATACATGACTCAGGAATATCTTGTTCAATCCTTTCTGCATAGTCAATCAAGCTTTGTTCAGCAAAGGTGAATAACCACGCTTGTTGATTTGTCACGCCGTTCACACGAAGAATTCTCCCGAGCACCTGTCTGAAGTACAATTCGGTTTTGACTGAACTCATGTGACAACAAACTTGAAGGCGCGGAATATCGGTTCCCTCACTAATCATTCCAACGCTAACAATCCATTGAGTATCGCTTCGTCTATAACGTTCAATCTCTGCTAAAGGCTCTTCATGCCGATAGGTCACTATTGAGACCGATTGAGCATACTTTTCAAAAAGTACCTTTTTAATTGTTTGTGCGTGCTGAACTGATGCAGCAACAATTAACCCTCCAGCCCTCGGGGATCTAGAACGGATTTCTGCAAGCTTTTTGCAACCCAATCCAAGTAAGTACTCCATTGCATCGTCATTATAAATGATGCTTTGATATGAGGCCTTAGTCTGCTTAATCATTTCCAATATTGAAGAAAAAGACTCCACCGTTTCATCGTTCGTCACAGTCAAATGTTCATTATCAACCAAAACAATCTTAGGGGCTCTGCAAACCTTATCGCCGATTGCTTGTTTTAACGTGTATTGATAATCAACTAAAAGTATTCCGTCAGGATCGCTGTACTCTCCCAATACTATCGGCAAAGAATCTGAACGCCACGGAGTCCCTGAAAGAGCAAGGGTATACGTTGCGAGTCCTTGAATCTTTGCAAGGACTTGTTGCCCCCAAAAGTTCGCATTTTCAATCTCTGTACCAGAGCAGTGGTGTATCTCATCAAAGACCACAAAAACTCGATGATTTCTTAGCGTTAGCCAAAAGTCTTCATTTAGAAACTGAATCGACTGATAAGTAAGAGATCGTCCAATAGAACCTAATCCTCCGTTAAAGGTACAATTAAGAATCTGTGAAAAGGTTTTCTTTATTCCGCTTGAAACCGTTAAAGAAGGTGAGAAACATAATACAAGGTCGACCTTGTCCTCTTGAATCAACCTTGAAGCGACTGTCGCAGCCAGTACCGTTTTCCCAGCCCCTGGCGTTGCTTGGCAGAAGAAGTGCTGCTGGTTTGAGCTGTATTTCTGTAATGCCTTCTCTGAGCATTCAGCCTGCCATGGCCTTAGCACGACTGGTTGTCCTCACAAAGTGTTTTGAGAACACTGGTGAGTACGTTCACTCTTCCTAACAACTGCGCTGAATGCTCTCTTGCTTGCTCAAGAAGTGGAAGCAACCTCGGCTCGAGTTCAGGAAATCGGCTACAGAGAGATTGATACTCATTAATCTCCCCAAAAACAATCTCTAGTTCACCTTTGTACTGATTGCGTTCGTATCTTAATACCGAGTAATCAGACGAGGTGGAAAAAGTAACCTTAGTTTTGTCTGATGCAGTATCGGTTTGAAGGCCTTTAAATAAGTCTGTTTGAAAGTATCGTTTCTGCTGCCCCGTCCCTTCAACTCGAAGCCAATTGTTCTTCACCAAACGAAGAAGCTGTCGATAAACCTTACGGCGAGCATCATCCAAATCAACATAGGAGTCATCAATCGAAACAAATGCATCTCTTAGCTCAACAACTAAAAAACCATCCATCTCTCTTTCAATCAATAGGTTGTGCATTTCATCACTGATTTTCAAAGAACGCTTCATGTACCGCATATACCATTAAAATACTAAGGATTGCTTAGTATACAGAAATTAGTAAAACTAAGAAAATCTTAGTCACCGTGAGATCAGAGAAATGAAACTTAAGTGCCATTCGAAAACCCAATTCCAGTGCGGCTCAAAGAAGCCCGCAAAAAAGCAAACCTCTCTCAAAAAGCATTGGGAGTACGTATAGGTATGGATGAAAGCTCTGCTAGCCCAAGAATGAATCAATACGAGAAGGGTAAACACACCCCAGACGTACAAACCTTAAAGCTATTGGCCGATGAGCTAGGTGTGCCTTTAAGTTACTTTTTCTGTGAAGATGCAAGCGCCGCAGAACTAGCATGTATTGTTTCCCAAATGACAGAAAGTGAGAGGAAAGAATTAATTTCATCATTGCTAGCCAACAGTAAACGTGAAGTCTAGTTGCACTACTCAGACTTAGATTAAATAGGTACTATTTAGGAACTTCCTTTACTGTTTCTTGTTGGCAGAATCCAAAGTCGCTTGGTAATTAAGGTGCGACAGAATCGCTTGGTGATCACACACGTATGATAATTCAGATTGTCACGTTTTTGGACAATTCCATTTTAGTGTGATAGCTAATTTAGCAAAGCATAAATTACCCAAGGTATGGGAAAAGTCGTATATGCTTGTGTCTAGTATCAGTGGATCAAAACCGACTAGGAAGTTTAAGTGTATCCATACTTTAGCTAATTAAAGTTTGCCATTTCCAAAATCGAGTTACAGCAAGCATGATACTCAATATCACTTAGATTCAGGTACAATAGTGATCTTGAGCATGGATCTTTATTTAGGTTCATATTGAATTTGATATAATAGAGCTTGGCCTACATACTGGTTTTGTATGAGACATTATTTCTTTTCCATCGAAATATTCGATAAAAAATGTAAAGACAAGCTTTCGCACGGTGCTTGAGTTTACAAAAACGAAGAAGTTCGATTAAAAAAAGATTTATACAGCATTTGTAAGGCTCAAAACCCAGTGAATGCGGGGTAGATAAACGAACGAACGAGCTTGACGCCTTTCAAACCGTAAGTCTTCCCTTCTAAGCCCTGTTTTTAATATATTATAAAGACAGTATTAAATTGGAAAAAGCCGCGTTTATCGCGGCTTTTTGTTACCTAGAATTCTTAACGCTTTATTTACAACGTCAATTTATAGTATAAGTAGCAATACGGTATAATGTGAGTTGAAAAGGATTTCGTTATTCATGAGATATACCCCCACACTAAAATTGAGCACTCGCTTAGTCGCCTTTGTCACCGTGAGTGTGATCAGCGCGATGTTCATTCTTTTTATCGGCGGGACACTTTCTTTTAAGCGTATCGGGCAAGAATATTTAGACCATTATTTGGTGGGTATTGTCGACGTTGTAGATAAAGAGATGGAAGATCCTGACGCCGCGTATTCAATGCAGCGTTGGATGCCTAAGATGTTGCAGGCGAGCAATATTGTTGAGATGAAACTCTCGAACAAAACCGGTATTGTGTATCGCTTCAAAGATACCTCTCCTCAGATTGATCCTAATCGACTTTATGAAAAAAGCTTTGTCCTTGAGCGCAATGAAGGTTATCGAATCGAGTTTAAGGCTCTTCCTCCTTATATAGGCTATAGCTATTCGCTTGAAGCCATGTGGTCAATTACTTTAGCGGTTGCTCTCATTATTTTCTGCTTAGCTCGTGGCGTTCGATGGCTCAAAGAGCAGTTGATGGGGTCAGAAATGCTAGAGGAACGAGGAAGAATGCTTCTTGCTGGGCAAGTTGAAGCTCATGCTAAAGGGGATGAGCGGGAATGGCCCTATACGGCAAGTGAAGCGCTTGATGTGTTAATTGAAGAGCTACAAGATGCTCGTCAAGAAAGAAGCCGGTTTGATACCTTTATTCGCACCCATACCTTCTTAGATAAGCTGACAGGTACAGCCAATCGCGTTCTATTTGATAACAAGCTCGAATCGGCATTGCATGAAAGTGGTGCTCGGGGCGGCGTTTTACTGATACGTATTGATGAATGGGGTCAGGTTCGTGATGTGAACGACAAGCAAATCACCGATGGCTTTATTATTGAAGTCGGTGAAGTATTGTCGAATATTGTTCAGCGCTACCCCGATGTTATTTTCTCTCGTTATTATGAAGCGGACTTCGCTGTATTTATCCCACATCAGGGAGCAAAAGATATTGCGACGTTGGCGGCTCAATGCTTAAGGCAGTTAGATAAGTTAACCCCGCCGGAACCTCTGGAATCGGATAACTGGTGCCATATTGGTGTGACCATGTACACGGAAGGTGAGCGCCATAGCCAGATCATGGATGAAACGGAAACCGCGCTAAAAAGTGCTCAGTTAGAGCGCATCAATAACTGGAGCCGCTACCCTAAATCAAATAAAAATGAGCTTGATCGCGGCAGTGTTCGTTGGAGAACATTACTCGATAAAGCTTTGCTCCCAGAAAATTTAGTAATCTTTGCTCAGCGATGTTACCTTATGCCGGAATCTGGTCAAGCTAATGAATTACATAGAGAAATATTCACTAGAATTCAGGACCCTGAAAAGGGTTTATTGAAATCATCTCGCTTTATGCCAGCTGTCGAGCAAGTCGGTTATCAAGCTCAAATGGATCAATCGGTTCTGAAGGTGATGTTGAAGTTGGTGAAAGAATCCACTCAACCTATACATTATTCGATTAATTTGAATGTGACTCCATTTGCTAATAAGCAGCACTTTAAATGGTTTAGAAGTGAGTTGTTACAGCTCTCTGCCTTGCATCGCTCTCTGCTTGCATTCGAATTTCCTGAAGGGCATTTGATTGCTCATTTAGATTATATGAGACCGGTGGCAAAGATGTTGTCGGGGTTAGGGTGTACAGTGATTGTTGGTCAAGCAGGGCGAACCATTGTTAGCACTCACTATATAAAAGATTTAAAGGTCAATTATATTAAGCTTCATCGAAGTCTTATTAAGAAAATAGACCAAAGACATGAGAACCAACTGTTTGTTCGTAGCTTGATTGGGGCGTGTGGTGATTCACCAACCCAAGTGATTGCTGTTGGGGTTGAGACAAAACAAGAAAAGAACACCTTGATAGAGTTAGGCATCAATGGTTATCAAGGTCGATATTTTGAAGAAGAGCAACAAATCATTCCTTTGCCTCATCAAGGCGAAAAGGCAGTAAAAACCGAATCCGTAGTAAAAGTCGGTCGAAGAAATCGATGGCGTAAGAGTAGTAATTAAGCATGAATTTCAAAGCGATTTTAGACAAGGTAAGGCCAACGAGTAATAAAGGCAGCGCTCAAGTTGTTATGTTGGCCAATGATGCCATTTACATTTCACCGACAGAGCAATCCCCTCAAATTACTCGTATCTCATTGGTTAATGGGGATTGGGAAAGTGCGCTGAAACAGTCTCTCAATAGTGAGGCGTTTACTAGTGGCAGCCTTCAGCTGATCGTATGTGCCAATTATTACCAAACCTACCAAATAGATAAGCCGGATATTCCAGAGAACGAATGGTCGGTTGCGCTGCCATTCTTATTGAAAGATCTTGTTTCTGAGCGAGTGACGGATATTACCGCGAGCGCTGTGGCATTACCGACCTCGAACAAACTGCAAGTTTATGTTTTACCTAAAAAGCTATTAGATAAGCTCCTTAATGTGACCAATTCGGTGCAGGTTGAGCTTAAAGGTGTTGTCCCTGAAGATGAAATCTGGGGCTACAGTGCGGGTGAACTGTCTAACTTTATTCTTCTTCAACGTAGTCAGAACGCACACTTTAAGTTAGGTGCTTTTGTTGAGCATACGGTTTGTTTCCAAAGAACGATTCGAAGTGTGGTTCCACCATTAACTGGAGTGGCTTCAAGTGCCTTACAGCTTGATGGTTTAGCGTTAGAGTTACAGCGTTCGATTGATTACCTTTCCTCTCAAATTAAAGGCACTCAACTTCACCAGCTCAAAATTTGCTGTGATGAAGAGGATGAAGCTGAACTGCAAAGCGTCTTAAACGACACGTTAAGCTCGAGTGTTTCTTTGTTAGTAGACAAGGATCGTGAAAATTCAGAAAGCTTGCTGGTTCAATTTGCGGCAGAGAAAGATGATTTTAACGTTAACCTTTACCCTGAACATCTAAAGCCCCAAAAAGAGTATTTTACTCTCGCGAATGTTGTCGCGAGTTGGGCGATCATCAGTGCGCTGCTTCTCGGCAGTTATTTTGTGATGCAATATCAAGTATCCAACCTGGACGCAGAATTAACCACTTTGCAACATGACTCCAAACAGCTTAACAAGCAAGTTAACCAGTTGAATAGTCAACTAACTCGACATAAACCTTCATCAGAGAAAGTGGCTGCCGTTGCGCGTCTCAAACGTGAGACACAAGCAAAAAAAGAAGCGTTGAAGGCGGTAGGGCAATACGACGAATCACAGCAAGTCGGGTATTCTGGCGTCATGAATGCCTTAGCTAAATTAGGGCGAAATGATATCTCACTTTCGAACATCTATATGACTCACGATACCTTAGATTTGAGTGGCTTTGCACGTAACGCAAATGTCGTTCCAAACTGGATTGGCCAATTTCAAAGCGAACTGAATTTGGTTGGACGAACGTTCGAAAAATTAAAAATCGGTCGCAATGATCAAGACGTGGTGACTTTTGAATTGAGTACTCGTAGGGAGAGCAAATAGTGCAACAGTGGAATCAGCTTAGCGATAAGTTTCTTGCATTAAGTCAAAGAGAAAAATGGCTGCTTTTCGTATGTGGTTTTATTGGTCTAGCTATGTTGCTTTTTACGCTGTTGGTTGAACCTGCGTATCTCGATTTACAAGCTAAAAAAGCTAAGTCGATGAGCTTGACTCAGTCAAACCAAAGACAACAGGGTGAGCTGCTGGTGATTCAAGCCAAGCTGAACAAAGACCCGGATAAAGAGATTAATCTTGAGTACAAAAAACTGCTGGTGGAGAGCCAAGACCTTTCTGTTCAGTTATCAGAAATCATTGATGGGCTGATCTCGCCGTCTCAAATGTCACAGTTGTTAGAAAGTGTGCTTAACGCTGGCAGTGGATTAAAGCTTGAATCTTTAGAGTCATTAAAACCAGAACCGATTTCGAATAATAAAGAAACCAGTGAGTACTCTGGCTACTTTCTTCATCCGGTAAGAATGGAGCTGACGGGGAGCTACTTTAGTATTTCAGCTTACCTTCAAGCGCTTGAGTCTCTGCCTGTGAGTTATTACTGGCGCACATTTAAATACTCGGTAGAAGAGTACCCAAATGCTCGACTTGTGTTTGAGGTTTATACGCTAGGTACCAGACAGGAGTTTATCGGTGGTTAGAATTACCCTGTTGTCCCTACTTTTTTGTGGACAAGTAGCATGGGCTGAACAAGATCCCACGGCGCCATTAGGCTGGTTAACGCCACAGCAAGCTGTGCCAGCTAAAAAAGCGCCGACTCAGTATCGTCTACCGTCATTAGAGAGCATTGTTTGTAAAGGTGATACACCTTGTTATGCGATTCTAAATGGTCAAATTCTCGCTCAAGGAGAAACGGTCAGAGGGTATCGAGTTAAGAATATCGATCCAGAATACGTCACTCTGCAGAGAAACTCTAAGCAATGGAAATTAGAGATGTTCTCTTTAGATATTAAGAATAATTAAGGTTTGAGTGAAGACATGCGTAAACTTGTAGTAGCAATTCTAGTGTCATCTTTAGTCGGTTGTTCGATGGGGCATCGTGACCCTGTTGAGATAAAAGAGTCTTTGAACGAATCCATTAATGAAGCCAATAGCAAAGCGCTTCATGAGCTTCCTTCATCGGTTCAAGACGACCTCATGCCACAACTTGATTCAGACTCTATGTCTCCGAGTATGGAAACGGTTAAGCGCTTTCGTATTCAGGCGAACGGTGTCGCAGCAAGAACCTTCTTTGCTAGCTTAGTTAAAGGTACTGAATACAGTGCTGCTATTCATCCAAGCGTGGCTGGGAACCTTACGTTAAATCTAACCGATGTGACGCTAGATGAAGTGTTGGCTGTTGCTCAAGATATGTATGGCTACGATATTGAGAAGCGTGGCAAAGTGATTCAGGTTTACCCTGCCGGCCTTCGAACGGTAACGATTCCTGTCGATTACTTACAAGTGAAGCGTTCTGGTCGCTCATTAACGACGATTACTACCGGCACGATCTCTAACTCAGACTCTAACTCTTCAAGCTCTTCAAATTCGAACTCAAACTCGTCGAATTCATCTAACTCTTCTAATTCGTCCAATTCATCGAATTCGACGTCGAATGGCGGAACAGAAATTGAAACGACATCTGAAAGTGATTTTTGGCCACAGCTTGAGGCTGCAGTTGCTCACTTAATTGGATCTGGTGAAGGACAAAGTGTCGTGGTTACCCCACAAGCCAGTGTCATTACGGTACGCGCTTATCCTGATGAAATTCGTGAAGTTCGAGAGTTTTTAGGTATTTCTCAGAAACGTTTGCAGCGCCAAGTTATCTTAGAAGCCAAGATAATGGAAGTGACCTTGAGTGATGGCTACCAACAGGGTATTAGCTGGTCTAATTTATCTAAGTCGATTGGTAGCGGTGGTGTTGTTGTTGACCGACCTGGCGGAACATTGCCTCCATTAGATGCCATCAGCTCTTTGTTAGGTGGACAAACCAACGTAACGATTTCAGATGGCAGCTTTGAAGCGGTTTTGAGCTTTATGGATACTCAAGGTGACTTGAATGTTCTGTCTAGCCCGCGAGTAACGGCTGCAAATAACCAGAAAGCAGTAATAAAAGTAGGTACAGACGAATACTACGTGACGGATTTATCAAGCGCGGTAGGCAGTGGGGACAATGCGAATGTTGCTCCCGAAGTTGAGTTAACTCCGTTCTTCTCTGGTATCTCTTTAGATGTGACCCCTCAGATAGACGATAAAGGTAGCGTATTCTTACATGTTCACCCTGCCGTTATTGAGGTCGAGGAAGAAGTGAAAGAGCTCAACCTTGGTTCTACAACGGGCGTGGTGCAGCTACCTTTAGCTAAAAGCTCTATTCGTGAGTCTGACTCAGTCATTCGCGCAAAAGATGGCGATGTGGTTGTGATTGGTGGTTTGATGAAATCTAACACCAGTGATGTGACGTCTAAAGTCCCATTCCTTGGTGATATCCCAGCTCTCGGTCATTTGTTCCGTAACACGAACCAATTAACTCAAAAAACTGAGCTTGTGATCTTATTGAAACCGACCATTGTGGGCGTCAATACTTGGCAGTCTGAGTTGGAGCGTTCCCGAGACCTTCTACAAGAATGGTTCCCCGATGAAGAGTAGCCACTCATCTTCTACATGTAGATTGGCAGCGCTGAATTAAGGTAGGTCACCTTATGTATCAAGCTCATTTTGGCTTTGAACAACTGCCGTTTACTTTAACGCCGAATACCGACTTCTTTTATGGTTTGGCGCCTCACTTTGAGGCGATTCAAACGGTTATCTCGGCGTTAGAGATGGGTGAGGGCGTGATAAAGGTTACTGGTGAGGTCGGTACGGGAAAAACCATGGTATGCCGAATGTTGGTGAACCATCTACAAGACTGTACTGCGCTAATCTACCTCCCCAATCCAATGTTATCTGGTGCCGACTTACGTCAAGCCGTCGCTAAAGAGCTTGATGTTGTGGTTGAGAACGAAGCGACCTTAGTCGATAGCATTCAGCATAAATTGATTGAGTTGCACACCTCGGGGCTAAGAGTCGTCGCGATAATCGATGAAGCTCAAGCTCTATCGGATGAGGCGCTCGAAACATTAAGGTTGTTCGGTAATTTAGAGACAGAAGATAAGAAATTATTACAGATAGTGTTACTCGGACAGCCTGAATTGGATATCCGCTTAGAGGCTTATCATCTTAGGCAGTTTCGTCAAAGAATCAGTTTTAGCTCAACTCTAAGGCCGCTTAATCTTGATGAAGCGGTAGCTTATATCGATAACCGAATCACCAAGTCGGGTGGCAATCAAAATCTATTTAGTTTGAATCATAAAAAAGCAATCTGGCGCTCTTCTCTAGGAATTCCAAGGTTGATTAATCAGTTGTGTCACAAAGCCTTATTGCTTTCGTTTAGCGAAGATAAAAAAACGCTAGAAAACCAACACCTATTTGCTGCAATGCACGAGACATACGATGTATGTAAGCCTAAATTTAAAACGCCAATACTGTGGGGTTGGAATTAATTATGAGCGTCATTAATAACGCCTTGTCTGAATTGGCAAAGAAAGAATCAACAACATCGATAGAAGCGGCTGTTGTGCCTAAAGTCAAAACGCGCTCGCCATTGGTTTGGGTTGTGGGTGGTTTTACCTTAAGTTTGGCAATGGGCGGTTGGGCGGTGTCGCAAGCCCCTAAACTTGATAACCCCATTTCAGTAAGTGCTCCACAGGTAGAGGTGTCGCTTGTTGATAGTTCGGGGCAAGTTAATCGTGTTGTTACGCCAGCGATGCCTTTGTCTCCAACTCAAAAACTGGTTGATGTCGATTCTGAACTTACGTCAGTGACATCTCATTCTATGGTTGAAAAGTCTCAACCATCTGTAACAACTCAATCTATAGCCGCTAAGTCGCGAGTAGACCAGTCAACAAAAGCTAAAACGACCAGTGTCGCGGAACAGTCAAAAGCCCCTAAAGCGTTAAAAGTAGCTCATCAAGATCCGATTTATGTGGCAAGCGTATCGAAACAAAAGTCTTCGTCAGTCAATGAGCAGGCGAGTGCAGAAACGTCTTCAGCCTCATCTGTGAATTCAGCTGACAATGGCATGTTGATCGAGCAGATTGAGCTGACTTCTCAACAGCTATCCGATAATGCAGTAGGCCGAGCTCAGAAAGCTCTCGATGCGAATGATCTTACTGGTGCTCTAAAGGGTTATACCGAAGCTCTACGTTACGCCCCTAGGAATGAGGATGTTCGCCAGAAACTTGCGATTCTCTATTTTGGTAAGGGTGATACTCGTAAAGCCTATGAGCTTTATCAATCCGGCATCAAGCTGAATATCAATAGTGAAAAGCTACGTCTCGGTTTATCAAAATTGCTCGTCAAAGCGAATCAAGCGGAAGCCGCCTTGAGTCCATTAGTACATTTGCCGCCAAATCCGACCAAAGACTATTTAGCAATGCGTGCGGCGTTGAGTCAAAAATCGCAACAAGAAGAGATTGCATTAGAGAGTTACAAAAAGTTGGTCGAAGTCGATTCAGCTAATGCTCGCTGGTGGCTAGGCCTTGCGATTCAACAAGAGCGTCAGCTTGATTTTAGTGCCGCTAAAGAATCGTACCAAGGCGCTTTAACCCGAGTTGGAATCTCATCTCAATCGCAAAATTTTGTCCGCGACAGATTAAAAATAATCGATGCTTTAGAGGAGAACGACGATGCAAATTAGATTAAGAAAGCGACTTGGTGATTTGCTCGTAGAAGAAGGCATCATTACCGAGGCTCAAGTTGCACAAGCACTGGCCGCTCAGAAAAGTACCGGGCGCAAGCTTGGCGATGCCTTGATTGAACTTGGTTTCTTGTCTGAACAGCAGATGCTGAGCTTTTTGTCTCAACAGCTAGCGATTCCTCTGATTGATTTAAGTCGAGCCAATGTAGATGTAGAAGCGGTTCAGCTTTTACCCGAGGTACATGCTCGTCGCCTTCGTGCATTGGTGATTGGCCGTCAAGGCGATACCTTGCGTGTTGCAATGAGTGATCCCGCCGATCTGTTTGCTCAGGAATCATTACTTGGCCAACTAGGTGATTACGCACTTGAATTTGTTGTCGCTCAAGAGAGACAGTTAGTCGATGGTTTTGACCGCTACTATCGTCGAACCAAAGAGATTGCTTCTTTCGCCGAGCAGCTCCATGCCGAGCACCAAGTTAATGATGCCTTTGATTTTGATATCGCGGGTGAAGACAGCGACGAAGTTACAGTTGTTAAACTCATCAACTCTTTGTTTGAGGATGCAATTCAAGTTGGTGCTTCCGATATCCATATCGAACCAGACTCTAATGTATTACGTCTTCGTCAGCGTATTGATGGTGTGTTGCATGAAACACTATTGAATGAAGTGAATATTGCCTCTGCTTTGGTGCTGCGCTTGAAATTGATGGCGAACTTGGATATTTCTGAGAAGCGCTTACCTCAAGATGGTCGTTTCAATATTCGAGCTAAAGGCCAGTCGGTTGATATTCGTATGTCGACCATGCCGGTACAACATGGCGAGTCTGTGGTGATGCGTTTGCTTAACCAATCAGCAGGATTACGTAAGCTAGAAGCATCGGGTATCCCCAATGATCTTCTTGTTCGTCTTCGCCAACAATTACGCCGTCCTCATGGCATGATCTTGGTTACTGGCCCAACAGGTTCTGGTAAAACGACGACCTTATATGGTGCGTTAAGCGAATTAAACGAACCGGGTAAAAAGATCATTACTGCGGAAGATCCGGTCGAATACCGTCTTCCTCGCGTGAATCAGGTTCAAGTAAACCCTAAGATCAACCTCGACTTCTCGACTGTCTTGAGAACCTTCCTACGTCAGGATCCCGATATCATTCTTATTGGTGAGATGCGTGACCACGAAACGGTTGAGATTGGCCTAAGGGCAGCATTAACCGGTCACTTAGTTTTAAGTACTCTCCATACCAACGATGCAGTAGATAGTGCACTCCGTATGATGGACATGGGTGCTCCCGGTTATCTCGTGGCAAGTGCCGTGAGAGCGGTTGTCGCACAGCGATTAGTTCGTAAAGTGTGTACTGATTGTAAGGTCGATGACGAACTCGATGAGCCTCGTAAGCAGTGGCTGAGTGTACGTTTCCCTAACCAAGTGGGTGTGCCGTTTATGAAAGGTCGTGGTTGCCAGAACTGCAACTTAACCGGTTACCGCGGGCGAATTGGTGTATTTGAAATGTTGGAGCTAGAGCAAAACATGATGGATGCGCTCAGAGCCAACGACGCTGTTGGTTTTGCTCAAACAGCCAGACAGTCTGACAATTACAAACCGTTATTGGCTTCTGCGATGGAACTGGCTTTGCAAGGTGTAGTGAGCCTCGATGAGATCATGCACCTGGGTGAAGGCGATGCCTCCGGTGCAACCGATCCAATTTATCTGTAAGGGTAGACTAGTATGCCAACGTATCGTTATGTAGGTCGTAGTTCTGATGGCAGTCAAGTGACTGGCCAGTTGGATGCGAATAACGAAGATCTTGCTGCTGAAAGCTTGATGAGCAAGGGGATCATTCCTACCTCTATCAAATTGGGGAAAAGTGGCGGGTCAGTGTTAGATATGGATGTGTCTAGCCTGTTTTCTCCTAATGTACCTCTAGAAGTCTTAGTTCTATTTTGCCGACAGTTATACAGCCTCACTAAAGCGGGTGTTCCATTATTGAGGTCGATGAAAGGCCTTACCCAAAACTGCGAAAATAAACAGTTGAAAGCGGCTTTAGAAGACGTGGTTGCAGAGTTAACCAATGGTCGTGGATTATCGGCATCGATGCAGATGCACCCAAAAGTGTTCAGTCCATTATTTGTCTCGATGATCGGTGTTGGTGAAAACACCGGTCGTTTAGATCAGGCTTTGCTGCAATTAGCTGGATACTACGAACAGGAAGTTGAGACTCGTAAGCGAATCAAGACCGCGATGCGTTATCCAACCTTTGTTATCAGCTTTATTTTGATTGCGATGTTCATTCTGAACATCAAGGTTATCCCACAGTTTTCTAGTATGTTCGCGCGCTTTGGTGTCGATCTACCACTACCGACTCGTATCTTGATTGGTATGTCCGAGTTCTTTGTAAATTATTGGGGCTTAATGCTCGCGGTTATTTTCAGTCTTATCTTTGCGTTTAAAGCATGGGTCAAAACAGACAAAGGGCTGGAAAAGTGGGATAGGTTACGTTTAAAAATGCCGGTTATTGGTGGAGTGGTGAATCGAGCGCTACTGTCACGTTTTTCTCGTACTTTTGCTCTAATGCTGAAAGCGGGTGTACCACTTAACCAATCATTAGCGTTATCAGCTGAGGCTTTGGACAATCGCTTTCTAGAACTGCGAGTTCAAGCCATGAAATCGGCAATAGAAGCAGGTAGTACGGTTTCATCTACTGCGATCAACAGCGAAATTTTCACACCGCTCGTGATACAAATGATTTCAGTGGGTGAAGAAACAGGTCGCATTGATGAGCTGCTTCTTGAGGTGGCTGATTTTTACGATCGAGAGGTCGATTATGATCTGAAAACTTTAACGGCCAGAATTGAACCGATTTTGCTGACGGTAGTTGCAGGCATGGTGCTGATTTTAGCGCTAGGTATTTTCTTACCTATGTGGGGAATGCTGGATGCAATCAAAGGTTAGGGAATGCTAAATAACCTACAGCGCTCACGTTTTGTTATTTGGAGTGTGGTTATTCTTTTTCTGATTGTAGGCCTACTTTCGGTATCAAAAACGGTAGAAGAAGAAGCGACTAACACGGCATTTATCGTGGCGAGTAAGCAAATGCTAGAGCGAGCCAATCGTTTCAAGCAGCAGTATTTATTAACGGGTGTTGAGCGAAATGGTATTTCAGAGCAACCAAGGTTATATAGCCGAACGGGTTGGATAATGCCGATCCAAGGCTCAGAACGGGACTGCAATTATTGGCTGGATCAATTGTATCCTCAGGGGAGCATTTTAGGGCTAAGCTCTCCAAGTGTTGAAGATAAAAGTGATAACATACAGTTTCACTGTAGTTATCATTATAGTGATAAGTATCAGGTAGATATATTACTCAAAAAAGAAAGATTTAGTATTAAAGCCAATATTTTGGCTTTGTGAAAATATTGACAGTTTTTGTATGGTTTTATACGAGCGTGAATGTATAATGCGCGTTAATAATTAGATGAGTAGGTAGAAAATGCTTAAGAATCAAAAGGGTTTCTCCCTTGTCGAATTAGTCATAGTGATTGTGGTCGTTGGTTTATTGGCGGTAGCTGCTTTACCTCGTTTTCTCGATGTGACAGATGAAGCCAAGAAATCAAGCATTGAAGGCGTCGCTGGTGGTTTTGCAACGGCAGTTTTGTCGGCAAGAGCACAGTGGGAAGCAGAAGCGCGACCATCAGAGAAGATAGGTGTTGAAACATACAATACTGTAAATTATGATGGTGTTGATTTTTGGTTAACAAGATCAAAGAACAGTAACAACGAAGATACCGACTTTCGAGACGGCTACCCTTGGACTCTGAACAACAATTCTGGCACTGCGCCACAAGATATTTCAGATAAAACATGTTCTGAACTGATGGAAAACTTGCTGCAAAATCCACCTAAAGTTGGTGAAGTCTCAGTTGTTGCTAGTGACTCAAATTACAAATATTCAGCGCAAGCGAATTCAGGTGATGCAACGTGTACTTACGTTCAATTAGAAGGTAGTACCGAGCACCAATTTGTTTACGAAATTAAAACTGGTCGTGTGACCGTAACTTTGCAGTAAGTCTGCGTAAAATTAAACATAGAGAGAGCTTAACTATGAAAAGACAAGGCGGTTTCACCCTAATCGAACTAGTGGTTGTAATTGTTATTCTAGGTATTCTTGCTGTAACTGCGGCACCACGTTTCCTAAACCTGCAAGATGATGCGAAAGAGTCAGCGCTTCAAGGTCTTGCTGGTGCAATGAATGGCGCATCGGGTATTGTATTTGGTAAGTCAGCGATTGCTGGTCTAGAAGCTAGTGCTGCTGCATCAATTACTGAAAATAACGTGACAATTAACACGGTTTTTGGCTACCCAGAAGCTACTTCAGCTGGTATCGGTAATGCAACTGATATGGATGGCTTCAACATTCTTGCTGGCGGTGGTACTGCTCAAGGTGACACTATCGAATATGGTTTTACTGGTTACACAGACTTCTGTGTTCAATACACAGCTGCAACATCATCAGCTCAAGCTACAGCTCGTGTAGTGTCAAGTGCAAGCAATACAAACTGTCAATAAGTTCGCTTATTGTTAATGTATGAAGAGGCCAGCTACTGCTGGCCTTTTTTCTATCTACTACACATTAATATCAAAACTATTCATATACATAAGATCGATATCTTCATTATCTTGTATAATCAGTATTCGCTAGGCAGTTAGAGGCTCATTATGGATAACAGCCCCACATCCAAAGGCTTTACTCTGGTAGAGCTGATCATTGTTATCATTATCATCGCCATCGTATCTGTTACTGCTGTATCACGTATGTCCGGTCGAAGTAGTTTTGAACTTTACGCTTTGCAGGATCAAGTGATATCAGTTGTGAGGCAAGTGCAAGTCAATCGTATGCAATCAAATATTGATTCGTCTTCAAGCCTAGACTCAGATAACTTTCGACTTTTCGCAAACAGCAATTGCCTAGGCTCTCCTAATGCGTGTTCCTCAGATGAAAACACGGAGCCAAGAAGTGATCGTGTGATGGATGACGAATACTCATTCGAATACCAGCCAAACCTCACCGAGAATATTCTTGAATTTGATCTCCTTGGTAACCCTTTATTTGTAGCTTCCGCCGGAGTAGGCATCGCAATCAGTGAACAAAGAAACACTAGTAACCGTGTTTGGGTATGTATCAATGAACAAGGATTCGTTTCTGCTGAAATAGGAGGGTGTTGATAATGACAACCAATGCCAAAGGATTCACTTTAATCGAATCAGTGATTGTAATCGTCTTACTGGGGTTTGCGGCGCTTACACTTTCCTCTTTTTTAGCACCGCAGTCAGCTCAATCCAGTGATGCCAATTATTACAACAGAGCTTCAGCGTTAGGAGGTAGTGTTATGTCTAGGTTGCTCGCTCAAAGCTATAACGATATTGATGCGTTTAATGGCGAGACGGATCTCAGCAATCTAATACAAGACGCCTCTACTTATACAAATTTTCAAATAGAGGTTGCTGTAGAGCCTGTATCCGGGGCTGCTAGTAATCTTAAATCTGTCATTGTCGAAGTTACCGCAAGCTCGCAGCCAACAGTGTCCTTTAATGCTTTTAAGGGGAACTATTGATGCGAATGAAAGGCTTTACATTGATCGAACTGATTTTAGCCATCGTTGTATCTAGCATTTTGTTGCTAGGTTTAGCTAATTTCACGGAAGTGGGTGTAAAAGGTTATTTTGGTACGGTAGAACGTTATCGCTTACAAACTGAAGCCAATTTTGTTATTGAAAAAATATCACGCGAGATGAGGCATGCTGTGCCTAATTTATTCCCTTCAGCAGTATCCAGCGGTTGTGTATCTTTCTATCCGATTGTAGATTCAGGCTTCTATGTTGTTTCTGGGGCAGATGTCAATTTTTTAGTAAGCGATTCTGATAGCGATGTTCAATCACTACAAAATTTATCAATGGTCATCAACCCAACGCGCTCTTACGAAGAAATTACTAATATCGATAATGTATTCCCATTAACTAATATCAGCCAAGCTACTGGCGCTGGTGTGTCGGGAGCTGCGTTCACTTTAGCTGGCCAAGCTAGCGAGTTGGTGGGAGGCTCTGTGAGCAACAGACACTATATTTTTAACGATGACAATCCTGTTGAATACTGTCTTTCTGGCGATGATTTTTTAACAAGAACCAATGGTGGAGCGCCAGTTATCATTAGTGATAAATTAAATGTTGCTCAAAGCTCCCTTTTATATTCTCCGGCTACGGTTCAGCAAAACGGAATTGTAGATCTAACCCTTACATTTACTGTTAATGGTGAAACCACTACCTTTGAACAAGAAGTGCAGGTGCTCAATGTCCCGTAATTATCAACAGCGTGGTAGTGCACTTGTCATTGTTATTTTTGTGATTGTTATTGTTGGCTTTCTTGCGACAAGTTTAACGCGTACCAGTTGGTCGACTCACGATGTTAATACCCGTTCAGTTATGGGGACTCAAGCTTGGCTGCTCAGTCACTCAGTGAATGAGTATGTGATGACTCAGTTTTATCCTGACCCAGATCCTGCGGCTTCGTCAGCTGTATCTGCTTTATGTAAAGAAAAAATGTCTCCCGATATTAGTAATTTTGCTGAGAGTTTAGTTGAAAGTGCGACAATCTCATGCAAATTGCACCGTTTGGAATGCGAAAACCGTGGTCGGTTAGGTAATATGAATTTTTATGTTATGGAGTCTTCGGTAATTTGTGGTTCAGGTGTAAGCCAAGTGCAGCGAAATCAAGAATTGTGGGTGAGGGAGTAATGAGCATGTTTCGAAAACTAGTTGGCATACTGACTCTTTCTCTGTTGAGTGTTAGTGCTCATGCTGAACTTTTTCCGGGAGGGCTTTGTCCTAGCGCCAGCGTACAAACGTGGAGTGGCAGTGGTGGAGAAGTTGAATTTAAAGATGATGGTTATATTCGCAATTCAGCAGGGGTTGGATTCAGTTCAATTAAGAAAAACCATGGTGGGTCTTGTGGGCGAAATGCTTGCTCTGCCGACAATTCAAAAATTCTGGCTCAATCACCTAATTTTACGATTCCAAATAACGCTACCGACATTGAATTACTACCAGGTGTACCGAACTTTGTTTCTGGTAACAAGATTAAGCTAGAGGATTGGCAAAGTATCGTTCTTCCAAGCGGGACTTATTTCACGTCGAAAGAAATAGAGCTAAAGGATGATTCGAGCCTAAGAGTCTCCGGTGATGTTGTTCTCTATGTTGATAAGTTCAAGATGAAAGATGATTCCTTCATTAGTTACAATAGAGGTAACAGTGGGAATGAATTCTTCTTGGTTGGTACAGATAAGTCTCACATTAAAATTGAAACGGACAATAGTGTTTACGCACATATCGTTTCTGACGATCATGTTGACTTAGAAGAAGATGTTTATTTTACCGGAACCATAACAGGTAAAAAAGTACACTTGAAGAATGATTCGATCTTAAACACCAGTCTTCCAGTTAACTGTGATAATGAGTCACCGATATATTCAACTAATGCCAAGTATGAGTTTGGTGTAAAACAGTGCACGGGGATGCCTTGTGAGATTGAGTTTCTCGAAGACTATGAGATCGCTCCTCTAGTTTTCGTTATGCCGACAGTCAAAACAACCGACCCCGATTATGATGCGCCTTCTCGATTAAAGATTACTTCGTCAATAGATGAAAATTCATCCAGTGTCTGGATAGACCAAGATAGTCAGCCTGATTTGCGCTTTTCGTATCAAGAAGTTCCGATGACGGAAATTAGCTATTTTGTTATTGAGCCTGGAACAGTAGAAATTGATGGTCACAAGCTTGTTGCAGGTTATGTCGATACCAATGCCGCTATTCGTCGAAGAGGTAGTGTTAACGAAGCTATCGTCCCTTATTCCAGATTCGGAGGGGAGGGATTCAACTCGACTCCGGTCGTGCTTCACCAATTACAAACTAATTCCAATTCTCAAGCGTGGATGACATCCGGGCGTCGGCATCAAGGTAACCAATTAGACCAGGTTAGGTTGTTTATTGAGCTTTCCGAAACAGGAAACGCTAACTTTAATAATCGAGTTGAAAGGCTAGCTTTCCTAGCATCTGAACCGTCAGGAAAACTGGCGAGTAAGAATAGTTTTATTCAATTTGAGCACTTCAATATCGAGAGGCAATCGGGCACATACAGTTCTCTACTTGATGGCTGTAGAAATTCGACAGCGACTACTGCCTTGACTGAAATAACCGGTATTATTGGTAACAAACAACAGCGCTTGGGTGGTGATGGCGGTTGGGTACGTCGATGTGAAATTAATGGTAATGAAGCCACATTTGCAATGGATGAAGATCGTAACGAACGTAGTCATATCCCTGAATTAGGTGGATACTTAGCATTTCAAAAGAAAACCACTGAGCTTCCTCCAGTTTGTAGTGTCACTCCATTTGCTGTCCAGTCTTGGGATCATGCTAGCGAGCTAACTTGGACATCAAATACAACGGCAATTCAGATCAATGGAACATATAACCGCTCAGGTGCGATCGGTATTCGCTTAGATCCAAGTAATCCCAATACTCCGACAGATCCAAACAGCTTTAAGCAGTGTGACCGTGGAAAATGTATTGAGTCTGATAATCTATATGTATCTGAACCTGATGTGGTTTCTGTTGATTGGACGACGGGTAATGATTTCACCGCTGGTAGTGGTAATCATAATTTAGCTGGAGGGACTTATAATACGGTTTCAACTGGTGGCGACGGCCGCATAACACTGACGGATGATGTTTACTATATTGAACACTTAATCGTAACTGGAAGTGGCTCTATTACACTTTCGAAAGATACAACATTAATCGTAAACACTTTCACCTTGAATGGTGGGGCAAGGTTTAATAATAATAGCTACTCGATGAGGCTTTGGGCAGAAAACAAAGGCTCTTCTTCTGCATCTGTGGTGGTAAAACATAGCTTAACTGCAGATGTGTTTAGTAGAGGGACAGTAGAGGTATCGAGCGGGCAAGGTGTCATCAATGGTCGAGTCACAGCCTTTGACATAACCCTTTCTCCAGACGGAAAGATCATTAATAATGACCTGAGCTGTCCGGTTGAAACGTCGGACTATGAAGTTGTTTTGTCTCCGGAAATCGATATTGCTTTAACTTGCGAGGCGATCACAGCGACTGCGAAGGTTTACAATAATAAGGTCATTGACACTTCGTTCAACGGAACTGTTACTTTGTCTTCAAATGGAAATACGCTTGATACAGCAATGGCTCAATCTGGCGTAGCGACATTCTCTGTTGACTCTAATGTTGTTCAAACAATCGACGCAATGGCTAGTATTACTATCACCGGGCAAGACTATGTATCTAATGCTGTGAACTATCAGTTTGTTCCGGAACGTTTTGAAATTTTGCCAACCCCTTTAAACCTCATAGCAGGTCGATCACAAGCTATTGCTATCTCCCCATTAGAATGTGATGCCGGGGGTACACCTATCTCGGATACTAGCTACTTGGGTGATTCGGAAGTGTCGTTATCGAATGTTTCTTATATTTATCCAAGCTCTCCTTTGAATTCAGCCTCGATTGAAATACTCGACAAAGATGGTGACTGGGTTAGTTCTCCGAGTGCAGGCGTCACCCCTCCGAGCGCAGGCGTCGCCCCTCTTGAGCTAACTTTTGTTTCTGAGAATGGGAAAGTGGTAGCGAATTCTGAAATTAAATACGCAGAAGCTGGACAGGTAACATTTACTCTTAGTGATAAACAATGTATTACCGATGAAGATGGTGTGGAGAAGTGTAAAGAATATACAGGCACGAAAGAGGTCAAATCTCGACCTTGGACATTTGCAGTTTGTCCTCCACCAAGTATTAATGGCACTGACGGTAATAGTACTGGTGGGGTTGGCTTTATGCCTGCCCGCGAGAGCTTTTCTCTTAATGTAAAACCCGTTGTTTGGAGTGCTGCTTTAGACGTGAATGTTGATAGTAGTGTTGATGGCCAAACAGGCCCGTTTCGGTTATTCCAAAAGCGACCTAATTCTCCGTTTTGTAGTCTAGCTACAACAGAAAATTTCTATGTAGATGACTCTGCGACCAATACTTCAGTAGAGTTGGTTCATAGCCTTGCTACACCAAGTAATGGGATTGCTGGCTTAATGAGCGGCGGTGATGCAATAGACAACCACAGCACGACAACCGAGCTTGAATTTAGCAATTTATCGGTAACAGAGGTAGGGAGTTTTCATTTCCAGGCGCAGTCAAATAATACATTCTACGATGCGATTGAAGGTGGAATTGATCCAGGAGCGAGAGAACTTGGTCGATTCTATCCACGATACTTTCAAGTTGTAGGTGAAGATTGGGACTACTTTGGAGCTCAAACGGCTTTCAATTACATGAATCAGAATTTTGACAAAGTGAGTTTTGATGTTGAAGCGCTTTCCGGTGGGACGTCACCACAGGCAGTTGAGAATTACCAACTCTTTGATTCAGTCGTGCAAGCTCGTTTCAATCTTTATGACAATGTGATGCCCAATAGGTTGCGGTTCCCTGACTTTGGTCATGCAACATGGGCGGGTACAGAACAGAGCATAGGGACTTTCTCTGCTACACCAACAGGTCATTGTAGTGATGGCAACGCCAACAGTTTGTGTTGGAGTAAAGCAGACACTGCTATGGGGTATGAAGATGGGCCATTTAATGATGGTTCTGGAAGAGAATCGACTGATATCCGTATTACGCTAGAGAGTAGCACTGACCCAATAGAATTTTGGGATGACGGAGATCAACTAGAATCTCAGCCTGTGCTTCGTTTTGGTCGTGTCGCTCTTGATAGTGTGGGTGGAACGATAAACAGTACACTTACGGTTCCGTTGCGTGTTGAGTTTTGGAATGGAGAACGATTTATTACTAGTGATCTTGACTCTGATGGTGACTCTACGACCGAAGTTCAATCAGTCAATGATTCTTCAGGAAATGTAGATATCTGGGTTGAGGAAAATCAAACCGCAGATACGTTGACGTTTAGTGGGAGTGGAACTGTAGTAGATGGTGAGTTAAATAACATTACCGTTACCCATTCAACTCAGGTGCGCCAGCAAACTCAGATGTGGCTAGAACTTGATAGCGGCGCTAACGATATGTCTTGGCTGCGCTACAACTGGGCCAGTCCACAGGCTACAAGTGATAGAAATGGAGAGCAAGATCCCTCCACCGTCGTCACATTTGGTATCTATCGCGGTAACGATCGTGTGATCTACCGAGGTGAAAGTGGTTTAACAGGTCAGTAAAAATATAATTTTTGCCCCTTAAGTTAGGAATCTGTAAGAAATTGCGGGTTTCAGTCCATGTTTATACTTCAATGCCTTGCCGTGACAGCAAGGCATTGGTACATTTAGTGCAATTTTTGTCTTCTAATTCTTGCAGGATGAGCGAAGAATATGTTTAAAAAACTTCGTGGCATGTTTTCAAACGACCTATCGATTGATTTAGGTACAGCCAATACCCTTATATATGTAAAAGGCCAAGGCATCGTTCTTGATGAGCCTTCAGTTGTAGCTATTCGCCAAGATCGCGCGGGTTCTGCAAAGAGTGTCGCTGCGGTTGGCCACGCTGCTAAGCAAATGCTTGGTCGTACGCCTGGTAACATCTCAGCGATTCGCCCGATGAAAGACGGTGTAATTGCCGACTTTTACGTAACCGAAAAAATGCTTCAGCATTTCATCAAACAAGTGCATGACAACAGTGTTCTTAAACCAAGTCCTCGTGTCTTGGTTTGTGTTCCTTGTGGTTCAACGCAAGTTGAGCGTCGTGCTATCCGTGAATCAGCGCTGGGTGCTGGTGCTCGTGAGGTTTACCTTATCGACGAGCCTATGGCTGCAGCGATTGGTGCTGGCCTACGCGTATCTGAGCCAACAGGTTCAATGGTGGTTGATATCGGTGGTGGTACTACTGAAGTTGCGGTTATCTCACTGAACGGTGTGGTTTACTCGTCTTCTGTTCGTATTGGTGGTGACCGTTTTGATGAAGCGATCATCAACTACGTTCGTCGTAACTACGGTAGCTTGATCGGTGAAGCGACAGCAGAGAAGATCAAACACGAAATCGGTTCAGCTTACCCTGGCGATGAAGTGGAAGAGATCGAAGTACGTGGTCGTAACCTTGCAGAAGGTGTTCCTCGTAGCTTTAGCCTAAACTCAAACGAAATCCTTGAAGCGCTTCAAGAGCCTCTATCTGGCATCGTATCTGCAGTCATGGTTGCACTTGAACAGTGTCCACCAGAGCTGGCTTCTGATATCTCAGAAAACGGTATGGTACTAACTGGTGGTGGTGCACTGCTTAAAGACCTTGATCGTCTGCTAACAGAAGAAACAGGTATCCCTGTTGTTGTTGCAGAAGAGCCACTAACGTGTGTTGCTCTAGGTGGCGGTAAAGCCCTAGAGATGATCGACATGCACGGCGGCGATCTGTTCAGCGAAGAATAATATCTAGTGTTAGGCTCTTTTCTTATCTAGTTTTATGTAAAGAGCCTAGGACCTTGTCTATAGGATCAAATGTAGCTCTAGGACCAAATATAGAATGAAGCCAATTTTTGGTAGAGGTCCCTCTCTACAATTGCGCCTGTTTTTTGCTGTAATTTTATCAGCCAGCCTTATGCTGGCTGATAGTCGTTTAGATGCTTTCTCAAATGTCCGCTATCTATTGAACAGCATGGTTGCGCCTATCCAATATGCAGCCAACTTGCCTCGCACTATGTTCGATGGTGTATACGACCGTTTTAGCACTCGCAAAGGGCTAATCGAATCCAACCATAATATTAAACGAGAAGTCTTGCGCCTGAAGAGCGAGCTGATTCTGCTTGAGCAATATCAAGAGGAAAACAAGCGCCTTCGTAAGCTATTAGGCTCACCGTTTATCCGTGATGAGAAGAAAGTCGTCACAGAAGTTATGGCCGTTGATACTTCACCCTATCGTCACCAAGTCGTGATCGACAAAGGTCAGATTGACGGAGTATATGAAGGCCAACCGGTGATCAACGAGAAAGGCATTGTCGGTCAGGTGACCTTTGTTGCTGCTCATAATAGCCGTGTCCTTCTACTCACTGATGCAAACAATGCGATTCCCGTGCAGGTTATTCGTAACGACATTCGTGTGATTGCTTCGGGTAATGGCAACATCGATGAGATTCAGCTAGAGCACATTCCAACCAGTACTGATATTCAAGAAGAAGATCTACTTGTGACCTCTGGTTTGGGGGGTGTATATCCAGAAGGTTATCCAGTCGCTTATGTTTCTGCGGTTGATTACGACCCGAAACGTGAGTTCGCCGTTATCAAAGCAGAACCAGTGGTTGAGTTTGATAAGCTCAGATACTTGCTGCTTGTATGGCCTGATGAAAACAAACAGATGCAAGCGGAACAATCCAGCATAGAACAAGCATTGTTAGAGGGCGAAGATGGCCAATAGCGTTTTAAGAAGCAAGGTAGTAATTGGTTGCTCATTTTTGATAGCGCTTATTCTGCAAACGATCCCTTGGCCCGGTAGTTTGGATCTATTCAGACCATCTTGGTTACTATTGGTGACTTGTTATTGGGTGTTAGCTTTACCTCACCGTGTTAACGTGGGTAGCGCTTTGATTTTAGGCTTATTGTGGGATCTTTTGATCGGTTCGACGTTAGGTATTCGTGGGATGATGATGGCAATTGTGATGTACATTATTGCGATGAACTTCCTGGTAATCCGTAACATGGCACTGTGGCAACAAGCGATGATCATAGCGGCTTTGACGGTATTGTTTGAGGTGTTGATCTTCTTTGGTGAATATTTGATCCAAGATGTCGTTTTTAATCCATTATCGCTATGGAGCGCATTGATTAACTGTATACTTTGGCCGTGGATGTTTTTATTAATGAGACGAGTCCGTCGCCATTGGCATGTGAGGTAATATGACAATGGAAAAGAAACATTTAGTTTTGGCATCCGGTTCACCACGCCGCAAAGAATTGCTATCCCAACTTGGTTATGAGTTTTCTGTTCTTGTGACTAATGTGGAAGAGTGTAAACACGCCCAAGAAACCGCCGAAGAGTACGTTAAGCGACTATCTTTAGATAAAGCCTTAGCGGCACTTTCTTTATTACAAGTTAATGCTTCTGAAGAGCAGCATGTCGTTCCTGGTTCTGATACTGTAGTTCCTAGCTTAGATGCAGTTGTACTCGGTTCTGATACCGTAGTCGTTAGCCAAGGACAAGTGCTCGAGAAGCCTGCAGACCTTGCTGATTCTAAGCGTATGCTTACTCAGTTAGCGAATGAACGTCATCAAGTAATGACGGCCGTTTCTGTCGTTTCTGCTGAAAAACAAAAAACAGAAATCATTATTACCGACGTATGGTTTAAACCCCTCAGTGAAAAAGAAATAGAACAATACTGGCAAACAGGGGAGCCATGCGACAAAGCCGGTAGCTATGGGATTCAAGGTTTGGGTGGACGCTTTGTCACCCGAATTGAAGGTAGTTATTACGCCGTTGTCGGCTTACCTTTGTTTGAAACGGACCAGCTACTGCAAGAATTCTTATAATTACTAATCTGAGGTGCACCATGAGTGCTGAATTGTTGCTGAACGTGACCCCGAGTGAAACTCGTGTGGCCATGATTGAAGGGGGAGCTCTTCAAGAGATCCATGTCGAACGAGATGCTCGACGCGGTATCGTAGGAAATATCTATAAAGGACGTGTAAGCCGTGTTCTTCCTGGAATGCAGGCTGCATTTGTGGATATAGGCCTTGAGAAAGCAGCATTTTTACATGCCTCAGACATTGTTCCGCACACTGAATGTGTTGCTGAAAATGAAAAGAAGCAGTTTCAGGTACGTGATATTTCTGAGCTTGTTCGTCAAGGTCAGGATATTGTGGTTCAGGTTGTTAAAGATCCTCTTGGAACAAAAGGCGCTCGTTTAACGACTGATATCACCTTGCCATCTCGTTACTTGGTGTTTATGCCGGGAGCAAGTCATGTCGGTGTTTCCCAGCGTATTGAAAGCGAGTCAGAACGTAATCGTCTTAAAAAAGCCGTATCTCGTTACTGTGATGAGCACGGTGGTTTTATCATCCGTACTGCCGCTGAAGGCGCTGATTTTCATGAGCTTGAGCAAGACGCTGCTTTCTTGAAGCGTTTGTGGCTCAAAGTAGTAGAGCGCCGTGGTAAGCATAAGGCTCGTACGCGCTTATATGGTGAGCTGTGCTTAAGTCAGCGTATCTTACGTGATTTTGTGGGTACTGAGCTGAGTAAGATTCAGGTCGATTCTCGACTCGAATTTGAAAATCTGAAAGAGTTTACTTCGGAGTACGTACCTGAGCTTACCGACAAGCTTGAGCTGTACGAAGGTGATAAACCCATCTTCGATATGTACGACACGGAGAATGAGATTCAACGTTCACTGGATCGTAAAGTAGAATTGAAGTCTGGTGGGTATTTAATTATCGACCAAACCGAAGCGATGACAACTGTCGACATCAATACTGGTGCCTTTGTTGGTCGTCGTAATCTAGAAGAGACGATTTTCAATACCAACGTAGAAGCGACACAAGCGATTGCTCGCCAACTTCGCCTGCGTAATTTAGGTGGCATCATCATTATCGACTTTATTGATATGTTGTCTGAAGAACACCGTAAGCGAGTACTAACTTCTTTAGAAGCGGCGCTCGATAAAGACCGTGTGAAAACCAATATTAATGGCTTCACACAGCTTGGTTTGGTTGAGATGACTCGTAAACGTACCCGTGAAAGTATTGAGCATATTCTGTGTTCTAGCTGTCCTGCCTGTGAAGGTCGTGGCAGTGTGAAGACAGTCGAAACCGTTTGTTATGAAATACTTCGAGAAATTACTCGTGTAAATCGTGCGTACGATGCGGATAAGTTCGTGGTTTATGCGGCAGCAGCGGTTGCCGAGGCATTAGAGGGTGAAGAGTCTCATGCGCTTGCTGAACTTGAAGTCTTTATTGGTAAACAAGTGAAAATTCAGGCTGAGCCTCTGTACATACAAGAGCAGTTTGATGTCGTTATGATGTAATGGATATTTTGTGAGTTCTAGTGTTACTCTGATTTTACGTACGTGTCTGTGGTTAGTGGTTACTCTCTTAGTAACGCTAGCCATTGCTGTGACTACACTGCGTGTCGCCTTGCCCAATTTAAATAAGTATCAATCTGAAATTGAGCTTTGGGTAAACCAACATTCCGGTTTTGAGTTTTCTATTCAAGATGTGGGTGGCTTTTGGCGTAACACTCATCCCTCTATTGCGCTGCAAGGCGTTCAAGCCCGTCTTCCTAATGCTGAAGATGTGACCTTCTCTGTTGAACGTGTCGAAGTTGAATTTGATTTGATTCAATCTCTGGTACAGATGCGTCCTGTTGTTGCAGACCTTGTTATGAATCGAATGTATCTGGATATACGTTCGGTCGATCTGTTTGCCGGTCAGAACGGCAAAGATAAACCTAAAAAATCGGGCTCTTCAAAGCGGGTGATGCAAGAGCTGGATAACTTACTCCTCAAAACGTTAGTGGATGTGACCGCCAAAGATTCCTCTCTTCTTTATCGAACCATCTCTGATGAAGAACGTCAGCTCGATATCGAAACCTTAAAGTGGAAAAACTCAGGTAAGCACCACCTCGCGGAAGGTGTGGTTAGCATTAAAGACGCCAATCTTAACTCGTTGTCAGTAAGCGCTAACTTTGTCGATGGTGGCTCATTGACCGATGTAACTGGTGAGTTCTATGTGAGTGCAGACAACATCTCGGTTAAACCATGGTTAACCCGTTACATGCAGGCTGAGTCCGGCATAGAAACGGGCACGGTTAGCCTGAATAGTTGGGTCACCCTACAAAACAGCAAGCCGGTAAATGCCTACGTAGAAGTGCTGCCTTCGGAGTTGAGCTGGAACGAAGATGGCCAACATGATTTGATGTTTGAATCAGGCGTCTTTAAGTTGTCTCCCATTGATGATGGTTGGCAAGTGAATGGCCACTCACTTAACCTTAGAACGGATGATAGGCCTTGGCCTGAACTCGATGTTGCCTTCAAATGGAATAAAGGCCCGTGGGAACTTAATGTTTCTGAACTTGATGTGGAAACTATTACCCCGTTAATCAAGTTGATGCCAGATTCTGCGCAATCAACCAAAATGATCAATTCGTTGAAGCCGGGTGGATCAGTTTCTGATATTCGGGTTTCAATGGATTCAGGCATCGAAAGCTTACGTTATTCAGCGAGCTTTAGTGATCTTGCCATCGAGCAATGGGAACTCGTCCCGGGCTTTAGCCAAGTATCAGGCAGCGTGTTTGGTTCTGCGTCACAAGCGAAAGCCAGTTTGCACGTTATTGATGATGTGTTCCCTTATGGCGACGTATTCCAAGCGCCTCTCAATATCAAGCAAGGTCAGGTTGATATTGTTTGGCAGCAAGATGAAAACGGCTGGAAGCTTTGGTCAGATAAGATCACCGCAGCAACGCCAGACTTACAAGTTTTAGGTGCATTTCGTTTGGACTTCCCGAATGATGCGAGCCCGTTCTTGTCTTTCTACGGTGAAGCGGACGCTTACAATGTCGGCGAAACATGGCGTTATTTACCGACGTTGGCACTTGGACAAGATCTAACCGATTACCTTTCAACTGCGATTCAAGCGGGCAAAGCCGATACGGTGAAATTGTTATGGCACGGTGAGCTGGATCAATACCCATATACTAACCATGATGGGATCTTCCAAGTTTGGGTTGGCCTAGAAAATGCGAAGTTCAGTTTTGATACGGCGTGGCCACTGATTACCGATCTTCAGCTTGATCTCCTGTTTGAAAATGATGCGATGCATCTTGATTCGCGCTCTGCTCAATTGATGGACGTAACGGCTGACCGTATTACTGGGCGTATTCCTTACTTAGGGGAAGGCGGTCATATCGAGATTGAAGCGAAGGCTACGGCTTCGGGTAATGCGGTTCGTGATTACATGACGGCCTCACCATTGGTCGACTCTGTGGGTGCTGCGTTAACGGCGCTGCAAGTGAGTGGTGATGTATCGTCTGAATTCCAACTCAATATTCCGTTTGATTCTGATAAAGAGCCAAGAGCGTGGGGCTATGCCGATCTTAAAGATAACCATGTTGAGATTGAAGCTCCGCCAATGGTGCTCGAAAACACCACCGGACGTATTGAGTTTGATAATGATGTGATTACGGCGAATGGCTTAGCCGCTGACTTACTAAAACAAGGCATCTCTGTTGATTTTAAAGGCCTTAATGACGGTCCAGGTTATGCGGTTGATATCGATGTTTTAGGTGATTGGGACGTGAAACCTCTAGAGCCTTATATTGGCGAACAGTGGTTGAGTCGCCTGTCGGGTCATGCGCAATGGCAAAGCCAGATTGATATTCAACTCAACGATATAGGCTTCAGTTACCAGTTAGACTTACAGTCAGATCTTAAATATTTAGCCAGTGATTACCCTTATCCATTGGTGAAAAAATCCTTGGAGAGTGGTTCTGCTAGGCTACAAGCCTCGGGTAACCAAGAGGCTATTACTGCGCGTCTGCAACTGCCGAATACCAAGTATCAGGCTGAAATTGATATCACGGGTGAGGTTCCCAAGCTTACTGCAACCAATTTAGTGTTGGGGCGTGGTGGTTATAAAATTAGTCCTGTTGTTGGGCATCATGCTTTAATCCGTACTGATAAATTTAATGCCGATGATTGGTTGTCGGTTGTGATGGAACCCGTGAAGCCATCAACCGCTGTACTTAGCCAAATGAATACGCCAACCATTCCTGCGCCTAGCCGTATTACTTTTGAGAGTAAAGAGCTGATCTTAGGCGGCATAGCTTGGAATGATGTCGATTTTAGTGCTCGCAAGAACAAACAAGCGTGGCAGATGGAAGTTTCTAGCCAAGAGATTGAAGGGGATATCAATTACTTACCCCCTTACGATCTAACGGTGTCTCTAGAGCGCCTGCATTTGTTTGTTCCTGAGTGGAGTGATAAAGCAAATCAAGAACAACTGCTGCAACGGAAAGAGCAAGAAGCACCATTGATCTCTGAACTCGATAAAAAGATCTATGATGCGATGCCTAATCTTAAGCTGACACTGAACGATTTTTGGTTGCAAGGCTATAAAGTCGGTAAGGTCAATGTTGAGCTAGCAAGACAAGACGATCGTCTTGAGTGGAACAAGATTCAAGTCCGAAGCGGAAACAATAAAGCCGATGTGAGCGGCTGGTGGGCTCTGAATGGTGACAAGAGTCATTCATCGTTATCTATTGATGTCGAAGGTGAAAACAACAGTGAGTTAATGGAGCGCTTCGGTATTACTTCCGGGATTCAAAAAGCACCTTTTGCATTGGAAGGTCAGCTTGAGTGGGACGGTTCTCCGTGGGGTATTCAAATGGATACCATTGACGGCAACGTTAAAACCAAGTTGGGTAAAGGCTTCATCTCGGACGTAAGTGGCGCGGCTCGATTGCTTGGCCTGTTTAGTCTAGATTCGATTATCCGTAAGATGCAGCTCGATTTCTCTGATGTGTTTGATAAAGGCATGGCATTCAACAGCATTACGGGTACTGGCGAAATCCAAAATGGTATCTTCTTAACCAATGATCTGAACATGGATGCGGTTGCTGGTGAGATGAAGATCAAAGGTATCGCGAATCTGAACACTCGTCAGGTCGATGCAGAGGTCAACTTCACTCCAGATATCACGTCAGGAATCCCTGTATTAACGGCGTTTGCGGTAACCCCACAAACTGCGTTGTATGTATTGGCGGTGACCACGGTTATTTCACCGGTTGTTGAGGTCTTTACTCAAGTAAATTATTCAGTAAAAGGGCCGTTGGATTCGCCAGTAGTCAGCGAGCTTTCGCGTAGCTCAGGTGAGTTTCAGTTACCAGAGAAACTGAGGAAATTAGCGGAATAGTCGTTAGATGCGAGTTAGTTTATTTGCGGCTAAATTCGGATTTCTGAATCATAATGAATGGAGAAGCGGTGCACATGGATTGTGTTGGATTGATTCAAATGACTTCAGGCCCAGTCCCTGAGCATAACCTTGATTACCTTGAACACGAGGTAGCAAAGTGCAAAGCGTTAGGGGCGAAGTGGGTTGTTTGTCCTGAGAATGCATTAGTGTTCGGCAACAAAGCCGATTATCACCAATATGCAGAACCTCTTAATAATGGGCCTTTGCAGCAGAAACTATCGGAGCTAGCAAAGCGACACCGTGTTTGGATCGTTGTCGGTAGCATGCCAATCCGAACGGCTGCAGGCGTCACCACGACCACATTGGTTATCGATGATTTTGGTGCTCTAGTGACTCATTACGATAAGCTGCATATGTTCGATGTTGATGTCGCCGATGCGCATAAATGTTATCGCGAGTCCGATATTTTCACGCCGGGTGACCGAGTTGTGACAACGGAAACGCCTTTTGGTCGCTTAGGTTTGAGTATTTGTTATGATGTGCGCTTCCCTCACTTGTATTCAGAGTTACGCAAGCAAGGGGCGCAGATCATCGTGGTTCCCGCAGCGTTTACCGCTGTTACTGGCCAAGCACATTGGGAAGCTTTATTAAGATGCCGTGCCATCGAGACTCAGTCTTGGATTGTCGCGGTAGGGCAAGGAGGAAAGCATCCTTGCCAAAGAGAAACATGGGGACACTCAATGGTGGTTGATCCATGGGGGCGAGTGGTCGCACAGTTAGACCAAGACCCTAAAAGTATGGTGGTTGAGATAGACACATCCAGTTGCGAATCGATCAGGCAGAATATGCCAATAGCGCAGCACTCTCGATTTACCAATCAATTTTAATTTTAAACAAGAGCCATTTATGAGCATTAATCAAATTGAAGAAGCGCTACTAACCCCGACAGGGCTGACGGAGCAAAATATCGCAGATACACTGGCGAGCATTGCTACCCGCCAAATTGATTATGCTGATATCTATTTCCAATCGAGCTGGCACGAGTCGTTGGTACTAGAAGATAGCATTATTAAAGATGGCTCTTTTAATATCGACTGCGGTGTTGGTGTTCGTGCAGTATCGGGCGAAAAAACCGGTTTTGCTTACTCAGATCAAATCCAATTGGATGGCCTTAAGCAGAGCGCCATTGCAGCTCGTGGTATTGCAAAGCAAGGTCAGAACGGTAAAGTTCATGCATTCAAGCGTAACTCGAACCAAGCTTACTATGACGCAGTTAACCCGCTAGCAAGCTGGGAAAAACAGCAGAAAACAGAATTACTAAAAGCACTTGATGCTTACATTCGCACCAAAGAACCTATGATCACTGAAGTATCAGTGAGTCTAAGCGGTGTACACGAGCAGATGCTTGTTGCTGCGACGGACGGCACTTTCGCTGGTGATGTTCGCCCGTTAGTTCGTCTATCAATCAGTGTACTTGCGCAGAAAGGCGATCGTCGTGAACGTGGCAGCGCTGGTGGCGGTGGTCGTTTTGGTTACGATTTCTTCTTAAGTGATGTTGATGGCTCTCAAGTTGCTTACCAATTTGCTGATGAAGCTATTCGCCAAGCGCTGGTTAACCTTGAAGCTGTTGCTGCTCCTGCGGGCGCAATGCCAGTTGTTCTGGGTTCTGGTTGGCCGGGCGTTCTTCTACACGAAGCGGTAGGCCACGGTTTAGAAGGTGACTTTAACCGTAAAGAATCTTCAGTCTTTTCTGGCAAAGTGGGCGAGCAAGTTACATCAAGCCTATGTACGATTGTTGATGACGGTACATTGACTGATCTTCGTGGTTCATTGAACGTGGATGATGAAGGTGTGAATGGCCAGTACAACACGCTAATCGAAAACGGCATCCTAAAAGGCTACATGCAAGACAAGTTGAATGCTCGCCTAATGGGTGTGGCACCAACAGGTAACGGACGTCGTGAGTCTTACGCGCATCTTCCAATGCCGCGTATGACCAACACATACATGCTACCGGGTGAGCACACACCGGAAGAGATCATTGCTACGGTTGATAAAGGCATCTACGCACCGAACTTCGGTGGTGGTCAGGTTGATATTACTTCTGGTAAGTTCGTGTTCTCGGCTTCTGAAGCGTACATGATTGAAAACGGTAAGATCACTCACCCAGTGAAAGGTGCAACGTTAATCGGTTCTGGCATCGAAGCGATGCAGCAAGTATCTATGGTTGGTAATGACCTAAGCATCGACCGTGGTGTTGGTGTGTGTGGTAAGGCTGGTCAAAGTGTGCCTGTGGGTGTTGGTCAACCAACATTGAAATTAGACTCACTAACGGTTGGTGGTACTGAGTAATTCAGGTCAGCAGCACGAGTTAGCTTCAAAATCTCTCGTCATAAAATAGATTGAAAGCGCCTCCAATGTGAGGCGCTTTTTTGTTTTTAGGTTGCTGATTTAGTGAACAAATATAACTGTCTACATGTTCTCTTCAGCAAACTCCGCCAGTCGGCTTCGCACGACACCATTAAGGTGGATATTGGCACTGCCTTCGAAGTTTTTAAAACGCTCGACCATGTAGGTGAGGCCTGATGTCACAGGGGTTAAGTAGGAAGAATCTATCTGAGCCAGGTTGCCTGAACAGACAATTTTGGTGCCTTCACCACAACGAGTGATGATGGTTTTTATTTGCGAAGCGGTGAGGTTTTGACACTCATCCAGCAGTACAAACGCATTCTGGATCGAGCGGCCACGCATGAAGTTGATCGATTTGAACTGGATATTGGCTTTATCGCAGATGTATTTCATCGATCCTTCGGTACAGTGATCATTCTTATGCAGCGCTTCGAGTGTATCGGTCACCGCAGCTAACCAAGGCAACATCTTCTCTTCCTCGGTTCCGGGAAGGAAACCAATGGATTCGCCGATGTCAGGTGTATTTCGGGTTACGATGATCTTATCGAAATGTTTGCGCTCAATGGTTTGTTCAAGAGCGGCTGCCATGGCAAGCAAAGTTTTCCCGCTCCCCGCAGCACCGGTTAAAATCACCAAATCAATATCGGGATCAAGTAACGCATCGATCGCCATGCCTTGGTAGATGTTCTTTGGCGTAATGTCCCACGCCCTGCGGTTCATTAATCGTTCTCGGCTTAGGTCTCGCAGGGTGATGGTTTCCGGTTCAATCTCTTCGACACGAGCTGCAAAGTCACTGTCTTGGTCAATAATATATTGATTGATGAACGTGGGTTCAAATGGTGTTCTTGCGAGGGTATGCAGTGTTTTTCCTCCAAGACTCTTGCTCTCAACATTGTCTATACCGTCCCAAAATGACCCTTCAAGCTGTTGAAAGCCCTTAGTGAGGTATTGAACGTCATCAATTAATTGGTCGGTTTGGTAGTCCTCAACAAAGCGTACACCAGCACCTTTAGCTCGCAAGCGCATGTTGATGTCTTTGGTAATGAGTACCACTTCTCGTGGCGCTCGTTTATTTTGTAAGTACAACACACCATTGAGAATGCGATTGTCACCAGCCTTATCGTCGGCAAAGGCTTTAATGCTTTCTTGGAGTTCGTAGTCTGCGAGTATTGAAATAGTGCCTGAAGCGCTTACATCGGTTGAGAAAGGAATGCCTTCGGATATTTTGTCTGGGGTTGCGTCATGGAAAAGATCTTCTAATGCTCTGATTGCGACTCTGGCATCGCGAGCAACATCGCGTTTACTGTCCTTAATTCTGTCGAGTTCTTCGAGTACCGTCATTGGGATGACGACATCGTGTTCCTGAAACGAAAATATAGCAAAGGGTTCGTGAAGTAAGATATTGGTATCTAGAACAAATAATTTCCGATTGGTATCGCCCATAGCATCTCCTTGCCACCACGTGGCTCGAATGGGTTGATTGAACGCTAGCAAACTCTTGATGTGTTTGACGGCATTACTATCAAGCACTTATCAAAAGTACACCGAGTAGATCCTACCTCTAGTAGTAATAGCTCAAATATGAAGAGTCTGCTCGAAATAACTTATCTACTCCCTCTAGAGTAACCATGAATTTTTGACAGTTTGATTGCATTAGCGAAAACAGAAAAAAAGCATGAAATAGCAGCCTTTAGACGTGACCTAAATCACAGCATCGAGTAAGATTAGCGACCTTTTTCTGCACCATTTCCTTAAGATGATTTTTATCTTAAGCGCACTTTAAAAGTGGCTGCAAATTAGGCATTTTTAGCTATATTTTTATTTTGAGAGTCAGAAAATTCTGATAACAATTTAGTTAAAAAGACCAAATTCCAACTATAAGATTGAGGTAGTCGATTCATGACATTTGCTTTGGGGCAACGCTGGATAAGCGATACGGAGAGCGATTTAGGTTTAGGTACCGTTGTAGCAATGGATGCTCGAACAGTGACAGTAATGTTTGCAGCATCAGAAGAGAATCGTGTGTATGCACGAACGGATGCTCCCGTAACCCGAGTAACGTTTAATGTAGGCGACGTCATCGAGTGCCAAGAGGGTTGGTCTTTATCGGTTGAGCAAGTGATCGAAGACAAAGGCATTCTGACTTACATGGGTACTCGTGAAGATACTCAAGAAGCGGATGTGACTCTACGAGAAATCTTCTTAAGCAACCAAATCCGTTTTAATAAACCGCAAGATAAATTGTATGCAGGTCAAATTGATCGCATGGATAACTTTGTCTTGCGCTACCGTGCTTTAAGCAACCAATATCAACAACATAAAAGCCCAATGCGCGGCTTGTGTGGTATGCGTGCAGGTCTTATCCCTCATCAGCTTTACATTGCTCATGAAGTGGGTCGTCGTCACGCTCCGCGTGTTTTACTCGCCGATGAAGTTGGCCTAGGTAAAACCATCGAAGCGGGCATGATCATCCACCAACAGGTGTTGTCTGGCCGTGCTGAACGTATCTTGATTGTGGTGCCTGAAACGCTACAACATCAATGGTTGGTAGAGATGATGCGTCGTTTCAACCTACACTTTTCTATCTTTGATGAAGAGCGCTGCATTGAGTCTTTTGCAGAATCAGATAACCCATTTGATACTCAACAATACGTTCTGTGTTCATTGGACTTCTTACGTAAGAGCCGCAAGCGTTACGAGCAAGCTCTTGAAGGTGAGTGGGATCTATTGGTTGTCGATGAAGCACACCATCTTGAGTGGAGCCAAGATAAGCCAAGCCGTGAATACCAAGTGGTTGAAGGCTTAGCTGAAAACACATCTGGCGTACTACTACTGACAGCGACCCCTGAACAGCTTGGTCGTGAGAGCCACTTTGCGCGTCTGCGTCTGCTTGATCCTGATCGCTTCTACGATTACGAAGCATTCGTTGAAGAAGAAGACCAATACGCCCCTGTTGCTGATGCTGTAACGGCATTGTTCTCTGGCGTGAAGCTTGAAAACAGCGCGAAGAACCAAATTACAGAACTTCTGTCTGAGCAAGATGTTGAGCCTCTATTCCGCGTTATCGAAGGCGACAGCAGTGAAGAAGAGCAAGCGTTAGCTCGCCAAGAATTGATTGATAACCTTATGGATCGCCACGGTACAGGCCGTGTTCTATTTAGAAACACACGTGCTGCAATCAAAGGCTTCCCTAAGCGTAATGTAAACCTACTGCCGATGGACATTCCAACGCAGTACACAACCTCGATGCGTGTATCAGGCATGATCGGTGGCAAGATGGCGCCAGAAGCTCGTGCAATGAAGATGCTGTACCCAGAAGAGATTTTCCAAGAGTTTGAAGGTGAAGACTCAAGCTGGTGGCAGTTCGATTCACGTGTTAACTGGTTGATTGAAAAGATTCAAGATAAGCGCAGCGAGAAGATCCTAGTGATCGCGTCGCGTGCGAGTACGGCTCTGCAACTGGAACAAGCTCTACGTGAGCGTGAAGGTGTGCGTGCAACGGTATTCCACGAAGTCATGTCGATTCTAGAGCGTGATAAAGCTGCGGCTTACTTTGCTCAAGAAGAGGGCGGCGCTCAGGTGCTTATCTGTAGCGAAATCGGTTCTGAAGGTCGTAACTTCCAGTTTGCTAACCAGTTGGTGATGTTCGATTTACCGTTTAACCCAGATTTACTTGAACAACGTATTGGTCGTTTGGACCGTATCGGTCAGCTTCGTGATATCGACATTCATGTCCCTTACCTAAAAGGCACATCGCAAGCGATTCTAGCGCGTTGGTTCGATGAAGGTCTGAATGCATTCGCAGAGACTTGTCCTACTGGTCGCACAGTTTACGATAAGTATTCTGATGTACTGATTGAAATGCTGGCTTCTGGTAACACCGAGCAGCTTGATGAAGTGATTGAAGAATCAGCGAAGCTTAATCAAAGCCTGAAATCGGATCTAGAAAAAGGCCGAGATCGCCTACTAGAGATGCATTCAAATGGTGGCGATAAAGCCCATGAGATTGCAGAGAAAATTGCTTCTACCGATGGTGATACTAACCTCGTTTCTTTTGCACTGAGCTTGTTCGATACCATTGGTCTGAACCAAGATGACAAGGGTGAAAATGCGTTAGTCGTGACACCTTCTGAACACATGATGGTGCCAAGCTACCCAGGCTTACCTTATGAAGGTGCAACGATTACGTTTGACCGTGAAACAGCGCTTTCTCGTGAAGACATGAACTTCATTAGCTGGGAACACCCAATGATTCAGGGCGGTATTGATCTGCTATTGAGCGAAGGTGTGGGTGCGTCTGCGGTATCTCTACTGAAGAACAAAGCGCTGCCCGTCGGTACGATTCTACTTGAGTTGGTTTACCTTGTGGATGCACAAGCGCCAAAGCGCAGCGGTATCAGCCAGTTCCTACCTAAGACTCCGATTCGCTTGATGATGGATGGCCGTGGTAACGATTTATCTGCTCAGGTTGAATTCGATAGCTTTAACCGTCAACTCAGCCCGGTAAACCGTCATTTAGCGAGCAAGCTAGTGAACTCGGTACAAGGCGAGATTCACAAGCTAATCGAAGCAGGTGAGACGCATGTACTACCGAAGGTTGAAGAAGTTCGTCAGCAAGCTCAGAAAGATATGCAAACTAACTTGAACGGTGAGTTAGAGCGTCTACAAGCGCTTAAAGCAGTTAACCCTAACATTCGTGATGAAGAGCTAGAGGTTATCGAAGCTCAAATCAATGAACTGACGGGTTACATCAGCAAAGCTCAAGTTCAGCTGGATTCGTTACGCTTGATTGTGGTTTCTCACAACTAGTTTTGAATTAGCTAAATGCTTTAACGAAATAAGGCCTTCATCATGAAGGCCTTATTTGTATCTATAACTTGGTTAAGAGTTTGGTTAAGAGTTTGGTTAAGAGCGTGGTTAACAGTTTGGCTAAGAATTTGGAGAGCAGATTACATCAACCATTTCCACCAAACGAACAGAGCTAAGAAGCCAAATAGGTAAACCAGACCCGCCACAGACAACCATTTTAGCTTAGTGCCAATCGCCAGCGCTTCAGGAAGCTTAGTTTTGCTTACTAAGATGAAGTTGAGCAATGCGAAGAATGGCGTAGTAGCAAAGGCAAGCACCATTGCAAAATCAAGCATTGGCATCAGTGCTGCACTGAAGAACATCACAATCGCCAATGCAGCGATAGAGACAATGATGATCCAGCCTTGCAGCATTCTTGGGCTCGATTCTTTTTTCAATAACAGGCGCTGTGATTCGGCAAGCACGCGTGAGTAACCATCGATAACGGTAATAGTACTGCCAAAGATACAGAAGAAGGCGATAAGAGCGATCAGTGGGCGAGACCATTCACCAATCGTAGAAGCGTAGATGCCGACCAATTGATGGGTGAAGCCAACACCAGAGCGAGACAGTTCAACGCCTGTTCCGTGAAGTACCAGTGCACCTAAAGCAACGAATACCAAAGCAAGCAGTGCCGTACCAATGTAGCCTACGTTGAAATCGAACAGTGCAGACTGAGCGGTCACCTCTTGCTTCTCTTTTTGGCTTTTTAGCCACATAGAGGTGATGCTTGAAATCTCGATAGGCGCAGGCATCCAACCCATAGTGACAACGATAAAGCCAATGGCTGCCAATGACCAAGGTGATGGCGGAACAAAAGCCGCATCAGGTTCAACTGGAGAGCCGATAGCAATGGCGACGGCAGCCAAGGTTGTGATGGTTAGGATCGCCATGATCGCTTTGGACAGCGTATCGAGCGCGCGATAATGGCCAGCGAATAGAATGATCAAGCACGTCGCTAAAACGATCATGCACAGCGTGCTGGTGGCTAAATCAAAAGGAATAAAGTAACTCAGTAAGCTTGCACTGAATAGCAGTAAGGCTGCGGTGTTTACCACGGCGGAAATCGCACTTAGTATCGAAAAGATAACAAGGTAAGGTCGGCCAAGGTTAGAATATCCTTCCACCAAGCTTTGCCCAGTACCAAGGGTATATTGGATGCCGGCTCTAAAGAATGGGTACTTAAATACGTTAACTAAGAGAATCAGTGCGGCTAGTTGCCAACCATAAATAGCGCCAGCTTTCGTTGAAGCGACTAAGTGAGATCCACCGACCGCAGCAGCGGCCATCATGATTCCTGGGCCAAGAGATTTAATCAGGCTTGAAAGTGGTGCGGAGGTTGGTGTTGTGGTGGTTTTAGCCGTACTTTCCATCGTTTTTCCTTTGAGGCTTAGCTCTTATTTTCCGTTACCTTATCAATACCATGTTTCGTAACTTCGTCAACTTTTATGTACAAAAATGTTGAAAATTGTATTTATTAATAAACGAATTGACCGTGAATTATTTATTAACCAGTAATTAAGAGGCTCTAATGGCGTTAGAACAGTACACACCACCACGTGAACCGTGGACTGATATTGTCTATCAAGATGATGATATTCTTGTGGTGAACAAGCCAGCAGGCCTACTTTCGGTACCGGGGAGACTGTCAGAGCACTACGACAGTATGTGGAGTCGGTTGGTTGTGGATTTTCCGGAGATTCAGGTTGTGCATCGGTTGGATATGTCGACATCAGGCTTGATGCTATTGGCTAAGCATAAGCAGGCTGAGCGCCATCTTAAGAAGCAATTCCAATATCGACTGACACACAAACTCTATTACGCGCGAGTATGGGGTTCAGTAGGAGAAGCTGAAGGTTTGATTGATCTGCCGCTTATTTGTGATTGGCCAAATCGCCCTAGGCAGAAAGTCTGTTTTGACGAGGGTAAACCATCACAGACTCGATATATTGTGGAGCAACAAGAGCCTCAAACGACATTATTGAAATTGCTGCCCATTACAGGCCGCTCTCATCAGTTGCGTGTTCACTGCATGGAACTAGGGAATCCAATTGTGGGCGACGAGTTCTATGCAACACCAGAGGCGTTTAATTATAGCGATAGGTTAGCTTTACACGCATGTGAACTGAGTTTTTATCATCCAGCTAACAACCAACTATTCAAAGCTTTCGTGCCATGCGAGTTTTATCCTCAAGCATTGCCACAAATCGAACAGCACTTTGAAATTGCGCCAGAGCTTCCAGACTACAGTAAGCTAAAAGCTTAGAATGACTCAATTGACATAAATTCAAGGACGTACAATGCCGAAGTTGAAAGTGGTCTTTCTCGACAGAGCCACCATCCCATCTCAAATACATTTAAAACCTCTTAGCTTTGAACATCAATGGGTTGAGTATGATTTCACTTCGCCGGAGCAAGTGTCTGAACGAATTGAAGGCGCCGATGTGGTTATCACCAATAAGGTTGTGCTCAACGCTGATAATTTAGCTCAAGCACAACAACTTAAGCTGATAGCTGTTTCAGCAACGGGTGTGAACAATGTCGATGTTGGCTACTGTAAGAGTAACAACATAGCGGTGACAAACGTGCAAGGCTACGCGACTCAATCGGTACCTGAACATGTTATCGCGATGCTGTTTACGCTTAAGCGAAACCTCGTTGGTTATCATCAAGATATCGAGGCTGGCGAGTGGCAAAAGGACAAACAATTCTGCTTCTTTACTCATCCGATTCAAGATGTTGCAGGCAGTACATTAGGTTTAATAGGTAGTGGTGGCTTAGGACAAGCGACAGCAATATTAGCAAAAGCGATTGGTATGAACGTCATCTTTGCTGAGCGCAAAGGGGTAGATTCTTGTCGAAAAGGGTATCTACCTTTTGAGACTGTGTTGCAGCAAGCAGATGCGATCAGCTTACATTGCCCGTTGACCGAAGCGACCCGAAATCTGATTTCGGAGCGAGAGCTAACTATGATGAAACCAAGTGCGGTGTTAATCAATGCTGGCCGCGGTGGGTTAGTCGATGAGCAAGCCTTAGTCGAAGCATTGATAAATCATGATATTGCTGGTGCGGGCATCGATGTGTTCACACAAGAACCCGCAGATACGTCGAATCCGTTATTGGCGAATAGTCACTTACCGAATCTATTATTAACACCACACGTAGCGTGGGGCAGTGATAGCTCAATTCAAAAGCTTTCAGATATTCTGATGGATAACATTGATAGGTTTGCTGATGGGAAGCCGCAGAATATCGTCGGTTAATTCACAGTAAGCGGTTGTAGACTAAGTTCCAGAAAGAAAAAAGGTTGGCTTTGGGCCAACCTTTTTTGATGTTTTTTCTTCAATTCGACTTAGCTAGAAGCTAGAAGCTAGAAGCCATTAGCCTTGCGGCTTAACTACCAATACATTGATTGGTGAATTCTGTACGACTTTACTCGCCACTGAACCCAGTACCACTTTGTCGATTTTCGAGCGCTTATGACTAGGCATCACAATCAGGTCTGCCCCAAGCTTTTCTGCGTAATCTAGAATCGTTGTGTAGGTTTTACCTTCAGCAACGTGAACCTTATAAACCACTTCATCGTCGATGTATTTGTCAGCAAACTCTTTTAGCTGATTTTTCACATCAAGCTTCATTTGATTCGCGGCATCTTTCGGGAAGTAAGATGCAACCATCGACATGTGAATGCCCGGCAATACGTTCAAGATGTGGATTTCAGCATTACTGTGCTTTGCGTGCCATACCGCTAATTCAACAGCTTTGTCAGAAAAGCCTTTGTCGTTAAGATCAACAGGAACAAGGATTTGTTTATACATGTGTTTTTCTCTTTTTTATCAGCGCTTAGTATTGACCAAGCGCTGTGATTATCCTTTCCATGTAATAAAGCCAAATAGAGTTGAGCACTACTTGGCTCTATCCATTACGCGCTAATCTCATCCTTACGAGCACGCCTTCTTTGGTTCATCGCTAAGCCAATTAGAATCAGTAGGGATGGTAAGAATACCCACTCTTTCATTGGTCTTTCTGCGTCTTGGATAACTGATTTAATTTCCCAATCAAAGTCAATGCCAGCCGCTTCTGCTGGGCTACCGAATTCAACCATGTCGACAATCATCTTGCCTTCAGATTTCGTCAGCATTAAGCCCATTGAAGCAATGCGGTCTTCACTTGTTGTCGCAGAATCTTCAAACGGAAGGCGAACCGTCTTCTCAGAATAGTCACCTTCTAAGTTTTCGCCACCCACTCTTAACTCAAGAGATTGTCCCACAGATAGACCTTCTGTGATTTGAGCGATCTCAACTCCAGGTGAAAGAACTTTCTCTGGATAAATCATGTCCCACCAGAAGCCTGGGCGGAAGAAAGAGAAAGTTAGAACCAATAATAGGATCGTTTCCCACCACTTGTTCTTGGTAAACCACCAACCTTGTGTTGCAGCAGCAAAGATAAGTACCGCAGTTACAGAAGAGAAAATAGTGAGGAATAGATGCCACCAAGAATCAATGCCCATCAATAGTAGTTGAGTATTGAAAATGAACATGAATGGCAATATTGCTGTTCGGATATCGTAGGTAAAGCCTTGAATACCGGTTCGAATCGGGTCTGATTTTGCAATCGCGGCGGCCGCAAAGGCTGCCAAACCAACTGGAGGCGTATCATCGGCTAAAATACCGAAGTAGAACACGAACAAGTGAACCGCAATCAGAGGGATGATTAGGCCATGCGCCGCGCCTAAGGTAACAATTACCGGAGCCATCAGCGTTGATACAACGATGTAGTTTGCCGTTGTTGGTAAGCCCATGCCTAGGATTAAGCTGATTACCGCAGTGAATAGCAACATAAGAATGATGCTACCGCCAGAGATAAATTCAACGAAGTCCGTCATTACCAAGCCGATACCCGTCAGAGTTACCACACCTACAACCGTACCTGCTGCAGCTGTTGCTACACCGATACCGATCATGTTACGTGCGCCTGAAACCAAGCTTTCTAATAGGTCAACGAAACCCGCTTTGGTTTGCTCTGCAAGATCGTCCGATTTGTTCATCAGAGTCATCAAAGGACGCTGCGTGATCAAAATGAAGATCATGAATACCGTTGCCCAGAAGGCAGAAAGACCTGGAGAGAATCGCTCTACAGTCAGACACCAAACAAGAACCACGATAGGCAATAGGAAATGTAAACCAGACTTAATGGTTGGGCCTGGATCTGGCACTTCTGTTAGCTCAGCATCAATGTCCATACCGCCTTCAGCCGCATATTTTGCTGAAACTCGAACCAAGGCTACATAAGCGATCAATAGAGCAACGGTAACAATTGGGGTTGCTGCATCGCCAAAGACATCTTTTGTCCAACCGACACCGTAGTAAACCGCAGCACTGATGACACATAGTCCAAGAATGGTACCAGTGAAAGACAGTAGACTTTGTACGATAGTTGGTGTGTGACGACGAGGTAGGCCTGTCATGCCAGCTTTACATGCTTCTAAGTGAACAATGTAAATCAGGGCGATGTAAGAAATAAGAGCAGGCAATAGCGCCGCTTTAATCACTTCTACGTACGAGATGCCCACATATTCAACCATCAAGAATGCAGCAGCACCCATGATTGGTGGGGTTAACTGACCATTGGTTGAAGCGGCTACTTCTACAGCACCGGCTTTTTCACCTGAGAATCCGACTCTTTTCATTAGAGGGATTGTGAAAGTACCCGTGGTAACCACGTTAGCAATAGATGAACCAGACACTAGACCGGATAGGCCAGATGCAACAACGGCTGCTTTTGCTGGGCCGCCTTTCATGTGGCCAAGCAAGGAGAATGCTACTTTGATGAAGTAAGCACCTGCGCCTGCACGCTCTAGCATTGCACCAAACAGTACAAACAAGAATACGAATGACGTTGATACGCCAAGAGCAACACCGAATACACCTTCTGTGGTTAGCCATAGATGTGACATTGCCTTATTAAGGCTCGCACCTTTATGGGCAATCACGTCTGGCATATGAGGGCCGCCAAAGGTGTAAAGTAGGAATACTGCTGCCACAACCATAAGAGGTGGACCTAAAGCGCGTCGTGTTGCTTCAAGCAGTAGAACCATACCAAATACAGCAGCAACAATATCGAATGTTGTTGGTGCGCCTGAACGTTCAGCTAGTTGAGTATAGAAAATATAGATATACGAAGCTGAAAAGCTACCAACCAGCGCTAATATCCAGTCGACCGCAGGAATTCTATCCCGAGGTGAATTTTTCATGGCTGGGTAAGCGGTAAAGGCTAGGAAGATGGCAAACGTAAGATGAATTGCTCGAGCTTCAGTGTCGTTTAAAATTGCGAAGTTAAAAATGAACGGCAGCGGAGAAGCATACCAAAGTTGGAACAATGACCAACATAGAGGCACAAACCATAAAATACGGCCTTGGATACCGCGAGGGCTACGCGCACCAGTGTCTGATTGTGCCACCATTTCTTGCACATCTGGAGACGGTGATGTTGTCTGCGTCATGTACTTTATCCTTATTATTGATGGTCTGCCTTTCTTACGAACAACGAGACGTTATTTATCTCCTATCTAGTGTAGTGAATCGATAGGGAAATGCGTTTTTTGTTCGTCTTTGTCTTAGGCTTGATACGAAGGTAAGTTCGCCAAATTGGAGAAACTTAAAGGTTTGTCTCTTTTCACTTGGGTTATTTTTATAAAACGTGAAAAGCCAATAAGGAGGACACGCCTCCTTATTGGTAGAGTAGGCTTAAAGTAGAGTTACTTTAGAAGGCCTACTTCTTTGTAGTATTTTACTGCGCCAGGGTGAAGAGGGATTGAGATACCCGCTTTAACCATGTCTTCTTTCTTCAGGTTCGCAAATGCTGGGTGCAGGCGTTTGAATGTAGCGAAGTTTTCAAATACTGCTTTAGCAACGTTGTATGCTACTTCATCAGAAACGTCAGACGTTGTTACCATAGTTGCAGCAACACCGAAGCTGTTTACGTCAGCGTCTGTACCACGGTACATACCAGCTGGAACTGTGCTGTATGCGTAGTATGGGTTTTCAGCTACGATTTTGTCGATCTGTGGACCTGTTGCTGAAACCAGTTTTGCATCACAAGAAGTCGTTGCTTCTTTGATTGAACCGTTCGGGTGACCAACCATGTAGATGAATGCATCAATCTTGTTATCACAAAGTGCTTGTGAACGCTCAGAACCTTTTAGTTCAGAAGCAAGCTTGAAGCTATCGTTAGTCCAGCCCATAGCGTCCATTACAACACCCATCGTTGCACGGTCACCAGAGCCTGGATTCCCAATGTTTACACGCTTACCAGCTAGGTCAGACACATTGTTGATGCCAGCATCGGTACGAGCGATGATGTTGAACGGTTCTGTATGTAGAGAGAACATAGCGCGAAGTTTCTTGTATTCGCCCTGATCTTTGAACTTACTTGTACCGTTGTAGCCGTGGTATTGCCAATCCGATTGAACAACACCGAAATCTAGTTCACCAGCACGGATGGTATTAACGTTGTAGATTGAACCACCAGTAGACTCGACAGAACAACGAATGTTGTGGTCTTTGCGGCCTTTGTTCACTAGCTTACAAATAGCACCACCAGTTGGGTAGTAAACACCCGTTACTGAACCAGTACCAATTGTGATGAACTCTTGAGCGTTAACTGCGCCAGCGCCCATTACAGCAGCTGCAATAGCCCCAACTTTAATAAGTTTGGTAAATGCCATGAATTTCCCTTCCTTTATTCATTATTAACCCTGAAACAATTGTAGTCGTTTCTGGAGTTTCCTATTTGGAAACGGCACCTTTTTCAATCCATGTGATGAAAAAGTGGCTGAATAATATCAAAAATTGGCAGAAAATTACTCAAATGTTAAAAGATATAGCTAAAAAATCTAACAAATGACGGTTAGATCTCGTGTTTAATTTGCTATTGAGTTTTTTAAAATCAATGGTTTAGTGGGTTTTAATAGAGGAGGGGATGGATATCTTAGGATGTGATTTGGATCACGAAGCGAATAGATGTTCGTGATCCATTAGTAGCTGTGATGGTTATGAAACTATGACAATTATCCAGCGTATTCAAACAGTTCGCACACTGAGTCAAACAGTTGCTTAGTGGTCACGGACAAGGTTGGAGTAATAAAGATAGTGTCATCGCCTGCGACTACGCCCAGTATGCCTTCTGACTTACCTAATGAATCCAATAAGCGGGCAATAAGCTGCGCAGCACCAGGGCCAGTGTGTATCACAACTAATGCATTGTTGTGGTCAATGTCTAGCACCAACTCTCTTAAAGAGCTTGAAACTGTCGGGACGCCAAGTTCAGCTGGAAGACAGTAAACCATCTCCATTTTTGCATTGCGCGTTCGAACAGCGCCAAACTTAGTTAACATACGCGAAACTTTAGATTGGTTGATGCTTTCAAAACCTTCATGTTTGAGTGCATCGACAATCTCGCCTTGCGAACCAAAACGTTCTTCTTTTAATAATGATTTAAAAGCACGAACTAAGTTGTCTTGTTTTTCTGTATTGCGCATATGTCATTCTTATTCATTAATAAAGATATCTGCATATTCTCGCATACATATTCAATCTTAGCCAAAATATCACGGTAATTTGTTAGTCATATCACTGTAAAAATTTAATAGAATAATGTGTTATTAGTGACGACTTATTTTGTTATTTCAGATGATTATCCCCATAATGCCAACTCGCTGTGTGGCACGGTTTTATTGACTTGCGCGAAGTCGCAAAGCTGGCGTTAATTGATTGTAATCACTTTGTGATTAATATAGTTTTTTAACTTAAATTTAGCTCAAGAATTACTCTACAAAGAATCTATAAGAGAAATCTCTCAAGGAGAATAACAATGAAAGTAGCTGTTATTGGTGCCGCTGGTGGCATCGGTCAAGCCCTAGCCCTACTACTAAAGAACCGCCTACCTGTTGGTTCAGATCTTGCACTTTACGACATCGCTCCGGTAACTCCGGGTGTTGCTGCCGATCTTAGCCATATCCCAACGCCTGTTTCGATCAAAGGTTACGCGGGTGAAGATCCAACTCCAGCACTTGAAGGTGCGGATGTTGTGCTTATTTCTGCGGGTGTTGCTCGTAAACCTGGTATGGATCGTGCGGATCTTTTCAATGTGAATGCTGGCATTGTTAAGTCTCTAGCTGAAAAAATTGCTGTTACTTGTCCTACTGCTTGTGTTGGTATCATTACAAACCCAGTAAACACAACAGTGCCAATCGCTGCTGAAGTACTTAAGAAAGCGGGCGTTTACGACAAGCGTCGTTTATTCGGTATTACGACTCTTGATGTCATTCGTTCTGAAACGTTCGTTGCTGAGCTAAAAGATAAAGATCCAGGCGATGTTCGCGTTCCTGTTATCGGCGGTCACTCTGGTGTAACGATCCTTCCTCTTCTTTCTCAAGTTGAAGGTGTTGAGTTTACTGACGAAGAAATCGCAGCGCTAACAACTCGCATCCAAAACGCGGGTACTGAAGTAGTAGAAGCTAAAGCGGGTGGCGGTAGTGCGACTCTATCTATGGGTCAAGCGGCTTGTCGTTTCGGTCTTGCTCTAGTGAAAGCACTTCAAGGCGAAGAGAACGTGATTGAGTGTGCATACGTTGAAGGTGAAGGCGAGCACGCACCATTCTTCGCACAACCAGTTAAACTTGGCAAAGAGGGCGCAGAAGCGATCCTTAGCTACGGTGAACTGAGCGACTTCGAACGCAACGCACTAGACAGCATGCTAGAAACGCTAAATGGCGATATTGAGATTGGTGTTGAATTCGCTAAATAAGCGATAGATAACTGAACTCTGCTAAAAAGACAGTTAACGAAAGCCGATCATTGTGATCGGCTTTTTTGATCCTTGTATTCAACTCGATCGTAATCTTTTTCTAACCACCAAGAATTAGGGTATTGAACGATGACTAGAGTACAAAAAGGAATGAATGTTAACTATCTAGGCCGCTTGGGTAAGATATTGGTTATCGATGAACAAGAACAGTTCGCTTTGTTTGAGTCTTACAACAGTCATAAGCAATATGCGGTTCCATTGGAAGAACTAGAAGAGATCGAGGCGCAATTACCTTTATCTTTAGAGTCGAGTCGATATTAAAATCCATAATAATATCTAGCAGGATCAAAAAAAGAGCCAACCGGCTCTTTTTTATTGGCTCCTCAAAACCACCGCCTAGGGCGGTGGTGATTGTTCCTTGAGGCTATAGCCTGAAGAAGTGCCCATGTTAGAAGTAACCTCTTATTCACCACAAGTAAGAGGAAACAACCACATGGGCGATTACAGAAGTTCATCACATGTCTATTGGCGTTGCAAATACCATATAGTTTGGACTCCAAAGTACAGATATAAGATTTTGAAAGATAAGGTAGGAAAGGAGCTTTATCGTTCAATCTATATTTTGTGCAATATGAAAGACTGCGAAGTTTTAGAATTAAATGTTCAACCAGATCATGTTCATCTTGTTGTCATTATTCCTCCCAAGTTATCAGTATCGAGTTTGTTAGGAGTTTTAAAAGGCCGAACAGCAATTCGACTTTTCAATAGATTCCCACATATACGTAAGAAATTATGGGGAAATCACTTTTGGGCTAGAGGGTATTTTGTAGATACGGTCGGTGTGAATGAAGAAGTCATTCGGCGATATGTACGACACCAAGATAAGCAGGACATAGAGTATGAACAACAATTACAGTTATTGAAGAACTGATAGCGCGGACGCCCCCTTTTAGGGGGTTATAAAGCAAAACCGCCTTCTAAGAAGGCGGATATTTTTTTATATAGCAGTCTACTTACTACTTAGCTTCTATTTACTTGCTACGTTTTACTGCAAGGTGAGCTAGTGTAGTTAAAGCTTGCTTATATTCTGAATCAGGAAGAATAGAAAGCTCAGCAATGGCTTTATCAGCTTCTTCATAGGCTTTATTGGTCGTGTACTCTAACGAGCCTGTCTCTTTCATTACAGACATAATGTCGTCGAGACGTTCCATACCATTGGCTTTTTCAATCGCTTCACGAATCATGCTCGCTTGGTCTGGCGAGCCATGATGCATTGCGTAAAGCAACGGTAACGTCGGTTTGCCTTCTGCTAGGTCATCACCAACATTTTTACCCATCTCTTTACCATCAGCGGTGTAGTCCATCACATCATCAATAAGCTGGAATGCAGTGCCTAGGTACTTACCGTAGTTTTGCATCGCCGTTTCGATTTCAGGTGAAGACTCTGTAAGAATCGCGCCAATTTGGGTTGCGGCTTCAAACAAACGAGCGGTCTTTGAATAGATCACCTGCATGTAGCTTTCTTCTGTGGTGTCTGGGTTATTACAGTTCATCAATTGTTGAACTTCACCCTCGGCAATCACGTTTACTGATTCGCTCATTAGCTCAAGGATCCTTAAAGATCCCAGCGTCGTCATCATCTGGAATGAGCGGGTGTAGATAAAATCACCAACCAAAACGCTGGCTGCATTACCAAAAGCCGCATTCGCTGTAGCTTTGCCACGTCGCATGTCTGATTCGTCGACAACATCGTCATGAAGCAGTGTTGCTGTGTGGATAAACTCAATAAACGCGGCTGAGGTTATATGAGCCTCTCCTTGGTAACCGAGTGCGCGAGCTGATAAAAGAGCAAGCAAAGGGCGTAGGCGTTTGCCACCACCGCTAACGATATAAAAACCAAGCTGGTTGATTAAACTTACGTCAGAATTAAGTTGGGCTTGAATTGTTTCATTCACTTTTGCCATATCATTGGCAGTAAGCGTTTGGATAGCTTTAAAATCCATTGTTCATCCGGCTGAAGTTAGACCCTGTAAGGCTTATACGTTGTATTTAATTGTTGAATAATACACTAAAAAACGTTGATTAATACATCACTTAAAGGCATCATTGCCGCACTTTTCTTTGGCGAACATGTTTTCGCCAATATTTTAAAAATATGGCTTGTCATAGCGGCATGATTCCCGTAGAATCTGCGCCCTATTGATTAGTTTAGCGCACACCCGAGTTGTAGAATTAACAACCATAGGCTGTGCGGAAAAAGCGGAGTAAAATATGTACGCTGTTTTCCAATCTGGTGGCAAACAACACCGAGTAAGCGAAGGTCAAACACTTCGTTTAGAGAAATTAGACGTTGAAACTGGTGCAACTGTAGAATTTGATAAAGTTCTTCTTGTTGCTAACGGCGAAGAAATCGCTGTTGGTGCACCTCTTGTTGAAGGTGGCAAGGTTACTGCAGAAGTAGTACAACACGGTCGTGGCGATAAAGTAAAAATCGTTAAGTTCCGTCGTCGTAAGCACTCGCGTAAGCAAGCTGGTCACCGTCAGTGGTTCACAGAAGTGAAAATCACTGGCATTAACGCTTAAGTATTAGGAGAGTTTAACAATGGCACATAAAAAAGCTGGCGGTTCTACTAATAACGGCCGCGATTCAGAAAGCAAACGTCTTGGTGTTAAGCGTTTTGGTGGTGAATCTGTTCTTGCAGGTAACATCATCGTTCGTCAACGTGGTACTAAGTTCCACGCTGGCACAAACGTTGGCATCGGTAAAGACCATACTCTTTTCGCTCTTACTGAAGGTAAAGTGAAATTTGCAGTAAAAGGTCCTAAAAACCGTAAGTTTGTAAGCATCGAAGCTGAGTAATTTAATCTTTTATTAGATTATTTATACTAGCTTTCAAGCTGAATTCAAAAGCCCTGCCGATTCGGCAGGGTTTTTTATTTATAGCGAGAATAAAAAAGTAGACGCTCTGGCTTTAGTTTGAGAAGCAGTTGGGTTTTTGATAAACAGTTTAGTTTTAAGAAGCCGTTTGTTTTTTAAGAAACAGAAAGCAAAGAACCTCTCCTTATTTGTTCCTTGGTTGCAGATCGATCTAGATCTTAGGTGATCGATCTAAACACGGATCTGCTAGAATTTATATCACTCCTTGATGAGTGGTAACGCAACGTAAGTGCGGAGTTAAAAAATGAAATTCGTTGATGAAGCATCAGTAAAAATAGAAGCCGGTGATGGCGGTAATGGTACAGTAAGCTTTTGGCGCGAAAAATTCGTCGCTAAAGGTGGTCCTGACGGCGGTGATGGCGGTGATGGTGGTGATGTTTACATTCAAGCGGATGAAAACTTAAACACACTGATCGATTACCGTTTCCAACGTTTTTACAATGCAGAGCGTGGCGAAAATGGCCGCGGTGGTAACTGTACTGGTAAACGTGGTAAAGATATGACCATGAAAGTACCTGTAGGTACTCGTGCTGTTGATATCCACACTAATGAAATCGTTGCTGAAGTTGCTGAACATGGCAAGAAAGTCATGGTTGGTAAAGGTGGTTGGCACGGTCTTGGTAATACGCGTTTTAAGTCGTCTGTTAACCGTGCTCCTCGTCAAAAGACAATGGGTACTAAAGGTGAAGTTCGCGAACTGCGTTTAGAGCTTCTTCTATTAGCGGATGTTGGTATGCTTGGCTTGCCAAACGCTGGTAAATCGACTTTTATTCGCTCAGTATCTGCTGCGAAACCAAAAGTTGCTGATTACCCGTTTACCACGCTAATCCCTAGCTTAGGTGTTGTGAGTGTTGTCCCTGAAAAGAGCTTCGTTGTCGCTGACATCCCAGGTCTAATTGAGGGTGCAGCTGATGGCGCTGGTCTTGGTATTCGTTTCTTGAAGCACCTTGAGCGTTGTCGTGTTCTTCTACACATGATCGATATTTTGCCGATTGATGGTTCTGATCCTATTCAGAATGCACTGACGATCATTGACGAGCTAGAGCAATACAGCGAAAAAGTGGCACAGAAACCTCGCTGGTTAGTATTCAACAAAGTTGATCTAATGCCTGAAGAAGAAGCGGACGAAAAGATTCAAGAAATCGTCGAAGCTTTAGGTTGGGAAGGCGAGTACTTCAAGATCTCTGCTGTAAACAAGATCGGCACGAAAGATCTTTGCTTTAAACTGGGTGAGTTCATGGAGAACCTACCTCGTGAAGTTGAAGCAATTGAAGAAGAAGAAAAAGTTAACTTTATGTGGGATGACTACCATAAAGATGCGATGGCCGGTAAGAATGTTGTTACTGAAGATGACGACGATTGGGATGACTGGGATGACGAAGAAGATGACGGTCATGTTATCTATGTTCGTGACTAAGTCTCAGAGTTTCTTATAAATACTTTGGTCGCTTCTTCTAAAACACACTGATAGTTTTACCAAACCGCAATGAAAATTGCGGTTTTTTTGTATCTAAATCATTATGTCTTGTCGAATTTTAATGCAGAATTTGTTTCTAGATAATTATTACCAATCGTAGTAAATAACTGGTCACCCTAGCTTGTTAAAACGCTCGATAACTGCGTTAGAGATTTTGATTGTAGAATAACTACTTATCGAAAATCTCTGCCTTGTTCTCAAGCTTTTTTCCTGCGCTATTTCTGATCACTTACTTACTGTGATTGGTATAACGCCAATGGGAAGGAAATCATGGCATCAGAACAAAGAGCGATCTCAAGGTTAGTCGCTCAGTCAGGACAAATGTTATTGGCACACGGTGCCGAGAGCACACTGGTCGGTGATATTATGCGCCGCATCGGTATTGCTTGTGGAGTGAATGAGGTTGAAGTTGCACTGTCAGCCAATGCGTTGGTCGTGACAACTGTAATGGATGATCATTGCATAACGACTACTCGAAGCTGTGCTGATCGTGGCATTAACATGCAGGTTATCACCGACATTCAACGCATTTGTATCATGATGGAGAAGGGAATTCTCGATTATGATTTGGCGTATAAAAAGATTCAAAACATCAGCCCCGAGCGCTACAACCGTTGGTTAGTGGTTGTGATGATAGGGTTGTCGTGCGCCTCTTTTAGCCACCTTGCGGGCGGAGACTGGCAAGTCTTCATGATGACTTTTATCGCATCAGCTTGCGGCATGATCGTCAGACAAGAAATTGGTCATCGCCATTTTAATCCCTTATTAAACTTTGCTATCACAGCGTTTGTTACGACAACTATTTCAGCGCAAGCGGTTCTTTATAACATCGGTGGCCAACCCACTATCGTCATGGCTTCTTCTGTGCTGATGCTTGTACCCGGTTTCCCTTTAATTAACTCTGTTGCGGATATGCTTAAAGGCCATATTAATATGGGGCTAGCCCGCTTCACCATGGCCAGTTTGTTAACGTTGGCAACAAGCTTAGGCATTGTTGCGGCTATGAGCCTTTCGGACGTGTGGGGGTGGGCAAGCTAATGACTATCTTTGAATTATTGCTCGGCCTTTTGAATGATATGTTTTTTGCGGCGATACCTGCCGTCGGTTTTGCACTGGTCTTTAACGTGCCACAACGTGCGTTGATCTATTGTGCTCTTGGAGGATCCATTGGCCACGGTAGCCGTTACTTAATGATGCATTTCGGCATTCCCATCGAATGGGCAACGTTCTTCGCTGCGACTATTGTCGGGATGATTGGGGTTCATTGGTCACACAAACTGTTGGCGCACCCAAAGGTATTTACCGTCGCCGCTTTGATTCCGATGGTACCAGGAGTTTTTGCGTTCAAAGCGATGATCGCTATGGTAGAAATTAACAGAGCAGGGTATAACCCAGAGTTGCTCGCCATGTTGATGGAGAACTTCTTAAAGTCGATGTTCATTATCGCGGGGCTAGCGATTGGCTTGGCGGTGCCGGGGCTGTTATTCTACCGTCGTAGACCTATCGTCTAACTTCAATTTCAATTTCAATTTCAATTTCAATTTCATTTTCAGGTAAGGACAGGACTTTCTATTTATGATCATCAGTATGATAGCGGCAATGGCAAACAACCGTGTAATTGGTAAAGATAATCAGATGCCATGGCATTTACCTGCAGATTTCGCATGGTTTAAACGCTCAACTATGGGCAAACCTGTCGTGATGGGACGTAAGACTTACGATTCAATTGGACGTCCTTTACCGGGGAGGTTGAACGTTGTAATCAGCCGCGATGAGAGTTTAGAAATCGAAGGCGTAACGACGGTAACTTCGATTGAAAAAGCACTAGAGCTGGTAAGTGATGTTGATGAAGTGATGATCATCGGTGGCGGTTCTATCTATGAAAGCTGCTTACCTAAAGCGAACAAGCTATACCTGACTTATATCGACCTCGAAGTTGATGGCGATACACAGTTCCCTAGTTGGGGAGAAGGTTGGAAGCAGAGCTTTAGTGAAATTTATCAAGCCGATGAGAAGAATAAACACAACATGGAATTTGTTATTCTCGAGCGTTAAGCTCTGAAGTTAAAAACGTTTGCGTTACTGTAACAGTAACGCAAACTTCTCGTATCTCTATAGCGCATCTTGAGTGAAAAACTTTTTATCTTCCCAGCGAAGTATCGTCAATTCTCCTCCCCAAACACATCCCGTATCTAAGCCAATCACATCTTTTCCGGAATAGCCTTCTAAGGCTGCCCAGTGCCCAAACAACACGGTTTTTTCGAGTGTAATGCGCTGTGAAAGGTCAAACCAGGGTATCAAAGGTTCATCCGTAATTTCATTGGGCGGCAGTTTGCACGCCATGTCGAGTCGGCCATCGGGAGAGCAAAAGCGCATTCGAGTGAAGCTATTGATTGCATAGCGATAGCGCTCTATGTCTTGCAACTCTTTACTCCAGAGGTCCGGTGTGTTGCTGTACATATTCTCGATAAGCCACTGCCAACGGTCCGATTTGAGCAACGATGTTATTTCTTGGTTCTCTGTACGTGCTTGTTCCAAGTCCCATTGAGGTGAGATGCCTGCATGTGTCATGACAAACTCTGGGTGCTCTTGCATCAAGGGTTGTTGTCTTAACCATTCCAGCAATTGGTCACGGTCTTCAGCATCAAGAATGGGTTGAGTCTTGTCTTTTGGTTTGGCTGAAAAGAGGCCTAAGGATACCGCAAGTAGATGTAAATCATGGTTACCCAATACCACCTTCGCTGAACCGCCAAGGTTACGAACAAAACGTAACGTCTCTAAGGATTTAGGGCCACGAGCAACTAAGTCTCCGGCGATCCATAACGTATCTTGTTGTTTATCAAAGTTGATGGTTTCAAGCAGTAACTGAAGTTCGTCGAAGCATCCTTGGATGTCTCCGACAATATAATTCGACACAGCATTTTCCTGTAAGTGGTAGATGTGTACTAGTTAAGAATATTGGGGATAGCCAGTCTAAATGGGTCGACTTCTGTTATGAAATCAATGCCTTTATGATCGGTCATTACATAGTGTCCCTGCATGACTCCCACTGGGGTTTCGATGACGGTGCCACTGGTGTATGTGTATTCGTCATTGGCTTCAATCACAGGTTGCTGTCCAACCACGCCATCACCTTCTATGGTGAGTTGTTTACCGTTGGAATCGGTGATCAGCCAGCGGCGAGACATAAGTTGTACCGTTGTTTTACTTAGATTTTTGATGGTAATGATGTAAGCGAAAACGTAGCGATTCTTAGATGGCTCAGATTGTTCTTCAATATATTTAGAATGAACTTGGCATTTGATACAAGGCGTAGATATATCCATATTCGCACCTTTTGTTGTTGGTATGCTTTAAGTATTACATAAAAAATAGGCTCCTCACCGAAGTGTAGGAGCCTTTTTCAATTATTTGTCAGCGTTGTGACTGTCGTGCAACCAGTTCGCCATATCGACAAACTGTTCGAGCGTCAGGTTCTCAGGGCGCATGCCAGGGTTTACACCTAGCTCTTCAAGCACTTCCTTGTCGATTAGGCTCTTGTAGCAGTTACGTACTGTTTTGCGACGCTGGTTAAAGCCTTCGCGACATACGCGATCCAGCCACTTAAGATCTTTTGCCGGGTAAGGCAGTACTTCATAAGGCTGAAGGCGAACGACTGCAGAGTCTACTTTCGGTGGCGGAACAAATGCTGTTGGTGGCACTTCTAGCACAGGAGTGACTTTACAGTAATATTGAGCCATAACCGTTAGACGACCGTAAGCTTTGGTACCAGGGCCCGCTGCCAATCGGTTAACCACTTCTTTTTGAAGCATAAAGTGCATGTCTTGCACGTCTTTATGGAACTCAAAAAGGTGGAACATCAATGGTGTCGAGATGTTGTATGGCAAATTACCGAAGATACGTAGCTTGTTGTTTGGCTTAACAAGTTGTTCGAAATCGAACTTCATTGCATCGCCTTCATAGATCGTTAACTTTTCAGCAAGATCAGGGTGATTACGCAGACGTTCAGCAAGATCTCTATCCAGTTCAATTACTGTGAACTTGTCGACAAGCTTGCCAACAGGCTCAGTAATCGCACCAAGACCAGGGCCGATTTCGACTAAGTTCTGGCCTGGTAGTGGGTTAATACTCGATACGATTCCATCAATAATGTATGGATCGTTAAGGAAGTTTTGACCAAAACGTTTACGCGCTTTGTGCCCTAAGTGGACATCATTTCTCATTGCTTTTTCTCTACTAATTCAATGGCGTGCGTGAGCGCTGTTATAAAGCTCCCTGTATCGGCTTGGCCTTTCCCTGCCAAGTCTAAGGCGGTACCGTGATCGACTGATGTGCGAATAAACGGTAAGCCAAGCGTGATGTTCACTGAGCGACCAAACCCTTTGTATTTCAATACCGGGAGTACTTGGTCGTGATACATACCTAAAACAGCATCTGCATCTTGCAAATATTTTTCATTAAAGATGGTGTCTGCTGGCAATGGGCCAACTAAATTAATACCATCTTTCTGGCGAATTTTTTCTAGCGTAGGGGTGATAGTTTCTATCTCTTCACGACCCAAACAACCATCTTCACCCGCATGTGGGTTCAATCCACAAACGTAAATAGTTGGTTTCTCTATAGCAAACTTTTCGACCAAATCTTTATGCAGAATAGTAATGATTTGCTCTAATCTATCTTCGGTCACTGCTTGAGATACATAAGCTAGTGGGATGTGCGTTGTTACGAGAGCAACACGCAGCCCTTCTGTTGCCAACATCATCACGACAAGTGGAGTATTGGACTTCTCTGCAAAGAACTCGGTATGGCCGCTAAAAGCAACGCCAGCTCGGTTAATTACACCCTTGTGAACAGGGCCGGTGACAATAGCATCAAATTCATCATTCATACAGCCAATTGCTGCGGTTTCTAATGTATTTAATACGTAGTGGCCGTTCGCTTCATTAAGTTGACCCGCGACGGCGACTTCAGCTAGTGGAATGTGTTTGACTACCAGCGTGCCAGAGCGTTGAGGTTGCTTAGGCGCTGTTGAGTCGTAATCCAACAGCTCAACCTCGATCCCTAACATTTTAGCTCGTTCTGCTAGTAGGGTTTTATCCGCACAAACGACGAGCTGATGTGGCCAGCTTTCTTGGGATAAGGCGAGAGTTAAATCTGGCCCAATTCCCGCTGGTTCACCTGCCGTAATGACAAGGCGTTTAGTTGTCATCTTGGTCATCCTCAACCATTTCAACAAAAGCACTCGCTCTTACTTCTTGTAGCCAAGCGCCAGCTTCTTCGTTGAACTTACGGTTAAATAGAATTTGGTATGCTTTATTCTTTAAAGCTGAATCGGTACGGTCTACTTCTCTGCGATCAAGTACTTCAACAATGTGCCAGCCATGAACCGTTTTGAATGGTGCACTGATTTTACCTTCAGGTAGTGTTTCTACTTGGTGTTTGAACTCTGGTACGTACAAGTCAGGTGTTTGGTAGCCTAACTCGCCGTCTTGAACAGCTGAACCTGGGTCTTGGCTGTATTGCTGTGCAAGGTCACCAAAGCTCGCTTCACCTGCGTTTACGCGACGCGTGATTTCTTCAAGCTGCTCTTTGGCACCGTCATCACTCAGGATAACCGTTGGTTTAATCAAAATATGACGTGCATTTACTTCGGTAACTGCAACGGTTTCCAAACCTTTTACGTCTTCAATTTTTAGAATATGGAAGCCAACACCACTTCGGAAAGGACCGATGATGCTGCCTTTGTTCTGCATTTTGATTTGGTCTGCAAAAATCGTAGGCATCTCTTCTTTACGCATCCAACCCCAATCACCACCTTGCAGCGCTTTAGGGCCTTTAGAGTAAGTATAAGCCATGGTGCTGAAGTCTTTGCCGTTGTTTAGCTCTTCCACTAAATCAGTCGCTTGTGCTTCTAATTCTTCTTTGGTTTGGTCATCATTGAATCGAAGTTGAATGTGGCCAATTTTGTATTGAACAGTAGCATTGGTTTCTTGCGCTAAGATGTCCGCTAGGTTGTCTACTTCTGCAGGAAGGATATTAATACGACGGCGAACCAAGGCATTGCGAGCTTCACTTGCTGCAATCTCTTTTCTTACTTGCTCACGAAATGCGTTGTAGCTAAGGCCTTCCTCAGCAACAGACGCGGTGAGTTGTTCAACCGTTTGGTTGTTGTCTTTCGCGATGCCTTCAATCGCTTGATCCAGTCGAGCATCATCAATACGAACGCCAATACGTTCCGCTTCTTGAGTTTGAATAGTATCGATGATCAGTTTTTCGAGCACTTGCTCATTGAGCACGTCTTGCGATGGCAATGTTTGACCGCTTTTCTTAGCGTTTGCACGTAGCGTCTTCATCGAAGCATCGATGTCGCTTTGCAAGATAACGCCCTCGTTAACGATAACTTTTACGCTGTCTAGCTCGACTGGCGCTGCAAAGCTTGTTGATAAAGTACAAGTCGCTGCGATAGCAATTAATGTGCGTTTCCACAATGTCATGTGTAATCCTTTAAATTTATTGATTGTTTATCAATAAAGAAAATTAGTTGTTTAAGAAGAATGGGCGACCATAGCTCAAGGAATTATCAGAGCTGCTCTCCCCAACGGCTCCTGAATCAGAGCCAATATTGGTACCAAAGCCAACAATACCGAAGTTCACACTAAAGTTGTTTTCATATTCAGGTGTGATATTTGGATCACTAATGTTGTTCGTCAAACGGTTACTATAGGTAAAGCCGATGTACCAACAATCCGATCTGTAGTTTAAACGAGCTAACCACTCTAGATCTTCTTGTGTAGTTAAGTCATAGAAATATTGAGCACTCGTGCTCCATTTCGGTGAAATTTGGTAGGCACCAAGTAGGCCTGCTTGTGAGATACCCTCTCTTGTAATTGATGATACGTCAAAATCTACAGTTTCATTTATGTATTCTTCTGTTACATAACGATAGTTAGTTTGTACGTAACCACCAGTGAAGCGGTATTCTAACGTACTGTTTGCAAGCTGCATCGCAGTGGTATCAATATCGTATTGCACTCCGCCATGGTAAAAAAGGTAATCGTCGTAGTTAAAGTCGACCTCAACAGCCCAAGAAGAGTAGTTGGAATTTTTATCTGCATCATCGCTATTTAAATTTTGTTTGGTATCTTTATCAATATAGAAGATTTGACCAAAGGATATATTAAGTCGCTCTTTATATTCATCATCAAAGAAACGAGATGATGCGCCATAGCTAACTTGGTTTGCTGCAGCAATTCGATCTACGCCGCTGTATTTACGACTTCTGAATAGGCCATAGTAGTCAGTTTGTAGCAGTGTTGTATCGTAAAGACCAATTTCGCTTTGATCTTCTTCGGGCACATAAAGATACTGAACCTGAGGCTCTAACGTCTGTGTATAGTTACCCACAATAGTGGTATCTCGTTCCAGGACGATGCCAGCGTGACTTCTAAATTCAGGAATAACACGACTGGTGGATTCTTCTAGTCCTTCATAGTCAGAGCCACTACCTGTATCAACGCCATCAAGATCTTGCTGATAATAAGTACCAAGCAATCGAGCTTCTGTTGTCCAAGTTCCCCAAGTATTACCTACAGGGATGGTAATGCCAGGTTCAACGTGAACACGCGTCGCAGATGGTTTGTTTGACGCATCAGTATCGAATACTGAAACATGGCTGATCATATCGAAGTCTAAGTTCTTCATCACTTCAGGAGCATAGTAGTTATACTCTAGCTGTGGCATTAGACGATAAGGTTGGTTGTTTGGAGTTAAAACCTGAAAATCTCGGACAAGCACTGATGCATCCCAGTTTTGAGAACGGTATGTTGCTTGGCCTTCTTGTAATAACTGGCCATCTTCACGGTTACCGATACTGCTTGAGCTAACGTCGGTGAAGTAATCGATATCACTGACTTTTGAGTAATCAATCTCAAATAACCACGACTCTTGGAAGATACCAGAGTGTTCTAGTTGAGCGCCCCAACGGTCACCTTTCTCTTGGAACTTTTTATCGTCGGGTAGGTACTCAGATTTAATGCTGCCAGAGCCGAAATCGCTCAAGTATCTGAATTTACTGTTGAGTTGTGTACCGCGTTCCTGCATGTATTTGAAGGTAGTTTCCAAGTCGTAGTTTGGCGCTAAGTTCCAGTAAATAGGTACCTCAGCTTCAAAACCATCGCTTGAGCCGTATGACACGGTTGGGTAAAGAAAACCGGTTTTACGGGTATCGCCAATAGGAACAGTTAAATAAGGTAGGTAGAAAACTGGCACGCTCTGGATTTCAAAACGTGGGTTATAAAAGGTGGCTTGTTCTTCATTTTGATCGACGTCAATGCTTGATGCTCTTAGACGCCAAGCGTTATCACCAATAGGACAAGAGGTGATCGAGCCATCTTCTATCTCATAAACCGCCTTGCCTGTTTTCGCAATATATACCGCATCTCCGCGACCTGGTTCGCAAAGAAATTCATAGTCGGTGTTCTCTAGCGTCATTTCATCGGTAGTGAGGTTATTGGTCGCCTTGTCTGAGATAGACTTAATTTGACCGTCACTAAAGTTTACGTTGCCTTCAGCTACAACGATGTTTTCTTGTTGGTGAAGCGTTACATTATCAGCAAGGATGGTTTTATTTCCTTGCGTAACTCTTACATCACCTGAATATATTGCCTTGTCACCATTGATAGCCTCTAAGCGATCTGATTCCACATGAGCGGGCAGTTGTGTCTCGTTTTCGGCAGCGGGTTCGATCAAGCATTGATCTATAGAGGGCATTTCCTGCACACTACTATCGGTGATTGTTTCAGCTTGAGTTGTCGACACGTATAATGCCGTACTTATAGACGCGGCTAACAAGGTGCGGGAAAAAGATTGCATGAAGTTGAACTATCCTGTGTCACTAGATGAAGGGTTGATCTAGTATCAATCCAATTAATAAAGCATTTTCCTTATGATAAAGGAAATATTAGCATTCAGCATCATCAGACAGCGTTACTCAGATAAAATTCATAGATAGAGAACACATAATGCAAATATTTGGCAAAATTTTGGGCGCTTTTTTTGGCTTTTTATTTGGAGGTCCGCTTGGTTTAGTTTTTGGCCTATTTTTGGGGCATCAATTTGATAAGGCTCGACGTTTAAACCAATCGGGGTTCAATAGTTCTGGTTTTGGTCGTGGACCAAGCCAAGCAGAAAGGCAAAACGAGTTCTTTAAAGCGGCTTTTGCGGTTATGGGACATGTTGCTAAAGCCAAAGGCCAGGTAACACCTGAAGAGATTCAGCTCGCTTCTACAATGATGGAGCGTATGAACCTGCATGGCGAGCAACGTAAAGCGGCGCAAGATGCGTTTCGTGATGGCAAAGAAAGTGACTTCCCGTTAAGCGATGTGCTTGAGCGTGTGAAGATCTCATCGGGTGGCCGTTTTGATCTCCTGCAGTTCTTTTTAGAGCTACAGGTATCTGCCGCGTTTGCCGATGGAAGCCTACACCCAAGTGAGCGTCAGGTTCTTCACAAGATAGCGCAAGGGCTTGGATTTTCTGCAGAACAGCTAGAGCGCCGTTTACAGATGCAAGAGGCTGCATTCCGTTTTCAACAGCAGGGTGGAAGCTTTGGTGGTCATCAAGGTCACGGGCAGTCATCAGGTTGGCAACAGGCTTCACAACAGAACCAACTTGGTGACGCATATAAGGTTCTTGGTGTGAGTGAAAGTGCTGATGGTAAAGAGGTGAAGAAAGCCTACCGTAAACTGATGAATGAACATCACCCAGATAAACTGATGGCGAAGGGTTTGCCACCAGAAATGATGAATGTCGCGAAAGAGAAATCGCAAGAAATTCAAAATGCTTATGACCTAATAAAGAAGGTCAAAGGTTTTAAGTAATCGAACATAGACCGAGTCATACTATTAAATGATTCGGTTTTTATTAAAGGGAATTATATGACGGTAACGTATCAGGATGTTCTAGAGTTTTGGTTCGATGAATTGACGCCAAAAGACTGGTTTACTGGCGGCGAAGAAATTGATGCTTTGATAGAGTCCCGATTTGCTGAGGTGCACAAGGCCGCGGCTCATGGTGAGCTATTTGAATGGCGACAAAACGCACAAGGACGTTTGGCTGAAATTATCGTGCTGGATCAGTTTTCTCGAAATATTGGCAGAAACAGTCCGGCTGCATTTTCAGCAGACCCAATGGCGTTGGCTCTAGCCCAAGAGGCGGTAGCCGGTGGTTTTGATCACCAGCTTAACGAGCAACAAAAAAGCTTCCTGTATATGCCTTATATGCACAGTGAGTCTTTGCTGATGCATGAACAAGCGGTTCTGCTTTTTTCCCAGACAGGCTTAGAGAATAACTTGGATTTTGAGTTTAAGCATAAAGTGATTATTGAGCGCTTTGGTCGCTACCCTCACCGTAATGAGGTGTTAGGTAGAGCTTCGACTCCTGAAGAGGTTGAATTCTTGCAGCAACCGGGTTCAAGCTTTTAACTGTTGAAATCCGGTTCAATAGATAAAAAAGAGGCTAGAGGTTAATAAAAACCTCTAGCCTCTTTTTGTTTCGCTTCATTCATGAGCTTTAATGTTAAAACTAATTCACTTTGTTAAGCGACCAATCATAGTCATAACTGATTTTTTTAGTGTTCGTCACCGGCTTTGTTCGATACTGGTCTAAGTGCTGAATGAGCTGTTTCTCTGTACCAAAATCCACAGCAAACCATTCGTAAATCGATGATAGTTGGAGCTTATTGCTTTTAACTAACACACCTTTATCACTGTTCATAAACTCGGTCGCCGCTTGTTCTAGTAGCATTTCTGTATTGTCAGCAGTAAAGGCCTGAGGCTGTAAGTTAGGGCAACCTAAACTCGCGCAATTCACTGCATAATGCGTGCGTGGATCTTTCCAAATCGGTCTTAAGATTCGATGTTCAATATCATTGAGTGTCAGCGACTTCCCATTTACCTTCACTGCATCATCTCCCCACGGTCCAAAACTAAACAGTCCGCCGAGCTTTGTGATGGATTTTATTGGGTAAGCATCGATAATTAGATCGACAGTCACGGCGTTATATAGGTTAACCCAATAGGCATACTGCTCCGCTTTTGAGTAGTCGAGCGGATTAACCTGCTCGAGTTGCTTGATGTATTGCTTGAGCTTTTTCTTATCTGCGGTGTTCACTGCTTTATAGCGAACTAGCGTATTTTGCCCCTGTTTAACCAAGTAGTTATCGAGGAATTTCTGCCAACTTTTATGAGAAATTTGTTCCGAGTTGACCTCATTACTTTGATTCCAGTACGGCCACAATTCAGATTTCGGCGCCGACCAAGCTAAGGTTGAGAAAAGTAAGCTGACAATAAAAAGTAGTTGTTTCATGGCATTCTCCTGATGACTGACTACTAAGACCTTAAGGCTTACCATTTTCTTTCATTGCTCTTCATTTAAATAAACATATGAAGTTAAGTTAAAAGCTTAGCCAAATAAAAAAGGTTGGCACTTGGCCAACCTTTAGATTTATTCAGAAACGTCTCATTATTTTAGGAAGCTAGGAATCTTAGCTTCAAACTCTGAAATCTTATCTGCGTGTTGAAGCGTTAGGCCGATGTTATCTAGGCCATTCAGCAAACAGTGACGACGGAACTCATCAATTTCAAACGAGTACTCTTTACCGTTTGCACGGACTTTCATTGCTTCTAAATCAACGTCGATCTCAGCACCTTCGTTTGCCTCAACGAACTGGAATAGTTCATCGACTTCCTGCTCTGTAAGACGAACCGGAACCATCTGGTTGTTGATTGAGTTGCCGTAGAAAATATCGGCAAAGCTTGGCGCGATCATCACTTGAATACCGTAATCGGCAAGCGCCCAAGGTGCGTGCTCACGAGATGAACCACAACCAAAGTTTTCACGAGCCAGTAGAATTGAAGCGCCTTTATAGCGTGGTGCATTCATTACAAACTCAGGGTTTGGTTGTTGGCCTGCATCATCAAGGAAGCGCCAGTCGTGGAACAAGTGCTTACCAAAACCGATACGGTTCACTTTCTGTAAAAACTGCTTTGGAATGATCGCATCAGTATCGATGTTGGCCGTATCTAGAGGAACGACTAATCCGGTGTGTTGTTGAAAACCTGACATGTTAAATCCTCTAATTAAAGTTCACGAATATCGACAAAGTGACCAGCGATAGCCGCTGCGGCTGCCATTGCTGGGCTAACTAGGTGCGTACGACCATCACGGCCTTGGCGACCTTCAAAGTTACGGTTTGATGTAGAAGCACAGCGCTCTTGTGGACCTAAACGGTCGTTGTTCATTGCAAGACACATAGAGCAACCAGGTAGGCGCCATTCAAAGCCTGCTTCGATAAAGATTTTATCTAGGCCTTCAGCTTCAGCTTGTGCTTTGACTTGCTCAGAACCCGGCACGATCAATGCTTGAACATGTTTCGCTACTTGGCGGCCTTTTGCTACTGCTGCAGCTGCACGCATGTCTTCGATACGCGAGTTAGTACAAGAACCTACGAAGACTTTATCAACGTTGTAATCCGATAGAGATTTACCCGCTTCAAGACCCATGTACGCTAGAGCCTTTTCTGCTGAAGCTTTTTCAACAGGGTCTGCGAAGCTTTCTGGTGCAGGGATTGGTGTGTCTACCGAAATAACCTGACCTGGGTTAGTGCCCCAAGTAACTTGCGGTTTGATGTCTGCTGCTTCTAGTGTAACAACCGCATCGAACTCTGCATCAGCATCGGTTTTTAGCGTATCCCAGTATTGGATTGCTGCTTCTAAGTCTTCACCTTGTGGAGAGAACTTGCGACCTTTGATGTATTCGTATGTCGTTGCATCTGGAGCGATTAAGCCTGCTTTCGCGCCAAGCTCGATTGCCATGTTACATACCGTCATACGACCTTCCATTGTAAGGTCAGTAATTGCCTCACCACAGAATTCAACTACGTAGCCTGTACCGCCAGCGGCTGTTGTCTTGCCGATGATCGCGAGCACGATATCTTTTGCGGTAATGCCTTCAGCGACTTTGCCTTTTACTTCGATCTTCATGGTTTTAGCGCGAGCTTGTTTTAGCGTTTGAGTTGCTAGAACGTGCTCAACTTCTGAAGTACCGATACCGAATGCAAGAGAACCAAATGCACCGTGTGTAGCCGTGTGTGAGTCACCACATACGATGGTCATGCCCGGCAGAGTAATACCTAGCTCAGGGCCCATTACGTGCACAATACCTTGGTATTTGTGGTTTAGGTCGTAAAGCGTGACACCAAACTCTTCACAGTTTTTCGATAGCGTTTCCATTTGGATACGAGCCATCTCACCAGAAGCGTTGATGTCTTTAGTTTGTGTCGATACGTTGTGATCCATGGTTGCAAAAGTTTTGCCTACTTGGCGAACTTTACGACCTTTTTCACGCAGGCCATCAAAGGCTTGTGGCGACGTTACTTCGTGGACTAAGTGACGATCGATATAAAGAATTGGCGTTTCGCCCTTCGCTGCAACCGCAACGTGAGCGTCATAAACTTTTTCGTATAAGGTTTTTGCTTGCTGGTTTGTCGACATAGCTTTTCTTCCTTGGGAGCATCAGTCCCAGTGTTTGTTTCTAGCCAAGTCATGCGGTTTACGCTGGCTTGGCTTGATATTATTCTTATGTACTTGCTTCTAATCGGAGTATTTAGCTTATGAAGCTAAGATGTACTCTGCGATCTTGTCACCCATTTCAGAGGTAGTCAGTGCTTGGTTCTTACCTGCAAGGTCTGCAGTTAGCTCACCTGCAGAAAGTGCTTTAGATACCGCTGTTTCGATGTCTTGTGCTGCGACTTCTTCGCCTAGGCTGTAACGAAGCATTAGCGCTGCAGAAAGAATTTGCGCGACTGGGTTTGCGATGTTCTTACCTGCGATATCTGGTGCGCTGCCACCTGCGGGTTCGTATAGGCCGAAGTTGCTTTCGTTCAAGCTTGCAGAAGGAAGCATGCCCATAGAGCCAGTGATCATTGCACACTCATCAGAGATGATGTCACCGAAGATGTTCGAACAAAGCATCACGTCAAACTGAGATGGATCTTTGATTAGCTGCATGGTCGCGTTATCGATGTACATGTGGCTTAGTTTCACATCTGGGTAGTCTTTCGCTACTTCTTCAACCACTTCACGCCATAGGATAGAGCTTTGTAGAACATTCGCTTTATCGATTGAGTAAACGTTTTTGTTACGTAGACGAGCAGATTCAAACGCAATCTTTGCAATGCGTTCGATTTCGTAACGGTGGTAAACCTCAGTATCAAAGGCTTTCTCTGTTGCGCCTTCGCCTTCACGACCTTTAGGTTGACCGAAGTAGATACCGCCTGTTAGTTCACGAACAACAACGATGTCGAACCCGTTTCCTGAAATATCAGCACGTAGAGGAGAGAAAGACTCTAAACCCTTGTGGATTTGCGCAGGACGTAGATTACAGAACAGTTGGAAGTGTTTACGTAGCGGAAGTAGGGCACCACGTTCAGGTTGGTCGTTTGGTGGAAGGTGTTCCCATTTAGGGCCGCCGACAGAACCAAAAAGTACCGCGTCAGATTCTTCACAGCCTGCAACTGTTGCTTCTGGAAGTGGACAGCCGTGGTTATCAATTGCGATACCACCAACATCATACTCTTCGCGAGAAAAGCTAATTGCGTGTTTCTTTTCAATCGCGTCTAGCACTTTGTGTGCTTGTTGCATTACTTCTGGGCCAATGCCATCACCAGGTAGTACGGCAATTTTGTATGATTTATCTGTCATGTTAATCCTTTAATTCTTGTTACTGAGCTGTTTGGCTCGTTTTAAATTTTGTCCCTAAAGCCAACAACATCGGCTCTAGGGCTCTGTTATTGGGGTCTTAAACTGTCGCGAATTTTTGCTGCTTCATTTCAGCAATGGTGTCTGCACGTTGAATGCTATTGATAACGTGTAGCAACGCTTGACCAGAAGCTTCAACGATATCGGTTGAAACGCCCGTACCGTGGTACTTACGGCCTTTATAGTTAGCAATGATGTCAGCTTGACCTAAGCCATCTTCGCCTTCACCTTTTGCAGTTAGGTCGAACTTATCCAACGCGATTTCGTAGCCTGTTAAGCGGTAGATACATTGGTATAAAGCATCAACCGGGCCATTACCGACAGCAGCTTCACATTTCTCTTCATCACCACATTGCAGTTTGATGCTGGTGGTAGACATAACACTACCAGATTGTACGCTTAGGTAGTTAAGTTTATAGAAGTCATCTTCGTCACGTAGATTCGCGAAGTGCATTAGTGCTTCTAGGTCGTAATCGAACACTTGCCCTTTACGGTCAGCAAGCTTCAAGAAGTCTTCGTACAATGAATCTAGGTTGTACTCATTATCTTTATAACCCATCGCGTCCATATGGCTCTTAACAGCTGCTCGGCCACTACGGCTTGTTAGGTTTAAGGCTTTGTTTTTCAAGCCAATAGACTCAGGCGTCATGATCTCGTAAGTGTTCTTGTTCTTTAGCATGCCATCTTGGTGAATACCTGAAGAGTGGCTGAATGCGTTAGCACCGACGATTGCTTTGTTGTCTTGAATTGGCATGTGGCAAAGCTGACTTACCAACTTACTGGTACGGTGAATCTCTTTGTGATCCAAGCCAGTATGAACACCCAAAAGCTCTTGACGAGTTTTGATGATCATTGCGATTTCTTCTAAAGAACAGTTACCTGCACGTTCGCCAATACCATTGATTGTGCCTTCAATTTGGCGAGCGCCCGCTTGCACAGCAGCTATTGAGTTTGCAACCGACATACCTAAGTCATCGTGACAGTGAACAGAGATGATCGCTTGGTCGATGTTGGGAACGCGGTCAAATAGCGTTTTAATAATGCCACCAAACTCATTCGGTACTGTATAGCCCACCGTGTCCGGAATGTTGATGGTTTTAGCGCCTGCGTTAATCGCGGCTTCAACCATACGACATAGGTTGTCGATAGGGGTACGACCGGCATCTTCACAAGAGAACTCAACATCATCGGTGTAATTACGAGCGTGTTTGACGGCTTTTACTGCCATCTCTACTACGTCATCGTAGCTGCGGCGTAATTTGTCTTGCACGTGAACCGTTGATGTTGAGATGAAGGTATGAATACGAAACTGATCAGCCACTTTAAGCGCTTCTGCAGCGGCATCGATATCTTTCGCTACGGCACGAGAAAGTGCACAAATACGGCTGTCTTTGATGTGTTTAGCGATGGTTTGTACTGACTCAAAATCACCTGGAGAAGAAATAGGGAAGCCAGCTTCGATAACATCTACACCCAGTCTCTCAAGAGCATAAGCGATCTGTAACTTCTCTTTTACCGTAAGGCTTGCAGCCAATGCTTGCTCGCCGTCACGTAAGGTAGTATCAAAAATTATTACTTGATCGTTCATGGGTGCTTCCTTATATCGATAATGAATCGATTGCTATCCAAATTATTATTAAGAATGATGTTCTTTTAAAAGTGCCAGTTACAAAAAAACCCGCTCAGTGCGGGTTTTAATATTTGTGTAGTTCTTGACCCACAACTTACCCGCGCGATTGGTTCACGATAAGGAGAAGTTTCAGCAGTAGAGAAGAAGAAAAAATCATTACACAAATATCCGTAAATAAACTGTTAACACCATATTTACCGTAATTTATTCTGAGCGTCAAACAAGAAAATCCAATATCAGCGTACATTGGCAGTGTTTTGGTTTGGTTTATGCTGTTTTTTGTTTGAGTGTTAGCTATATCAACTGAATGGTGGTTTTGTATTGGCGGGTTAGTTTATCGTTTGGTTGATGTGTAGGTTAAAACTTTGTAGTAAATCTTTTTAATGGAACGATTCACCAAAAAAATCACAAGCGTGACCAAAGTAATTAATCAATTGATTAAATAGTGAGTAATTAATCTTCTACTGTTATGTCTGTTTATCTCTATAATTAATCAAATGATTAATTATAGAGATAGGTTAATGCCATGACGGCACGAAAAGCGGGGCGACCTCAACAGAACTTAGATGTTCGACAACTATTGATTGAGCATGCTCGTGATCTGTTTGTCGTTCAGTCATACGACAAGGTCTCGACACGCCTGATTGCTGATCGTGCGGGTGTGAACATTGCGATGATCCGTTATTACTTTGGCAGTAAGGCCGGATTATTTGAGGCGATGCTGCGTGAAACGCTACGACCGATGCAATTGCAAATGCAGAGATTGGTTGAAGAAAGCAGCCATGAGAACTTTCTTGATTTAATGCGGACTTACTACAAAGAGATGGTCAAGGTTCCCAAGTTTCCTCGCTTGATTGCTCAAGTGATGAATATGCCTCCCTCTGAAGTGCAAAGAGAGTTGCTCGAAAAGGTTTTTCTCGATGTGGCGAAGCCAGCCCAAGATGTCATTTTTGAAAAGTTGGTGGCACAAGGTGTCTTAAGAAAAGAGATGGATCCCAAACTCTGCCGCGTGTCGTATATAAGCTTGATGGTGTTCCCGTTCATTGCGCCTCCACCTTTACTTGCTATTCATGGTATTGAGATTAATGAAGAATTTCTTAACCGTTTAATCGAACACAACATTCAACTGATGACTGAAGGCTTTATCAACGCACCGAGCCCTTCTGCAGTGCAGGACAAAAGATAATGAAAATAAATAAAAAACTACTCTTCTTCCCAGCACTTGCGGTTGGTGTCATCGGCCTTGTGACTGCGATTAGCTTAAAGCCGGATCTGCCGACTAAGCCCGCGGGAGATAGGGCTCGTCTAGTCGAAACCGTCAGTTTAGAACAACAAATGATCGCACCGTTGGCGGTGGGCTTTGGCAAAGTAGTCCCTAAAGTTGAATGGAAAGCCATCGCCGAGGTGACTGGGCAGATTGTTTATCGACATCCTGACCTAGAAAAAGGGCAGATCATTCCAGCGGGTACTGAGGTACTTAAGATCGATCCCTTGGATTACGAGTTGAAGTTGGTACAAGCTGAAGCGGATCTTAAATCAAGCCAGACCTCATTAGCTAAGTTAAATCAAGAAGAAGATAACCTTAAGCAGACTTTAAAGATCGAAAAGAACCGCTTAGTGATTAGCAATAAAGAGCTGCAACGTAAACAAGATCTACGCAAGAAAGGGCTCACCTCTCAATCCGATGTGGACTTGCAGCAGCAAAGTGCGTTGTCTCAACAGAAGCTTGTATTGGATATTGATAACCAAATAGCATTGATGCCAGATGAAAAGCGTGTTGCGGAAGCAGTGATTAAGGTGAATGTCTCAAAAGTAAAAGAGGCGCAACGCTCTTTGGATAAAACGACCATTACTTTGCCTAGAGCGATGCGAATAGCTCAGGTCGATATTGAACAAAACCAAGTGGTTAATCTTCAGCAAGAGATGTTTGTTGCTCACGGGATTAAAGTTATGGAAGTTGAGGCGCAACTCTCTATTCACGATATGCAAACTTTAGCCTCAAGCTTTACTCAATTCCCTCGTGATGCCGCAGGCATACCAAACCCTTATGAAGCGCCGATCAAAGCAAGTATTCAGCTAAACAGTGGCAGCCTTAACCTCAATTGGCCTGCAAAGGTGGCGAGAATCAGCGAAACCGTTGATGAGAACCAAGCCACTGCAGGGATCATTCTTGAGATTGGCCAAGATTATGCAGCTTTGCAGCCAAGCAGTGCAACGCCTTTGGTCAATGGCATGTTCGTCAAAGCAGAGATTGAAGGCTTGGCTAACCTTAGTTGGGTTGTCCCAGAGCGCGCACTGCACGGTGATAAGGTTTACCTGATGGATGACAGTCAGCGCTTGCAAGTGGTGAATGTTGAAGTGCTTTATCGCAGAGATAACCAAGTGGTGGTGGATGGTGAACTGCACGCGGGTGATAAGTTAATTCTTAATGACGTTTTACCTGCGATTGAAGGCATGCTGCTCAAAGAGTCAAACTCTACTGAATTAGCAGCGGATGTGCAGGAGAATGCGTCATGATTCGGTTCTTCTCCCGACACCCGACGGCAGCAAACTTATTGATGCTTGGTTTGTTGATCATGGGTTTGACCTCATTATCAACCATCAAGCGCGAAACCTTTCCTGCCTATGATCCACCTTACATTATGGCGGCGATCGTTTATCCCGGTGCATCTCCACAAGAAGTGGAAGAGAGCTTGTGTGTGCGAATGGAAGATGCCGTCGATGGTCTGGCCAACATTGAAGAAACTCAATGTGAGGCGATAGAAGGCAGTGCTCGTCTTATTCTGAAACTCAATGAGAAAGCGGATATTGGCCGAATGCTGGTGGACGTGCAAACTCAGATCAACTCGATCAATGATTTCCCGAGCGAGATTGAATCGCCGGTTGTTCAAGAGCTGGATTGGAATGAACCGGTAGTTGATATAGCGATTACAGCCGAAACCTCATGGCCTGAACTCAAAGCTTACGCCGAAGACCTCAAACGTACCATGAAGCTCGATTACGATGTCTCTTTAGTCGAAGTCAGTGGTTTTTCCGATCACCAATATCGAGTCGAACTGGATACCCAAGCCATTCGCCAGTTGGGTTTGAGTGTTGGTGATATCGCAGACCAAATTGGTCGTCAGAATGTAAAGCTGCCGAGTGGTAACGTTGAGACGCCAGACAAAAACTTCCTGATTCGTTTTGATGAAAGACGCATCACGCCGGTTGAATTAGAGAGTATCGTGGTTGGATCTGCGCCGAATGGGTCGGTGATCCGTTTGAGGGATATTGCTAAGATCACCGACCGCTTTGAACTGGATGAACAGAAGGTTCTGTTTGATGGTAAGCCATCTGCGCTATTGAAGATCAGTAAAAACAAAGAAGATGATGCGTTACGAATCAAAGAGAATGTCACCCGATTCGTTGAAGATCAAAGCGCGATTGCTCCCGATGGTGTGACACTGCAAATGACCAACGATCTCTCGTCGGTACTTTGGGATCGTCTAACCATGATGGCGCGCAACGGCTGGCAAGGTATTGTGTTGGTGTTTGCCACCATGTGGTTGTTCTTCAGTTTGCGATATTCATTCTGGGTTGCGGCAGGTTTGCCGGTAGCCTTCCTTGGTGGCTTGTTCTTAATGGCTAACTTGGGCTTATCGATTAACATCATGTCACTGGTCGGTTTATTAATGGCGATTGGTATCATGATGGATGACGCCATAGTGATAGCCGAATCGATAGCCTCCCATTTAGATAGGGGACAAAGCGTCGATGATGCGGTGTACAACGGCGTAAAGAAAGTGCTTCCTGGAGTACTATCTTCTTTCCTAACCACAGTGTGTATTTTCGGTAGCTTACTGTTTCTTGATGGGGAAATGGGCGCGGTGCTTAAAGCGGTGCCTCAGGTACTTATCTTGGTGTTGTCGCTAAGTTTAATCGAAGCGTTTCTTATTCTACCAAATCATTTATCTCATTCATTACACAAAGAAAAAAACGACAAGCCAGCACTGCGCTTTAAAGTCGTTCTGCTTGAGAAGTTCGAGAATTTCCGCAATACGACCTTGATGAATATGGTCGAGAAGGTCGTGACGTTCCGCTACGCCTTTATGGGCGGAGTGCTGACTCTGCTGTTGCTTTCGGTAGCCTTGATTGCTGGTGGCGTTGTTAAGTTCCAACCTTTCCCTGAACTGGATGGTGATATTGCCGAGGCTCGCATCATTCTTCCACCGGGCGCATCACTGTCTCAAACTGAGAAAGTCGTCGACAAAATAGTCGCGTCTGCTGAACGTTTGAATGAGCAGTGGAGTGAAGAGGTTGAGGACGGTAATAAATTGGTTGAGCATATCACCAGCCAATTCAATGCAAACGCAGATGCCAATGAATCAGGCCCACACTTAGCCACTGTGCGCTTAGACTTGCGTGGTGCAGAGAGTCGCAACACGGTGATCGATGATTTTATTGATGCATGGCGGGAAGACATCGGCGATTTGGCGGATCCTATCTCGCTAGTTTTCAAACAGCCTACGATGGGGCCGGGCGGTCGTGCTATCGAGATCCGCGCCAAACATGATGATCTTGCTGCATTGAAATCGGCTTCTTTAGATATTCAGGAGTACCTCAATCAGTTTGATGGTGTACATGGTGTGCTTGATGACATGCGCATGGGTAAAGAAGAGATTTTAGTTAAACTTCGCCCAGGTGCGGAAACCTACAATGTGAATGGACAGATGATTGCTTCCCAATTGCGTGCGGCCTTCTTTGGTCAGACTGCGGATGAAATCCAAATTGGGGTCGAGAACATTTCGATTGAGGTACGCCTTGATAAAGAACAGGCAGGCGATTTACAGCAACTGGCTAATTTCCCAATCATTACCGCAGATGGCAGTCAGATCCCGCTAGCGACATTGGCAACGCTAGATTTCCAACGTAACTACGTACGAATTCAACGTATTGATGGGCTGAGAACCATCAGTATCTTTGGTGATATTGATAATAAGAAAGCGAGTTCATCCGCGATTCTGGCTCAGTTCCAAAAAGATGAAGCCGCCAAACTTATTCAGAAGTACCCGGGTTTACGCTTTGATTTCGAAGGGGAAGCTAAAGACGCCGCGAAGACCGGAGCCTCAATGGGTAAAGGCTTCCTACTGGGTTTATTCGGTGTGTTTGCGATTCTGAGTTATCAGTTCCGAAGTTACTTGGAACCGGTAGTCGTAATGTTAGCGATCCCACTGGCCTTCATAGGGGTCGTTGTTGGTCACTGGCTGTTAGGGCACGCGTTAAGTATGCCGAGCATGATGGGTTTTGTGTCGCTTGCCGGAATCGTGGTCAATGATTCCATCTTGCTAGTGCAATACATTCGTCACCATGTTGATGAGGGAGATAGCGTTCATGACTCGGTGGTGAAGGCCAGTCGCGAGCGTTTCCGTGCGGTATTTTTGACATCAATGACGACCGCAGCTGGTTTGCTACCGTTGTTGACGGAAACCAGCTTGCAGGCTCAGGTTATCCAACCATTGGTTATTTCAATTGTGTTTGGCATATTTGCGTCAACCTTACTGGTGTTGTTTATGATCCCTGCCGCTTACGCGATATTGGCGGACTTCGGGTTGGTGAAAAAGCATGAGCCATTAGCGCTATAACCTTTAGCGCTATTATCATTAGTGAGCACTATTATCATTGGCGAACGCTATAACCATTAACACGATAGAAGTAGCGTTTGTTTGCTTATATAAAGAAGCAAAACATAGAAGAATAAAGCGGCCTTGGGTCGCTTTATTTTTATCGGCAGCTTCTTGGCTCCCATCAGCTTACTTAGTGAAAGCGGTTAATTCGCTTCAAAATTCATTTTAGTTCATTCAAAACGTCACCTAACTGTCATTTCAGGGGCATACCTTGAGCCTTAACTGAATAAGGATTGTTAAGGAGATCGTATGCGTACTATCGAACCTATTGTCCGCTGGGATGTGGCATTTTCTGTTTTCTGTTTGAAGAACCGTTATAGCGGGCAACATGCAACATTGAGTAAAGCAGTGTCTCATACCGGGGATGGTCACTTATATGTGTTGATCGCTCTGATTGCGCTGTTAGCTGATGGCTACACAGGTCGTGAATTTTTAATGGTTGGTCTAGCCGCTTTTGCGATAGAGCTACCGATTTATTGGTTAGCCAAAAACACCCTAAAGCGCCGCAGACCCGCCGAATTCTCTTCATTGCTTCACTCTCACATTGTGCCATCAGATAAATACAGCCTGCCTTCTGGGCATTCCGCTGCTGCATTTGTTATGGCGACTCTAATCGGACATTTTTATCCAAGTCTCTATCTCTTTAGCTTGATTTGGGCGACAGCGATTGCTGGTTCTCGAATCTTACTCGGTGTGCACTTTTTAACGGATGTCTTAATTGGTGCAGTGCTAGGTATAGCGTGCACAAGCCTAGCCATTTACTTCATTTTATAGCGCTTAGTCGTATGGCTGTTTGTTCTGTTGTTCATATTAAAAAGACACAGGCAAAGACAGCAGAGATCGAACTGTTAATCTTCAAGGAACCTGAATGAAAATTTTATATGGCGTACAAGGTACAGGGAATGGTCACATCGCTCGTGCGAGAGCAATGGCTGTCGCGTTTCGCCAACATAATATTGATGTCGACTTTCTATTTTCTGGAAGGGATGAAAATAAGTACTTTTCTATGGAAGAGTTTGGCAATTATCAAACCCGCCATGGACTCACTTTTTACAGTGAGCAGGGTAAGGTTAAATACTCCAAGACCTTCATCAAAAATAGTATGTGGCGATTCCTTAAGGAAATGAAGCAGATCGATCTTACACCTTACGATTTGGTATTGAATGACTTCGAACCGGTAACCGCTTGGGCTGCGAAAAGACAAGGTGTCCCGTGTATTGGAATAAGCCACCAAAATGCATTCCGTTACGATGTGCCTAAAGAAGGGGGCAACTGGATTGAACATTCTGTTATTCAGCATTTTGCGCCAACAGAGCATGCTATTGGGTTGCATTGGTATCACTTTGAACAGCCAATATTGCCACCTATCGTTCATACGCTCACTGGTGATCAGAAAACCAAAGCACCGCAAGATTTCACTTTAGTCTACTTGCCGTTTGAAGATTTAGAAGCGATTTCAGAGCTTCTGATGAAGTTCATTTCTCACAACTTTGTCTGCTATCACCCGAATGTTATTGAGCAAAGCCGAGTTGAAAATATTGAGTTCAAACCACTCAGTCATGCTGGCTTTCAATTCGACCTCAATCAATGCTCAGGAGTGGTGGCTAATGGTGGTTTTGAATTGCCATCTGAAGCCTTAACTTTGGGTAAAAAACTGCTTCTTAAACCGCTTGAAGGACAGTTTGAACAGCAAAGTAATGTCGCTACGCTGGGGGCATTAGGGCTGGCACAAACAATGAGCTTTTTGGATGCAGCGACGTTGCGTGAGTGGCTCAATGAAAAACAGGCTGAGGTCGTCACTTATCCAGACGTTGCCAGTGCGATTGCAGAGTGGATATTAGCGGGGAATTGGTCGAATCAGGAAGACCTAAGAAAGCAGCTTTGGGACAAGGTTGATTTCCCAAGTTATGCATCGCTCACCTAACTCATAAGTGTTATTTCTGAATCGACCAGTCAAACAATTCATGGGTTCAATAAATTGTAACAAATGTAACCAAACGATAGAACAGCTAAATAAGTCGAAATGAAACTCATAAGTGCAGCATTTTATGTTTTTTTATAACTCTATAAATAATTGATTTTTAGATGTTATTTAATCATTAAGGTAAAATAAAATTATTCTTTATCAATCTTGTTGGTAGCGTGCGAATTATTGGTTAATAGTAGTGGTAATCCGAAAAACATCGGTCTGATAAATATAAGAATTAGTGGTTATCTATTCCCATACCATTACCAATTTAACGCTGTCGAACCGACAAGAGGCAACTTGAATGTTAGAGAAAAAAGACGCAATGAGTGCAATTGCAAGCTACAGAATGGAAAGCACACTTCGTGGAGTAGACTTAAACCTTTTGACTGTATTTGATGCAGTAATGCAAGAGCAAAACATTACGCGTGCAGCTCACAATCTGGGCATGTCTCAGCCAGCGGTAAGTAACGCAGTTGCTCGTCTAAAAGTGATGTTTAACGACGAACTATTCATGCGTCAAGGTCGTGGTATTCAGCCGACTCAACGTGCTCGTCAATTGTTTGGTCCAATCCGCCAAGCTCTACAATTAGTACGCAACGAACTACCAAGTTCTGTGTTCTCTCCTGAGTCTTCTTCTCGCCTGTTTAAACTTGCGATTTGCAGCCCATGTGACATGCGTTTTGCTCCTAAGATCATGTCGACAATCAACGACCAAGCACCTAGCGTTAAACTGCATATGGATGCTGAATTTGATCGTCAACTTTCTGAGCGTATGCGCTACCAAGAAATCGACTTCGTGATTGATTACGCTCGCTTTGATGAGCAAGGCTTCTCAAGCACTGAGATCTTCCAAGACGAATTAGTTGTTGTCGCTTCTGCTTCTCACCCACGTATCAACGGTGAAGTGTCAGCGGCAGAGCTGCTTAACGAAAAACACGCAAAACTGTCTCGTATTCATGGTCAACGTAGCTTCTCTGAGCAAGCGTACCGTGACCTAGATTGCACACCTTTCTACGAAGGTACGAGCTTAAGCAACGTACTTTACGTTGTTGGTCAATCTGAGCTTGTGACGATTGCTCCTCGTTGGATGGTTGAGCATGCAGCGAACAAAGATCAGCTTCAGATTCTAGATTTCCCATTCGATAATGCGGCAATTTCTGGCTTCCTAAGCTGGCACGAATCAAGTGAAAAGGATAAAGGACACATTTGGTTACGAGATCAATTAATGATGATCTGTGGCGAAGTTGTAGCGCTTAAATAAGCACTAATCCCTATGATTTGTAAGCCCTAAGCTGGGACTCTGGCTTGGGGCTTTTTTGTACCTGCTATTTTTGTTGATAGAAAACTTAGCGTGAGACGTACTATTACTTATAACTTTGAGCTTCATCAGTTGCCTTTTCCATGATCAGAGGTACACTTGTGCGCTCAAAAAAGCTTACAGGTGTAAGCCAAAGGTAAAGAGATGGCCAATTTAGATTTTCATATCGTAAAAAGACTTCGTGACCAGATTGCCCAAGGTGGCAACCGTACAGCTTTGAAGCACAAAGTAGACAATGTATGGCAAGGTATTAGCTGGGAACAATTTGGACAGCAAATCGATACGCTTTCATTAGCATTGTTAGCTCAAGGATTGAGAGTTCAAGATAAGATCGGTATCTATTCCAATAATATGCCTCAGTGGACTGTGGCAGATTTTGCATCCTTACAAGCTCGTCTTGTGACAGTGCCGATTTACCCAACGAACACCGCTGCACAGTCTTCTTACATTATCCAGAATGCGGATGTGAAGATCTTATTTGTTGGTGAGCAAGCTCAGTTTGATGCTGCTGTTAACATCTTCGAAGAGTGTGAACAGCTTGAAATCATCGTCGCTATGTCTGCTGATATCGATACTCAAGAGCACAGTTTTGCTGTGTCTTGGCAAGATTTTATGGCGCGTGGGGCTGAAGCTCAACAAGTTGAACTTGACGCTCGTCTCGCAGCTGCAAGCATGGATGATCTACTCACTCTCATCTATACCTCTGGTACTACAGGCCAGCCGAAAGGCGTAATGCTTGATTACACTAATATTGGCTATCAACTAGAAGGCCACGATGAGCGTCTTAGCCTGACTAAAGACGATGTTTCACTGTGTTTCTTACCTTTATCACATGTATTTGAGCGCGCTTGGACTTTCTATGTCCTTTATAAAGGCGCAACCAACTGCTATCTGCAAGACACTATGCAAGTTCGTGATGCGTTGAGCGACGTTAAACCAACGGTTATGTCTGCAGTTCCTCGCTTCTACGAGAAGATCTTCTCAGCGATTCACGAGAAGGTATCGAAAGCACCGTTTATCCGTAAAGTGCTCTTTACTTGGGCAGTGAACATGGGGGCTAAGCTCTCTGTTTGTCACCAAGAAGGTCGTACACCATCGTTAATGTTGAAGAAGAGCCATGCGCTAGCCGATAAGCTTGTGCTCTCTAAACTTCGAGCATTGCTAGGTGGCAACATTAACTTCATGCCATGTGGTGGCGCGAAGCTAGATGAAACCATTGGCCGCTTCTTCCATGCTATTGGTATCAACGTAAAACTTGGCTACGGCATGACAGAAACAACGGCGACAGTATCATGCTGGGATGATCGTTGTTTTAACCCTGATTCTATTGGTATGTCGATGCCAGGCGCAGAAGTGAAAATTGGTGCGAAGAACGAGATTCTTGTTCGTGGCCCAATGGTGATGCGCGGTTACTACAAGATGCCAGAAGAGACAGCGAAGACTTTTGATGAGCACGGCTTCCTGAAAACCGGCGATGCGGGTCATTTTGATGAAAATGGAAACCTGTTCATTACCGACCGTATCAAAGAGTTAATGAAAACCTCTGGCGGCAAGTACATTGCACCGCAAGTGGTGGAAGGCGCGATTGGTAAAGATCACTTTATCGAACAGATTGCTGTTATCGCTGATACACGCAAATTCGTTTCTGCGCTGATTGTTCCTTGTTATGACTCGCTAGAAGAGTATGCCAAAGAACTGAATATCAAGTATCACGACCGCGTTGAGCTTGTTAAGCATCACCAGATTGTCGAGATGCTAGAGAAGCGCGTGAATGACCTCCAGCAAGAGTTGGCTAAGTTTGAACAAGTGAAGAAATTCAAGTTGTTGCCAAAAGCATTTTCTATGGATGATGGCGAACTGACACCTACTCAAAAATTGCGTCGTAAAGTTATCAACGATAAGTATCAAGACGAAATCGAAGAAATGTACAATGAAAAGCCTAAAGATAAGTAGTTTTCTGCTTAGATAAATTTTCAGTTGTTTAAAAATCCCCCTACGAATGTGATTGCATTTTTAGGGGGATTTTTTATGCCTACTGACACAGCACAATGTGCGAAAGCGCACATCAATAAGGGCGTAATTAATCGATAAACTGCGATTCATTTGAATATTTAGCTCTTTTTTTTAGGTGTTAACTAGTTTTTAAATCTAACTATTAGCTTTGTCTTGGGTTTTTTTTGATGCTTTCAGCTAATAGTTGGTTTTTTGACATGATTGTTGGATCTCTGGTGTTAGACCAGATGATAATAAAGCGTTAAAGTTGTTTCGTATTACTGTTTGTTGTTATCACGACAGACAGCCATAGCCGAAAAAGTGGAAGTATTTCGAATTAGGCTACGAATAAGCCCTAGACTATGTAAAACCAGCCCAACATGTTCACCAAATGTGATTGGAAACTGGTGAGGAGAGCAATATGACAACAAAACCTGAAACAGCAATGTTATCCGGCGCTGAGATGGTGGTGCAGTCTCTAATTGAAGAGGGTGTAGAACAAATCTTTGGTTATCCAGGTGGTTCTGTACTTGATATCTATGATGCCCTGCATGCTAAAACTGCTGAAATTAAACACGTATTAGTACGACACGAACAAGCCGCTACCCATATGGCAGATGGCTATACTCGTTCGACCGGTAAACCGGGTGTGGTACTTGTATGTTCTGGTCCGGGCGCGACCAATACCGTAACGGGTATTGCTACGGCGTACATGGACTCAATTCCAATGATTGTTATTTCTGGTAACGTACCAAATAGCTTGATTGGTAACGACGCCTTCCAAGAGTGTGATATCGTGGGTGTATCCCGTCCGATCGTTAAACACAGCTTCCTCGTTAAGAAAGCGGAAGATATCCCAGACGTTGTTAAAAAAGCATTCTATATTTCAACGACAGGACGTCCCGGTCCTGTGGTTATCGATCTGCCTAAAGATATTCTAAACCCACAAATCAAACTTCCTTATGAATACCCAGAAACAATAAAAATGCGTTCGTATAATCCAACGCTCACTGGGCATAAAGGACAGATCAAGAAGGCATTGAAGGCACTTCTTGAAGCGAAAAAGCCGGTGCTTTACGTCGGTGGTGGTGCGGTTATTTCTGAGGCAGATAAGCCACTGTTAAAATTGGCAGAAGCACTGAATTTACCAGTCGTAAGCACCCTAATGGGGCTTGGGGCTTTCCCGGGTACTCATAAAAACTCTTTGGGTATGTTGGGTATGCATGGTTTGTATGAAGCCAATATGGCGATGCACAATGCGGACTTGATCTTTGGTATTGGCGTACGTTTCGATGACCGTACCACCAATAACTTAGACAAGTACTGCCCTGATGCGAAGATCATGCATATTGATATCGACCCATCTTCTATCTCTAAAAACGTAAAAGTGGATCTACCGATTGTAGGTTCAGCAGAGAAAGTACTAGAGAGCATGGTTAACCTGCTTGTTGAGCAAGGCGGAACCAATGACGCGCAAGCGATGGAAAGCTGGTGGAGCGAAATCAAGCAATGGCAAGAACGTGATTGCTTAGCGTATGACAAATCTTCTGAGCGCATTAAGCCACAACAAGTTATTGAAACACTTCATAAAGTAACCAATGGCGATGCCTATGTTGCTTCGGATGTTGGTCAGCACCAAATGTTTGCTGCACTGTACTATCCGTTCGATAAACCACGCCGTTGGATTAACTCTGGTGGTTTAGGCACGATGGGCTTTGGTCTACCTGCAGGTATGGGCGTTAAGTTTGCTAAGCCAGATGAAGAAGTCGTTGTTGTAACGGGTGATGGCAGTATTCAGATGAATATCCAAGAGCTATCGACGGCGCTTCAATACAATATTCCGGTTAAGATCATTAACCTGAACAACCGTTTCTTAGGAATGGTAAAACAGTGGCAAGACATTGTTTATCAAGGTCGTCACTCTAACTCATATATGGACTCTGTTCCTGATTTCGCTGCGATTGCAGAGGCTTATGGCCACGTTGGCATGCGTATTTCATCTCCGGATGAATTGGAATCAGGCTTGGAAAAAGCATTAGCAATGAAAGACCGTCTGGTATTTGTCGACATCAGTGTTGATGACACCGAGCACGTATACCCAATGCAGATCAAAGGCGAGGGTATGGATAACATGTGGCTAAGCAAAACGGAGAGAACATAATATGAGACACATCATTTCACTATTAATGGAAAACCAACCAGGCGCACTTTCTCGAGTGGTTGGCTTGTTTTCTCAGCGTGGCTACAACATCGAGTCTTTGAATGTATCTCCTACGGATGATCCAACGCTTTCTCGTCTTAATGTCACTACTAATTCAAGCGAAATGCAGCTTGAGCAGATTCAGAAGCAGTTACACAAACTGATCGACGTACTTAAGGTACAAGAAGTGTCTGAGCTTGAGCATATCGAGCGTGAACTTCTGATGGTAAAAGTACGCGCTAGCGGCTTTGCTCGTGCCGAAGTGAAACGCACCGCGGATATTTTCCGTGGTCAGATCGTTGATGTAACGGCTTCGCAATACACGGTGCAAATGGCCGGTACTAGCGAGAAGCTTGATGCTTTCATTCAGGCATTGTCTGAGGTAACGGAAGTGCTTGAAGTGGCTCGAAGTGGTGTTGTTGGCATTGCTCGCGGTGAGCGTGCACTAAAAGCGTAAGCGATCGTTATTGGAAAAATAGTTTTAAAGCCGCTTTTTTAAGCGGCTTTTATTTTGTTCATTATTTAGAGTGCTATAATCCCGCGCTTCACTTCCATTCACCTGAGTTAGCAATGAGAAATAAAAAATCAATAATTACATTGCTGATTATCTCTATCACACTGTCTTCTGCTGTAGGTCTTTATTACCTACAACGCTATCAAGAAGTGAAACAGCAGAGCTTCGACTACTCAGCGAAACAAGCCGTTCATCAGTTAGTGTATGCCAAACGAGATTATGATCTTCTTAAGACCCAATTAGTCTCCGTGATGGGGCTGTTAAGTCACAGTCAAAGCTTGGTTGATTTTGCTTCTTCTCCATCTAACCAAACCAAAGATCTACTTGAAGAGGTTTGGCAGTCTGTCCTAGTGAACCAGAAATGGTATACGCAGATCCACCTGTTAGATATCGCGGGTAAAGAGCTGGTTCGCGTAAATTATTCCGCTGAAACAGGCTATATAACGATACCTCAAGAGCTTCAAGATAAGTCTGACTCTAGCTACTTCGAATATGCTCAAGAACTAGAAGCCGAGCAGATTGGCGGCTGGGGCATTGAACTTGAAACTGAGCATGGTGAGGTAATCTTGCCTTATATTCCGGTAATTCGTGTCTTTACTCCCGTAGAAACACCTGAAAAAAGAGTCGGCTATCTTGTTATAAATCTCGACGTATGGGGTTTATCGTCGCGTCTTAGTTATTCACCTGATAATGACCTTAAAGCAGAAGTGCTCAATGAAGCCGGTTATTATATCGCGAGTAACAACAGCGGTAAGCTATTCGGCGACTCTATTCCTGAACGAAAAGGCTTCAACCTAAAAAACATCGCACCGAAGACTTGGGATGCAATCTCCAATGAGCAGGCGGGACACGTTTTTGAGGATGGTAATTTGTTTGCGTTTAACACGGTTATGCTAGCGAACAATCAAAAGGTCCATTTGCTCATTCAACTTAATGAAAAACAGCTTCTTGCTCGTGCAGAGCGCGATCTCAATGATCTTGCTCATGAAGAGATCATCGTCCTCTTTACTGTTTTGATCTTTGCCTTTCCGTTCGCTTATCTGGTAACTCACTATCGACGACGCAGCTTAGAAAGTAAATTAGCGCGAGCTGCATTGAATGGTATGTCAGCGGTGATGATCTCTGATAAGCAACATCGTGCCATGATGATCAATAACGAGTTTGAAAACATAACGGGTTACAGTAAAAAGCAAGTCATTGGACAGAACGCCTTACAACTGCTTCTGGAAAATACCGAGCAGACACTCTCTAGTGATTCAATCTGGCAGCACCTAGAGCAAGAAGAAGTTTGGGAAGGGGAAGTGTTGTGTAAGAACAAACTTCGTATTCCTTTTACTGCGATCATGCGAGTTCACGCGGTCAAAAACAACTCGGGCAAAATCAGTTACTACATTACGTCACTGGTCGACATCTCGGTGAGAAAAGAGCTTGAAGTCCGTTTACGAGTTCTAAGCGAGCGAGACTCTTTGAGCAACCTCTGGAACCGTCGCAAGTTCGAAGAGCAGCTCGCCTACTATTCTCGTTTAGTTGAGCGTTACCCTAACGAAGCGACGACTTGCTTGGCTTTGGTCGATATTGATAACTTCAAGCGAATTAATGACGAGCTTGGACATGATGAAGGCGACCGTGTGATTGCTGGTGTTGCCAAGCTTTTGCAGGACAGCCTTCGCAGTACTGACTTTGTCGCTCGTGTTGGGGGAGAGGAGTTTGCGCTGCTGATGCCACACACCACTCTGCCTGAAGCAAAACGCGTTTTGGATCGTTTACGCATCGAGATAGAGCTCGCCGCGGGGACTAAAGTGACAGTAAGCGTCGGCTTTACGGATTTAACCAGTAACAGTACTCGGTCGTACAAATGTGCCGATGTTGGGCTCTACGAATCCAAATCGTCAGGTCGCAATACAGTGTCTTTGTGCCCAAGTCATGCTGATGTCGCTTAATTCTCTGTATTCAATCGTGTTTTGAATACGCATGAAACCTTCACTATTACTCTCCACTTATGCCTCTTCACTTATCTCAATTGAACCATCAATCTTCCTAATCTCCGCATTGAATAATTCTGCAAATCTCACTTTGAAAAGATCTGTATCACAAACATTAGCTAGTTAGACTAAAGTCTAATGCTGGCGATAATTTGAGCTAAACTGAACAATAAGCAAATGGCTGTACTTCAGATTTCATCGTATCAAACGGTGCAATAAATAGAGTGTTTACCAGTAGTAGAAGGATGACACCGTTAACTTAATTCAGTGGATTAGATCGTTTTATCAATGAGTTGAAGCGTAGCAATCGAATTGATTTAGCTGGAGCAAGCATTTGGGGATCATACTGTCGAGTGAAAAGAGGCGTAGTATGTTTGTCGATTTTTTAGTGAGGTTAACCATAGGCACATTAGTCATTCTTGGTTTTCAACTGAGTGCGTTGTATTTTTTACCTATGGTTGTGCTGCTCAATACTCATCACAAAGAGTTTTTTGGGTGGTAGTTCAGTCGTAATACTGGAAATAAAAAACGGAGCCATTAGGCTCCGTTTTTATGTGGTTAGAATCTATCTTGGCTTGATGTTTATGCCGCTTCGATAACTTCTTCAATTCGTTTCATTGAGCTTAGTAGGTGTTGATCCAGCAGCTCTGTCGCTTGATCGACATTTTTAGCGAGTACTAGCTTCATGATCATTTCGTGTTCATCGATATTGAACAGATCGTCTGTCACTGTTTCAGCCGATAGAACTAGGAAACGATAACGCTTAACTTGGTTGATCAAGTCATCAAAGAATTTAAACATGTTCTCTGAATCCGCGCCTTCAAGTAGTGATACATGGAACTGTTGGTGACGTTCTTCCCACTCAGCGCAGTCAAACTCTTCTGCCACATATTGGATTTTAGACAGTTTATGGTAAGACGTCAGTACTTCTAATTCCCAGCTCTCATCGCCTGATGAAATGGCTTTTTTAAGCAAAACTGAAGAGACAACACGAAGGCTTTCGTATAAATCGTTAAGCTCTTTCTTTGATACCGGAGATACCCAGCAGCCTTTTTGTGGCTCTAGTTTTACGTACTTGCTCCAAGACAATTGTACCAAGGCTTCACGAATTGGCGATGCACCCACGTTGTATCTACTTTTTAGATCAGCAACAACGAGTTTTTGGCCAGGGAGCAATTCACCATTCAGGATATCTTGGCGAATCATTTTCGATACTTTATCAGTGAGAGTAGGACTAGACATTACAAACCTCATGTATATATTTGATTTCTAGTCTGCTAATCCGTCTCTTGGAAAGAGTCAATTGGAAGTTAACAGTACGTAGTTCTATTATGTATTGATAATACAGCGTACTGAAAAGTTAGGCAAGATATTGTTTCATAAAAAAAGAGGGCCGAAGCCCTCTTTTATATTTTATTGCGTTGCTGTTCTCGATTATAGAACGTGAACAGACGCTGTGTTTGTAGTACCAGAAGCAACTAGAGCACCAGAAACCATAACTACGATGTCGCCTTTGTTACCTAGGCCAGATTGTAGAGCGATTTCTTTACCGTTGATGTAGAAAGCGTCTGTGTTCTCGATAGAGTCAACAAGAACTGGCTTAACACCTTTAGTAAGAACTAGCTGTGCAGCTGTCTTTTCGTTAGTTGTTAGAGCAAGGATGTTTGCAGTTGGGAAGTACTTACGTACTGAACGTGCAGACTTACCGCCTTCAGTTGCAACAACGATTAGAGGAGCAGCTAGCTTCTCTGCTGTGTCCACAGCGCCTTTACATACTGCTTCAGTGATGCGTAGACGTGGGCTGTCTAGACGAGAACCTAGTTCAGCTTTAAGAGCTGAATCAGTACGGTTCGCGATTTGAGCCATGATAGTAACAGCTTCAACTGGGTACTTACCTTTAGCAGTTTCACCAGAAAGCATTACTGCATCAGTACCATCCATGATTGCGTTCGCAACGTCACCCGCTTCTGCGCGAGTTGGACGTGGGTTGCTGATCATAGAGTCAAGCATTTGAGTTGCAGTGATAACCATCTTACGTGCACGGTTGCACTTCTCGATCATCATTTTCTGAGCGAAGATTACTTCTTCAGCTGGGATTTCAACACCTAGGTCACCACGAGCAACCATGATGCCGTCAGAAGCTTCAAGGATTGAATCGAAGTTATCTACACCTTCTTGGTTTTCAATCTTAGAAATGATGTGGATGTTTTCGCCACCGTTAGCGTTTAGAAGCTCACGGATTTCTTTAACATCGTCTTCTTTACGGATGAAAGAAGCAGCTACGAAATCAACGCCTTGCTCACAACCAAACTTAAGGTCAGCTTTGTCTTTCTCAGAAAGAGCTGGAAGTTGAACAGAAACGCCAGGAAGGTTAACACCTTTGTTTTCGCCTAGAGCACCGTTGTTAAGAACTTTACACTTAACTTCAGTTTCTGTTGTTGCGATAACTTCCATTTCGATTAGGCCGTCATCAACAAGGATAGTGTTACCTGCAGTTAGGTCTTTAGCGAAACCTAGGTAAGTTACTGCTACTACGTCTTTGTTACCAACAACTGTTGCGTCAGTTGTGAAAGTGAACTCTTGACCAGCTACTAGATCTACGTCGTTACCATCTTCAAGTTTGATAGTACGGATTTCAGGACCTTTAGTATCTAGAAGGATAGCAAGTTGCTCACCTTTGTTTTCCATTACTTTACGGAAGTTCGCGATACGAGTGCCGTGTTCTGCGAAATCACCGTGAGAGAAGTTAAGACGCATAACGTTCATGCCAGCATCTACTAGTTCAGTTAGCTTCTCTACAGATTCAGTTTTAGGGCCAATCGTACATACGATTTTGGTCTTTTTCATGGAAGGTACTCTCCGGTAAGTATTGTTACAATTTGAAATTTATTTAAGTTCTGAAGATTGGTCCGCTACATCAACATTTTGTGCCTGTTGTGTAAAAGCGCGGGACTTCCAATATGTCCTTCAGAGTTGTAAGTCTTTCATCAATTTTAGTCATTTTATGACTAAAAGATTTTGATTCAACGTCGGGTTTCTGTGACTTATACCAATATATCAGGTGAAAGTTGCAGAAAAATAACGGTCAGTTTTGTAATTTTTTTTCTTTTCGGGTGCGGATTCTACCACCTAATGAGTTCAATATCACTGCTTAACAATTGTCTTAGGACAAGGTTTTATCGCTATTTATTAATTTTTTGGATCAAAATAAATGGACTAAATAGTTTCGTTGTAACTATAATATGTTTCATATCGAAACTTTATGGCCTTTTCTAAATGTCGAAACGAAACACCCAGCTCAGAAGACATGCAATTTCTAATCTAGTGAATGAAAAGGGGGAGGTTAGTGTTGATGAATTATCCGCTAAGTTCGAAACCTCAGAGGTCACGATTAGAAAGGACTTGGCGTCTTTAGAGAAAAACGGTCAGCTTTTACGCCGTTATGGTGGTGCGATTTCATTACCGAAAGAGGTTGTGAACGAGGAACTGGGTCAACAAGTTTCGACTCGAAAGATTTCATTAGCAAAAGCCGCTGCAGATTTGATTCGCGACCATAATCGCATTGTCATCGATAGTGGCAGCACGACTGGCGCCTTGATTCAGCAGCTTAATACTAAGCGTGGTTTGGTTGTTATGACCAACTCATTACACGTGGCTAATGCGCTTAATGAGCTTGAAAGTGAACCAACGTTATTAATGACGGGTGGCACTTGGGATACCCATTCGGATTCTTTCCAAGGCAAGGTCGCAGAGTCGGTACTTCGTGCTTACGATTTTGACCAATTGTTCATCGGTGCTGATGGTATCGACCTTGATAGAGGCACTACTACGTTTAATGAATTGATTGGCCTGAGCAAAGTTATGGCTGAAGTGTCACGAGAAGTGATCGTGATGGTTGAGTCTGAAAAAGTGGGACGAAAGATCCCGAACTTAGAGCTGGCGTGGGAACATATTGACATCTTGATTACCAATACAGACTTAGGCGAAGAATCCAAAGCAAGTATCGAATCACATGATGTTCGAGTGATCCTGACTGATCCAGCGTAAAAACAAATTTAAGTATTATGCATTACCTTCCTATAATTGATCTTAATAAAGATCTGGCCTTTGCTTGCTGCCAATAGGAATAAAACGAAATTGATGGAGTGAAACTATGTGTGGAATTGTTGGTGCAGTAGCACAGCGTGATGTAGCCGAAATTTTAGTAGAAGGCCTTCGCCGCCTAGAATATCGTGGCTACGACTCAGCGGGTGTCGCTGTAGTTGATACTGAATCTAACCTAACTCGTGTGCGCCGCCTTGGTAAAGTACAAGAGCTAGCAGACGCAGTCGATCAGCAGCATGTTATTGGCGGCACTGGTATCGCTCATACACGCTGGGCGACGCACGGTGAGCCATCTGAAGCGAATGCACACCCACACATGTCTGGTGATATTGCTGTTGTACACAATGGTATTATCGAAAACCACGAAGCACTGCGTGCTCTTCTTCAAGAGCGTGGTTATGTGTTTACTTCACAAACGGATACTGAAGTTATCGCTCATTTAGTTGAATGGGAACTTCGTACTTCAGCTTCTTTGGTTGAAGCGCTTCAAAAGACAGCGAAACAATTAGACGGTGCATACGGCACGGTGGCGGTTGATCGTAAAGATCCTAGCCGTATTGTAGTCGCTCGTTCAGGTAGCCCGATCGTTATCGGTTTTGGTGTTGGTGAAAACTTCCTAGCCTCTGACCAGCTTGCACTATTAAGCGTAACTCGTCGCTTCATGTACCTAGAAGAAGGTGATGTTGCTGAGGTTACTCGTCGTGATGTAACGGTATTTGATGTAGCGGGCGAGCGTGTTGAGCGTGACATCGTTGAATCAAACGCAGAGCATGATGCAGGTGACAAAGGTCAATACCGTCACTTCATGCAGAAAGAAATTTTTGAGCAGCCAACAGCGCTGATCAACACGATGGAAGGTCGTATCTCTGACACTTCTGTAATCACTAATGCAATCGGTGTTAAAGCTGAAGAGATCTTAAGCAAGGTAGAACACGTGCAGATCATCGCATGTGGTACGTCTTACAACTCAGGCATGGCAGCTCGTTACTGGTTTGAGTCTCTAGCTGGCGTAAGCTGTGATGTAGAGATTGCTTCTGAATTCCGTTACCGTGATTTCGTTGTTCGTCCGAACAGCCTATTGGTGACTCTGTCTCAATCTGGTGAAACGGCGGATACGCTTGCTGCACTTCGTCTTGCGAAAGAGAAGGGTTATATGTCAGCAATGACGATCTGTAACGTTGCCGGTTCTTCGCTAGTTCGTGAATCTGATTTTGCCTTCATGACTCGCGCAGGTACTGAGATCGGTGTTGCTTCAACTAAAGCCTTCACAACACAGCTAGCGGCTATGCTGATGATGGTAACTTCAATTGGTCGTCTACAAGGTCGTATCAATGAAGAGAAAGAAGCGGAAATCGTTCAAGCACTTCACCAACTGCCTGCTGATATCGAGAAAGCATTGGCATTTGATAAAGAGATTGAAGCGCTAGCCCCTGATTTTGCAGATAAGCACCACACACTGTTTCTAGGTCGTGGTGAGTTCTACCCAATCGCAATGGAAGCGTCTCTTAAGTTGAAAGAGATCTCTTACATTCACGCAGAAGCATACGCGGCTGGTGAGCTTAAGCACGGTCCTTTGGCTCTTATCGATGCAGACATGCCTGTAGTCGTTATTGCACCAAGCAACGACTTACTAGAGAAGCTGAAATCAAACGTTGAAGAAGTACGTGCTCGTGGCGGTCTACTTTACGTATTCGCAGATGAAGACGCTGGCTTTGAAAGCGATGAGAACATGAAGATCATCAAGATGCCTCACGTAAGTGAAGTAACAGCACCTATCTACTACACAGTACCGATGCAGCTGTTGTCTTACCATGTCGCGCTAATCAAAGGTACCGATGTTGACCAACCTCGTAATCTAGCGAAAGCGGTAACGGTTGAGTAATCGCCAGCCTATTTAAGAAAATTAGATAATAAAAAGCCCATCCTGTGATGGGCTTTTTTGTGTCTGTTAGTTAACGAGCAGTGTTAGAGCTAGCTGTAGCGTCATTAAGCGCTAAGTGCTTGTTCTAGGTCAGCCAAGATATCGTCAATGTGCTCAATGCCTACTGAGAGGCGGATCATCTCTGGTGATACACCCGCTTGTTTTTGTTCCGCTTCGCTCAATTGGCGGTGTGTTGTAGAGGCAGGGTGACAAGCGAGAGATTTCGCATCGCCGATGTTCACCAAGCGCTTGAAGATTTGTAGCGCATCATAGAAACGAACACCCGCTTCATAACCATCTTTCAAGCCAAAAGATAAAATGGCCGATGGCTTACCTTGCATGTATTTCTCAGCCAACGGATAGAACTCAGACGTTGGTAAACCAGCGTAGCTCACCCAACTCACTTTCTCATGTTGCTGAAGGTACTCTGCTACTTTTAGTGCGTTCTCTGTGTGTCGCTCCATGCGTAACGACAATGTCTCTAAGCCTTGCATTAGCATAAAAGCATTCATGGGTGACAATGCTGCGCCTGTATTACGCAGTGGAACCGTTCGAGCACGACCAATAAACGCGGCTTCGCCAAAAGCCTCGGTATAAACCACACCGTGGTAAGAAGGTTCTGGCTGATTAAATACTGGGAAGCGATCTTTGTGCTCTGCCCATGGGAATTTGCCTGAGTCGACAATCACACCACCCAATGTTGTTCCGTGACCGCCAACGTATTTGGTGAGCGAGTGCACCACAATATCAGCACCAAAATCGATAGGTTTACACAACACAGGTGTCGCCACCGTGTTATCGACAATCACAGGCACACCTTGTGCGTGAGCAAGCTCAGCAACACGTTCTAAGTCGATAATATTGCCTGCTGGGTTACCGATACTTTCACAATAAACCGCTTTGGTTTTTTCATCGATCAGTGCAGCCAAGCTTTCAGGCTTGTCGTCTTTGGCAAAGCGAACCTCTATGCCTTGGTTTGGTAGCATGTGAGCAAATAGGGTGTAAGTACCACCGTAAAGCTGAGGTGTGGAGACAATGTTGTCACCGATCTGTGCCACCGTCTGAATAGCGTAGTTGATCGCGGCACTGCCCGCACTTACCACTAAACCTGCAATACCACCTTCTAAGGCTGCCATGCGTTTTTCCAACACATCGTTGGTTGGGTTCATTATGCGAGTGTAGATATTGCCCGGTACCGCAAGGTTAAACAGGTCGGCGCCGTGTTGTGCATCATCGAATTCATAAGCAACAGTTTGGTAAATAGGAGTCGCAACTGATTTGGTGGTTGGATCGGTTTCGTAGCCGAAGTGAATCGAGAGTGTTTCGTCTTTCATGTGTCTTCCCTGAACTATTGAACGATTTATGTACGTTCATATTGCCGCCTTTTTTATAAAAGAAAAGTAAGCTTAGTCACAGAGAAGCAATTGGAACTGTGTGCGGGGCGATTCGTTATTTGTAGGGAATACAGCGTGAGTTGTGCAGATCTAGAAAAGCAAAAAGCCAGAGCAGTGTGAACTGTTCTGGCTTTTCTAATTTGGTGGCCCCTCCCAGATTTGAACTGGGGACCGAACGATTATGAGTCGTGCGCTCGTATATGCCCTATATAAAGGTTACAACAAATAACAACACAATGCTTGATTTCATCCAATATATCTCTTATTGTTCCAATATAAAGAGGTTATAACCCCCTATAAATAATTACAACAAAGACACAGCATGAAATTCAGAGCGCGAAATTATCCCAACCCATTGCATCATGTCACTGTTAAGCAGCATGTCGTTTTAAAAAGCGGTAAGCGTGACCAGTTCATGATTCTCTATATAAAGCCGCTTGGCGCGGATGCTCCTATAGTCTTCCATGAGCTATTTAAGTATTTTGCGAGAAATGCATCAAATAGTCTCTCATGGCAGAGGCATGTAGCACGAGCTATTGGTCTGTTTTATGACTTTTGTTTAGTAAAGGCATCGGCATACAAGAATGATAATAGTATCGCTGATGCATTGAGAGGGTTCATTGAGTGCTCATTAACTGGTGATGAAGAGCTTGGTTGGACACCCTCCAGCCAAAAGACAGTCATGAGGAATTTTGCATACATCATAGATTTTTCTAAAGATCTCTCTGACCACGTCTCTGAGTCGCTTATCCCTGCAAAGGACTCAACAAATCTTAGGTACTTTTATCATGCCTATGCGATAAAAGATAATGTATCTCTCAGTCATGTAACAAACGTGAAGAATGTTGCAGCAAGAGTTCAAGCTACTTCAAACGACCATATCTATAAGTTCAACGGCAACCCTAAGAGTAGAAATATTCATGTGTTTCCAGAGGATCTGATTGAGCCTTTGTTTAAGTACGGTTTCAAAAAACGTGATGGAACTGAAGATGTTGGTGCCAAGATGATTACCGCCATGTTGTTATTTGGTGGTATGCGTGAAAGTGAACCGTTCCATGTTTGGTACAATGACTTCAAACTCGACACTTCGACAGGAAGAGTAAGGATAAACCTACACCACCCCTCAGAAGGTGCTACTGACGTTCAGCCTTATCCTAAGATGTTAAGAAAAGAGTATTTGATGCACCGTAAACTCCAACCAAGAAATGAGCGAGCGGTCTCTAAAAGCTACCACGCAGGGTGGAAAGACCTAGCTGTAAATAGTGACTATAAGACAGAAATCGTATTAATTCATACGGAAATAGAACAACATTTTTGTGACTGGTTTGCTGAGTATTTATATCTTAGAGAGGTCTGCATGGAAAACTATAAACAGAAGCATGGTCACGATCATCCATTCTTTTTTGTCAAAATGGGTGACAAAAGTGACCTTGGTGCCCCTCTATCTATACGTGCATACGTTAGAGCATTACAAAGAGCTGTAGGAAGGCTCGAAAAAATGGGCTATATGGCAGAGTATGGGTATGAGGATGGTATTTCCCCACACCCTATGAGGCATTGGTTTGTAACAACGCTTGCAAACAATGGAGCTGGTAACAAAATCATTCAAATATTAGCCAATCATCGAAATATCTTGTCTCAAGAAGTGTATAAAGGCGCAACTGCCAAAGATATAAATGCCGCTTTAAGTGAAATTTCAACAAACTACACAATAATTTTATAGAGTCTTTATGTTAGGTTTAAAAAGCACTGATGTTGAAAAGTTTTTAGAACGAGAAGGTGAAGTTGAGTACCTATCAAACTCTGCGATTATAGAGGTTTGTCTCGTTTGTTTGACTAATAAAAATGAATATGAACGTGGACTAAAACTTCTTAGCACTCTTCGTGATAGAGGCATATGTTTCTCCGAGTTTTACTACTTCGCTAAGCACCAATGGTCTACTGCCTATCTAACCAGTTTGAGTATACAGGCGAAAAAGCAAGAAAGAATCTCTTCGCTATATGAAGAGTTTGATAAAGCTGCTGAGGCAAACGGTTATGGAGTTAATTCATCACCAAGACAGAAAGGTAGGGTGTTTGCACTACTTTATGGATACTTCTACGAAAAGCATTCTTTGATGGAAGTGACCCTTGAAGACGTTAATAAGTTGAGATGTTTGGTTATAGATAGGCACGCTCTTTTTACTGGTGACATCAATACAATAGATCATAAGTACATCAAAAAAGAACTGTTTGGCATATTGGAATTTTTGATTGTTGGTTATAGAAACAACAACCAGAAGTTAGATTCAAAACTAGAAACAGATATAATACCTAATGGTTTATCACGTCCAAGAGGGCTATCTCTTTCCCGTTCCAAACGAAAGTCTGAGGTAAGACTAGAGAACTATTCTTTTCTTATTAGCGAATACGAGAGATATAAGGATACGCTAAAGCTAAAAAACCCCAAAGAGGTAGATGCTGCTCTAAGGGTGTTACTGGAATATATCTGTAACCGCATAGATATTATGGAGGTTAAATCAGTTGAAGACTTTCAGGATTTAATGAAAGTTGGAAGAGATGGAGAGTATCGATGGTTCAATTTTCTAAATGAAGGCGAAAAAAAAATAAGAAGTAAGGCTCTAGCTATCTTTGATTTTGCCAACTGGTTGATGATTGAACATGCTATCGACCAAGATGATGGATACGAAGCATTATTGTCTAGAGTAGAGTACGACAAGGTTATTAGATTAGTAAAAAACGATGGCAATGGAGCCAAAGATGAAACACCGAAAGCACTTATTCCTTATCGAGTTCATCAGATAGCAACTGATATACTTTACGATCCTTCATATGAATGGGCTAGGAGCCTAGACTATATGTATTTTCGGGATGAAGAAGGCGTCAATACTTTTAACCCAACAATTGTCAATTTACTAGCTTTATTGTTTACGATTCCAATTCGAGGGATTCAAGCTCAATGTCTAGATAGCGGTGAAGGTGATCCTTACAAATATAATTTTGACGATGTTGTATGGGAAGAAAATGACAGCAAATTAGCCTGTTACTGGAAGGCTAAGGGACACGTAAATGATGCTAGAGGTTTCTTGAACAGAGCGAAGAGCTTAGTTCGTGAAGCCAAAAAAAGTAAAGAGTTTGATGATAGTGGGTATCCTATCATTAGACGTGCTTACATGTATGTGAATACCAATAAGACAGCAGATAGAAATGTTGCCTTTAGTGACAGTAGTGGGTATGTGATTCCGTGGCATCATGAGGATGTAATAAAAATTGTTGAGAGACAATTGAAATTTATTGAAGAACACCACCCAGTGGACAGCCCTAGTTGTTTGCGAGATCTTGAAAAAAAAGATTTGCGGCAAATCCTTGGCGCCCCTCCGACTAAGCTGGTTTTGAAGTTAATACCAGATAGATTTTACCTATTTAGGTGTAACTTGAATCCGGTTAAAAACACGCATAACTTTCCCCCTACGAAGAAATTACTAGTACGCACGTGGAATAATCTAATGATTGAGATTCAGCGAAGACTAGAGGATGAAGGGGCTGACTTCTCAGTTATATCAGCAGATAAGATAGAGAAGTTTAAGAAGAATATAGGGGGAGGAAACTCTTATATAAGTGATCTGATCTGCTCCAGTCAGACTGGACACTTAGCTAAGCGACATTTTGCTTTTCAAAGTTCATTGGGCTTAGATACCCAAGTGCACTGTGCCTTCTCGTTCGATTATAATCAACTTCTATGTACTCGAAGATCGTTTGGCGCATCTGCTCTCTCGTCATGATCGGCTCATATTGGATTGCTTCAACTTTCATTGAGTGGAAGAAGCTCTCAACACATGCGTTGTCCCAACAGTTCCCTTTTCTACTCATACTTTGTTTTAAATTATAAGTACTTATGAGGTCTCGATAGTCTTTCGAACAGTACTGACTACCTCGATCGCTATGAGTTATAACCTGCTCAGGAAACCCTCGACGGAATAAAGCCATTGATAAGGCATCACAGACCAGTGAGGCCGTCATTCTCGTATCCATAGACCAACCAATAACTTGCCTTGAATAAAGGTCAATAATGACAGCTAAGTACAGCCAGCCTTCGCTTGTGGCAACATAGGTGATGTCTCCTGCCCATTTTTGATTCGGAGCCGTTGCGTTAAAATCTTGAGCGAGCAAGTTCGGAGCAACGGGCATTTTATGCTTACTGTCTGTTGTACACTTAAACTTGCGTGCTGCTTTCGCTACTAAATCCTGACGTTTCATACTGGCGGCAATGGTCTTAACATTATGGTTATCACCGCTCTCTGCCAGCTCTTTCTGAATACGTCTTGAGCCATCTCGCTCTTTGCTAACGTCAAAAGCTTCTTTTACTTTGGTATCAAGCTTTTGGCGCTCTGTCTCACGTTGAATCGCCTTGTGGCGATTCTCAACCCAATAATAAAACCCACTTCGAGAAACTCTGAACACCTTAGCCATACGGGAAATACTGAAACTCAGCAGGTGTTCGAGCATAAATTCATAGCAATTTACTTTAGATTTTTCGCGAAGTAGGTGGCGGCCTTTTTTACGATTTCTAGCTCTTCTGCTTGCTCTGCCAACTGCCTCTTTAGCTTAGCGACTTCAACGGCCAATTCTTGTTCTCGTTGGCTAATACTCGAATTCTTCTTTGTGGCTTTTCGCCAACCGTAGATCTGAGATTCATGTAACGAGAGCTGTCTTGCGGCTGCAGCGACTCCCACTTTCTCTGCCAGCTTCAGGGTTTCTGCTTTAAATTCAGGAGAATGGATAATACGTTTCTTCTTAATTGTCATGGTTCACCTCATTAGTTATTGTACTCACTTAACTCAGTGTCCAAAACTGCTGGTGCGGATCAATCTTACTATCCATTGCACTAGGGTTACGGGTATAACTCGACTAGAAGAAGCGGGCGTGCCGATAAATATTATTTCAAAGTTTATTGCGGGTCATGCAAATATACGAACAACATATCACTATGTAAAACATGATGCGCATTATGTTGAAACTGAAATTTCTGAAGCGCAAGCGAAGGTTTCTATGAAAATGCAGTTGTCACTATCGTCTGATTTAAAGAAAAAGCCAATAAGTAAGGCACGAGCGATGGCGTATATTTCTGATGCCTATGACTCATCTTGGGAGATAATTAGAGACCGAGCATGGAATTCAAACACACTTGGCATCTGTCCTAACGCCGCCACTCTTTGTGATGAGGCCCATCAAGATAGTGATTTTAGATTTAAAGGTGTAGGGAAGTGTGCCAACTGTAAATATTTAGTAAGTGGGAAACCATACCTTATTACAATTTGGTCACACATAAATACATTGCTTTATAAAGCTAAGAAAATTGGTGATACCTACAATCAGTTACAAGAAGAGCAAAAAGAGTTAGTTAAGCTTAGAAGGCAGGAGTATAAGACTAACGGTAAGACAGAGCTATTCTATTCGTATGATAATCAGGTAAAAAAGGTTGAAAATCATATGGAGTCCAATGAAGGTGATGAGAACCTTATCTTAGCCGAAGTTTACTACACCAATCTTTTGTTTGAGAAAGTTCGTGAAGTAACTAATACAGAGGATGATTTTGTTGGAGGCTTAGGGTTTGAAGAGTGTTCGGACTTTGAACATTTGAATTCTATCGTTGAGTCAGAAAGGTTTTTGCCGCACTTCACTAAAGATAAAGATTTGAAGTTTAAGCGAGATACCTTTGTTGACATGGCTTTAGTTGCATTGGGTGAGCAGCCCCTCTTTTTAAAACCGCTTTCTGATGACGAAAGACAAGCTGCAATATCCTCTACTGCAAAGGCAATCGAGCATGACTTGCAAAAACTAGAGGGTAAGTATTTAGGTGCTGTTATGAAAATTCAAAACTTGGGAGATATTACATGTCTACCATAATAGAAGCTGTATTAGAGAGATTATGCTCAGAGTCGAGTAGTAGTGTTGAAACAAAGCTAAGAGCAATCCACAAGATAATTCAAGGCTTCAAACGAAACAACGTAGAGCTTACGGCCCCAAACCTTACGGATGCATTAATGGCTTTGGGAATCAAAATGAGCAAAAGCTCAATTTACAACAAGAAATCGAGAGGAAAAGATAACCCTTATCGAGTTCTTGTTGATGCGTGGCAGGATGATATTAATGATGCCAAGGTCTCTAGGGCTTCAAAATCTTCCAAGATAGATATTACCGTCATGAGCAACTCAGACTATGAATCTATAACTAGTGATTTGGTCAAATTCAAGATACAGAACATGTATAACGAACTTAAGTCTGCAAGACACCAAGTTAACCTTCTGAAAGAGATTCAAGGTCTGCCTATCATTCAAGAGGGCGGCGATGACAAATTACTGTTTCACAATAGTGAACAGTCGATATCTTCCACAAAGCCTCCTGAAGTTATTGATGTTCCAAAGGATTCTGACATACACATTGAGGTGATTGAAGACTTCTTGGAAAACAGCACCAAGGTGATGTTTGATGAAGACGGATGCTTGGTAGCATCTAAAGCTATTAGAAAGAGTGATCTCCTCAGTGATATAGGTCTACAACAAGCGTTATCCATCGCAATCCAAATTATGAAAAATCAATCTTAGTGTAAGAAAAGGCATACTTAATTTACACAATTGCAGCACCTCTAGAGTCTCCGTCCCGTGGGTTCATGGGGCGGATACGCTTAAAGCAACAGTATCTCCCTAGAAGCGTGTGACGTTTGTAGCTTAAGGCAACAGTATCTCCCTAGAAGCGTGTGACGTTTGTAGCTTAAAGCAACAGTATCTCCCTAGAAGCGTGTGACGTTTGTAGCTTAAAGCAACAATATCTCCCTAGAAGCGTGTGACATATCAACTCAAAATCCTTGTAGAAGTTGAGGTGATGAAGGCACCACTGTATTTGTCTTGTGGACTAATGGAACACGTATGGTAAAGCCCTACAGGCGCTGGTACATAGAGTCGAATATAGTAACTGGCTTGTAGTAACCAATATTTAGGTTGCCATATCATATATTCATCAATGCTGAATGGCTGGGTATATAGATGATGTTTATTTGTAATAAACAATCTCTTTGGACTACATACAGGCTGTTGCTAGGTGTTGTTGTAAGGATACCATTTGACGTGATCTTTACACTAAGAAGGTCTAAGATAAGTGGGGCCTAGCTATGTTGAATGGATGGTATGCGTTTTGTTTAATGGTTGTTCAAGGGAATGTCTTCAGTTTTAAGACATGTAGAGTGATGTGATTAAGATGAAGAGATTAAATATGGGACAAGAGTTTACATATGAACAGATGCAGACGCTGCTGCATTTAGTAAAAACGGAAATGAATAGTATTTGCGGTGACCTCGGCTATGCAGAGTTATCAAAAATACGAACTATCTTAGAGCAGAAGCTAGATGACTTTCCACCTCCTGATTAGATTACGGTAAACAGTAAAGACTGGGACTATTGAACGTATCCGCCTATGTATGAGTCAGTATACTTCACCTCTGATAGTTCATGTTCAGAAAATGCCTTATTTTTGATATACCGACAAAACCCTCGCCCACCATAACTTCCATCGGAGTACGTCCATCGAGCTTTGTATTGCGCATATTTACCCAGCCATATTTGATCTCTGGATTATACGGGTAGAGCATACTGAGATGTTTGTGGATCGCCAATAGGTTGATAACTCGCTCGTGTGAATCCAGTCCCCTAGGGATACCAGTAGCTCCCACCTCCATTGCTCGTAACCTGTTGCTGTTCGTTAAACCTATACCGAGCAGCGAACACTGAGTAGTACGTGAGATATTCCAATAGTCAAACAGCCTCATCACGGCTCTTGCTAACGTTACAGACGTATTTTTGCTCAGCCTCTTAGACATACTGATACCTCTTGAGTTGCAAATGATATAGTTTGTTCACCAGTTAAGCGGGTCGAACTCATAGTGTGCATTAGTTTATTGCTCATAAGCGCTTACGCCACATTGGGGTAGCATTGGCAATTGATGTAGTGTTGGTTCACAAACGCCTGAACCGCTCTAGCTAGTGCTTTATCGGCAGTAACCATTATTACATCAGAAATATCCCTGTGCTGAATTTCCTGAGTTAATCTAGCTATCAATCGGAAATCAGAGGCATTTTCGTAGGTATCAACAGTTTCCACCAACTGGCCTACCATTTACTCTCGGTAACCTGCATGGATTGTTGGCTACGGCGAGTACAATAACATCCGCCCTAGAAAACAACGTGGCATCTCTAGGCATATTTTGTTGTTATCACAGTCAATTACAACCGCCAAAGTTCGGTCAATCACCTTTGACGTCCTACCTATTCAGAGTTAGCAGAACACTGAGCTGGTCGTCATCAGGGTCGATGTCACCGTTAACAACACTCCTAGCTATAACCCACATAATCTGGTCACTAGAAACTCCCAAAGCGTCGGCTTTGGCAGCCAACATCATGTCAAAATCCACCATGCAAATTCCTATAAATAACTGTGTTTTTATACAGATTGATAGTGGCATTTTGGTGCGTGTTCAATGATCTCAATTCGTTACAGGCACAACTATCGACTAATAACCCTGACTCCATCAGGCATTGGTGAACTACCGTCATCTTCCTCTCAGATCATGCAGATATTCAGGTTGCATTGAGGAAAGAGCTAAATAAGAAATGTCCAGAACCTTGCTGAAGGAGACTTAACACGAAATGCCCCAAACCTTCTCAGAACCTGCGAAAGGAACACCTGACCAGTACACCAATAGACAAAGTTAATCTAATCCGTACTTTGATCTCTTATACAGAACTTTTCCGTAATTCACCCCTACAACTACATGCCGATTCACATAACAGGTTGATACCAGTTGAGTTTCACAATTAATGGCAGCAACATAGACGGAATACAAAGACGGAAAAAGTACGTCAATAAAACGTTATGCGCTAAGGCAATTCGAGGTAATAATGGATAAGAGATATCAAGTATTTGTAAGCTCTACATATATAGACTTAAAAGATGAGCGACAAAGTGTACTTCAAACATTAATGGAAATGGATTGTATTCCTGCCGGAATGGAGTTATTTCCCGCTGCTGACGAAGAGCAATGGGAGTTTATCAAAAAAGTCATCGATGACTGCGACTATTATCTGTTAATAATTGGTGGGCGGTACGGTTCAACGGCCGATGATGGTTTAAGTTACACGGAGAAAGAGTTTGATTATGCTGTAAGCAAAGGAATCAAAGTAATTGCTCTGTTACATGAGTCACCAGACTCATTACCTCGTTCAAAAAGCGAAATGTCCGAAGAATCAGCGGAAAAACTAGAACTCTTTCGAGAGAAAGTAAGTGAAGGAAGGTTAGTTCGCTATTGGAAGGAGTCAGCTCAGCTTCCCGGTGAAGTTGCTCTAAGTCTAAATAAGACAATTAAAATGTTTCCCGCTGTAGGTTGGGTAAGAGCTGATTCTTCTGCGTCACCAGAATTGCTTGCTGAGATTAACGTATTGCGTAAACGCAATGAAGACTTAGCACTTCAACTTGAAGAACAAAAGCCACAACAATCCTTGCTGCCTGATGACGAACTTGCTGATTGGGAAAGTGAAATAGAATTAGCTGGCTCTTATCAAATTTACGCTCGTTCTATGCATGATCGAACACAGAACCATACGTGGTCTAAATCAGTGACATGGAGGCAACTATTCTCAACTCTATCTCCACTTTTAGCTGACAATGCATTTGATAGCAGTGTAAATAGTTTTGTTGCTGAGCAATTTAGTGGTGCTGATAGGAACAATGTTCACATATCATCTTTGGAGATTGACAGCCAAATCCTTTATACAATTCGAATTCAGTTCCTAGCTCTAGGTCTGATTTCCATTAATAACGATAACCCTCAAGCACAGTGGAGTCTCACTGATTATGGTTTACAAACCATGATTAAGGAAAGGGTTGTCGGCAAAAGCGCATAACAAGCGTATAAGGTTTCAAGATACTTATTCTAATCTGTATTGAGCGCGTTAGACCTTAAGCTGTGCGTTAGACCTTAAGCTCTAACGCGTTTCTGCCCCAAGACGTGTTTAGAACGCATGAAACCATCATGAGATTTATTTAGGCAACAGCCTGTTGGACAAACTCTCAGATTCAATTGTGCAAGGGGTTCTTGCCCTATTGCGAAACAACTTGTTTCGTCAAAAAACCTTTTCGGATTGAGGAAATTTTGCGGAGCAGAACCAGATTAGAAATTGAAAATAATTTGACGCAACTTGCCTTGTTCAACTTAGCCATTGATAGCAAACTTAGAGCGAGTGATTTGCTTTCCCTAAGGGCTTGCGAGGTCTCTTCGCAAAATAGGATATTTAGCCATGTTAAGAATATTCAGCAAAAAATAGACATTGAAGTCCAATTTGAGAAAAAGACAAGAACTCGACAGAGTCTAATGAAATGGGTTTTGATGGCTTCCTACATGCCAGCAATTTTCTTTTCAAAGCCAAAGATTAGCTATTCGTACTAAATGAGGGTATGGGCTTCTTGGATTGGACCCTAACTTGTATGGCACTCACTCATGAGGTGAACAAAGGTAGATAACACAATCCGCTACTTTGAAAGTTGTTACCCACTCACCGCTACACTTGATTATTTTCAATACGTTAAGTGCAAATACTACTAATCTGTCCAAGGTTTAGATGACCTTGAACAAATTAGATATACACGAGCTTAAATTAAACGTTGGAACGCACGTTTTTCTTCTTTGATTTATAGGCTTTCATTGAAATTTTTAAAGCAAGCTGTTTTTGTTTAATTGAAATGAGTTGTCTAGTTACGACCTTATCGTGTAACTCTGTGATAAAGTTTTTTTCCCAAGGCGTAAGGCGGTCAAACCTCAATAAAATAGTGTCATTGAGTACATTGAACAACTCGTATTGGCTTTTATCCATTCGACTGCTAAGCATTCAATTAGAGCACTTAGCTAGAGAAATGACGTTAAGGCTTTCTACTTTCTCATTTTTTCCTAAGGTAATGATTCGATAAGAGATCCCACTCTCTAATAGTGGTCTTATTTCGATGTTGTCACAAAAACTAACGGCGACTTTTTCTACTAAGCGGTCCATATTCAAAGTTTTATTTTTTACGAAAACAAGAGTGACACTATCGCCCTCTGACTGTGCATTTACGAGTGTGATTGAGCCTAACTCTTGTGGAAGTTGGCTTGAAATAACTGTCGCTCTATAATCGGCAAGTCCATTAGATTTTATTGGGCTTATCTGACAACCGTTAAGCATGACACTGACGAAGAGAATTACAGTTGTTCGTAGCATTATGCGCTCCTTCTTCCTTTCTTCTCCCTTTAGGTGCCTTAAAATATTTATGGATATAACGTGAAGATATAGAAGATAAGAGCGCACTGTAATCTAAACTGAATGTGACTTTTTCCCCTACAAATAGTGGTTTCTGTGAGGATTCAAGGACAAGATGATCACTGGTTGAAGACATGATCTTAATCCCATTCGGAGCCTTAAGCCCGCTGACACAAACATCTTGGCGGCCTAATGCTAGAATAGCTTGTGAGACCTCCCCTCTATCTTGAAGGTTTTCTTTTTCACCAAAAGCATTTAACCCCCGACTCCCCCAAGGCAAAGTCGGTTTAGTCTTGGATTCAATCACTTCAGCGGTCAAAGAAACCGCATCCGTATGTAAGCCTTTGATATTTTCGTGCTCTAAAGGCTCACAGCCTAAAAAAATTGCTTCTCCTATACGAAGGTTATTGACTCGAGTTAAGCCTGTTCTCTGAAGAGCCCAGTTAACTGAAGCAGAATTACCCCCTGAAATAATTTCTAGACTGACCCCAAATGTAGCTTCAATTCCATCGGCAAGCTCAGAAAGAATACTCATATTTTGATCATCTGGAGCGACACCATACCGACAGGCTAAATTCGTACCAATTCCTTTTATCGTGATGTTTGGTAAAGAAATAATCTCTCGGATAAAATCAATCACGCGATTTGGCATCACACCTTCTCTGAGATCGCCAAGCTCAACCATAATAATGATACCGTGACAGCAATTTTGTTGTTCCGCTGCATGTGAAAGCCTCTGAATCACTTCAACTTCAGAGTTTAAACTCATATCACTGTATTTTATTACGCTCGCCACTTGACTGAGCATGGGTGTACGTATCAGCATTTTAGGGATAGCAATGCCAGATTCAGTCATCTTTTGAAGATTTTCGATTCTTGAATCGGCTAACATTGTTGCGCCAGCATCAATAAGAACTTGTGCGATGATAGGGTGGCCGAGGAAGGCTTTTGTTACAGGCGTAACGGATATATTTTTCAGTGAGAGCTGAGAAATCAGGAACTGAGCGTTATGATGAACTTTCCCACAATCGATGTCTAACCTAGGGTAGTTCACCCTTTTTCGGCCAGTTTACTTGCTATTATAGGAAAGGCTGACGTTACGATGTGCAGTAGATGTTCAACAGGCTGTGACAAGACATCAGTAACCGGTAAACCAAATTCGGTAGTGTAAGTGTCTATCGCACAACGTGTTTCATCCAACGACATATCTTCATGATTCAGTGTTAGTCCAATAACATTGGTATTAGAAAACGTTTCGATAAGATTGATTTCTGAGGCAATCGAAGGCATTGGGCAATCAGGAAAATCACTACGATATAAACGTTTAGGGGCATGTTGCAGTATCACACCCGTTGGACAACTGCCACGTAAGATAAAAGCGCTGGTTGAAAACGCAGGGTGACTCAAGGCTCCTTGCCCTTCAATAATAATCAGATCCGGATTTTCTTTTTCATAGGCCTGTACAATGACAGATTCCAACTCACCGGCACAAAATTGTGAAGGAACAGCATCGAGTGCAACGCAGTATTGTGCGCCCTGCATAATGCCTGTTTGACCAGTGGCAATCAGAACGACGTTAAGGCCTTTTTTAGTCAGTTCATTCGCCAATATTGTTGCTGTTGTTCGTTTTCCTAGCGCGCAATCCGTCCCCATTACAGCAATTCTCGGGCATTTAACGTTGTGTATTTTCCCGCTAAACGTTTTCAGTTCGCCTTTATTTTTGGGTTTGCGAGTATCGAATATTCGAACGTTATTCTTTAAGCTGGCTTCTAAAAATAGAGGATCATCGGTTAGGAATTCATGTAAGCCATTTACGATGTTCATTCCTAGTGACATGGCATTTAAAATGATGCTTTTATCTAAGTCAGATAAAAAGCCACTTGATGGCGCAATGCCAAAAATGAAGTAATCAGGAATGCTTTCTGCGTGAATGATAGCTTCTTCAGCATTAGCAAGGATCGGTATTCCATTGGCTTTGTTATCAAGAACTTCACCAGCATCTAAGCCAGCAGACTCACTATCAATAACCGATAGAATACGATAGCTTAACGAATGTCTCACTAACCCATTAGCGGTTTTACCATCAATTTTACCGAAATTACCTTCGCAATATATAATCGCAGAAGGGATGACAGATTTTACTTTTTGAGCAAGTGGTAACCAAGGTGCGAAATGGGGTACGTCGTTGTTGATTTCTACATTTTCAATTCTAGTGAGTTTGAAGATGTTTCTTAACTTTTGAGTTGAAATGGACATAATTAAAGCCTGCGGTGAGGCTTAGGAGGGCAACTAAGGAGTGCCGAGATGCGAGTTCGGAAAAGAAAAGAAGTCCCCACTAAGCGGTAGGGATAACAACCAAGGTAACACACTCACCAGACTTTTGTTGGTTATTATTAATACGCTTTCTAAGTCTATCACTTTCAGGCTTCACCCATACTAACGTGACTGATTAGAGATCTAAGACTCATTGTTCAACGTCGCCGTATCAACCTCTCAGCTTTAAGGTTTCAAGATACTTTTTCTAATATCAGTTAAGTGAATTAGAGTTTTGAGTTTAACGCGTTTTTGTCCAGAAGCGTTTTTGGTGGCATATAAGACAGTCTGTACGACTAGGTCACGCTTCCTCACCATAAGTGTCAGATTGTGTATGAGTCAGTACACTTAATGATACTCAGCCAGCAGGTGAAGGGGCGTTCGAGTGCCTTTAGCTAGAATGTTGCCATGTAGAAACCAAAAAAAAACCGCTCATTGAGCGATTTTTTAGAAATTGGTGCGCCCACACGGACTTGAACCGTGGACCTGCCGATTATGAGTCGGATGCTCTAACCAAACTGAGCTATGGGCACTTTGTAGAAATGCATTCTGCACTTAATAGCCGTTGTTGTCAATAACTCAAGTTGTAAGTCCAACTTGCATTGTTGTTAACTAACAACACGGCAACCCCTTGTATTAACTCACTCACTCTCTGCGTTGTAACGAAAGTGGGGGTTATACCTGCTCTAACCACTGAGCTAAGGGGCCGTAGGGCATAGATTATAGGGGAACCATTCAGTGGTGTCTAGACACTATAAGGGGCAATTCCGCTTACATCTTAGCCACTTAAATCACGCAGGCACAAAAAAGGTGAGCCAACGCTCACCTTTTCTATTTTATGCTTAAAAGCTAACCACACTAAAGCGTGTAATTACTCGTCTAGAAAGCTGCGCAGAGTTTCTGAGCGGCTTGGGTGACGAAGTTTACGCAGTGCTTTTGCTTCGATCTGACGGATACGCTCACGAGTAACGTCGAACTGTTTACCAACCTCTTCAAGAGTGTGGTCAGTGTTCATGTCGATACCGAAACGCATACGCAGTACTTTCGCTTCACGCGGTGTTAGGCCTGCAAGAACGTCTTTAGTTGCGCCGCGTAGGCTTGTTGCCGTTGCAGAGTCTAAAGGCAGTTCTAGAGTTGTATCCTCGATGAAATCACCTAGGTGCGAATCTTCGTCGTCACCGATTGGTGTCTCCATTGAGATTGGCTCTTTAGCAATTTTCAGTACTTTACGGATCTTGTCTTCAGGCATTTGCATGCGCTCAGCCAGTTCTTCCGGAAGTGGTTCACGACCCATCTCTTGTAGCATTTGACGAGAGATGCGGTTTAGTTTGTTGATCGTTTCGATCATGTGAACCGGAATACGGATAGTACGAGCTTGGTCGGCAATCGAACGAGTGATTGCTTGACGGATCCACCAAGTAGCGTAAGTAGAGAATTTGTAACCACGACGGTATTCAAATTTATCTACAGCTTTCATCAGACCAATGTTACCTTCTTGGATTAGATCCAGGAATTGTAGACCACGGTTTGTGTACTTCTTAGCAATCGAGATTACTAGACGTAAGTTCGCTTCAACCATCTCTTTCTTCGCACGACGAGCTTTCGCTTCACCGATAGACATACGACGGCTGATATCTTTAATGCTTTGAACAGTAAGAGACGTCTCTTTCTCGATCATATCCAGTTTTTGGATTGAGCGACGAATATCGTTCTCGTTACGTTTGATCTTTTCTGCGTATGGCTTGTCTGAAGCTAATACTTCGTCCAACCATGCTTCGCTAGATTCATTACCCGTAAATAGAGCAATGAAAGATTTCTTCGGCATTTTGCCGTACTCAACCGTTTGACGCATGATTAGGCGTTCTTGAGTGCGTACGCGATCCATTGACGTACGCAGTTCGTTTACTAGATAATCAAACTGTTTAGGCGTTAGACGGAACTCTTTGAATACGTCTTGCATCATTGTCGTTGCAAGTGTTGCTTTCGGGCTTTCGTGGCCGTATTCATTGATCGCTAGTTGACGGTTTTGGTAGCTAGTACGAAGTGCTGTGAACTTCTCAAGAGCAAGCTCAGGATCAATACCTGTATCTTCCTCTTCTTCTTCCTCGTCGTCTTCTGCTTCTTCTTTGTCTTCGTCTTCTAGATCTGTTTTAGCAAGTTCTGAACCGATGTGAGTCGCCGTTGGCGCAGCTGTGCCATCGTCGTCTGGGTCAACAAAGCCATTGATTAGGTCTGTTAAGCGAATCTCTTCAGCTAGTACGCGGTCAAACTGTTCCAAGATGTATGGAATTGTTCCTGGGTATTCAGCAACAGATAGTTGAACGGTATTGATACCATCTTCAATGCGCTTCGCAATGTCGATCTCGCCTTCACGAGTCAGTAGCTCAACCGTACCCATTTCACGCATGTACATGCGAACTGGGTCAGTCGTACGGCCAATCTCGCTTTCTACGCTTGAAAGCGCAGCAGCAGCAGCTTCAGCTGCATCTTCATCTATATTGGCATCGTCATCATTAAGAGCTAGATCATCAGCGTCAGGTGCAGTTTCTACTACCTTGATACCCATGTCGTTGATCATTTGAATGATGTCTTCTACCTGTTCAGAATCCACGATTTCTGCAGGTAGGTGGTCGTTTACTTCGGCGTAGGTCAGATAGCCTTGTTCCTTGCCTTTAATAACAAGTAATTTAAGCTGTGACTGCGGATTTTGATCCATAGATGATATCCAACTTCAGGTCTGGTGAAGGACGTTGCATTCTCAAATGCAAACCAATTATGTTAACAAATTTATTAAATGCTGACTAATCAAACAGGGTTACGCTTTTAGATCTAGCATTAAAGCTAGTAGCTCCCTTTTTTCTTCGGCTGATAAACCGACGCTTCTTGCTTTGGCCTGCAGGTTTTCAATTTGTTTTTCAACGCACTGGGCAAGTATGTTGTCCAGTGAGTCTAAAAATATGTCTTCTTGATTGTCTTCGTCGAGGGGGATTTCCCAGCTCGCGAGACGAGACAGAAGAGCCTCATGTTTATTGTGTCGCCAATGCTCTAATAATTGGCCTGTGTTGATATGGGGATGCGCGTGGCATTTATCAAGTACTTCGACGAATAAACTTAGTCCAGGCAACTGTAAGCCTTTGACACTTGATAAATCCGGTACCATATCAGCATAGCTCGGATTTTGGATAAGCAAAGCGATAACTTCTCGCATTGGCGTGCGTTTCAGTTCTTTATGCGGTTGAGGCGTCGGGTTCTTAGTATGAACACGAGCTCGTCTCAGTTGGTTATCAAAACCAGTACGCTCATCCAATAATTTTTCGAGCAGTTCTTGGAAATAACTGTCAGGGATTTTGTTAATCAAGGCGCTTGCGTGTGCTCGCAGTGCCGACTTCCCTTCCGTTGTTCCCAAGTTCAACTTGTGTATCTCAATAAGATTATCGAACAAGTAAGTAGAAAGCGGTGTCGCATTCTGTACCAGTTGTTCGAAGGCCTCTTGGCCATTCTCTCTTATATAGCTATCTGGGTCTTCGCCGTCGGGTAAAAATAGAAACTTGAGCGTGTTACCTGTTTTCAGGTATTCAAGCGCATTTTCTAGTGCGCGCCACGCTGCTTCTTTACCTGCTCGGTCACCGTCGTAACAACAAACCACTGTACTGGTTTGGCGGAACAACATTTGAACGTGGTCACCGGTTGTCGAGGTGCCCAATGATGCCACTGAGTAATCAACACCATATTGCGCTAATGCCACGACATCCATGTAACCTTCAACCACAAGTATTTGAGGCGGTTCACGGTAGGCTTGCAGCACTTCATAAAGGCCGTAAAGCTCTTTGCCTTTATGGAAGATAGGCGTTTCTGGTGAGTTCAGGTATTTCGGTGTGCCGTCTTCTAAGACACGACCACCAAAACCAATCACTCGACCACGACGGTCGCGAATCGGGAACATGACACGTCCACGGAATCGGTCGTATCGGTTGCCTTTATCGTTTTCTATCAACATGCCGCCAGTAACGAGCATGTCTTGGGCTTCTTTTTGTTGCCCAAAATTCTTACGAACCAAGTCCCATTCATCAGCGACGTAGCCAATGCCAAACTTCTGTACGATTTCACCAGACAGTCCACGATTCTTTAGGTAATCAATCGCAGGCTTGTTAGCTGATATTTTCAGTTGAGAGCGGTAAAAATTACTGATGCCGCCCATCAAATCGTAGAGGTTACGTTTTTGTTCGCTGTTGGCTCTTGGCGCCGTGGATATTTCACCACTGCGCTGTTCTCTAGGAACATCAAGGCCTAAAAATGAGGCAAGTTCTTCAATCGCTTCAACAAAGTCGAGACGTTCGAACTCCATAATGAAGTCGATGGCATTGCCATGTACGCCACAACCAAAGCAGTGATAAAACTGTTTTTCTTGGCTTACGCTAAAAGAAGGGGTCTTCTCGTTGTGAAATGGACAACAAGCACCATAGTTTTTGCCTTTTTTCTTAAGTTTCACGCGTGCGTCCACAATATCGACAATGTCGAGACGCGCTAGGAGATCATCGATGAAACTACGCGGGATGTGTCCTGCCATAAAACCTTAGAAAAATGCACTAACTGAGAGTGTGGATAATAATAGTTTGAATAGGTTACAGATACAAACAAGCCGTGCGTTCCGAAGGATTGCACGGCTTGTTGCAATTTGATTTGGGATTAAGCGAGTTTAGAACGAACTAAACCACTAACTTTTCCCATATCTGCACGCCCTTGAATTTGTGGTTTCAAGATAGCCATTACTTTACCCATGTCTTGCATGCCCGCTGGTTGAGCTTCCGCGATTGCGCTATCAAGTAGTGCAACAACTTCTTCTTCAGTTAACGGTTGAGGCATAAAGCCTTCAAGTACAGTAATTTCTGCTTTTTCCACGTCAGCAAGATCTTGACGATTTGCTGATTCATATTGAGCAACAGAATCGCGACGTTGCTTAACCATTTTAACTAATATAGCAATTATGTCGTCGTCGTTCAGAGTGATCCGTTCGTCAACTTCACGTTGCTTAATTGCTGAAAGAGCTAAGCGGATAGTGCCAAGGCGCGGTTTGTCCTTGGCTTTCATCGCTAATTTTTGCTCTTCTTTGAGTTGTTCAATAAGAGCCATAACTCAGTCCTTATGGATTAAGTTATTAGTACAGGCGAACGCGACGTGCGTTTTCGCGAGCTAGCTTCTTAGCGTGACGCTTTTGAGCTGCTGCTTTAGCGCGTTTGCGAACTGTAGTTGGCTTTTCGTAATGCTCACGACGACGCACTTCAGAAAGGATACCTGCTTTTTCACAAGAGCGCTTGAAACGACGTAGTGCAACGTCGAACGGTTCGTTTTCACGTACTTTAACTATTGGCATATGCCTTTCACCTCAGGGGTTATTCATTATCGCTGGTCACTCAGTACCAAATCAGAGAAGTTACCCATCGAGCTAACTCTCTATTCGCGTTTGGCCATTAACCAGCTTGATCAAAAATGGTGCGGAATTTTAATCCGATCACAGTGGCTTTGTAAAGCACTTTGTCGATTATAGTCTGTACAATATTTGTTTGAAGAGCTTAGGCAGGGTAATATTGCGCTAATTTCCCATTTTAGACGAAAGCGTGCCGAGAAAATTATGCGCATTATTGGTATTGAAACCTCTTGTGATGAGACAGGAATTGCGATTTATGATGATGAGCAAGGCCTGCTTTCTCATCAATTATACAGCCAAGTTAAGTTGCACGCCGATTATGGTGGTGTGGTTCCTGAGTTGGCATCGCGTGATCACGTAAAAAAGACCATCCCACTGATTAAAGCGGCATTGGCTGAAGCTAATCTGACGTCAAAAGACATTGATGGTGTGGCTTACACTGCAGGACCCGGCTTAGTCGGTGCTCTGCTGGTTGGTGCAACCATTGGTCGCAGTATCGCTTATGCTTGGGGTGTACCAGCTGTACCTGTTCACCACATGGAAGGTCACCTTCTTGCTCCTATGCTAGAAGATAACCCGCCACCATTCCCATTTGTTGCTCTGCTGGTTTCTGGCGGACATACCATGATGGTCGAAGTGAAAGGCATCGGTGAGTATCGAATCCTTGGTGAGTCGATTGATGATGCTGCCGGCGAAGCGTTTGATAAAACCGCGAAGTTGATGGGTTTAGATTATCCAGGAGGTCCATTGCTGTCTCGTTTGGCAGAAAAAGGCACACCAGGCCGTTTTAAGTTTCCGCGTCCAATGACCGATCGTCCAGGACTCGATATGAGCTTTTCTGGTCTAAAAACATTTGCTGCGAACACCATTCGTGCGAATGACAACGACGATCAGACACGTGCTGATATCGCTTACGCTTTCCAAGAAGCCGTTTGTGCGACCTTGGTAATTAAATGTAAGCGTGCCTTGGCGGAAACAGGCATGAAACGTATAGTGATTGCTGGTGGCGTAAGTGCCAACAAACAGCTACGTATTGAGCTTGAAGCGCTAGCGAAGAAAATCGGTGGCGAGGTTTACTACCCACGAACTGAGTTCTGTACTGATAACGGTGCGATGATTGCTTACGCTGGTATGCAACGCCTTAAAAATGGTGAAACGGCTGATTTGTCTGTTCATGCCACGCCGCGTTGGCCAATTGACCAACTAGAGCCAATTGCTTAATCATAACCAATCGCCAAATAAACCATAGTATTTCGATAAACGGTCGCTGAGTGCGGCCGTTTTTATATCCTAGCTTACCGACTATATGTCGATAAATAATTGCTGATAGAGATTAGGGAAGAAAATGAATAAGTTCACCGTAGACAATCAATCGATGACGTACCTAGATGAAGGTCAAGGCCCGGTTGTTGTACTAGGCCACAGTTACCTTTGGGATAGTGCAATGTGGCAACCACAGGTCGAGGCTCTAAAAGCTCACTATCGCTGCATTGTTCCAGAGCTTTGGTCTCATGGTGAGTCACAAGCTGCGCCGAACTCGATGCGTAACCTGAAAGATTACGCTCAACACATTTTGGATCTCCTTGATCATTTAGAAATCGAAGAGTTTTCCGTTGTCGGCCTATCGGTTGGCGGTATGTGGGGAACAGAACTGGCGGAGTTAGCACCAGCACGAATCAAGTCTTTGGTACTTATGGACACCTTTGTTGGTTTAGAGCCAGAAGTTGCTCATGCTAAATACTTCAGCATGTTAGACACCATTACTCAAACCAAAATGGTTCCTCAACCGATTGTTGAAGCCGTGGTTCCACTGTTCTTTGCCAATGATGCTCAAACAAACTCACCAGCTTTGGTTGATAGCTTTACTCAGCATTTGTCTGAACTTCAAGGTGATAAAGCGGAAGAAGTCGCGCGAATCGGTCGAATGGTCTTTGGGCGTCGTGACATGATTGAAGCGGTAGAGAGCTTTGCACTGCCAGTTTTGATTGCGGTTGGACAAGAAGATAAGCCACGTCCGGCACTGGAGTCATACCTAATGCACGATTGCATTACGGGCAGTGAGTTAGTGGTCATTCCTGGTGCTGGTCATATTAGTTCGCTTGAGCAACCAGAGTTTGTTAACTCTATGCTGAAGACGTTTTTAGATAAACATCTGCTGTAAGATCTTAAATACTGAATAGTATTGATCGACTTAGGCTTGCGTTGGTTTAAACGTATCTCGGTTTAAAAATGATTCGGCTTAGACATGACAGTTTAAGCCGATTTTTTTTGTCCGAGCTTTGGCTCGCTGCCATCGAGAAGGCGGCGGATATTCTGATGGTGACGCAACACAATCAAGCAACACAGCATCGCTACTGGCAGCGTATATTGTGGTTTGACTAACCAAGCGTAGAAAGGTGCGAGCAACACAGTAACCAGTGCCGCTAAAGAAGAGTAACGAAACAAAAATGCCACAACCAACCAAGTCGCCATGATCATTCCCGTTAGATCGAATCCAATTGGGGCGATGGCTCCGAGTGCCGTTGCAACGCCTTTACCACCTTTAAAGTGGAAGAATATTGGGTACATATGACCAAGACACGCCGCTATCGCCACGACGCCTAAAATGATCGAGTCGATATTGAGGTAGTAGCCAAGCCATACTGGAATGGTACCTTTAAGCATGTCACACAAAAGGACGGCAGCAGCTGCGCCTTTACCGCCAACACGCAGAACATTGGTTGCTCCAGGGTTGTTAGAACCTACCGTTCGGGGATCAGGGAGTCTTAAAACTCGGCATATCAAGACCGCACTCGAGATTGAACCTAGCAAATAGGCAGCAATGATCATGATGAGAGCCAAAGGGGTCATGTCTGTCCTTAACGGTTATAAGCCTAACGATGGGAAAATAATGCTCAATCCCAGAGTTATTGATATCATATCCGGAATTACGCAAATAATACGTTTTTTTCCCCAATATGGGTATCCGACCTCTAAAAGGACAAGTCATGGCACTGGATAAAGTTATCATTGAACAGCTAGAAGTAATTACAACGATCGGTGTTTACGATTGGGAACAAGAGATCAAACAAAAACTTGTGCTTGATATTGAAATGGCTCATGACAACCGCCCAGCCGGTAAGAGTGATGATGTTGTCGATGCTTTGGATTACTCGACAGTCAGCACTGCCGTACTTGACCACATTGCGAATGGCCGATTCCTATTGGTTGAGCGTGTGGCAGAAGAAGTCGCTGAACTAATCATGACTCAGTTCTCCGTGCCTTGGATTAAAATCCGTTTAGCGAAGCCTGGCGCAGTGCCACAAGCAAAAGCAGTCGGCGTGATCATCGAACGAGGTCAAGCATGACAATAGCCTATGTTGGTGTTGGCACGAACATAGACCGCGACAAGCATGCAAGGGTGGCATGGACAGAGCTTCAATCGTTAGGGACTGACCTTAAATGCTCTAAGATCTATCATTGTGAGCCTGTAGGGTTTGAAAGCCATTCGTTTTATAACTTTGTGATAGAGCTCGACACATCACTCTCATTGACTGAATTTTCACAGCAACTTCGTAAAATTGAGTTTAAATGGGGTCGCTCTCAAGATGCTCATAAACTTCAAGATCGAAAGCTCGATCTTGATATTGTGCTGTTTGGAGACGTGGTTTCTGAAAGCGAACCAGAATTGCCACGCAGTGATATCTATAAATATCCTTTTGTAACACAACCGCTTTATGATCTCTGTCCTGCGAGAGTGATCCCGCAAGATGGAAGAACCGTCAGTGAAATATGGCAGAAGATGCAGCAATTAGACTCGCTCTCTGTCGTAGATATAAAACTATAATTTTTAAGGTAAGTAATGAGTTATTTTGAAGCGTTTATGTTGGCGTTGGTGCAAGGCTTTACTGAGTTTTTACCTATTTCCAGTTCTGCACATTTAATCCTTCCTTCTGCTGTATTAGGTTGGGAAGATCAAGGCTTGGCCTTTGATGTGGCTGTCCACGTTGGTACTCTGGCCGCAGTAGTTATCTATTTCCGCAAAGAAGTGGTCTCTCTTTTGAGCGCATTCTTTGGTTCCGTGTTTAAAGGTGATCGCAGTAAAGAAGCGAAGCTCGCGTGGATGATCATTCTCGCGACGATTCCAGCGTGTATCTTTGGTTTGTTGATGAAAGATATTGTTGAGCTTTATTTGCGCAGTGCGTGGGTAATTGCTACGACAACGATTATTTTTGGTCTGTTGTTATGGTGGGTGGATAAGAACTCAAGCCTACGTGATGACGAATACCAAGCGGGTTGGAAAAAGGCGCTGTTTATTGGTCTTGCTCAAGCAATGGCGATCATCCCGGGCACGTCTCGTTCTGGCGCAACCATTACCGCAGCGCTTTACCTAGGTTTCACGCGTGAAGCGGCGGCTCGATTCTCTTTCTTGATGTCTATTCCTATCATCACTTTGGCTGGTGGATACTTAGGCCTGAAGTTAGTGACCAGTGGTGATCCTGTTCATGTTGGCACTTTGCTAACGGGTATCGTGGTTTCTTTCATCAGTGCTTATATCTGTATTCACTTCTTCTTGAAGCTTATCTCACGTATGGGCATGACACCGTTTGTTATCTACCGCCTGATTCTAGGTTTTGGTCTATTTGCTTTCTTGATGATGCAGTAGCACTAGACTTACGTAGACAAATGTTTCGTCCTACAGATTGAAACGGAAAAACCCGCCTAGTAGCGGGTTTTTTAATACCGGAGAATCAGCGCTTTGGCGATTAATTATCTGCGAGTTCTAATAGGGCGCTCTCAATTGCGGCAGCTCTGCGCTTCTCTTGCTCTTCTCGAATATCTTTACCTTGAAAACCATCAGCAATAATCGATTTCACTTCGACTTGAAGCGCTGCTTGGTAAGCCACTTCAAAACGCGCTTTCTGAGGGTAAGGCTGATCTTCTAACCCTTTACGGCCAGCATGATCGGCTTGGCAGCAAAGCAGTATATCGTCGAGTCTATCTGGCTTACGCCATACATCGAACTTGTTGAGAACCTTGAGAAAGGTGGTTGGCTTTAGCTCGCCTGCACGATGGATATTAGAATGCTGCTCACACACTAACAACGCAAGGTCTTTGAATTCATTGGGCACTCTGACTCTTTCACACAGCTTCTTAATGATTTTTAAGCCTGTATGGCAATGCATCTTGTGGCTTGGCCACTCACTTTCTGGCGTGACGCCTTTACCTAAATCATGTACTTGAGCTGCAAAACGCACTGGTAATGATGAGCTTAATCGCGCAGCTTGCTGAGCAACCATCAGAGTGTGAATACCCGTGTCGATCTCAGGGTGCCATTTTTCAGGTTGAGGGACGCCAAACAGCGCGTTAATTTCAGGTAACACAACAGCCAATGCACCGCACTCTTTCAGTACAGAAAGGAACACTTCAGGGTGCGGAGTACTAAGAGATTTATGCCACTCCTGCCAAACTCGTTCAGCAGTGAGGTGTGCCAGTTCACCGGATTGCACTATCTCACTCATCATCACCATGGTTTCAGATGCAACCGTGAAGTTAAGGTGGTGAAGCTTGGCGGCGAAGCGAGCCACACGCAGCACACGCAGTGGATCTTCAACAAAAGCGGCCGAGACGTGTCTTAGAATGCGGTCATCAAGATCTTGCTGGCCATGGTAAGGATCGTAAAGCTGGCCTTTGTCATCTTGAGCGATGGCGTTGATCGTTAGATCTCGACGCATCAGATCTTCTTCCAAACTCACATCTGGTGCAAAGTAACATTCGAAACCTGTGTAACCTGAACCTGATTTTCTCTCAGTACGAGCCAGTGCGTGCTCTTCTTTGGTTTTTGGGTGTAAGAATACAGGGAAATCTTTCCCGACAGCAGTAAAGCCAAGGCTTTCCATTTCTTGAGGGGTACTTCCTACCACGACCCAATCTCTATCATAACTATCAATATTGAGTAGCTTATCGCGTACCGCTCCACCGACTAGATAGCGCTGTAGCCCATTGTCTTTTGGTAGGCTATCGTATATTTGCAACTTATCACCTCGAAATGTTTTATCACTGCTGGACTTTACTGCGAGCAATGGTACTTTCCATTAATCGTAATTATAGGGCAGCACATGTATAAGGAATATTTTGGCTTCGTTGAGATGCCATTTTCGATTGTACCAAATTCTCGCTATTTGTTTTTGAGTCAGCGTCATCAAGAAGCGATGCAGAACCTACAAGCCGGTTTAGGCGAGGGTGGGGGCTTTGCGATGCTTACTGGTGAAGTAGGTACAGGAAAAACAACGGTCGCCAAAGCGATGTTGTCATCACTCGATAATCAGACTCAAGCTGGCCTTATACTCAACCCTACGTTTTCCAATACGGATTTACTAGAAGCTATTTGTGATGAGTTTGAGGTGGAATACCCTGAACAAGCATCGCTCAAACAGCTCAGCCAAGCGATTCATTATTTTTTGTTGGATAGCCATGCAGAAGGTATTCAAACCTTATTGGTGATCGATGAGGCACAACACCTTGCAGCTGACGTATTGGAGCAGCTACGCCTTCTAACCAATCTAGAAACAGACAGTCGTAAGTTGTTAAAAGTGCTGTTGGTTGGTCAGCCGGAATTACAACAGCATCTACAAACAACACAATTGCGCCAGCTAGCGCAGCGCATTACAGGTCGTTATCACTTACTGCCTCTTAATACTGAAGAGACTGGCAAGTACATCGCGTTTCGCTTGGAAACGGCGGGTGGCGAGCAGATGTTGTTTTCGAATCGTTCTATCAAGCTGATTGCCCAATATACTCATGGCATTCCGAGACTTATCAATTTGGTGTGTGATAAGGCTCTACAGCTCGCTTTTCATGATGGTGAGCAAGCGCCCTCCAATGAAACGGTCAACCGAGCGTGCCAGCAGATCATGGCCTTTCAGGCCGATGTATATCATGTTGAAAAACAGCACGCAGTTACCGTGGCACCAAAGCTACTCAAATATGCTGGTTTAGCGACGTTAAGCATTGGCTTAGCCTTTACTACTTTTAATTTCGCCCCGTCATACATAGATTCATGGATATCAGCTAACACTTCAAGCGAAGCTAAAACTGAAGTGCTGGCACATGCACAGCGCTCATTGGTGGCAGATACGGCTAAGTTAGCGGCAGAGCCGAAGCCTTCAAAGTTTGCACTACCACAAGATATTCAACAGCATTTAATGCAAGGGACTAACCGTTCTCTTGCGATTAAAGATCTTTATACCTTATGGGGGTATCAGTCTTCTTTGCGTGATGGTTTGTGTTTAAGTGAACCTCAAAGCGTGTTCGTGTGTGAGCAACAACAGACCAACCTAGCTGATCTGTTGGAGCTTGGGGTACCTGTGGTTCTCAACCTTGAACTCGATCAAGAGCCTGTATTCGCTGTGCTTTATGGAGAGTCTGCTGACTCGGTTGAATTACTCATTAACGATAAGTTGTTGGTGTTGCCTAAACGCTCGTTAGAACAAGTGTGGCAAGGCGATTATGTCGCTATTTGGAAACAACCACTGAGAGAAACCCTAAAAGAGGGTTATCAAGGCGAAGCCGTAACATTATTGGATTTACTGTTGTCTGAAGTGTTAGGTGAAGTCGTTTCAGGAAATGATGTGTTTGATAATGAATTAAAAATGAAAGTCGAAGCCTTTCAAACTTGGCAGGGGATGTCTGTGGACGGTATTGCGGGCAAACGTACATTGGCAAGATTGCAAAGGTTGGCTCAACTGGATTCACCTAAGTTGATGTCACTCGATGGAGGAGCCAGCTAATGTCGCGCATTATGCAAGAGCTCAAACAATCCGAGCTTAGAGGCTACCAAAGCCATCATGTCCCAAATTCTGCTGTGGCGATCAGTAAAAAGAAAGGTTCATCGCTCGCTATGGGGCTTCTTTTACTATTAGTCCCTTCTTTGTTGGTCGGTGGGACGCTGGCTTATCAGTCTTATACTTCTTCTGCTCAAGCGCTCAGCCAGTCGACGGAGACAATGCCTCTTAAGTCTGAAGATAAAGCGACCGCTTCAAAGGCGTCAGTAACGAATGAAACAGTGGCAGTTACGCAAGATGAGTCGCCATTTTTGATTCGTACAGCACCCACACATAACGAATTAAAAGTATTGCCGCGCAAAGAGGTGTATGCCCAAGTGAATATCAGCAATGCCGCTGATATGAATGACTCGAACGTCATGTTTGCACGAACTGATGTTTCTGAGCCAAATCCAGAGTTAAATTCTGAGCCAAGTACAGAGAGCTTCGAACCTTCATCGCCACAGTCAAACTCACCTGAGCGCAGTAATGAGTTGCAATCGGACAGTGATTTACTGCAAGGGCTAGACCTCAGTGAGTTACCACCTGATTTAGCATTGAAGCTTGAATCTATTATGGGTGACCAACAAAGCGCACCTGAGCCAATGGATTCTCGCCCCGCTGAAAGCATGGAATCTCCGGTCATCGAATTAGAGTCTCATGGCAGTAGTTTGTCTGGAGTTCTGCCAAAGCTAGATTTACAAACTCATATGTACTCGAGTAGTGAAACAAAACGTTGGGTCAAAGTGAACGGTCATGAGGTGGCGCAGGGAGATTGGATTGGACAAGACATTCAGTTGTTAGAGATTAAACCACAATCGGTGATCATTGAGTTTAATCATCAGAAGATAGAAATCCCGGCTCTATACGAGTGGAAAGGCTAATTAATAGGGATTAGCGCCGTGACTTGAATATAAAACCAAGACAAATAAAAAGGAGCACCTCGATGCTCCTTTTTGATATTCGATACTGAATTTATTCTGTTTAACGCAAGGTAGGCTAAGCAGATAAAACGATCAGCTTACGACCAGCCGTTTGGTGACTTTCTGCGACGAGGCATAATGTGTGGCAGGATAAGTCCAAGAAGTAGACCAATACCAGCAACACCGCCACCGTACATGAAGTACTTCAGCAATAGATCATCTTTTTGTGTGTCTAGCTTAGCGCGTAGCTCACGATTCTCTGTTTGAGAGCTCGTTAGCTGCTGGCTAATCTCGCTGTAGTTTTGCTCAAGTTCAGCAATTTGCTTGTTACGAGAGTCTAGAGAGCTCGCTAGGCCAGCTTTCTCGCTGTCTGCACTTTGGCGAGCATTTGCAAGCTTGCCTTTTACGTCAGTCAGTTCTTTCTCTAGCTTAGGCATACGCAGAGCCATGCTTTCTTGAGTGCTTACAAACTTACTTTCTACCCAGCCTTTACGGCCGCGGTTGTCTTGAACCTGGGTGTAACCCGTGCTCTTGTTAGTTTGTAGGTAAGTAATCTTTTCACCAGCATCAACACTACCGATAATACGGAATGTGTTGTTTGGGCCAGAATGCATATAAGTAAATAGTTTGTCAGCAATATAACGGTCTTGTGCAAAGGCAGCTGGAGCCGCAAGCATTGCGAGCAAAACTAAGCTAATCAGTTTTTTCACAGTAAATCCCTTAACGATTCAAATTGGGTAGGCGTATGAGTCAGCCTCAATGAGCAAATAATATTTAGTTTCTTTATGCGGTGCAACAAAGAAGGGAGGCAAAGCCTCCCTTTCTGTGCGTTTGAGTCAATAATGACATGGTATTTACATATCGTTACCGAAGCTCACCGTTTTCTGACGCTAATATTTACTAACGTCAAGGCTATTACATTGTAAACATAGCCTGAATTGCGTAGAAGAACACAACTGCAAGTAGTGCACCAGCAGGTAGCGTTACAATCCAAGAAGCAACGATGTTACGCACAACGCCTAGGTCTTGCGAATCCCCTCATAATCAGGCTTAAAAACAATGAGGTAGACGTGCATCGCCGTCTTTGATCTAATGAATATCGCTGAACACACATTTCGAACAAGTGGGTTAATAATGCGCGACATTCAGATTCTACAACAAACCATACAAAACCAATGCCCCTCCATTCACAAAAAACGCGTTAGTTCTCTGATACTTGCTACAAAAAGTGTACTTGACGGCTCAGACTTAACGCTGACTAAACTAGGTCGCAAACTAGAAACTAATACCACGGTAAAACATGCGATCAAACGCGTTGATAGACTGCTTGGAAATCGCCAACTACATCGTGAAAAAGACCTTATTTATAAATGGCATGCCTACTTAATAACGGGCGCTAACCCATGCCCTGTGATCCTTGTGGATTGGTCTGATGTTCGTGAACAACTTCGTTATATGACGTTAAGAGCATCCGTTGCACTTGATGGTCGAGCCGTCACAATCTTTGAACAAGTTTTTGAGTATGGCCAATACAATTCACCGAAAAGTCACCAAACATTCCTCGATAAATTGCAGAGTATTTTGCCGAATAAAATCAGTCCGATCATCGTTTCTGATGCGGGTTTTAGAAATACTTGGTTCCGCCAAGTTCAGGAGAAAGGTTGGTTTTGGTTAGGTCGTGTCCGAGGTGAAGTATCAATCAAACAACCTCAAAAACCTTGGGTCTCAAATAAAACCTTTTATCCAAACGCTGTCCATAAACCCAAATATCTTGGCAACTGCTTATTAGCAAAGAGATCACCGATATCTTGTGAAGCCTATGTTTATAAGGGATTAGAAAAAGGCCGAAAAGCCCAGCGCCATAGTAGAACCAGCCAAAAACACTCCGCTACACATCTCTATCAACGCAGTGCAAAGGAGCCGTGGCTACTCGCGACTAATGTCCCTCGACATATCTTAAATGAAGTACAAATTACCAATCTGTACGCCAAGCGTATGCAGATAGAAGAAGCCTTCCGCGATCTAAAGAGTACCGCCTATGGGATCGCACTTCGTCACAACAGAACTCGCTGTACTAAGCGATTAGATATCCTGCTTCTTATTGCGTTGCTCGCTGAAATCTTGATGTGGTGGAATGGCCTAATTGCAGTACAAGCCAAATGGCATTTTGACTTCCAAGCCAACAGCATTAAACACCGCCGAGTTCTATCCATACCTCGTCTAGGGAGAGAGGTACGAAATCATCGGCGATATCAAATTAATGAATCCCAATATCAATGGGGAATGTTCGAATATCAAAGGCTCACACACAACGCAGGACTAGGGAAATTATGAGGGGATCCGTCAGCGCCTAGGTTCAGAGCTGCGATACCACGAGCAAAGCCTACACCCAATACCGCACCAACCAATGTTTGTGTGGTTGAGATTGGAAGGCCAGTACCAGAAGCAAGAACAACAGTACACGCAGTTGCAAGCTGAGCTGCGAAACCACGGCTAGGTGTTAGTTCTGTAATACCAGTACCCACAGTCGCCATTACTTTATGACCCATGGTAGCAAGACCAACAACGATACCAATACCACCTAGTGGAAGAATCCACCATGCGATAGTGCTCTTACCTGAGATTTCACCCATGTGCTCAACCGTTGAAACAACAGCAGACAGTGGACCAATCGCGTTAGCTACGTCGTTTGAACCGTGTGCGAATGCCATTGCACAAGCTGTGATAACCATAAGTACGCTGAAGATACCTTCAACGCCTGCAAAGCCATGGTCTTCTTCGCGATTAGCAAATTTCTTTTGAATGTATAAGTAACCGCCAATCATGACTAGCGCAGAAACACCTGCTGCCCATAACCATGCTTCAGTACCGCTTAGGTGAAGACCAACGTGCTTAAGACCTTTCTTGATCGTTACCAGTGCAATGACCATTGTCGTAATGAACATGTACACAGGCACAAAACGCTTAGCGTTAAACAACGGATTTTCTGTATCGAATATCAGTCGTTGGGCACTTACAAAAATGAGATAGGCGAAGATGCCGGAAATCAACGGTGTGACAATCCAACTACCCACAATACCTTGAACGCTGTTCCAGTCTACGGCTTCTGTACCTACAGACACACAAGCGAAACCGATGATTGCACCGATGATTGAGTGAGTCGTTGATACTGGCCAGCCCATGTATGATGCTAGAAGCAACCATGTACCAGCAGCTAGTAGTGCAGACATCATGCCGTACACAAGTACGTCAGGTTGATGAGCGAATAGAGACGTTTCGATAACACCTTTACGGATCGTGTCTGTTACTTCGCCGCCCGCAAGATAAGCACCTGCGAATTCAAAGATCATTGCGATAATGATCGCTTGTTTAACGGTTAGAGCTTTAGAGCCTACTGAAGTGCCCATTGCATTCGCAACGTCATTTGCACCAATACCAATAGCCATCAAGAAACCGAAAGCTGCTGCAACAATAATCAGGACAGTGCCGTAGTTAGCAAGGATATCCATCGTAATACCTAGTTGTTTGATAACAAGCGGAACAAATTTAGACGCAAAAAACCGCTCAGCGAGAGGAATACTCAGCGCATAAGTGGTTTGGTTAAAAAATGCTCTTCGTTATATAGTTAGCGTATGATTTAAGATCGAGAAAGCATTACTTCAAGACGAGCGCCAACACGCTGTGCTTGATCTGCAATACCACCAACCCATTCAAGAATCTTGTACAAGAACATGATGTCAACTGGATTCAGATCTTTCTCTATCGCCATAAGTTGTTGGCGTAGTTCGATCTGCATCGCGTCCGTGTCATCTTCAATTACATCTAATTGATGAATCATTTCAGCAACGAGTGTTACTTCACGGCCTTTAAAGCCCGTTTCAAGCAATTCGTCTAATTCATTGATTACGTTTTGTGCTTGGTTCGCTGCATCTAGACAACGTTTAACGTAAGCGATGAAGTTCTGTTGCATTGGAGCAGGAATGACAAGTTGACGACCATATACACGGCCAGCAATGTCTTTCGCTAGGTTTGCTAGTTTGTCTTGTTGAGTTAAAAGCTCCAACATATCGGTGCGATCAACTGGCATAAACAAACCGCGAGGAAGTTTAAGGCGAATTTCACGTTTTAGTACGTCAGCTTCTTTCTCAAGGTGAGAAATCTGAGCTCGAATTTCAGAAGCTTTCTCCCAGTCACCCTTTGAAGAAACTTCAAAGAAATTAACTAGGTGAGAACAACATTCGTTCACGCATACTACGTGACGCTGCAAAGGTTTAATTGGGGACTTTGCAAATAACCCCATAATTGTATTTACTGGCATGGTCATCCAACCTAATAAATAATAACCTTAAAACAACATACACCATATTCATGGTGAAATGTTAAGCGATGGCTACAAAGTCGCGCATGTTAACCTAATCAATGTCTCATTAAAACTGTTTTAGATCATCATAAGGGCGATATTTCTGACTTGCTGACTTTTCAAATTGGCAATATCCTGTCCCTATCTTCACAGAAAGGTATAACTATGGAAACCGAGATAGAACTGAAGTTTTTTGTTTCTCCTGATTTTTCAGAGACTTTACGCAATAAAATTGCTGAAACTAAAGTACTTCAGCACAGTTGTCGTGAGCTAGGTAACATCTACTTTGACACCCCTGACAACTGGCTACGCAAGCACGATACAGGCTTGCGCATTCGACGTTTTGATGACGTGTTTGTACAAACCGTTAAGACCGCAGGTCGTGTGGTTGCTGGCCTGCATCAAAGACCAGAATACAACGCAGAACACGACAGCAACGAGCCTAAGTTATCCTTACATCCTGAGGATATTTGGCCTGCAGGTAAGGACATCGAAACGCTGCAAGCCGAGCTGACTCCTCTATTTTCTACCAACTTCACACGTGAGCAGTGGTTGATTGGTATGCCTGATGGCAGTCAAGTCGAGGTCGCATTCGATCAAGGTTTTGTTGAGTCTGGTGGCCTACAAGAACCCATTTGCGAAGTTGAATTAGAGCTCAAATCAGGTCAAACCGATGCTCTGTTTACATTATCTCGTCAATTCTGCGAGCAAGGCGGCATGCGTTTAGGCAATCTTAGCAAAGCGGCTAAGGGTTATCGTCTTGCTCAAGGTTATCAAGGAGATGAAGTCACTCCTTTGACATTAGTTGATACTGACAAAAGTGATACGGTTGAATCGTGTTTCATTCAATCTTTAGAGCATGCTCTCGCTCATTGGCATTATCACGAACAGATTTTCACCGAGCGCCAATCAATTGAAGCGCTGCATGAGATCAGTCACTCGCTGAGTTTTATCCGTCAAACCTTCACTATTTATGGTGGAATCGTGCCAAGGCGCGCGAGTGCTATTTTACGTCAAGAGTTGAAGTGGCTTGAGCAAGAGCTCGACTGGCTGAAAAGCTATGACCACTTCGAAGATTTGCTCGAAGATAAAGGCCACGTGCTGCGTAAGCTCGATGCGCGTAAGTTCTTAGTCGCTGAACTCAAAGAGATGCAAGAGCAACTGCCAGATCGCGAAGAATTGCTGACTTTGCTTAGCTCTGCTCGTTATACAGGTTTATTGTTAGATCTGAGCCGTTGGATCTTGTCTCGTGGCTGGCAACCTTTCTTAGATGAGAAAGCGCGTGAGCAAATGGGGCGTGGTATCGAATGGTTTTCTGTGCAGCAACTCGATCGCACATGGGCAGACTTGATGGAAGCCTTCCCGCCAGAGCGAGTGATGACCAGCCAAGCCTATATTGAGCAGCAATACCGCTTGATGCGAAATCTATATTCTGGCGTTGGTTTCGCGAGTTTATATGATGACGTTGAGCGAAACAGCTTCCGCTTGCCATGGGCCGATATGGTGCAAGGCATTGATGACCTACTAGCACTTAAGACATTAGAGCCGTTAACCGAGAAATTAGAAGGCGATGAGAAGGTTCAGCTAGAGCGTTGGTTGGCTCGTCAAGAGGTGTCTATCCTGCATGCGATGGAGCAGACGCGCCAAATCAGTGTCGAAGTTGAGCCATACTGGCAAGACTAAACTCAACATCTGTATCAAAATAAGTATGAATTTCTAAATAGGGCCTCGGCCCTATTTTTTTGTTTGTTGCTCAAGCTTCTCTAGTCGTTCGAGGATCTTTTGTTGTTGCTCTATGATCTTTTCAAGATGCTTCTCTTTGTTTTCAGCCCGTTGATTCTCATGATGAGTGGGAGAGGTGATCAAAGAAGTAATCAAGCCTGAAATCATACCAAACACACCCACGCCGCAAATAATAACCAAAGACGCTACTAATTTCCCTGAGCTTGTCACTGGGTAGTGGTCGCCATATCCCACAGTACTGATGGTAACGAAAGCCCACCATAAAGCATCTTGGCCAGTGGTAATGTTGGCATTAGGGTCTTTGTGCTCTATCAGAAGTATTGTTCCTGCACCTATGGTTAAGAGAATGACCAGAAGCAGAATGATCGAAGCGAGAGTGGTCTCTTTTCGATTGCGAAATAGCTCTCTGAAAACGCGTTTACCCGAGCGCAAAACCAGAATCACACGCAAGATCTGAAAAATGCGAGCGAAACGGAGCGGCTCGACCATCGGGATACTTGCTAAGAAATCGATCCAGTGTACTTTTAGGTATTCTTTCTTGTTTTGTGATCTGAATAGATCAATCGTGAGCTGAAAAAGAAAAACACTACAGATTATAAAATCGAGGCCGATAAGGACTTGTTTCGATTCTTTATCAATCGGTGCAAACAATAAGCCTGAGATCACAAATAGCGCTAAGAAAGAGAGAATCAGTGATAATAAGCTCATCGGCTTGGTTGTGTCTTTGATACTATTTAACATTCATACGAGGCTCAAAATAAATCGCGAACTTTGACTGACATAGCCATCTCGCGGATATAGAAGCCATCAATATATAAGAGTTAATGGAGAACTGACAATGACTAAACTGTCATTCAAGCCGTGGGAAAGGGTAATCTCTGACGTTCGTCTCGTTCCAAAAATGATCATGTTGATGATATTCAGCACGATTCTGATCATTTCGAAGCAGCTATGGGACGCGAGCACGTTTTACGATTCATTACTTGCAGTAACGAACAATGCTCAAGTTGCACAGCAGCATTACGAGACTTACCTAGTTCAAGTGGCTTGGCAAACAGCCTTAATGATCATTGTGTTTGTGGTTCTTCTATTAGCCGCGGCGCGCGTTATGTTGCGCCAAACTCAATACCTAAATGATGCAATCAAAACCATGGCAGACAAGAATCTGTCAGTGCCAATTCATATGGATTGTAAAGATGAATACGGCGACGTGGCACGAGAACTCGAAAAAACTCGAGTCCAGTTGAATGACATGATCAAAACTCAGGTTGCCTCTTCAGATGAGCTGTTTGCTCTGACGGAAGTGATGACCATCAGCATGTCAGAAACCAAAGACTCGGCTCAAGAAGAGTTCAATGAGATCGATCAGTTAGCGACAGCAATGAGTGAAATGACCTCTACCGTACAAACTGTCGCTGAGCATGCACAAAGTGCGTCTTCATTGACTGAACAAGCATCAGGCCAAGCATTGACGGGGCAGAAGTTTGTTCAAGGATCTGTTTCTAAGATGAGCGAGTTGTCTTCCGACATCGCAGCCTCTGCAGCAGCGGTAAACCAAGTCGAAGAGCGCGTTGATTCAATCGGCAGCGTTGTTGGTACGATTCAAGGCATTTCAGAACAAACAAATTTACTGGCATTGAACGCAGCGATTGAAGCGGCGCGTGCGGGTGAAGCGGGTCGTGGTTTTGCCGTGGTGGCCGATGAGGTTCGTAACCTTGCACAGCGCACTCAACAAGCGACAGTCGAGATTCAAGATATGATCAGCCACCTACAAAGCAGCGCTAACTCTGCGGTAGAGCTGATGGAAAAGAGTGTTGTGGAAGCGGCTGAAGGTGTCGATCTTGTGACGAATGCCGGTTCTGAGCTTGACGGTATCGTAAGCCAAGTAAACCAAATCAATGACATGAACTTCCAGATCGCAACAGCAGCAGGTCAACAGAGCAGTGTAGCTGAAGAGATGAGCGTCAACCTGACCAATGTTCGTGAGCTTGTCGAAGCGTCTGTCGTGGTGGTTGGTGAGCTTCTTGAGACTTCTCAGCTTATGGAAAGCAACGCGCAAGAACTCGACGGTAAGATTAAGCAGTTTAAGGTTTAATCCTTGGCCCTTGTCTTATTCCCAAAGACTTATTCATAGAGACATCGGCCTAACTCAATAAGTTCACAGATAAAACGCCCACATTGCTAATGTGGGCGTTTTTTATTGGCGTAACTTTGGTATAACTGATCTTTAGTTTTAAAACTCACTATTGAAGACTAGAACCGATACCCCGAACGTTCGTCGCATAGCTTACACAAGGAAGAAACATGCCATTGCCTCCTCAGCTCGTCACTCATTCGCAGTCTGCTTTTGAGCATTTACTAGAACATCAGAGTGAAGCCATTAATGCGTGGCCTGAGCCACTTGTTGACGATCTTAAGTATGTATTAGGTCTGAGCGGCTTCATTGGTGAATGCCTGCAGCGTGATTCGGTTTTATCTAGCGCTTTACCGGACATGCTTAAGTGCGATGAACGTGCTCAAGGGTATCGTGAGCGATTAGCCGAGTTACTTTCTGGTTGTGCTGATGAAATGAGTGGCCAACGAGTGCTGCGCCAATTCCGCAACCGAGAAATGACCTACATTGCTTGGCGCGACTTTATGGGCTCTTGGCAACTTGAGCAGAGCTTAAGCCATTTATCTATGTTGGCTGAGGCGATGATCTTCGAGACCTACCAGTGGCAATACGACATTTGCTGTAAAGAGTGGGGCACTCCTTGCAATCAACAAGGTGAAGCGCAGCCTATGTTGATCATTGGTATGGGCAAGTTAGGTGGCGGAGAACTTAATTTTTCTTCGGATATCGACCTAATTTTTACTTACCCTGAAAATGGTGAAACACAAGGCGCGCGACGAAGTATCGCCAACGCCCAGTTTTTCACTCGCCTAGGGCAGCGCATTATCAAGGCGCTCGATCAACAAACCTTTGATGGGTTCTGTTATCGCGTTGACATGCGCCTACGTCCATTCGGTGAGAGTGGACCATTAGTCATGAGCTACGCTGCGCTGGAAGACTATTACCAAGAGCAAGGCCGTGACTGGGAACGCTACGCGATGGTTAAGGCGCGAGTCATGGGCTGTGAAATGTATCCTCAGTACCAAGAACTTCGCCAAATGCTACGTCCATTCGTGTTCCGTCGTTACATCGACTTCAGTGCTATTCAATCGTTAAGACGCATGAAGTCGATGATTGGCAGTGAGGTTCGTCGGCGTGGCTTATCGAATAACATCAAGCTTGGTTCTGGTGGTATCCGTGAAGTGGAGTTTATTGCTCAAGTCTTCCAATTGATTCGTGGGGGACGTGAACCGAGCCTTCGCGGGCGAGGTCTACTTGAAACGCTAAGTGCGATTGACGATCTGAATTTGCTTGAGAGTGAAGAGGTCGGCCACTTGCGTGATGCCTACCTGTTTCTGCGTCGCCTTGAGAACCTGTTGCAAGCGATGGGTGACAAGCAGACTCAAACCTTACCTGACAATGAGCAAGAGCAGCTAAAGCTCGCGATAGCAATGCAGTTTGCCGATTGGGGTGGTTTGATTGATGCGACTCGTGCGCACATGGCGAACGTGCACACGGTATTTGAAGATTTGATTGGGGTTGATGAAGAAGATGCAAACCCAATTGCGAGTCACTTTAGTGAGCTGTGGGATATGGCCCATAAGCCGGATGTGATTGAGCAAGTGCTAGAACACGATATTGCAATCGCTAGCCCTCCAGAAGCAGCAAAAACGATTATCCAGTTTAAAGCAGACTTGGCTAAAAAGACGCTTGGTCCACGCGGACGTGAAGTGCTCAATCGTTTAATGCCTAAAGTATTCCAAGCATTGTATACCGCGAAGGATGCCGAGTTTGGTTTATCTAGAGTATTGCACCTGCTGCAAAAAATAGTGACTCGAACCACGTATCTAGAGCTGCTTGATGAACACCCCGCGGCTCTGACTCAGTTAGTTCGTCTATGTACTGCCAGCCCGATGATTTCGGAGCAGCTTGGTCGTTATCCTATTCTTTTAGATGAACTTATCGACCCTCAACAACTCTATAATCCTGTGCCATTAGAGTCCTACAAAACAGAGTTGCGTGACTATCTTGCTCGCATTCCTGAAGATGATATGGAGCAGCAGATGGAAGGTCTGCGTCAGTTTAAGCAGACTTGTATCCTGAGGATTGCTGCCGCGGATATTGCGGGCGCTTTACCTGTAATGAAGGTCAGTGATCACCTGACCTATTTAGCGGAAGCGATTGTTGAGGCGGGTATTAATCAAGCATGGCTGCAAGTGTCGGCTAAGTTCGGTGAGCCCACTCATGTGAAAGATCGAGAAGGGCGCGGTTTTGCGGTGGTTGGTTATGGCAAAGTTGGTGGCTGGGAGCTGGGTTACAACTCCGATCTTGATATTGTGTTCATGCACGATTGCCCAGTACACATCTATACTGATGGTAAGAAAGAGATTGATGGACGCCAATTTTATCTAAGGTTGGCACAGCGCATTATTCATATTTTCTCGACCAGAACTGCTTCCGGAATTTTATATGAGGTCGATACACGCCTACGACCTTCAGGCGCATCTGGCTTACTTGTGAGCCCAACCGATGCGTTTGATGAGTATCAGCACAATGACGCATGGACGTGGGAGCACCAAGCCTTGACTCGCGCTCGTATGATTTATGGCGACGAACTCCTGGCGTCTGCGTTTAATAAAACACGTCATGAAGTGTTGTGCTTATCGCGTGATGAAGCGACGCTTAAAAAGTCCGTTGTGGATATGCGTGAAAAAATGCGCGGTCATTTAGGCGGTAAAAAATCCGATCGATTCATGCTGAAACAAGATGCGGGCGGTATTACTGATATTGAGTTCTTGGCTCAATATCTAGTGCTGAGATACAGCAACGAAAAACCTAAGCTCACCCGTTGGTGCGACAATGTCCGAATCTTTGAAAGCTTGTTGTCGCAAGATATTATGGACGAGCAACAAGGTATGGCATTGACCAATGCCTATACGACATTAAGAGATGAAATTCACCACCGTAATCTACTCAACCTCGATGCGGATGTGGCGATTGATAAGTTTGAAATGGAAAGAGAACATGTTGTTCAAGCATGGAAGCAATGGATGGAAGCTTAACCTTGGTTAATGCTTACTGATTGCAGTACCTATCGTGATAGGTGTTTGCTGATTTTTCTATGGTTTAGCCACTGTAATCAGTGTGCTAGACTCTGGCCAGATTTGATTTTTGGAGATCAATAATGAAACCAATTCTACCTGACTACAGTCAATCAGGTGTTCTTATTGTCGGTGACGTAATGCTTGATCGTTACTGGTATGGTCCAACTGGCCGTATTTCACCAGAAGCACCAGTACCCGTTGTAAAAGTAGAAAATAACGAAGAGCGTCCAGGTGGTGCAGCCAATGTAGCGATGAATATTGCATCTCTTGGTGGTCACGCTCATGTTGTTGGTTTAACGGGTAAAGATGAACCCGCTGAGGTGTTAAAAAACACCTTAGGTGCGCTCAATGTTAAGTGTGATTTTGTTGAGTTGGACGATTACCCAACCATCACTAAATTGCGCGTGATGAGCCGAGGTCAACAGCTGATTCGTCTTGATTTTGAAGACAAATTTGAGAACACGGCTCCTGAACTTGTTTTGTCTCGTATGGAACAAGCGCTACCTAATGTACGTTCGGTCATCCTATCGGATTATGCGAAAGGCGCACTTGAGCACGTCCAGAGCTTTATCCAAAAAGCACGTGCGGCGAATGTTCCGGTATTTATCGACCCGAAAGGTGCGGATTTAGAGCGTTACCGTGGTGCGACTTTACTTACGCCAAACATGGCTGAGTTCGAGTTGGTGGCTGGTAAGGTTAAGTCAGAAGAAGATCTTATCGAAAAAGGCATCGCCTTAATCGAAAAATATGACTTTGAAGCTTTGTTGGTAACGCGCAGCGAACATGGTATGACGCTACTTCGTAAAGATCAGGCACCATTCCACTTGCCGACTCAAGCGAAAGAAGTGTATGACGTTACAGGTGCGGGTGATACCGTTATTTCAGTACTGGCGGCTTCTGTTGCTGCAGGTAAGCCACTGGATGAAGCGTGTGCATTAGCGAACGCTGCTGCTGGTGTGGTAGTGGGTAAGCTAGGTACATCTACGCTGTCTACTATTGAGTTAGCGGAAGCGATTCACGGTAGCCAAGATACCGATTACGGTGTGATTTCTGAAACGGCACTGGTTGAAGCGGTAAAACGTGCTCGTGCGAAAGGCGAGAAAGTGGTTATGACTAATGGCTGCTTTGATATCTTGCATGCTGGTCATGTCTCTTACATGAACCATGCGGCTGAGTTAGGCGATCGTTTGATCGTTGCCGTTAATACGGATGACTCAGTGAAACGTTTGAAAGGCCCTGGTCGTCCTGTGAACCCAACCGATCGCCGTATGGCAGTATTGGCTGGTTTAGGTGCGGTTGATTGGGTTGTTCCGTTTTCTGAAGATACGCCTCAACGTTTGATCTCTGAGGTGTTGCCAAGCATTTTGGTGAAAGGTGGTGATTACAAACCCGAAGAAATCGCTGGTGGCGAGGAAGTGATTGCGGCTGGTGGCGAAGTTAAAGTACTTAACTTTGAAGATGGTTGCTCTACGACTGAAATCATTAAAGCGATTAAAGGTGGTCGAGGCTAACCCTTAGCCTTCTAGTTTCAACCCTTTAGCCTCAAGCTTATAGTCAGATTGTAAATCTAGCTTTTGATAGTTAATAAAAATGCCGCTCAATGAGCGGCATTTTTGTAACTGTAATCTAGTTACTTGATTAAAGACTCAGGTTAGAGTCTTTAATAAGGATTTAAGAATTACTTACTTGCTACTTTTAGACCTGCGTTTACATCAACAATGTCTTGTTCGCTCAGTGTACCAACCGCTTGACGAAGCTGAAGAACACTTAGGATGTAGTTGTAACGAGCATCTGAAAGGTTTTTGTTTGCATCGTATAGACGACGAGTTGAATCTAGTACGTCAACGATAGTACGAGTACCCACGTCAAAACCTGCTTCTGTTGCTTCTAGAGCAGACTGAGCAGAAACAACAGACTGTTCGTAAGCGCGTAGAGCACCGATCGAAGCTGTGATGTTGTTGTTGAATGCACGTACGTCTTTTACAACGCTACGGTAAGTGGCTTCTAGATCTTCACTTGCTGCAACGTAGTTGTATTCAGCCTGTTTAGTCAAAGAAGTTGTGCTACCACCGGTGTATAGAGGTACATTTAAGTTAACGCCAACATTGAAGTTGTTTGTTGTACCGTCAGAAGTATCACTTGAACCAATATCAGTGTAGTCATATCCGCCATCAAGAGTTAGAGATGGTAGGTGACCTGAACTCTGTAGGGAAATATTGTCTTTAGCTATATCTTGCGAGATACGCGCAGCAAGTAGGCTTAGGTTCTTTTGCTCAGCTTGTTCAACCAGTGCAGTAGCAGACTCTGAAGATTTGCTTGCTGAGAAACGATCAGTATCTAGGATGCTTAGGTTAGAGTGTTCCTGACCTGTAATCTCACGTAGACCTTCGTAGTTATTAATCAGAGTGTTCTCTGCTAAAACTTCGTCAGCCAATACGCCATCGTACTGAGCTTGCGCATCATGTACATCGGTGATTGCTGAAAGACCTACTTCAAAGCGCTGCTTTGTTTGTTCTAGTTGACGAGCAACCGCGGCTTTTTCTGCACGAACAAACTCTAGGTTATCTTGAGCTCGAAGTACTTCGAAGTAAGCTGTCGCAACACGAAGGATCAAAGCTTGTTGCTCTGCCGCGTACGATGAATCAGATTGACGAGCAGTTTTCTCAGCTGTATCTAGCGTGATCCAAGAAGAGCGTTGGTACAGTTCTTGAGAAAAGCTAATGCCGGCTGTCAGAGCGTTTTGATCATTATCTCGCGTTGGTGATGAATCTAAATCTGTCTCACCACGAGTAAGGTTGTATCCCGCAGTCAAATTGATTTGCGGTAACAAAGAGCTACGGCTTGACGTTACTGCTTCAAAAGCGGCATCGCGCTGCGCTGCTGAACGAAGAAGTTGTGGATCGTTCTGTTTTGCTTGGTCGTAAACTTCAGCTAGCGTATCAGCAAAAGCTGACGAACTCAGGCTGCCAATTGCTGCACTGATAAATAGTGGAAGCAGTTTTTTCATTTTCCTATTCCTGCCTTTTATGGAATTTTCTTTAAAAGAGTTTAACCCAGTTTGGTGGTAATTTACTCGAAACTTTGCACTTTTTTACATTTAACTGTCCACTTGTGCAATATTTATTTTTTAAAACTTAACTTTAATTATAAATTTTATATAAAAAGTTGAACCTAATCCTTGGTAGTTAACTCGGACAATGAGTAAACTGTAAAGATCACTTAGTGAGGTACCAAATGCAACAGTATGACAATCAACGACATGAGTTTACTCCGCAAGATGTGGAAATAGTCTCAAAAGAGACGCTGTTTCGTGGTTTTTTCAAAATGGTCAAATACACATTCAAGCATAGGTTGTTTGAGGGAGACTGGAGCCAACCGATAGAGCGTGAAATGTTTGAACGTGGTCATGCCGCCGCTTTGTTACCTTACGATCCTGTCCGTGATGAAGTTGTGATCGTGGAGCAGATCCGTGTTGGCGCTTTAGAGCATCAGAACCCGTGGCAATACGAAATTGTTGCTGGGATCATTGATACCGACGAATCCCCACAAGATGTAGCTCGTCGTGAAGCAATGGAAGAAGCGGGAGTCGAAGTCGGATCTGTATTACCGATCACTTCGTATTACCCTTCATCTGGAGGCTGTTCAGAAAGACTCGACGTCTTTGTTGGTTGCGTTGATGCCACGACAGCAAAAGGTGTACACGGATTGGATTACGAAGGTGAAGATATTCGCGTGCAAGTGATGAGTCGCGAGGCGGCTTATCAGTTAGTAAAAGAGGGTGTGTTTGAAAATGGGGCCACGATCATTGCGCTGCAGTGGCTACAATTGAACTACCAAGAATTACAGTCAGAGTGGATAGATTAACGTTATGCCAAATATAGCGGTCAAAAAACCGTATCATGTTGATCTTGCTGAATTGATGCGAGTTTACGAAACCAATTATGCCAAACTTAACGCTTTGTTACCTGTTGGGCATGAGGTCGGTGACGTTCGCTGTTACCAAGCCGTTAATATGGTGTATCAATTGACAGTGAATGAGGTCACAAAATACACCACATTAATAGATATATGTCAGAGTGACGCGATGCCAGTGTTTCCTTTGCCAAAAATGTCTGTCAGGCTATATCACGACGCTCGAGTTGCAGAAGTGTGCGCTAGCGGGGATTTTTCACGTGTCAAAGCGAAATATGACTATCCCAACACTAAGCTTCTGCAAAAGGATGAGAAATTTCAATTGAATAAATTTCTTGGGGAATGGTTAACGTTTTGTTTAAAAACTGGTATCAGCCGTACGCCAATTCCTTTTTAATTGAGCCTATTTTAAGAACACTTTTAAAGTCTAAACAGTAACGTATCTGGATTTGTTATTTTGGAATTATCACACACTTCAAAATTTGATGAGAGCAGTATTAAGCTTGTGCAGCTAACGGACACGCATTTATTTGCACCGAGCAATGGCAGCTTATTAAGCATCAACACACAAGATAGCTTTCGTGCTGTAGTCGATGGCATTGTTAGCCACAACTTTGACTATTAAGCGATCTTAGCTACCGGCGATATTTCGCAGGACCACAGTGCTGAATCGTACCAAAAGTTTGAGTCGGGCATTCAGCCTTTGGCGAAACCATGTTATTGGTTGCCAGGGAATCACGATTTCAAGCCTAATATGGGCAGTGTATTACCATCGCCACAAATACAGTGTGTTGATCACGTTCTGCTAGGAGATAACTGGCAGATGGTTATGCTGGATTCTCAAGTGGTTGGTGTGCCGCATGGACGTCTGAGCGATCAACAACTTGATCTGCTGGAACAAAAACTCTCAGAGTTCCCCGAGCGAAATACCTTGGTTCTTTTGCATCACCACCCTTTACTGGTGGGTAGTGCATGGCTTGACCAACACAACTTGAAAGATGCTGAGCAGTTCTGGGATGTGGTTCAACAGCACTCTAATGTAAAAGCGGTACTGTGTGGTCACGTTCATCAAGACATGAATCGCAATCATCATGGTGTACAAGTCATGGCAACCCCATCGACTTGTGTTCAATTCAAACCAAACTCGAACGACTTTGCTGTTGATACATTATCTCCAGGCTGGCGAGAGATTGAATTGCACCAAGATGGTACCGTTACGACAGAAGTTCGCCGTTTACCTCATGGGCAATTCCTACCTGATTTTGCTGCAGGAGGATACTAATGTCTGACTCAAATGAGCAAGCCGGTAAGCCATCACTACTACTTTATATTCACGGCTTTAACAGTTCATCACGTTCTCACAAAGCGAATGTGATGGCGGATTACTGTGCTCAGCACCGTACGGATATTAAAGTGGTTACTCCTCAATTGCCGAGCTTCCCTCAACAAGCTGCTCTTCATTTGCAGCAGTTGGTCGAGCAATATAAAGATAAATATCAGATCGCATTAGTCGGTAGCTCTTTGGGGGGCTACCTTTCAACATGGCTGAATAGTCACTATGGTTTCAAAGCGGTGGTTGTAAACCCAGCCGTGAAGCCGTATGAACTTCTTGCTGACTATTTAGGTGAGCAGGTAAACCCATATACAGATGAACGATATGTGTTGGAAACAAAACACATTGATGAACTGAAGGCATTAGAGGTTCCGGCTCTCGCTAAGCCGAGCGACTTTTGGTTACTTCAGCAAACGGAAGACGAAGTTCTGGATTACCGACAAGCGGTAGAGAAGTACCAAGGTGCAACGCAAACAGTAGAAGAGGGCGGTGATCATAGCTTTGTTGATTTTGAGCGCTACCCACAACAAATTGTCACATTTCTAAACCTTTAACCTGTTTCATCAACAGAGTGATTTTCTCTTGTTTGCCTGTTATTTCATCTATCAATGGTGAAATATCATAGTTTGATGTCTTAGTTTTTGAACTAGCTTGACATCATTACTCAGCTTCCAGACTATATTCCCCAATACTTCGCTCGTTCGCTCTACTATGAAGGTTCATAGTAATAATTTTGCTTTAGTGAAACTAGAGCCTGCGAACTGACGCAAACTTTTTGAGTAAACTCCGTATTATGACTGAACAATATAATGCAAAAGACCTCGAGGTACTTGAAGGTCTCGATCCTGTGCGACACCGCCCAGGTATGTATACAGAGACAGAAAGGCCGAACCACCTTGCCCAAGAAGTCATTGATAACTCGGTCGACGAAGCATTAGCGGGACACGCTAAGAAAATTAAAGTCGTGCTTCATGCTGACCAATCATTAGAAGTTACCGATGACGGCCGTGGTATGCCGGTTGATATCCACCCTGAAAAAGGGATCTCAGGTGTTGAGCTGATTTTAACTAAGCTCCACTCTGGCGGTAAATTCTCAAACAACAACTACAAGTTTTCAGGTGGTTTGCACGGGGTAGGTATCTCGGTAGTAAACGCATTGTCTAAACGTGTAGAAGTGACCGTTCGCCGTGAAGGGCAAGTGCACGAAATTGCCTTAGAAGGTGGACATGCAGTGACTGAACTCACTGTGACTGGCACTTGTGGTCACCGCAATAGCGGTACATCTGTTCACTTCTGGCCTGATCCTAAATACTTCGATAGCTCTAAGTTTTCAGTCTTACGTCTTATCAATAACCTGCGCGCGAAAGCAGTACTTTGCCCAGGTTTAGAAATCACTTTCATCGATAAAGTGGGCGGTGAAGAACATAAGTGGTACTACGAAGACGGCCTAAAAGATTACCTTGCTGAAGGTGTGAAAGGTTATACCTTACTGCCTGAAGAGCCTTACGTTGGCGAGTTTGTTGCTGAAACAGAAATGGCGAACTGGGCTATTATCTGGCAGCCAGAAGGCGGTGATATGATCACCGAGAGTTACGTGAACTTAGTACCAACTAAACAAGGTGGTACGCACGTAAACGGTCTTCGCCAAGGTCTGCTTGATGCGATGCGTGAGTTCTGTGAATTCCGTAACTTGTTGCCTCGTGGCGTTAAGCTAACGGGTGATGACATCTTTGACCGTTGTTCTTACGTTCTATCGGTGAAGATGCAAGATCCACAATTTGCGGGTCAAACCAAAGAGCGCTTATCTTCTCGTCAAACCGCTGCGTTTGTTTCTGGTGTGGTTAAAGATGCGTTCAGCTTGTGGTTGAATGAAAAGCCTCAGCTAGCAGAATTACTTGCAGAAGCGTGTATTGCTAACGCTCACCGTCGTATGCGAGCAAGCAAAAAGGTTGTACGTAAGAAAATCGCTTCGGGTCCAGCACTGCCGGGTAAGCTAACCGATTGTTCGGTTCAAGATTTAAGTCGTACCGAAATCTTCTTCGTGGAAGGGGACTCGGCGGGTGGTTCTGCTAAACAAGCTCGTGATCGTGAGTTCCAAGCAGTAATGCCACTGCGTGGTAAAATTCTCAACACATGGGAAGTGTCTGCCGACCAAGTTCTGGCTTCACAAGAGGTACATGATATTTCGGTTGCTCTCGGTATCGACCCTGACAACGATGATTTATCAGGTTTACGTTACGGTAAGATCTGTATTCTTGCCGATGCGGACTCGGATGGTCTTCATATCGCGACGCTGTTGTGTGCACTATTTACTCGCCACTTCCATGCATTGGTTGAAGCGGGTCATATCTATGTGGCAATGCCTCCTCTGTATCGTATCGATTGCGGTAAAGAAGTGTTCTACGCACTCGATGACGCAGAGAAAGATGGTGTACTTGAGCGACTATCGCAGAAAAAAGCCAAGATCAACGTACAACGATTCAAAGGTCTGGGTGAAATGAACCCACTTCAGTTACGTGAAACCACGATGGATCCAAACACTCGTCGCCTTGTTCAGTTGACTATCGATGACAACGACGCAACCAACGAGATGATGGACATGCTGCTTGGTAAGAAACGTGCAGATGATCGCCGTTCATGGCTACAGACTAACGGTGATATGGCCGAGGTATAATGGATGTCTAACGAAATTACATATGATGGCGTTGAACAATTGCCGATGCGCAAGTTCACCGAAGATGCCTATTTAAATTACTCAATGTACGTGATCATGGATCGTGCATTGCCTTATATCGGTGATGGCTTGAAGCCAGTACAGCGTCGTATTATCTATGCGATGTCTGAGTTGGGTCTTTCTGCTGCATCGAAATATAAAAAATCAGCTCGTACGGTTGGTGACGTTCTAGGTAAGTACCACCCACACGGCGACTCTGCTTGTTACGAAGCCATGGTATTGATGGCGCAACCATTCTCTTACCGTTACCCATTGGTGGACGGTCAAGGTAACTGGGGTGCACCGGATGATCCTAAATCATTCGCTGCGATGCGTTATACCGAGGCAAAACTGTCGAAGTTTGCTGAAGTCCTGCTTGGTGAATTAGGTCAGGGCACTGTTGATTGGCAACCAAACTTTGATGGCACGATGAAAGAGCCTCAGATGTTGCCAGCACGTCTTCCTCACATCTTGCTTAACGGCATCACAGGTATTGCGGTTGGTATGGCGACTGACATCCCGCCTCACAATGTCCGTGAAGTGGCGAACGCAGCGATTCATTTGATTGATACGCCGAAAGCTGAACTTCCAGATGTGATGGGTTTCATTCAAGGTCCTGATTACCCGACAGAGGCTGAGATTATTTCGCCGAAGTCGGACATCGAAAAGATCTATCGTACAGGCCGCGGCAGCATCAAGATGCGCGCGGTATGGCACAAAGAAGGCTCTGATATTGTTATCACGGCTTTACCTCATCAAGTGTCAGGTGCGAAGTTATTGGAGCAAATCGCGAACCAGATGCGAGCTAAAAAGCTGCCAATGGTTGACGATCTGCGTGATGAATCTGATCACGAGAACCCAACGCGTATCGTCGTGGTTCCTCGCTCGAACCGTATCGACTGTGACCAATTGATGAGTCACCTATTCGCTTCGACGGATCTAGAGAAAAACTTCCGCGTTAACTTGAACATGATTGGTTTAGACAATCGTCCTCAAGTGAAAGGCTTAGTTCAGATTTTGAAAGAGTGGATTGAGTTCCGTCGCACAACGGTTCGCCGTCGTTTGCAATACCGTCTAGATAAAGTGTTGGCTCGTTTGCACATCTTAGAAGGTTTACTAGCGGCTTACCTTAATATCGATGAAGTGATTGAAATCATTCGAACAGAAGACGAACCATGTCCTGTCCTAATGAACCGTTTCAACATTTCTGAAATTCAAGCCAATGCGATTCTTGATATTAAACTTCGTAACTTAGCTAAGTTAGAAGAGTTTAAGATTCGAGCTGAGCAAGAAGAGCTTGAAGCTGAGCGTGAGAAGCTTGAAAAGCTACTAGGTTCAGAGCGTCGCTTGAATACGCTGATCAAAAAAGAAATCCAAGCCGATGCAGATAAATACGGCGATGATCGTCGTTCACCATTGATTGAGCGTGCTGAAGCGAAAGCGCTAACAGAACGTGACTTAGTACCAAGCGAACCAATTACGGTTGTGTTGTCTGAGAAAGGTTGGATTCGTCATGCTAAAGGACATGAGGTTGACGCTGAAGGCTTGAACTACAAATCAGGTGATAAATTCTTAGCGAGCGCTAAGGGTAAGAGTAACCAACAAGCGGTGTTCCTCGGCAGTGATGGCCGAAGCTACTCCCTTGAGTCTCATTCATTACCGTCGGCTCGAAGCCAAGGTGAGCCAATTACAGGCCGCCTGAACGTCAGTCCGGGTACTTCGATTCGCCAAGTGGTGATGGGAGAGAATGAACAGCTATGGTTAGTTGGTTCTGATGCTGGATATGGCTTTGTTTGTAAGGGCAGTGATCTACTGTCGAAGAACAAGAGCGGTAAAGCGTTGGTGAACTTACCACAATCTTCAGAAGTGATGCTGCCAAGCCCAATTGCTGACCTTGAAAGCAACCAGATTTTGGCGATTACTAACCAAGGTCGTATGTTGTTGTTCCCAATTAAAGACCTGCCGCAGCTTAGCAAAGGTAAGGGCAACAAGATCATCAACATCCCTTCAGCGAAAGCGAAAGAGCGTGAAGAATTTGTGTCACACTTGATGGCTATCCCTGAGAATGCGACGCTGACTATCTATGCGGGTAAACGTAAACTGGGTTTAAAACCATCAGATCTTGAGAACTTCCGTGGTGAACGTGGTCGTCGTGGTGGTTTACTGCCAAGAGGTTTGCAACGCGTGACTCGCATCGATATCGAAGATCCAAGCGAATCATAGAGACGTTTGCTATCTTGATCAGATAAGATGATTAGATAAAAGAAAACCCAGCCTGAGAGCTGGGTTTTTTGTATCTGTATTTTTAGATGTGTACGTTGGCGGTTTGAATCGCGCCGGTAGTGTTAAACCTACAAGCGTGTATCTTCGGCAATCGTCACTTTCAGAGTTTTGTTTTTACCTTGGCGTAAAATACCCACATCGATCACCGTACCTGGGCGCAGGTCGGTAACAATGTCCATAACGCTTTGGCGGCCATTAACTTGGGTGTTGTTGATGCTGACAATAATATCTTGTGCTTCAAAGCCTGCATCGGCTGCTGGACCGTTCGGATCAATGCCTAATACTACAATACCACCGATGTTCTTATTGCCCAGTAAGCGTGATGTCACTGAGTTAATATCTTGTCCATCAATGCCGATGTAACCACGAATTACACGACCATCAGCGATGATTTTTTGCATGATTTTATTGGCTCCTCAAAACCACCGCCTAGGGCGGTGGTGATTGTTCCTTGAGGCTATAGCCTGAAGAAGTGCCCATGTTAGAAGTAACCTCTTATTCACCACAAGTAAGAGGAAACAACCACATGGGCGATTACAGAAGTTCATCACATGTCTATTGGCGTTGCAAATACCATATAGTTTGGACTCCAAAGTACAGATATAAGATTTTGAAAGATAAGGTAGGAAAGGAGCTTTATCGTTCAATCTATATTTTGTGCAATATGAAAGACTGCGAAGTTTTAGAATTAAATGTTCAACCAGATCATGTTCATCTTGTTGTCATTATTCCTCCCAAGTTATCAGTATCGAGTTTGTTAGGAGTTTTAAAAGGCCGAACAGCAATTCGACTTTTCAATAGATTCCCACATATACGTAAGAAATTATGGGGAAATCACTTTTGGGCTAGAGGGTATTTTGTAGATACGGTCGGTGTGAATGAAGAAGTCATTCGGCGATATGTACGACACCAAGATAAGCAGGACATAGAGTATGAACAACAATTACAGTTATTGAAGAACTGATAGCGCGGACGCCCCCTTTTAGGGGGTTATAAAGCAAAACCGCCTTCTAAGAAGGCGGATATTTTTTTGGCAAGTGGGTAGGGGATAGCAAACGAAATACCGTAGGTTTCCATATCGGTTGCTTGTTGGAAAGAGGCGGTATTAATGCCGACTAATTCGCCTTGTGAGTTAACAAGAGCGCCACCAGAATTACCTTCATTGATTGCCGCATCGGTTTGAATAAACGCTTGATGACCATCTGCACTGATTGAAGAGCGGCCGGTTGCTGAGATAATACCAAAGGTCGTCGTTTGACCTAGGTTGTATGGGTTGCCGATAGCCAGTACCACATCACCTACATTGGCTGTGTAATCTTGGTTCAGTGGAATCACTGGTAAGTTGTCACCACTGACTCGAAGTATTGCGATATCGGTGCGTTTATCTGAGCCGACTAACTGTGCGGCGGCTACACGTCCGTCTTGTAAGGCAACCACGATTTGGTCAGCCTGAGCCACCACGTGGAAATTGGTAATGATGTAGCCTTTTTCGCTGACAATCACCCCTGAACCCAAACCTTGAGTCAGCAGCTTGTTGCGATCGCTTTCAGCGTATTTACGGCTATAAATATTAACCACAGCGGGTGCCGCGCGGCGAACTGCTTGGTTAAATGAAATCTGAAGAGAGCCGATATTATCGACTTTAGGGTTAGTGACGTCAGCAACAATCGCTGGCCTTAAGCTCGGAAATACGAGAAGAATAAGCGCCGCTGAAACGAGTCCAAGGGAAATAGAACGAAATAGAAAGGACAGCATGTTTCCCTCTTCAACAAGTAAGGTGTGAAGCCTCCACCGATGGATGGGCGACTTAATTACGAGTGAAGCATAGCATTTTGATTCATCTAAAGAAAAGGGAAGCTGAGTAAGTTTCAATCAAACCTACTTCACCTCCCTTTGAACATTGTGATGAATAGTTATCGAATCACAAGGTAGATGGTCCGGTCGCCACGTTGGATATTTAGCGCTAGTACGCCCGGCTGTTTCTCAAGTATCTCTCTAAATTCAGCAAGATTCTTAACGGTTTGGCGGTTGACTCCAATGATGATGTCACCTTTTAGAAGCTGATAGGCTTCAGCCGGAGAGCCTTGAGCAACGCTCGACACTTTCACACCTGTAGCAACATCACTCTCGTTGGTGTTGGTTAGCTCAGCGCCTGCGAGTCCTTCGTGGAGTTTTTCAGCTTGCGTCTTGCTATTGGTGGATTCGCCAAGGGTTACATCAAAGTTTTTGCTTTTTCCATCGCGGATAACACCGAGTTCAATCTGCTTGCCTGCGCCTAGTGTTGCCACTTTCGCTCTTAGCTCACTAAAGGTATCAATGCGCTTGCCATTAATAGAGACAATAATGTCACCCGCTTTTAAACCGGCTTTGTCTGCTGCGCTATCAGGGACAATTTGGCTAACAAAAGCCCCTTTGCTTGATTCATAGCTGAGTGCTTCAGCGAGTTCAGAAGTGACTTCTCCACCTTGCACACCGAGCATGCCGCGTTTCACTTCACCGAAATCGAGGATCTGTTCCGTCAGGTTTTTCATCATATTGGATGGAATTGCAAAGCCGATGCCGACATTGCCTCCGTTAGGGCCCAGGATAGCCGTGTTGATACCAATCAGTTCACCGTTAAGATTCACTAATGCGCCTCCAGAGTTACCACTGTTAATCGCGGCATCGGTTTGAATGAAGTTCTCGAAGTTCTCTAGATTGAGGCCGCTACGGCCTAACGCTGAAACGATACCGGATGTCACGGTTTGGCCAAGTCCAAATGGATTGCCGATAGCGACACTGAAATCGCCGACTCTGAGTTTGTCTGAATCGGCGACTTTTATCTGGGTAAGATTTTTGGCTTTCTCTAATTTGAGCAATGCGATATCAGACATCTGGTCGCCACCGATCAGTTCGGCATCGTATTCTCGACCATCATGAAGTTTTACTTTGATATCGTCAGCGCCATTTATAACGTGATAGTTGGTGACGATATGGCCTTTTATAGCATCAATGATGACACCAGAGCCTAATCCGCGGAATGGGCGCTCTCGTGTTTGCTCTGGGCCGAAAAAGAATTGGAATTGTTCAGGGATTTGCTGACGTTGTACTTGTTTGCCTTCTACGGCAATACTAACCACAGCGGGGGTCACTTGTTCAAGCATAGGAGCTAGGCTCGGTAATTGTTCATTACCCACACTTAATGGCAGTGCGGCGGTTGCTTGAATTGGGGTGATGATTGAACTTAAGCTTAAAGTCAGTACTGATAAAGCAAGCAAAGGTTTTTTCATCATAAACTCCTCTCTAGTTAAGGTCTTAACCCTCTTATACGTTTAATAAGTATGAGAAGTTTCAAATGACCTGAGTGAAAGTTATGACTCAAAAACCTTTGTAAAGTTCAAGAAGTGTTAAATGTTTACGATGCTTTTGCTGTGACTACATCAGGAGCATCAATGATTTCTTTCTTCTGTTCTTTAAATAAACCGGTTGCACCATTAGCGTAATCTTTTGGTTGTTCCTCAAGAGCCGCCTCTTTAGTTGAAGGCTTGTCTTGCGTCTTATCCGAATGGGCAGCGGCTGTTTTGACAAACGGGTTGTCTTGCTCTGGCAGATTAGGAATCAGCTCTGAGCTCGTTTTTTCCATGTGTTGATACAGCTTTGTGTAGTCCTTACCTAAGGTATCTAACATTTCTGCTGATTTAGCAAAGTGGTCAGCAAGTTCTTGTCGTTGCTGCTCAAGGGCAAACTTTGCACTATCTAATTCTTTTTGTACGTTCTTTTGTTTTTTGTATTCAGGCGTCATGAGACGAGAAATAGCGACCCCTAAGATAACTCCGACTAGTAAACCGGCAACGGCATACATCCAAGGCATAACAGCTCCTTATTATTGTTTTTTAACATGTTTGTTACTGCTTAGTTACACGTGATACGGCTCCATGGTACTATGAGAAAGCCGCAGTATAAAGAGAAATGCGTGTGCGCTGGATAGCAGTTTAGTGTTGCTTTATTCATCGCATCAAACCATCTCTCGTGCTGTTTGGGCACCTTTTTCTTCGCTGTCTGATATCGCTTTCATTGTGGAAATGTCGTCATGAACCCCGTTAAAAAATACGAACAAGATATAAAAGAACATGGATTTCAAAGAGATCCAGCACAAGAGCAAGCAGTTAAATCTTTAGATGAACTCTTTCATCAATTCCAAGATTACATGAATACCCCAGTTCCTCAACTTACGCGATTCCAGAAATTGCTAGGTAAAAAGCCCGAGTTACCAACGCCTCCCAAAGGCCTCTATTTTTGGGGTGGTGTAGGTCGTGGCAAAACTTATCTAATGGATACGTTTTACGAAGCCTTACCGACCACTAAAAAAATGCGAGTTCACTTTCACCGCTTTATGTATCGAGTTCATGATGAGCTGAAAGCGCTCGGTAATGTGAGTGATCCATTACCACTGGTGGCTGACAAACTAAAGCAAGAAGCCGATATTATCTGTTTCGATGAGTTCTTTGTTTCAGACATTACAGACGCCATGATCTTAGGGACTTTGTTCCAAGAGCTCTTTGCGCGTAACGTTATCTTGGTGGCTACTTCTAATATCCCACCTGCAGATCTGTATCGTAATGGCTTACAGCGTGCACGCTTTTTACCTGCGATTAAGCTGATTCAAGAAAACTGTCACATCCTTAATGTAGATAGCGGTATTGATTACCGACTGAGAACCTTAGAGCAAGCTGAGATCTATCATTACCCATTAGATAACCAAGCCAATATCAATCTAGAAAAATATTACGCGCAGTTGGTCGGCGAAGATAAAGAGAAGCTCAAGCAGATCGAAGTCAACCATCGCCAATTGGATGTCATTGAAGCGAGTGATGGGGTGTTGCATGGTACTTTTGCACAACTTTGTCAGTCAGCTCGTAGTCAGAATGATTACATCGAACTGTCTAAGGTTTACCACACGGTTTTATTAGCGGATGTTTTACAGATGGGGGCGACGTCAGACGATGCGGCGAGGCGCTTTATTGCGTTAGTCGATGAGTTTTATGAGCGCCACGTGAAATTAATCATTTCAGCGGAAGTTGAGTTAGAAAAATTGTACACCAATGGCCAGCTAGAGTTTGAGTTTAAACGTTGTCAGTCGCGTTTAATTGAAATGCAGAGCCATGAATATTTGGCAAAAGAACACTTAATTTAGTTCTTATTATCTCGAATACGAAAGAGAATTAAAAAAATCGTGATTTTGTTCAAAAAGAGGTGATTTTTTCTTCGCTCTTCTCTATAATCCTGCGACCTACCGTTACTGCGGGCCTCTAGCGATGAGTAAAATCACGTTATGCCAAGAGTTTTCCAACACTCGAAGGGGTGATGAATGGTAACTCTTAGACAGTGGGAATACGCGAGTATTCCTTAAGTGTAAATTTTTTAAATAGGTAATTATTAGCATGAAAACTTTCGTTGCTAAACCAGAAACTGTAAAACGCGACTGGTATGTTGTAGACGCTGAAGGCAAAACTCTTGGCCGTCTAGCAAGTGAAATCGCTTCTCGCCTACGCGGCAAGCACAAAGCAGAATACACTCCTCACGTAGACACTGGTGATTACATCATCGTTGTTAACGCTGAGAAAGTTGCTGTGACTGGTAACAAAGCTAAGGGTAAGGTTTACTACCGTCACTCTGAGTTCCCAGGTGGTCTTAAGACTATCACTTTTGAAAAGCTAATTGCTAAGAAACCAGAAATGGTTCTTGAACTAGCAGTTAAAGGTATGCTTCCACGTGGTCCTCTAGGCCGCGCGATGTACCGTAAGCTTAAAGTATACGCTGGTACTGAGCACAACCATGTTGCTCAACAACCACAAGTACTAGACATCTAATTGGGGATTAAGACAATGGCAGAGAATCAATACTACGGCACTGGTCGTCGCAAAAGCTCAGCAGCTCGTGTTTTCATCAAACCAGGCTCTGGTGAGATCGTAATCAACAAGCGTAGCCTTGATGTTTACTTCGGTCGTCCAACTTCTCGTATGGTTGTTAAGCAACCTCTTGAGCTAGTTGAACTAACTGAGAAACTTGACCTTTACATCACTGTTTCTGGTGGTGGTATTTCAGGTCAAGCTGGCGCAATCCGCCACGGTATCACTCGTGCTCTTATGGAATACGATGAAACTCTACGTCCTGCTCTACGTGCAGCTGGCTATGTTACGCGTGACGCTCGTTGCGTTGAACGTAAGAAAGTTGGTCTACGTAAAGCACGTCGTAAACCTCAATTCTCTAAGCGTTAATTTTTCCTTACCGAAAAATACACGCGACCAGTTTTATTACTGGAATTGTGGTTCAAAGCTCGGCTATATGCCGGGCTTTTTGTCTTTCTGGCCCCCGCTAAACGCTTTTCCCTCCTCGTTTTATTCCCAAATTCTTATATTTTGAAAGCTTTTGTAACCCAATGTGCGCTTTGCCTCATGATTGTTACAAAAAGGTAGCTTTATCTTGTCAAAAAGTAGGGTTTTATTTATCATTTGCCGTCAATAAATAGAACTAAATACATATTTTGTTAGCCATGCTCTTTATTCGGAATTATTTCAATCCATAAGGAGCAAATGGGAGAATGTTTGGATGAGCAACGCGCCTTTAAATAACGGTCGCAGGCGTTTCTTAACCGCAACAACAGCCGTTGTTGGTGGTTTAGGAGCAGCTGCTGTAGCCGTGCCTTTTATTAAATCATGGAATCCGAGTGCTAAGGCGAAAGCTGCAGGCGCGCCGGTGGAAGTGGAAGTCAGTAAGTTAGAACCGGGACAAATGGTTCGTGTCGAGTGGCAAGGTAAGCCTGTATGGGTTGTACGCCGAGCTGAATCGGTACTAGAGAACCTAAAAGCGATCGGTGGTCAACTTCGTGACCCTCAATCTGAAGCTGAACAACAACCTGAATACGCACAGAACGAGTTCCGTTCGATTAAGCCGGAATTCTTCGTTGCTGTTGGTTTCTGCACACACTTAGGTTGTTCTCCAACTTACCTGCCAGATTCTTTCGCAGAACAGGTTCAGGGCGTTAAGTCTGGTTTCTTCTGTCCTTGTCATGGTTCAAAGTTTGATATGGCTGGTCGAGTATTCCAAGGCGTACCGGCTCCATTGAACCTTGTTGTACCAAAGCATATGTATTTGAGTGACACTAAGATCATGATCGGTGTGGACGAGGGAGACGCATAATGCAAGGATTGCTTGATTGGGTAGAAAAACGTCTACCCGCGATGAATGCTTACAAAAAGCACTTATCTGAATACCCAATGCCTAAGAACTTTAACTTTTGGTACCTTTTCGGTTCTTTGGCAATGTTGGTCCTGGTTAACCAAATCCTTACGGGTATCTGGTTAACAATGAACTACGTGCCGTCTGGTGAGGGTGCGTTTGCTTCTGTTGAATACATCATGCGTGATGTGGAATACGGTTGGTTACTGCGTTATATGCACTCGACTGGCGCTTCTGCGTTCTTCGTGGTTATCTACTTGCATATGTTCCGTGGTCTAATCTACGGTTCTTACCAAAAACCTCGTGAGCTACTTTGGATCTTTGGTATGTTGATCTTCTTAGTGCTTATGGCTGAAGCTTTCATGGGTTACTTACTACCATGGGGTCAAATGTCTTACTGGGGTGCTCAGGTAATCATATCTCTGTTTGGTGCGATCCCTGTAATTGGTGATGACCTAACGCTTTGGATCCGTGGTGACTACATCATCTCTGGTGCAACGCTGAACCGTTTCTTCGCACTGCACGTTATCGCTCTACCAATTGTACTCTTGCTGCTTATCGTACTTCACGTACTAGCGCTGCACGAAGTTGGTTCGAATAACCCTGACGGTATCGAGACTAAGCTTCCTAAAGGTACTATGGGCGACGACTACAAGACTCAGTTCCCATTCCACAAGGATTACACTAAGAAATACGACATCATCGACTCTATTCCTTTCCACCCATACGGGACGGTGAAAGATATGGTAGGTGTTGCTGGTTTCCTATTCTTGTTCTGTTACGTGCTGTTCTTTAACCCAGAGATGGGTGGGTACTTCCTTGAGCCGCCTAACTTTGAAGCTGCAAACCCACTGAAAACACCTGAGCACATCGCTCCAGTTTGGTACTTCACGCCGTTCTACGCGGTACTACGTGCTGTTCCAGATAAGCTACTGGGTGTGGTTGCAATGGGTGCTTCTATTGTTGTGCTATTCCTGCTGCCATGGTTCGACCGTTGTAAAGTGCGTTCTTACCGTTACCGTAGCAAACTGCATTTGATTAACATCATCCAATTCACAATAAGCTTTATTGCGCTTGGTGTCCTTGGTGCGCTTCCAGCAACGCCAACATACACATTACTGGCTCAAATTTTTAGCTTAGGTTATTTCATGTTCTTCGTTCTGCTGTGGTTCTACAGTAAAAATGAAGCGACGAAACCATTACCAGAAAGGGTGACATTCAAATGAAAAAGTGGATTGTAATTTTATTTGCTATGTTGCCGTCTCTAGCGATGGCAGCGGGAGCAGGCGTACCATTAGACAAAGCAAACAATGATTTAACAGACAAAGCTTCATTGCAAAATGGCGCTAAGATGTTCATGAACTACTGTTTCGCTTGTCACTCAACGCAGTACCAACGCTATGAACGTGTTGCGAATGATTTAGAGATTCCTTTAGACCTAATGAAGGAAAACCTAATCTTCGATCCTGAAGTGAAAATTGGTAGCTTGATGGTTAACGCTATGCCTTCTGACCAAGCAGCTAGCTGGTTTGGTGCTCCACCACCAGATCTAACATTGGTTGCTCGTGTTCGTGGCGCAGATTGGCTATACACGTACCTTCGTACTTTCTATGAAGATCCGTCTCGTCCATTTGGTGTGAACAACATTGTTTTCCCAAGTGTTGGTATGCCGCATGTTCTGGAAGAGCTACAAGGTATTCCAACGCCAATCTACGATACTCACATGGTAGATGGTGAGGAAGTTAAGGTTGTTGTTGGTACTGAAACTGACGGTTCTGGTGAATTGAGCACTGGTGAGTATGACAACGCGGTTCGCGATCTTGTTAACTTCCTAGTTTACTCGGGTGACCCAGTACAGCTTGAACGCCATGCTATGGGTTGGTGGGTAATGGCCTTCTTAGTAATCTTCACTATCATTGTGATTTTACTGAAGAAAGAGTATTGGCGTGATGTGCACTAATTGTGCTATAATACCGTGCTAATTCCCAAATTATGTTAATGTTCAATGGAGGCTTTAGGCCTCCATTGTTTTTATTTAAAGTGTACTGGAGGGCTCCATGGCTGTAGCTGCCAATAAACGTTCTGTAATGACTCTTTTCTCAAGTGCTTCTGATATGTATAGCCATCAGGTGCGCATTGTTCTTGCTGAAAAAGGCGTAAGTGTTGAAGTTGAGTTAGTAGATGAAAAAAATCTACCAGCAGAGCTTGTTGAACTGAACCCGTACAAATCAGTACCTACCCTTGTTGATCGTGAGCTTGCTCTATATGACTCAAAGATCATCATGGAATATCTAGATGAGCGTTTCCCTCATCCACCATTGATGCCTGTTTACCCGGTTGCACGTGGTAATAGCCGTCTAATGATGTACCGCATTGAGCGCAACTGGTATTCAGTTGCAGAGAAGATCGTTAAAGGCAACGCTGAAGAATCAGAAGCTGCTCGCGTTAAACTGCGCAACGACCTACTGACTCTTGCTCCTATCTTCGCTGAGTATGAATACTTCATGAGCGAAGAGTTTAGCCTAATTGATTGCTACCTTGCTCCGCTATTATGGCGTTTACCTGAGCTTGGTATCGAACTGATTGGTCCTGGTTCTAAAGAGCTTAAGATTTACATGAACCGCGTATTTGAACGTGATTCATTCCTAGCTTCTCTAACAGAAGCTGAACGTGAGATGCGACTCGTTCGCTAAGCGTATGGATATTTCTAATATGACACCACGCCGACCATACATGCTCCGTGCGTTCTATGATTGGTTGGTTGATAACGAACTAACGCCACATCTTGTTGTTGAAGCAACACTACCGGGTGTGCGAGTTCCAGAAGAGTTTGTTCAAGATGGTCAGATCATTCTGAACATCGCGCCTCGTGCGGTTGGGCAACTTGAACTGAGTAACGAAGCTGTTACGTTCAGTGCTCGCTTTAGCGGACGTCCACACTCAGTGATCGTTCCTCTCTATGCAGTACAAGCGATTTATGCTCGTGAGAATGGTGCTGGTACCATGTTTGAACCTGAAGAGGCATACATGGACGCGTTTGAAGAAGGGATTGAAGAAACTCCTTTTGAAGAACCAGAAAAAGGCCCGTCTTTGAGTGTAGCAACGGCAGACGTTGATGCGGAAGAGCCTGACTCAGATCCTGAGCCACCTCGCCCAGCAAAAGGTCGACCAAGCCTTCGTGTTATCAAATAGCGTTATTTTTTAAATAACTCCAAATATAAAAAAAGCAGCGATTTATCGCTGCTTTTTCTTTTTGTGCTTTCTGATTTTTACTCGCCTGATTCATTTCGTTAGGCTAAGTCAGCTCAGCTAACTAAGTCCGTTAAGTGAATGTTAGTTTACCGAAGCGTCTTCTTCACCATATTCGAATGCTCGAATTACCTGCTTTACGCCTGAAACATTACGGGCAACTTCTGTCGCGATATCGGCATGCTCTCGAGATACTAACCCAAGTAAAAATACCTCTGAATCTTCAGTGATGACTTTAACCTTGATACCGTTGAGATCAGCGTTTGCTAGAAGAGCTGATTTCACTTTAGTGGTGATCCAGCTGTCGTTACTAATAGCACTGATGGTTAATGGCTCTTTTACTCGCACCTGATTATGGATGCTTTCTACGCCTGCCACGTCTTTGGCTTGGTTTTCAAACGCGCGACGTTCTGAGTCAGTGGTCGCTTGTCCCATCAATACAACCGAACCTCGGTAAGAGCTGGCAGTGATGCGAACGTTGCCACGGTATGGCTGTTTGTTGGTGATGGCTGCGACTTCAAATTCAATATTGTTGTCGTTCCAAATTTCTATGGTGGTTCGTGTGTCGGTGACTAAGTTCGCTGTGGTTGCTGCACCAGCAATGAAAATGCCAGCACAACCAGACAGGGAAAGTGTAAGTAGCGAAACACTAATCAGCTTAAACAGCGTCATAGAGGTTAATGATTTCATTGTGATGCTCCGTCTATCACTCTTCGTGAGCAGGGAAGAGTACTTGATCGATTAGGTCACATAGGCAGTGCAGTGTCACCATGTGAACTTCGTGAATGCGCGCTGTACGGTGTGAAGGGATACGAATTTCTACATCATGTTCGCCAAGCAAACCTGCCATTTCACCACCGTCTTTACCAGTGAAGGCAATGATAGTCATATCACGTGTTACCGCTGCTTCCATCGCTTTGATGATGTTCTTGCTGTTACCGCTAGTAGAGATCGCGAGCAGGATATCACCAGTTTGACCAAACGCGCGCACTTGCTTAGAGAAGATCTCTTCGTAGTGGTAGTCGTTTGCTACGGCAGTTAGTGTGGTGTTATCAGCCATAAGCGCCATTGCTGGTAGGCTAGGGCGTTCTGTTTCAAAGCGATTAAGTAGGCACGATACAAATTGCTGAGCATTCGACGCCGAACCACCATTACCACAACAAAGGATTTTGTTTCCGTTGAGCAGGGTCGCCACCATTGCTTGTGCGGCATGCGTGATTGCGTCAGGCAGTGCTTCTGCTGCTGCAATTTGGATTTGAATACTTTCTGTAAAACTTTCTTTAATGCTGTCTAGCATGTTTATCCTTGGGTAATGGCGTTTTTAATCCAGTCAATATCGTCATTCGGCCCTTCAATGGCAACAATATCAAACCTAAAATCTGTAGAGTGTACTGACAAACCTTGCTGCATAAGCCAAACATTGGCTGTCTTTAATAGCTTTTGTGACTTCTTTGCTGTCACCATTTCAGCGGCATGTCCGTAGCGTGTTTGCTTGCGGTATTTTACCTCAGCAAACACAACCGTATTGTTATGGCGCATTATAAGATCAATTTCGCCACACTTTGCTATGAAGTTTTGTTCAATTAACGATAAACCGTGGCGAACTAAATAATTCTTTGCCACGGCCTCGTATTTATCACCCACTTGTTTGTGGGTGATTGTTGGTTTAGAGAGAAACTGACGGCTAAAAAGCCCCATGCTCTGCCCAGCTGATTTCACGTTGTACGATGCAATTATTGTCGATAGTCAACACACCGGTTTCACCTGGAATACTGTAACCTTGAACGGCTTTCATCTGTGGAAGCGCATCCATTAGGTAATAAGCATCCATTCCTAACGCTTGTAGACGTTTTTGGCCATTTGAATGTGCAGGCCACAGGTCGTTTAGCTCTTTGTTCAGCTCGTTCTTGTTCTCAACCAATAGTGGGATATCGCTGTAGAACACTCCCGTTAGATCTTCGTACTGCTTATCACCGCTGTTGCTGCGTGAGTTTGAGAACAAGGCTGGTTGGTCAGCATCTGGATTAATCGCGACTTCAATGAAAGGCTTGATCAACGTGAGCTCTGAGTTCTTAGCCACAATATAGACAGAGTCGATATCACGACGGCTACGTGGCTCAGTTTCTAGATCCAGATTAAGGAGGCCATCCATTTGAGCGATACGCTGTTGGCTCTCTTGCAAGCCGAATACCTGATTCACATTACGTTGCAGTTGGCGTTTATCAGAGAACAAGCTGATAGCAACATCGTTGCTGCTGTATTTTTTCCACTCTTCTTTAAACGCTTGCTCAACACGCTCACCTAAACGTCCTCTTGGCGCAAGGATAAGCGGGTACTTGTAGCCTTGAGCAAAAAGATGTTTCGCTGCTTGAGCGACTTCTTGTTCTGGTGATAGAGCGAGGTAGCAGATATTAGTATCAGTTTCTAGTTGCGCTGGAATGTTCAGAGCTAACGCAGGAATCGAGTTCTCGTGATTTTTCTGCGCTTGTTGAAGCTTGGTGATGTTGCTCTTAATCAGCGGACCAACAATGAAGTCAACGTTGTTTTCTTCCAGTGTTGCTTTAATTTCAGCGGCACTTTGTACGTTGGTGTCCATGACAGTCAGCGTTGCATCTTCTTCGCGCTCTTTATCATTCATCATTGCAAAGATAAAACCGTCACGAACGAGCTGAGCTTGCTTGCCGTACTTACCTGTTAAAGGCAGTAATAAAGCGGTGCTGGTCGGCTTGCTGATTTCTAACGCTAATATGTCGGTGATCGCTTGAGGTGTATAAAGCGCTGCTGGGTGACGAGGGTTCTCAGCTAACCAGTCAGATAGTGTTTTTTGTAGGTCTGGAAGGTTTGAGTTGAGCGTCTTCATGTAAATAGACAGCTGTAACCAGCCCGCTAAAACGTCTTCGGTAGGAGATGTTTTAAGCTCTAGAATCTCATATTGAGAATAGCTGTTCATATTCTGCCAAATACGCTCAGCCGTTTGCTGTTGGATTTCTTCATCAGTATCTGCGTATTCTGAATAAAGCACTAACTCACGGCTCGCTTCGAAATACTCTTTCTTCATCTCAGAAATGTTAGCGCGTAGCTCGTGATAATCTTTCCATTGCTCGTTAGGCAGTTTCCACCACGGCTGGAAATTCAGTTGGCTATAGGCTTGATCTGGTTGTGAGTTATTTACTAATAACTGCGCACGAGCCAGTTGCCATTCTGCTTGTTGTACTTCACTAAGCTCTTGCTTTGCTAACCGTTTGATCAGCAAAGTCGCTTGATCGGTTTTGCCAGCCTGCACAGAGGCTTTCAGTGCCATGATTAGCCAATCGTTTTGCAGGCTTCCTTTGCTGCTATCCGCTTGCATCATGTAACTTTCAGTTGATTGCGCTGGATCTAGTGTAATATCAACACGCGTTGGTGCTTGAGGGCCTGAAGAACACGCCGCCAACGTAATTGCTAATGCAATTGGAGTGAGTAAGCGTGGTACACTGAGTCTCTTATGGTTCATCGTTGCCATGAGTTCTTTAAATTCCGTATCAATTTGTATCTATATTAATCGTTGAAGTGATGGTAAACAAATGACAGATAACAAAACCTTGCTCACAGAGAGCCCAACTCTCTATATTGTGCCAACCCCAATCGGAAATTTGGGAGATATCACTCAAAGAGCAATTGAAATTTTATCAAGTGTCGATGTTATTGCAGCTGAAGACACACGCCACACGGGTAAGCTGCTTGCTCACTTCAATATATCCACCAGAACGTTCGCTTTACATGATCATAATGAACAAACTAAAGCGCAAGTTCTAGTCGAAAGGTTATTAGAAGGTCAGTCTATCGCATTAGTCTCTGATGCGGGTACTCCTTTAATCAGTGACCCAGGTTACCATCTTGTATCACAATGTCGTCAAGCGGGTGTGAGAGTTGTGCCACTTCCTGGTGCTTGTGCTGTGATTACCGCACTTAGTGCGTCTGGTTTGCCGTCTGATCGTTTCAGCTTTGAAGGCTTCTTACCGCCAAAGAGCAAAGGTCGTAAAGACAAGTTCTTAGAGATCGCAAAAGCAGAGCGCACGTGTATCTTCTACGAATCTCCGCACCGTATTACTGATTCTCTACAAGACATGCTAGAGATCTTAGGCCCAGACCGTGAGGTTGTGTTGGCGCGTGAGCTGACTAAAACATTCGAAACCATTCAAGGGTTGCCACTCGGTGAGCTTATTGAGTGGATTGAAGAAGATTCGAACCGTAAGCGCGGTGAGATGGTGCTGCTGATTCATGGTCATCGTGAGGAAGCGAGCACAGAGCTGCCAGACGAAGCAACTCGCACGCTGGGTATTCTAACCAAAGAGCTGCCCCTTAAAAAAGCAGCAGCGATGACAGCAGAAATCTACAACCTGAAAAAGAACGCTTTATACAAATGGGGCTTAGAGCATCTAGACAACTAGAGGTCGCTTTATAGAGTAGCTAACTTGTATTGAAAAGCTTGTGAGGAGTGAGGGTAATACCGTCGCTCCTTTTTTTGTGCCCGGATTGTGTGAAATTCGTGCACTTGCTTAATGGTTTGCAGCATATTTGTGATCTCGCTAGACACTGCACACTAATCTCTATACAATCCGCCCTCGGAGTTGAACGGGTAATCGCTGCTTTGCTGATGTCCTTCGGGAGACTGACGTTGAGGTCCTTCGGGAAACTGACGTTGAAGTCCTTCGGGAGACTGGTAGAGGGGAGGAACGTCCGGGCTCCATAGAGCAGGGTGCCAGATAACGTCTGGGGGGCGCGAGCCCACGACAAGTGCAGCAGAGAGAAGACCGCCGATGGCCTCATTTCTTCGGAAGAGGCACAGGTAAGGCTGAAAGGGTGCGGTAAGAGCGCACCGTGCGGCTGGCAACAGTTCGTAGCAAGGTAAACTCCACCCGGAGCAAGATCAAATAGGCCCTCGCATTGCGCTGCTCGCGTATGGGGGCGGGTAGATTGCTTGAGCCTGTGAGCGATTGCAGGCCTAGACGAATGGTTACCGCCGCGCAAGCGGAACAGAACCCGGCGTATGTGTCAACTCCACCTATATAAAGAACCCATCATTACTTAACAGTAGTGATGGGTTTTTTGCTTTATATTGACGTAAATTATTTAGATTTCCTTAGAATCCTTCACCCTGATATAAGCTTGGGTCAAAAATTCCCAAAGCCTATACACAATATGGTGGAGATACGGCGTGAAATCAGTACACTAAAACGTTAATAGAACAAATTATTGCCTAACTAACGGCTCAATCCACTCACTGAGAAGACTATGACAGAAGCATTCAAACATATTTCAGTATTGCTTAACGAATCTATTGACGGACTTGCGATCAAACCTGACGGTACCTACATCGATGGTACTTTTGGCCGTGGTGGTCACAGCCGTACAATCCTGTCTAAACTGGGCGAGAATGGACGCCTCTTTAGTATCGACCGCGATCCACAAGCGATTGCTGAAGCTCAGAAGATTGATGATCCCCGTTTTACAATTATCCATGGCCCATTCTCGGGTATGGCTGAATATGCAGAGCGTTATGACTTAGTCGGTCAAGTGGATGGTGTTTTACTGGATTTAGGTGTCTCTTCACCGCAGTTGGATGATGCTGAGCGTGGCTTTAGCTTCATGAAAGATGGTCCGTTGGACATGCGTATGGATCCAACAACGGGTATTCCTGTTTCTCAGTGGTTAGTTGAAGCGGATCTTGATGATATCACTTGGGTTATTCGTGAGTTTGGTGAAGATAAACATGCTCGCCGTATTGCGAAAGGCATCATTGCTTATCAAGAAAACGAAGAAAACGAACCGTTAACGCGTACTGGTCAACTGGCTAAGCTTATCTCAGACGTGGCTCCAAAGAGCTTTAAAGAGAAAAAGCACCCAGCGACACGTGCATTCCAAGCGTTTCGTATCTATATCAACAGTGAACTTGAAGAGATCGATACCGCACTGAAAGGCGCCGCAAGCATTCTTGCTCCTCAAGGTCGTATCTCTGTTATCAGCTTCCACTCTCTTGAAGACCGCATGGTGAAGCGCTTTATTCGTAAAGAGAGCCAAGGACCACAAGTTCCTCACGGTTTACCATTAACAGAAGATCAGATTAAAGCGTTAGGCAGTGCCGATCTAAAACCAATTGGTAAAGCGATCAAGCCTTCTAAAGATGAAGTGGATGAGAATACTCGTTCGCGCAGTTCAGTACTACGAATCGCAGAAAAGCTATAGTCAATGAAGACCTCCAAGCCAAACTTAGCCAAGATAATATTTTTTGATTTGATCTCCGTGGGTAAAGTCCCATTGGTGCTTCTTATCTGTATCTTCGCGAGTGCGATGGGGGTCGTTCTTACGACACATATGTCACGTCAGGCTATTACGCAAAAAGACACAGCATTAGTGGAACGAGAACAACTTGATGATGAGTGGCGAAATTTAATGCTTGAAGAGACGGCTCTGGCTGAACATAGTCGTGTTCAAGCATCGGCAAAACGAGAGCTAGACATGAAACGTCCAGACTCTGACAAAGAAGTAGTGATCACACTGAAATGACCGGTAAAAAGGAAAAAGCACCCGCAAAAACCGTTAATAAATCAACGAAAGAGCGTGTGAAGAGCGAAAAGGATTCGGATCCAATTCTTATTAAGTGGCGTTTCAACGTCTTGATTGCTTTCGTGTTTCTTGCCTTTGCTGCACTCGTAGGCCGTGTCGCCTATATTCAAATTATTGAACCAGATAACTTAATCCGTCAGGGCGACCTTCGTTCGGTACGTGTTAAGGCAATTCCTTCCGCTCGCGGTATTATTTCAGATCGTAATGGCGAACCGCTTGCTGTGAGTGTTCCAGTTGAAGCGGTATGGGCCGATCCAAAAACGATTTTCGATAAAAACGGTATGGCCCAAATTGATCGTTGGTATGCGTTAGCCGACGTACTTGGCCTGAAACGCCAATCGATGATCGATAAGATCTCTAGCAACAAATCCCGCCGATTTGTTTACCTGCAAAGACAAGTTAGCCCTGCGATGGCTAAGTATATTCGTGAACTAAAGCTGGTGGGTGTTGGCCTTAAAGCGGAATCTCGACGTTACTACCCGGCAGGTGAAGTCAGCGCGCACCTTATCGGTGTGACCGGTATTGACGGGCATGGTTTGGAAGGCGTTGAACGTAGCTATGACAAATGGCTCACGGGTGAGGCGGGTAAACGGACTATTCGTAAAGATCGCTATGGACGTGTTGTTGAAAACATTGCTTTAGAAGAGCGTGAAGAAGGCAAACCACTCGAATTAACGATCGATCAACGATTACAAGCCATTGCTTATCGCGCTATTAAGCAAGCCGTGGCTGATCACAAGGCGACTTCAGGCTCTGCGGTACTGCTCGATGTAAAAACGGGTGCCGTGTTAGCTATGGTTAATGCCCCTTCTTATAATCCGAACAATCGTGCTGATTTACAAAGCTTTAAGATGCGTAACCGCGTGCTGACCGATGCCATGGAGCCCGGCTCTACCGTGAAACCTTTTGTGGTTTTGGCGGCGCTGGAGAACGGCACTGCAGACCCAGATATCATTATTGATACTGGCAATGGCATTATGCAGATCGGTGGTAGTCGAGTACGAGATTCTTCTAAAGTCGGCAAGGCTGACTTAGCGCTGATCCTCAAGAAGTCGAGTAATATTGGTGTTGCGAAACTGGCGCTTAACATGCCACTTGAAGCTTTGCTTGGTATGTACAGTTCAGTTGGCTTAGGCGAGATGTCTGGGCTTAACCTGGTTGGTGAAACGAGCGGTATTTTCCCGAATCGCCGTCGTTGGTCAAAGTTTGAAATTGCGACCTTAGCGTTCGGTTATGGCTTGTCTGTAACACCGATGCAGTTGGCACATGCTTATGCAACGTTAGCCAACAAAGGCATGTATGAACCGATTCATATTATTAAGAGTAACGACCAAGATTTTTCTAAGCAAATCATCAAGCGCGAGAACGCAGAACTGGTTCTGAAAATGCTTGAAGGGGTTACTCAAAAAGGCGGTACAGCGACAAGAGCCGCGGTTCCTGGTTACCGAGTTGCAGCAAAAACGGGTACCTCTCGTAAGGCTGAAGCTGGCGGCTACAGTGATGAATACATCGCGGTGACCGCAGGCTTTGCTCCAGTCAGTGACCCAAGAGTCGCGTTGGTTGTTGTGGTTAATGAACCTCAAGGTGACCTTTACTATGGCGGTTCAGTTGCAGCCCCGGTTTTTTCTGAAATCATGAAGGGTGCACTGCAAATACTGAATGTCCCTGCTGATGAAAACAAGTTTCAAGAATAGAGCTAATCAGGATTCAATATGAGTAATAGCCTCACGCTGTCATCTTTACTTTCTCCTTGGGGAGACTTTTGTTCTCCTGAGTTGGAGTCGATTGTTGTTGAGCAATTGGAGTTGGATAGTCGTGCCATCAAGGACGGTGATATTTTTGTTGCCGTAATCGGACATGCTGTCGATGGTCGTCGGTTTATCGATAAAGCCGTTTCTCAAGGCGCGAAAGCCGTCATTGCACAAGCTGGCGATGACAAAGCTCATGGCTTGGTTGAGAAGCTAAACTCGGTTCCTGTGGTTTATGTTTCAGACTTAAACTCAATACTCTCTGAATTAGCTAGCCGTGTTTATTCTTCTCAAGCGACCAAATTGATTGGTGTCACTGGCACCAATGGCAAAACCACCATTACCCAGTTGATTGCTCAATGGCTTGATCTCGTCGGTCAACGTTCAGCGGTAATGGGCACAACAGGTAATGGTTTCTTAGATAATCTAAAAACCGCTGCTAACACCACGGGGAGTGCTATTGAAATACAGCGCACACTGAGTGAGTTAGCTGCAGAAAAAGCGGTGTATACCGCAATGGAAATCTCTTCTCATGGTTTGGTGCAAGGTCGTGTAAAAGCGTTGGACTTTGAGGTTGGTGTATTTACTAACTTGAGTCGTGATCATCTTGATTATCATGGCACGATGGAAGAGTACGCATTGGCTAAAAAGAGCCTATTTACTCAACACAAATGTAAGCACGCAGTCATTAATGTGGATGACGAAGTGGGTAAAGTTTGGGTGTCAGATTTATCCAATGCAATAGCCGTTTCACTGTCACCGCTAACGGGCTATCAACAATCGGTATGGGCGTCTGATGTCGCTTATGCAGAAACCGGTATTCAGCTGTCTTTCGATGGTAGTTGGGGACAGGGGAAGCTTTCTGTTCCACTGATTGGTCAGTTTAACGCATCAAATGTGCTGGTTGCTTTTGCGACTTTGCTTTCGTTGGGTATCGACAAGCAAACCTTGGTCGACACCACGTCTCAGCTTCAGCCTGTTATTGGTCGTATGGAGCTTTTCCAAACTCCGAACAAGGCAAAAGTGGTTGTCGATTACGCTCATACGCCCGATGCGCTAGAAAAAGCATTGGCAGCATTGCGTGTGCATTGCTCTGGACAACTGTGGGCAATCTTCGGCTGTGGTGGTGACCGCGACACCGGTAAGCGCCCAATGATGGCAGCAACCGCAGAGCAGTTCGCCGATAAAAGCATTATTTCAGATGACAACCCTCGCAGTGAAGACCCTGCGTTGATTGTTAAAGATATGCTGGCTGGCTTAAGTGAACCTGAAGCTGCATTTGTAGAGCACGATCGCTATCAAGCCCTTAAGTTTGCTCTAGAGCAGGCTGGCAGCAATGACATTATTCTTCTGGCAGGTAAAGGCCATGAGGATTACCAAGTATTGAAAGACAAAACGGTACATTATTCAGACCGAGAGTCTGCGCTACAACTTTTAGGTATTTCATAATGATTGATGTATCACTCGAGCAGATTTGTTTTGCTGTTAATGGCGAGCTGATTGAGGCAGGAAACTCGAACAATACCGTAATCAATGCAGTTTCAACGGATACTCGTACCGTCGAAGAAGGCGCATTGTTTGTTGCTATCGTTGGAGAGCGTTTCGATGCGCATGACTTTTGCCATCAAGCCGTTGAGGCAAATGCGAGCGCGTTGTTAGTCGAACGAAAACTTGACCTAAATATTACTCAAGTTGTTGTTGAAGACACTAAACTTGCTTTAGGTCAGCTAAGTGCTTGGATCCATGAGCAATGTAATGTTCCAACCATGGCGATTACAGGCAGCTGTGGCAAAACGACCGTCAAAGAGATGGTGGCAAGTATTCTACAACAGCGTGGCAAGGTGCTGTTTACGGCAGGTAACTTCAATAATGATATTGGTGTGCCTTTGACTTTGTTACGCAGTGAACCAAGCGACGACTATGCAGTGATCGAATTAGGCGCTAATCATATTGGTGAAATCGCCTACACCACGCAACTAGTCAAACCACAAGTTGCTTTGGTGAATAATGTGGCCGCGGCTCACTTAGAAGGCTTTGGTTCTATCGATGGCGTGAAACAAGCGAAAGGTGAAATCTTTCAGGGGCTTGCTGCCGGTGATACTGCTATTGTTAATCTAGAGAGCAACGGTGGGGGCTTTTGGAATGAAGTCCTTGCGGATAAAACGGCACTGACTTTTTCTGAAAGTAACCATAAAGCCGATTATTTTGCTGAAAATATCGAAATCAACGACCAAGGCGAAGCTTGCTTTGATATGCAAACGCCATTAGGTGTTACGGCTGTTGAACTTGGTATTATTGGTCAGCACAACGTGGCGAACGCGTTGGCGGCTGCAGCGTTGAGCATTCAATTTGGTGCAACGCTTGATGAAATAAAAAGTGGTTTAGCGAACCTTATCTCGGTCAAAGGACGAGTTGAGGTTCAACAATTAAGTCAGAATATCAAGCTGATAGATGACAGTTATAACGCTAGCGTGCCTGCAATGAAGGCGGCAGCTAAACTGCTGTCGAGCTTTAAAGGTCAACGTTGGCTGATTTTAGGCAATATGGCTGAATTAGGCGACGAAAGTCTTGCACTTCACCGTCAAGTCGGTGAATATGCTGCCCCATTCGCTTTTGAGCATGTACTCACTTACGGTGATGATACCAAGGTGATTAGTGAGGTCTGTAATGGCACCCACTTCGCAACGCATCACGCGATGATCGCACACATAGAGCAGCACTTATGCTTGCCGAATAACGTGTCACACACCTTGTTGGTGAAAGGCGCAAACAGTGCAGGGATGAGTAAAATAGCCGCTGCTTTAAAGGAGAACTTTTCATGATAATTTGGCTTGCAGAGCTACTACAGCCATACTTTTCTTTTTTCCGTTTGTTCGAATACCTATCGTTTCGAGCAATCGCGAGTATTTTGACAGCTTTATGTCTGTCGCTGTGGATGGGACCTCGTTTAATTGAGCGTCTGCAAATGCTACAAATTGGCCAAGTTGTTCGTAATGACGGCCCTGAATCTCATTTCAGCAAACGTGGTACGCCAACCATGGGCGGAGTGATGATCCTGGCTGCTATCATTATTACGGTATTGATGTGGGCTGATCTCTCTAATCCTTATGTTTGGGCTGTATTAGTTGTACTTGCAGGTTATGGCGCGGTTGGCTTTGTTGATGACTACCGTAAAGTCGTTCGCAAAAACACAGATGGCTTGATTGCGCGTTGGAAGTACTTCTGGCAATCGGCTATTGCATTGGTTGTGGCGTTTGCTCTGTATGCTCACGGGCACGATACTGCAGCAACTCAATTGGTTGTTCCTTTCTTTAAAGATGTGATGCCACAACTTGGTTTACTGTATATCGTACTAACTTACTTTGTTATTGTGGGTACCAGTAATGCGGTAAACCTAACGGACGGCCTTGATGGTTTAGCTATCATGCCAACGGTTATGGTTGCGGCTGGTTTTGCTGTAATTGCTTGGGCGACAGGTAACGTTAACTTCGCGGCATATCTACACATTCCATACATTCCATACACCTCTGAGCTGGTTGTGGTTTGTACCGCTATCGTGGGTGCGGGCCTTGGTTTCCTATGGTTCAACACCTACCCAGCACAAGTATTTATGGGCGATGTTGGCTCGCTAGCACTTGGCGGTGCATTGGGTGTGATTGCTGTGTTAGTTCGCCAAGAGTTGGTACTGGTTATTATGGGCGGTGTGTTTGTAATGGAGACTTTGTCAGTGATTCTGCAGGTGGGCTCTTACAAACTGCGTGGTCAGCGTATTTTCCGCATGGCACCGATTCACCACCACTATGAACTGAAAGGTTGGCCAGAACCGCGTGTAATCGTGCGTTTTTGGATCATCTCAATGGTATTAGTACTGGTTGGCCTAGCAACGCTGAAAGTTCGTTAATCCTATGTGAGCCTCTTAATGAGAGGCTCTTTAAAACTATTAAGAGCATCTTGTTTAAATGGAACGTTGGCAAAATATTCAAAATGTAGTGGTTGTGGGGCTCGGTATTACCGGGCTCTCTGTCGTTAAACATCTCGTAAAATACCAACCTCAGACTCATGTGAGAGTGATTGATACACGAGAACTACCACCAGGCCGAGAATCTTTGCCTGAATCGGTAGAACTGCATTCTGGAAGTTGGAATAGCCAATGGTTAGCGGAAGCTGATTTAGTGGTTGCTAACCCAGGTATCGCCTTAGCGACCCCTGAAATACAAGATGTTATTCAAGCGGGAACTCCGGTTGTTGGCGATATTGAACTGTTTGGTTGGGCGGTAGACAAACCCGTCGTGGCAATAACAGGTTCTAATGGCAAAAGTACGGTGACCGATCTAACGGGTGTGCTTGCTAAGGCTGCCGGTCTTAACGTTGGTGTTGGTGGCAACATCGGTATTCCTGCCTTAGACCTGCTTGAGCTTGATGCTGACTTGTATGTCCTTGAGCTTTCAAGCTTTCAGCTAGAAACAACATCCAGTCTAAATCTTGCAGCGGCGGCTTTTTTGAACCTGTCAGAAGATCATATGGATCGCTATCAAGGCATGGCCGATTACCGTGACGCTAAATTAAGAATTTTTAATAATGCTCAGTACGCGATTGTAAACCGCGAAGACAAAGAGACTTATCCTGATCAAACGATGTCATTGGTGACATTTGGACTCGATGACCAAGAGTTTGGTGTATCAATGGTCGATGGCACCGAATGGCTAGTGGATAATGGTAAGTCAGTACTTGCTACCCAAGATTTAACATTGGTTGGACGTCATAACGTAGCGAATGCGTTAGTCTCGTTAGCATTGTTGAAGCAAGTCGGTATTGATTACAACAAAAGCCTTGAAGCTCTGAAAGCCTACAATGGTTTGACGCATCGCTGCCAAGTAGTGGCTGACAAACGCGAAATTAAATGGGTTAACGACTCGAAAGCGACCAACGTAGCCAGTACATTAGCGGCTCTGTCGGGATTAGAATACCAAGGTACTTTGTATCTCTTAGTCGGAGGTGTGGGCAAAGGTGCTGACTTTAGCGAGCTTAAACCCGTGTTGGCGCAACTAGACCGCGTACAACTGTGTTGCTTCGGTGAAGATGCTGCGCAATTTATGCCATTACATCCATCGGCTAAGACGTTTGATACCATGCGTGACATCATCGAGAGTTTCTCTGCACAATTGGTGTCGGGTGACATGGTGATGTTGTCTCCTGCATGTGCAAGCTTCGATCAATTTAATAACTTCATGGCGAGAGGTGATGCGTTCACTGAACTTGCTCATGAGTACGCCTAACGTGTTGAAGGACTAACATTCAGTGCAAAGAGTGAAAGAGATTAATCAATCTATTTGGCAATGGCTTAACCGTGCCACACCAGAGGCGCTCTACGATCGTCAGTTGGTATGGATTGCTCTTGGACTGATGCTGACGGGCTTGGTAATGGTAACGTCGGCTTCGTTCCCAATCAGTGCACGTTTAACCGATCAGCCGTTTCACTTTATGTTCCGTCACGCCATTTTCTTGGTGTTAGCGTTAATCGTATCCAGCGTCATATTGCAAATTCCAATGAAGCGTTGGTTTCAATACAGCATGTATCTACTGGGTTTATCCTTCTTTTTGCTGGTCGTGGTATTGGCTGTCGGTAAGTCGGTTAACGGTGCATCGCGCTGGATTCCGCTTGGGTTGTTTAACTTACAACCGGCCGAAGTCGCTAAATTATCGCTGTTTATCTTTATGGCGGGCTACTTGGTTCGAAAACAAGACGAAGTGAGGAAAACCTTCTTCGGTGGTTTTGGTAAGCCAATTATTGTGTTTGGTGCCTTTGCAGTATTACTCCTTGGCCAACCCGATTTAGGTACCGTTGTTGTAATGCTGGTTACTTTGTTTGGCATGCTATTTATCGCGGGTGCCAAGCTTTCACAGTTTATTGCCTTGATGGTGGCGGGTATTGCCGCGGTCGTCGGCTTGATTGTTATAGAGCCCTATCGTGTTCGACGTGTGACCTCATTCTGGGAACCTTGGAATGACCCGTTTGGCAGTGGCTACCAGTTAACTCAGTCATTGATGGCATTTGGCCGCGGTGATTGGATGGGGCAAGGTCTTGGTAACTCGGTTCAGAAGTTAGAATATTTACCAGAAGCACATACCGATTTTGTGTTTGCTGTATTGGCTGAAGAGTTGGGCTTTGTTGGTGTGACCTTAGTGCTTATTCTTATTTTTAGTTTGGTGCTTAAAGCGATTCTAATTGGTAAGAAAGCCTTCGAAAACGACCAGTTATTCAGTGGTTATCTTGCCTTTGGTATTGGTATTTGGTTTGCTTTTCAAACGCTTGTTAACGTGGGTGCCGCTTCAGGTATCGTTCCAACCAAAGGTCTGACATTGCCATTAATCAGTTACGGCGGGTCAAGTTTGATCGTGATGTCGGTGGCGGTTTCGATGCTGCTACGTATCGATCACGAGTGCCGAATACAACAAAAAGAACAAGCCGACAATCAAAACGAATTAGTAGAATAAGAATCTAACGTGATGAAAAAAAACAAAAAACTTTTAGTGATGGCTGGTGGTACTGGCGGTCACGTTTTCCCTGGCTTAGCCGTGGCTAAAAAGCTTCAGCAACAAGGTTGGGAAATTCGCTGGTTAGGAACTGCGGACCGAATGGAAGCGGATCTGGTGCCAAAGCATGGTATTGAGATCGACTTCATTAAGGTGAAAGGCCTGCGTGGTCAAGGCATTAGCAAGCTAATTAAAGCGCCATTCCAGATTATTAATGCCATACTTCAAGCAAGACAGCACATCAAAGCATGGCAACCAGATGTTGTACTTGGAATGGGTGGTTACGTGAGTGGTCCCGGTGGCATCGCGGCATGGTTATCCGGTATTCCTGTGGTTCTACATGAACAAAATGCAGTGGCAGGTTTAACCAACCAATGGCTATCTAAAATTGCTAAAAAAGTGTTCCAAGCTTTCCCTGGTGCGTTTCCTACTGCACAGGTGGTGGGTAACCCAGTACGTGAAGATGTTGTTGCCTTAGCTGAACCCGAACAACGCATGGCAGAGCGTGACGGCGATATTCGTATCCTCGTGATGGGTGGCAGTCAGGGCGCTAAGATCCTGAACGATACCTTGCCAGTGACCATGGCCCAGCTTGGTGAAGGTTTTACTGTGGTGCATCAAGCCGGTAAGAACAATCAACAGCAAGTGATTGAACAATACAAATCACATTCTGTAGATAATGTTCAAGTGACTGAATTTATTGATGATGTGGCGCAAGCTTATGAGTGGGCAGATCTATTAGTGTGTCGCTCAGGCGCGTTAACTGTATCGGAAGTATCCGCTGCTGGAGTGGGTTCTATTTTCGTTCCGTTTATGCACAAAGACAGACAGCAAGCGCTGAATGCCGATCACCTCGTTGAATGTGGCGCGGCGTTAATGATTGAACAGCCTCAACTGACGGCTGATAAGCTAGCGAATACTATCGCTCAGCTTGATAGAAATGAATTAAAAATGATGGCAACAAAAGCTCGTCAGGCAGCCAAGCTTGATGCGGATGTGACCGTCGCTGAAGCGATTAAAGCTTTAGCAAAATAATGAGATTGAATTGATGACGATTGAACATACCCAAGACTTAGCGCAAATCCGTGCAATGGTGCCAGAGATGCGCCGTGTTAAATCTATCCACTTCATTGGTATTGGTGGCGCAGGAATGAGCGGGATTGCTGAAGTCTTGCTTAATGAAGGCTACCAGATCACGGGTTCTGATATTGCTCAAAATCCAGTGACCGATCGTTTAGTTAGCAAGGGTGCGACCGTTTATATCGGTCACCAAGCTAGTAACGTTGCCGACGCAAGTGTGGTAGTGGTTTCAACCGCTATCAACGAAGAAAACCCAGAAATTATTGCCGCCCGTGAAGCGCGCACACCTATCGTTCGTCGTGCAGAAATGCTGGCTGAGCTGATGCGTTTTCGTCATGGCATTGCTGTGGCAGGTACGCACGGTAAAACCACGACAACTGCGCTAGTGACACAGATTTACTCGGAAGCAGGTTTAGATCCAACCTTCGTAAATGGTGGTTTGGTGAAGAGTGTGGGCACGAATGCTCGTCTAGGTTCGAGTCGTATTCTTATCGCTGAAGCCGATGAAAGTGATGCATCATTCTTACATCTGCAACCAATGGTTAGTATCGTTACTAACATTGAAGCGGATCATATGGATACTTACGGCGGCGATTTCGAAACGCTAAAACAGACGTTCATTGATTTCTTACACAATCTGCCATTCTACGGTCAGGCTGTGATGTGTGTTGATGATCCGGTAGTACGTGAGCTTATTCCTCAGGTGAGCCGCCAAGTGATTACCTACGGTTTCTCAGAAGATGCGGATATCCGTATTGAAAACTACGTACAAGAAGGCCAACAAGGCAAGTTCACTGTGGTACGTGAAGGCAAAGCGAACCTAGATATTACGTTGAACATTCCAGGTCGCCATAACGCACTTAACGCATCTGCGGCGATTGCGGTTGCGACGGAAGATGACATCAGCGACGAAGCGATTTTAAAAGCGATGGCGGGAACGGAAGGCACTGGCCGTCGTTTCGATCACCTTGGTGAGTACGAAACGGGTAAGGGTATTGCAATGTTGGTTGATGATTACGGTCATCACCCAACCGAAGTCGACGTAACAATTCAAGCTGCCCGTAGTGGCTGGACAGACAAACGTCTCGTGATGATTTTCCAACCACACCGCTACAGCCGAACTCGTGATCTGTATGATGACTTTGCTAACGTTCTTGAGCAGGTTGATGTTCTAATCTTATTAGATGTGTACTCTGCAGGTGAGAAACCGATTGCAGGGGCTGACGGACGCTCGTTAAGCCGAACTATTCGTGGGCGTGGTAAGATTGATCCGATCTTCGTTGCTGATATCAACACGCTGCCATCGGTTCTAGCCAACGTCATTCAAGGCGGTGACCTTGTTTTAACGCAGGGTGCAGGTGATGTTGGTCGTGTTGCTAAGCAACTCGAATCGTTACAGTTAGACATTAATAATATGCAGAACGCGTAGCAGAATACTGTCTACAGACTGTGGTCAATCGCTCACTTCTTGCGATTGACCTAAAATTGACCAAAAATCTTATTATCAACGTTTGATAGTTTGATTTTGCTCAGTATAATTCATAGGTTAAAGTAAGTGCTTTTACCTCTATTACGAAGATAGGGAATAGAATTGCGAACCAACGACAGGGAATGCGGGCTTTGGTAGAAAGTACTTTTAGCGAAAACCGCCACCTATTCAGTTTACCATCGCTCAAGAAACACGCCTTAGGCGGGTCTTTTTTAGTCGTGGTATTGCTATTCATTGGGTTTCTTTTCTGTACCACACTGACTTGGATGTGGGACGATCAGCGATTGCCTCTTTCCAAAATAGTACTTCAAGGCGACTTAACTTATGTAACGGCTGGTGATGTTCAGCATGCTTTTGGCGAGTTAGAACATATTGGCACCTTCATGTCGCAAGATATTGGGGTGTTACAAGACAGTTTAGAAGCGTTACCTTGGGTATCTGTTGTCTCGATTCGTAAACAGTGGCCAGACACAATAAAAGTATTTTTGACTGAATACCAAGCGGCAGCAATCTGGAATGGCAACATGCTGCTGAACGAAAACGGTCAAGTGTTTAATGGCGATATCGGCCTGTTAAAGGGTGATAGAGTTAAGCTTTATGGCCCGGAAGGGACCAGCCAAGAAGTGATAGCAAAATGGCGACAGATTACTCCTTTGATTAACAGTCTAGGATTAACCGTTACCTCACTCGTTCTTAATGAACGTCGCGCTTGGCAAATAATCCTAGATAACGGTATCCGTTTAGAACTAGGTAAAGATTCTTTAGATGAGCGTGTTGAACGCTTTATTTCGCTTTATAACGAATTAGGAAGTAAAGCGAATCAAGTGAGCTACATCGACCTCAGGTATGATACGGGAGCCGCTGTAGGCTGGTTTCCAGAGCAAGAGTTAGAAGAGAGCAGAGATGACTAAGACCGCAGATGACAACATAATCGTTGGTCTTGATATAGGCACTGCGACCATATCAGCTCTAGTTGGTGAAATACTGCCTGATGGTCAAATCAATATCATTGGTTCAGGGCAAAGCCCATCCAGAGGTATGGATAAAGGTGGTGTAAACGACCTAGAGTCGGTAGTGAAGTCGGTTCAGCGAGCGATTGATCAAGCAGAGTTGATGGCTGAATGCCAAATCAGCAATGTATTTATCTCACTGTCCGGTAAGCATATCGCAAGCCGAATTGAAAAAGGCATGGGCACTATTTCAGATGAAGAAGTGTCTCAAGACGATATGGATCGAGCGATCCATACCGCGAAATCGATTAAAATAGGTGATGAGCAGAGAATTCTGCACGTGATTCCACAAGAATTTACCATCGACTACCAAGAAGGCATTAAGAATCCACTTGGTTTATCTGGTGTTCGAATGGAAGTCAGTGTTCATCTAATTTCTTGCCATAGCGACATGGCGAGAAACATTATTAAAGCTGTTGAACGATGTGGTCTCACTGTAGAACAAATCGTGTTTTCAGGACTTGCCTCAAGTAATGCGGTAATTACTGACGACGAGAGAGAGCTCGGAGTATGTGTTGTTGATATTGGTGCTGGTACGATGGATATTTCCATTTGGACTGGCGGCGCACTGCGACACACAGAAGTCTTTTCCTACGCAGGAAATGCAGTAACCAGTGATATTGCCTTCGCTTTTGGCACGCCAGTGAGCGATGCTGAAGAGATAAAAGTAAACCATGGTTGCGCTCTGAGTGAGCTCGTAAGCAAGGATGATTCTGTTAACGTCCCTAGTGTAGGTGGCCGTCCATCGAGAAGTTTGCAAAGACAAACTTTGTCGGAAGTGATTGAACCACGTTACACTGAACTTATGGGTCTCGTTAACCAAACTATTGATACGGTTCAATTGCAGCTACGAGATGAGGGTATTAAGCACCACCTTGCAGCTGGCGTCGTTCTCACTGGTGGAGCGGCACAAATTGACGGATTGGTAGAGTGTGCGGAACGTGTTTTCCGCAATCAAGTTCGAGTTGGTAAGCCGTTAGAAGTTAGTGGCTTAACTGACTATGTTAAAGAGCCGTATCATTCTACGGCGGTTGGTTTACTTCATTACGCAAGAGATTGTCAGATAAGTGATGAAGGTGATTACAGCGAACCTAAGCGTTCAGCACCTTCTATGTCAGGTTTATTTGGTAAATTGCGTAATTGGATACAAAAAGAGTTTTAACCTGAGTTGCAGGAAAAAACGGAGATAACACATGTTTGAACCGATGATGGAAATGTCTGACGATGCAGTAATTAAAGTCGTTGGAGTTGGTGGCGGTGGCGGTAACGCTGTTGAGCACATGGTACGTGAGTCAATTGAAGGCGTGGAATTCATCAGTGTTAACACTGATGCTCAAGCTCTTCGTAAAACAAGCGTGAGCAGCGTGATCCAGATTGGTGGTGATATCACTAAAGGCTTGGGCGCTGGTGCAAACCCACAAGTAGGCCGTGATGCAGCTCTCGAAGATCGAGAAAGAATTAAAGAAGTTCTAACTGGCGCCGATATGGTATTTATCGCAGCTGGTATGGGCGGTGGTACAGGTACAGGTGCTGCTCCAGTTATTGCTGAAGTTGCGAAAGAGTTGGGTGTGCTAACGGTTGCTGTTGTAACTAAGCCATTTAGCTTTGAAGGCAAAAAGCGTTTAGCGTTTGCTGAGCAAGGTATCGAAGAGCTTTCTAAACATGTGGATTCTTTAATTACGATTCCAAATGAAAAGCTACTTAAAGTACTTGGCCGTGGCGTAACACTGCTAGAAGCTTTCGCAAGTGCAAATGATGTGCTTAAAAACGCTGTACAAGGTATCGCTGAGCTAATTACTCGCCCTGGTATGATCAACGTCGATTTCGCGGATGTTCGCACTGTGATGTCGGAAATGGGTCATGCAATGATGGGTAGCGGTATCGCAAAAGGTGAAGACCGTGCTGAAGAAGCTGCTGAAACGGCAATTTCTAGCCCATTATTAGAAGATATCGACCTAGCTGGTGCTCGTGGCGTTCTTGTTAACATCACTGCTGGCCTAGATATGCGCTTAGATGAATTCGAAACTGTGGGTAATACAGTTAAGGCATTCGCTTCTGATAACGCAACGGTTGTTATTGGTACTTCTCTAGACCCTGATATGACAGATGAAATCCGCGTAACTGTTGTTGCAACAGGTATCGGCACAGAGAAAAAACCAGACATTACTTTAGTTGCTGGTGGTAAAGCAAAAGTAGCGCCAACGCCTCAACCTCAAGTTGCTGTTCAAACAGCAGCAAAAGTGGAAGAGAAAGTGGCACAACCATTGCAGGAAAAAACTGAGGTAAAACCTCAAGTTAAACCACAGCCAACAACGTCACCTGTTTCTTCAGGTACAGGCGCTAGCCAGAGTGCTGCACCTAAAGCTGAGAAAGAGAGCGGATATTTAGATATCCCAGCATTTTTACGACGTCAGGCTGATTAACAAATACCCAAAATTTGACTATCGTCGAATTAATGGTAAAATTCGCGGTCGGTAAATACTGACCGTGATTTGTAGCACTGATAACGAGGCAAGCAGATGATCAGACAACGTACTCTGAAAGAAATTGTGAAAACAACTGGTGTGGGTCTCCACTCTGGTCGTAAAGTCACACTTACTCTTCGCCCGGCAGCTGCAAATACAGGTATTGTTTATCGTCGTACAGATGTAAATCCACCTGTAGATTTCCCAGCTGATCCAGCATCAGTTCGTGACACTATGCTATGTACCGCTCTTGTTAATGACGAAGGCGTACGTATCTCTACAGTGGAGCACCTTAACGCAGCTCTAGCCGGAATGGGTATCGACAACATTATTGTTGAAGTAGATGCTCCAGAAATTCCAATTATGGATGGTAGCGCAAGCCCATTCGTATACTTGTTACAGCAAGCGGGTGTAGAAACACTGAATGCAGCGAAGCGTTTTATTCGAATCAAAAAGCCTATTCGTTTTGAAGATGGCGATAAATGGGCAGAGTTTGTTCCATTTAACGGCTTCCGTATGGACTTTGAGATCGACTTTAACCACCCTGCAATTGAATCCGATGAGCAACGTTTGTTGTTTGATTTCTCATCACAAGGTTTTGTGAAGCAGATTTCTCGCGCTCGTACTTTCGGTTTTATGCGCGATATTGAGTACCTTCAGTCTCAAAACCTAGTACTTGGCGGTAGCTTTGATAATGCTATCGTACTGGACGAATACCGAATTCTTAATGAAGAAGGCCTTCGTTTCGACAATGAGTTTGTAACTCATAAAGTATTGGATGCGATTGGTGACCTTTACATGTGTGGACACGCTATTATTGGTGAGTTCCGTGCATACAAATCAGGTCACGGCCTAAACAACCAACTTTTACGTGCAGTTCTTGCTGACGCAGAAGCTTGGGAATGGGCAACATTCGAAGAAGAAGCTGGCTCTCCAGTTGCTTTCGCAGAACCGGGTATGGTTCTAGCGTAATTGTTGTTTACAACAATATAAGATTTCAAAAACCAGGTCATCGGCCTGGTTTTTTTGTATCTATTTTCCAGATACAGTGTCGTTAACCTCCGGAAATTGCTGGCCAATAGGCTGCAGTCTGCTTAATCCATCAGCAATTAGAAAGAAAAGTTCCAAGCACATCAAACAAATGGTGTTCTAAATGGTCGTTAGTGTGAAAATTACTTACACTAAAGGGCATTAATTTTAACTCAAGCCTTGAAAACTCTACTCTCAAGTACAATATCAAAGATACTAGATTTATCTCAGTATCCTTGGTTAGTAACTGAAGACTAGTTCATAGCTAGTAGAGACTGACGGCATTTAAAATAGATCGCGGACGATCTGAGAACGAAGAGATTCCAAGCACATGATTACTAAGCTGCTGACAAAGGTAATTGGCAGTCGCAATGACAGAACACTGCGCCGCCTTAGAAAAATTGTAAAAGAAATTAATAACTACGAACCAACGTTTGAAGCACTTTCTGATGAAGAGCTAAAAGCAAAAACGGTTGAGTTTCGTGAGCGCTTAGATAAAGGTGAATCGTTAGATCAACTTCTACCTGAAGCATTCGCTACGGTACGTGAAGCATCGAAGCGTGTTTACGGCATGCGTCATTTTGACGTGCAAATGATTGGTGGCATGGTTCTAAATGCTGGCCAAATTGCAGAGATGCGTACTGGTGAAGGTAAGACACTTACCGCAACCCTACCAGCTTATCTAAACGCGCTACCAAGCAAAGGTGTTCACGTAATAACGGTGAACGATTACCTAGCGAAGCGTGATGCGGAAACAAACCGCCCATTATTTGAATTCCTTGGCATGACTGTTGGCGTGAATGTGGCAAACATGGCTCCGCCAGAGAAAAAAGAAGCGTACCAAGCTGACATCCTATACGGAACAAACAACGAGTTTGGTTTTGATTACCTTCGTGACAACATGGCTTTCCGTGCTGAAGACCGAGTTCAACGTGAGCGCTTCTTTGCTGTAGTCGATGAGGTTGACTCAATCTTAATTGATGAAGCTCGTACTCCGTTAATTATCTCTGGCCCCGCTGAAGATAGTTCTGACCTTTATACGCGCATTAACACTCTAATTCCTTCTCTAGAGCGTCAAGATAAAGAAGATTCAGAAGAGTACCGTGGTGAAGGTCACTACACCATGGACGAAAAATCAAAACAGGTTCACCTGACTGAAAACGGTCAAGAATTTGTAGAAGAACTAATGGTCAAAAACGGCTTGATGGAAGAGGGTGACACACTTTACTCTCCAACCAATATCAGCCTATTGCACCATGTGAATGCTGCGCTTCGTGCACACGTATTGTTTGAGAAAAACGTCGACTACATCGTTACTGAAGAAGGCGAAGTGGTTATCGTTGATGAACATACTGGTCGTACTATGCCAGGTCGTCGTTGGTCTGAAGGTTTACACCAAGCTGTTGAAGCTAAAGAAGGTGTGAAGATTCAGAATGAAAACCAAACATTAGCATCGATCACATTCCAGAATTTCTTCCGTCTGTATGAAAAACTGTCAGGTATGACAGGTACTGCTGATACAGAAGCGTTCGAATTCCAGTCTATCTACGGCCTAGAAACGGTGGTTATCCCAACCAACAAGCCTATGGTTCGTAACGATATGCCAGATGTGGTTTATCGTACTGAAGAAGACAAGTTCAATGCGATCATTGAAGACATCAAAGACCGTGTAGCGGCTGGTCAGCCATCACTGGTTGGTACAGTTTCTATCGAGAAATCTGAACTGCTGTCTAACGCATTGAAAAAATCAAAAATTAAGCACAACGTTCTAAATGCTAAGTTTCATGAAATGGAAGCTGAGATCGTTGCACAAGCTGGTATGCCTGGTGCGGTAACTATCGCAACTAACATGGCTGGTCGTGGTACCGATATCGTGCTAGGTGGTAGCTGGCAGGCACAACTTGAGAAGATAGAGAACCCAACCAAAGAGCAGATCGAGAAGATCAAAGCTGATTGGAGAATCATCCACGATAAAGTACTTGAGTCAGGTGGTCTGCACATCATTGGCACTGAGCGTCATGAATCTCGCCGTATCGATAACCAGCTACGTGGTCGTTCTGGTCGTCAAGGTGATGCGGGTTCTTCTCGTTTCTACCTATCAATGGAAGATTCTCTGCTACGTATCTTTACGTCTGACCGTATGGCTGGTCTTATCCAAAGTGGTATGGACGAAGGCGAAGCGATTGAATCTAAGATGCTGTCTCGCTCAATTGAAAAAGCACAACGTAAAGTGGAAGGTCGTAACTTCGACATCCGTAAGCAACTTCTTGAGTACGATGATGTAGCCAATGACCAACGTAAGGTTGTTTATGAGCTACGTGATGAGCTGATGAGCTCAGATGACATCAGTGAGATGATCGAACACAACCGTGAAGATGTACTGGCGTCAGTCATTGATGAATACATCGCTCCTCAGTCTCTTGAAGACATGTGGGATATCGCAGGTCTGCAAGATCGTCTCAAGAATGATTTCGATCTAGACTTTGATATTCAAGGTTGGTTAGACGAAGACGACAAGCTTTATGAAGAAGCATTGCGTGAGCGCATTCTTGGTATGGCAGTAGATTCGTACAAACAGAAAGAAGAAGTGGTTGGTGCTCAAGTACTGCGTAACTTCGAGAAGTCTGTGATGCTACAAACGCTAGACGGCCTTTGGAAAGAGCACTTGGCTGCGATGGATCACCTTCGTCAAGGTATCCACTTACGTGGTTATGCTCAGAAGAACCCGAAACAAGAGTACAAGCGCGAGTCGTTTGAACTGTTTGAAGGCCTACTAGATGTACTGAAAACAGACGTTGTTACCATCCTTTCTAAAGTTCGCGTTCAGCAACAAGAAGAAGTTGAAAAGATGGAAGCTCAACGTCAAGCTCAAGCTGAACAAGCGGCGCGTCGTGCACAAGCACAACATGCAACGGCTGAAAACCAGCTAGCTGACGATGAAGCGGATGCGGCATCTCCACAAACGGTAGTGCGCGATGAGCGTAAAGTGGGTCGTAACGAACCATGTCCATGTGGAAGTGGCAAGAAGTACAAACAGTGTCACGGTAAAATAGACTAAGTCTGGTGAATCGTTGCTGTAACGGATGATTGCAGTGTCGGAGGTACTCACTTACTAACGTAAGCTCCGTGCCTCCTCCTTGCACTCACCACGTCACAGCTTAGCTTCACACAAACTTATTGATAAAAAGAGTCGCTTAGGCGGCTCTTTTTGTATGTGAAAATAATAAGGTTTCGATAGCGTCATCCTCGAGAGTGAGGGACGAGCGAGTAGGGGATCTTTCGAACTAACAAAAGAGTAGATTCCCTATCTAATTCGTTCCTCATTGTAGGGAATGACGCTAGGGACATGAAAGGAACATCATCATATGAAAAGAATCCACATTGTAGCTGGCATCATCTTCAATCAAGATAAGTCGCAGGTATTTATCACTAAGCGCCCAGACGATAAACACAAAGGCGGTTTTTGGGAGTTTCCAGGTGGCAAGGTTGAAGCGGGTGAAACCATTGAACAAGCAATGACTCGTGAGCTTGATGAAGAAATTGGTATCAATGTGACTGAACAGTCTCTGTTTGAACACCTTGAGTTTGATTACAGTGATAAGTCGCTTAAGTTCGATTTCATGCTTGTGACCGATTTCGAGCAACAGCCTTATGGTAAAGAAGGGCAACAAGGTGAATGGGTCGATCTTGAATCATTGAGCCAATATGCCTTCCCCGAAGCAAACGTGCCAATTTTAGAGCGAGTAATAAAAGAGTTTTCGTAATTGCTAGCCTGAGTTTGAGATTGTTGTTAGTTTAAAGAGATTAATCGAATGAACGTTACTGCGACAGATGAGCAGTGACGGTAACCAAAACAATGGAGATATTCGCAGTGGTAAGAATTGCAATTGCAGGAGCAGCTGGCCGTATGGGTCGTAACTTGGTGAAAGCCGCTCACCATAATTCAGAAGCAAGCGTTGGTGCTGGTTCAGAGCGTCCAGAATCATCTTTGGTCGGTGTTGACGTTGGCGAGTTATGCGGTGAAGGTCGTTTTGATGTGGCTCTAGTTGATGACCTTTCGAAAGCGGTTGAAGAGTTTGACGTGATTGTCGACTTTACCGCACCTGTAAGCACATTAGCGAATATTGAACTTTGTAAACGTCACGGTAAGAAACTGATCATTGGTACTACTGGTTTCTCTGAAGAAGAGAAGCAGGTTATTGATGCGGCTTCAAAAGAGATGGCTATCGTAATGGCACCGAACTATAGCGTTGGTGTGAACTTGGTTTTTAAGCTGTTAGAGAAGGCCGCTAAAGTGATGGGCGATTACTGTGATGTTGAAATCGTAGAGGCTCACCACCGTCATAAAGTCGATGCACCTTCTGGTACTGCGATTGGTATGGGCGAAGCGATCGCTGGTGCGATGGGCAATGAGCTAAACGATGTCGCTGTATGGTCACGCGAAGGCATTACGGGCGAGCGTACCAAAGATGAGATTGGTTTTGCGACAATCCGTGCCGGTGACATCATTGGCGAGCATACCGCAATGTTTGCTGATATTGGTGAGCGCGTTGAAATTACCCATAAAGCAACGGATAGAATGACCTTTGCTAATGGTGCGATAAAGGCAGCTGTTTGGCTAAATGATAAGCCAGCAGGCTTTTATACCATGACAGACGTCCTTGGTTTAAACGATCTATAAATAGATATTTATGCGCTGGCAATTGCCGGCGCTTTCTTTATTTGCCCCTTTTTTCTACTTAAACTCCTCTTGGTCACTTTCTTCTTATTCTCTAATTTTCCTGATTAGAACTGCACTTAGCTGTTATTTATCACTGCTTGGTTATTGTTTTTGATTTAAAGCTTCAAATCTATATGTTTACTCATTGTATTTATCGATTGCGTTTTATTGGTGATATTTTTGCCATCTAATGGTGGGTGAAAATGATGGGCGAAAATTAGAAAATCGTAATATTCCTATTAATTGAGTATGAAAGTTGAACTTTTGAAGCTTTGGTGGGGGAAATTGAATTAGTTCTTACAAATGTTTAATTTCTTTTGCGTTAAATGTTGACACGTATCACGCAGATCACTAAAATACCGCCAATTTGTCTAATTTCCATAAACACGCAGTTTTTGGTGTTGCAGGAAGGTAGATTTGCAAATTAAATCAATTTTAATGCATTTTTATTTCTGGAGGTTGTCTTGAAGAAGTCAGCACTACTCGTCCTAGAAGATGGGACAGTATTTCACGGTGAAGCCATTGGCGCTGTAGGTTCTGCAGTTGGTGAAGTCGTTTTTAATACCTCGATGACGGGGTACCAAGAAATCCTCACTGATCCTTCCTATTCTCAACAAATCGTTACCCTTACTTACCCTCACATTGGCAATACCGGAACCAATTCCGAAGACGAAGAATCTTCTTCAATCCACGCTCAAGGCCTTGTGATTCGCGATCTCCCTCTAATCGCTTCTAACTTCCGTAATGAACAATCCCTTTCTGATTACCTTAAGTCGCAAAACGTTGTTGGTATCGCTGATATCGATACTCGTAAGCTGACGCGTATTCTTCGTGAAAAAGGCGCACAGAACGGTTGTATCGTAGCGGGTAACAATTTAGACGAAGCTTTGGCTCTAGCTAAAGCAAAAGAATTCCCTGGCCTGAAAGGTATGGACCTTGCGAAAGAAGTTACAACAAAAGAAGCGTATCAATGGAAACAAGGTTCGTGGACGCTTACGGGTGGACTTCCTGAAGCGAAAGCAGACTCTGAATTGCCATACCACGTTGTTGCTTATGACTTCGGTGCAAAACGAAACATCCTACGAATGCTTGTTGACCGCGGCTGCCGCCTAACGGTTGTTCCTGCTGAAACTTCAGCAGAAGAAGTACTCGCTCTAAACCCAGATGGTGTTTTCCTTTCAAATGGCCCTGGTGACCCAGAACCATGTACTTACGCAATTGAAGCAACAAAAGTGTTCCTAGAAAAAGGTTTACCAATCTTTGGTATCTGTCTAGGTCACCAGATTCTTGCTCTTGCGTCAGGCGCTAAGACAGTGAAGATGAAGTTTGGTCACCACGGTGCAAACCACCCGGTTAAAGATTTAGATCGTGATGTTGTGATGATTACTTCACAAAACCACGGCTTCGCTGCTGACGAAGATACGCTTCCAGAGACATTACGAGCGACTCATAAGTCTCTATTTGATGGCTCTCTACAAGGTATCCACCGTACAGATAAGCCAGCATTTAGCTTCCAAGGTCACCCAGAAGCAAGCCCAGGTCCAGAAGATGCGGCGCCGCTATTCGACCACTTCATTGAATTAATTAAACAGCACACAGCGTAATCCGGAGTAGTAGATAATGCCAAAACGTACTGACATTAAAAGTGTTCTAATTCTAGGTGCTGGTCCGATTGTTATCGGTCAAGCATGTGAGTTTGATTACTCTGGTGCTCAAGCTTGTAAAGCACTTCGCGAAGAAGGTTACCGAGTTATTCTTGTAAACTCGAACCCTGCGACAATCATGACTGACCCAGACATGGCTGATGCGACTTACATCGAACCTATCCAATGGGAAGTGGTTCGTAACATCATCGCTAAAGAGAAGCCAGATGCAGTTCTACCGACAATGGGCGGCCAAACTGCACTTAACTGTGCGTTAGATTTAGAAAAATACGGCGTACTTGAAGAGTTCGGCGTAGAGATGATTGGCGCAACTGCTGACGCTATCGATAAAGCTGAAGACCGCTCTCGTTTTGATAAAGCAATGAAATCGATTGGTCTTGAGTGTCCAACGGCTGATACAGCGAAAACGATGGAAGAAGCTTACAAAGTTCAAGAAATGGTTGGCTTCCCTTGTATCATTCGTCCATCGTTTACGATGGGTGGTACAGGCGGTGGTATCGCTTATAACAAAGAAGAATTTGAAGAAATCTGTCGTCGTGGTTTGGACTTATCTCCAACCAACGAACTTCTAATCGATGAGTCACTTATCGGTTGGAAAGAGTACGAGATGGAAGTGGTTCGCGACAAGAACGACAACTGCATCATCGTATGTGCGATTGAAAACTTTGACCCAATGGGTATTCACACTGGTGACTCGATCACAGTGGCTCCAGCACAAACGCTGACAGACAAAGAATACCAACTAATGCGTAATGCATCTCTAGCAGTACTGCGTGAGATTGGTGTTGAAACAGGTGGTTCAAACGTACAGTTTGGTATCAACCCGAAAGATGGCCGTATGGTTATCATCGAGATGAACCCACGTGTATCTCGCTCTTCGGCACTAGCATCTAAAGCAACAGGTTTCCCAATCGCTAAGATTGCAGCGAAACTGGCTGTTGGCTTTACGCTAGACGAGCTAATGAATGACATCACTGGCGGCGCAACGCCAGCATCATTCGAACCAACAATCGACTACGTAGTAACTAAGATTCCTCGTTTTAACTTCGAGAAGTTTGCAGGTGCTAACGACCGTCTAACGACTCAAATGAAGTCGGTTGGTGAAGTTATGGCTATTGGCCGTAACCAACAAGAATCTCTACAGAAAGCACTTCGCGGTCTAGAAGTTGGCGCAACTGGTTTTGACGAAATGGTCGACCTAGATGCACCTGACGCTCTAACGACGATTCGTCATGAGCTTAAAGAAGCGGGTTCTGACCGTATTTGGTACATCGCAGATGCTTTCCGTGCTGGTATGTCAGTTGATGGTGTATTCAACCTAACGCAAATTGACCGTTGGTTCCTAGTTCAAATCGAAGACATCGTAAAACTAGAGCAAGAACTTAAAGCGAAAGGCTTTGCTGGTCTGAATAAAGACGAGCTAATGAAGCTTAAGCGTAAAGGTTTTGCTGATGCTCGCCTGTCTAAGATTCTAGGTGTGGCTGAAAGTGAAATTCGTCGTCTACGTGACCAATACGATATTCACCCAGTCTACAAGCGCGTAGATACGTGTGCGGCTGAGTTCTCTTCTGATACGGCTTACATGTACTCATCTTACGATGATGAATGTGAATCGAACCCAACAGACAAAGAGAAAATCATGATCTTAGGCGGCGGTCCAAACCGTATCGGCCAAGGTATTGAATTCGATTACTGTTGTGTACATGCATCTCTAGCACTACGTGAAGATGGCTACGAAACAATCATGGTTAACTGTAACCCTGAGACAGTTTCGACAGACTACGATACGTCTGACCGTCTGTACTTTGAACCAGTAACTCTGGAAGACGTACTAGCAATCGTTCGTGTTGAGAAGCCAAAAGGCGTTATCGTTCAGTACGGTGGTCAAACACCACTGAAACTGGCTCGTGAGCTTGAAGCTGCTGGCGTACCAATCATTGGTACTAGCCCAGACGCAATCGACCGTGCTGAAGACCGTGAGCGTTTCCAAGTTGCTGTTGACCGTCTTGGTCTTCTACAACCAGAAAATGCGACAGTAACAACAATGGAGCAAGCAGTAGAGAAATCTCGCGAAATCGGCTTCCCACTGGTTGTTCGTCCTTCTTATGTTCTTGGTGGTCGTGCGATGGAAATCGTATACGACGAGCAAGACTTACGTCGCTACTTTAACGAAGCAGTAAGTGTTTCAAACGAATCTCCAGTACTACTTGATAGCTTCCTAGATGATGCAATTGAAGTAGACGTTGATGCGATTTGTGACGGTGAGCGCGTTGTTATTGCGGGTATCATGGAGCACATCGAGCAAGCGGGTGTTCACTCAGGTGACTCAGCATGTTCGCTTCCTGCTTACACGCTAAGCCAAGAAATCCAAGACGTAATGCGTGAGCAAGTTGAAAAGCTAGCGTTCGAGTTGGGTGTTCGTGGTCTAATGAATACGCAGTTTGCTGTTAAGAACAACGAAGTGTACCTAATCGAAGTTAACCCTCGTGCAGCACGTACAGTACCGTTCGTATCGAAAGCAACAGGCGCAGCAGTCGCTAAGATTGCAGCTCGTGTTATGGCGGGTCAATCGCTAGAGTCTCAAGGCTTTACGAAAGAAATCATCCCACCATACTACTCAGTGAAAGAAGTTGTTCTTCCGTTCAACAAATTCCCTGGTGTTGACCCACTATTAGGCCCAGAAATGCGCTCTACTGGTGAAGTTATGGGTGTTGGTGCAACGTTTGCTGAAGCATACTCTAAAGCTGAATTGGGTTGTGGCAACATCTACCCAGAAGGCGGCCGTGCACTTCTTTCTGTTCGCGAAGGCGACAAAGAGCGTGTTGTTGACCTAGCATCTAAGCTATCTAAGCTTGGTTACCAGCTAGACGCAACACACGGTACTGCAGTTATCCTTGGCGAAGCGGGTATCAACCCACGTCTAGTAAACAAGGTACACGAAGGTCGTCCTCACATTCTTGACCGTATCAAGAACAACGAGTACACGTACATCGTGAACACTGCAGCTGGCCGTCAAGCGATTGAAGATTCTAAAGTTCTTCGTCGTGGCGCACTGGCTGAGAAAGTGAACTACACGACTACGCTAAACGCTGCATTCGCGACTTGTATGGCGCACACTGCAGACGCGAAAACGTCAGTAACTTCAGTTCAAGAGCTACACGCACAAGTTAAAGCTTCTCAAGCTTAATTGACTCACGTGTATCGCTGTTAAGCGGATATAAATGCTCAAAGCCCACTCTTCGGAGTGGGCTTTTTTATGTCTGTCATCTGATGAAAATCTGGTAATGGCTAAATGATGAAAATTTGGAATAGGTTACAATCTTGTGTTTCGTTGTTGATTGTTTGCTCGCGGTGGTAAGTTGTCGCTACACGAGAATTTAAGGCGTTGGGTATATGGAAATCACTCTAGAAATATTGGCTATCTTGTTTGTTGTTGCAACGGCGGCAGGCTTTATTGATGCAATGGCTGGCGGTGGTGGGTTGTTGACTCTACCTGCATTGCTAGCGGCCGGAGTGCCACCAACGCAAGCACTGGCAACCAACAAACTTCAAAGCTCATTTGGTAGTTTTTCTGCCAGTTGGTATTTCGTTCGCAACGGTATCGTTAGTATTAAAGAGATGCGCCTCGCGATCTTTTGTACTTTTATTGGCTCTGCAATTGGCGCCGAGTTAGTCCAGCACATTGATGCGAGTTTACTGACTAGCGTGATACCGCTGCTGCTTATCGCTATCTCTCTTTATTTCCTGTTAGCACCCCAAACTAGAGCGTCTGAAGGAAAGCAGAAGATCTCTGAGGCGATGTTTGCTTTGTGTATTGGTGGCGGTGTTGGCTTCTACGATGGCTTTTTTGGCCCAGGAACAGGTTCAATTTTCACGGTATGTTTTGTCGCTATCGGCCACTTCTCATTAGTGGATGCAACGGCACGCACCAAGATACTTAACTTCACATCGAATATAGCCGCATTGATCTTCTTTATTTTGGCTGGCTTGCCAATTTGGGAATTAGGATTAGTAATGGCAGTTGGTGGTTTTATGGGCGCTCAACTTGGCGCTAAAGTCGTGGTGACAAAAGGGCAGAAATGGATTCGCCCTCTTGTGATCGTGATGTCGATGTTAATGGCCTCTAAACTGCTTTGGGAACAGCATCAACAATGGATTCTATCAGTATTTTAACTCGCGGAGATTGATAGCTGTTCGGCCTTACACAGATATGAATAGGTCGAATTAATCCCTCTAACTCTGGAAAGCTAAACAGGTATTGAGGCTCAATATTGAGTGTCTTTACGATAGAGAGCGGGATCAAAGCCGGCCCTGTCCCACCCAACGCTAACTGAGCTGCTGCGGTGTAGGCATCCATCTCCATCAAGGGTTTGATGCCGAACTTTTCAAGCACAGATAACTGATACGAGTTTGCTGGATTGGTCATATCGTTAGTGATGACCATTGGAGGAAGCTCCGTTAACGGCGACTTACTTACTATGTAAAACGGCTCATCAAACAGGTGGAATGTCATCAACCCATGATGCGGCGGTAGTAAACCAGCACACAACCCCAAGGTCGCCTTACCAGACTGCACTCGCTCGATAATTCTTGGTGTATGGTTAGTGGTGATGGTGATGTATTTATCTTGCTGGATAAATTTCCCCATCATTTCACCTAGATAACCTGCGATCAGCGACTTAGAGCTATCTAAAGTGATGAGAGTGGTATCTTCCAACTCTTGCTGTTCATAAATAAGCCCTCTAAGTTCATTGAATGCGGGGCCAATACTCTCGATGAGCGCGATCGCATCCGGCGTCAGTTTTATCTGTCGGCCACTTGGTTCTATGAGTTTCTTACCTAGCTTCTTCTCTAAATTCGCAATCCGTTTGCTGACCGCCGATTGGCTGATATAAAGCAAACTGCCGGTGCGGCTCATGGTCTTTGCTTTGCTCAACACCAATAGAGTTTCGATTCCTTCGAGTAACATTGAGTGATATTCATGAAAGTTGGGAATGATTGAACCAAGTTACCTTAAACGCCATTCATTCTCTAGTCTGAGCTCATAGATATTAAATAAGCTAGGTTCTTTCAACTAGGCTCGCGATGCGTTGCCCAAAATAGAAAGCGGTTTTAAGGTCATTACTATGGATGTGATTATTGGTGCTCTCAGCCGTCTGATCATCACTGGCGACCAAACCAATACTGGAACCGGTACGATTCAAACCTAAGTCATCGATATGCTTTGAGATATCAAGCCCTGCCCAAACCATGCCATGCTGACAAGCCAGAGTGAAAAAACTTAACAAGGTTTGTTGTTGCTCACCGTTCAGGCTACCACCAGTAGTGAAACCTGCAGCGAGCTTATTTCGCCATGCTTTCTTACAGTAGGTATCACTGCTCGCATCCATAAAGCTTTTAAACTGTGCGGCTGGTGAGCCCATGTAAGTAGGAGCGCCAAAGATAATCGCATCACAATTGTTTAATGCGTTGAGCTTGCCGTCATTGTCATACCTTCCTTCGACTATTTCAGACGAGAGGACTTCAATGAGCAGTGCTGAGCCAGGTTGTTGAGTGTTAATACCTTCAGCGATTGTCTCAGCGACTTGCTTGGTCGCTCCATTCTTAGAGAAGAAAACAATGCCTACTTTATTGATACTCATCTTGAACTCCCTTTTACCAATGTTAGTAAATAAATTAGTTTATAAAGTTGTTTGTTTATTAATATAGCCTGTGAATTGGATAAGTAAACAAAAAAGATTACCAACCTAGTAATGAATGAGCTAACTAGAGTGTGAGGAAAGGAGGGGATCTTTGAATAATGGAAATAGAGGAGATAAGTGATTTGAAAGCGAATTAAAAAAGGCTCCTTTGCGGAGCCTATTTCTATTTTGTAACGCTAGCCTATTTGATAGCGAAGGTTGGCAATGACAAGTGCCAGCGAATAGCGCCAAGCCTAATCAATAGTGTCGTGAACACGCCAGCTAAAAAGGCAGTTTCTGAGTCGTGCCCCATGGTAATTGCCATGGTATGGAAAGCGCCGCCAATGATACAAGCAGTTGCGTAGACTTCACTTCTTAGGATCATTGGGACTTCACGAGCAAGTACGTCGCGGATAATGCCGCCACCACAGCCAGTAATTACGCCCATGATAATAGCAACCAATGCAGAATCTTGATAAATCAGTGCTTTCTCAACACCAATGCCAACAAACACCGCTAAGCCTATCGCATCACATACTGGCAGGATCCACCAGGCCAGACGCTTTGGACGCCTTACTATAATCATGGTCAGCAAACATGTGGTGATGATGACCCAAAGGTAGGTGGTATCGGTGATCCAAAACACAGGAGTTGCACCCAATGCCATGTCACGAATTGTACCGCCGCCAATAGCGGTTACGCTACCTAAAACGGCGACACCAAAGGGATCCATCTTAAGACGGCCAGCGACAAATACGCCTGAGACAGCAAAAATGGCAGTGCCAAATAAATCGATAATATAAAGCAGCATGGAGTCCATGATACTGGTGCTCTTATGGTTGAAATTGTAGGGACAGGTCGGTGGCGAATTGTACGAAAAAACGCAGCAAATAGTTAGTGATTTTGCCTAGCTCTATCGAAGAAATCGCATACTTGTTGGATCGCTTTCAAAGTTCTCGTCGTCGGGCGATTAATCCAGTCAGAGTTGAGTGACCAAATCTGATTTTGAGCGACTGCTGGGATCTCGTCCTCCCAAGTTTGCCACATGGTTCCATTCTCAATTGCATGCTGAGAAGTGAAGATCACTTGCGGTTTTCTTAACACAACTTGTTCAATACCAACTTGCGGGTAAGGAGAAGCACTGTCTTCGAAAATATTGTGGCCACCACAAAACTCAAACACCTCACTTGGCCAGTGCCCTTGAGCAACAGTGATGATCGGCTTCTCACTGAGCTGATAAAAGTAGTCTACGGGTTCGGCATCTTTATATTTTAGTCTCAATGCGTTGAGTTGCTCTTTGTATTGCTTGGCATTGTTTTCCCCAATACTCGGATCACTGGAGTATTGGCTGAGTTGTTCAATATTGGTCGCAATGCTGTCTAGACTTTTGGTTTTCGAGTAGTAAATATTAAATCCAAATTGCTCTAGTTTCGCGAGTTCTCTTGGTGGATTCCCAGCAGGCCATGCGAGAATCAAATCAGGTTGCAGTGCGATGATCTTCTCAACCTTGATGCCTTGGTAATTAGCCACTTTCTCTAGCTTGTCAGCTTGTGGTGGATAATCACTTCGCTCACTCACCGCAATCAAGTTATCACCTAAACCCGCGCTGTAGGCGAGCTCTGTGGCGTGAGGAGCAAGGCTGATGACGCGCTCGGCAGTCGCGACTTCTGTTGCGAGAGAAGTGGGTGTCCATAAACAAAAGCTGAGACTTAACGTGAGAGCGGTACATCGTGTAATGAGTTGAGAGGGTTTCACTTTAAATCCCTTGGTGAATAATGAGTAAGGCTAGGCTTTGTAAGAATATCCAAATCGCGATGCGACCAAAAAGCAGCTTTTGAACCTGAGATAAGTGCAGCGCTGAAGGTGCGATTCTGCCGCCTAATTTTGCTCGAATGGCTTTGGTATTGTCGTAAATAGCAGGACCGCCCAGTGACAGCTCAAGCTTGTTGCCGACAGCGGTAATCAACCATGCTGGGCCGGGTAATGGCCAAGAGCGACTCTGAACGAGCATCATTTTGAACGTGTGAGACGCTTTATCACCACATACAATCATCAAGGCAAACAATCGCATTGGTATAAATTCTAGGATAGCGACGGTCTTGATTGCCGTTGATCCAAATGGAGAGAACTGCTTACGGCTTGGTGACCACGCTCGCGCTAATTCGACAATCAGGCGATACATTAAAGCGACGATTCCACCACCAATGGCGTACCAGAACAATACACAAACCACATTACGAGCGTAACCCATGATGATCGTTTCAGCAGCGGCTTTGCCAAGCCCAAGTGATGACAGTGATTCAGTTTGACGATTAACAATAGGTGCCAATAACTGGCGAGCTGTGGCTTTATCTTCTCGGCCAAGAGCTTTGATCAACTGATTAGCCAGCTTTTCATTGTTACGCCAATCAATAGCGAGTAACAACAGCGCTAATTCAAACAGTTGTGATTGCCAAACCAGTGGCTGCAGTGCCAATAGAATAACCAGAGTCGGCAAGACCATTAACCCCCAAGCTAAAGTGCCTGAGATTAAGCTTTGGGAATAATTTTGATTGTTATTAACCTTGGTTGCTAAAAGTTCAGCAAACTTATGCCATAAGGTCGTGGGATGTGCGGCATGGGGGATAGGTAAAATTAAATGAAAAAGCAGTGCTCCCCACATTACAAGGAGCACGCCATTTGCAAATACCTGATCAAACAGTGTTTGCATGTCTAGTCGCTTACTTTAGTAGGGCAACCATCTTGATAACCATCTCAGAAGAGCTTTGCGCTGCAAGTGGCAGGAACTCTTCGAAGCTCATTGGTGATTCTTTGTCTGCAACGTCAGAGATTGCACGAACAACCACGAATGGTATTTGGAATTGGTGACAAGCTTGAGCGATAGCCGATGCTTCCATCTCTACAGCAACTACTGATGGGAAGTGCTTACGGATGAACTCTTGGCGTTCAGCGGTGCAAACAAATGCGTCGCCAGTACAAATAAGACCGCGAACGGCGTGCTTATCTTCCATTTGTGATAGAGCTTGTTCAGCAACAGCCATCAGTTTGTCGTCAGCTTTGAACGCTGCAGGTTGACCTGCCATTTGGCCGATTTCGTAACCGAAAGCTGTAACGTCTGCATCGTGGTGACGAACTTCAGTAGAGATAACGACATCGCCAAGGTTCAGCGTTGAATCAAAACCGCCAGCAGAGCCAGTGTTTAATACTACATCTGGTTGGTATTCGCTTAGTAGAATTGAAGTACCAACAGCCGCTGCTACTTTACCAATGCCTGATTGAAGCAATACAACATCAACACCATTTAGCTGACCAGAGAAAAAGGTACAACCGCCTTTATTAACTTCAGTAATGTCTGAAATTGCTGCTTTTAGGATCGCAACTTCTTGCTCCATTGCGCCAATGATGCCGATTTTCATGTGTAGTCTCTTAATAAAAATTATTTAAACAGTAGAGCGAAATTGTAGCATGGAAGAGAAGTGTCGAGCGACTGCCCAGAAGCACTTCTCATCCGAATACAGACGATTTATCTGTGTATTCTTTTATCTATTTGATTAAGCCTTCGCTTTTCAAGCTAGCACGAAGTTGATCCGCTCGTTTTCGGTTGACGCCAAAGTCAGAATGGCCAGTGCGAGACTCTGAACGCACGATCAGTTTACCATCAGTGATCTTAAGTTCTAAGTCATCGACAAAGCGCATGATACGCGAGGTGCATTCAACACGTAGGTAGTCTTCCGTTTTACTGGCTGTTTTTGCGCCCGGTAAGGTCAGCGCAACCTGCTCAATCGCATCTAAGTTTGCTGAATCTGATAACTCAAACGAGGCCAATGCATGCTGTTCACGGTCATCTTGAGTTGAAACGCAGTTTGGTTTGTCTCCACAAGGTGATGAAGTTCTGTCTTTCATGTCCGTGATTCCTTGGCTGCAAGCGGTTAGAGTTAAAAGAGATATAGAGAGGAGAGCTGCTTTTTTCATCGTGATTCCTATGGCGTTTTAGTTCTAATTATAGTTATCGGCTTGTTTGCGATTGTTTTACGTATTTTCGTTATGCTTGTGATAAACGTATCTAATTCAAAAAAGGATCCATGATTGGATCCTTTTTTTATAGTAACGAGCTGAGTAATAAAGGAAACCCTATACCAATCACACTTCTAGGTAATCCAAGATCCCTTCTGCGGCTTTACGGCCTTCATCGATAGCGGTCACTACTAAATCAGATCCTCGAACCGCATCGCCACCTGCAAAGATCTTGCTGTTGGTGGTTTGGTATTGAAACTCTTGTTTGCCAGGAGCTTTGATACGACCCCATTGGTCGAGCTCTACACCAAATGGTTCTAGCCACTCCATTGCATGAGGTTGGAAACCAAATGCCATGATAACGGCGTCTGCTTCAAGAACATGCTCACTGCCTTCTACGGGTTCTGGGCGACGACGACCTGCGTCATCGGGTTCACCTAGCGCCGTTTTCACCACTTTGACGCCAGTCACATGGCCTGATGAATCAGTTTCCAATGCTAATGGCTGAAGGTTGAACATGAACTTCACGCCTTCTTCTTTTGCATTCTTCACCTCACGGCGAGAGCCTGGCATGTTTGCTTCATCTCGGCGATAAGCACAAACAACATTAGCAGCGTGTTGACGAATAGACGTTCGGACACAGTCCATCGCGGTATCACCACCACCAAGCACAACCACTTTCTTGTCTTTCATGTCGATGAATGGCGTTGGGTTATCCAGTTCCATGACCTTGTAGGTATTGGAAACAAGGAAGGGTAGGGCATCATAAACGCCCGGTGCTTCTTCGTTGTCTAACCCTGCACGCATATTTTTATAGGTGCCGACACCCAAGAAAACAGCATCATAGTCATCGACTAATTGTTGCAGCTGAACGTCTTTACCGACTTCGGTATTCATTTTAAATTCGACACCCATTCCACTAAAGATACGGCGACGGTTTTCCATGATGCCTTTCTCAAGTTTGAACGATGGGATACCAAACGTCAGCAGGCCACCTATCTCAGGGTAGCGGTCAAATACCACGGCCTTCACACCGTTTCGAACTAAGATATCAGCAGCAGCAAGACCTGCTGGGCCTGCGCCGATGATAGCGACTTTTTTGTCGGTCCATTCAACGTGAGACATGTCTGGCTTCCAGCCCATCTCAAACGCTTTGTCATTGATGTATTTTTCAATGTTGCCGATGGTTACTGCGCCGAAATCATCATTGAGGGTACAAGATCCCTCGCACAGTCGATCTTGAGGACAAACTCGTCCACACACCTCAGGCAAGCTGTTGGTTTGGTGGGACAGTTCAGCCGCTTCGATAATGCGTCCTTCATTGGCAAGCTTAAGCCACTGAGGGATGTAGTTATGGACTGGACATTTCCATTCACAGTAAGGATTACCACAGTCTAGACAGCGGTCAGCTTGCGCCTTGGCTTGTTGCTTAGTGAAAGGTTCGTAGATCTCTACAAACTCAATCTTACGTATCTTGATTGGCTTCTTCGCTGGGTCTACGCGATTCACATCAATAAATTGGTATACATTCTGGCTCATTATTGGCTCCTTCCAATTATTGCGCTTGAACACGAAGTTCAGCAGAGCTACGGCTTTGGTGACCGAGCAAGGTGTTAAGATCCGCCGTCTTTGGCTTCACTAGGTAGAACTTCGGAATCCATTCATCAAAGTTCGCCAGAATAGCTTCAGCGTGTACTGAGCCTGTTTCTTCTAAGTGTTCTGCAATTAAGCCACGCAGATGTTCTTGGTGGATAAATAGGTCAGACAGAGAAAGTGCCTCGACCGACTCGTTGTTCACACGGCCTTGGAAGTCTTCGTTTTTGTCCATCACATAAGCAAAACCACCTGTCATACCGGCGCCGAAGTTCACTCCGGTTGCGCCAAGAATGGCTACAATACCGCCTGTCATGTATTCACAAGCGTTGTCACCTGCACCTTCAATCACAGCAACGGTACCTGAGTTGCGTACGCCAAATCGCTCGCCTGCAGTACCCGCAGCGAACAACTTGCCTCCGGTTGCGCCATACAAGCAGGTATTGCCGATGATGGTCGCTTCGTTACAAGTAAATGCGGTGCCTTGGTGAGGCTTGATAACCACTTTGCCGCCAGCCATGCCTTTGCCAACATAGTCATTAGCATCACCTGTTAGGTAAAGCTCTACGCCACCTGCGTTCCAAACTGCAAAAGACTGACCTGCGGTACCGTCGAGATATAACTTGATTGGTGAACCTGCCATCCCTTGGTTGCCGTATCGCTTAGCAATTTCACCAGAGATACGAGCGCCAATCGAGCGGTCTGTGTTGATCACGTTGTAGTAAAGGCTGGTGGATTGACGTTTCTCAATTGCATCGAGTGCATCATCAAGGATCTGTTGGTTGAGTTGCGCCTTATCAAACGGTGCGTTTGGCTCGGTCCAAAATAGTGGGTGACCCTCTGGAGAAACAGGAGCTTCCAATATCGAAGAGAGATCGAGTTTACTTTGTTTCGCCGTGAGGCCTTGAACGGCTTCAAGCAAATCAGTACGACCAATCAGATCAGTAAGTTTTTCTACGCCAAGTTCTGCAAGGTATTGGCGAACTTCATCGGCTAGGCCGATAAAGTAGTTCACCACCATGTCTGGTAGGCCTTTGAAGTATTCGCGGCGTAGGGTTTCATCTTGAGTCGCCACACCCGTTGCACAGTTATTTAGGTGACAAATTCTTAAGAACTTACAACCCATTGCGACCATTGGTGCAGTACCAAAACCAAAGCTTTCAGCGCCTAGAATCGCGCCTTTAATGACGTCGAGGCCGGTTTTTAAACCACCATCGACTTGCAGGCGGATCTTATGACGAAGCCCGTTAGCAACCAGTGCTTGCTGAGTTTCGGCTAAGCCAAGCTCCCAAGGACAACCTGCGTATTTCACTGAAGTCAGCGGGCTTGCCGCGGTACCGCCGTCGTAACCGGAGATCGTAATCAAGTCGGCATAAGCTTTCGCTACACCCGTAGCAATGGTGCCTACACCCGGTTCAGATACTAACTTCACTGAAACCAAGGCTTTAGGGTTAACTTGCTTAAGGTCGAAAATCAGCTGCGCCAGATCTTCGATAGAATAAATATCGTGATGTGGAGGAGGAGAGATCAGAGTAACGCCTTGAACTGAGTATCTCAGCTTAGCGATTTCTGCGGTGACTTTATGACCCGGTAGCTGACCGCCTTCTCCTGGCTTCGCACCTTGCGCGACTTTGATTTGTAGAACATCCGCATTGGTTAAGTAATGTGGTGTCACGCCAAAACGACCGGAAGCTATCTGTTTGATGCGCGAGTTACGATCTGTCCCAAAGCGTCGTGGATCTTCACCGCCTTCACCAGAGTTAGAATAACCACCTAAGCGGTTCATCGCCATGGCCAGCGCTTCATGAGCTTCTGGGCTCAAGGCACCAATCGACATAGCCGCAGAGTCGAAGCGCTTAAAGAGATCGCTACTCGGCTCTACTTGCTCTAGAGGCAGAGGTTGATCGGCTTTTTTGAGGCTCATTAAGTCGCGTAGCATAGCAGCTGGACGAGCATTAACTTGCTTCGCAAAAGATTGATAATCCGATGTTTCACCTGTCTTTACGGCGGTTTGCAAGGTACTGACTACGTCTGGGTTGTAGGCGTGGTATTCGCCGCCATGTACGTATTTGAGTAAGCCACCATGTTCCAGTGGTTTACGCTTAGTCCATGCTTTACGAGATAGATTATAGATATCTTGTTGGAAGTCGCTAAAGCTAGCGCCTTGGATACGAGTCGTTACGCCACGGAAACACAAATCAACGACATCGGTATGTAAACCGACTGCCTCAAATAACTGCGAGCAGCGATACGAAGCAATTGTCGAGATACCCATCTTCGACATGATCTTATACAGACCTTTGTTGATGCCGTTTTGGTAATTTTGCAATGCAGTGCGATAGTCTTTATCTAATGAACCATCGTCCAACATTTTGCCTAGAGCTTCATAAGCGAGGTATGGGTAAACCGCGGTTGCGCCGAAGCCTAGTAGTACGGCAAATTGGTGTGGGTCACGTGCGGTTGCTGTTTCAACAACGATGTTAGCATCACAACGTAGGTTGGTGTCTGCGAGTCTAGTTTGCACCGCACCGACCGCCATGGCTGCTGGAACGGGTAGCTTACCTTTCTCTAAATCTTTGTCTGAAAGCACAACCAAAACGGCGCCGTCACGTACATCTTGAACCGCACGATCACACAAGTCGTTGATGGCTTGTTCGAGATCTTTTTCTGCTGGATCATAATGCATGCTAAGAATCGTATGACCATAATGCTTTTGATTTAATTGCAGAAGTTGCTGCATATCAGAATAGAGCAGAACGGGTGAATCAAACGTCACACGGTAAGCATGCCCATCGGTTTCACAGAACACATTCATCTCTTGGCCGATACTGGTTGCCAGAGACATCACGTGTTTTTCACGCAAAGGGTCAATCGGTGGGTTGGTGACTTGAGCAAACTTCTGACGGAAATAGTCGGTGATGAGGCGCTCTTTAGAAGACAGCACTGCCATTGGCGTATCGTCACCCATAGAACCGACCGCTTCTTGCCCCATGTCACCGAGTACACGCAATACTTGGTCTGACTCTTCGTTGCTCATTGCAAACTGTTTTTGATAGGTCTTTAGGGTGTCATCATCAAAATTACGTTTACCGACTTGGTCATCTGCTAGTGCTGAAAACGGTGTTAATTTGTGAACGTTCTTATCCATCCACTCTTTATACGGGTGGCGGCCTTTAAGATCATTGTCGATCTCGTTCGATTGCCATAGCTTACCGCGACGCGTATCAATAACGAGTAATTCACCAGGGCCAACACGTCCTTTCTCTGCCACTTCGTCTGGCGCATAATTCCAGATACCGACTTCAGATGCCAAGGTGATTAGGTTGTCTTTTGTGATCACATAGCGAGCAGGGCGTAATCCGTTTCTGTCGAGGTTACATGCAGCATAACGGCCGTCAGACAGTACGATACCCGCAGGGCCATCCCACGGTTCCATGTGTTTTGAGTTGAAATCGTAAAAGGCACGAAGCTCAGGATCCATGTCTGGGTGGTTTTGCCAAGCGGGCGGCACAAGCATACGCATCGCTCGGAACACATCCATACCACCGGCAAGGAATAGATCGAGCATGTTGTCTAAGCTTGAGGAGTCTGATCCTGTCTCATTCACAAAAGGTGCGGCCGTTTGTAAATCGGGCAGCAGCGGTGAAGAGAATTTATAGGCGCGAGCCTTAGCCCATTGACGGTTGCCTTCAATGGTATTGATCTCACCATTGTGCGCCAAATAACGGAACGGTTGAGCCAATGGCCAACGCGGTTGTGTGTTGGTTGAAAAGCGCTGGTGGAACAGACATATGGCTGATTCCATACGTAAGTCAGCAAGATCGAGGTAAAATCGCGGAAGATCGGCGGGCATACACAAGCCTTTGTAGACCATGACTTGTGTCGACAGGCTACAAATATAGAAATCTTTGTCTTCGGTGATCTGCTTTTCGATTCGACGGCGAGCGATATAAAGGCGTCGTTCAATATCGCGTTCACGCCAGCCCGCAGGGGCCGAGATAAACACTTGTTGAATATTGGGAACAGAATCTTTGGCGATTGGGCCTAAAACATCGGTGTTGGTTGGCACGACACGCCAGCCCGCTACGGTTAAAGTCTCTTGAGCGAGTTCTTTATTGACGATGTCTTGCGCCGATTGCGCTTTGATTGGGTCTTGGCTGAAAAAAATCATGCCGACAGCGTATTGTTTGCCGAGCTTGAAGTTATTCTCTTCAGCAATAATTCTGAGATAAGAGTCGGGCTTCTGTAGCAATAAGCCACAGCCATCTCCGGTTTTACCATCCGCGGCGATACCACCACGGTGTGTCATGCGATCGAGGGCTGAAATAGCAGTTCGTACCAACTTATGACTCGGTTGGCCTTCCATTTGCGCTATTAAACCAAATCCACAGTTGTCTTTTTCAAGACTAGGATCATATAGAGCCATTGCAATTCTCCCTTTTGCTTCGCTGTCATCCAGACAGTAAATGACTAACTATTCATGTACTTGTTATTTTTTATGAACTTATAGTTTGTTTTTAGCTAGCTAAAACGTTATTGGTTGTGTTAACAAAACCGATTGGTTTTATTTTCATCAGCTTTACAACGTATAGCTAATTGTGTTTAAGGTCAAGTTCATGGTTAATTATCATGTGTAAACGCGATTAGCCACGTAATAATCTAAAATACTCGATGAAGATCAATGAGATATAAAAGCTAGATGTTAACGGGATTTAACATATGCAGTAGGAGTGATTGATAAATAGTTAAAGGCCAGATAGAAAAAAGGCTAGCATCGAGTGCTAGCCAAATATAAAAGTTAGGAAGGGTGTTGCTTTTTCCCTAGGCTAACGTCAACGACGTTAGCCCGAGAAATATTATGCGGAAAGCATGAGTGAATCAGCTTTCGCTTCTAAGTTTGAGTTACCCATTAAGAAGTCATCAATGGCAATGGCACATTCACGACCTTCATTAATACAACGTACAACCAGAGACTGACCAGTACGCATATCACCAGCAGCGAAAACGCCTTTCTGGTTGGTCGCATAACCTTCAGAGGCCACGTTGCCGCGCTCGTCCAGTTTAATGTCTAGCTGAGCCAGTACACCTGTTGGTTCTGGGTGTAAGAAGCCCATTGCTAGAAATGCCATATCACAAGGGATAACACGTTCAGAGTTTGCTACTTCATCAAAACCTGGACGTTCACCTGGTTTTGCATCTTGCCAAACGATGTCAGCAATGCGAAGTCCGGTTACATTACCGTTATCGTCAGAGATGAACTCTTTAGTCAGGATGTTCCAATGACGTTCACAACCTTCTTCGTGAGAAGTGGTGGTCTTCATGATCATTGGGTATTGAGGCCAAGGCATATTAGCAGGGCGCTTCTCTGGTGGGATCGGCATTATCTCAACCTGAGTAATGCTTGCTGCTTTATGACGGTTTGATGTACCCACACAGTCAGAACCCGTATCACCACCACCGATAACCACAATGTGCTTATCTTTAGCGTGAAGCTCTTCTGTTTTTAGGTCTAAGTCGTTGGCACGGCGGTTATTTTGACCAAGGAATTCCATGGCAAAGTGAACGCCTTTCAGCTCACGACCTGGGATTGGCAAGTCACGTGGAACCGTAGAACCACCCGTTAGCAATACCACATCAAATTCTTGGCGTAGCTGTTGAGCATTAACATCAACACCGATGTGTTGGTTCACTTTAAACTCAACACCAGCTTCAGCCATTAGGTTGATCTTACGATCAATCACATCCATACCCAGTTTGAAATCTGGGATACCGAAACGCAGTAGGCCACCCACTTTCTCGTCACGTTCAAATACCGTCACAGAGTGACCGGCACTGTTTATTTGCTCAGCAGCAGCTAGACCAGCGGGGCCTGAACCGATAACGGCAACGGTTTTACCCGTACGTGAACGCGGTATTTTAGGTTTTGCGTACCCTTCACGGTACGCAGTTTCTACAATTGTTTTCTCGATATTACAGATAGTGATTGGGTCTTGGTTGATACCAAGAACACAAGCGCTTTCACAAGGAGCAGGGCACACACGACCTGTAAATTCAGGGAAGTTATTGGTAGAGCTTAGAATGTTCCAAGCTTCTTCCCAGCTGTCACGGTAAACCGCATCATTGAATTCTGGGATGATGTTACCAATCGGACAACCGCTGTGACAGAAAGGTACGCCACAGTCCATACAACGAGAGGCTTGAGTATTGATTTTTTCACCAAACTCTTCGTTAAGTACGAACTCTTTGTTGTCTTCAATTCGAACTGACGGGTCGAGCTTTTTTGGAAGCTCACGACCGTGTTCTAAAAATCCAGTAGGCTTACCCATTATACTGCCTCCACTTCTTCCGTTTGTGCTTGTTGTGCTTCAGCTTTACGCTTTTGAAGAACCGCTTTGTAGTCACGTGGCATTACTTTAATTAGTGATGCAACACTTACTTCAAAGTTGTCTAGGAAAGACTGAGCAACTTCACTTCCTGTGAATTCAACATGCTTAGTTAGCATATCTAGTAGAAGATCTTTATCTTCTTGTTCAATTGGATCTAGGTCGACAAGTTCTGCGTTGAGCTTGGTTTCGAAGTCGCCTGCTTTATCCCAAACATAAGCGACACCGCCACTCATACCTGCAGCAAAGTTACGGCCTGTTGAACCAAGGATAATTGCCGCGCCACCTGTCATGTATTCACAACCGTGGTCACCAACACCCTCAACAACAACCTTCGCACCAGAGTTACGAACACAGAAACGTTCGCCAGCCATACCGCGAATGAAAGATTCACCTGAAGTCGCACCGTAGAAACATACGTTACCCACCACGATGTTGTCTTCCGCAACGATAGTCGATTTCGCATCTGGGTATAGTACCAAAGTACCGCCAGACAGACCTTTACCCCAGTAATCGTTCGCGTCGCCTTCTACTTCGAACTTAACGCCTTTCGCAAGGAACGCACCGAAAGATTGGCCAGCACTACCGTGGAACTTAACGTTCATTGGCTGTGGTAAACCTTGGTCTTTGTAAACCTTCGAGATTTCGTTCGACAGCATCGTGCCTGCTGAACGGTCCGTGTTGATGATAGGGAACTGAGCGGTAACCGCTTCACCTTTCTCAAGCGCTGGGATTGCAGCCTGAATCAACTTACGGTCTAGAACGTCTTCAAGATTATGATTTTGTGTTGTCTGGTTGTAGATACCATCTTCTGCACGAGCCTGCTCAATGTGCAGTACCGGTGTTAGATCTAAGTTCTTGTACTTCCAGTGACCGATGTCATCACGAACTTTAAGTTTGTGCGATTGACCAACCATCTCATCGATAGAGCGGAAGCCAAGTTCAGCCATTACTTCACGTAGACCTTCAGCCATGTATTGGAAGAACGTTACTACGTCTTCTACGCGGCCGTCGAAACGCTCACGAAGAGTTTTGTTTTGTGTTGCGATACCAACAGGACATGTATTCTTGTGACACTTACGCATCATGATACAGCCTTCAACAACTAGAGCAGCTGTTGCTACGCCCCATTCTTCAGCGCCAAGTAACGTTGCGACTGCAAGGTCACGTGGTGTTTTCATCTGACCATCAGACTGAACAACGATACGGTTACGTAGGCCGTTTTTCAGTAGTGTTTGGTGCGTTTCCGCTAGACCCAGTTCCCAAGGCAGACCTGTGTGACGGATAGAAGACATCGGAGATGCACCCGTACCACCATCAAAACCTGCGATAAGTACTACGTCAGCTTTCGCTTTTGCTACACCTGATGCAATCGTACCTACGCCAGCTTCTGATACTAGCTTCACGTTGACACGGCCGTTACGGTTCGCGTTTTTCAGATCGTAGATCAGCTGAGCCAAATCTTCGATTGAGTAGATATCGTGGTGTGGCGGTGGAGAAATAAGACCTACGCCCGGAGTCGAGTGACGTGTTGCACCGATCCAATCATCAACCTTATCACCAGGTAGTTGACCACCTTCGCCAGGTTTCGCACCTTGAGCCATCTTGATTTGCAGCTCATCAGCGTTAGATAGGTAGTAAGACGTTACACCAAAGCGACCAGAAGCCACCTGTTTGATTGCTGAACGTTCCCAGTCACCGTTTTCTTTGCGTTCGAAACGTGCTGGATCTTCACCACCTTCACCTGAGTTTGATTTCGCGCCAATGCGGTTCATTGCAACAGCCAGTGTTGAGTGAGCCTCATGCGAGATTGAACCAAAGCTCATTGCACCCGTCGCGAAACGCTTAAGGATTTTCTCAATAGGTTCTACTTCTGCTAGAGGAATAGAGCCTGCTGGGTTCTTGATGAAATCAAGTTGGCTACGTAGTGTTGCTGCGTTGTCGCCTTGAGCATCAACGGCGTTCGCGTACTTTTTGAATTGACCGTAATCTTTGTTACGCGTCGATTCTTGAAGTAGAGAAATCGTTTCTGGGTTGAATAAGTGTTTCTCACCACGTTGTTTCCACTGGTAAACACCACCAACATCAAGGATTTGAGCTGGGATTTCACGAGCAGGGTAACCAACACGGTGACGTACTAGGACTTCGCGTGCAATATCATCGATCGTTAGACCTTGAATACGAGAAACCGTACCTGTGAAGTATTTTTCAACCACTGATTTGCTGATACCAAGAGCTTCAAAGATTTGAGCGCCGTGGTAAGACTGCAGCGTAGAGATACCCATCTTCGAGAAGATCTTCAGTAGACCGCCGTTAACACCCTTACGGTAGTTATCGAATAACTCACGTGGATGAACGTTTGGATCTAGCTTCTTAGTACGTTGCAGTTCAACAATCGTTTCGATAACTAGGTATGGGTTAACTGCGTTTGCACCGTAACCGATTAAGGTTGCGAAGTGGTGCGTTTCACGCGCGTCACCCGTTTCAACCACGATGTCACATTTTGCACGTAAACCTTTACGGATTAGGTGGTGGTGAACAGCGCCAACCGCCAGCATTGCTGGGATTGCAGCGTGGTTTGAGTTAACCGCACGGTCAGTCAGTAGAATGATAGAGTAACCATCAATAACCGCATCTTCCGCATATTGGCAGATACGTTTAAGTGCGCGCTCTAACTTACCTTGGTCGCCATTTGCTTGGAATACGATATCCAGCGTCTTCGATTGAAGGTGCTCGTTATCGATTGCACGCAGTTTCTCTAACTCTGAGTTAGAAAGAACAGGAGACTCAAGTTCCACTTTTTGACAGTGTTCAGGTGTTTCAGCAAGTAAGTTCTGATCTTTACCTAGGTAAGTGTTCAGAGACATAACCATACGCTCACGAATCGGGTCGATCGGCGGGTTAGTTACTTGTGCAAACAACTGCTTAAAGTAGTTTGAAAGGTGCTGCGATTGATGAGAAAGAATCGCTAGCGGCCAGTCAGCACCCATTGCAGAAAGTGGCTCGTAGCCTGTTTTTGCAAGAGGGAGAATGATTTCGTTTACTTCTTCAGAGCTCACACCAAACGATTGTTGTTTGTGTAGCAGTTTCTCTGGAGAAGGTTGGTTAAATTCGTTGCTCGCATCCGGTAGCTTTTTCAAGCTCAGAAGATTCTCTTCAACCCATTTTTCGTAGGGTTGCGATTTAGCGATGCCGTCTTTCACTTCTTCATCAGAAATAATGCGGCCTTGCTCAAGGTCAGCAACGAAGATACGACCAGGCTGTAGACGACCACGGTATTCAACGTTTTCTGGTGCGATTTCAACTACGCCAGATTCAGACGCCATTACTAGGAAGTCGTCTTTAGTTACTGTGTAGCGAGAAGGACGCAGACCGTTACGGTCAAGCGTTGCACCAACTTGAACACCATCGGTGAAACATACTGATGCCGGGCCATCCCATGGTTCCATTACGTTCGCGTGGTACTGGTAGAACGCGCGACGAGTTGGATCCATGTTTTTGTTTTCTTGCCATGCTTCAGGGATCATCATCATCAATGCATGCGGCAGAGTACGACCTGAAAGAACAAGTAGCTCAAGTGCCATATCGAAGTTTGATGAATCCGAGCTACCTTCCTGACAGATAGGCAGTAGCATGTCGATTTCAGCTTGTGTAAACAGATCCGATTCTAGGATTGCTTCACGTGCTTTCATCCAGTTCAGGTTGCCGCGAACTGTATTGATTTCGCCATTATGCGCAATGTAACGGAAAGGCTGTGCTAGACGCCAACGTGGGAATGTATTGGTAGAGAAGCGAGAGTGTACAAGTGCTAGAGCTGTCACCATGGTTGGGTTTTGCAGATCTAGGAAGTACTGAGGAACTTGTTCTGTTGTTAGCTGACCTTTGTACACCAATGTCTTGTAAGACATAGAGTTGATGTAGAAGTCATCACCAATGTTTGACACGCTTTCTAGGCATACACGAACTGTGTAGTTACGTAGAACATACAGTTTGCGTTCAAGCTCTTCTGGTGTAGTACCAGGGCCGCCAGAAATAAATACGTGTTCAAATTGAGGTTCAGTGCTTAGTGGGTCAGCACCAATCATTGAATTGTCAGTTGGAAGTTCACGGTAGCCGATAACTTCTAACTCAAGGCGTTGTGCATTGCGCTCTAAAATATCGCGGCACTGTGCACGTTTGTATTCATCTTTAGGGAAAAGTACAACACCAACACCATATTTTTCAAAAGATGGCAGTTTAATTCCAAGCTTAACGGCTTCTTCTAGCAAGAATTCGTGCGGCTTCTGTAGCAGGATACCTGCACCATCACCAGAACACGGATCGCAGCCTTGGCCGCCACGGTGTTCCATACGTGCAAGCATATCGAGTGCTTGAGTTACTACATCATGAGATTTGCGATTCTTTAGATGCGCAACAAAACCGATACCACAAGCGTCATGCTCCAGTTCAGGAGTATACAGACCCTGTGAGTTCTGCTCTTGATCTACCATAGATACATCCTTCCAGTTAAATCTAGGCGCAACTTATTTGTATATAAAGTTAGCCTTGTCCTTTTATATTTATGGGTCTAAACCTGCCTATGCTGGCGGTTTGAATCCTTTCCGTATCTCGCAGGAAAAGTATTGCGAGAAAAACAATCCTTAGTGATATCCGTTTATTTTTAGCCACAAACTAGTGGTTTATATAGGTGGGATATGGATATCACCGACTTATTAACAAGTTTCCGTTGTAAGTAAATACACAAAAATAGCCAATATGTGTAAGTATCCTACAATTTTGTCTAGGCGAATTGCAATGAAAGTTGCCCCATGTAGACCATTTTTTTCGTTTTATTTTGAATTTAATGTCTAACAAATGTGCAACATTAGGCAGATAGAGCCGATTTTTTGCATGTTTATTGATATTTGATAGGTTGCTCGCAAAAGGCCTTGAGTAAACTAATTGGTTGAATTTTGCAGGGATGTAATTTTTTTTCAGAAATAGACTGATATTCATTCTTATTTACTTGAGCACTTTCAAAATATGCAATTACACGAGTTGGTTAATACTATCGGCCAAGACCTTCAGCGCCGTTATGGCGAAAAGGTTCACAAACTGACACTGCACGGCGGTTTTAGCTGCCCAAACCGCGATGGCACAATCGGCCGTGGTGGGTGTACTTTCTGTAATGTCGCTTCATTTGCCGACGAACAAACTCAAATTCAAAGTATTGCTGACCAGCTAAAAGATCGTGCGGGTGAAATTGCCCGAGCTAAGAAGTACCTTGCCTATTTTCAGGCTTACACCAGTACTTATGCTGAAGTACAAGTGCTCAAGAATATGTATGAAGAAGCGCTTAGAGCACCGGGTGCTGATATTGTTGGTTTGTGTGTAGGAACAAGACCTGATTGTGTTCCTGATTCTGTGTTAGAACTGCTGGCGGGTTATGTGGAGCAAGGCTATGAAATATGGCTTGAGCTAGGCTTACAAACCGCAAACGACAAAACATTGAAGCGGATTAATCGTGGTCATGATTTTGCGGTGTATGAAACGATCACCCAGCGTGCACGTGCTCTAGGAATAAAGGTGTGTACCCACCTGATTGTTGGCCTGCCGAAGGAAACTAAAGCCGATAATCTTGAAACTTTAAACAAAGTACTCGCCGTTGGTACCGATGGTATCAAATTGCATGGACTGCATATTGTAGAGGGCAGCACTATGGCCAAGGCGTGGAAAGCTGGCAAGCTCGAGGCACCAACGCTGGAGGAGTACATTGATATCGCCAGTGCAATTATCCAACGCACGCCTGCTCATGTGGTTTATCACCGAGTTTCTTCTGCTGCACGACGTCCAACACTGCTCTCTCCTTTGTGGTGTGAGAACCGATGGCTAGCGATGACAGAAATTGGTCGCTCGTTAGACAAGACGGGCGCTCAAGGCATTGAAACGGGCGCCGCATTTGAATACACATTACCTGTATTAAACAGCGGGAATTGATAGATTTGAGCAGAAAGTAGGTAACAGCAGATAATCCCCATAATTAGTGGTAACATTTCCCTCACAGAATTAATGGTAAAGATTGAGAGTAAATGGAACTGGTTATGACTTGGTTGTGGGACAGGGCGTATGGCTACGGTATTTATATCGTGATCATTCTGCTTATTGGTCTCATCTGCTGGCACCTTTATTCTCGTTATCAGTTACATATAGAAAAACTTCTACTTGCTACGCCATCACCACTCTACTTTGTCGACATCCGAAGTGGCGAAATTTTATATGCTAATCGTCAAGCGATGCAGTTACTCGGCATTCGTCAAATTGGTATCAATTTTCGCTTTCCCACCATCGAGAGTGAGAATAGCTTTCGTCATTATTTGACCAATCATCGTAACTCCCGAGCGTTTGAACAGCTTTCACTTTGGGCGCTTTCAGAGTTCGAATTTTTCAAAGTGAATTTGGTTGGTCGTCGGATCGTTTTTAGAAGTAAAAGCGCGTGGATGATCCATGCATCCCCCTATAAAAATACCGATGAAGAATATTCTCAAGAAGTGCGTGAGTTAAATGTCTCGCGTACTGCCTTAGACTCTTTATCTGAGTTGATCTATGTGAAAGATCCAAAGGGTGAGTTGGTTGCGAGTAACCGATCTTTTAAGAAGTTTTGGCATGGTCGCCCAGAAGAAGGCACCTTGAGTGTTTCTGGTGGTGCATTGAAAGGTCGTGTGAGTGAACGATCTTGGACCACGGATCAAGATGGCAAAAGTTGCCTGCTCGAAACATATCAAAGTGTTTTACTATCTCAAGATGGTGAAACCATAGGAACGCTTTCTATTAGTCATGACGTGACCGACTGGCATGACATGCAGCAGAAACTGCGTGGTGAGATGGAAAGGCGTAAAGATACCGAAGTGGCTCTTGCTCAGCGTGACACCATCTTACAAAACATCTTAGAAGCGAGCCCTGACTCCATTGGTATCTTCAATGAGAACATGGTGTATCAAGCGTGTAATAAGCCGTTTGTGGCGGCGCTGGGTATCTCTGAAGTATCGGATTTAGTGGGTAAGCGTTTGCAAGATGTGGTGCCTAACAGCATGTACTTGCGTCTTTCAGATACGGATCAGCAAGTGCTTCATCAAGGTAAATCGCTGCGTTACATTGATAAGGTGGTTTCCAGTGATGGCGAGTTCACTTGGTATGATGTTGTGAAGTCACCGTTTAGGGATCCGGCTTCGAGTACCAATGGTGTGTTGATCATGGCGCGTGATATCACCGAGCGTTATTTAGCGGAGCAGAAGCTTGAAGAAGCGAACCTTGAACTTGAACGTTTGAGCTTTATGGACAGTCTTACTCAAGTCTCTAACCGACGTCGTTTTGATGAACAGTTATCGACACTGTGGCACTACCATGTGCGAGAGAAGTTACCACTGACCATCATGCTGTGTGATATCGACTTCTTTAAAGGCTATAACGACTTTTATGGTCACCAACAAGGTGATGATGCACTCGTTCAGGTTTCTCAGGCATTTAAGCAAGTGCTGAATCGTTCATCGGATTGTGTGGCGCGCTACGGTGGTGAAGAGTTCGGCTTTATTCTGCCTAATACGACGACTGACGGCGCATTGCTGGTGGCAAAACGCATTCATGACGAAGTACAAAAGCTCGGTATTGAACATCAAGACTCGGCAGTCTCTGAACTCGTGACAGTCAGTATCGGTATTATCTCTTATATACCGACACCGAATGATGAAATGGAGTCGGCGGTTGCATTGGCTGACAGCGCGCTCTATCAAGCGAAATCTGATGGCCGGAATCAATCAAGCGTACATCCATCTTCAATTGGTTAAGACTATAAATTACTTCATTTCATTGACCGTGCTGTTTTTGCTTGGTCGGCATATTATTAATTAACCACGATATTGCTTTGAATCTCTTGCTGCGTGTGATGTAGCTAGCTTACCTCCCATCTTCAAACAGGGTAGAATGTTGCTAGTCTTATCGCATGGAGCGCTAAATGAAACCCATGAAAAATCTTGCCCAGTATTACGTCGATCTGCTCGTAAAACTGGGGATTGTCCGCTTTTCTATCTTACTCGCCTTAGCGCTTGTTGCCCTCGCTGTTGTTGTGCAAGTAGGTATCACCCTAGCACTCAAAGGTAATGTCGATGATATCGACATTGTCCGTTCCGTTTTCTTTGGTCTGGTGATTACCCCTTGGGCGGTTTATTTCCTTTCTGTGGTTGTTGATCAACTTGAAGAATCCCGTCAAAGGCTAGCTAAGTTAGTCTCTAAACTTGGCGATATGCGTGAACGTGACCAAGAACTCAACAACAAGCTCCAGCTTAATATTGAAAAGCTGAATCAAGAAATTGAAGAGCGTGAAAAAGCAGAAGAAGCTCGTGCGGAAGCGATGCACGACCTTGAGAACGAGGTGTTTCAACGTGAACGTACTCAGCTCGAATTGGCTGAACGCACCGCACTGCTGCGCTCATTTATCGATGCTTCTCCCGACCTGATTTACTATCGTAATGAAGATGGTGTTTTCTCAGGTTGTAACCGTGCGGTTGAAGAGCTGACAGGGAAAACTGAGAAAGACTTAGTGGGTTTGACTCCTTGGGATGTCTATAGCAAAGAGATCGCTCAACAGGTTATTGAAACCGATAAGAAAGTGTTTGCCGACAATCAAGCTCTGACCTACGACCAATGGCTGGAATATCCTGATGGTCGTAAGAGCTATTTCGAGCTACGTAAAGTGCCTTTCTACAGTAAAGATGGTCGTCATCTGGGCTTAGTGGGTTTTGGTCGCGATATTACGGAACGTAAAGAGCATCAAGAATCACTAGAGAAAGCCAGTCGCGATAAGACTACCTTTATCTCAACCATCAGTCATGAACTAAGAACGCCACTCAATGGCATCATCGGCTTGAGCCGTATGTTGTTGGATAGTCAGTTGACCACTGAGCAGCGTAAACACATGCAAACCATTAAGGTGAGTGCGGTGACGCTGGGTAATATCTTTAACGATATTATCGATATGGATAAGTTTGATCGCCGTAAACTAGAGTTGCTTCCAACTCCGATTAACTTCGAAGATTTCGTTGCCGAGATGGAGAGTATCTCCGCTCTGATGGCAGAACAGAAAGGCTTACGATTCGATCTGGAAAGGTTATCGGACTTGCCAACCTCAGTTAAAGTGGATGGCACACGCCTAAGACAAGTGCTGTGGAACTTGGTCAGCAATGCCATGAAGTTCACCAAAGATGGTGGCGTGGTGATGACGGTCAGTGCAGATATCGACGGTGACTTTGCCGATATCACCATGGAAGTCGAAGATACGGGAATCGGCATACCTGAAAGCGAAGTCGATAAAATTTTCGCCATGTACTATCAGGTGAAGTCTGGTTCTGACAATCTGCATGCGGTAGGCACAGGCATTGGCCTTGCGGTATCGAAGCAGTTGATCAACATGATGGACGGCGACATTGACGTTACCAGTGAAGAGGGCTTCGGCAGTACCTTTACGGTTTCTATTCGTGTGCCGGTGAATCACGATACTCAGGCTCTGATTAAGACACCAAGAAAGCAGTCGAATCTTAAAATCTTCATGGTCGAAGATATTGAACTCAACATTACGGTCGCTCGCTCTCTGCTGGAAAGCTTAGGTCATGAAGTTACGGTAGTGATGACAGGGCAAGAGGCACAAATTGTTTTCCATCCAGAAGACTATGATTTGGTGTTGCTAGATATCCAACTGCCAGATATGACAGGTTTCGATATTGCTCAGTACTATCGAGAGAAATACAGCAAGCTACCGCCATTAGTCGCCTTAACGGCCAATGTTTTAAACAATAAACAAGAATATCTACAAAAAGGAATGGATGAAGCGATTAGTAAGCCACTGTCGGTGAAAGCCATCCAAGACGTGATATCTAAATTTATTGAGAACACTCCTGAAGTGATAGAAAAAGCAGAGGTTGTTAAACCGGTTGTTTCTTCGATTGATACCACTTTGCTTGATACTGATATGTTAGAGTCTTATGTTGACATTGTTGGACCGAAACCGGTTTTGGATAGCATCGTGATGTTTGAAGATATGATGCCGGAGTATATGGAAATATTGAACTCCAACATGGTCGCAAAAGATCAAGCGAGCATCGTTTCTGAAGCGCACAAGATCAAAGGTGCCGCAGGTTCAATTGGCTTGAAGCGTATTCAGCAAGTTGCTCAGAAAGCTCAATCACCAGATATGCCTGCTTGGTGGGAGAATATTTCAGATTGGGTCGATGAAATTAATAACGAATACCAGAATGACATTGAAGTCTTAAAGAGTTGGTTAAATCAAAGGTAGAAGAATAATGAAAAAATTAGCATTCGCCGCATGCGTTGTGGCATTAGCGGGTTGTTCTGCACCACAAGTTGAATGGCAGCAAGACAATCAAGTAGAAGTATCTGCAGCAACAGTCACAATGAAAAGCAACCTTTGGCACAACAAGATGCCAACGATTGGCGAGACTCAAGATAAGACTCTGCATGGTGCTATCTACCTAGAGTCAGACTCACAACTGCCAGCAACGCTTGCGGTTGAGAGTGTGACGGTTAAACAGGGTGCAGACACCTTGTTGGTAACGGCTGACGATCTTGATTTAAGAACGCACAGTGAAACTCAGTGGGAAGTCGCTTTTGTATGGCAGCTAGAGATCGACAGCGAACAGCCTGTTGATGTTGCAGTAGAGCTTAAAGATGGCGAAACCGTGAAGTGGTTGGTAGAGAAAGACGTGAAGGTTGATACTGTCTACTAATTGACTTGCCTAATGGTTCACGTTGAATGAATAACAAAAAAGGGAGAATGCGTTGGCATTCTCCCTTTTTAATAACGATTGATTCGGCTTCTGATGTTAGCAGCACTAAACGGGCATAAGCGTAATCGAATTAGTCTTCTAGGTCACCACAGAAGCGGTAGCCTTCACCGTGAATCGTAGCGATGATTTCTGGCGTACCAGAAACAGATTCAAAGTGCTTACGAATACGACGGATTGTTACGTCTACAGTACGATCGTGTGGCTTAAGCTCACGGCCAGTCATCTTCTTAAGAAGGTCAGCACGTGTTTGGATCTTACCTGGGTTCTCACAGAAGTGAAGTAGAGCACGGAACTCTGAACGAGGTAGCTTGTAGCCTTCGCCATCTGGGCTAACCAGAGAACGACTGTTGATGTCTAGTACCCAACCGTTGAACTCGTACTTCTCAACGCTACGTTTTTCTTCTTGAACAGAGCTTGTGCTCATTGAACGGTTAAGAAGGTTACGTGCACGAATAGTCAGTTCACGAGGGTTGAAAGGCTTAGTGATGTAGTCATCAGCGCCGATTTCTAGGCCAAGGATCTTATCAACTTCATTATCACGACCCGTTAAGAACATAAGCGCTACATTTGCTTGCTCACGTAGTTCACGCGCAAGTAGTAGGCCATTCTTACCAGGAAGGTTGATGTCCATAATTACAAGGTTAACTTGGTTGTCAGATAGCACTTGGTGCATCTCTTCACCGTCGCTAGCCTCAAAAACAGCATATCCCTCTGCTTCAAAAATACTCTTTAGAGTGTTACGAGTTACTTGCTCATCTTCAACGATAAGAATCTGCGGGGTTTGCATTTGGCGGTACCTAAATTTGTGACGAAACTGTGCTAATAGAATAAATTCTAGGCAAAAACATAACATACAGGTAATGTAATTTTGATGATAACTTAAAGTTTTCAAAAAAACACTTACTTCCAGCTATCTGCCTTCCTTGAAGTATTGCCCAATAACGTAGATCCAGTACGCCTTTCAATCATTCTGTTAGTGATTGCAATGGATTCTATAATGTTAACAGCATGCTAACAACGCGAGAATGTTAATTCCATTCACTTTGTTGATTTACATCAATTGCCGTATCGCAACAAACTTTAATAGTATGGCTACAACTTAACCAATGTTATGGTGATTATTTAGCAGCAAAACTAGAATGATTATTCGAGGTAGTTATCACATCTCGCCTGCTAAAGACCAGATTATGAACCAAGGAAGCTGAAAGCTGTCCTTAGAGTCTAGTAGATAAATATGCGCAATCAACTCTAATTCAATATTAAATTGCGCATAGAACAATGAAAACAAAGGATTAATTCTAACAACATATAAAAGCATAGAGGCACACCCGCATTAGCCGGCAACGCCTTTCTCACGGAGGATATATGCACGATATAACACCTGATTTGTGTGACGAGTTTGAAAGCAAAGTCACCCTACTGAACATGCCATTACAGAACTTCGGCCAACGTGGTGCGTTCTGGGGAAAAATTGTAACAGTTCGTTGTTATCACGATAATTCCAAGGTTCGTGAGGTTTTAGAGACCGATGGCTGCGGCAAAGTACTCGTTGTAGACGGTAATGGCTCGTGTCAAAAAGCGTTACTTGGCGACCAATTGGCGATTCTAGCCATAGAAAATGGTTGGGAAGGTGTCATTGTGAATGGTGCGGTTCGAGATGTGGCGATGATGGCGCAGATGGATCTTGGTATTCAAGCTCTAGGAGCCTCTCCATTTAAAACTGAGAAGCACGGTGTTGGGCAAGTTAATGTCACGCTCACGGTACATAATCAACTGATTCAACCGGGCGATTATATTTATGCTGACTGGAACGGTGTCTTAATCTCAACGGAATTGTTGATTGAATCTTAACGGGCTTATCAATCAAGAAGTGAGATAGATTAGAAACGAAAGCCCAATCCCACTTCAACACCGCGTTGCCACTCTTCATAATCAAGGGTGGCATGCATATCTAAATTGTCTGTTAGCTGGACACGGCTCGACACTTCGGCGGCCACTGACTTGTCGTTATCTTCTGTCTCGTCTTTATAGGTATGCAGAGAGCTGTTGAAAGAGATGCGTTCAGAGAATTGATAGCTCACTCCACTCAAGAAACCACTTTCGTATTTGAGAGAGTCACTGTTAATACGTGCTCCCACATAAAGGTCAACATCAGCAAATAGACTGTAGGAATAGCCGCTGTCTACTTTCCACGTATCAAAGCTTTCGCTAGAAGCGTTTTGGGTTGAGATAAAGAACTTATGAGAAGAGCTGTCTATCTGGCTTGGTAGCAGAGGTAAACCGCTTAATATAGGTAAGTCATCCGCAGAACAAACAGCAGGCACAGCAAAGACTAAAAGAATAAGTAATCTCTTCACTTCCCACTCCTGATGTCATTATTATTGTTCTTCGAACGTTATCGTTCAATTAAAGCACAGAATTTGTACGTTCGCTGCACAATCGATATAGCATTTTGTTATGACTATATATGCAACTGCTCACCTTTGTTTGTTTGATGAGTTAATCCAGTCTCTGAATGGCAGGCTGATGCAGGGTGTTTTATCCCTTAAATGACGGTTTGCTCTGAAAAACGGTGTGAATGTAAAAAAAACGCAACTTTTCATTGACGTCTAGTGGTAAAAATTGATACACGTAGAGTAAAGCACAAGCAGAGAATTTGATATGCAGCACGTAAGCCACCTAGTAATGACCACCACCATTATTATTACCGACATTCACATTGTTGGGGCAGGCTGCTAAGTAACGGATTTTAAAAAAAAGGCCTGTATCCAACAAGATACAGGCCTTTTTTTGTACCATTTTTTATGACTTATGGAGAAAGGGATGCGCGTTTTAAAGTTTGGAGGTTCATCATTAGCTGATGCAGATCGTTTTTTACGAGCAGCAGATATCATCGCTAATAATGCCCAGCAAGAAGAGCTAGCCGTTGTACTATCGGCTCCAGGAAAAACGACTAATAAGCTGGTTGCTGTTATTGAAGCAGCACTAAAAAATGGTGAAGCGGATGTACAGATCACTGAGATCGAATCATCATTCGCTGCATTGTTTGCAGAGATTCAAGCGGTATTGCCGTCAGTTGATGGCGCTGCGTTTCAAGAGCAGGTCGATACCTCTCTTGCTCAACTTAAGCAGTTCGTGAATGGTATTAACTTACTGGGCATGTGCCCGAACCATGTTAATGCTCGCATCATCAGTAAAGGTGAGCGAATCTCGATTCAGTTAATGAAAGCGGTATTAGAAGCGAAAGGTCAGCCAGCAAGCCTGATTGACCCAGTTCAATACCTGTATGCTAAAGGTGACCACCTTGAAGCGATGGTTGATGTGGACATTTCTACACAGAACTTCCGTCAATCGCCACTTCCACAAGGCCACGTTAACATCATGCCTGGCTTTACAGCAGGTAACGAAAAAGGTGAGCTAGTCACACTAGGTCGTAATGGTTCAGACTACTCTGCGGCTGTATTGGCAGCGTGTCTGCGTGCTGATTGTTGTGAGATCTGGACTGACGTCGATGGCGTTTACAACTGTGACCCACGCTTAGTGGATGATGCCCGTCTTCTTAAATCACTTAGCTACCAAGAAGCGATGGAGCTTTCTTACTTCGGTGCTTCAGTTCTACACCCGAAAACAATCGCACCTATCGCACAATTCCATATTCCATGTCTGATCAAAAACAGCTTCAACCCACAGGGTGCCGGCACTTTGATTGGCCAGGACACTGGCGAAGATAACCTAGCGATTAAAGGTATCACTACGCTAAGTGACCTAACGATGGTTAACGTCTCAGGCCCAGGTATGAAGGGCATGGTAGGCATGGCGAGTCGTGTATTCGGCGCGATGTCTTCTGCAGGCGTTTCAATTGTCCTTATTACTCAATCTTCTTCTGAGTACAGCATCAGCTTCTGCATTGAATCGGCTGACAAAGTGAAAGCGAAACAAGTGTTATCAGATGCGTTTGAACTTGAACTTAAAGATGGCCTATTAGAGCCCGTTGAGTTCATGGATGATGTTGCGATTGTGACGCTGGTGGGTGACGGTATGCGTACATCACGTGGTGTTGCTTCTCAGTTCTTCTCTTCTTTAGCAGAAGTGAACGTCAATATTGTTGCTATTGCTCAAGGTTCTTCTGAGCGCGCTATCTCTGCGGTTATCCCTGAAGATAAAATCTCAGAAGCAATCAAAGCGTGTCACGAAAACCTATTCAACTCTAAGCACTTCCTTGACGTATTCGTCGTTGGTGTTGGCGGTGTTGGTGGTGAGCTTGTTGACCAAATCCAACGTCAACAAGGCAAACTGGCTGAAAAAGGCATCGTGATTCGCGTATGCGGCCTAGCAAACAGCAAAGGTTTGTTACTAGACAGCGACGGTCTACCGCTAGAACAGTGGCGTGATCGTATGTCGAGTGCGACAGAAGAGTTTAGCCTAGCGCGCTTAGCGGCACTTGTTCAACGTAACCACATTATCAACCCAGTGTTGGTTGATTGTACGTCTAGCGAAGGTATTGCTGGACAATACGCAGATTTCCTAGCGGCTGGTTTCCACGTTGTAACACCAAACAAAAAAGCCAACACGGCAAGCATGGCTTACTACCATCAGCTTCGTGAAGTGGCACGTAACTCTCGTCGTAAGTTGATGTACGAGACAACAGTAGGCGCAGGTCTACCGGTAATCGAAAACCTACAGAACCTAATCTCTGCAGGTGATGAGCTTGAGAAGTTCAACGGTATTCTTTCTGGTTCACTGTCTTACATCTTCGGCAAACTTGATGAGGGTATGACACTCAGTCAAGCAACCAACATTGCTAAAGATAACGGCTTCACTGAACCGGATCCTCGTGATGATCTGTCTGGTATGGACGTTGCGCGTAAGCTGCTTATTCTTGCTCGTGAAGCGGGTATGGCACTTGAGCTTGAAGATGTTGAAGTTGACCAAGCATTGCCACCGGGTTTTGATGATTCAGGTACGGTTGACGAGTTCATGGCTCGCTTGCCAGAAGCGGATGCATACTTCAAAGAGCAGTCAGCTATCGCAGCAGAAGAAGGCAAAGTACTTCGTTATGTGGGTGAAATCGCTGAAGGTAAATGTAAGGTTCGTATCGCAGCAGTTGATGGCGACGACCCAATGTTTAAGATTAAAGATGGCGAGAACGCTCTGGCATTCTACAGCCGTTACTACCAGCCAATCCCACTTGTTTTGCGTGGCTACGGTGCAGGTACTGAAGTTACAGCAGCAGGCGTATTCTCTGATGTGATGCGTACTCTTGGTTGGAAATTAGGAGTTTAGGAATGAGTTCAAGTGATATGGATGTTGTCGTTTATGCTCCCGCATCAATCGGCAATGTCAGTGTAGGTTTTGATGTGCTGGGGGCCGCTGTGTCTCCAGTTGATGGCACATTGCTTGGTGACCGAGTAATGGTTAAAGCCGGTGATGAACCATTCTCGCTAAAAACAGCAGGCAGCTTTGTTTCTAAGCTGCCAACTGAAACCAAAGAAAATATTGTCTACGACTGCTGGGTTGTGTTCTCTCGCGAGTTAGATAAGAAAGGTATCTCAGTTAAGTCTTTAGATATGACGCTAGAGAAGAACATGCCTATCGGCTCTGGTTTAGGGTCGAGTGCATGTTCAATTGTCGCAGCGCTTGATGCCTTGAACCGTTTTCATGGCCAACCGTTGAATGAAACTGAACTGCTTGCTCTTATGGGTGAAATGGAAGGTAAGATTTCAGGTGGCATACATTACGATAACGTTGCGCCATGTTACCTTGGTGGTGTGCAATTAATGTTGGAAGAGCTTGGCATTATTAGTCAAGAGGTTCCATGTTTTGACGATTGGTATTGGGTAATGGCGTACCCAGGCATCAAGGTCTCAACGGCTGAAGCGCGAGAGATCTTGCCTTCTCAGTATCGCCGTCAAGATGTGATTGCTCATGGTCGTCATTTAGCGGGCTTTATTCATGCTTGTCACTCTGGTCAGCCGGAGCTAGCCGCTAAGATGATCAAAGACGTGATTGCTGAACCATATCGTGAGAAACTGCTTCCAGGGTTTGCTGATGCACGCAAATATGCAACGTCAGCAGGAGCATTAGCTACTGGAATTTCTGGTAGTGGCCCAACGCTATTTAGCATTTGCAAAGAACAAGATGTCGCCGAGCGTGTTGCACGCTGGTTAGAACAAAATTACGTACAAAATGAAGAAGGATTCGTCCACGTTTGTCGCTTAGATAAACAAGGTTCGATCGTTACAGGAAGTGAGTTATGAAGCTGTACAACATCAAAGAAAACGATGAGCAAGTCTCTTTTGGCCAAGCCGTTCGTCAAGGTCTAGGTCGTAATCAAGGTCTATTTTTCCCATCAGAGCTGCCTAAGTTCGATGACATCGATGCACTACTTGCAGAGGACTTTGTCCCTCGTAGTTCAAAGATTCTTTCTGCTCTAATTGGTGATGAGTTACCAAAGGAACAGATTGATCAATTAGTGGATGCGGCATTCCAATTCCCAGCACCGATCAACCAAGTGAAAGATGGTGTTTACGCACTTGAACTGTTTCACGGTCCAACGTTAGCATTTAAAGATTTCGGTGGCCGTTTTATGGCTCAATCTTTGGCTGCGGTTTCTGATGGCGGTCAAATCACTATCTTAACGGCTACATCGGGTGATACTGGCGCGGCGGTTGCGCATGCTTTTTACGGCATGGAAAACATCAACGTTGTTATCCTATACCCGAAAGGCAAGATCAGCCCACTGCAAGAAAAGCTATTCTGTACGTTAGGTAAGAACATCCACACTGTAGCGATTGATGGCGATTTTGATGCGTGTCAGGCATTAGTAAAAGACGCGTTTGACGACGCTGAATTGCGCAAAGAGATTGGCTTAAACTCAGCTAACTCAATCAACATCAGCCGTTTGATGGCTCAGATCTGTTACTACTTTGAGGCGGCTTCTCAGCTAACCAAAGAGCAACGTGAAAATCTGGTTATCTCTGTACCAAGTGGTAACTTTGGTAACCTAACTGCGGGTCTATTAGCGAAAGCGCTAGGCTTGCCGGTTAAACGCTTCATTGCAGCAACCAACGAAAACGACACGGTTCCTCGTTACCTAGAAACAGGTGAATGGGCTCCAAAACCAACGGTTGCGACAACATCGAACGCGATGGATGTAAGCCAACCAAACAACTGGCCACGTATCGAAGAGCTTTGCCAACTGAAAGGTTGGGGACTGGATACTTTGGGTAAAGGTAAAGTATCTGATGAGCAGAGTGCTGAATCAGTACGCGACCTAAAAGCTCAAGGCTACCTGTGTGAACCTCATGGTGCGATTGCTTACCGTCTATTGGAAGAGCAACTGCAAGAGAATGAGACTGGCCTGTTCTTGTGTACGGCACACCCGGCTAAATTCAAAGAAGTGGTTGATGACATCTTAGGTACTGACATTGAACTTCCTGGCCCGCTGGCTAAGCACGCGGTGATGGAGTTGTTGTCTGAAGACCTAGACAATGATTTTGAAGCTTTGAAAGTGGTACTTCGCCGAGTTCAACCAGCTTAATCTGGTAGAGCACTAGAAGTGCAGACCTGTATAATTTAGGTCGTTGAGAGAAAGGTGAATGAGTAATCATTCACCTTTTTTATTGCCTGAGTGATTTTTAGAAGTAAGCTCTAGTGAAGTATTTTCTTCAGCTTGATGGGGTTGACTCAAGCTCGGTAACTGAACCAAAGTTTAATAGAAAGGGGTAGTATGAATTTTTTGATTTTTCTTGGATCTGTACGTGAGAGCACACCGCCAAGACCTGCTCGATTAGGGATGAGAGTCAGTAAAGCGTGTGAAAAGTTACTAGTGGAGAAACATTCTGAGCATACGGTCGAAATCATCGATCCTTTGAATTACGATTTTGGCGATGTGTTTAAGCCTGAGTTTTCATATCATCGTTCTAAAGTGCCAGCACATCTTGCAGAATTAGCCGACAAGATCGCAAAGGCTGACGGCTACGTGATGGTTAGCCCGGAATACAATCATTCGATGAGCCCAGCGCTAGCGAATATTCTCAATCATTTTGGCAGCTCGTTATTTTCATATAAGCCGAGTGCGATTGTGACTTACTCTGCGGGTCAATGGGGCGGGGCAAGAGCATCCGTTTCGATGCGAACCTTCTTATCAGAGTTAGGTTGTTTACCGGTTTCTGCGATGATTCATCTTCCTAAAGCACAAGAAGTGTTTGATGAAGAGGGCTGCGTTGTTCAAGAGTCAGAACAAGCGCAATGGGATGAGTACATGAACCGAACCTTCCATCAACTGATGTGGTGGGCACAAGGGGCGGCGTTGCAAAGAGAAAATATTAATCCAACTGCTTTAGCGAAAGCCTTCACCAAAGATCCTTCTCAACGAAATGCGCCATAACCCGATTTGATTGGTGGCAGTATTTGGTTAATTCTGAGTTAGCGTTGAGATACTTGGTTGATTTTGCGTTGAGATCGTTAGTAATAAGAAGTGGGTAATACCAAAACTAAAAAAGCTTGGCCATTTCTGACCAAGCTTTTTAAATCTTTAACGCTCTACTTTACTGAGATTATAGAGACTCAGTGAACGTACGTGCGATAACGTCACGTTGCTGTTCAGTAGTTAGAGAGTTGAAACGTACAGCGTAACCCGATACACGGATAGTTAGCTGTGGGTAGTTCTCTGGGTGAGCAACTGCATCTTCTAGCGTTTCACGCTTAAGAACGTTAACGTTTAGGTGTAAAGTTGGGGGTTTGAAATTCACGAAAAAAGTGGAGGTTTTCTCGAAAAAATGATGACTTTCTGTTTTTTGGAAGATAAAAAACAAAAAAAGAAATCTATAGTTGAGCAACCAGAGGTTGAATCCGACCTTAGAACTTTACATGTGATTACAGGTGTAAAAAGTGTAAGTGGAAATCTATTTCTGTGGAATTATGCCTCGAATCGAACATTTCAAGCTGGAAGCTTGGTTGAAAATGGATGGCTTCACCACTGTACGGTGGAGGTAGTTGCATGATCAACACGAGGCTGAATTATTTACACATAATTGGCGCAATATGACCGCTGCTATTCTTTCTGAATGTGAGTTCTCGTTTTTATGAGGAGAGCGCCAAACTCGGCAATCATGCGAGGTGAAGACGCTACTAATTTAAGATTTATTTTTCGATGTATTCAAGACTAACTCACTTTGGTTGTCCTGAGACCCGTTAAGGGTAAGTTTTGATTTTCATTTGACCTATAGTTTACTTACGCAGCTCTTTGTAAAGTTTTACGCAAGAAGTGACTAGCACAACGATTGCCGTTGCGACTCTTACCGCCAAATACACACTGGCTAGATCCATGCTGTATCCTTGTTCTGAGGACTAGCAGAGCCACTCAGTACAAGTCATTGTTATCTGTTGAGAGTTTTACCTCTGTTCGCGGATAATTGCATTCCAACTTTGAAGTTGGGGCGAAGCGACACATTTAAATGGTTAAGTCTAGTGCGTGTCAGTGCTATGAATTAATTGAATAAATAAGTGTCAGAGTTCTTTGCTCAAAGATGTAGTTCCTGCTTCGCGAGGTTTTTAACGTACAGCATTTGTTGATCTATCTCGTTCGATAGCCTTTCATACTCTTCTAATATGTGCTCGTACCATTCCCACATAGAGAGGCTCCCTTGTTCAGAGTTTTCCCATGTATATGAGTTATCTTTGAATTGGTGTGAAACTAGTTCTTTCAGGAAGGAGCTTACCTTTGCTATATCAGGAGATAAGTATATAGACTGTAACTCTATGTTATTGATGGATATATTCAGGTTTTTGATATACTGCTTCTTTTTTAGTTCCAGCTCTGAAACATACTGTTCAGTATTGTATTTTCGATTGAATTTTTCCTTTTCCAATTTAATTTCTTGGTCAGCAGTTTCATAATAGTCTTTGACTTGCTCTTCTGGGTACATGTCTTCATCAATGCCAGAATAGCCACAGTTGTTTATGAAGATTTCGTAGTATGAGCCATCTACGGCCATACGGTCAGAAACATACTCTTTCATATCTAGAAGGTTCTTCCATACTTGGTCGTATGAAGCTTTCTTTGCTGCCCATACCTGCTGCATTGCCCATGACTTGTTTGCTAAATCGTCACGTATGCTTTCCACAATATCTGTATTCTTAATTAGTCTCTCGCGTATATCTTCATTTTCTTCTGCTAAAGCTCGTAGTTTCCCTTTTTCTGGGAGATACCCATTCTTAAGATATCCAGTATAAATCGCCAGAATGATAGCTTGTACCGCAAGAACAATTAAACCTATGACTGAGAAATCGGAAAAATTCATATTATCTCCTTATTGTGAGTTCTGACAGGGCAGCTAACTACTGCTCTTCTGCGAACAGGAGCGAATCGAATTCTTCAATCTGAGAGTCATGTAACAAGTAAACTTGTTGAGAGTCAGCTAACTGGCGTGCAGACTTGGTAAAGTCATTATTTGTTACTACTAGTGCGAGATCTTTTTCATAGTAATCTCTAGCGGAAGAAACTTCTTGAACAGCTTTGTTTCCTACAGGCTTTGAGTACATTTTGCACTGGACTACCATACTAACGCCATATTTTTCAGCTAGTACATCTGCTCCTTGATCTCCTGAGCCGCTAGTAGCGTAAGAGTCCCAACCTAGCTCAGTAAGTCTTTGTGATATCAGTTTCTCATACTCATATGGTGTAATATCATCGTTATCTTCTTGGTAGTTATCTGTATCACTTGAGGTCTCTGCTGCATCCCAAAGCACGGAAAAGACAGCGCTACTCATCCCTAATAGTAAGTCACTTAAGTCATCAGTAAATAAATAGATCTCACCGTCAAATGACTTAGCAAGTTCTTTGTAATAGTTTGGAGCTGATTGATATACGTAGTCTTCAATGGAGTACCTTCTTTTTTTTACAAATTTATCAATTTCCTTGTCAAAATCATCTGTATTTTTATCTCCATACTCATCAACATATGTTAGCTGCCTTTGCTTTCTTAGTAGAGGTTCAACGTAGTTATTTTCGATAAGCCAATACTCAAGTATCGCGGAGTTAATGTGAACAAGAACTATTGATTTGAAATCATCCCCTTCCTTAGTTTTACTTATGTCAAAATCGTGCTGGTTGAATCTTGTCCAAAATCCCTCTCCAGAAGCGATATCTTTGTCTAATTGCGCCAAGATATTTTGTTTAGAAAACTTATCTTCAAATAGAGACATAAATCCTTTTAGCATTTTTTGGTTTCTCTTCTTGCTGTATTATGTAAACAATATAATATTATTCTAAAGGTTAGTCATGTGATCTTGTTCGCATGGTTGTTAGGGAAGGGGCTTTACTAACGAATTGATAGTAAAGATATTATGGGCTTTTTACTGGACTCAGGAATGCATCTTTATAGAAAGGGTGATTCCTGTTTAACAGTGCTTTCCGAACATAGATTACTAGGGCGTGTTGATCTTTCGTGAGTGTTTTTTGAACAGCATGGTAAAGAGTTATAATTTGCTTCGCCAAAAGTAAAACCATAACCAATACCATGCCAAGAACAATGCTAACTGATATTCGCTGGGAACTGCTACTCCAAGTTATGAAAAGTACGGGTCGTATTTACGATAAAACTGAACATCGAATGACATTTGAAGGAATACTTTATCGAATGAGAACAGGCATTCCTTGGCGGGATCTGCCCTCTGAGTTCGGAGAGTGGAGTACCGTTTACAGACGATTTAATCTTTGGTCAAAGAAAGGGGTTTTAGATAAACTTTTCAAAAGCTTATCTAGCATGGCAGATTTTGAATGGGTCTTTCTTGATGGCTCTATAGTTCGAGCGCATCAGCATAGTACAGGTGCAGCGACTGAAAGCTCAGAGCAAATAGGAAAAAGTCGCGGGGGCAACTCAACCAAAATTCACTTAGCCGTGGATAGTGGTGGCCTGCCGATTTGCTTTGATTTATCAGAAGGACAACGCCACGATATAGTGCATGCCGAAAGCTTAGTTGAGCAACTCGATGAAGTGAATACCATCGTTTGTGATAAAGGATATGACAGCGAACCTTTCCGCATTTTTGTTAAGGAACGTGGCGGAGAAACAGTAATTGCTAAACGCAATTACGGACAAGATATAGACAAAGACAGTATGGATTGGTGTCTATACAAGTATCGTCACTTGGTCGAAAATGCCTTTGGGAGAATTAAGCATTATCGAGCTATTTCAATTAGATATGACAAGCTAGAAAGGAATTATGCCAGCATGTTATCGCTGGCATTCATGTTAATGTGGTTACCGATGTATTGTTGAACGCGAAATGTACAGCAAAGATCAACACGCCCTAGCTATTTCACTTTTTTCTTCTACATCTTCCATCGTAACTCCCTTAGCCAAAGGTAAAGCCAAGAGCTACGGCTGTGTGTGAGATATCAACCATTGCAGCTAATTTACGTGGAGACACCTTACCCCCTCTGTTTCCAGTTGGTTATCGCACCTAGAGAACAGTAGTGTTTGTCTATCTTGTGCTGCTGTTACGCAAGCAGTCATCCATTTTCGTGTTCCTTACAACTTTACACATAAGTAAAATTTAATGCGTAAAGTTGCTTATCAAAAGTAGGTCATCAAAATGTGACCAAAGTAGACTGTTTGCCTTTCTTTTCTGTTGCTGCCTTGTGGTTTTTAAATGCTTGGATGTAATATTGAGGTTGGTGGTTTTCTTGGAAATGATGACTATGCATGAAGCTGAATCTTATGGTGAGTGCAAGATTAGACTTGGTTACTTTGAAGTTTGTCTTTATCCCAACCTTGTGGTGAAACAAGAAGATGGCGATGAATATCCAAATTTCAGATTGACAAAGTCAAGAAAAAAAGTGCCTTTGCTAGTCAGGGGAGATGGTCATTTAGACTTTCCTGCAAACCTTTTTCTTAGGGATCGAGCGAAGACAACAAAATCCATTGCGTCAGATGCATATGCTCTCCTGATGTTCGCTAGATGGCTCGATGGTGAGGGCAAGTCGTATAGGGATGTATTCAAAGACCCTGCTGATGGTGTAGTGCATCAGTTTGGTGAAGTGCTTAAAGCTCTGGTGAAAAACAATGCATACCAGAAAGGTCATTTATCACTAAGCACAGCTAAAACATATGCTAGATCTATTGCTCGTTATTACAAGTTTTTGAATAAAGAGGCGATTTTGAAGTGGAGTTCTTCCCGTAAGCCTTTGGAATTCAAGACTACACGTATACCAAGACAAAAAAGAGATGATCTTGGTGAAAATGAGATGCTTAGTCATATAACGAAGAACACCATGATCACAGTCCAGACCAACAGCTTGATGTCTGGCTTTCCCAAGGATATTGATATACCGAGGCATTTGTCTTTAAAGCCGATCACGCAAGAAGATCAAGATATTCTCTACCGATACCTTAACAGCAAGTTAGATCGTGCTTCTGGAAAAGAAAAGCAATTTTATCAGGCAGAAACCCAACAGCTATGGGTTGAACTTGGCATCAAAGGGGGCTTAAGAATCAATGAAATTGCCACATTGAATGAGAGTGCGATTTACCAACCTATGCATAATACTGAAACATGCTCTTTGGTTCTAGATGTCAAGGAAGGAGTTGAAACTAAGAACAGCAAAACCCGCACAACAGAGATACCTACGGAGCTAATGGAACGGCTCTTTGAGTACAAATCATCTGCAATACGAACACAGGCTCTTAAGGATGCAAATGAGAAGGATTCTGAAAATTTAGAACACGACCAGTCAGAGCAGAATATTAATAAGTCAGATGATGATATATCTAATGATGATCCGCGATTATTCATTAGCTCTTACTCAGCAGGCAATTATAGCAAGAAAACAATCCAGAAATTTTGGTCGGGAATCAGAGCTGAAATAAGGATGGAACACCCCAGTTGGTACTACAGATTTCATGACACTAGATCAACGTTTGCCACAGATTTTCTGATCAGAACAGCCTCAAAAAGCAAATTACCCTACAGCTTCCATAGAGGAGAGCTGCAATCGCTCATGGGGCATTCTAAACATACTGAAACTGAAGCTTACGTTAGCTTTTTAGAGGATAAAGAAACGTTTAGGCACATAGCGTCACGACACAACAAATTGGCTGCATAGGAGAAGGCAAATGGCTAAAAGTCCAATACTTGATGTTCTTGGCACTGAACTAACAGCACCTAAACCGATATCAATACCTGACAAAGTTTCATATCAAAATAGAGGCAATACCAGAACGCTAGTTTTAACTGAACTGGATGTGTATAAGCCTACCAGTATCAAATATAAATATATTGAAAAGCTCAAAATTCAGATATTGGATAACATTAGAGCTGAGCAATACAGCCAAGCTAAGAACTTATATTTGGCAGCTAGGCATTATTTACAGTATCTGGACAAAAAGGATATCGACCCTCTCTCCAAAGCTGGTTATCGAGCTTACTTTTCGCGAAAAGGCTTCCTTTGGACGCTAGTTGAGTATGGCAGCAGAACTAAAGCACATAGGTTCATGTATGAAGATGGTGAACCGCTAGGTATTTCTGAAAAAACGGCAGCAGGTAAAAAGCGGTTGTTAAACGTTTTTTTCAAGTCAGTGGGGCTGGATATATTTTCTTGGGATAAGGGATTAAAACAATTCTCTCTAGCTGGATTACCAAAGAAGCCTACTTTCCCCTACTCTCCTAGAGAACATACCGAATCAATTCAAAAGCTTAATGAAATGTTCTTTATTATCGCTCCTTTGCTTATATCTGAGTTTAAAGGTGATACTACGTTCTCAAATTCAACAGAATTCGCGCATAAATTAGTAATAGAGTCTCTTGGGAAGACTAATACACCTTCTGGTTTATCAATGCTTTGCCTTCGAAAAAAAACACCAAGGGCGTTGTTTTCTTTCTGTATGGAGATTGCTTATTACATATTTTGTCATTACACCTCTTTCAACGATTCAGTGGTTGCTAGAGTATGTCGTCCAATCAGCATTACAAAATCAGGCGTAGAGGGCAAGTCATCAAAGTTTGCGAGAATTACAGCCTATAAAGGGCGTGGCAATAAAGTTGTGCAGTCCATGCTCAGTAATGAAATCGCCAACCATGAAGGTGAACTGGAAGCCAGTATTGACAAGCGAAATGGCATAGCTTTTTTACTAATGCTTCAAGAACTATCTGCCACCTTTAATCCTGATGAAAAAGGTTTGCTTATATATGATATTGATGAAGATGGAGAAGTTGTAGAGCTAGCTATTCGTTCAGATCATGATGAAGTTGCGAGGGAGCTTGAGCTGTTCGCTGATATTAGGGTGTCACTTATAGACCGTTTGTCTGAAGCATTTACTGAATTAGTGAAGCATAACAGGGTGCAAACATATAAGAAAACTCTGGCTGATGACCACTACGTGATCAAACATGAGACCAAGTATTATAAGCCAAGCACTAACCAGAGAACTCTAGCAATTCATCGTATAGCAACAGCTATCTTACAGTGCATGACGAGTGATACATTGCGAACAGCTACAATCCCACTAACGTACTCTGATAAAGATGAAAATAATATCGTTACAGTTACCACTAAAGATACTGATGGCAAACAGATAACATTTAAAGTGCCAGTGCAGCATATTGACGCTGTCAAATTGGTGGAAGAACTGGCGTTTGAAAGGAACTCTCCATACCGCTTTACGCGAAACCCCAAAGGCATTAATCAATATACTGGAGAACATATTGACCTTACGGGACAAGAAGAAAGCCAGCGGCCTATAGAGCCAGCCAAAAATCCAGCATATTTATTACCCAAAGGACGGAAACAAGAAACCACGCCTTACAATATGCACCCTGTTGATAGCGAGCTGCTGAGCATGTTGGGCATTAGCACTTCGTATTTTTTTATATCACTTAACTCTAGACGTATCAGGTTAACTAATGCTGACAATGAGTATCTGCAAGGTAATGAGTATTCAGCTCGCTTAATGCTTCAGAACTCCAAAGAGATATTTGAATCAAGGTATGTTAACGGACACCCTGAACGCAACAATGAAATCACTGCTCAGTCTATACAAATCCTAGAAGAAATTGCTAAGGGCGCGGATTTAGAGCTGGCAAAAGATATTGTCAGGAAAGACTGGAAAGTGGATGTATTAACATTTGACGAGTATTTGGCGAAAGGCAAACCCAAAACAAACCCCAACGGAACACATTGCAATGGTAAACCAGACTTTGCAGGCAAAGAGCATAAATTGGCAAAGGCTCAAGCAAAGAAAATGGAGGTATCTGAGGGGGGGGATATAGCCTGTTTCCAGTATGACAAATGTTATGAATGTGGCTCGTGTAAGCTAGTAGAGCATCCATATCAGATCTATAAGTATATTTCTTTTTTGGATTCATTGACTGACACTATTGACAATCATCCAGCAAATGTCGATGAACTAGAAGAACGACTGGATGGACTTGAGAGGGTTTTACAGGAAAATATTAGTGAAGAAGTGATTGAAGAAGCACTAAAAATCATGGAAGAGAAAGGCAGGTATTTCCTGTTTGCTTGACTTTTACAAGACTCAAATGCTGTTAGGAAGGTATTTACAGTGAAAAACATCAAAAGTAAAAGCAATGCTAGAACCGTATCTTACGAAGAGTTTCTTAGCTACTTTGAAGAAGACCACCTAACTGATGTTCTCTTACCTGCTGTACAAAAAGGGGATTGGAAGTCTCTGGAAAAAATGCCTGTACTCAAAGAGAAAGGTACAGGTAAGCAAGTTATGTATTCCTGCAACTCATGGTCAGTCTCAGAGTTTGGCGATGGTTTTCAATCAGAAAGGTTGCTTTTTAATCACAGTACAAAAAAATCATTTGATGGTTACATTTTGCCAACTTGTTTCAGGAACCAAATCAAATGCTTTGCTGCTTGGGAACTTTTTTCAGACACCGTTCCTTATGGATATCAGAACATTTCTGATACGGTTGGTAAGCTTACTCATATTGCCAAAACAGCAATTGATATTGGTCTGGAAGGGTTTCATGAACTCGATATTGATGCGATTTTCAAGATGATTAATGAGCAGGGCTTTACGGTTAACGGTAAAGGAAACAAAACACTGTCAGCCATAAATAGACTTGTTCAAGCTTCTGCGCACATATCCATTGCTATACCGATCCATGAAAAGCTAAAGCCAGAAACATTTAATAAAGTTGTTACCGAATCCGAGCAGTATCCTGTTATCCCACACAGGCAGTTTCTCGAAATGGTAAATACTTCCTCTGATGAAATGCAGAATGCTTTTAAGCACATAGAAGCTCTAAGTGAAGCAACGGAATGTTATCTCGCGGAAACTGATTCGATTAAAGCCGATATAATTCATCGGCTAAGAACTGGAACGCTAAGTCTAACTACGTGTTTAGCTCCAAGTTATAAGGATATGGCATTAAACATACAGAAGTCCTTTTTAGAAGCAGGTATTGCAATAGTTGATAACGAAAAAAATAGTAACGATAAATGGCTTTCTGTGTGGAATGGCTACAAGATTCAGTACAGTTTTGATTGTGTAAAAAAGCACTACCCTGAGTTCAAGGTGGTGATAGGAAGTAGGATCATAAAGGGAAGAAGCCAGTTCAATGATTACTTACGTGAACTTCAAGGACACTGTTGTTTTTTGTGCTGCTCATTAAGTGGTATGCGAATTGGAGAACTATGGGGAGTATCTACAGAATATGGCGCTCAAGACCATATAAAAGTAAAAGGTGGGACAATTTACATGTTTACCACCAAGCAAGAGAAAATTACATTTGATAGTCAGACCAAAGATGACATATATGTTACCAGCAGAACAGGGTTTCGAGCTTATCAGGTGCTTAATTCGATCCATAAGCCATTTAGGAAAAGGTTTAAAGAGGGGGAGTATTCATACTTTTTTGCTGCTCTAAGCGAAGTCTATCATCCTCAACCTATTGGTAAAGTTGGTTTTGGTAAGGTTGTAAACTCAGCAATCAATACAATATATACAGACCTGCTCACGTTAAATTTGAATGACATAGATTTTTTGAAAGCTTCAGAACCTGAGAAGACGTTCAACGTTGGTGATAAATTCCATTTTACTAACCACCAGTGCAGACGTTCTTTTGCTTATTATCTTATTGGTTATGAGTTAATGGATTACCCTCAATTGAAGCAGCAGCTTAGTCATGTTTCGATGGCAATGACAAAATGGTATGCAAGAAATGCATGGTCATTTAAAAAGATTTACACCGAAGTTCAAAACATGCGAAATGCTAAATGCTCAAAATTGATTGCAAGGCTTTACTCGAAGCTTGCGAATAAAGAGCGTCTAGCAGGTGGTCTTGGTACTGGTTTGGTTCGAGATACCATGAAAGACAGAGATTACTTTTCTAAAAGAGAAAACCAAAGAAAGCTAGACGCAACCTATTGGGAAGACCAAATAAAAACAGGAAAAGTCCACATACACGCTATAGGACAAGGCATGTATTGCACAAAAAGAACCTGTGCAATGAGGGCATCCATTGACCTTTCTGAATGTGTTGGTTGCGCATGGGATATCATAGAAGATGCCTTAACAGCAGAATCATTGCGAATGACAGCCATGAGAAACATCATATTGCTATTGGATAGCAATGAACTGAACAGAAGTAGTGCTACCAAGTACCTTCTTGATATTCGCTCAGCGGAAAAAATACTTCAGGATCTTGATTTTGAGCATGAAGTTTACGAGGTTCCAGATGAGCTGTTGGCGATAATTGATGGTAACGAGAACGTGGAGGTGGTTAATGTCTAATGCTTTGGAAAAATATATCAATGCGATAGATGCTATTCGCTATGGTACATATACATCAAAGACGTTACTCAACAGAAAGACCGTTAAATTGAACTACAATACAGTAGAAATTGAAGCGGGAGTAACACGAGGTGCATTAAAAAAGCACCCAAACATCATGGAGAAGATTGATCTTATCAATGCGGGAAAAGATGGTGAGCAACAGGAACGCCAAGATGAGGTTGATAAAAGAGACGAAAAGTACAGCGAGTTAAGAGAACAAGTTGAACTGTTAAACAATAAGTTGGAAAGTCGAGACCAGTTGCTTGAGGAACAAGAAGATACTCTCAAGGGCTTGCAAGAGAATGAATTTCATCTCATATCGGCACTATTCGATTGCGTTCCCTTCAATGAGCGCGATAAGTTGTTTGAGAATGCTGATAAGGAAGAGAGCGGTGGCAAGATTGTTCGGTTTGGGCAACCAGAAGAGAGATAGCTAATGTATGAAAAAGCCACAGATTTTAACCGTGGCTTTTTACTATGTGCTAAATCTTAAAGAGATTCTGTAAATGTACGAGCAATAACGTCACGCTGCTGCTCTGGAGTCAGAGAGTTAAAGCGTACAGCATAACCTGATACACGGATAGTTAGCTGAGGGTAGTTCTCAGGGTGTGCTACAGCGTCCTCTAGAGTCTCTCTTTTCAAGACATTGACGTTCAGGTGCTGACCACCTTCGATCCTCGGAGCAGTTTCGATTGCCACTTCACGGCTTTCGAATTCACCCAGTGCATCGACAGCAACAACTTGGTCTGCTTCGTAACCTGAAGCTGCTGCTACGCAACGTGCTTCGTTCTTCTCTGTGTCTAGCAGCCAGATTGAATTGATTAGTTCGTCATTTGCTGCTTTTGAAATTTGAATACCTTGGATCATAATATTTACCTTCTAAAGTTGACTTAATTTTGATGACTTTTTTATTCTTGGAGGTCATCATTTTTACTTTTTTGATGACCTATTTAAAAGTGTGCTCTAAAATCATTTTGATGACCTGATTACTTATTGTTTTTACAGGTAAAAATGCCTTTAGGTCAGACTTTTTAAAGGAGTTAACTACCAACTATATAGGTGTTGACCACCTTCGATGCGTGGTGCTGCTTCGATAGCAACTTCACGGCTTTCGTATTCGCCTAGGTCTGCAGCTGAGATAACTTGGTCAGCTTCGAAACCTGAAGTAGCAACAACACAACGAGCTTCATTCTTCTCGCTATCTAGTAGCCAGATTGAGTTTAGTAGGTCATCGTTTGCTGCTTTAGTAATTTGAATACCTTGGATCATAACTATCTCCTAGTCCACTGAATGTGGTTTGATTATGGTGTTAACTTTCGATTTTTATTGAGCTGGGTAATATATACCTAATATTAGTAAGGTTAACATTGATTTAAGTCAAAAAACAACCAAAAACCATATTTTTACAAAGGTGATTATATTGAGGTAAATCAATAAATCCTTTGAAAACAAAGTAATTACAAAATATTTTAAAGTATAAAAAATATTTAACAGTCTTATTTGTTGTAAGTTTACTACATTTGTTGTGTTTTTATTGAACTACAAACGATACGACCCTTTATTTATTAAGCATTCTGAAAGTGTAAAGTGATTTAATGACAAACAATAATTCATCTTCAAAACCTCAAACCAATATTAAGTTTATTGGTGCTCATGTGTCTGCTGCGGGCGGTGTCGACCAAGCGCCAATGCGTGCTCGTGAGATTGGCGCCAATGCTTTTGCACTGTTCACCAAAAATCAAAGACAGTGGGCAGCAAAGCCGCTAGAAGCTAAAACCATCAGCGCCTTTAAAGCCAACTGCAAAATGTTAGGTTTTAGCGCTGAACACATCCTTCCTCATGATTCCTACCTTATTAACTTAGGAGCACCAGAAGAAGAGAAGCTAGAGAAATCACGTGCGGCTTTTATTGACGAAATGGAGCGTTGTAATCAACTTGGACTAACGCTTTTGAATTTTCATCCTGGGAGTCATTTAAAGAAAATCTCAGAAAGCGAATGTTTGGCTAAGATCGCAGAGTCGATCAACTTGGCTCACCAAGCGGTGCCTGATGTGATTGCGGTGATTGAGAATACGTCGGGGCAGGGCACGAACCTTGGCTGGAAGTTTGAGCACCTAGCAGAGATCATCGACCAAGTAGAAGATAAGTCGCGTGTTGGTGTGTGTTTAGATACCTGTCATACCTTTACTGCTGGCTATGACCTACGAACAAAAGAAGCGTGTGAGCATACTTTTGCTGAGTTCGACCGCATCGTGGGTATGCACTATCTAAGAGCAATGCACATCAATGATTCAAAAGCTGAATTCGCGAGTCGAGTCGATCGACATCATTCTTTAGGAAAAGGCGAAATTGGCTGGGATTGTTTTGAGTATATTGCCTCTGATTCTCGCTTTAATGGTATCCCTCTTATCTTGGAAACCATTGATTCGACGATCTGGAAAGAGGAAATTCAACAACTTAGAATGTTTCATCGCTCAGCAACGGTAGTCAGCGAAGAAGCGTAATAATAGAGGGGAAAATTTATTTCCGTCTATTTCTAATAATTGGCACCTTTCTTTCATAGTATTAAAGTGAATATGTAGTTCACGATGTCTTAGAGGAGGTGCCTTTATGTATTCAATCACCCAAACTTCAACTGTTGCTGTCGCACGCCGTTTACCAACACCAAACCGTCACGTGCATAACCACGGGCACCATCGTACACAGCAGAAAAGTGGTTAATCGAGATAAACACAACTTGAACTGATTATTATGATTCATCAACAAGTGAACCCTACACATCATGTTTATTGATAGCTGTATGAGGTATAACTAGAGCCTAATTTAGGACAGTTAGCCGATACAGCTATTTTTTTGTCTGGCGAAAGCCGCTAGAAACCTTGATGATTGGGAAGTAAAACGATGAGCGCACCAAAGACTTGGGAATCCATTATTAATGATGAACGTGATAAAGCGTACTTTCAGAGTATGCTCGCGTTTGTTGAACAGCAACGCAATAGTGGGAAAACCGTCTACCCTCCTCAAGAGCAGGTGTTCAGTGCTTTTGATATGACGCCTTTTGAGTCTGTACGCGTGGTTATCCTTGGGCAAGACCCTTATCACGGTGCCAACCAAGCTCACGGTTTAGCATTCTCTGTGCTGCCTGGCGTTAAAATTCCACCTTCTCTGCGTAATATGTACAAAGAACTCGCACAAGATATAGAGGGCTTTGAGATCCCTAGCCATGGCTACCTCGACACTTGGGCATCTCAAGGGGTGTTAATGTTGAATACGGTGCTGACAGTAGAAGAGGCAAAAGCACACTCACATGCTAAGTGTGGTTGGGAAACCTTTACTGATACCATCATTGCTGAGCTGAATCAGCGTTCTGAGCCGATCATCTTCTTACTGTGGGGCGCGCATGCCCAGAAGAAAGGTCAAGCCATTGATGCAGACAAACATCATGTGTTGGTTGCACCTCATCCATCACCATTATCAGCACGCCGTGGTTTCTTCGGTTGTCAGCATTTCTCGATGACCAACGAACTACTCTCTTCTATTAATCAACAGCCTATCGATTGGACATTACCACTGGTACTGTAGATTGATGATTTTCTGAGCAGGGTCAAACCACAAATTGCTATCTTCATATACACTTATAAATAGTAGGTGTAATGGAGTGCAATACTATGATGATTGAAAGGATAAGAAGAGAGCACGGTTATATGGCTCGTTTGCTCGCGATTCTCAAGAGTAAATTAGAGTGCCTAAAGCAAGAGCGTGACATTAACTATAGCTTGATCGCTGAGGTGGTTCATTACTTGATGAACCATTCAGATAAGGTGCATCACCCTAAAGAAGACATTATTTATCGTTACTATCTCAAGCAGTACGGCAGTGACCAAGTAATTGAAGACTTGGAATTAGAGCATCAACTGCTTTCTGAGAAAACGGCTGACTTTTTAGGCTTGGTCGACATGATCTTGCAAGATGCGGTTGTTCCTCAGCAGTTTTTTATTGAACAACTAGAAGGTTTTGTCGCTGTTCAGAAAAAGCATATGGAACTGGAAGAAAGGTTCATTATCCCCAAGATTGTGGATGCGTTTACGGTACAAGATTGGCAAGAGGTCGAATCGCAATGGCAACTGCCTGAAGATGACCCTGTATTCGGCCAAACCATCGCAGACCAGTATAAGCAGTTAGCAGATCGAGTTCGCCAAAGTGAAGGCGAATGTGTGTAGTGAATGGATTGGCTCTCACAAAAAATAAAGGCACCGTTTAGGTGCCTTTATCATTCAATTTATTTGTTGTTCTGATTAAAGCTTAATATCGTCTAAGCTAAAATCGAGACCGAGATTCATCTCTCTGAGCTCTTTCTCAAGCTGTTTACGATCGTTGATCGCCTCAATTTCTCGCCATTTTCGTTTAAGTGGTTTTGAGCGAGTCTTGGTAGCAACGCGTGGTAATTCTAGTTCTGATATTTCATCAAATTGAAAGTGGTCCATAAGCTATATCTCCATCCGTGGGCTAGTCTTTACAGACTATTAGATACCATATTTGGTTCTACAATAACCTTGATTTGTTTCTCATTTGTTTCAAATTCATGAAGGTTTTGTTTGTGTTTCCTATGCATGCTCACACATTACTGTTTATTTTCTGTATAAAAAACAAGCAAACAGACTGACGTAAACGATTAAATTACGCGTGTTTTAATGTTAATTCATTGTGCGAAAGGAATAGTACTTTAACGACAATGCATACAGCTGCGTATTGTGTGATGAGGGGGAGGGGTTTAATCGCTATAGAAAAAATCACAGTTCTTCACTAAACCTTGTAAAACCTAGGCTGGTGCTATTTTTATCGAATGTCATTCTTGTTAAACCAAGGCACTGGCCATTGTTGATATTATGTCCCGATAATGTGACTTTTATTGGGCTTGATTGTTGAAAGTTGTGTTAATAAAACGTGTGTTATTAGTGAAATGCCATTTAAATATTAATCTATTTGCATATTGATTTTTAGGCCATCTCGCTGCATTATCCGCCCGTCAAAAAATACACTGATACGTAAAATGGATGCATGAAGCGACATTTACAATCTAGATCGCAACAAATAAATATAAAACGAATGCCGATACAACATTGACACTGGCATTGGCGATTTAGAGGAAGGCTCGGAAGCAAGATCGGTGCTTAAACTCAATTACGAGGTTCACGTGACAGACTTAATCAATTTGATGAACGATCTCCTTTGGGGATCTATCTTAGTTTACTTACTCGTTGGTGTGGGTATCTACTTCACTGTACGACTAGGCTTCATTCAATTCCGCCATTTCGGCCACATGTTCTCTGTTCTTAGAAACAGCCGTAAAGCAGACAGTGCTGGTATCTCTTCTTTCCAAGCTCTTTGTACTAGTCTAGCTGCTCGTGTAGGTACAGGTAACATGGCAGGTGTTGCAGTTGCTCTTACCGCTGGTGGCCCTGGTGCTATCTTCTGGATGTGGCTAATTGCCATGCTAGGTATGGCAACATCGTTTGCAGAAAGCACACTGGCACAGCTATACAAAACGCGTGATAACGACGGTAACTACCGCGGCGGTCCTGCATACTACATGGAGAAAGGCCTAGGTATGCGTTGGATGGGGGTTCTATTCTCTATCTTCCTAATCATCGCATTCGGTCTAGTCTTCAACGCAGTTCAAGCGAACGCGATTGCAAGTGCAATGAACACGGCATTCGACTTCGAGCGTAGCTACGTTGGTGTTGGTATCGTGATTATCTCTGCATTCGTTATCTTCGGTGGTATCCGTAAGATTGCTCGCACTGCAGAAATCATTGTTCCAATCATGGCACTGGCTTACTTAGCTATCGCTATCTACGTAATGCTAATGAACATTGAGAAAGTGCCTGAAGTTCTGGCTCTTATCTTCAAGAGTGCATTCGGTCTGCAAGAAGCAGCAGCGGGTGGCCTAGGTTACGCAATCGCACAAGCGATGATTAACGGCATCAAACGTGGTTTGTTCTCGAACGAAGCGGGTATGGGTTCTGCGCCAAACGCAGCAGCTTCTGCTACGCCTTACCCACCGCACCCAGCATCACAAGGTTACGTGCAAATGCTAGGCGTGTTCATGGATACCATTGTTATCTGTTCAGCAACAGTAGCAATCATCCTGATGTCTGGTGAGTATGTACCACACGGTGAAGTAACGGGTATCGAACTAACGCAACGTGCACTAACAGCACAAGTTGGCGAATGGGGTGGCATCTTTGTAGCGGTAGCGATTTTCTTCTTCGCTTTCACTTCAATCATTGCAAACTACTCGTACGCTGAAACGAACCTTATCTTCCTTGAGCACAACAACAAGAAGGGCCTAGTGCTGTTCCGTATCGTTGTTCTGGGTATGGTTATGTTCGGTTCTCTCGCGACACTGCCAACGGTATGGGCATTAGCTGACGTATCGATGGGCCTAATGGCGATTGTTAACTTGGTAGCGATCATCTTGCTATCGGGTATCGTGATTAAGCTAGCGAAAGACTACAACCGTCAATTAGACGCGGGTAAAGTACCCACGTTCGATGCGGATGATTTCCCAGAGCTTAAAGCTCAATTGGAAGATGGTATTTGGGTTAACAACAAGAAGAAGTAATCTTGTTGGAGTGATTCATCACCCATCCTAAAATCATTTGAAAGGCTAAGGTTTCGACCTTAGCCTTTTTCTTTGCCTGCGATTTCGATCTGTCTGCAATTTATATCTGTCTGCGATTTTTCTTGGTGAGTAATTTTTGCTTTGTCTGCGACCTTTTATTTATTAACGATTTTTCTTTGTAGGTGATTTATAAGTAGATCTGTCTATCAAAGTAATAGGAAGAGTCATAAAGACAAGTTGATGTTTTTTCTATACTCTAGCTGCATCCAGTTAGATAACCGATTAGGGTAAAGTTATGTTAGTTGTCGTTTCTCCAGCCAAGACATTAGATTACGAATCACCATTAGCGACTGAGCGCTTCAGCCAGCCAGAGTTTGTTGAACACTCTGCAGAGCTTATTGAAGTGTGTCGTAAGCTGACACCTGCTGATGTATCAGCACTGATGAAGGTAAGCGATAAGATTGCTGGTCTGAACGTGGCGCGCTTTGAGCAATGGAGCGAGACCTTTACCCAAGAGAATGCTCGCCAAGCTATTTTGGCGTTCAAAGGTGACGTCTACACAGGCTTAGATGCTGAAACACTGTCGGACGATGATTTTGACTACGCACAGAATCACCTGCGCATGCTTTCTGGGTTATATGGTTTGCTTAAGCCGTTAGATCTGATGCAGCCATACCGCCTAGAGATGGGTACACGCTTAGCCAATGCTCGTGGCACCAACTTGTACCAGTTCTGGGGCAATATCATTACAGATAAGCTGAATGAAGCGTTGAATGCTCAAGGCGATAATGTGTTGATCAACCTAGCATCGAACGAATACTTTAAAGCGGTGAAGCCGAAGAGCCTTGATGGTCAAATCATCACGCCAGTTTTTAAAGACTGCAAGAATGGCCAGTACAAGGTGATCAGCTTTTACGCGAAGAAAGCGCGTGGCATGATGGCTCGCTACATCATTGAGAACAAAATCGATTCAGTGGAAGCACTGACCAAGTTTGATACGGCGGGTTACTACTTCGTTGAAGAAGAGTCGAACGTGAAAGAGTTAGTCTTCAAGCGTGAAGAGCAAAACTAGTAGCCCCTGGCTAATTAGTTACTCTCGGTTTGAGTTTGAGTTTGAGTTTGAGTTTGAGTTTGAGGCCTAGTTATTTAGCCTGATAACAAGCCAGGCAATAATAAACCAGACAAAGAAAAGCCCCATGCAGATAACTGCATGGGGCTTTTTATTGAATCATTGAAAGGTGGTTAGATTACTTGTTCTTAACGGCTTTCTTTTTCTTAGCGATTTTCTTTTTCTTAGCAATTTTTTGCTTCGCTACCGCTTTCTTGTCTTCTTTCTTCGGTTTCTTTTTCTTCGTTACCGCGGCTTTCTTATGCGTTGGACGCATGCCTTCGATGAAGCGCTCTTTGATCGCATCTTCAGTGTAACGAGCAACACGCTCAATCATTAGCTGATCGTGCGCTTCAATGATAGAAACCGCGTTACCTTTCTTACCTGCACGAGCCGTACGGCCGATACGGTGTAGGTAGACATCTGCTGTACGCGGCATGTCGTAGTTAATAACGTGGCTTACATCTGGAAGGTCGATACCACGAGCTGCGACGTCAGTTGCCAGCAGTACGTTGATAGAACCATCGCGGAAACGAGAAATCGCGTTGTTACGACGATCTTGAGGCATTTCACCTTGGATCCATACACACGGGATCTGTGCGCTTTCTAATTGAGCTCGTAGGTCACCTAGGCGGTCACGAGTCTTCAAGAAGATGATGCTGCGTTCAGCTTGCTCTGTGATGATATGTTTTAGGATATCAAGCTTGTGCTTAGCTGAATCGGCGCGGTGATACCATTGAGTGATCTTCTTACGTTCACGCAATGATGATTTCGCATCGATCTCTGCTGGGTTTTTCAGAAGATCTTCAGTGAAACCTTCAATACCTTTACCTTCTAGCGTTGCTGAGAATAGTAAAGTTTGTTTACGCCAGCGACACTCTGCAGACAGACGGTCAACAACAGGACCAAAGCCCATGTCTAGCATACGGTCAGCTTCATCGAGAACTAACCATTCAATCGCACGGCAGTCAAAACGTTCGCCTTCAATGTATTCCATTAAACGACCAGGTGTTGCGACTACGATATCTTGAGTTGTACTTAAGATGTCAGCGTGCTCTTGGTACATCACACCGCCCGTGATCGTGAAGATATTTAGGCTGGTGTATTTAGCAAGCTCACGTGCTTGTTCGGTGATCTGCATTGCTAGCTCACGCGTTGGCGTCAGGATAAGCATACGTGCAGGGCCAGATTTCTTACGTGGGAAATCCAGTAGGTATTGCAGTGCTGGCAATACAAATGATGCTGTTTTACCAGTACCTGTTGGCGCAGAAGCCAAAACGTCTCTTCCATCTAACGCTTGTGGGATTGCTTCAGCTTGTATCTGTGTTGGACGTTCGTAGCCCATTTCGTCAATTGCTTTAAGCAGCTCTTGGTTTAGATCGAGTTCTGCAAAGGTTCTGATCACTGTTGTTTCTCCACAAGCAATAAATGTTTCTGCCTCAAAAAGCAGACGATAAAAAAGAGTAGTCGGACATTATAGAAGCATTAGTGATTAGGATCACATGGTATTTGCTACATCTTGAGATAAAAATCTTTAGTAAGGGCAATAAATGCCTCGCTATAACCGCCATCGTGATGGATCGTAAGCGATTCGCGCTGCAAATCTTGCTCGCAAGCAGGATCTTTAGACAATTCAAACAAGACTCGAAGTGCTGGTTTTCTATCTGTCGTTTTCACATCAAGGCGCTTTGCTAGGTACCAACCACATTGTTGGGCAAGCTTGATGAAGCCTTCTCCTTCGGGCGTCGGCAGTATAAAACTGGCAGTGGCGGTTTCAGTTGTTACCTCGAAACATCGCTCAGCAAGTTGCAGATGATCCAAGCTGTCGGTATGTCTGGCGGTGGCTCTTTGGCTTTGCTGCGCCTGCTCTCCAGAGTTGAAGTAGGGAGGGTTACAAATTATTGCATCAAATCGTTGCGAGAAGTCCGTGGTTAGCACACTGCCATGATGAAGAGAGATGCGATCTTGCCATGGCGATTGCTTAATATTGACTGTTGCTGCATCAATGGCGTGCTGATCAATATCGATCGCTGAGATAGAGCTGTCTTCAAAACGTTGTGCAGCCATTAAGGCTAATAGCCCAGTTCCAGTGCCAATGTCGAGTATGGCTTCTTTATTAGTAAGGTTTGCCCACGCGCCAAGTAACACGCCATCGGTACTAACAGGCATGCCACTTTGTCCTCCGTAAATAGAGAATTTTTTGAAATTGAAGCTTTTGGTTTCTGTTTTTTTGTCTTTCATGAATATTCTGGATATCGATATATTTTAAGTGATTAGCTCTAATGTTAATTAATTGTATGGCTCAATGTTCTATTTGGGAATTCATTGTTGTTAATTATGGTTAGTTTATAATTATGGCAATATTTCCATATCTAGTGAAATCCACTGCTTTTGGTTCTCAAATGCAAATTTATATGGTGTTTTTTTGTGGTGACTTGCAGCTAGCTAAGTGTTTCGTCATTATGCGCGACTATTTTATAGATTGATTGGCAGCCTTGAGCTGTAACATTCATGTAAGCACAACATAAATTCATAAATATAATTAAGGATTATCTGTGAAACAGAGTCTAAAACTAACAGATATAATGGCATTGGGCTTTATGCTTTTTGCGTTTTTCTTGGGTGCGGGTAACATCATCTTCCCACCTCTTGCTGGCCAATTGGCTGGTGACCACTTTCTTCCAGCGATGTCTGGTTTCCTGCTGACCGCCGTTGGTCTGCCGTTAATCACAATCGTCGCAGTTGCAGTGGCGGGTGGCTCTTGGGGTCACCTAACTAAAGATCTTCCAAAGCAAGCTGCTACCATCATGGCTGTGCTGATCTTTATCATCATCGGTCCTGCATTTGCTGCACCACGTACCGGTCTTGTTGCTTATGAGATGGCGGTGAAACCGTTCTTCATCGATGCCTCTCAAGCTCACCTAACTCTCTTTTCGATTGCATTTTTTGTGGTAGCGATGTTCTTCTCATGGTCGCAAGGTAAGCTTATCGACGTGATTGGTAAGGTACTAACACCTGCACTATTCGTTGGTTTGGTTGTACTTGCGATTGCTGTATTCGTTAATCCTCAAGGCGATATTCTTGCGGCTCATGGTGAGTACATCACTCAGCCAATGACTAAAGGTTTCCTTGAAGGCTACAACACCATGGATACTTTTGCTTCTTTGATGTTTGGTATGCTGATTGTTGACGCGATTCGTAGCAAAGGTATTACAGACCGTGCAGCGACGACTAAGTATCTGATCAGCGCAGGTTGCATTGCAGCAGCTGGTCTAGCGTTTGTTTACATCTCTCTGTTCTTCCTAGGCGCAACAAGTGCAACAGTTGCTGCGGGTGCCGACAATGGCGGCGCTATCTTAAGCCTTTACGTTCAATCGTTGTTTGGTCCTTCTGGTCAGCTAGTGCTTTCTGTGATCGTACTATTGGCGTGTCTAACAACAGCGATTGGCCTTGTATCAGCATGTTCTGATTACTTCAGCTCGCTAACGCCTCTGTCTTACAAGACTTGGGTAATCATTAACGGTGTCGCTTGTGCAACCGTAGCGAACGTAGGTCTTTCTCAACTGATTTCTCTGTCTGTACCAGTATTGTTTGCGCTTTACCCGGTCGCTATCGCTCTAGTCGCACTGACGTTCTTGCGTAGCCGTTTCCCGAATCCAAAAGCGGCTTACCGCGTAGTGGTATTAGTATCGTTGATGTTTGCTCTAATTGATGGCGCTAAAGTAGCGGGTGTCGATGTGTCTGCACTTAAGATGCTGCCATTGTTCGAGATTGGTATGGGTTGGTTGCTTCCAACGGCTGCTGCAATCATCTGTATGTTCTTTGTTGGTAAATCAACAGAACAAGAGATGGCGGAAGAGACGGTTTAATCTTCCGTTGAGATTAAATCGTTAGTCCGTATTCAATATAAAGTTGAATAGAAAAGGCCTCATTACTTCGCAGTAATGAGGCCTTTTTGTATTCTGTTGTTTCGGAGCGTTCGGTTCGGTTTAAACCTAGAACTTAGAACTTAGAACTTAGAACTTAGAACTTAAAGCTTTTCGCTGTACTCGACCAGTACTTGTTCAACCCAAGTTGCGATACGTTCATCGCTGAGTTCGTACTGTGAATCTTCATCCAGAGCTAAACCAACAAATTGAGATTTGTCTTCTGTTAATGCTTTCGATGCTTCGAATTCGTAGCTGTCATCGTTTGGCCAGAAGCCGACAAACTCAGCGCCTGCGGTTTTTAGTTCATCATGCAAGAGTCCCATCGCATCTAAGAACCACTCACCGTAGCCTTCTTGATCTCCTAGACCAAATAGAGCCACAACCTTGCCTTTCATTGGCGTGGTTGCGATGTCTTCCCACAACTCATTCCAATCTTCTTGAATTTCACCGAAATCCCACGTTGAGATACCAAGCAGTAAAAGGTCGTAGTCCGCCATAAAAGAAAGAGGGGTTTCTTTCACGTTATGGATATCAACTAAGTCTTCACCAATAATGCCGCGAATTTTCTCTGCTGCCATTTCGGTATAGCAGGTGGTTGAGCCGTAAAATAATCCAATTTTCATAGCAAACGTTCGATTTTAATTTCAGATGGCGGATTCTAACCATAAATCGGCTTCGATTGCAGCGATTATCCGCTCAAGTCGTAATTTTTATGGCATTCATATTTGCTCTGACATACTCTCAAAACAGTTTCCAATATTGTGAGTAACACTATGCAGTCGCCTCAAGGGCAGAGCGCAGACCACGGTCTCGTTGAGCAGTTTTTAGATGCTATGTGGATGGAGAGAGGGTTATCAGAGAATACACTCGTCTCTTATCGTACGGATTTATCCAAACTACTGACGTGGATGGAAAAGCATAATTATCGCCTCGATTTTATTAGCCTGTCAGGGCTACAAGATTATCAAGGTTGGTTAGCTGACGCCGATTTCAAGCAGACATCTCGTGCTCGTATGTTGTCTGCCATTCGTCGTTTGTTCCAATATTTACATCGCGAGAAAGTAAGAGCCGACGATCCTAGTGCGCTGTTGATCAGCCCGAAACTGCCGAAGCGCTTACCGAAAGATTTAAGTGAAGAGCAAGTGGATTCGCTTCTTGAAGCGCCAGATCCAAACGACCCTATTGAGCTTCGCGATAAAGCGATGCTTGAGTTACTATATGCAACTGGACTTCGTGTGACTGAGCTCGTTAGCCTGACCATGGAAAACATCAGCCTAAGGCAAGGTGTGGTGCGTGTGATCGGTAAAGGTGGCAAAGAGCGCTTGGTACCAATGGGCGAAAATGCGGTCGATTGGATAGAGACATTTATCGAGCAAGGTCGCCCACAATTGTTGGGTGATAATAGTTCGGATGTGGTTTTTCCGAGTAAACGAGCGAAGCAAATGACCCGTCAAACGTTCTGGTATCGTATCAAGCATTATTCGGTGATAGCGGGTATCGACACGGAATTATTGTCGCCACACGTATTAAGGCATGCTTTTGCAACGCATTTACTGAACTATGGCGCAGATCTCAGGGTCGTACAGATGTTGCTTGGGCATAGTGACTTATCGACAACCCAAATTTATACTCACGTGGCGACTGAAAGGCTGAAGCAAATTCACGCTCAGCATCACCCACGTGCTTAAATCCATTTATTTTTAAGGTGAACTTAATGAGCGTATTACGCCGTCTTCCTCTATTAGCGCTTCCTCTCATGATTACTGCATGTAATGCATCAGAAGCGAAAGTAGAACAAACATCAACAGCCGTAGAAGTTGCTTCAGCACAAGCTGTTGATACAACCGCGTTAACAAAGCGCTTTGAAAAAATCGGTATTAAGGTAGAGAAGATTGTTCCTTCAGATATCGATGGTCTGTTAGAAATTCAAACCAACAGCGGCATTATCTTTTCTTCTCCAAAGGGCGATCATTTTCTAGCGGGCACTCTTTACTCTTTGGATGACAACGGTAAGTTCAGCGACGTATTGGCCGAGCGTCAAGCTCCGCTTAATGCTGAAAAGGTCGCGGCATTGTCAGATACGGTTATCGAATATAAAGCCGATAATGAAAAGTACGTTGTGACGGTGTTTACTGACATTACGTGTGGCTACTGTGTTCGTCTACACAGCCAAATGCAAGGCTATAACGATCTGGGTATTACCGTTCGTTACATGGCTTACCCACGCCAAGGTGCGACCGGACAAGTTGCCGACCAAATGGCAGCAATTTGGGCTTCTGACGATCCAAAAGCAGCGATGCACAGTGCTAAAGCAGAACGTAAAATGCCAGCAGCGGGCACAGACCTTAGCGAGCAGAAGCAAATCATAGCGAAGCAGTATCAATTAGGCCGTGAGCTTGGTATTAACGGTACACCTGCTATCGTGCTAGCAAGTGGTGAGTTGGTGAGTGGTTACTTACCACCAGCACAACTTCTTCAGCGTTTAGAGCAGTAAGCTTTATTCTGAGCAAATCAGTTTGTTTTAGAATGGCATGATTTGTTCAGAGCGACGAGACTCGTTGAAAGATATCTAACCTTGTCGCTCGTTGTTTTAATTTCCCTACGTTTTTGATTTAAGGAGTGGCCTGATTGATATCGGGCCCATTTTTATATGATAGAGATCCAACGCCGCCCTGAGGTCGATACTTCAGTTTTACCTGCTCACTTACCTGACTTGTTAAAGCGCATTTATGTGAGTCGCGGAATCGACAGTGCAGAGCAACTGGAGACGGCTGCGAAAGGCTTACACTCCTATCAAAAACTGGGCGGTATCGATGCCGCGGTAGAACTGCTTTTCAATGCGATTAAGCTTCAAAAGCGCATTATCGTTGTCGGTGATTTTGATGCTGATGGCGCGACGAGTTCCGCTTTGTCGGTATTGGCACTGCGCATGCTGGGCAGTTCTAATGTCGATTACTTAGTACCAAACCGCTTTGAAGATGGCTACGGCTTGAGCCCAGAGGTTGTTGAACAAGCGATTGAGATTGGTGCCGAAGTGATCATGACCGTAGACAACGGTGTCTCTTCGATTGACGGTGTTCGCTTTGCTAAAGAGCAAGGCCTTGATGTGCTGGTTACTGATCATCACTTGCCTGGCTCTGAATTACCGATTGCCGATGCAATGGTTAACCCCAACCTAGAAAGCTGTACATTTCCTTCAAAAGCACTAGCGGGTGTGGGTGTGGCGTTTTACCTGATGATGGCGCTGTGTGTTCATATGCGTAAATTGGGTTGGTTCGCACAACATGGCATGACAGAACCTAAGTTGATGGAACTGATCGATTTGGTTGCGTTAGGTACCGTTGCCGACGTGGTACCACTCGATGAAAATAACCGTATTTTGGTTCATCAAGGTTTACAACGTATCCGTGCAGGCAAAGCGCGTCCGGGTATTCAGGCCTTGATTGAAATTGCTAAGCGAGACGCTAAGCGTTTGGTCGCTTCTGATTTTGGGTTTGCACTTGGCCCTCGTATCAATGCCGCAGGCCGATTGGATGATATGTCGTTTGGTGTTGAGTTGTTGATGAGCAATAACATTCACGCCGCGCGTCGAATGGCCAGCGAGTTAGATGGCTTGAACCAAACACGTAAAGAGATTGAAGAGGGCATGAAACAAGAGGCGATGGCTTTTTGTGAGCGCCTTGAGTTCGGTAAAGACGACTTGCCTTCCGGTTTAGCCCTGTTCCAACGTGATTGGCACCAAGGTGTGATTGGTATTTTGGCTTCGCGTATCAAAGATAAATATCACCGCCCAGTGATCGCATTCGCTGATGGTGGGGAAGGCAGTATCAAAGGTTCATGCCGCTCGATTCCGGGTTTGCACATGCGCGATGCGCTTGACCGAATCGATACTCAAAACCCAGGCTTGATCTTGAAGTTTGGTGGTCATGCAATGGCGGCCGGTTTGACCATTATGGAAAAAGACTTCGAGCGATTTAGTAAGATGTTTGATGACGTTGTGCGCAAAGAGCTCGGTGAGACGGCGCTGAAGGGCATCATCCTTTCTGATGGTGAGCTGTTACCAGAAGAGTTCTCAATGCACACCGCTGAAACGTTGCGTTCTGGTGGTCCTTGGGGGCAAGCTTTCCCAGAACCGATCTTTGATGGTGAGTTCAAAGTACTGCATCAAAAGTTGGTCGGTGAAAAACACCTTAAATTGATGCTAGAACCTTTATACAAAGGCCATCCAACTAATGTAATGATCGATGGTATTGCCTTCAACGTTGATTTACGTCGCTGGCCTGATGCGTCCGTGAAAACGGTGAGTCTCGCATTTAAGCTGGATATCAACGAGTTTCGTGGCAACCAATCTTTGCAGTTGATGATTGATCATATTGAAGCCAAATAGCGTTATCATTCATTAAATGATGTTCACCATTTAGCCCCAAATTCAACAAGCTCTGTTCAAAAACAGGGCTTGTTTTCTTTCTTTCCCTTATAAATCCTACGTCTTTTTTCAGCCTGTCAAATTTATATCCCACTAAGTTATTGAATCTTGGCTTTCCACTCTAAAAAATTCTGTATCTCCGTCACACTTTTGAGTACAATTCTTCGGTTAAATTCTACTCATAAATGATGAGCTAAAATGTTTGAAATCAATCCTATTAAAAACCGTCTGCAGGATGTGTCTGAACGCACAAATATCCTGAGGGGGTATCTTTGACTATGACGCTAAGAAAGAGCGTCTAGAAGAAGTAAACGCAGAATTAGAACAACCGGATGTATGGAACGAACCTGAGCGTGCACAAGCGCTAGGTAAAGAACGTTCTGCATTGGAAGCGGTAGTAGAAACAATCGATTTACTTGACCAAGGTGTTGAGGATGTTGAAGGTCTATTAGAGCTTGCGGTTGAAGAAGAAGACCAAGAAACGTTTGACGAAATTGAACCAGAACTGGCTGAGCTAGAAGCTAAGCTAGAAAAACTAGAATTCCGTCGTATGTTTGCTGGCGATCACGACGCATCAGATTGCTACATCGATTTACAGTCAGGCTCGGGCGGTACAGAAGCTCAAGACTGGACTTCAATGATGTTACGCATGTACTTACGTTGGGCAGATTCGAAAGGCTTCAAGACCGAAGTTATCGAAGTGTCTGATGGTGATGTTGCTGGCCTTAAAGGCGCAACGGTGCGTATTTCTGGTGAATACGCTTATGGTTGGTTACGTACAGAGACTGGTGTTCACCGTCTGGTTCGTAAGTCACCATTTGATTCAAGTGGTCGTCGTCATACTTCATTTGCATCTGCGTTTATCTACCCAGAGATTGATGACAACATTACGATCGACATTAATCCTTCTGACTTACGTATTGACGTATACCGTGCCTCTGGCGCTGGTGGTCAGCACGTAAACACCACTGAATCGGCGGTACGTATTACTCACGTTCCAACCAACACAGTGGTTCAATGTCAGAATGACCGTTCGCAGCATAAGAACAAAGATCAAGCGATGAAGCAGCTACGTGCTAAGCTTTTTGAACTTGAGATTCAAAAACAAAATGCTGAAAAACAAGCGAGCGAAGAAACGAAATCAGACATCGGTTGGGGCAGTCAAATCCGCTCTTACGTACTGGATGATTCTCGTATCAAAGATTTGCGCACCGGCATCGAAAACCGTAACACTCAAGCGGTTCTTGACGGTGACTTAGACAAGTTTATTGAAGCTAGCCTGAAATCAGGTCTGTAAGCTTTACCAACTATTAAGCTTTACCAATAATATTGGTAAAAATGCCTATATTTGAAAAAATATAGCTGTCCAAATTATAAAAGCAGGGTACATCTCTAATGACTGATGCTGTTCAAAACGAAAACGCACAAGAAGCTTCTTCACCTGAAGAGAACAAACTAATCGCTGAGCGCCGCAGCAAGCTGGATCACATCCGCCTGAACTGCAAAGCTAACGGTCACCCAAATGACTTCCGTCGTGAGCACCTAGCTGGCGACCTTCAAGCGGAATTCGGTGAGAAGACTAAGGAAGAGCTAGAAGAGCTTAACCACATCGTTGCGATCGCTGGTCGTATTATGGCGAAGCGTGGTCCATTCCTTGCGATTCAAGAAACTTCTGGTCGTATCCAAGCATACGCAGCGAAAGACGTTCAAAAAGTACTAAAAGAGAAGTACCAAGGCCTAGATATCGGTGACATCATCGGTGTTAAAGGTGCGCTTCACAAGTCTGGTAAAGGCGACCTTTACGTGAACATGGAAGAGTTTGAATTGCTAACGAAAGCACTTCGTCCTCTGCCAGAGAAGTTCCACGGTCTAACTGACCAAGAGATGCGTTACCGTCAGCGTTACGTTGACCTAATCGTGAACGAAGACTCTCGTAACACATTCATCGTACGTTCTAAGCTTGTGTCTTCAATCCGTAACTTCATGAGCTCAAAAGGCTACCTAGAAGTTGAAACGCCAATGATGCACGTGATCCCAGGTGGTGCAACAGCACGTCCATTCATCACTCATCACAACGCACTAGACATCGACATGTACCTACGTGTTGCACCTGAGCTTTACCTTAAGCGTCTAGTAGTTGGTGGTTTTGACCGTGTATTCGAGATCAACCGTAACTTCCGTAACGAAGGTCTTTCTCCACGTCACAACCCAGAATTCACAATGATGGAATTCTACCAAGCGTACTCTGACTACAAAGATCTAATGGATCTAACGGAAGAGATGCTAAGCACAGCAGCGATGGACGTTCTTGGTTCTACTTCTATGCCTTACGGTGACGAAACAGTTGAGTTCGGTGGCACTTACGCTCGCATGAGCATGTTCGATGCAATCAAACACTACACACCTGAAAATGCAAACATTCAAGCTCTGACTGAAGATGATCTTCAGAACAGAGAATTGATGGTTAAAATTGCAGAGGAAGTGGGTCTGTACGTTGAGAAGTTCTGGACATGTGGTCAGCTTCTTGAAGAGATCTTTGGTGAAACGGCTGAGCCTCAGCTAATTCAACCAACGTTCATCACGGGTTACCCAGCGGACATCTCTCCACTGGCTCGTCGTAGCGACAGCAACCCATTCTTCACCGACCGCTTTGAGTTCTTCATCGGTGGCCGTGAAGTAGCGAACGGTTTCTCTGAGCTTAACGATGCACAAGACCAAGACGAGCGTTTCAAAGCACAAGTTAACGCAAAAGACGCGGGTGATGACGAAGCTATGTACTACGATGCAGACTACATTACTGCACTAGAGCACGGCCTACCGCCAACAGCGGGTCAAGGTATTGGTATCGATCGCCTAGCGATGCTATTTACTAACACGCACACAATCCGTGACGTGATCTTGTTCCCGGCAATGCGTCCTCAAGCGTAATTTTCGCTGACAGGCCGTAACAGCCGATTCAATTTAAAAGCCACCTTCGGGTGGCTTTTTCTGTTTCTCAGTGTTCAAAACCTTGCCTGTACCGCACTCTTGATTCGAAAAATCATTATTTCTGACATAGTCTTACTATTGAGACAAAAAATCTAAGATAGTCTCACTACTATACGTCTCTGCGCTGAATACGATCTCGCGGCATTTTTGTCGAACGATGAAGCAGTGACTCGTATTAGCCTGATTTAAATAAAAATAGAATAAGGAAGAAGGATGGGAACTCAATTTAAGATGGATTCCTTACCAGGTTCTCTTATCGTCGTTGGTGGTGCGTACGAACCCTGGTTATCTGTATTAGAACAAGTGGGTTGGCAGTGTACCCAGTGTGCAGATTTACGAAAAGCCGATGCATTGATTGCCGACATAGGCCCATGCATTGGCATTGTGGACCTTAGCCATGATGAGTTCAGCCTAAATGGCATTGCAAACTTGGTGAGTAACAATAAACAGGTTAGATGGCTCGCCTTTATCCGTGAATCGCAATTAAGCTCCGATACTATTTGCCAGTTTATCGTTAACTTCTGTATCGACTTTTTCACGGCACCCATTCCAGATGCACAGCTACTGAGTACCATAGGTCACCAGCTTGGGATGCTTAAGCTTGAGCAGAAAGTGTGGCCAAACTACGGCATTAACAACAATATGGGCTTGTTGGGCGACTCGGTGGCAGTAAAGCGCCTAAGAGACCAAGTAAAGCGTATTGGGCCGACTGATGTCAGCATCTTAATTTATGGCGAGAGTGGGGCTGGCAAAGAGACGATTGCACGCTCTATTCATCAAAACTCTTCGCGCGCGCAAAAGCCATTTTTAACGGTCAACTGCCGAGCTCTGTCTGAGATGAGAATTGAGTCTGAAGTCTTCGGCATTTCAGCTCAGCTTGGTGCAGCCCCTTGTATGCTGGAAGAGGCGGACGGTGGCACGATATTGCTCAATGATGTGTTAGCGATGCCTCGCAATCAACAGTTGAATTTGTTGCGCTTCTTGCAAGAAGGCAAGGTAGAGACGGAGACTGGGTCAAAATCGGTGGATGTTCGTATTCTGGCGGCTAACTCTTCTGATATTGAAAAGGCATTGATTGAGGGTGACTTCAATGAAGAGCTTTACCACTACATCAATGTTCTACGAATTCAGGTTCCGAGCTTAAAAGAGCGGGTTAGTGATATCTCAGTGTTGGCCAATCATTTCTTACGTCAGTATTCGAAAGAGTTTAATGCTCAAGCCAAGAGTTTCTCTGACGAAGCGCTTCGATCGATGAATCGTTATCACTGGCCGGGCAATGTCCGTGAGCTGATGAACCAAATCAAACGCGTGGTGTTGATGTCGGACTCAGTGATCATTGAAGATCATCAGCTGGATTTACCTAAGCAAAATGATGAGCGCCGTAGCCTCAAAAGTATCCGTGAGCGTTCAGAGCGAGATGCGTTGCTGATTGTTCTGGAATCTTATGGTGGTCAAGTATCGTTGGCTGCTAAGGAACTTGGAGTTTCGCGCGCAACCATGTACCGATTGCTGAACAAACATAGCCTTATTTCTGAAGGTGTTGTTTAGAACTCTCAATGAATTGATTTTATCCGGTTAGTGTCAATCTAAGAGCCACGCATGATGCGTGGCTTTTTTGTTACCCACCGCTACAACTTCCAGTTGGCAGTCGCTGGCTGATAGATTGAGCTATTGGACGCTTGGTCGTTAAGAGAGATGTTCTGTGATTTTATTGGCTCCTCAAAACCACCGCCTAGGGCGGTGGTGATTGTTCCTTGAGGCTATAGCCTGAAGAAGTGCCCATGTTAGAAGTAACCTCTTATTCACCACAAGTAAGAGGAAACAACCACATGGGCGATTACAGAAGTTCATCACATGTCTATTGGCGTTGCAAATACCATATAGTTTGGACTCCAAAGTACAGATATAAGATTTTGAAAGATAAGGTAGGAAAGGAGCTTTATCGTTCAATCTATATTTTGTGCAATATGAAAGACTGCGAAGTTTTAGAATTAAATGTTCAACCAGATCATGTTCATCTTGTTGTCATTATTCCTCCCAAGTTATCAGTATCGAGTTTGTTAGGAGTTTTAAAAGGCCGAACAGCAATTCGACTTTTCAATAGATTCCCACATATACGTAAGAAATTATGGGGAAATCACTTTTGGGCTAGAGGGTATTTTGTAGATACGGTCGGTGTGAATGAAGAAGTCATTCGGCGATATGTACGACACCAAGATAAGCAGGACATAGAGTATGAACAACAATTACAGTTATTGAAGAACTGATAGCGCGGACGCCCCCTTTTAGGGGGTTATAAAGCAAAACCGCCTTCTAAGAAGGCGGATATTTTTATAATCATAGTGAATATGTTATATATAAACTGATATGCAACTAATATTTTGGGTGAATCATTTGTTTTGAAATTGTTAATCAATTATCGGTTGAATAATATACTCACTTGGTTAGACTTTAACCGTGAAAGCAATGGTTTAACAAAGACTTATTTGCTTTTATTATTTCATTTCTTTTTGGATTTTTTAGTTAGTTTGGAGGCGCAAATGAAACATTTCGATTTTATACAGCATATTTGCGCGTCGTTTGATCCGTGTACTGACATGGTGACTGTTATGTCACAAGCATCAGCTATGGCCGATCGAAACACCCAAGATAAACCTAACTAATAGATCCGTACCCTTATTTGGCTGCGGAAAAATAGCAGCTAAGTGAGAAGCCCTCATACTATCTAATACGCTATTTTTCCTCAGTTTATTCCACAACTGGAGAGTTATTATGCGTCACTCAGTATATTTAAAACTAGCAACAGTCCTTATCCGTGCAGACCTTCGTCGTGAAGAGCGAGAATGGCAACGAAAAGTTCGTCGTAGTTCATATGATCTACCATGGAACAATACCCACTTATTGAGAGATATTGGCCTTGAAGCCGATGGTCGACCAATTGGTTTTTCTGAGCCTGAAGTTGTCACGATTGAGCGCCGAGTTCGTCATCTTCGTCGAGTCTTAAGCGCGCGAATACCGACGTAATCTTGTGGGGTGATAGCGCCTTTCACCCCTTAAGATAAACATCAGCGATAGTTATGGCGTCGAAAGCACAAGCTTTTGAACTAGATCTGGCCAAAAAAGAGAAGCACTTGCTTCTCTTTTTTGCTTTTTTAAGCCGTTATGTATGATTTTTTAAGTTGTTATCTAGTAAAGGAAAAGAGTTCTACTAAGCTTTATGTAGCAATGGAGGCAGGCTATGCAAAAGCATCAATTAGACATGTGGTTACATGGAGAGCATAAAGACTCTTATCAAACACCTAAAGTGTACGTTATTGGCTGTTCCGATATCTCGGAATATCTGTTGGCGGTAGAATATAAACACAAGCTGGAACCCGTTAAGCAAGACGGAGAACCGCTTCACTTTGGATCCTTAGATCAAGTGAAAGAGGAGTTGCTCCGGCTGGGCTTTGAAAAGGCATACCTGCGTTTGCACAATGCGTATGATGAGTTTGGTAATGAACCAAGCCAAAGCTACTGCGATATAGAGCTAGCTCTAAAGCCGCATTAGAACGCCTCTGTAACACACGACAACCAATGTCATCCATTGCGTTAGTCATTGGCGAAACAAGTGTTAATCGCAAGGCACAGTGGCTGTGAGCTATTTATGCATAGTGTGTTGTGAGCAAGTTATGGGTGAACTGGGTTCGTAGGTAGAAACCACGAGGTTTGGTCTTGATAGGTTTCCCACTCGCACCATACGCTTCTGTTAGTACTCGGCTGTTTGCTGCTTTCGGTCGTAAATGCAATGCTTCTCCGTGCCTTGCTGTGATCTGCTCAACATTGCCTAACACGATCAGCTCCATCAGTTCTTCCCAATCCCTTTTTAAGATCTCGTCTTCCGCTGGGGTTGGCGTCCAGAGTAAAGGGGATCCGACATGTCTTTCTGCAAGCGGGATCTCTCGCTCACCTTCTACGGGAATCCACAACACTTTAGAGAGCTTGTTTCGGACGTGACTGGTTTCCCATGTTAATCCTTGTACTCCCATTAAGGGGGCGACACAGACAAAGGTTGTTTCTAAAGGCTTGCCAGAATAACCAATAGGAATACTTTTTAGTTCGATCCCTAGCTTAGCAAAATCTTGCTCTGGCTTACTGCCTGCTGCTGCACCCAAATGCCATTCTAATAGTTGCCCAACCCAGCCTTTATCGCGCTTAAGATCGTTTGGCATGATCATCTCAGCTTCATCTGCGAGCTCTTTGAATGTCATTCCGGCGATAGCATACGCTCTGTCTAAGAGCTCTTGTTGTGTTTGTGGTTCTGGTTTCATAATAAAAGGCATGATCAAAAAAATGATTTTATCAGAAGTTATCACCAAATGCCGACTGGTTAAGAAATGATCTCATTGCTATAAAAGGGATCAAACTCATGGTTATCCACAGGTCATGAAGGTAATTAATTGAAATATTAATTTAGTGTATAAATAAACAGGGGTTTGTGGTGGATAAAATGCTTGCTAAATGGGGTTCAAAATGAATCTTTGACCCACCAGTGTGGATAAGCAGCGGAGTGGTTGATCTTTAACCATGTTTGATTTTGAAAAGATCTTTTGGTTTTTGACGATTATTTATTTTATGATTTTGTTTTTAAATTGATGATTTAATTTGTTTTTTATTGTTAATGGCGAGAGGGCAACTTTCGGTGTTGATGAATGTATGGATTAAAAAAAACGATTGCGGCTAATTCTTCACATAGTTATTCACAGAAAAGGTGAATAAATGTGGTCTATGTCTCACTCTTATGTGGGTAACTAAGATTTGAGCAAAACTTATCCATATTCTTAGTTAATAGTCATAAATATAGCGCTTGTCACGTCACTAAGTTTGCTCCAATTGGGGATATGTGGAAAAATCAGTGTAATTAAAAATTTAGATAGAGGTTGGCCAGTGATAGATGGCGATGGTTACCGATTAAATGTTGGTATTGTAATCTGTAACAACCATGGTCAGGTCTTCTGGGCTAAACGATACGGGCAACATTCATGGCAATTCCCTCAAGGGGGAATAGATGAAGGTGAAACTCCGGAACAGGCAATGTACCGCGAGTTGTATGAAGAGGTTGGCCTTACAAAAAAGGATGTAAAAATCGTCGCGACAAGTCGTCATTGGTTACGCTATAAGCTACCCAAACGACTGGTTCGGTGGGATTCGAAACCTGTCTGTATTGGACAAAAACAGAAGTGGTTTCTTTTGCGCTTAGATTGCGATGAATCGCATATCAATATGCAGCGTGGAAGTACACCTGAGTTTGATGGTTGGCGTTGGGTGAGTTACTGGTACCCAGTTCGACAAGTTGTTTCTTTCAAGCGAGATGTTTACCGTCGAGCAATGAAAGAATTCGCATCTTTAGCAATGCCGTTTAAAGAGCGAAAAACAAAAGGAAAACGCAAATTGCGTAGAGGTTAAGCATGCTCAGCCAACTAAGGGAAATAGTTGAACACGTATCAAGAGTTGAAGATGTGTCGACGGCTCTTGATATTTTGGTGAAAGAGACATGCAGTGCGATGCAGACAGAGTGCTGCACCGTGTATCTAGCGAATAATGATATGCAGCGCCTTGAGTTGATGGCAACTCAAGGCCTGATCTTTGAAGGGAATAGTATTCAGATTGGTTTTGACGAAGGCTTAGTTGGTCTTGTCAAAAGAAGTGCTGAACCTATTAACCTTGCACAGGCATCTGCTCACCCAGCTTATAAGTTTTTTCCAGAACTAGGAGAAAGTGTTTATCACTCTTTTCTAGGCACTCCGATTATCCATCGCAAGCAAGTGCTTGGCGTTTTGGTTATTCAACAGAAATCCCCTCGTTTATTCAGTGAGATGGAAGAGTCTTTCCTTGTCACTCTCTCTGCTCAACTTGCGGTTATTGTGGCGCATGCCCAAACTCAAGGCCATTGGCTTCTTGAGCAACAGAAGCTACCTGCGACCAAGGGTATTGCTGCATCATCGGGCGTTGCGATCGGTGATTTATGGTGGGACAACACCCAGCCTGAATTAACCGATGTTTATCCAGCATCGACGCTCAATGTTGAAAGAGAGCATGAGTTGTTGGCTGTTGCCGTCGAAAATGCCCTCAATGACTTTAAGCGCATGCGAAAGCGTTTAGACAGTGAAATCAATAAAGATGCGTTGGCGATCTTTGATCTGTTTACTCACTTACTCAACGATCCGATGTTGCGTAAGGATCTGAAGAGTCAAATCCAGAAAGGCGATAAAGCCGATTGGGCATTAAGACAGGTTGTTGAGAGCTACTCGAATCGCTTTGCCCGTATGTCTGATGTCTACCTTCGAGAGAGGGCGCAAGACATTCGCGAGTTGGGTCAAAGGCTGCTTTATTTCCTTCACAACTCAGAGCACGAACTGCGGACTCTAGATAAACCGATTATCTTGGTGGTACGTGAGTTAACGGCTTCTGTTTTAGCGTCGATTCCTAAAGAGAAGTTATTAGCTGTCGTTTCCTTGGAAGGGGCGGCGAACTCGCACGCGGCTATTTTATCTCGCGCGTTAGGCATTCCCTCGGTAATGGGGGTAAACCTCAACCTAGCTCAAGCCAATGGCAAACAAGCGATTGTCGATGGTTACAGCGGTGAGATCTTTATTGAGCCGACTCAGAGCCTACTGAGCGAATACCAAGGGCTAATTCTAGAAGAGAGTGAACTCTCCTCTATGGTTAACCGAGAATTATACTTACCTGCAAAAACCCAAGATGACCGACAGGTCGAGATCTTGCTTAATGCGGGCTTAAGTGCCGACACCAATATTGCGATCAACCAAGGGGTGGATGGCGTAGGCCTGTATCGAACAGAAATCTCTTTCTTGTTACAACAAAGGTTCCCGTCAGAAGACGAACAGTTCAAGCAGTATCGTTCTGTGCTCGCGAGTTATCCAGAGAAGCAAGTTGTGATGCGAACCTTGGATATTGGTGGCGATAAGGCGTTACCTTACTTCCCAATAGAAGAAGACAATCCATTCCTTGGCTGGCGTGGTATTCGTTTTACCCTTGATCATCCCGACATCTTTATTATCCAATTGCGTGCGATGTTACGTGCGAGTTGTGATAGCCAGAACTTGAGTATCTTGTTGCCGATGATCTCTAGCACTCAAGAACTGGATGATACTGTTCAACTCATTGAGCAAGCCTATGACGAAGTGCACGAGCTTGATAACCGAGTGCGTATGCCTCGTATCGGTATCATGATTGAAGTGCCATCCATGCTTTACCTTCTTCCGCTTATTGCGGATAAAGTTGATTTCGTTTCGGTGGGTACCAATGACTTAACTCAATATTTATTGGCTCCTCAAAACCACCGCCTAGGGCGGTGGTGATTGTTCCTTGAGGCTATAGCCTGAAGAAGTGCCCATGTTAGAAGTAACCTCTTATTCACCACAAGTAAGAGGAAACAACCACATGGGCGATTACAGAAGTTCATCACATGTCTATTGGCGTTGCAAATACCATATAGTTTGGACTCCAAAGTACAGATATAAGATTTTGAAAGATAAGGTAGGAAAGGAGCTTTATCGTTCAATCTATATTTTGTGCAATATGAAAGACTGCGAAGTTTTAGAATTAAATGTTCAACCAGATCATGTTCATCTTGTTGTCATTATTCCTCCCAAGTTATCAGTATCGAGTTTGTTAGGAGTTTTAAAAGGCCGAACAGCAATTCGACTTTTCAATAGATTCCCACATATACGTAAGAAATTATGGGGAAATCACTTTTGGGCTAGAGGGTATTTTGTAGATACGGTCGGTGTGAATGAAGAAGTCATTCGGCGATATGTACGACACCAAGATAAGCAGGACATAGAGTATGAACAACAATTACAGTTATTGAAGAACTGATAGCGCGGACGCCCCCTTTTAGGGGGTTATAAAGCAAAACCGCCTTCTAAGAAGGCGGATATTTTTTGGCGGTTGACCGGAACAATTCCCGCGTATCTGATGTCTATGAATCCATGCACCCTGCAGTGATCATGGCATTGAAACACATCCATGATACTTGTAAGCAATATCAATTGCCTGTGTGTATATGTGGAGAGCTCGCGGGTGATCCAATGGGCGCATTGCTCTTGATTGGATTAGGGTATGAGACGTTAAGTATGAATACCTCAAATGTCGCAAGGACTAAGTATTTGATTCGTCAATCTAAGCTTAGTGAACTGCAAGATTTGGCAAATGAGGCGCTATCAAAACCGTATGGAAGTGACATCTATAGTATGATGCTCAACTATTTCGAAGAGCGTGAATTTACAGGCTTCATTCGAGCGGGTAAAAAATAGGATTTAACGTGTCATACGAACTCATTGGCTTGTTGGCAGGCCTTGGTGCTGTTGTTGGTGTTTTAGCGGGTTTGCTGGGCATTGGTGGTGGTTTGCTGGTGGTTCCAGCCTTGCTGTTTTTGCTTCCTAAAGCGGGTATTCCTCAAGAGTTTGCAATGCAGATGGCGTTAGCGACTTCGTTATCAACCATTATTGTTACCTCCGGATCTTCTGCGATTAATCACCTAAAGCTAGGCAACGTCGAGATCTTTGTTGTGAAGTGGCTGATGCCTGGAGTGGTGGTTGGTGGCTTCCTAGGTTCTTTCATCGCAGACGTTATTCCCGCGCAATATCTGCCGAAGGTATTTGGTGTGATTGTCTTGGTATTGGCATTGCAGATGCTGCTATCCATTCGTTCAACAAGCCAAAAAGTAATGCCTAGTTCGGCAAAGACGATGATGTATGGCGGCGGAATTGGTGTGGTATCGAGCTTAGCGGGTATTGGCGGAGGGTCTTTATCTGTGCCTTTCCTGAATCATCACGGTGTGGAAATGCGCAAAGCCGTAGGTTCATCTTCAGTATGTGGTTGTGTCATTGCGATTTCAGGGATGCTTGGATTCATTTGGCATGGTTCATCGGTTAACGATTTGCCCGCTTTCAGTTTAGGCTACGTGTATCTACCCGCTCTGGTTGCGATATCTTGTACGTCAGTGTTGACCACTCGAATTGGCGCTAAGTTGGCGACTCAACTGCCAACGCCAGTGTTGAAAAAATTCTTTGCGGTATTTTTAATGTTTATAGCATCGATGATGCTGCTGTAGTGTATTTCTCCGTTGGTTGTTTTGCTGAGTTGCTTAATTTCAGTGAAGCAGTTAACCCATTGTTTATTATTTAGATAGAGAGCCAAGTATGTCTCAGGGTTTTATCGAATTCCCAAATATCGATCCTGTTCTTATTGAATTAGGACCAATCTCAGTTCGTTGGTATGGCCTAATGTACCTGGTCGGTTTTATGTTCGCGCTTTGGTTAGCAAATCGCCGAGCTGATCAACCTGGTAGCGGTTGGACTCGAGAGCAAGTGTCAGATTTACTGTTTGCTGGCTTTCTAGGTGTGGTGCTTGGTGGCCGTATTGGCTACGTAATTTTCTACAACTTTGACCTATTCCTCGCAGATCCTCTTTACCTCTTTAAGGTATGGACTGGCGGTATGTCTTTCCACGGTGGTTTGCTTGGTGTTATCACTGCGATGTTCTGGTATGCCAAAAAGAACGGTCGAACCTTCTTTGGTGTCGCAGACATGATTGCACCATTGGTGCCATTTGGTTTAGGTATGGGACGTATGGGTAACTTCATGAACAGCGAGCTTTGGGGCCGTGTGACTGATGTTCCATGGGCGATCGTGTTCCCTAATGGTGGTCCACTTCCTCGCCACCCATCTCAGCTTTATGAAATGGCGCTTGAAGGTATTGTGCTGTTCTTCATCTTGAACTGGTTCATCAAAAAGCCGCGTCCTCTAGGTTCTGTATCAGGGTTATTCCTAGCAGGATATGGTACATTCCGCTTCCTAGTTGAATATGTACGTGAACCTGATGCTCAACTTGGCTTGTTCGGTGGGTTTATCTCGATGGGACAAATCCTATCACTGCCAATGGTTATTGTCGGTGCGCTGATGATGGTTTGGGCATACAAGCGTGGTCACTACAAAGACGAATTACCACAACAAACGAAGTAAGGAATTGGTGTGAAACAGTATTTAGATCTCTGTCAGCGTATCGTTGATGACGGTACTTGGATTGAAAATGAACGCACGGGCAAGCGCTGCCTAACCGTGATCAATGCTGACCTTGAATATGATGTTGGTAATAACCAATTCCCACTGGTAACAACGCGTAAGAGCTTTTGGAAAGCGGCAGTTGCTGAACTGCTTGGCTATATCCGTGGTTACGATAATGCTGAAGATTTTCGCAAGCTAGGAACTAAAACTTGGGATGCGAATTCGAACCTGAACGAGGCATGGCTGAATAACCCTTACCGTAAGGGTGAAGACGACATGGGCCGTGTTTACGGTGTTCAAGGACGTGCATGGGCGAAACCTGATGGCGGTCATATCGACCAACTGAAGAAGATTGTTGATGATCTAACTAACGGTATTGATGACCGCGGTGAGATCTTAAACTTCTACAACCCAGGCGAGTTCCATATGGGTTGTTTGCGTCCGTGTATGTACAGCCACCACTTCTCTCTGCTTGGTGACACTCTGTACCTAAACAGTACTCAGCGCTCTTGTGACGTACCTTTAGGTTTGAATTTCAATATGGTTCAAGTGTATGTGTTCCTCGCTATCATGGCGCAGATCACCGGCAAGAAAGCGGGTGTGGCTTATCACAAGCTTGTTAACGCTCATATCTATGAAGATCAACTTGCACCAATGCGTGATGTTCAGTTGAAGCGTGAGCCTCTAGCTGGCCCTACATTCCATATCAATCCTGAAATTAAGTCTCTAGAAGATTTAGAAACGTGGGTAACGATGGATGACTTCTGGGTTGAAGATTACGAATGCCACGAAGCGATTAAGTACCCGTTCTCGGTGTAATTTAATCCGTTTTCTTTGATTGAAAGGCTGCCTCTGTGCAGCCTTTTTTATTGGCTCCTCAAAACCACCGCCTAGGGCGGTGGTGATTGTTCCTTGAGGCTATAGCCTGAAGAAGTGCCCATGTTAGAAGTAACCTCTTATTCACCACAAGTAAGAGGAAACAACCACATGGGCGATTACAGAAGTTCATCACATGTCTATTGGCGTTGCAAATACCATATAGTTTGGACTCCAAAGTACAGATATAAGATTTTGAAAGATAAGGTAGGAAAGGAGCTTTATCGTTCAATCTATATTTTGTGCAATATGAAAGACTGCGAAGTTTTAGAATTAAATGTTCAACCAGATCATGTTCATCTTGTTGTCATTATTCCTCCCAAGTTATCAGTATCGAGTTTGTTAGGAGTTTTAAAAGGCCGAACAGCAATTCGACTTTTCAATAGATTCCCACATATACGTAAGAAATTATGGGGAAATCACTTTTGGGCTAGAGGGTATTTTGTAGATACGGTCGGTGTGAATGAAGAAGTCATTCGGCGATATGTACGACACCAAGATAAGCAGGACATAGAGTATGAACAACAATTACAGTTATTGAAGAACTGATAGCGCGGACGCCCCCTTTTAGGGGGTTATAAAGCAAAACCGCCTTCTAAGAAGGCGGATATTTTTTTCTGATGCTTGGCTTGCTTACTATTTGTAAAACCAATAACCTTGAGTGGTCTTTTCTAACTACAGAACTACTATGACTCGCTCGCATTGCTTTGTATTGCAACACGACTTTCCTGTTGCTTTCTACCCTGATAAAAATCAGTTAGTGGTTGATAGTGAAGCGATTCATTTAGAGCCATTACAGGCAAAGTTACTCAGTTATTTCATCGAAAATCGCGGGCAAGTAGTGAGCACTCAGCAGATAGCTGCTGATGTGTGGCAAAGAACTCAAGTGTCTGACAATTTGGTCAGACAGGTCATCAGTTTACTGCGCAGTCAGCTTCAGGATAAATCACGTCCATATCGCATTATTCAGACTATTCCTAAGCAAGGTTACCTGTTCGATGTTGAGGTGACTCAGCCGAGCGTTGAACCAACTCCCGTCGAGAGTGTCTCTCAACCTGAACCTAAAGCTCTTGTCGCTAAGTCCAAAAAGAAAACCATCGCACTGATTACAACCGCAGTATTCTCGATTGGCTTGATTGCAACTTGGGCATGGCAAAGCGATATCCCAGCCAATGACGCTACGGTTATTTCTGCTCATCAAAGTGATGTGATTCCCGTTTATATCCATGACATAACACTCGATTCTGCGAATGATTATGAGATGTCAGAAAGTGTCTATAACTACCTTTTCTACGGGTTGAACTCGGCTAAAAACTTATCGGGTTACCATTTCTCTCAGCTTGCTAAGCAGAGTAAGCAATCACTTGCTGACAAGGGTGTTGAGCTTAAAAGCTGGCTGAAACAGAAGGATGACAGTTATGTACTGAGCGTGCTTGTGCAAAACAATCGCCAACTCAATCAAAACCAGAAAGTAGAAAAAACCTTTAGCCAAGATAGCTTTTTTGATGCTATTGGAGATGTCATTCTTGAGATCAAAGCCATTATTGCGCCAATGAATGCAGAGTATGGAGTGGCAAGCCATCGAGTGACTTCTATTGATAACTATGAAGATTGGAAGGTTATCTCTGAGGGAATATCTCTTTTTTACCAAGGTAAAGGTGGTCAGCCATTTTCGGATATCGCTACTCAATTGGAAACGATTCAAGAGCAAGGGCGAGATAATTATCTGGTTAATGCTTTACTGTCGTATTCGGAATCTCTGGCTTACTTACAAGGCCATGAACAGGAAGATCGAGAACAAGCGTTACTATTGGCAAAGCAAGCTTTCGAGATGAACCCACGTTGTGATATCGCTAATCTTACGTTGGGTCTTGCATTGTTAATTAACCAACATGCTAACCAAGCTTTCCCTTACCTCTCTTACGCTGCTGAAAGTACACCGAGCCCTATCAGCTTTTATCTGCTCAGCGTGGCTGACAAGCTGTCGGACAACCCAAAAGGTTCGCAATACAACTATCAACGCTATACCGAAGTGAAAAAAGAGCATAACGGTCAACTGTTTGATCTTATTGAATCTTTATAAAAAATAAACCTTTCCTAAACCATGAAATGCGTTTTCAAACGAAGGTGTTTCGTGAGAGCTGATGGCTACGGTATTTCCGTAAGGTTTCCTTGTGCTAACAGGCTTCTCAACATGTTTGATTATTGTTTGGACTTAGGCTCGATTGCCTTGCATCAAGCGTAAAAACATCGACTTTCACATACTGGTCACCAAATCATTTACTATTTGGGGTATACACATGTTGAAGAAGTTTGCTTTTCAGATCATTCCAATTCAGATCTTCTTATTCGTCTTTTGGTTCAAAAATGGCTTTATCGATAAAGTGATGGGCGTGCTACTTGGCTTCATTACACCCGATACCGCTTATTCGGGTGACACTTGGGCTGGCTGGAAAGGCTATATTGTCGGCACTTGGGATAAGAGCCAAGTCGGTCATGTTTTACTGAGCCCTACGTTCGATTTTATGTTTCCTATTCTGATTGCTTTGCAATGTTTACCATTTTTATTGGTACTTCGCTCGGTGATCGCTGGTGAATTCATGGCTGGTAAAGAACGCCCGTGGTTACTCTATGCGGCTTTTTCTTCTCTATTCGTGACAAGTTGTATGGCTTTCACTCAAACCATCACTGGCGCAAGCGATGGGCAATATTTGTGGCAGTTTATCGGTTTTAGCATGGTGGCCATTATGTACCTGCGTAATGAGCAAGGTAAGTAAGCGTTTTTAGATGCGAGATAAGGGTAGATAGAAGCGAGTAAACGGGATACGAAGATCAAAAGCCCGTCATTCCCTAGACTGACGAAGGAAGGAGTAGGGAATCTCTGGGTGTTGTGTTAGGTAGATTCCCTATCACGCTCGTTCCTCGCTGTAGGGAATGACGGTTTTTATCTGCTTTTGCTTTTCGTCACTCGCTACTCGAATCTCGCATCTTTGTCTTTCAAAAAAGAAAAAGCCCGCAACCTAGGTTGCGGGCTTTGCTATAAGCGATGTTTGTTTTGCTATTAAGCAGTCAGTGCTAACACGCTACCTGGCAGTACAAGGAATACCGCAACAAGATAACCAGCCACTACAGCTTTGTTTTTCACTGCCATGTCTGAAATGATATCAGCTGCTTTCACTGGTAGTTCACGTAGGAACGGAATACCAAAGATGAATACCGTTGCCATGATGTTGAACACCAAGTGTACTAGAGCAATCTGTAGTGCGAATACTGCGAACTCACCAGATACTGCTGTCGCTGCTAATAGCGCGGTAATACACGTACCGATGTTTGCACCCAAAGTGAATGGGTAAACGTCACGTACTTTAAGAACACCTGAACCAACTAGTGGAACCATCAAGCTTGTTGTCGTTGAAGAAGACTGAACAAGAATAGTAACGATAGAGCCAGAAGCGATACCGTGGATAGGACCACGACCGATTGCGTTCTTTAGAATCTCACGAGCACGGCCAACCATTAGGCTCTTCATTAGCTTACCCATTACCGTGATAGCTACGAAGATAGTCGCGATACCTAGAACGATAAGCATAACCCCACCAACAGTGTCGCCAAACGTTGATAGTGGTTCTTTAATCGCACTTACAACAGGCTTAGTGATTGGCTTGATGAAGTTAAGACCACCCATGCTCATATCACCTGTTGCTAGCATCGGTGATACTAACCAGTGAGAAATTTTCTCTAGAATACCAAACGCCATCTCTAGTGGTAGGAAGATAGCAACGGCTAATAGGTTAAAGAAGTCGTGAATCGTCGCACTTGCGAATGCACGTTTGAATTCATCTTTACAACGAACATGACCAAGGCTAACTAGCGTATTGGTTACCGTAGTACCAATGTTTGCACCCATGATCATAGGGATTGCTAGCTCAACAGGTAAACCACCGGCCACAAGGCCAACGATAATTGAAGTAACTGTACTTGATGATTGAATAAGTGCTGTAGCCACTAAGCCAATCATTAAGCCTGCAACTGGGTGGGAAGCAAATTCGAAAAGAACCTTTGCTTGCTCGCCTGTTGCCCATTTGAAGCCTGTACCAACCATTGAAACTGAAAGTAATAGTAGGTAAAGCATGAATGCCAAGTTAGCCCAGCGTAGCCAACGAGTTGTGCTCGAGATAGGCGCTGCTGCAGTAGTAGCTTGGTTCATAATGTTTTCTCCATTGGACCGTTTAAGTCTGTGTTTGGTCTGTTTGTTTAATCTGAGCGTGATGTTAGAGAACAAATATTTCAGTAATATTACATTTTGGTTTAGGTGAGACTTTTTTGTGATGATTTGCTCTTTAAATATTCCACTAGCTAATGTGGTTGTTTTAAGTTGCTGTTTTTAATTGGTTTTTAATGATTTCTCTATAGGTGATATAGATCTTAAAAGTTAGAGAAAAATTGAAAATAATCGCCCAAATATTACATTATGAAATCACACACTTCGAAAAAATAAGTGGTAATGACGATTTAAGTTAGGTTTTTCCGAGTTTGTTGAGTGGGCGTGTCATATTTGATATAAAAGGTTATCAACTCTTTTAATACGGCACACTTATGTCGCACCTCAACTATAACCATCTTTATTACTTCTGGATGGTTTGCAAACAAGGCTCTGTTACTAAAGCCGCAGAAGCTCTGTTTTTAACGCCACAAACCGTAACGGGTCAGATAAAAGCGTTAGAAGAACGTATGGATGGCAAGCTAACAAAGCGTAATGGTCGCAGTGTTGAGCCGACAGAGCTTGGGCAGTTGGTATTTAAGTATGCCGATCGTATGTTTGGCCTGAGCTACGAAATGCTAGATATCGTGAATTATAGCCAGCACTCCAATATTCTGTTTGATGTGGGTGTTGCGGATGCACTGTCCAAAAGATTAGTCAGTAAGATATTGATGTCGACTATCCCACCCGATAACAGCATTCATTTACGCTGTTTTGAGTCGACCCATGAAATGCTACTCGAGCAACTGTCTCAGCATAAGCTCGATATGATTCTTTCAGACTGCCCTGTCGATTCAAGCCAAAGCCCAGGCCTTTTCAGTAAAAAACTGGGTGAGAGTGGAATGAGTTTTTTCTGTTCTGGCAAAGTTGAAGGGATTAGTTTTCCCGCTGTGTTAGAAGAAAGGAAGCTTTTGATCCCTGGAAGTCGAACTTCTATGGGGCGAAAAGTACTGCAATGGTTTGATCGACAAGGTTTAAAACCCGATATTTTGGGCGAATTTGATGATGTTGCTTTGATGAAAGCTTTTGCGCGTTATCACCATGATGCCATTTTCCTTGCTCCCACTCTTTATATGTCTGAAGTGGAAGAAGACACCTCTTTGCAACTTTTGTGTGATATTGAAGAGTTAAAAGAAGAGTACTACGTCATATTTGCTGAACGGATGATCCAACATCCAGCAGTAAAAAACGTATGTGACGCAGATTTTAGTAAATTGTTCGAATGAGTTAGTTTGTTAATGAATTGATATCGATTATCATATCCAAGCAATATGCCGTAAATATTGATTGCCCGTAGTTGGCGTAATAGGTCGTTGGGAGCCAGACTATGAACTTAAAAGAGATGGAGAAGAACTCGGCGCAGGCCGTTATTCTACTCAAAGCCATGGCCAACGAGCGACGTTTACAGATCTTGTGCTTATTGCATGGCACAGAACTGTCGGTCGGGGAGTTATGTGGCAAGTTGGAATTGAGTCAATCAGCGTTATCTCAGCATCTTGCTTGGTTGAGAAGAGATGGCTTAGTCGAAACTCGTAAAGAAGCTCAGACGGTGTATTACACATTGAGCAGTGAAGAAGTAAAAGCGATGATTAACCTACTGCATGGTATGTACTGCAAGTAGCTTATTGCTGGTGGATTAGCTCATTTCCTATCAGAAATAAGATAGGCACAAGGAAGTGTCGCTATTTATTAGTGAGGCTTAAGAACCATTATTAGCTAGGCTTAAACAGCTATTAGTAAGACTTCGAGATGTGTTCGCCAAATTTCAGATATAAAAAAACCGGCCGAGGCCGGTTTTTTTCGTTTTGCGTTGTAATCAAATTTCTATTAAAGAGCTTTGATTGCAGCAGCGAAACGAGACTTATGACGTGCAGCTTTATTCTTATGAATAAGGCCTTTAGTCGCCATGCGGTCTAGAAGAGGTGTAACTTCTACAAGAGCAGCAGTTGCAGCTTCTTTATTGCCAGCTTCAATAGCTGCAATAGTTTTTTTCATGTAAGTGCGCATCATAGAACGACGGCTAGCATTGTGCTGGCGACGTTTCTCAGCTTGGATAGCGCGCTTCTTAGCAGATTTACTGTTTGCCAAGGTCTAACTCCCAAAAACTTAGTTCGGTGACAATTTAAGGGCGAGGACTATCCCTCATAGGCGCTTAATTGTCAAATGATTTGTGCAAAAACCAATCTCAGCCAAACAAATTTTGGTATGGAAAGGTCATCGCGGTTAAGATGGCGGGGATTCTAACAGCATTTTTAGACCAATGCTAATAATTATGCTTCTTAGGATAGGATAGTATTTATCCTTGATTGAAAGTAATCAACCAGTGTCAGAGGTTTGTGTGAGTAAACGACTATTAAAGTCAGGGCTGATTGTCAGTGTAATGACTTTTGTTTCCCGTGTCTTGGGGCTAGTACGTGATGTCGTAGTAGCAAACTTAATGGGGGCAGGAGCAAGTGCAGACGTATTTTTCTTCGCCAATAAAATTCCTAATTTTTTACGTCGGCTGTTTGCCGAAGGTGCTTTTTCTCAAGCCTTTGTACCAGTATTAACGGAATATCACGCCGCAGGTGATAAAGATAAAACTCGAGACTTGATAGCAAAGGTGTCCGGTACTCTTGGGGTATTGGTTTCTATTGTTACGGTGCTTGGGGTATTAGGCTCTGGGGTTATCACCGCAATGTTCGGTGCGGGTTGGTTTATTGATTGGCTTAATGACGGCCCCTCGGCGCCTAAGTTTGAACTCGCCAGCCTAATGCTGAAAATTACTTTTCCTTATTTATGGTTCATTACGTTTGTCGCTTTATCAGGTGCAATCCTTAATACCATGGGCAAATTTGCGGTTTCGTCATTTACGCCTGTGTTCTTGAACGTAATGATCATTGCTTGTGCTTGGTTTCTTGCTCCTAATTTAGAACAACCTGAAATTGGTTTATCCATCGGCGTTTTTCTTGGAGGCTTAGTTCAATTCCTGTTCCAAATGCCTTTCTTGATTAAAGCGGGAGTACTGGTTAAGCCTAAATGGGGTTGGAGAGATCCGGGCGTGGTTAAGATCCGCACGTTAATGATCCCTGCTTTGTTTGGTGTCTCAGTGAGTCAAATCAACTTGTTGTTCGATACCTTTATTGCCAGCTTTCTAGCAACGGGCTCTATCAGTTGGTTGTATTACTCGGATCGACTATTAGAATTCCCACTCGGTTTGTTTGGTATCGCCATTGCGACGGTTATTCTTCCTGCTTTATCCCGTAAGCACGTTGATGCCGAAGGTGAAGGGTTTGCTCATACCATGGACTGGGGGGTGCGCATGGTACTGCTGCTCGGCATTCCTGCGATGTTCGGCCTTATTGTGTTAGCAAAACCGATGCTGATGGTGCTGTTTATGCGCGGAGAGTTTTCTCCCCATGATGTTAATCAGGCTTCCATGTCTTTAGTGGCGTACGCTTCAGGTTTGCTGAATTTCATGCTTATTAAAGTATTGGCTCCCGGCTATTACTCTCGTCAAGACACTAAAACACCAGTTAAGTACGGCATCATTGCGATGGTGACTAACATGGTGTTCAACGCAATCTTCGCTTATTTCTATGGTTATGTTGGTTTGGCAATCGCAACGGCGTTGTCTGCGTTCGTGAACATGACTCTGCTTTATCGTGGTTTGCATCTAGCGGGTGTTTATCGTTTAACCAAGACTACATTGTTGTTTAGCCTTAAATTATTGATCTCAGGTACGGTAATGATTGGCGTGATTTTATGGCAGCTAGACAATATGCAATTGTGGCTTGATTGGGGCTTTAACCAAAGAGCGTTGACACTAACAGGGTTGATCGCACTTGGCGCCTTTGCTTATATTGTGTCGATACTGGTTTTAGGTATCCGAGTAAAACATTTAAAAGCAGCGACAGATTAATACTGATTAGTATATAATCCGTCGGTTTCACACAATAAATGATGCAAATAACAGGTTTTAGCTGATCACAATGGAACTGATCCGAGGTATACACAATATTAAAGCGCAGCATCATAGCTGTGTATTAACCATAGGTAACTTCGATGGTGTTCATTTAGGGCATCAAGAGGTTCTGAGTCAGGTTTCTAAACAAGCTGCAGCATTAGGGCTCCCTTCTGTTGTCATGACGTTTGAGCCGCAACCTATGGAGTTGTTTGCCAAAGGTAAAGCACCAGCACGTTTAACTCGCTTACGAGATAAATACGTGCAACTGAGTAAGCTAGATATCAGTCGTTTATTGTGTGTGAATTTTAATCAGTATTTTGCAAGCTTGTCGGCGGAAGCGTTCATTAAAGACCTTTTGGTTGATAAGCTTGGCGTGAAATTCTTGGTTGTCGGTGACGATTTTTGCTTCGGTAAGGGTCGTACTGGTAATTTCGCTATGCTTCAAGAAGCGGGCGAGAAGTATGGTTTTGAGGTGGTGAGCACCCAGAGCTATTGCTTAAACCAATTACGAGTAAGCAGTACTGAGATACGAAATGCGTTAGCGGCCAATGACTTGGCTTCTAGTGCTACCATGCTAGGGCGTGACTACAGTATCAGTGGTCGTGTTTCTCATGGTCGTAAACTAGGGAGAACTATCGGTTTCCCTACCGCTAATATTCCATTAAAGCGTTGTGTGTCTCCTGTTTCGGGAGTGTATGTTGTTGAAGCATTAGATATCGACGGTGTGCCTGTCGGTGGTGTTGCTAATATTGGACAACGACCAACGGTTAATGGTGTAAGGCAGCAATTAGAAGTGCATTTTTTTGACTTTAAAGCCAATTTATATGGTAAACAGTTAGAAGTACGACTTTTGCACAAACTGCGCGACGAGATAAAATTTGAATCGTTCGACGCATTAAAGAATCAAATAGAATTGGATGCTGAAGCCGCAAGGGTGTGGCTGCTTCAGCTAAAGAATTAGTCGGATGATTCCACCGATTAACATAATGTCTAACTTCGCCCAATATAACGGAATTAAGAATCGATGAGTGATTATAAAGATACCCTGAACTTACCAGAAACAGGGTTCCCAATGCGTGGCAATCTGGCAAATCGTGAACCAGAAATGCTTAAGCGTTGGTACAAAGAAGACCTTTACGGTGAAATCCGTAAGGCAAAGAAAGGTAAAAAATCTTTCGTGCTGCATGACGGCCCTCCATACGCGAACGGCGACATTCACATTGGCCACGCGCTGAACAAGATTCTTAAAGACATTATTATCAAATCTAAGACCCTTTCTGGTTTTGATGCACCGTACATCCCAGGTTGGGACTGTCACGGTCTTCCAATCGAGTTGATGGTTGAGAAGAAGAAAGGTAAGCCTGGTCAGAAGATTTCGGCTGCTGAATTCCGCGAAGAATGTCGTAAGTACGCTGCGGGTCAAGTTGAAGGTCAGAAAGAGAGCTTCAAACGTCTTGGTATCATGGGCGAGTGGGACAAACCTTACCGCACTATGGATTTCGGCACAGAAGCGAACATCATTCGTTCTCTAGGTAAAATCGCAGACAAAGGTCACCTACTTAAAGGTTTCAAACCTGTTCACTGGTGTACTGACTGTGGTTCTGCTCTGGCTGAAGCTGAAGTTGAATACAAAGATAAAGTTTCTCCATCTATCGATGTGAAATTTTCTGCAGCTGACGAAGCGGCTCTACTAGAGAAATTTACTCTAGCGGAAGGCCACGCTGGTCAAGGCGAAATCTCTATCGTTATCTGGACGACAACACCATGGACTCTGCCTGCTAACCGCGCAGTATGTCTACGTGATGATCTTGAATACGTATTGATCCAAGTTGAAGCGAATGGCGAACAGCCTGCTCAACGTATTATTGTTGCTTCTGAACTAGCAAAAGACGTAATGGATCGTGCGGGTATCGAGCGTTTCCATAACCTTGGTTTTGCGACTGGTGCTGATCTTGAGCTTTCTCAGTTCAACCATCCGTTCTACAACTTTACGGTTCCTGCTGTTCTTGGCGATCACGTAACAACTGATTCTGGTACTGGTGTGGTTCATACCGCTCCTGGTCACGGTCAAGAGGATTTCGTGGTTGGTAAGAAATACAACCTAGAAATCGCTAACCCAGTAGGCTCTAACGGCGTTTACCTGCCAGACACTGAGCTTTTTGCTGGTCAGCATGTATTCAAAGCGAACGATTCTGTTTTAGACGTTCTAAAAGAGAAAGGTGCACTATTGCATCACCACGCTTACGAGCACAGCTACCCACATTGTTGGAGACACAAAACTCCAATCATCTTCCGTGCAACACCACAATGGTTCATCTCTATGGATCAAGCTGGCCTACGTGCAAAAGCACTAGAGTCAACGAAGAGTGTTGAATGGATGCCAGAATGGGGTCAAAGCCGTATCGAAGGTATGATCGAAGGTCGCCCTGAGTGGTGTATCTCTCGTCAACGTACTTGGGGTGTGCCAATTGCTCTGTTCGTTCATAAAGAAACATCAGAACTTCACCCAGATAGCCCAGCACTTATTGAAAAAGTAGCGAAGCTTGTGGAAGAAAAAGGCATTCAAGCTTGGTGGGATGTAGATGCTGCTGAACTGATGGGTGCTGAAGACGCTGACAAATACGAGAAAGTACTTGATACGCTAGACGTATGGTTCGACTCAGGTGTAACGCACTTCTCTGTTGTGGATTCTCGTGAAGAGTACAACTTCCCGAATGAAGAAAGAACGCACAGTGCTGATCTTTACCTTGAAGGTTCTGACCAACACCGTGGCTGGTTCCAGTCTTCTTTGATTTCATCTATCGCGATGAAAGACGAAGCACCATACAAGCAAGTGCTAACGCACGGTTTCGTGGTTGATGGTAACGGCCGTAAGATGTCTAAATCTATCGGTAACGTTGTTGCTCCTAAAGATGTAACGAACAAGCTAGGCGCCGATATTCTACGTCTATGGGTTGCTTCTACGGATTACACTAACGAAGTTGCGGTTTCTGACGAGATCCTTAAGCGTTCTGCTGATGCATACCGTCGTATTCGTAACACGGCTCGTTTCTTCCTAGCGAACTTGAACGGTTTCAACCCTGAAACTGACCTAGTTCCTGCTGAAGAAATGGTAGCACTTGATCGCTGGGCTGTTGGCCGTGCTCAAGCTGCACAAGAAGAGATCGTTAAAGCATACGGTGAGTACAACACTCACGGTGTAACTCAACGTCTAATGCAGTTCTGTTCTATCGAAATGGGTTCTTTCTACCTAGACGTAATTAAAGACCGTCAGTACACAGCGAAACAGGGCAGCCATGCTCAACGTAGCTGTCAAACGGCGCTTTACTACATCGTAGAAGCTCTAGTTCGTTGGATGGCTCCTATCATGTCGTTTACTGCAGATGAGATCTGGAACGAGATGCCTGGCGAGCGCGACACGTTTGTATTCACAGGCGAGTGGTTCGAAGGCCTATTTGGTCTTGCTGACGACGAAGAGCTAAGCAACGAATTCTGGACTGAAATCCAGTCAGTTCGTGGCGCAGTGAACAAGCTTCTTGAAGATGCTCGTAAAGAGAAAACAATCGGTGGTGCACTGCAGGCTGAAGTTACTCTATACGCTGACGATGCACTAGCGGCTAAAATCAACAAGCTAGAAGATGAGCTACGTTTCGTACTTATCACTTCTGCTGCGGTTGTTAAGCCACTTAGCGATAAGTCTGATACAGCTCAAGCGACAGACGTTGAAGGTCTATACGTTGAAGTTGCAGCAACTGAAGCTGAGAAGTGTGACCGTTGCTGGCACCACACTCCAGATGTAGGCACAATTGAAGGTCACGAGAAAATTTGTGGTCGTTGTGTGTCGAACATTGACGGTGAAGGCGAAGTGCGTAAGTTCGCATAACGACTCAGAGAAAGACTGAACTTTTTGTAAAAATCATAGCCCCAGTATCAACTGGGGTTATTTTTAATTATAGGAAATGTGTTTAACCAAGCTGACTTCTCGTGTTCATTCTTGAGAGTGGATAATGAGATGATTTGACTGAGTAGATACTAGGAATAGAAATGAGTGAAGTTTCGTTAAAACAATCTGGTGTTCGTTGGTTATGGCTGGCTTTGCTGGTGTTCCTTGCTGATATCGGCATCAAACTCTTTGTCATGGACAACATGGGTTATGGCTGGGCAAACCGTATTGAGGTGTTGCCATTCTTTAACTTTTTGTATGTTCATAACTATGGTGCGGCATTTAGCTTTCTGAGTGATCAGAGCGGCTGGCAGCGTTGGTTATTTACGGGTATCGCATTTGCGGTAACGGGTATGCTGACATACTGGATGAGTAAACTACCTGCTGCAGAAAAGTGGAATAACATTGCTTATGCGATCATCATTGGTGGCGCGGTAGGTAACGTGTTCGACCGTGTTGTACATGGTTTTGTGGTTGATTACCTAGACTTCTACTGGGGTACTTACCATTGGCCTGCATTCAACTTGGCTGATATGGGGATCTGTATCGGTGCTGCGATGATCATCTTGGATGGCTTCCGCAAGAAAGATGAAAGCAAATAGGCTACTCAAGCATTAATGAGTATTAAGTAAATCGCTTTGAAATAGATTGCCCTAAAGTCAGTCTATGACTCACAGAATAGAATAGCCCTAAGCGCTGTCGGTTGATTCCGACGGCGCTTTTTTTTATGCTTCAATCAACAAGGAAGCAAAGCACAATGCGTCCTCAAATAATAAAGAAATCTAAGGAAAGTAACGTGGCAGCAATTAAAAATGATTCAGCAGTAACTCTACATTTTACGATTAAAATGAAGGATGGTTCAGTTGCCGATAGCACCGAAAATATGGGCAAGCCCGCTAAGTTCGTTATGGGTGATGGTAGCCTAAGCGAAAACTTCGAAGCGTGTTTGCTTGGGCTTGAAGCTGGGACGGAAAAGTCTATCGAACTGAAAGCACAAGATGCGTTTGGTATGCCTAACCCAGACCATATCCACCACATGGATAAAGCAAAGTTTGCTGGTGGTACTGATGTTGAAGTCGGTACTATCATGGCGTTCTCTGGCCCTGACGGTATGGAGATCCCGGGTATTATCACTGATATTGCAGGTGATTCAGTGACCGTTGATTTTAATCACCCATTAGCAGGCCAAGACGTTACGTTTGACGTCAACATCTTAGCGGTGGAATAACGATAGAATAGCTGTCTTCACGCTAGAACAAGATAGCCTTACAGCTGTGATGTCACCCGAAGCTTCACTGTCTAGGCGCTTCACTGTAGAATGCGAACCTCGCTGACAGCGAACTCTATAGAAACAACCTTAGTACCGCGGTAAATGATGAGCAATGAAATGAAAATAATGTTAGCTAACCCTCGTGGCTTTTGTGCTGGTGTCGATCGTGCGATCAGCATCGTAGAACGCGCACTCGAAATGTATCAGCCACCGATCTATGTTCGCCATGAAGTGGTGCACAACCGCTTTGTTGTTGAGGGGCTCAAGCAGCGTGGTGCTATTTTTGTCGAAGAACTGAGTGAAGTGCCAGACGACAACATCGTGATCTTCTCTGCTCACGGTGTCTCTCAAGCGGTTCGTAAAGAAGCGAAAGAGCGTGAACTCACGGTATTTGATGCAACATGTCCATTGGTAACCAAAGTACACATGGAAGTTGCTCGTGCGAGCCGCAAGCATATGGAAGTGGTACTGATTGGTCACGCGGGTCACCCTGAAGTGGAAGGCACTATGGGTCAGTACGCTAGCCAAACTGGCGGTATGTATTTGGTTGAGAAGCCAGAGGACGTACAGAACCTAGTGGTAAATGATCCAAGCAACTTGCATTACGTTAGCCAAACCACGCTGTCAGTTGATGAAACTGCGGATGTGATTGAAGAGTTACGTCGCGTGTTCCCTGAGATCCAAGGGCCACGTAAAGATGACATTTGCTACGCAACACAAAACCGTCAAGACGCAATTCGCGAGATGGCCGGTGATGTTGATGTTGTGATTGTTGTCGGTTCTAAGAACTCATCGAATTCAACACGTTTGAAAGAGCTGGCTGAGAAGCTAGGCACGCCAGGTTACCTAACCGATTGTCCTGAAGACATTCAAACAGAATGGGTTGAAGGCAAAAAGAAAATTGGTGTGACAGCGGGTGCTTCAGCGCCTGAAGAGCTAGTAAACCAAATCTTAGATCGTATTCGTGAGTTGGGCGCAACTGAAGTTGAAGAGATTCAAGGCCGTGAAGAGAACATGTTCTTCGAAGTACCAAAAGAGCTGCAGATTAAGCAAGTCGACTAATCTCTATTGATTGGTGACACCATCGATTTTTGATACTAGCGATTAGTAAACACTATCGATTTGTAAATAGCAGGAAGCCAACGTTGATGCGTTGGCTTTTTTGATCGAGCTTTGGAACAAGGCATCGAACTTCTAACGCGTTATTGGAGACCGAGTTGCTCTTTTAAAGTTTTTAAGTAACGGCGACTGACAGGCACTTCAAAGCCTGTCAGGGTAATGATCTCAGCTAATCCATTCTCTAACAATTTGATCTCTTGGATCGATTTTATGTTGATCAAATATTGGCGATGACAGCGGATCAAATCGGTCTTTTCTTCTAGGATCTTCAGGGTTAACTGTGAAGTGGCGGTTTGTGATGAACTACGAACATGCACACCGCTGATATCTGAATAAGCGCACTCGACCGTTTGGCTTGCCATGATCACTATGCGGTTGTGACCAATGCACGGGATTTGCTCTAAGTGGCAGGGAGCAATCGCTGAGATGTTTTGTTCTGGCGCTTTCTGGTTCTGCTTGATGACCTTATTCAGACGACAAACACTCTTGTTTAATCGACAAGGTTCAACTGGCTTGAGTAGGTAATCAAAGGCATTGTCTTCAAAGGCTTGAATCGCATATTGGTCGTAGGCGGTGACGAACACCACGTAAGGCATGGTGTCTGGGTCAAGCATGCTTAACAGTTCGATACCGGTAACCTGCGGCATTTGGATATCCAAATACACCACATCCGGCTTGAGAAGGTTGATCTGTTTCAGTCCTTCGATCGCGTTACTCGCTTGGCCAATGATTTCTACTTCACCGGTTTCAGTCAGTAGCTCAATCAGCTCTTCGCGAGCAAAAAGTTCATCATCGACAACTAATGCCTTTAACATCCTACAATCTTCATCTTGATTCTATCTCTGCTTGATTCACGTTTATCTTCTAAATGTCAGCTTCTAATTGTTCCAACTCGGAGTTATTCGTCTCCGAAAACCCTACTATTTTAGTATAGGTATGATAAAGCTCATTCGAGTAAATTGCTGTGGTTGAGATTCTATTTTTAGTGCTGAATCTTGTCCAAAGAAATTAGTGAGCCGTTTATCAACAATCTCCATGCCTAATCCAACGTGATCTTGAGATGGCTTTTGATAATTGCCCGCGTTGTCTTCAACGATTAACTTGAATCCACCCTCGAAAGCCTCGCTATAGATCTTCACTTTGCCGCCTTCCAGCATGTTAGAAATCCCATGCTTGATGGCGTTTTCGACCAGTGGTTGCAAGGTAAAGCTCGGAAGTTGCGACTCATACAGTTGTGGGTCGATATCCCACTCCACTTCCAATCGGTCAGTAAAACGTGCCTTTTCAATGGTTAGATAAGCGTTAACATGTGCCAGTTCGTCTTTGAGTTTCACAGTGTTAATGTTTTGCTTCAGGTTACTTCTAAAGAAGTGAGACAGATGCTGAATAAGCTCTCGTGCTTTATCAGGGTCACGACGTGTAACGGCACTGATGGTATTGAGTGCATTAAACAAGAAGTGAGGGTTAACTTGAGCGTGCAGCAGTTTGATTTCAGCTTGGGTAAGTAGTGTCTGTTGCTGCTGATAGTTACTGAATAGGATCTGACTCGACAATAGCTGAGCGATACCTTCACCCATCGACATGTTGATGGTCGAGAATAGCTTTAACTTTGGCTCATACAGCTTGATGGTACCGACCACTTCATTACCCGCGCGCAGTGGAATAATAAGCGCAGAGCCTAATTTACAATCTTGCGATAGAGAACATTGGAACGGGTTCTCTTTGCCATCGAGGTAGATGATGTCGTTCTGTTCCATCGAGGTAAGCGTGCTTTGCGATGAAATCGGAGTGTTAGGTATGTGGTGTTCATCGCCAATGCCGACGAACGCGAGAATTTTCTCTCGGTCGGTAATCGCCACCGCACCAACATTGGTCTCTTCGTAAACGATACGTACGATTTTTTGTGCGTTATCGGAATTAAACCCACCATGCAGAATACCCACCGAACGTTCGGCAATGGTTAATGCGCGTCGAGAGAAGGTTGCAGAATATTTTTCGAAGATGGTTTTACGGTCTTGGATGATGCTCATGAACAGTGCTGCACCCACAGAGTTTGCGATGATCATTGGCGCGGCAATATCAGAAACCAGAGCGTAGGATTGCTCGAACGGTTTCGCGACGGCAAGCAAGATGATCATATGAATGATTTCAGCAAACAGGGTTACAGAGAACACCACCAGAGGATTAAACAGTTGGCTGGCTTTGTTTTTTCTCACGAGATAAACGTGTAATAGGCCGCCAATCAAGCCTTCTGCTGTGGTGGAAATCGCGCAAGCTAGATCGGTGAATCCACCCAAAGAGTAACGATGGATACCGCCAGTAAAACCGACCGCAAAGCCGACAACCGGGCCACCAAACAAGCCACCCATGACTGCTCCCATCGCTCGGGTGTTGGCGATGGCATCATTGATCTGTAAGCCAAAGTAGGTGCCCATAATACAGAACAGGGAAAACAGAACGTAGCAGCTGATTTTATGACTTAAGCGCGAAGAGATGCTCAACAAAGGGAGAATCAATGGGGTTTTACTTAGCATGTAAGCAATCACTAAGTAGACACAGGTTTGTTGCAGCAGAGAGAGAATGAGTTCCATATTTTCACCTATTGAGACGCTTGTTAAGTGTAAAGCTCATTGCTTGGTAACGGTAGCTTTGCTTGTCTTTTCATGGGTTATATCGAATGACTTTGGTTTCCCAAGGTCGAGAAACTAATATTTAGAAATAACAAAGCCCATCACAGTGGACGGGCTTTAGTCTTAATTTCCACGAATCACTGGGTGATTACGGGAGCAAGCGAAGTTGTGCTTGGCAGTTCTTTTGTCTCTTTCTATGAAGATTGGTCTCTTTTTCCCAAGAGCCTAAAAGAACTAGGCTGTTTTAGTCACTGGTTTTGGCTCTTGATCTTGCTCGTCGTCAGCTAGGTCGATATCACCTTTGCCTTTAGAAATCTTGATAACGTAAGCCGTAATCAGTAGAGATGAAACCACACCTACGATTGTTGAGATTTGCATAGGTAGACCAAAACCTAGTTGGCTGTTGTTCAGAATGAATGTGATACACACAGACGTCATGAAGATAGCTGGAACCGTTGTTACCCAGTGCAGTTTGTTGTGGCGAAGTAGGTACGCTGAAGCTGTCCACAGCATCATTACTGCTGTTGATTGGTTAGCAAAGCCGAAGTAGCGCCAGATGATACCGAAATCTACTTGAGTCAGGATGCCACCAAGAACGAATAGCGGTAGAGCCATCAGTAGGCGGTTGCGCAGTGTTTTCTGTTCCATGTTGAAGTATTCAGCAAGGATAAGACGGCTTGAACGGAACGCTGTGTCACCAGAAGTGATAGGTAGGATAACCACGCCAAGGAAAGCAAGGATACCGCCAAATACACCCAGTAGACCAAATGAAGCACTGTATACCACGTTACCTGGGCCGCCGTTTGCAATCGCGTCAGACAAAGACTCAACTGAACCGAAGAATGATAGAGCAAGTGCACACCAGATTAGAGCGATGATGCCTTCACCAATCATTGCACCGTAGAATACGAAGCGACCGTTCTTCTCGTTTTCCATACAACGCGCCATCAAAGGAGACTGAGTTGCGTGGAAGCCAGAAATAGCACCACATGCGATAGTGATGAATAGAGCAGGCCAAAGTGGTAGGTCATTCGGGTTCATGTTGGTGAACATGTCTTTCATCTCGAAGCCACCCATGATTTGGTGCTCGTCAGATAGACCAATCGCAGTGATTAGGCCAACAGACATAAAGATAAGTAGTGCACCGAACAGTGGGTAGAAGCGACCAATGATTTTATCGACAGGGACAATCGTTGCGATGATGTAGTAAGCAAAGATGATAACAACCATCGTAGTTGCAGACATCGCGAAATCAGTTTGGTCGTTCACTAGGTTAGTGATCATGCCTGCAGGAGCAGATACGAATACCACACCAACTAGAAGCAGTAGAACAATGGCAAAGATGTTCATAAAGTGTTTTGCGCCATTGCCTAGGTAACGGCCAGTGATAGTTGGAACCGAAGCACCACCATTACGGATAGATAACATACCTGAGAAGTAGTCGTGTACTGCACCTGCGAAGATACAACCTAGCACGATCCAAAGCATCGCTGCCGGGCCGTAAAGGGCACCCATGATAGGGCCGAAGATTGGACCAACACCTGCAATGTTAAGCAGCTGAACTAGGTAAACCTTTGGCGTCGACATTGGAACGTAGTCCACGCCGTCTTGCTTGGTATGAGCAGGTGTTTGACGCTTTTCATTGATACCGAAGATCTTCTCGATAAAGGCACCGTAAATAAAGTAGCCACCAATGAGTGCTGCAACACAGGTAAGAAACCACATCATAATTTGTTATCCCTGAATGTATTAATTAAGTCAGGGTGTATATTAAAGGAGTCGATGAGAAGAAACTTCCGCTACTGGAGTGAGTGGTCGAATAGCCACTTAAGTGGTGTTATAACTGATTGAGTGGTTTGTTACGTTTATAGAGCGGTTGGTTATTCGTGTTGAGAAGTGTCTTACTTCTGGCAAGTGGTGACTTATCAGCTTTAAGCGGTAACCAATAGATATCAGTGGCAGATAACAGACATAAGTGGACATCAGCCAGTGTTCAGCGGAGAATTACCACAAAGGCAGCGCTTCGTCAGGAAGTGGTGAAGTAACAATATAAAGGATTGAAATGAAAAAAATAATAACACTATTCGCCGTGGCATTTAGCCTTGCAGGATGCAGCGCTAATGTTCAAGATCTAGCAGCTGAAGGTAACTGGCAAGAGATCGGTTACCGAGATGGTATCAAGGGTAATACTCAGCGTTCGTATTCAGAGATGACTGAGCTTGGTGCTGTTGATCAAGCCAGTTATACAGAAGGTTATCACTTAGGTGTGGCAGAGTTCTGTAATCCTAACCATGCTTATCAGATTGGTTTGTCTGGTCAGGTGTATGAAGGTGTGTGTTCTGGTACGGAAGACGCTCAACGTTTCCGTATGGAATGGCAACGTGGCTGGGATGAGTTCTCGAACGACTATTAATCCGGCTTGCGGTTAATTCTTGATTTCGTTAAATAAAAAATCCGCTAAATAAAAAGCATCTAGCTAAATAAAAAACCAGTACCCATGTGTACTGGTTTTTTGTATAACGCCGAATCAATAACGCTTAATCAATATGAGAGTCTACCTGTCGGTTTATTGATTATTCTCTACCGCTTTTCTTAAGAAGCCGTGTTGTTGATCAAGCTGAGCTTTGGCCGATTCAAAATCGAGCCCTGTCAGAATCATCAAAATCGCCAGCTTCACGTCATAATCGGTGGTTTTCAGCGTCGATACTGCCAGTGCTTTATCGCACTCCGTCGCTTGGATAACGATACGAGCAGCGCGGGCAACCAACTTTTCATTGGTCGCTTTTACGTCGACCATCAAGTTCTGATAGCTCTTACCAATACGAATCATGCTTGCAGTGGTGAGCATGTTAAGTACCAGTTTTTGTGCTGTCCCTGATTTTAAACGAGTTGACCCCGTTAAGGCTTCAGGGCCAACCACTGGGCTTATCGCGATTTGAGCAATTTCGGCAATTGGAGAGCCAGGGTTACAAGACAGCGCAACCGTCACTGCACCAATCTGATTCGCATAGTTGAGCGCACCAATCACGTAAGGTGTACGGCCACTAGCTGCAATGCCTACCACGACATCATTCTCTGTAAATTGAATGGCTTTCAGGTCTTCAATACCGAGAGTCAGTGAATCTTCCGCTCCCTCTTTGGCTTTTAAAATCGCTTCTGGTCCGCCAGCGATTAAGCCGATAACCATTTTGTCTGAAACACCGAAAGTCGGAGGGCATTCTGAGGCATCTAAAACACCTAGTCGACCACTGGTGCCTGCGCCCATATAGATCAGTCGGCCACCGTTTTGAAAGGCGTGAGCGATCTTATCAACTGATTTCGCGATCTGTGGTAATTCGGCTTCGATCGCCAGTGGGACTTGTTTGTCTTGTTGGTTAATCTTTTCAACCACTTCGAGAGAGGTGAGTAGATCAATATCCATAGTGTCAGGGTTTCTCCCCTCCGAAACGAGGTGCGAGAGCGCTGATATGAGAGCGTCGTTACTCATAATGATCCTTAAATGGTGATTCTAAAATGATGGTTCTAAAATTGTTTAGTCCGCACGATAAAGAACGCCTAGAGAGGCTGCTCTACTTGCGCCAGTTACTTCTGGTAAATTGCTTGGCAGTTGATGTATGTGCCGTTGAGCAAGCCACGCAAAGGCCATGGCTTCCATATAATCGGCATCAACGCCTTTACTGGTGGTTGATTCAACCTCCCAGCTAGGAAGCAGTTCAGACAGTCTCTTCATCAACAATGGATTTCTCGTACCACCGCCACACACATACAGTGCAGGTTGGTTACCCAAGCGATAAGTTTCCACTTCATTGGCTATCGTCAATGCGGTGTATTCACAAAGTGTGTACTGAACATCTTCTGCTGCAAGGTCTTTAAATTCTGTTAATTGTTGTTCTAGCCACGGTAGATTAAACAGCTCTCTGCCAGTGCTTTTCGGTGGCATTTTAGATAGATAAGATTCGTTCAACAGCTGTTCGAGTAAGGCCTGATTTAGTTGGCCTTTGAGAGCGAACAGCGCGTCACGGTCAAACTTCTCACCCGTGTGTTTATCTACCCAAGCGTCCATCAACATATTGCCCGGGCCAGTATCATAACCAAGAGTAGGCTGGTTCGGGCGCAGCACTGAAATATTCGAGATACCACCAATATTCAACACCACAACTGAGCTGTCTTGCGGGTGAAAGATCGTATGGTGAAACGCAGGTACTAATGGCGCACCTTGTCCGCCAAGCGCCATGTCTTTGCGTCTGAAGTCGGCGACCGTTTGAATCTGTGTTTTAGCGGCAATGATATTGGCGTCACCCAATTGCATGGTAAATGGCGAATCACCGGTTGGCTGGTGGAATACTGTTTGGCCATGGTTACCAATCGCAGTCACAGAAGATGCAGGCGTACCTGACTTATCGAGAAGTTGTAGAACCGCATCAGCAAATAGATGACCAAGCTGGTGGTCGAGTTCACCAATGGCAATCAAATCGGTTTTCTGTCCAATACAAACCTCAAGCAAACGCGCTTTGATATCATCTGGCATAGGAAACTCATCATGAGCGAGCAATGTGATACCAGTGTCTTCTATCGAAACTAAGGCCGTATCAACGCCGTCCATACTCGTCCCTGACATCACACCAATGTATAACTCTGACTTCATTACGAGTCTCCTAAGTTGAGCTGATTAATCTTCTGGTTAGCCAATACTTCTGCGCCATCCAGAGCATTGCCTTGAACATGTAAACTACGATCTTGAATCGCTGGTGAGAGACGCTCACGATAGAACTGTCCTAAGCTACCCAAGAACATAATAGGTAGCGTGTTGTTACTAGAACAAGCCTGAGTGAGCTGCTCTATTTGAGTGGCCCCTTGTTCTATAATCGCTTTTGCCGTTGAACATTGTGATTCAATGTCGACCAGAGCTCTTGCAAACTGAGCATAATCAGTCGCGTTCGCTTGGCTAATCCATTCTAAGATTTGGCTACGTTTGCTACCGGTTTTCTTCATGACTAAATCGCGAGTCAAAGATGAATCCTGATTGTCGAACTCGGCGAGGGTCTGTTGAACCGCTCGAAAGCCAAGCCAAGCGCCACCGCCTTGGTCGCCAATTGGAAATCCCCATCCGCCAAATTGCAGGGTCTCATGTAGAGAGTCTAATTGGATGGCAACTGACCCCGTTCCTATCGCAATACAATTTACACCTTGTCCTGCATTGGCACCAAATACTGATGCTTCTGCATCGGTTGTGATGTACAGGTGAGGACAATGCGCTAAAGCGGACTTTAACTTGGACTTTAACTGCGTATTACCCGCTCCCGCGACACCCAACACAATATAACATTGTTTCGGTATTATCTGGTTTGTCGCTAGAATTTCATCAATATAATTAGTGAGTTGAGTCACCGCAGCTTCACCGTATAGGGTTAATGAAGTCGCCGGTAAAATGAACTCCTCAATCACTATTGATGTGGGCTCTATTTTCTTAAGTCTGACGGCGGTTTTTGTTCCGCCGCCATCGACTGCCAAGGTGTGTGTAATCATCCACTAGACCGTTTGTAGCTTGTTGACTTCTTGAGTCTGTTTTTTACCTGCTAAGCAGACAACCAACGAGACCAAGGTGCCAATACATAATTGATAAGGGAAAGCCAATCGAATACCAACCCAGTCAGCGTTAATCACGCCCATCACGCTATCCCACACGTAAGCCTGCATCAGTAATGTCGTTAAGAAACCGGCGATAAGGGCTAGAGCAACCGAGGTTTCGTTGCCACGTTCAGTAAAGATTGCAGTGAAGTACACGCCCAGTAAACCTGTGTAGGCAAACACCATCACACTCAGTGCAAATGATAACAGTGGCATGTCGGTGTATTGCTGCCAGTAATAACACAAGATGCCCATACTACCCAGAGCGGCTGCTGCTACAGCCATACCAACGCGTCCAGCTTTCACGTAATGGAAGTCATCTTGCTCTCCTTTACGAGCTTCTAACCAAGGCTTGTAAATATCTTGTACCGCAACTGAAGACATAGAGTTTAAGCCGGAGTTTAACGTTGAAAGTGCTGCTGCAACCACACCAACAGTCACTAAGCCACGAAGACCCGCAGGCATTTCATTCAGCACGTAGTACATGAAGATCGTTACGTTTTCGCCATTAAAGTTTTGCACGACTTCTTTGCCTTCCACACCCATTAGCTCAGGCCTTTGATAGAAGACATACAGTAGCAAGCCAATAGACATGAATACGAGCACAACTGGAATCGAAAAGATGATTGAGTTGATCATCGCCTTTGAACCTTGCTTGGCATCTTTGCACGTCAACACACGTTGCGTCATGTCTTGATCAAGGCCAAATGCACCGATGTTTAATAGGACAAAGCCAGTGATACATGCCCAGAAACTAAAGGTGCCAGCAGGGCTAAAGTCGAGAGTGAAATCGAGTAAGGTCAGCTTAGACGATTGGCCTTCGCCAGGGTTTGCTAGTACTTGAGCTATTTGGCCGAAGTCGGCTGGAATTTGTCCCAGTAAGTAGATGATGACGGCAATAGCAGCACCGACATACACCACAAGTTGAATTAGGTCACTCCAGATGACGGAACGAATGCCACCCATGTAGGTATAAGCAAGGCCGACAGCGACTAAAATAACAACTGAAGTCACCACACTGCTGGGGGCAATATCGGTAAACAGAATCATCGAGACTGCAATCGCAGCCATGTAGAGGCGAGCACCTGAAGCAAACACTCGGCCGACCAAATACATCACGCCTGCACGTTGTTTGGTTTTCTCGCCAAAGCGCACTTTGAGTAGTTCATAAACGGTTGAGACTTTGTTTTGATAGAAACGAGGAATAAGTACCAAGGCAACGAAGATGGCACCAATAATGCCGCCAATGTTGGTCGCTAAGTAGGTTAAGTCACCACGGTAGCTAGATTCTGGCCCGCCTAAGAACGTCGCAGCAGATTGTGATGTCGCGAGCACCGAGATAGCCACGACCCACATTGGCATCGAATTACCACCTAAAAAGTAGTCCTTAGTGCTCGTTATTTTTGTTCGGCTGAAGTGCCAACCTGTAAAAGCAATAATGGCGAAATATATCGCAAATACGGCCCAGTCCAGTGAGGTAAATAGTGAATTCATAGCAGCTCCGTAGCATGAATAGGGTAGAGGGTAGAGGGTAGAGGGTACTTATAGTTATTTTTTCAGAATGTCAGTTTGAATAATGAGTTTCAAAATCTATTCCTTGGTGGAATAGTGACCAATGCTTTTCTTTGACCATGCTCCCAGAAGGCTGTGTTAGCTATTCCATATGAGAGAATTCATTGGAATAATTATTCCAATGAAAATACAAAACTCGTTATGATAACGAAGAACTGGCAGAGGTAAGGGGAAGGGCATTTAGTGAAAGGCATTGCGAAAGTAAAAGCGCTGTTACCCAAGCTGTCTCCATCTGATGCGTTGGTGGCGCGATATGTTCTTGATCACCCACAACAGGTGAAGCAACTATCTTCGTCCGAGTTGGCCAAAGCCGTCGGAGTGAGCCAGTCAACGATAGTGAAGTTTAGTCAGAAGCTTGGTTATAAAGGGTTTTCAGAGATGAAGGTCAAACTCTACCAAAGCGATATGACTTATCAGCCCGTATCTCAACGTGGCATACATGGCACTATCACTCGTAAAGATCAACCCGACATGGTGATGGACAAACTTCTTGCAAGCAAAACACAATCGCTTGAGCGCACTGTGTTATTAAATGAAGGTGAGCAGCTAAACCATGCCGCAGATATTTTGCATCTTGCGCGTAAGGTGCAGATCTCAGGCGTAGGCGCTTCATCTTTGGTGGCGAAAGATCTTGCCTATAAGTTGATGAAAATAGGCCATGCTGCCAATGCAGAGCAGGATGCCCATATTCAAATTGCCAATGCCGCTTCTCTTTCTGAAAATGATGTGTTGATTGCGATTTCTTATTCTGGAAACACCAGAGAAGTGGTGAAGGTTGCTCAGCTAGCCAGATCGAAAAAGGCCAAGGTGATAGTGATTAGTCAGCTATCCCCTTCTGCTTTAGACAAATACGCTGATATTAAGTTGATATCAGCAGCCGACGAAAATCATATTCGCAGTTCATCTATAACTGCTCGTGATAGCCAACTTTTTATTACTGACTTGTTGTTCATTGCGTTAACTCAGCAGGAAGAGCAAGCCGACCAATTAATTGAACAAAGTAAATCTGCAGTAGCAGAATTTAAGCAATAAAAGGATATTGTATGGGACCGTTGTGGGTAGATGTTGCGGGCTATGAGCTAACAGCTGAAGACAGAGAAATTTTAGAGCACCCAACCGTTGGTGGTCTCATCTTATTTGCTAGAAACTACCACGATAGTAAACAGCTATCGGCGTTAAATAAAGAGATCCGCAAAGTTGCAAAACGTCCTATTTTAATCGGTGTTGACCAAGAAGGTGGCCGAGTTCAACGCTTCCGCGATGGTTTTTCAATTATCCCAGCAGCTCAAGAATTTGCGACCAAGAATAATGGCGAGCAATTAGCAGAACAAGCGGGTTGGTTGATGGCGGCGGAGTTGATTGCCCATGATATCGATCTGAGCTTTGCGCCTGTTTTAGACAAAGGCCACGACTGTAAAGCGATTGGTAGCCGAGCATTTGGTGAAGATATTGATACCATCGTTCGCCACAGTAGTGCTTTTATTAAAGGCATGAAATCGGTTGGCATGGCGACAACAGGAAAGCACTTTCCAGGACACGGTGGCGTGATTGCTGATTCGCACCTTGAAACGCCTTACGATCCTAGAGACGATATCTTTGAAACTGATATGGCGATCTTCAAGGCTCAAATTGAAGCTGGAATATTAGATGCGATGATGCCTGCACACGTGGTTTTTTCTCACTATGATGATCAACCAGCTAGTGGCTCTGAGTATTGGTTGCAGAAAGTATTGAAGCAGCAGCTTGGATTTAAAGGCTTGGTATTCTCTGATGACTTAACGATGGAAGGCGCTGCAATTATGGGTGGGCCAACCGACAGAGCGAAGGCTGCTCTGAATGCGGGTTGCGACATGGTGTTGATGTGTAATAAACGAGATGCACAAATTGAGGCTCTTGATCACTTAGCGATTCAAGAGGTACCTTTAGCCAACTCATTGCTTAAAAAGCACAGCTTTGATTTACCGACGCTTCACTCGGATAGCCGATGGAAAGAGGCCTCAGAGCAAATTAAGCGGATGTTAAACGCTGGGTGATAAATAAACACTCTATAAGTTTTAAGAAGGCGATATTAAAAATATCGCCTTTTTTGTATGTGCTAGGCATGGTTTAGGCCTATTTGTGCCTCAGAATGAACTAAAGATAGGGTGTAAATTTAAATTTACATTAAATGTTTTTTATTGTTTACACTTGCAATCGTTTTTGTAGCTGTTATTGTGTTTTTAAAGATTGTTAGCCCAAATGGAAATGTTGGGTGTAAAAATAAATATACAGGTTGAGTTATGCAAAAAAGTGAATTAAGCAATGTCAATATCATCGACGAACAGGTACTGATTACTCCTGAGGAGTTAAAAGCGAAATTACCTTTGAGCGATAATGCTCGTCGTTTTATTCAAGAGTCTCGTGAAACGATTGCGAATATCATTCATAAGAAAGATCACCGTATGCTAATCGTGTGTGGTCCATGTTCTATTCACGATCTAGAAGCGGCGAAAGAGTACGCAAAACGCCTCAAAGCACTTTCTGAAGAACTGAGCGACCAACTGTATATTGTTATGCGTGTTTACTTTGAAAAGCCTCGTACCACGGTTGGTTGGAAAGGTTTGATCAATGACCCACATCTAGATGGTACGTTCGATATTGAGCATGGTCTGCATGTAGGTCGTGAGCTTTTAGTTGAATTAGCTGAGATGGAAATCCCACTAGCGACAGAAGCACTAGACCCAATCAGCCCACAATACCTAGCAGATACATTCAGCTGGGCCGCGATTGGTGCACGTACGACTGAATCTCAAACTCACCGTGAAATGGCAAGTGGCCTTTCAATGCCAATCGGCTTTAAGAATGGTACTGACGGTAACTTAGGTACTGCAATTAATGCGATGCAGGCTGCTTCTTCTAGTCACCGTTTCATGGGTATCAGCCGCGAAGGTGAGGTTGCACTGCTAACGACTCAGGGTAACCCAAACGGTCACGTGATTTTACGTGGTGGTAAGCAGACGAACTACGATTCAGTATCTGTACACGAATGTGAGCAAGAGCTGGGTAAATCTGGTTTAGAAGCGGCGTTGATGGTTGATTGCAGCCACGCTAACTCTCGTAAAGACTTCCGTCGTCAACCATTGGTTGCTGAAGACGTTATCCACCAAGTGCGTGAAGGCAATAAATCAATTATAGGCCTGATGATTGAGAGCCACATTAACGAAGGTAATCAGCCGTCAGATATTCCTCTAAATGAGATGAAATACGGCGTTTCTATTACCGACGCGTGTATCAATTGGGAGTCAACTGAGGCACTATTGAAGCATGCACATACGGAATTAGTCCCGTTTTTAGAGAACCGCCTGAAAGGTTAGCCAGAGTTTAAATTTAAGTGCCTCATCTAATGGGGCATTTTAAGATCTGTCGCTAACGAACCTGCGTCAATGCGGGCTTTTAGATTAGTACGGGCTTATAGATTAGTAAGGAATAAAATGGCCGTTGAACTGAACGAATTACGCGACCAAATCGATGCTGTCGATAAACAAATGTTGGATTTACTGGCTCAACGACTGGCTCTAGTAGAGAAAGTCGGCGAAGTGAAAAGTGAACATGGTTTACCTATTTATGTACCGGAACGTGAAGCCGCGATGTTGGCATCTCGTCGTCAAGAAGCCGAGAAAATAGGGGTTCCGCCACAGTTAATCGAAGATATTTTGCGTCGTACTATGCGTGAGTCTTATGCCAGTGAAAAAGATTCTGGTTTTAAGTGTCTTAACCCAGAGTTGCGTTCAGTGGTTATCGTTGGTGGTAATGGTCAACTTGGCGGTCTGTTTGGCCGTATGTTCAAGCTTTCTGGCTACGAAGTGAAAATCCTTGGCAGCCAAGATTGGGATAGAGCCGATGAGATCTTAGATAATGCCGGCCTTGTGGTTGTTACGGTTCCAATTCACCTGACGGAAGGTGTGATTGCGAAGCTGGGTAACCTACCAAGCGATTGTATTCTTTGTGATTTGACGTCGATTAAATCAAAGCCTCTACAAGCCATGATGAACATGCACCAAGGCCCTGTGGTTGGATTACACCCAATGTTTGGTCCTGATGTTCCAAGCCTTGCGAAACAAGTGATTGTTTACAGTGATGGACGTGGTTCTGAAAGCTACCAATGGTTGCTGAATCAATTTGGTATTTGGGGCGCGAGCCTTTGCCAGATGGATGCTGCTGAACACGATCACGGCATGACTCTGATTCAAGCACTTCGTCACTTCACCTCTTTTGCTTACGGCTTGCACCTGAGTAAAGAGAATCCAAACATTGATCAGCTTCTGAAGCTAAGTTCGCCAATCTACCGACTGGAGATTGCGATGGTTGGCCGTTTGTTTGCTCAAGACCCGAACTTATACGGTGATATCATTCTTTCTTCGGATGAGAATATTGAGATGATTCGACGTTTCCATAGTCGTTTCGGCGAAGCATTAGAAATCTTGGATGGGAAAGATAAAGCCAAGTTTGTTGATAGCTTTAATCAAGTCAGTGATTGGTTTGGTGACTACTCACAGCAGTTCTTGCAAGAGAGCCAAAACCTTTTAAAACAAGCACATGACTCGATTCATCGTGGCTAATCACTATTTGAAATTATAAAAAAAGAGCGACCTGATGGTCGCTCTTTTTGTTTGTGCTGAATGCTATAAAAGCATTTGGCCTACAGTAGTCTAAAAGCAATTAGATCATCATAGGCCAAACCAACATCTCCTAATAACCAACAACTAGTTAGTCGTGATAGGCTTTTTGTTCTCTTCACTCGATACGGTGTCGATAGTCGAGCTAATGTAAGGCACGTTAGTCAGGTTGATCTGCAAGCGAACTACATTATCAATCAGTTGAACCAGTGGACCCCACTTAACTTTTTTCTCTTTCTCGAACACGTAGTTGAAGTTTTCCGGTGTCCAATCCATCAAGTATTGAGGATTCAATGAACGACCAAGGAAGCGTACTTCATAATGCAGGTGTGGCCCGGTTGAGTTACCTGAGTTACCACAACTCGCGATCACATCACCTTTACTAACAAACTGACCGCTGCGAACTTTGAATTTTTGTAGGTGCGCGTAAGAACTCATGAAGCCGAACGAGTGACGCATAGTAATAAAGTTACCGAAGCCTTTTTTACTTGGGCGTACCGTTTCAATGACTCCATCTGCGGGCGCGACAATGTCTTCACCACGTTTACACGTCAGGTCGATACCAGTATGTACATGACGTTTACCTGAGATAGGGTTAGTGCGGCTACCATAAGAAGAAGATATACGCTGATAAGCCATAGGACTGTCGTTTGGAATCAAGCGAAACATTGTGGCTCTTACTGCTGAATCTACCGCAGCCGCATCAATGCGATCTTCTAAAGAGACATCATCGGTAAGCAGCTCTTCATCGGCAAGGCCAAGTACTGATTCCACATCGAATACACGCTTACCAAGCAGTTGAATGGTGCCTTCTTTCTCGGTGAGTGTTTGCGATAACGAGTGATTGGTTTCTACCTGTTCAGCGTAAAGAAACTCAGTTTGCTCTTTTTCAACAATCAGCGTTTCAATCAACTGTTGTGCATCGCCCGCTTGCATTGCGAGCTCTTGTTTACCTTCGAAGTGTATGTAGGCAGCTCCGCCAATTAACAACGGCACTGAAAAAATTGCAGTGGTGCACATGAGCACGGCTTTTCGGCCGAAGTAAAACGTCTGTTCCCCATTGTTAGAGGGAATAGTAATGGAAATTTTTTTAGACATGGTTCTGTATTAACTAAATGCTTCTAATAGAAAAAGGTAATGGAGAGTTTATTCCTGACCTAAATCGGTAAGGTGTTCAATCTCTCTATAAAGCAGTTCATCGTCGCCGACATTAAGCTCAACAAGGCGCTTAAGGTGGCTAATACTATCAATATCTAAATGCTCTATGCGTAAACGCATTGAGGTATTGATGGTAGAGACTATCGTTGCTTCTAACTGAATATTGATATCACTGTTGGTGAGCTTAAAGCTGACTTGAACAGGAGCATCGTGGCTGAGTTGCTGCCATTTATCACATTGAATGAGTAAACCATGGAGAGATAAGTCTTGCACTGAGCCTGATACATTTACTTGTCCTTGTGAGATCTCAGTCGGGACTTGATAAATAACTCGTGAAAATTGACGTCTTTCAAGCATAGGTAATTTCTCTATATCAATAGGTAAATAGTAAGCCAGATATATCAAAGGCCGCTATTATCGCGGCCTTTGTTCAAAATACAAGCTAATTTACTTAGTAATACGCTTGTACTTGATACGGTGCGGTTCAGCCGCTTGTGCGCCCAGAGTCTTCTTCAGCCACTCTGTGTACTCAGTATAGTTACCTTCGTAGAAGTTAACTTGACCTTCATCACGGTAGTCTAAGATATGGGTCGCAATACGGTCAAGGAACCAACGGTCATGCGAGATAACCATTGCACAGCCAGGGAACTCAAGCAGCGCTTCTTCAAGTGCACGCAGAGTTTCGACATCAAGGTCATTGGTTGGTTCATCGAGTAGCAGTACGTTACCGCCCGCTTTTAGCAGTTTCGCTAGGTGAACACGGTTACGTTCACCACCAGAAAGCTGACCGATGATTTTCTGTTGGTCGTTGCCTTTGAAGTTGAAGCGAGAGCAGTATGCACGAGCAGGGATTTCGAAGTTGTTGATCTTAATGATATCAGCGCCTTCAGAGATCTCTTGGAATACTGTTTTGGTGTCGTCCATGCTGTCACGGAACTGATCAACAGAAGCAAGCTTAACCGTTTCGCCTAATTCAACTGTGCCTGAATCTGGCTGTTCTGCGCCGCTTAGCATCTTGAATAGTGTTGATTTACCCGCACCGTTGGCACCAACGATACCGACGATAGCGCCTTTAGGCATGCTGAACGATAGGTCGTCGATAAGAACACGGTCACCAAATGACTTAGTTAGGTTCTTAACTTCAAGTACCTTGTCACCTAAACGCTCACCTGGCGGGATGAACAGTTCGTTGGTTTCGTTACGCTTCTGGTATTGGCCAGTCGTTAGTTCTTCAAAACGAGCCATACGAGCTTTAGATTTAGCCTGACGGCCTTTAGGATTCTGACGAACCCATTCAAGTTCTTTCTCGATAGTCTTTTGACGTGCGCTTTCACCTGATTTCTCTTGCTTCAGACGCTCATCTTTCTGTTCTAGCCAAGATGTGTAGTTACCTTCCCATGGAATACCTTCACCACGGTCAAGTTCTAGAATCCAGCCAGCAGCGTTGTCTAGGAAGTAACGGTCGTGGGTAATTGCCACAACAGTACCGCTGTAATCAACAAGGAAGTGCTCAAGCCAAGCCACTGATTCTGCATCCAAGTGGTTGGTTGGTTCATCAAGAAGCAGCATGTCTGGCTTCTCTAGAAGTAGACGACAGATCGCAACACGACGACGTTCACCACCTGATAGGAATTCGATTTTCGCATCCCACTCAGGAAGACGAAGTGCATCAGCAGCACGCTCTAGAGCTGTCTCTAGGTTGTGGCCGTCTTTCGCTTGGATAAGTGCTTCAAGCTCGCCTTGCTCTTTAGCAAGAGCATCGAAATCTGCGTCTGGTTCTGCGTAAGCTGCGTAAACAGCATCGATACGCTTAAGTGCGTCAGCAACATCAGAAACCGCTTCTTCTACGATTTCACGGACTGTTTTTGATTCGTCTAGTACAGGCTCTTGCGGTAGGTAACCGACTTTAAGGCCTTGCTGTGCACGAGCTTCACCATCAATATCAGTATCAATACCAGCCATGATACGTAGTAGGGTAGATTTACCTGAACCATTTAGACCCAAAACACCGATTTTAGCGCCAGGAAAAAAGCTAAGAGAAATGTCTTTAAGAATTTGACGCTTAGGTGGAACAGTTTTGCTCACCCGAGACATGGTATATACGTATTCAGCCATTGCCGATCGATCCTAATTATTGTTCAAAATTGTCTGCTATTTTATACCAATATCCCCAAAGATGTTACTCCTAGGACAGAAAAGCCATTCTTGAACTAATCCTTACTTATTATTGTCACATTGGTCATTAAAACTATATTTAATAGGCTTCTGAGGCGAAGTGTTAAATATTAATAATATTTACACTCAAACTCTTTACATTTGATGTGATGTCGGGCGTAAATAGACTTCACGTATTCATACACGCACTAAGGAAAGAGCGAATGTTTTTCCGCATTGGTAATACGAAAATTGCTGTCGCTGCATCGGCAATTTTGTCTTCATTTTCACTGGCTCCGATGGCTTTGGCGAGCAATGCATCTGAGCTTGAAATGCAGCGTGATGTTTATGACAGAGCGCAAGAGGTTTTGGACAACCGAGATCTAAAAGCCTACTCCGCGCTGCGCAACAAAATTCAAACATACCCTCTAACGCCATACACTGATTATCGCGCCTTTCTCATAGGCCTAGGTGATCGCACACCTGCTGAAGTGGATGCTTTTATTGAAGAGAATAAAGCGCTGCCATTTTCGAATCGTATGCGTGCGCCTTACTTAGATTCATTGGCCTCTCAAAAGCAGTGGCAAACGATACTGGAATTTCAAACTCAAGAGCCAGTTGGTGAAAAATACCAATGTATCTACTATCGAGCGCATTATGAGCAAGGTAATCAAGAGCTCGCGTTCAAAGGTGCGAAACAGCTTTGGTTAAGTGGTAGTGGTGTTGATGACGCCTGTGACCCACTTTTTGAAGGATGGGATAAAGCCGGTTTAAGAACGGATGATCTGATACTCGAAAGGATGCTATTAGCGTTTGAAGGCCGTAACGGTAAGCTGATGACCTATCTGATTAAGCAATTAGATCATGATGAGTCAATTGCTCAAGCTAAGCAGATGAAGGCATTGTACAACAAGCCTGAAAATGTGCTCGCGTTTGCTAAGAAGCACCCTGCGAATGAATTTTATCAAGTTCAAACCGAGTTTGGTTTTGAGAAACTGGCAAGGAAGTCAGCAAGCAGTGCTCAAGAGATTTTTGATGATGTTGTGAAAGCTCAAAAGCTATCTAAAGAAAAATCTCAAGAGTTAGCAGATTACCTCACGTTCCGTTTGATCAATACCGATTCTGAAGAGCTGATGGCGTGGCGAGACAAAATGCTCGCGAGTTCATCAAAGCAAGTTTTGCTGGAACGACGTGCTCGCTTAGCGATTCAACATGCCGATTGGACTGGCTTGAAAGAGTGGATTGCTCGCTTAGATGATAAACATCAAGCTTCGCTTCGTTGGCAATATTGGCAGGGTAGAGCTGAGATAGCGCTAGGTGAGACTGCTGAAGGTAACAAACGACTGTCAGACATTTTGGGTCAGCGTAATTTCTACAGTGTGGCTGCCGCTAAGCAGTTAGGTAAGCCTGTTCAGTACCCAACATCGACACTCAAATACAACGCTGAAACAGTAAAACCATTTGAGACTTCTTTGGTTCGAATCGGCGAGCTGATTGACCGAGATAAAATAGCAGCAGCGAAGAGTGAATGGCGTTGGTTGTTAACCAATGCTGATAAAGATCAGAAATCAATGCTTGCCGCTCATGCCGCGACACAACGTTGGAATCACTTTACGGTAACGGCGAGTATCTCAGCGAAGATGTGGGACAACATTGCGTTACGTTTCCCTGTCGCCCACAAGTGGTGGTTTAACTTCTATGCTGAAAAGCACGATATCGACCCGATCACTTTGATGTCTTTAGCGAGACAAGAGAGTGCAATGGATTCAGAGGCTCGCTCTCCGGTTGGGGCTCGCGGTATCATGCAAATCATGCCGAAGACGGCTCAATATACAGCGAAGAAGCATCAGATTAAGTATCAGGGTAGCGATGATCTTTACGATGTGAGTAAGAACATTGAGATTGGTAGTCATTACCTAGATGGGCTGCTGTCTCAATATGATAATAATCGTATTTTTGCTTTTGCTGCATACAACGCAGGTCCGAGCCGAGTGAAACAGTGGCGTTCACGCAGTGATGAAAAGTTAGATGCGTACGCCTTTATCGAAATGATCCCTTTCAAGGAGACTCGTGGATATGTTCAGAACATCTTGATGTTTGAGACTTACTATCGAGACATCTTGGGCGAGAAGGGAACGTTTTTAGCGCCTCATGAGGCAAAAACGAAATACTAAGCTCTCGGCGCTTTGTCCGAAACTGAGTAAATATTAAAGGCAGTGAGTGCGAACCATTTCTACTTACTGCCTTTTTACATTGGATTACATCGAGTGTTTCGGTATAAAGTGTTGAACGCTTTCAATCGTTAAGCGACTCTTTAAAGTCAGAATTTAAAAGTAAGTGTAGAAATATGGCATCACAACCTGAATATGATAATTGGCAACAACTAATGGATTTGGTAAAAACAGCCGCTGAGAAAGATCAGCATGAGCTGTTGTTGACCATGATGATGACATCTGATGAACGCGATGCTTTGGTTGCTCGAGTTAATATTCTTTGTGAATTGATGAAAGGCGAGATGTCTCAGCGACAAGTGAGTCAAATGCTGGGAGTAGGCGTTGCGACGATCACCAGAGGCTCTAATGAGCTCAAGGCTAAATCCGAACAAGAGAAAGCGGCCATCGCCGAGTTACTGCTTAAGTAGATCTTACATATTAAGCACTGAAGTTTGATAGAAACGCTAACAATCCGTTAGCGTTTTTTGTTTCTGCTGTATTGGTTAGACTTTCAACTAGATAACTTAAATCTTTGAAAAACCATGCCTTTGAAAGCTAAGCGGGAAAGTGCTCAGGATTAACGAAAGGGATAAGCGCCAAGATCAAAGCTTGATGGTATACCGAACTGCGCGAGAGTTGGTTGTGTGTCAGTAGGCCAATCGCTCCACCTTTTTGCTTGATGTTGTCTGTACCGAAGACTTCATCCATCACATCCCCTAACTCATTTGCATACTGGAGCTTATCAAGTACAACTGGTGGCAGCATCAAGCTTGCAGAGCGAGACTCGCCACGTTGGCCATTTGCTTCAATTATCATCCAAGCAAAGGTTACGTTACCTTCAATTCCAGATTCTAATCCGACATGAAAGTCTGCATTTGGCATCTTTTGGAGTGCATTGCTCACGCGGTTCACTGCACCTTGATAGGTTTCATCATTGCTCATGGGTTGATCGGCAACCCCGCTGGGTACGCTAACCCCGATGAATTCGAATTCAGTATTAGGGAAAGCTGACAAGAACGCACTTTTAACGGCGTTGATTTTTGCTGGGTTGAGCGATGCAATGACTACGGATTTCATGAATGAGTTCTTATTGTTGTTGGTTAAATTGCAATTGATGTTCTCTGTACCAATCACTTAGGTCTTCAAGTGGCATCGGTTTGCCAAAATAGTAGCCTTGCAGCATATCGCACTGCGCCTCTTGTAACCATTGATGCATGCGTTTGGTTTCGATGCCCTCAGCGGTTACCTTCTTTCCTTGAGCATGGCACAAACTTATCACTGGTTTTACTATGTTCTGATTGTCTGTTTCGATCAAGGTTTCTAAAAAGCCCTTATCCAATTTGATTTTTTGAGTGGGATATTGAACCAACTGGGTTATCGACGTGTAACCAGAACCAAAGTCATCAATCGCTAAGCGGTAGCCCATTCGAGAGAGCTCGTTCAATAATGGAAACCCCTGTGAGTTTGAGTAGAAGGTCTCGGTGATTTCGAAATCGATCAAGTTCGGCGGAATACCATTGATCTTGGCGTGCTCACCGATGAAAACCGCAAGGTGAGTTGTTTCTATTCCTGCTGAAGACAGATTGATTGAGAGCTGAATCGAATGATCAAACTGAGCTTGAAGCTTATGGAATGAAGCAAAAGCATGCTGGATTACCCAACGATCGACAAGGTCGAACAACCCTGTTTGTTCGGCAATTGGAATAAACTCATCAGGCGGTACAGAGCCTAGCTGTGGCGATTCCCAGCGTAACAGCACCTCAACACCGATGACCTGACTTCCTGTTGAATCCATGTATGGCATATAAACGAGTTTGAACTCTTCATCAAAGTTCTTATGTCTCAAAGCCTGTTCAATACTTGCTTGTCGTTGAATGGTTTTGTCTAAGTCTGAAGAGTAATCCGCGTACCGATTCTTACCTGCTCGTTTGGCTTGATACATCGCAGTGTCTGCATTTGAGAGCAATTTTTCTATTGAGTAGCCGTCATTAGGATAAGTTGCAATGCCAATACTGACCGTAATCGGGTAGTTGCCAGATTCAGTGATAAACCCTTTTTGCAGAGGCGCCAATAATGTATCTGAAAACTTATGAGCGATATTCCCATGGCGAGCCGATGCATTGATGTAAATAACGAACTCGTCACCAGAGAGTCGAGCTGGCATACAATGGGCATCGTAATCCGTTTTGTATAGAACGCCGATCTCGGAAATACGTTGAGCGAAAGAAACTAAGATCGAGTCGCCAACTTGATGGCCATATTTGTCGTTCACAAACTTAAAATTATCTAAATCTAAGTAGAGTACCCACGTGTATGTTTTTGAGTTTGTTTTGGGGAGTGATTGCTCAACAAAGGTTTGGAATTGACGTCGGTTGGCGATCTTGGTCAGCTGGTCATTTTCAGCTAAAACCTTAGTTTGTTGATAGGTGTTATCTAACTCTTGGTACATGTCATAAAAACGATGCGATAAGCGGCCTAACTCGTCATTCGTTTTTAAACGTTCAATGTTCTTTCTTTGCTTTTTTTCTACTTGTTGTAATTGTCGGTCTAACCGTGAAATAGGGGTAATGACACAACGAGACAGCAGCATAAGCAGTAAGGCAACCGTTACTAAGGCTGACAGTGCAAACGACAGGCTCAGTTTATTCCAGATAGAGTCGAGCTTATTGTTTAAAAGAAACTGAGCAGGATCGACCGTCGCGTAAAGCTCAGGAGCCAGCTTCACGGAATGAGTTAAATCACTTTCCAAAGAGACTGCCGTTGGCGTGAAAAACAGGCTGGTTTGGTAGTCGAACTCGATCTGCTTTCTCAATGTATTAAATTTATCGAGAGAAACAGAAACAACCACAAAAAAAACATCACTAGGTTGGTAGCTTATAGAGGGCGAAACCGTTCTTTTATCGAGTACCTCATAGTGAACTAACATCCCTTCACCTTGAGAGTTTTGGACGTAATTGGTACTCGATTCTTCCAATGTTTTTTGATACTGATGATCAATAAACTCTAAGATCTTAGGGTCCATTTTGGCGAGTGCATCACGACTATTGTCTGCGTAATAACTGAGTTTTCGTTCACCATCAAGCAGTGCTAATCCAGTAAAGCTGTCATCACCATCTTGCAAGAACTGTATGGTTTCTCGAAGGTTATCGAGCAGTTCAAGTTCACGATACGGATTGTCATCAACTAAAAAATAACGTCGAACTAAGTCGCTTTTAGAGAGCGTGTAAGAGTAACTATTTAGGAAGGAGCGAGATTGGCGAAAATACCCAGCCAACTTTTCCATATTCAGTTGCAGTACGTTGTCTTCGCGTTTGATGAAGCTGTTTTTCTGCGTTGAGTAAATGATATAGCTAGAAGCTGCGGTACTAATCAGTATAACAGGGGCTATTAGAAGTAATATTTTAGTACTGAGCTTCATTGTTACATACAACACTATTTATAATTTTGTGCGTAAGTTTATGTTACTTGTTGATAGCTCGCTATTAATTACACGTTGTTAGATGATTTCCTGTGAAGGCAATAAGGTTTTGTCTTTATTGATAAAAGTGTGATTAGCGAGAGGTGTTATGTTGGTGATAATTTTAGGAGGCGGGTGTGAAGAGACAGTGAACGGAATAACAATTTAACACCCACAATACGTATTTCTGCCTATTGTTTCGTTCGATTGTTATTCCGTTTGCGGTAACTTTTACTGTTTGGCCTATGGTAGGCGCATTGCTTTTGGCAACCTAAACTTACGACAACTTAACTTGAGTCGCTTTAATGTTCTCACTTGGGTAGCAGCCTAGCACTTTTAAGTGACGAGTAATGGCCGTCAGTTCCGTGATCGCTTGCTGCATGTTATCCGCATTCAAGTGTGCTTCTAAATCAACGTAGAACATCTCTTCCCATGGGTTCCCCATAATTGGACGAGATTCTAGTTTCGTCATATTGATGCCCAAGCGTTGCAGAATCAGTAGGGTTTCAACCAAAGAGCCTGCTTCTTGAGAGGTCGACATGATGAGTGTCGTTTTCGCTGGAATCTGAGTCGAGACTTCTACCGCTTTACGCGCCACAACGATGAAGCGAGTGTGGTTCTCTGTTTGATTGGCAATGTTACCTTGAATTGCTTGAAGCCCATACAGTTTGCCACTTGAAGCGTTACCAATGGCTGCTACATCATCACTATCCAGCTCTTTCACTTTCTTCATTGCGTCAGCGGTGCTTGCACAAGATTCAAGGCTGACACCTTTAAGGCGACTCAAGAACTCACTGCATTGCTGATGAGGTTGTGGATGCGAATAAAGCGTCTTAATGTTTTCTAATCGAATATCACTTTTAGCAACTAAGCAGTGTTCAATAGGCTGAGACAGTTCACCCACGATGTAGAGTGTTGTGTGTTGTAGAAGATCGTAAACTTCGTTGATTGAACCTGAACTGGTGTTCTCAATAGGCAGCACACCATAATCTGCATGACCAGATTCCACCGTCGATGCGACTTCTTTGAAATGATTGCAGTTAAGCTCTATCAATTCCATATTCTTGCGGCTGAAGTATTCACGGCTAGCAAGATGCGAATATGAACCTTTAGAACCCAAGAACGCAACGCGAGCCAATGGCTTACGGCTTTGTGGGTTCGCCAGATTTTGTAGGTATGACTGTTGCAGCAGAACCGAATCTTCAATGATGGTATGAAACAGCTTAGTGATGTACTGCGCATCAAGCTCGTATTTATCTTTACCGTTGTTAATTAGCTTAACCAGAAGCTGCTGCTCACGAACGGCATCGCGTACAGGTTTTGATGTCTCCACTTTACTTTTCGCAACTTCGATACTGAGTTTGCGACGTTCTGAAAGTAAACTCAGCAGTTCGTCATCTAAATCATTGAGACGAAGGCGGATATCATCCAGTGAAATTGAGCGGTCAGTCATAAATGTGTCCTTATAAAAAAGCCTCCCTTGTGTGGGAGGCTTCTTGTTCGTTTTTGACTTGTTTTTCTAAAACGACTCAGCCTCCGATTTACGGAAGAAAAAAGAAGTCAAAAATAAACAAAGATTGAGAGTGCATAAAAAGTGATTGTTTTATGAATGTTTAAACACAATAAGCAAGCGAGCTACGAGCGTCAAGCAAAAAAATAGCGCCCTGAGGCGCTATTTTTTAATCTGTTCTCTTTCCCTATTCTACTTCAGCTTCTAGCTCTTCAATTTCAGGCTTTTCAGCGCGACGCGCTTCTGGTTTATGGCGTAGCTTGTTGAGTTGACGCTCTAGTTTTTGTTCTACTTCGTTGATAGCCACGTAGAGGTCGTCATGAATTGATGAAGCAACAAGTTGGCCTTTTGGTACCGTTAGTACGGCTTCAAATTTTTTCTTCTTGTTTGGTTCTTCGCTAAAGCTCGCTTGGCAGCCAATGATGTCTACTTGCCATTTATCCAGCTTTTTAAATTTGCTTTCTATGTGATCACGGATTGCAGAGGTAATGTCGATGTTTTTACCAGTGATGTTCATTTTCATAGAAGTTTTCCTCTGTTGTATCCCTCATGGGTTAACTTCAGATTACGACTTTTAGGAATAAAGAATGTGATCTGGATCTTGTTTTGATTGGGTGGGATAAGCATTAAAATCAAATGTGATCTCACGCAAGTCTTGGTATCTTTTTGTCGAAAAATGCTTGTTATCCCTATGAAAAACGATAAGTTGGAGGCAAGGCTTCACTAAAAATTAAACCAGTTTTTAGGGGCGTCCTACAGCTTTTTGAAAGTGCTTGATGAAAATTCACGCAATATACTTTCGTGATTTAAGTCACACCAAAGAACGATCCGAATTTGATAAACAAAAGCCGCATAAGTTTCCTTATGCGGCTTTTGTGCTTTTAGTCCTGTCTTGGGCGTTTACTGCTTAAGCTCATAATGACAAACAGCGGCTAATCGTTGGTTTGCAGTAGCCTTGCTGTTCCGTTCTCTCGAGTGGCATTAATCGCCGCCAATTGTTTATAAATAACAAAGTAGCGATTGATGTTGGCGACATACGTGACGGGTTCTTTACTGACATACTTACGCGTGACGATTTCGACGTTTTTAAACCAGACGTTAGGGTTGTAGCCTTTCTTCTTCGCGAGGTATCTCATTTTTCTGATTTTAGCTGGGCCTGCGTTGTAAGACGCCAACGTAAAATAGATCTGGTTGTCAGCCGTTATGGCAGGGTCATTAAAATATCGGTCTTTGATAAAACGCATATATTTCACGCCGGCATGGATGTTGTTATCCACTTTATGAATATTTTTGATATTAACGTTTTTGTCTTTGGCCGTACTTGGTAAAACCTGCATGACGCCAATCGCCCCACGATGAGAGACTTGACTCTGATCGAGCCCTGACTCCTGGAACCCTTGAGCAGACATCATTAAAGGATCAAATTCGTACTTGCTGGAGTACTTCTCAAATACGTCAGCGAGCTTGGCAACTCTGTCGACTTTGTTTGGATTGAGAGCTCGACCTAACCAACGCGTATTATCGATATATTTTTGGTAGATCACGTTACCCAGTAAAGTACCTGTGCGGGCTTTCTTAACGTACTTGTTGATTTCTTTTTTGAGAAGAGGGCTGTCTTTTCTCAGTGCCCAAGCTATTTGACCATCCTCTCGCAAAGGTAAATCGCTATGGATCTGAATGTTTTCCATTACATCCGTCCATAATTTTGCTTTATGGCTATCTAGAATAGTGCCTTGTATATATCCCTGATTAACCAGTTCTATCAGTTCGTAATCTTGGAGAGATTCTTCAATAAAGTGGACATGTAATGGTGGCAACCCGAGTTCATTAAGCTCCATATTCACTTTTTGCACACTCTCGAAGTAGCTAGAGCTCGCGCGGATCCATACTTCTTTACCGCTCAACTGCTTGATTTCGGTGAGAGGTTCTGAATTTTTTCCAGTGATAATGAGTTCTTTACCATCTTTAATCATGGGATCTGAAAAGTCGATCACCTGTAACCGCTTATCAGTAATGGTTAGGTTTGCTACCGCGACATCACCGTATCCGGATTCTAATGAAGGAAGAAGATCATCTCGCTGAACCGGAATGATCTGCACATTGAGATAGGGGTGTTTCTTACGAAGGCTTTTCTCAAAGTGATAGAGCATTTCTGCCACAATGCCTTTTGGCTTGCCATCTTCTATGTAGTAAAAGCCCAGATCAGCCGATACCAATACTCTCACTGTTCCTTTTGTTTTGAGTACATCTAAGTCTCCCATATAAGGCTGATTGCTCAATGGGGACAGTTCTAATGCGTTGGAAAGTTGGCTAAATAACCCGATCCAGATAAATAATAACATCCTGCTCACATCCACACTCCATGTTGATGTTTTGTTAAAAGTTATCTATTGAAGATACTGCTTATGCTGCCATTCATCAAGTTTACCAGACGAAGTTCAAAAAAAATCGCGCTAATAAATTAGCGCGATTTTGAAGTGATTGTTTTAGTTAACGACGAGTGTGATTCGCTGACTAGGGCAGTGGGTTGAGCTCAATCAAGGCTTCTGTTCTTTTCACAGCGTCTTCTAGTCCAAGCTGCTCGTAGGCTTCTAACTGTATTTTCAGAGATTTACGCGCAGCAATGGTGTCTGGGTAAGTCTTTTGCAACTCTTGTGTTCTGTTTATAGCTGCAATCCACGCTTCGCGACGCAGGTAGAAATCAGCGGTTGCTAAGTCATACTCCGCTAGGCGGTTTTTCAGTGCGAACATGCGTTTTTGTGCATCTTCAGCGTATGGGCTTGCAGGGAAACGTTCTAACAGTCGTTTGAAATCAGCAAACGCAAGTTTTACTGGTTCTGGATCTCGGTCACTACGATCGATATTAAAAATATCGTGCATGAAGTTTCGATCTTGAGCCATGTGTGTCAGGCCACGCATGTAAAGAACCCAATCCTGTTTTTCATGAGTAGGGTTTAAGCGTAGGAATCGTGAAATGGTGGCAAGGCCTAATGCCAAGTCATCATTTTTGTAGTACGCGTAAATCAGATCGAGTTGTACTTGTTCAGAATAGGCGCCGAATGGGTAACGAGAGTCTAGGGCTTCTAGCTTTTCGATTGCAGAAAGCCAGCTACCACTCTGCAGTGATTCTTGGGCGTCAGAGTAAAGAACCGATGGCGGTACATCCGGTACTATTTCTTCACTACTTGAACAACCAACTAAGAGTGATACGGCTAATAGACCCGATAAAGTAAGGTGTTTCATGTCAGGCGTCGATTCCTTGAATTAAATATTTCGTAAGCTTCCGTTACTTTCTAACCAGTAACAGATACAATGATGCAATTATTCTATTTTATCCATACTAATGGGTATTAGTCTCACGGTTTTTAAAAAAGTTCGATATGGCTCAGCAGATAACATTAACAGACACAGTAAAAAGCAGCCAGTTAGGTCAACGTTTAGACCAAGCTGTCGCTGAACTATTTACCGATTTTTCTCGCTCTCGTATTAAAGAGTGGCTTCTTGACGGCAAAATCCAAGTGGATGGCGAAGTTATCACTAAACCGCGCACCATAGTTTTGGGCGGTGAAGCGATCATCTTACAAGCAGAGCTTGCGGATGAAGAGCGCTGGGAAGCACAAGATATTCCGTTAGACATTGTCTATGAAGATGATGATTTATTGGTTATCAATAAACCTCGCGATCTGGTTGTACACCCAGGTGCAGGTACGCCGGATGGAACCATACTAAACGCATTGCTTTTCCATTACCCTCAGATTGCTGAAGTACCTCGTGCGGGTATTGTGCACCGTCTGGATAAAGACACAACTGGTCTTATGGTTGTGGCTAAAACGGTTCCAGCTCAAACTCGTCTTGTACGTGCTCTTGCTAAACGTCGTATTACTCGTGAATACGAGGCAATTGCTATCGGTAAAATGACAGCGGGTGGTGTGGTTGAGAAAGGCATTAGCCGTCATGCTACTAAGCGAACCTTAATGGACGTTAATGAACTGGGTAAGCCTGCGGTAACTCACTACCGTGTTGCTGAGCACTTCCGCGAACACACTCGTATTCGTCTGCGTCTAGAAACAGGTCGTACTCACCAAATCCGTGTTCACATGTCATACCTTCAGCACCCGCTGTTAGGTGATATTGCGTATGGTGGTCGTGCTCGTATTCCAAAAGGTGCATCTGAAGAGCTAACGACAATGATTCGTTCTTTTGATCGCCAAGCGCTACACGCGGTTATGCTGAAGTTTGTTCACCCGATTACTGGTGAAGAAGTTGAGTTCCATGCACCTGTGCCAAATGACATGGTTGTGATGGCTGAAGCGTTGCGTGTTGATGCTCGCGAAAACATAGAAGACGACATTTAATCGTGTCAATGATCATCCCTGACTGGAATGCACCAAAAAACGTGAAAGCATTTGCTTCGACTCGTTTTGATGGTTGTTCTACAGGTGCTTATCAAGGGTTAAACCTTGGTATGCACGTTGGGGATGATGCTTTACTTGTTGAAAGTAATCGAACATGGCTAAAGCAACAATCTAAGATGCCCACGGCTCCGGTATGGCTAAATCAAACTCACTCAACGGATGTCGTTACAGTTTTAGAACCTATAGCGAATGTGCTTGATGCGGATGGTGCATTTACCACTGTAAAGGGTGTTGTGTGTTCTGCGATGACAGCCGATTGCTTACCAGTCATCCTTACCGATACCAAAGGCACTCAAGTTGCTGCTGTTCATGCGGGTTGGCGTGGTCTTGCTGGTGGCATTATTGAAAATGCCGTCGCAAAGTTTTCAAACCTAGATTCAGATAATCAGATCATTGCTTGGCTTGGTCCTGCTATTGGTAAAGATGCGTTTGAGGTTGGCAACGATGTGTTGGACGCTTTTGTTCGTTTTGACCCTCAAGCGAAATTAGCATTTAAAGCTAAATCTGAACCCGGCAAGTGGTTAGCAAACATGTCTCAACTTGCGACTCAACGACTAATGAAAGTTGGCGTGACTTCGGTGACAGATTCGAATCTATGTACATACGCCGATTCAGATGCTTTCTATTCTTATCGTCGTGATGGTATTACTGGACGTCAGGCGACATTTATTTGGTTAGAGTAATCTCTGACTAGCATAACCACTCATCCAGTTCATTTATATTTTCATATCAGCTCTATTCTTCATCCTTATCCCTTGAAAATCTGCGTTACCGTATCCATCTTCTAACCATAAGATAAACATATCTAAGAGTAGGAAGGTTGGCATGCGTCTCGATCGATTCACTAGTAAATTCCAAATTGCGATATCTGATGCTCAGTCGCTCGCATTAGGTCGTGATCACCAATATATAGAACCTGTACACCTAATGGTGTCTTTGCTTAATCAAGATGGCAGTGCGATTCGTCCATTGCTCACCATGTTGAATATTGATGTTGTTCAATTGCGTTCTAAATTAAGCGAAATATTAGACCGAGTGCCGAAAGTAAGCGGTATCGGCGGTGATGTTCAGCTTTCTAACGCAATGGGAACGCTATTCAACCTATGTGACAAGGTCGCGCAAAAGCGTCAAGACAGTTACATATCTTCAGAAGTATTCCTACTCGCTGCAATAGAAGACAAAGGACCTCTAGGTAACTTACTTAAAGAGTTAGGCCTTACTGAGCAAAAACTATCTCAAGCTATCGAGCAAGTTCGTGGTGGTCAAAAGGTTGATGACCCGAATGCGGAAGATAGACGCCAAGCTTTAGAGAAGTTCACCATTGATCTGACCGAGCGAGCAGAGCAAGGCAAGCTAGATCCTGTGATTGGTCGTGATGATGAAATTCGTCGCACGATTCAAGTCCTTCAACGTCGTACTAAGAACAACCCTGTCATTATCGGTCAGCCCGGTGTGGGTAAAACCGCGATTGTCGAAGGTTTGGCTCAGCGTATTATCAATAATGAAGTTCCTGAAGGCTTAAGAGGTCGACGAGTTCTTTCATTGGATATGGGCTCATTGGTAGCCGGTGCTAAGTATCGTGGTGAATTCGAAGAGCGTCTAAAATCAGTGCTTAATGAATTATCGAAAGAAGAAGGCAATGTCATTCTCTTTATCGATGAAATTCATACGATGGTCGGCGCAGGTAAAGGCGAAGGCTCTATGGATGCGGGTAATATGCTGAAACCGGCATTAGCTCGTGGTGAACTGCACTGTGTCGGCGCAACAACGCTCGATGAATACCGACAATATATAGAGAAAGACCCTGCGTTAGAGCGTCGATTCCAAAAAGTGATCGTCGATGAACCAACCGTTGAAGACACAGTTGCCATTCTTCGTGGTTTGAAAGAGCGTTATGAACTTCACCATCATGTAGAAATTACCGATCCTGCTATCGTAGCTGCGGCAACGCTATCTCACCGATACGTTTCAGATCGTCAGTTACCAGATAAGGCGATTGATCTCATTGATGAAGCGGCTTCGAGTATTCGAATGCAGATAGATTCAAAGCCCGAGTCATTAGATAAGTTAGAGCGAAAAATCATTCAGTTGAAGATCGAACAGCAAGCTCTGACGAATGAAAATGATGAGGCCAGTGAAAAACGCCTGCGCACTCTACAAAGCGAACTTTCTGAGAAAGAACGTGATTTCGCAGAGCTTGAAGAAGTTTGGAATGCTGAAAAAGCGGCGCTGTCTGGTACGCAACATATTAAATCAGAGCTAGAACAAGCTCGAATGGATATGGATTTTGCACGACGTGCTGGTGACCTTAACCGTATGTCTGAATTGCAATATGGACGAATCCCAGAATTGGAGAAGCAGTTAGATCTCGCGACTCAAGCTGAAATGCAAGAAATGACCTTGTTGCGTAACAAGGTGACTGACGCTGAGATTGCCGATGTCCTTTCAAAGCAAACCGGTATTCCTGTTTCTAAAATGCTAGAAGCAGAAAAAGAGAAGCTTCTGAAAATGGAAGGTGTTCTGCATAAGCGAGTTATCGGTCAAGCGGAAGCGGTCGAAGTAGTATCGAATGCGATTCGTCGTAGCCGTGCTGGCTTGTCTGATCCGAATAAGCCGATTGGTTCGTTCTTGTTTTTAGGGCCAACAGGTGTCGGTAAAACGGAACTGTGTAAAACATTAGCGAACTTTATGTTCGATAGTGAAGATGCGATGGTGCGTATCGATATGTCTGAGTTTATGGAAAAACACTCTGTTGCTCGTTTAGTTGGTGCTCCCCCTGGTTATGTGGGTTATGAGGAAGGTGGGTACTTAACCGAAGCCGTTCGTCGAAAACCTTATTCTGTCATTCTGCTTGATGAGGTAGAGAAAGCTCACCCAGATGTGTTCAATATTCTATTGCAGGTTTTAGATGATGGACGATTAACTGACGGACAAGGTCGCACCGTCGATTTTAGAAATACCGTGGTAATCATGACATCGAACCTAGGTTCAACTCGTATTCAAGAGAACTTTAATACATTGGATTACCAAGGCATTAAAAATGAGGTTATGGAAGTGGTAGGTAAACATTTCCGACCTGAGTTTTTGAATCGAGTTGATGAAAGTGTCGTGTTCCATCCATTAGGCCAAGAGCACATCGAGTCAATTGCCGCGATTCAGCTTGATCATTTGAAAAAGCGAATGGAAGATAATGGTTATGAACTCGAAGTTTCAGAAAAAGCGCTTAAGCTAATCTCTCAAGTTGGTTTTGACCCTGTATATGGTGCAAGGCCTCTTAAAAGAGCAATTCAACAAACTGTTGAGAACCCGTTAGCGAAAGCAATACTGGCTGGAAAAATAAATCCAGAGAAGAAAGTGCAGCTATTAGTGAATAACGACCGAATTATTGCTCACCAATAATCAAACTATGAATAATAGGTACGATTAGCCGAAATCAAGGCTTAATCGTACCTATTTTGAACGCTTTGTGTAAATAGTGTCCGAACGATCGCCTACGGCGGTTTTTTTTCGTTTTTGGTCTTGTGCAAAGGGGGATTCTCTCTATAATGCGCCTCCGTTGCCCGGGATAACCAAGCGGTTTGAACTAAGTAACGAGACGACATTAAGCATTTAAGATGCTTTGAAAAATTAGCTGGAAAAAGTGTTTGACACTGGAACCCAATTCGCTAGAATGGCCGTCCACTTAGAGAGGCTCCTTACTAAAAGGAACGCTCAATAAGTA